>JAUHWG010000050.1 GCA_030424595.1 Polyangia bacterium
AGGACATGCGTCGCTTCGTCGTAGCCGCGCTTGTTCTCGAAGACCTTCACGCGGCCGTTGATCGAGCGCCGGAGCTTGAGGCGATCGATCGAGCCGCGAGCGTGAGCCCAGCGAAGGGAGTCACAGGAGCCGGGTCGACGACCAGCTCTACCGGCGGAGGCTCGAGGCTCGAGGCTCTTGCACTTCGGTCGAGCGCTTGCCTGTGGGCTCCGTTCTCGCCGAGGTTCGGCCTTGAGATGACTCGCGCGAGTTGTCCCGCTCGGTGTTCTCGCTGGGGCCTCGGAGGCTCGCGCTCGCTTGGACTTCGACACGGACCGAAGTTCGGCCGACGATGCGCGTTGTTTCTCATCATCGTCGAGAGTCGCGACGAGCACGTACCGAGCGAAGACCGACGCGAGCAAGCGATCCACGTACCCGCAAGCGGAGCGCCGACAGACTCGCTCGGGCGAGCGAGGGGCGACGGGTGGGACGCAGCGGGAGGACCCGTGCCTCGCGCGGAGACACGCGTACCTGTCTCTTCAAGCACCTCAGCCTCACCCGTGGCGAGCACGTGGCATGGGAGGACCCGCGTCCGCGAGGGACCCGCCTCGTCGCCCCTCGCCCGTCCGCCTTCAGCCTCCGAGCTCCGCCCGTCGTCAAGCAGGAGGTGAGCCTTCACCCGCGCCCGAGCACTCGGGCGGCAAAAGTCCGCGTGAGCGCACTTCTACACGGAACTGGGGGGGCGGTTTCACACCAGCGCTTATTTTAGGGCTAGGAGGCTGCGGTCGCGGAGGCGGGCGGGATGCAGGCGAGCGGACTTCGCCGCCCCGAGTCAGCCCTCGCCCGGAGTCAGGTCCTGCCCTGCGAGCTGGGGATCCTCGGCGGCGAAGGAGTCGACCCGAAAGATGCCGACGCCGTGGTTCTGCTCCCAGACGAGCGCCCCCTCGGGGGTGACGATGAAGAAGCGGCCGATGATCCCCTGGTTTATCAGCGTGTTGCCGCTCGGCAGCCGCTGGGCGCTGCCGACGATCTCGGTGAAGAAGCTCTCCGGCGGGTCCGCCTTGTACTCCCAGGTCGGCGCGGCCGGGCCGTAGGTCCCGTCGCTGAGGGTGTAGGTGCCGTCCTCGGCGAGCGGCGGGGTGATCTGGACGACGGTGGTGTAGGGGCGGACCTCGGGGAGGCCGTTGTTGACGATCGTCAGGTCGCCGGCGCCGGGCAGACCGTCTGGGATCCACCGCGGATCGTGCTGATGGTAGAGCTGCTGCTCTCCGTCGACGCCGTAGGCCCCGGGGTTGCCCCAGCGGTAGAGGAGGTCGCCGCCGCGGCCCGCTCGGCCGCCGCTCGAGGAGGCCGCCTCCGCGCTCGTCGTCGAGTGATCGATCACCCAGATCTCGTGGAAGTGATGGGCGCTGAGGACGATCTGATCGAGCTCTTGATTGTAGCCGATGCCGTTGAAGTGGTTCCAATCCGAGAGCTGAGGCCCCGTGACGTCGACGAAGTTGAGGTCGATCCGCTCCGGCCGCGCGCTGATGTCGGCGAAGTTCGGCGCGTTCGAGTCGAAGTCCTGGACCAGGTGATCCCAGACGTGCCACTCCCAGACGATCGCGTCGGCGCTGGGGTCGATCTCGATCACCGTGTCGGGCCAGAGACCCTCGTCGCCGTCGATCGTCGCGGGGTTGCGGCCGGCGGCGCTCGCCTCCTCGGGGCTCTTGCGCTCCCAGGCGATCGCGAGGATGTTGCCGCTCGGCAGCGGCTCGATGTCGTGGTGGAGGCGGTGATCCTGGTCGGAGTAGGTGAAGCTCCACAGCGGGGCGCCATCCCAGCTCTGGCGCTCGAGAAGGCCGCCGACGCCGGGCGAGGCGAAGGCCGTACCGACGACGCCGGTCCGCAAGAGATCGCCGCCCGGGAGGAGAAAGGTCGACACCGCTGGGAAGGTCGAGCTCTCCCAGCTCTGGACGAGCGCGCCCTCCGGATCGCGGAGGAACGTCTCAGTCCCCTGAAGCGGAGTGTGCAGGGTGTAGCGGACCTCCTCTTGTACGCCGGTGGTCGCGGAGTCGGAGTCGGAGTCAGAGTCGGTCGCGCTCTCGCCACTCGCCGTCGTGCAGGCGAGGGCTACGGTGCCGACGAACATAAGCGCCGAGGTCATCGCGGAGGGCTGACGGCGCGCATATGAGCGGCTCAGGGGGGCGCTTGCGGACATGGCCCCAAGTGTACGCGAGGACTCTCGCGCCAGCGCTCGCGAGACGATGCCTCCTAGACTCTGGCAGGATGGGCGGGATGCGCTGGGCCTTGGGATGTCTCGTCGTGGCCTGCGGGCTCGTCGCGTGCGGTGAGGCCAGGCCTTCGAGGATCGTCGAGGGTCGCGCGGATCTCTCGACCTGGGAGCCGGTCGAGGAGCCGCTCATCAACCTCGAGGGCGCGTGGTCGATGAGCCGGGGCGCCCTCATCGGCCCGTCGGAGGCCCTCACCGGGGCGGCCCCGACCTGGGTGCCTGGCCGTTGGCCCGAGGACCCGCTGGGGTCGGCGACCTATCGCCTAGAGCTGGTCCTCCCCGACGAGGCGCCGCCGCTGCTCCTCTCTTTCGAGGGGGTGTCGACCGTCGGCCGCGCCTGGCTGGACGATCAGCTCATCGCCGAGTTCGGCGATCCCGAGACCGACAGGATGGACACCCGCGATGTCCGGGCGGCGATCCATGTCAGCGGTCCCGTGACCCTGACGATCCAGGTCTGGAACCCCGCCTATCGCGTCGGCGGAGTGCTCGACGGTGTGTTCATCGGCACGTCGGAGGGGGTGATCGAGCGGCGGACGGTCGCCGCCGTGCTGTCGATGGCGACGGTCGCGATCCTGTCCGCGCTCGGGGTGCTCTTCTTGGTGCTCTTCGCCTCCCGCCGCCGTGAGCCGGTCTACGGCGACTTCGGCGGTCTCGCGGTGCTCGTCGCCCTCCGCGAGGCGCTCGGCGGACCGGGGGAGGTCGCCTACCTCTTCGCGCCGGAGCTCCCCTGGGAGCTCGCCCTGCGGGTCGAGTACATGGCCCTCTGCGCCGCCAGCTACTTCGGCTTCGCGCTAGCCCTGCGGGTCGCGGGGGTGTCGACGCGGACCCTCCTGGCCCGATCGACGATGGCGGTCGCGGTGATCCTCGCCCTGCTGACGGCGGTCGAGCCCTTCTCATGGCTCGCCGGCAGCCTCATCGCCTCGCAGGCGCTGCTGATCTGGATCGCGGTCGTCGCCCTGCCGGCGCTCGCTCGCGCCTCCTGGCACGGGGTGGACGGGGCGCGGACGATGATGGTGATCCTCGCGGCCTTCGTCGCCGCCTATACCTTTGACATCCTCGCGGTGGCCGGCTTTATCGAGACCCCGCTGCGGGTCGGCGCGTACGCCCTCGTCGCGGTCGTCTCGGCCCAGGGGGTGGCCCTCACCCGCAGCTTCGCCGCCTCGTTTCGCGACAATGAGCTGCTGACCCGGGCGCTCCAGCGGACCCACGCCGATCTCGAGCTCTCCCACGCGGCGGCGATGCGCTTTGTCCCCTTCGCCTTCCTCGATCTGCTCGGCCGTCGATCGGTCAGCGACGTCCACCGCGGTGACCACACCCACGCCGAGCTCCAGGTGCTCTTCACCGACATCCGCGGCTTCACGCCGCTGATCGAGAGCCTCGGGCCCGAGCGCGCCTTCCCCTTCGTCAACCGCTATCTGGCGGCGATGGAGCCCTGCGTCACCGACAACGGCGGCTTCGTCAACCAGTACCTCGGCGACGCGATCCTGGCCCTCTATCCCACGCCGCCCGACGACGCGGTCCAGTCCGCCGTGCAGATGTGCCAGGCCCTGGAGACCTTCAACGAGGCGGATCCGGAGGGGCCGATCAAGGTCGGGATCGGCGTCGGCTCGGGGGGGCTGATGCTCGGCTGTATCGGCGGCGAGAGTGCTCTGCGCGGCGGTGTGATCGGCGACAGCGTCAACCATGCCGCGCGGATCGAGGGCATGACGAAGGTCTACGGCGCGGTCGTCCTGATCGACGAGACCGTCGCGGCTGGGCTCTCGTCGCCCCCGAGGTTCGAGCTTCGCTGTCTCGATCGGGTGGTGGCCAAGGGGCGGAGCCTCGCCTCCGAGATCTTCGAGGTGCTCGACGTCTTGCCGGAGGAGCTCCTCCATCGCCGCGTCCGACTCCGCCCCGCCTTCGACGGAGCGCGCGGAGAGTACGTGGCCGGGCGCTTCGGGGCGGCCCTCGCCGGCTTTCAAGCGCTGGCCGAGGAGGACCCCGAGGACGCCGCGGTAGCGCTCTACGTCGAACGTTGCCGGGAGCTGGTCGCGGACCCGCCCGACGCCTGGGACGGCATCACCTGGCTGACGGAGAAATAGGGAGCGCTGCCCGCTGCGCCGCTGGCCCCGTCCTCAGCCCGCAGGGACCACGTCGGCGAAGACGAAGCCGTCCCGCTCGACGATCACCCCGCGCGAGACCGGGATCGGCGCAGAGAACGACGGTGAGTCCCAGACGAAGGTGTGAAATTCGCCGTTCTCGCCGCAGGGATCGACGCTCGGCGGCAGCTCGTCGAGCAGGGCGTGGTCGAAGTCCCGACCGACCAGCTCCGCCGGGCACTGCCGAGGATCGACACAGGTCAAGATCGCCCGCTGACCGCTGTCGACCATCGCTCGGGCGAGCTTCGCCGTGTCCCGCCCCCAGAGCGGAAACCACGACGCGAGGCCGAGCGTCGCGTTCTTCTCTTCGCGATAGGCGCGGATGTCCTCGAGGAAAAGATCGCCGAAGGCGACACCAGCGACCCCGTCCCGGAGCGGACCTGCGAGGGCCGTGCGCATCGCCGCCTCGTACTCTTGGTTGGTGCACGGCGACGGGAGCTCGATCTCGACGAGGGGCAGGCCGAGGGCGCTGGCCTGCATGCGCAGCAATCGTCGCCGGACAGCGTGCATCGCCACCCGCTGATGGGTGGTGTTGACCGCGGTCAGGAGCCCGCGCAGCTCGACCCGCGGGTCCGCCAAGAGCTCGCGCAGGGCGAAGGCGCTGTCCTTGCCCGAGCTCCACGAGAGGAGGATCGGGCTCGGGGTCTCGCTCGTCGTGAGGTCTGGGGCGTCGAGCTCGTGCATCGACCGAAGGTGCACGGGCCTCGGCCAGGCCGCAAGCCTGAGGTGCTGTCAGAGATGGCGGCGGAGCGGCGCGACGAGCTTCTCTAGGGCCCGACGCCAACGCGGCCGTCGCCGGGCGCGATCGAGGGACATTCGCTCTGCCCGGTCGAGGTCGGCCCTGAAATCATCGTCGAGGCGACGTACGAGCGCTCGATCGACGACGGTCAAGAGCAGCTCGTCGTCCTGCCGGAGCGAGCGACCGTTCAGGTTCGCCGAGCCGATGCAGGCGACCTGGCCGTCGATCGTCATGATCTTGGCGTGGATCATCGTCGGCTGGAAGTACCAGATCGTCGCGCCGGCCTGGAGCAGCCCCTGGAGCAGCTCGGTCCGGGCGAGGCGGACCAGGTTGGAGTCGATGTGCGGCCCAGGGACGAGGATCTCGACCGCGACCCCGGCCTCGATCCGATCGCGGAGGAGCTGGACAAAGGTGGGGTCGGGGACGAAGTAGGGGGTGGTGATGTGGATCCGCCGCGTCGCCCGGGAGATGAGCCCGTGGAAGACCATCGCCACGTCGCTGAGCCCGTAGCTCGCGGTCGAGCGGACCACTTGGATCGACGCGTCGCCGGCGGGAGGGAGCTCCTCCGTCGGCGCCCCTCCCTCGGGGATCGAGGCTTCGATCTCGAACCAGTTGCCGGCGAAGGCCGACCAGAGCCCGAGGACGGCGGGCCCCTCGACGCGAAAGTGGGTCTCTCTCCACTCGCTCGGGTTGCGGGCGTCGCCGCACCACTCGTCGGCGATGCCGACCCCGCCGGTGAAGCCGATCCGTCGATCGACGATGAGCACCTTGCGATGGGTCCGGTGCGCCGATCGACGCAGACGCCAGGGCCGGATCTTGCGGAACCACCGCAGCTCGACGGGGGACGCCTGGAGCAGCGCGAGCGCCTCGCTCGAGATCGCCTGCGCGCCGAAGGCGTCGAGGATCACGGAGACCCGGACCCCGCGCTCCGCCGCGTCGGCGAGCGCCCTCGCGAATCGCTCGGCGATGCCCCCGCTCCAGTAGACGAAGGTCAGAAACTCGACGGTGTGCTCCGCGGAGGCGATGGCCTCGAGCATCGACGGGAAGATCGCGTCGCCGTTGCGCAGCACCTCGACCGCGTTTCCGTGGACGTAGGGGATCCCGAGGGCGGACTCGGTGGTGGCGATCCACCGCCGCTCCTCCTCCTCCGGGGGCGGGCTCTCGTCGTGATCGAGCTCCATCTTGATGGGCATCATCGGTCCTGCGCGCGCTGGCGGCAAGGCGCGAGCTGGCGGGCGAGGGAGGCCCTTTCCGAGGCTGGAGCTCCGCGAAATTGGACCCGCTGAAATTGGCGCAGCTCGGACACCGACGGGCCGGAGGGGACTCCGGCCGAGCTGCGTCCGAGCTGCGGGGGGCGAGCGGGGCTGCCTAGGTGGAGATGCTGCCGCCGGCCCAGTTGTCGTGGAGGTTGCAGTAGGCGTAGGCGACGATCGCCGTGGTGCTCTCGTGGAGCGAGATGTCGACGCTCGGCGGATCGCCGTCGACGGAGGGCGTCTCGTACTCCTTGAGCCCGAGAACGATGCCGTCCTGATCACGGATGTAGATCGTCGTGATGTAGTGACCGGCCTCCATCACGTGGGGGACCGAGACGGTCATCGTCCGGGCGTCGGCGTTGTAGGTCGTCTCGGGGAGGTGGACCTCAGGCTTGACCCCTGGGTTGTCGGCGGTCCAGGTCGTGGCCTCGAGCGCGGTCGCGCGGTCCTCCCACTCCATGTTGATCTCGGGGCCGCTCTCCTCCTCCTCGGTCGTGCATCCCGTGAACGCGGGGACGGCGACGACGGTGGCGATGGTGGCGGCGTGCTTGAGGAAATCTCGGCGGTTCTGCTTCATAGGGGGCTCGCAATCGGTGGGTACGCACTCTACGACGCAGGGCCGGGGATGGATCGAGGGTTTGGGCTCCCAGGCTTGGGCGGAGATTCTCAGGTATCTGACGGTGAAAAAGCGGTCGAGCGTTGTTGCTCGTCTTCGCTCATCCCGGAGGTGCGCCGACGAGGTGGTCGGTGGCGGTCGCGATCCTCTGCTCCTGCTCTTCATGCCAGGTTCGGAGGGCTTCGACCCGCTGCTGGGTGATCGCGAGGGCTCCGTCGCAGGGCGGCAGATCGCCCTCGAGGGAGTCGACCGGGAGGGAGCCGGAGCGGACCTCTGCGGCGACGATCTGGTAGGCGTCGCGGAAGGGGACGCCCTCGACGACGAGCTGAAGCGCGCGCCGGGTCGCGTAGAGCTCGGCGGTGACCGAGGCATCGGCGGCGCAGGTGCGGGGCTCGATGTGGTGGAAGACGTGGGCGGTGATCCGCAGGGTCGAGCGGGCCGCCGCGACCCCGCGCAGGGTCGGCGCCTTGAGCAGCTGAAAGTCGCGGTGATACCCGCCGGGCAGCCCCATCGGCAGGGAGAGCGTCTCCTGGAGGGCGGCCTGGACGACGTGGGCGTGGCCGCGGACCAGCTCCATCACGTCCGGGTTCTTCTTCTGGGGCATGATCGACGAGCCGGTCGTGAAGGCGTCCGGGAGGCGGAGCCAGTCGAAGCGCGGGTTCACGTAGAGGACCACGTCGGCGGCGAGGCGAGAGCAGGTCTGGGCGGCCTGGGTCAGGGCGAAGAGGGCGGTCGCCTCCGACTTGCCGCGGCCGGCTTGGACCGCGGTGACCGGCTCGACCGGCCTTGCGAAGGCGAGGAGGCGGGCGGTCAGGTCCCGGTCGAGCGGGGCGAGGCGCTCCGGGACGCCGTAGCCCGCGGCCGATCCGAGGGGACAGGCGTTGGCCTGGGCGAAGGCGGCCTGGAGGAGCGCCGCGTCGTCGACGAGGAGGCTCGCGTAGCCGAGCGACCAGAGGCCGAAGGTCGAGGGCATCGCCGGTTGGAGGTGGGTCATCCCCGGCAGCGGCGCGTCGCCGACCTGTGCGGCGAAGTCGGCGAGCGCCTCGGCGGCGTCGAGGGTCTCCCCGAGGGCCGCGAGCAGGTTGTCGCGGAGCCAGAGGGCGACGTCGGTGGCGACCTGATCGTTGCGCGAGCGGGCGGTGTGGACCCGCCTCGAGGCCTCGCCGGCGATCCGCTCGCCGAGGATCCGCTCGATCGCCGAATGGATGTCCTCGTCGGCGGGGCCGGGCGCCAGCTCGCCGGCGATCGCCTGGGCGTAGAGATGGCGCAGCTCGGCCTGGAGCGCGTCGGCGTCGTCGCCCGTCAGCAGCCTCGCCGCCCGCAGGGTCTCGACGTGGGCGAGGGAGCCGAGCACGTCGTGGGCGGCGATATGGCCGTCGATCCGCCGATCGTCGCCGACCGTATAGGCCGCGATCTCGGCGTCGAGGGCCGCGCCCTTGTCCCAGAGGGTCTTCATCCGCCGCGGCTTCGCGGGGGCGGCAGCGGCGTTCTCCTGCTCGTCTGTGGGCGAGCTTGTGGGCGAGCTTGTGGGCGTGTTCGGGGGCTTGATGGCAGCGTTCATGGCGGAGCTACTCGAGGAAGGCGAGGGCGGTGTCGCGGTAGAGGTCGACGGCGCGGAGCACCTCGGCGCAGTCGACCCACTCGTTGGCGGTGTGCGAGCGAGCGGAGGAGCCGGGGCCGATCTTGACGGCGTCGATGTGCCGAAGGTGGGCCCAGTCGGACATCGTCGGCGAGCCGAGGAGACGCAGGCTCGGCATCGCCTGGCGGAGCGAGGCGACGATCGGCGCGTCGGCGGCGGTCTCGACCGGGGCCAGCCGTTTGGAGCGGATCCGAAGCTCGCCCTCGGTGACCTCGCCCAAGATCGCCGCGATCTCCTCGGGGGTGTAGGCCGGGGTGTAGCGGACGTCGACCGTGTACTCGCAGGTCGCGGGGATGACGTTGTGACGCTCGCCGCCGCGGAGCACCGTGACGTTCGCGACCGAGCGCCCGAGGAGGGGGTGCTCGCGCTCGAGCTCCATGGAGTTGATCGCCAGGAGATCACGGGCGGCCGCGTCGAGGGCGTTGCGCCCCTCCCAGGGCCTGGCCGCGTGGGCCGCCTGGCCGTGGGTGGTCCCCTCGAGGATCATCAGGCCGCCCTGGGCGACCGCCGCTTCGAGCGAGGTCGGCTCGCCGACGAGGGCGGCGCTCAGCGGGCCGAGCTCGCCGAGGATATGCTCGAGGCCGCCGCCGCCGATCTCCTCCATGACGGTCGCCGCGAAGACGAGGTTGCCCCGCTTGAGCCCGCGCCGGGTGATCTGCTCGAAGGCGCAGGCCATCGCCGTGACCGAGGCCTTGGCGTCGCCCGAGCCGAGCCCGTAGAGGCGGCCGTCCTCGATCGTCGCCGACCAGGGATCGCGCTCCCAGGTGCCCTTGGCGGGGACCGTGTCGAGGTGCGAGTTGAGCAGCAGGGTCGGCCCCGGCGCGTCCCCTTGGAGGCGGGCGATCAGGTTGTCGCCGATGAGCTCGACCGTCAGGTTATGGCGCCCGAGCCAGGTGCCGAGGAGCTCGGCGATCGCCGCCTCTTCGCGCGAGATCGACGGGGTGGCGACGAGCGCTTGCAGGAGTTCGATCGGATCCATCATCGGCTTGGCCAACTTCGTTCGGGCGCGGGCTAGGTTCGCGTGCGGGCTAGGTTTGGGCGCGGGCTAGGCGAGCATCTTCAGGAGGAGGGCCATCTGCGCCCACATCCGGTTGGCGGCCTGGGCTTGGACGACCGAGGCTGAGCTGTCGAGGACCGCGTCGGTGACGACGACGTTGCGGCGGACCGGCAGGCAGTGCATGAAGCGCGGATCGTCGCCGGAGGCGAGGTGCTCAGCGCCGATCGTCCAATCGCCGTACATCCGGTTGCGGGCGCTCCCAGCCGCGGCGTCGCCGTAGTCGAGCGGGCTGCCCCAGGCCTTGGCGTAGATCACCTTGGCGCCGGCGCAGGCGGAGGCCTGATCGCGGCTCGTGGTCAGGGATCCGCCGCCGGCCTCGGCGAGCGCGGCCGCCTCGTCGAGCACCGGCTGGTGGAGGTCGTAGCCCGGCGGGTTGGCGACCGTGACGTGCATGCCGAGGCGGGCCGCGGTCAGCAGGGCCGAGTGGGGGACCGCGACGCCGCACATCTTCGGGTGCGTCGCCCAGCTCAGGGTGAAGCGCTCTCCGGCCGGGTCGCCGCCGAAGATCTCCTGCAGGGTGAGGGCGTCGGCGAGGGCCTGGCAGGGGTGGTAGACCGCGGACTCCAGGGATATGAGCGGCACCGAGGTGTGCGCGGCGAGGGTCTGGATCGGCGCGTCCAACATGTCCTCGGCGAAGTCGGACATGCCGGCGAAGACCCGGACGCCGATCGCGTCGGCGTAGGACGAGAGCGCCCCCGCGGCCTCGATGATGTGCTCGGGGCAGGGGCCGTCCATGACCACGCCGGGGCGGCTCTCGATCGCCCACGAGCCGCCGCCGGGGTTTTGCGCGATCATGTGGCCGCCGAGGCGGACCATCGCGCTCTCCATGGACGTCCGGGTCCGCAGCGAGGGGTTGAAGAAGAGCGCGGCGAGCACCTTGCCGGCGAGGGGCCGGCGGCGATAGAAGGCGCCCGGCCGGGCCTTGATCGCCGAGGCGAGCGAGAGCAGCTCGTGGAAGAACGACTCGCCCCCCTCAAAGCCGGTGATGTAGCGCCGCGGGGCGCCTTGGTTGGCGGCGATCGGCGGCGGGAGGGTGTTCTTTTTCAGGACTGCGGTGGCCATGGTCGGCATCTCGTGGGCTCTATGGGAGGTCGGCGTAGGTCGGGTCGGCGGATCCGTCGGACCCGCGACGCCGCGGATCAAGAGGCGACGGAGCGCTTCCGCGCAGGCTCAGCGGCTGCGACGGCGGCCGAGCCTGCGGCGGGGAGCGGCGTAGGTTCGGCTGTGGCCGCGGCCGCCCGAGCCCGCTCGGCGAGGAGCGACTGCGTGCCGACGATCGTCGCGAAGCCGCGGGCCTCAGCCCCGGTCCACAGGGTGTTGGCCTCGCCGTAGGTGCCGGCCGCGGCCGACATCATCGAGTAAGGGGAGCGGACGCCGAAGACCGTCACCCGGCCCTGGCAGAGCTGGACCCGGACCTCGCCGTGGACCGTGCGCTGCGAGGAGAGGAGGAACGCCTCGAGGTCGCGCATGACCGGATCGAGGTAGGCGGCCTCATGGAGGAGGAGCCCGTAGGTCGACGCCATGTGGTCCTTGTGATGCTGCTGCCAGCGGCTGAGGACCAGCTTCTCGAGCTCTCGGTGGGCGTCCAGGAGGATCGCGGCGGCGGGGGCCTCGAAGGCGACGCGCCCCTTGATCCCGAGGATGGTGTCGCCGAGGTGGACGCCGCGGCCGATCCCGTGGGCGGCCCCGATCTGGTTGAGCGACTCGATGAGTCGCACGGGGTCCATCGTCGTCCCGTCCAGGGCGGTCGGGATCCCGGCCTCAAAGGTGAGCACGAGCTCCGCCCCCTCGGGCGGCGCGGCCCCGGGCTCGACGCTCCAGGCCCAGGCCTCCGGGGGGAGGTTCGCCCAGGAGTCGTGGGTCTCCTTGCCGCCGATCGTCACGCCCCACAGCCCCTCGTTCACCGAGTAGTCGGTGGTCTTGTCGGCGACCGCGACCCCGCGGGCGCGGAGCCAGTCGGTCGAGGCTTGCCGGCTCCAGCCCTCGTCGCGGATCGGCGTGATGATCTCGAGATCGGGGCAGAGCGCCCTGATCATCACGTCAAAGCGGATCTGATCGTTGCCGGCGCCGGTCGATCCGTGGGCGACCGCGGAGGCGCCGACCTCGAGGGCGAGCATGGCGACGGCGCGGGCCTGGCTGACCCGCTCGGCGCCGACGCAGAGCGGGTAGGTCTGGCCGCGGCGGACGTTGCCGAAGATGAGGAAGCGGATGTGATCGTCGAAGACCGCCCCCTTGGCGTCGATGATCCGGTGCTCGGCGGCCCCGAGGGCGAGGGCGCGGGCCCGGGTCTCTGCGAGTGCGCTCGCCGAAAAGCCGCCGGTGTCGACGGTCGCGGTGACCACCTCGTAGCCGTAGCGCTCTTGCAGGTAGAGGAGGAGGAACGAGGTGTCGAGACCGCCGGAGAAGGCGAGGACGACCCGCTTGGTCGTCGAGCTCGCCTCGGGGGCCGAGGGCGGAGGTGTCATGGGCGTGGTGCGGGTCATGGGAGCTCCAGAGCGGGCGAAGGCCCGTGCGTCTGGGGCTTCGCCGTGTGCGGTCAGTTGCGGCGCCTGTCGACCAGGCCGGCGCAGGCTCGGAGGCGCTGCGAGACGACCTCGCTGGCGAGCCGAGAGGTCGTCGCGAGGAAGACCGTGTCGTCGCCGGCGATGGTCCCGGCGACCCCGTCCCAGCCCGCGGCGTCGAGCGCTGCGGCGACCTGCTGGGCCGTGGCGATCTCCGTGCGGAGGACGAGCATCGTGTCACCGGCGCTCACCAGCGATCGGATATGGCCCCAGGGCAAGGAGATGTCGGCGTCGGGTCGAACGTCGAGCTTGATCTCTGCCGGCGCGACGTAGACCCCGTCGACCTTCTCGAGCCCGAGGGTCTTGATATCGCGGGAGATCGACGCCTGCGTGACCTCCCACCCGGCACCATGAAGCGCCAACACCAGCTCGCCCTGAGTACGATAGGAGCCCTGCGCGACGAGGCGCTTGAGCTGAGCGAGGCGGTGTTGGCGGTTCATGGTGCGTAGACTAGGGGTAGAAATGTATAATATTCAGTTCTGCTGAGAACAGGAACGGTCCGCGACGCATCTGCGTCTTGGGCTGCATAACATTCACTCCCACGGTCCTGTCAACTCAAAAGGCCGGACGACGGGCCCATCAATTCTGTGAGGCAGAGTCTGCGGGTGAATAATATGCACACCGCTATGAGCGGTCCTGAACAGTGCTCCTCGCCGTGTCAGCTTTCATCTGCGCCTGCTAGGGTCGCGGCGCGATGACCAAGAAGGCGGAGATAGGGCGGCAGCAGGCGATCGAGACCGTGGAGGCGTCCCCTCGCTTCGTCGGCGAGCACGACAAGGAAGCCTGGCTCGAGCTCTTCGCCGCGGCGGGGTTGGTCGAGGATCCCGTGGGCGTCGCCCCCTCTCGGCGAGGCGCTCGCCTCCGCGGGGGCGAAGACGAGGTCTCTCGCTTCTACGACACCTTTATCGCCGACAACCGGATCCGCTTCGAGGTCGAGCGGGACATCGTCGTCGGTGACGAGGTCATCCGTGACGTCGCGATCCATACGACGCTCGCGACGGGTCTCTCGATCGTCGTCCCCGCGATCCTCCGCTACACCCTCACCGTGGAGGACGGGCTCCCCAAGATCGCCCGCCTCGAGGCCCACTGGGAGCTCCCGAGGATGTCGCAGCAGATCCTGAGCAAGGGGCCGAAGGGGGTCCAGACGATGATGCTCACCTCCTGGACCATGTTCAGGCGCCAGGGCGTCCGCGGGCTGATGAACTACTCGAAGGGGATGGTCCGCGGGATCTTCGGCCGCGGTCGCAGGGTCGCGGCGAAGCTCGCGGCTGCGGTCACCGTCGGCGATCGCGAGACCTTCACCGCAGCCTTCGCCCCCGCCGCGATCATCGACAGCCGGGCCGAGGGGGGCGCGACGATCCGCCAGACCCCGCGTGAGTTCTTCGACAGCCTCGGCCCTGCGGCGTCGCTCTCCCTCGCGAAGGTCACCGCCTCGGGGTGGATGACGTCCTTCCGCCTGGAGCTGCGCCGAGGCGCCGAGACTCGCCACGGGATCGGCTTTCTTACCTTTGATCGGCGGACTCGTCAGATCCTCGGGGCGCGGCTCTACTTCTCCTAGCAGCCCGAGGGCACAAGTCCCGCGCGCTCTCGCTGGCCCTCGTCGGTCCGCCTCCTAGGAGCCCATGGGCTCCGCGGCGGGCGAGGGGAGGGGACCGACGCTTCTTCGCGGCCGGGAGCCGTGGTACCGAGGTATTGCCCATGACGGATCCCGCCCCTCTCACCGGTCCGCCAGAGCTCCTCGAGATCTGGAGGACCTTCGACGGCTTCCCGATGGAGACCCTGACAAAGGCTTGGGTCGCGCGCAGCCGCGGAGGACCGCGCCAGCGAAGCGTCGACGAGCTCGAGGCCCACCGCAGCGCCACCGGGGCGAGCGGAAACTGCTTTGACCTCGCGATCTGGCTGGTCCACCGCCTGAGCGCCGCAGGTATCGGGGCGCGGGTGATCAGCGACGCTATCGCCAGCCGCGACGCCCACGTCGCAGTGCTCGCAGAGGCCGGGGGGCGGCCCTTCCTCTGTGATCTCGGGGACATGTGGATCCAGCCGATCGCGATCGACCACGACGTCGACACCGCAGTCCGGGGCTTCTTTCCGGCGGCGGCGGTCAGCCTGCGGACGGAGGGGCGCAGGCTCGAGGTCACCTACCACCGCCCCGGGGGCAAGCGCTCGTCTCAGCGCTACGACCTCGCCGTGATCCCCCCGGCCCTCGTTCGCGACGCCGCCGAGGCGAACCAACGCCATCTGGCCCAGCGCCTCGTCGAGATGCGCGCTCAGGCCGACGACGCGCACTGGGAGTTCGACGAGTACAGCTCGCGCTGGTCGACGCCGCTCGGCCTGCGCTTCGAGCCGCCCGTCGACGGCGACGCGGCTTGGGCTGCGCGGATCGCCGCGCGCACGGGGATGCGGGCCCTGTATGTGGAGCTCTGTCTCGCGGCCTTTCGCGGCTGAGCTGTCATCAGCGCAGAGCGATCAACCAATGAAAAAGGGCCGAGAATGTCGGCCCTTCTTGCAAGCATCAGCCTCAGATCGGGCGGACGTTCTCGGCGCGCGGACCCTTCGGACCGGCACCCTCAGTGAAGCTGACCTTTTGGCCCTCGCGAAGCTCCTCGAAACGGGTGCCCTCGAGATTCGACATGTGGAAGAACATGTCCTGGCCGGCGCCAGTGTCGATGAATCCGAAGCCCTTGTCGGTGAGACGCTTAATTGTACCTTCTGCCATTGTGTGCCTTTCTTGAACTCTGTACCGCTGGACGCGCACCATGGACGGCGCGAACGACCGGCGGAGACAGGCGTGTACCGCAAAGCGAGGAGAATAGGCGAAATATGTCGAGAAATAAGCAATCTCCTGACGAGAGGCGCGACACGCCGGGGCGAGAATTCTGCGATTGCGGTTAATCTACGATTTCGGTTTATGGCCTCATACGCCTCGGTAGGGCGACCTACGGTCGCTGGAGTCCTCCTTCGCACCGCCTTCCGAGAGCTTCGCGTCGTCCACGCACGCTCACGCCCCCCGGAGCCCTCAACCTCTGCGTCGGCTGAGCCCGGCCGACCTGCTCGCGTCGGTCATCGCCGAGGGGTCCGCGACCTGGCGCACCTGTGGCAAGGTCGCGGGGATGCGCACGCGGGTCCAGATCGTGGTCTTTGATGGTTTCGATGAGCTCGACGCGGTGGGACCCTTTGAGGTGCTGCGAGCCGCCCAGCTCGCCGGATCCCGGATCGAAGCCCGCTTGGTCGCGCCGACACCGTGCGAGGCGGTCCGCGGCGGCCACGGCTTGACCGTCGCGGTCGAAGGTGTTCTCTCCGCGGAGGCCGACTGGATCCTCGTCCCTGGCGGGGCCTGGACCAACCCGGACATCCCCGGCTGTGGGCATGAGATCCGTCGCGGCGAGCTGCCGAGGCGCCTCGCGGAGCTTCGTGAGTCGGGGCTCGGGATGGCCGCGGTCTGCACCGGGACGATGCTCCTCGCGGCCGCCGAGATCACTCGCGGTCGGCGAGCGATCACCCATCATGTCGCGATCGATGCGCTCGCCGCGAGCGGGGCAGAGGTCGTGCTCTCACGTGTGGTCGACGACGGGGACCTCGTGACCGCCGGCGGGGTGACCTCCGGCCTCGACCTCGCGCTCCACCTCGTCGCCCGATTTGCTGGCGAGGAGGCGGCGAGCGAGGGACGGGTCCGGATCGAGTACCCGACGGCGCCTTGGGACAGTACTTCCGGATAGAAGCTCGGGATAGAAGCTCGGGCTTGAACTTAGAGCGTACGTCTCACGCGGCAATCGAGGACTGCACCGCTGCCGTCGCCGCCGAGCAGCGTCACGGTGTCTGGCAGCCCACGGCTGCGCTCCCCCAGCACGTTCGGCTACCCGAGCCTGGGATCAGGCGGGATCTCGAGCTCCGCCGCCGGGCCGAGGACGACGAGCTCCGTCGGCGTGTCGGCGAGGCGGCTCCGAAGGTCCGCGACTCCGCCGGTGACGCGGAGGAGTCGACGCTGCCAGGTCGTCATGTCGCGGCTTGGATCGGTCGCCGTCGGCACGACGACTCGAGCCCGGGCGGCCGCGGCCGCCTCAGCGCTGCGACGCGGGCCTGCGGTGACGGTGAGAAGGCCAGCTCGCACCGCCTCCGTCGGGAGAAGCGCGAGGCTGACCGGAGCTAGATGGCGGGCGATGGCGGCGGTGGGCAGGTGCGGGTCGATCCATATCCGCCCCAGGATCTGCTCGCCGTCGAAGGCCTCGATCGAGTAGGCGATGGCGACCGGCGAGAGCGCACGGCCGGTGCGTAGGGCCGTGACCCGCAGGCGACTGCCCTCGGCGCATGCGATCTCCAAGACATCCCCAGGTCGGCGCACCGTGGCCGAAGCTCCGAGAGCCCTCGCGGCCTTGGCCGCCGCCGGTGGGCCGTAGACCGGCACCTCGGAGAGGAGCTCGATTGTCTCTGGGCGCAGGTGATCGTTGACCCCGGAGCAGAGCAAGACGGCGGAGAGCTCGGCTCGATCGTCCCGGAGCATCCCGAAGGTGACGAAGCCAGGCGGGTGGACGCGATCGAAGATCCCGCGGATCGGCTCCGCGGTCAGCCAGGGATCGATCAGAAGAGACCGACCTCGGTGCAGGACTTGCCACCCCTGATAGTCGTCGAGGCGTCGCAGGATCATCTAGTCACCGGCGAGGGCCCGCCGAACACGGCGATGATCCGTCGGCTCATCGTCGTCGTCAAGGTTCGGGCCTCCCTGCGCGAAGTCGTCATGGGCGACCTCACCGCTGTGGCCGGGTCCTCCGACGGAGCGAGGCGACCGGACATACGGAGGCGATCGCGACGCCTCCGCGCGCGATCACGGGAGGTTCGCGAGGTCGAGAGTGTTCTCGGCCGTGGGACCGTTTGGTGGTGCTAAAGCTGCGCCGTTGCGTGGTCGCACCGTTGCGCCTTTCAGTGGTTACGCCGTTGCGCCGTTGCGTCGTTGCGTCAGGGAGGTCGCGGCATAGGTGCAGGACGCAGCAGATCCGGTCGAGGCCGCTACCCGACGCTGGCCGTCGTTCCCCGCCTGGCGGGCAGGAGAACACATCCGGGCTTGTCTTCCTCCGTCCTCCGCGCGAGGATGAGAGACCTCGTACGAATAATGTCCCTATCGCGAAGCATCCTCCTCTCGCTCCTCCTCTCCGGCTGTCAGGGGACACCGCCGGCGATGTCGGAGGCCGCGAGCAGCAGCGCGGGCCCTGGCGAGTGCAGCGACGGCGAGCTCGACCCTGGAGAGGAGTGCGATGATGGCAACCAGTCGGACGACGATTGGTGTTTCTCCACCTGCAAAGAGTCCCGCTGCGGCGACGGCGTTCTGACGCCCTTCCGCGGGACCCTAGACATTGAGGAGTGTGACGACGCCAACCAGTTCAACGACGACGGGTGCCTCGACACGTGCCGGCTCGCGACCTGCGGGGACGGGGTCGTCCAGGCCGGCGTCGAAGAGTGCGATGACGGCAACTTCGAGGATCAGGACTCCTGCACCTCGAGCTGCCTCCTCCCCCGATGCGGCGATGGTATCGTCCAGCTGGGCGTCGAGGAGTGTGACGATGGTGACCTCATCGAAGGCAACTCCTGCACCAACGACTGCACGTCGAACTACGCGCTCTGCGGACCCTTGAGCGGCCCTCTGGTCGGCGCGGAGCCGGTCCCCGGGTTCGCCAGCTCGATCGTGCTCGCAGGCGATCTCGTGGTCATCGGCTCCCCCTCGTCGGACGGGGCCGACGTCGCCAGCGGAGCCGTCTTCGTCTGCACGCCGCGGGGGACGGAGTGGGAGCAGATCGCCACCCTCGCGGCCGCCGATGGCCTCGAGGGCGATGGATTTGGCGCCAGCGTCGATCTCGACGGCGACACTATCGTCGTCGGCGCTCCCAAGGCGGAGAGCGGGGCTGTCTATGTATTCCGCGGCGATGCCGTGAACGGCTGGACGCAGGACTCCAAGCTCGTCGACGGGGAGGCTAGCGACGATGAACGTTTTGGGGCCGCGTTGGCGCTTGTGGGTGATGCGCTGGTGGTCGGCGCGCCGAAGAAGGACAACCCCGCAGCGCGGGGCGGCGCCGCCTGCATATTCACGAGAGAGGACCTCGACTCGCCGTATCAGCAGGTCAAGCAGCTCACTCCGCCCGAGAGCTCAAAGGACGCCCTCTTCGGGGCAAGCGTCGGCTTCGACGGCGAGGCGATCGCTCTCGGCGCCCCTGGGGAGAACATCGAGGGGGACACGGCTCGTGGCGCGGTCTACGTCTTCGATCGCGGCGGCGGTGCGAGCTGGAGCAGCGCAGAGCTCGCGAAGAGGATCGTGGATCCGAGCGGAGCGTCCTATGATGATTTCGGGACCAGCGTCGTCATCCGAGACGACGTTCTCCTCGTCGGCGCCCCCGGGGTCAAGACCGGGCCCGACACGTACAACCGCGGAGCCGTCGTCGTCAGCACGAGGCTCGCCGGGGAGACCTGGGGATCGGCGACGCTGGTCGCCCGGCTCTTCGACACGGAGAGCGGGGACGGGGACGGCTTTGGCGCGAGCGTCGCTCTCGCGGGCTCGATCATCGCCGTGGGTTCACCCAGCAGCAACAGCGCGGGCCAGGACCGCGGCGCCGTGGTCATCTTTGCCGGCGGCGACGAGGAGGGTTGGGCGGGCGCGAGCGCTACGGCGCGCCTCATCGCTGACGGGGTGATGGACGGGCATCGGCTCGGCGAGGCGCTCGCCTTTGACGGGACGCTCCTCGCGGCCTCCGGCCACTACGAGGCCGGGGCCGTGGGCAAGTTTCGCGGCGTACTACATCTATTCGCAGCCGAGCTCTGGTCCCCGTGAGCTTCGGGCGCTCCGCGTCGCTGCGTCGCCAGAACTGCGCATACGACGAAGTTGCGTAGTCGTAGGTCTACCGGTCGAGGATACGGGGACGCGGTGGGAGAGCCCGTGACCATCAAGGCCGGCGATCGCTGCCGGCCGGGGCGCGCTCACTCGGGGCGCGGGTCGGCGATGAAGTGGTGGGTGCAGCCGCCGCTGTACTCGGGCCCGGGGAGGGTGACGCTGACGGTCAGCTCGAGGCGGCCCTCATGGTGACTGCCGAGGATCACTGCGCTCCCCTCGATCCGCCGGTCGTCGGCGATGCAAGCGCAGCGCGGGCTCTGGAGGCCGCCGCCGAGGTGACCGCCCTCGTGACCCTCGAAGCGGAAGGTGCACAGGCCGGCGAGATCGGCCTCGAACACCAGATTGCCGGCCGACTCACCGATCTTGCGGACCGTCACCTCGGCGCCTTGGCGGGTCTCGCCGCCGCTGTAGTGGGTGATGTCGGCTTGATAGGCGCCAGCGTCGTCGGGGCGGAGGTTGGCCATGCGCGAGTACTGATTGGCGCTGTTGAGGCTGCCGACGTAGGAGCGGGGGAGCTGGTCGAGGTCGGAGCCGCAACCGCCGACGAGGAGCACGACCGCGAGCGCGGCGGCGAGCGACAGGACAGTGCAGGGGGGGCGCACTGCGTCAGGGTAACAGGTCCCTCAGGCCTAGCAGCCCGTGGCAAACGTCCCGCGCGCTCTCGCTTGCCCTCGCCGCCCCTCTCGGCCCCGCCGAAAATTGCGGTACGGCCCAGTACACCGGCGTTTCGTCGAAGCCGAGAGGCCAACGATTGCGGCGCGAGAGCACACGGGACTTTTGCCACGGGCTGCTAGCCTCGGAGCGAGCGCTCCGCCGCCGAACATCGCTCTCGTCTCCGTGCGCCGCTTGACCGGGCCTACGCGCGCGCGGATCCTCGCTCCTACCTCCTCGCGATCCCGACCGCCGCACGCGTGTCAGCTCTGCGGTCTCGTGGCTGGTCCTCGGCACCCCCACACGAGAAAATTGATCGCGGCGTGATCGATTCGCCGAGGCCCCGGTCTACCCCCACGACACCGGCTGAGACCGCAGCCCGGCGCGCTCGATCGGAGCGCAGGCCAGGGCGGCGCCTCGACGGTGCGGAGGTTGACCATGCCCACGCTCACCGACACGACGACGCCCCGTACCCGCGACCTCAAGGCCTACCTCGGCCGACTCCACGCGACCCTCAAGGACGAGGAGCGCTTCGCCGCGACCAAGGCGCGGATCTCGGCCGAGACCGCCGCCTTCACCCGCGAGCACCGAGACCAGCTCAAGCCGACCTGGGGCCGCGCGAGCCTCACCCTGGGCAAGACCCTCCTCGGCGTTCTCTCGCCGCTCATCCTCGCGTGGCGCTTCGCCGAGGCAGGCCTCTGGCCCGTCGCCGCGCTCCTCGTGCCGATCGCCGGCGTCGCGCTCTACGGCGGCATCTCGATCGTCCACGACGCGGTCCACGGCTCGTTCTTCCCGAGCCGGCGGGCGAACCGGCTCCTCGGCGAACTCCTGGCGCCGCTCTTCGCCATGGACTTCATGACCTTCAAGCGCTCGCACATGAAGCATCACCGCCACAACCAGTCGCTGACCCACGATCCGAAGTATCCGAAGGTGCCGTGGCCGGCGGAGGTGCTCGGCGACGAGGAGGCCGAGCGTCGCGACGGCGGCCTCGTGGCGGCGCTCCTGCGCTTGCCGATCCGCGGATGGTTCGTCCTCGCCCGCGGCGTCCTGCGCTTTCCCGCGGTCGTCCGTCACGCCTTCTACGTAGCCACGGTGATGGTCTTCGGCGGCCCCGTGGCGCTCCTCTTCGGCGGCGAGATTTCCCTGCTCAGCCGCGACTGGCGGGCAGGGGGCCCCCTCTTCTCGCTCGTGCGCACGGTCCTCACCTACGCGCTCCTCGCCTGGACCTCGCCGCTGCTGTGCGCGCTAACCCTCGGCGCCGTCTGGATCTCGCTCGGCTGTTTTTTCCTCGTCTACCTCACCCATCTCACGCCCTATCAGGTCTACGTCGAGGGCAAGAACCACGCGGTCCGCTTCTTCTCGCTGAACATCAGCGACATCGAGCTCGGGCCGATCACCCGCGCTCTCGGCAACAGCTTCACCGAGCACCACGCCGCCCACCACCTCGTGCCCTTCGCCCCGTCGTACAGGCTGCCGATGGTCGGCGCCTGGCTCGACGCGAGCCTCGGCGACCTCAAGGCGCCGAAGCTCCGCCTCGGCACCGTCGCCGACACGACATTCCTCGGCGACGGCATCGTCAGCTCGATCGTCGGCCCCCGCGAGCGCCACTGGCCGCACTGGGAGACCGCGAACGGAACGTTCGTCACTCGCGTCGCCGACGGGGCCGCCGACCGCGAGCCAGTCCCGAGCATGAGCGTCTCGCAGCTCATCGCCGCCATCCGCTGAGCGAACGCGACGCTCGCCCCCATGTCGAGGCCCGACCGGACAGACTCGGTCGGGCCTCGACGTCCGTCGCCTTCGGCCCGGCGCTCTTCGAGAGGCCCTGGCACATCCGCTTGACCGCGGAGTAGCTGCCCGAGAAGTCCTGCCTCTGCTCGCGCTTCAGCCGGTCGTAGATCGCTCGGGGGCCAGCGCCACCGCGATGGAGGCGCTCGATCTCTGGGCGCCATTGGGAGATCGAGGAAATCTGCGCATCGCCCGAGGAGCGCGGCGACGCTCGGCGCCAGGGGTCGCGCTCAGAGGGAGCGGTAGAGCTTGGGCGTCGGCGCGGGCAAGGTCTCGGAGTTCGGCGTGGTCCCTGGCGGACAGGGCTCTGCCGGGCAGACACCTGACTGGATCAGCTCGCGTCGGCGGTCGAGCTCGGCTTGGATCGCGTCGCGCCTGGCCTTGGTGTCGTCGCGCCGCTCCTTGACCGTGTCGATCGCTCGCTGGGTCGCCGCGCGCTCCTCCTTGAGCTGCGCCAAGCGAGCGCGAGGCACGGGGCGGGTCGCCCGGGCGCTCTCGATGTCGCGGCTCCACTGGCGCATGCACTGGCGCAGCTCTCGGAGCTCTCGCTGCATCTTGGCGAGTTCGGCGTCGAGGTAGTCGCGCTCGCGGGTCAGCGAGGCGAAGGACGTCGGGCGCAGGCCGATCTGGCCGAAGCCGGCGCAGCCGTAGCGCTCTGGCAAGGGCTCGCCGTGCGCGCTCCCGAAGCCGTCTGCCGGTCCCTCGCGCCGCGGCGGGGGGGCCACGAGGACCCGCTCGTGGGGTCGCCGGGGCTCGTGGCGGAGATCTTCGTCGACGCCGGCAGAGTGTTCGCTCGGCGGCATGACGCGCGTGTCGTGAGCGTCGTCCGTGTCTGTTGCGTTCGCCTCGTCGAGGTTCGGCTCAGGGGCGGGCGGAGCCGCGGCTGCGCTGGTGTCCGGGGCAGGAGGCGTCGGCGACGGCTCGGCGCCGCGATGGCAGCCGAGCATGAGCATGAGCATGAGGGGGAGCCCGAGCCTGACCTCGAGCGCTCTCACCGAGTTCCAGCGCATCGCTCCACGTTACTCGCAAGCGACGCCGCGGAGTTCCCCTGAGCCTGGTGTTTCGGCCAGATTACGGGCAAAATCGCGACTCCGCGCCCATCACAGGCTGCGCCGCCGGAGCTGGGCGCCGCCGGCTCTCGCCCTGAGCCGGCGCCGCGCTTCCACATGACCCGCTATTACGGCGTGTTTGTCCGTCGCAGGTCCCGCCGCTCGTCAGGGGACCTTCGTGACGAAAGCGGAACGCGAGGGGTCGAAGGGCGCGAAGACGAAGAAGCTTCGGGGAGAGCTGTCCTAAAGAGCAGCGGAAGCTTTGTCGTCGCGAGCGACTACGGCGAGGAATGTATGACCCGGGCGCAGAGGCGATGACGGCTCGCAAAGCCACCACTGCCTCCGCGCGCGGGTCATCCCGTCCTCGCCGCAGCCGCCCGCGCCGGCGTAGCTCTCCCTGCTCTTCGCGCCAGGTCTCCCCGACGAACTCCGCGACGCCACCTCGCCCCCGCACCGGTACGGCTGGGCGATCTCCCAGCGGAACCAGGATCCTCGTCCGCTGGGAGATCGCTGCTGCGACGGCTAAATGTGCGTCCGCGATGGTAGGTTCGGGACATGGTCACGCGGTACGAGAAGCGCAAGATGACGCGCATGCTCCGGGCGATCGACGCCGGGGACATCGACGCCGTGCTCGCGGCGCTTGACGACGGGACCGACCCGAACGGCGCCGAGCGGTATGTCACGCGGCCGCTCCACGCCGCGGTCCGGCTAGCAGACGCGCACGCGCGCGATGCGATCACCGAGCTGCTGCTCGCCGCGGGAGCGGACCCCAACCGTAGGTCGCCGATGCTCGGCGAACGCCGCCCCGTGTTCGCCGCGGCGGATCACGGCCACGATGCTGTCGTCCGGATGTTGCTCTCCGTCGGCGGCTTCCCGCGCGACCCTTTCGGCGCCCCGGCCCGCGACGACAGCGGCAGGACGCTACTGGCCTACGCATGCGACAGCGGGTTGCCCTGGCTCGCCGAGTGCGCCTTGGCGGAGGGCTGCCGCGTCGACGACGTCGACGGATACGGAGGCACCGCGCTGCACTGCGCCAGCCGCGTTACCGGCCACCTGCCGCGCGACGGCAAGGACACGGCGTGGTTCATCGACTGGCTGCTCGCCCGCGGCGCGGAGGTCGAGCACCAGCGGCGCGAAATCGGCGGCATCGGTGGGACGGCGCTGCACTGGGCGGTCGGCGTGGGGGACGAGGCCGCCGTACGCACGCTGCTCGCCCGCGGCGCGGACATTGAGGCCCGTACAGCGCAGGGACAGCGGACCCCGCTCTTCGTCGGCGTGGAGAAGAACGCTCTGGCGAACGTCAAGGCAGCGCTTGCAAGCGGTGCGGACGCGCGTGTGGTCGACGCTCGCGGCTGGACCCTGTTGCACGCTGCGGTCGGGTGGCTGGGCGTCCGCGGTGCCGACGGCGCGATGGTCGAGCTCCTGCTCGCGGCCGGGGCCGACCGCAACGTCCGCAACCATGCGGGCGAGACGGCCTATGAGCGGGCGCCGAGCATCTTCACAATACGCGAAGAAAGGCCGACGCAGGCGCAGGTACGGGCGCTCGAGTCGCTGCGCCCCGATTAGCAAGGCGAGTCGGTGACCGCCGCTGGGGACACGGCCGTCGGTCGCGGCGGGGCCTGCCCGGGCGCACAGGATCCGCGCGACTCGCCTCGGCACCGTCGCCGACACGACATTCCTCGGCGACGGCATCGTCAGCTCGATCGTCGGCCCCCGCGAGCGTCACTGGCCGCACTGGGAGACCGCGAACGGAACGTTCGTCACTCGCGTCGCCGACGGGCCCGCCGACCGCGAGCCCGCCCCGAGCATGAGCGTCTCGCAGCTCATCGCCGCCATCCGCTGAGCGAACGCGACGCTCGCCCCCATGTCGAGGCCCGACCGGACAGACTCGGTCGGGCCTCGACGTGCATGGTGGTTCGTTTGCTCGCTCGTTCGCGCGCGCCGATGTGTGCATAGTTAATCCGAGGTATTCGATTGACAGCGTCGGCGCGACCAGCTATCTACTTCGGAGTCATGTTCTTCTCTCGTCAAGAGCAACAACAGATCTAGCCGGCCGGGCGCTCCCTGGCCGGCACGAACGCGTGCACGCCGGGACGCTCTAGAGGCCACTCCAGAGGACCCCGACGTGCACACGCCGGGGTTTCCGCGTCTCTAGCAGCCCGTGGCAAAAGTCCCGCGCGCTCTCGCTTGCCCTCGTCGCCCCTCTCGGCCCCGCCGAAACTTGCTGTACAGCCCAGCACAGCGGCGTTTCGTCGAAGCCAAGAGGGCCAACGATTGCGGCGCGACAGCACACGGGACTTTCGCCACGGGCTGCTAGGGGACGCGAGCTGCGACGCGCGCCGCCTCTCGAAGGGCCGCGCGTCGGTCTCGCGGGCTCCCATGCTCGGGTGTCGTCCAATGGTAGGACACCAGGTTCTGGTCCTGGTTATCTGGGTTCGAGTCCCTGCGCCCGGAGTGCACATAAGGAGAGGCGCGGAAGCTCGTCGACAATCGCTCGGGTGTAGCTCAATTGGTAGAGCGCTGGGCTTTGAACTCAGTGGTTGCAGGTTCGATCCCTGCCTCCCGGATATCCAAGAGGACTCCGTGATCGCAGCGGCGCTAGGAGGCCGTGGTGAAAGTCCCGTGGGCTCTCGCGCAGCAATCGGCTCCGCTGTGGGAGTCGTCGCCGTGCATCGCGTGACAGGGCAGGGCGCCTCTCTGCTCTCGGCGGAGGGCGCTGTCTCATATCGCCGATGACGTACTTGCCGCTGTTCGGCGGCCGGCTACGGCGATTTGAAGGGCGCGCGCCCTCCCAGGTCGAACCAGATCCGGGCCTCAAGACCGCCGCCGAGCTCAAAGGCGCCGAGGCGAAAGAGTGGATCGCCGCCGAGATTGCGGACGATCGGGGCGCCGACACCGGAGTCGATCGCGAAGGCGCCGGCGAGGTCGAGCCATGGACCGACGCGGAGGTCGAGGGTACGGACGGAGATGCGATGTCCGGCGGCGAGGCGGAGCGCGCCGCCGAAGAGCCAGCGCTTGCCGACCTCATCGCCGCGGAGGATCGTCTCGCGGGTGCCCCCTCGGTGAACCCACCAGGGTTCGACGGTGAGCGTCCCGGCGACCTCGGCCTCGAGGTTGTTGCGACGCCACACGTAGCCGCCACCGAGGCCGAGGCGCAGGCGCGCGAGACCGTAGGGGCGGTCCTCTCCGTCGCTCTCTACGAGGCGACCAGCGCCGCGAAGGCTGAGGAGCGCGAGCGCCCCGCTGGAGCTGAGGAGCGCGAGCTGGAGGGCGCCGCTCCAGCCGGCGAAGATGTCGGCGCCGCTCGGTCGCCCCGGTCCTAGGAGGGTGCCTAGCCCCCCGCCAAGGCCCAGCGACCAGCTCGGCTCGGCTGCTGGCGTATTCGCAGGGGGCTCGTGTTCCGCCGCCTCGGTCGCGACGTCGATCGAAGTGTCCGCGGCACCGGCCACAGCCTCCGGCAGCGGGGCGCGAGCGCCGGTGCGATCGGGCGCGAGCGAGCCGGCCTCGAGGGCGAAGACGAGGTTGGTGATGGTCGCCGCGGCGACCCGCTCGGGCGGATCGTCGCGCGCGTCGACGACGCGATCGAAGGCCCGGCCGTCAGCGGTCACCAGGGCGAGGGCGAGGGCGCCTTCCTCCGAGGCTAGCACCTGGACATAGAGCTCCCCGGGGATGAGGCCCGGGTCGCCAGCGTGGTGATCGATCACCGACTCGACGCGCAGGCGGAGCTCGAGCGCGCCGCGGAGCACGGCCGCGTCGATGCCCTCGACGTCGAGGCGGATCGTGTGGATCGTCGGTCGCGCTGTCGCAGGATCGTCGACGGCGAACTCAAGCTTCTCACGCCCCTCCGCGCCCGCCGGTGCGGCGACGGCAAGGGCCAGCGCAAGCGCTAGTTTTGGCGACCACACCATCCTGACGATCGATGTATCAGCCAGACGGGACACGGCGCCAGCCGAGCGGTATCGGAGCGCGAGTGATCGCGCGCTCACAGCTCCGCGCCCTCGCTCGCCCGCGGCGGCTCCTGGGGAGGGTAGAGACCCACGCGTAGGCCGCCCGAGCGCTCATGCGGACGTCGGCCCGCGCTCCCCGCCCTCAGGGCTCGTCGATCGCATCGCCGCCCTCGCAGCTCCCGTCGGCGACGCAAAAAACGACGCTGTCGACGAGGTCAGGGCAGCACAGGTCGCCCTCGCAGGCCTCACAGGGACAGCTCGCGCATGGGCTCTCCCTCGCCTCGCGGCACTCGCTGTCGAGGCAGAGCTCGTCGCTCTCGCACGGGTGCTCGCACTCACCGCAGTGAAGCGGGTCGCTGTCGAGGTCGACACAACGAGCACCACATTGTACCTGCTCATCAGGACATGTTTCACCGCTGCCATCGCTCGCGCTGCTCTCCCCAGTGCCGACGGTGTAGTCGATCGCGCAAGCGGGCACGAGCACGACCACGGCCACGGCCATGGCGACGACGAGCCGGCGAACGGGGCTCAACGCCCCTCCTCAACGGCCCGAGCGAGCGCCTCTTCGGCCTCATGCCGGTGACTCCCCCGCGGTTGACGGACGAGATAGCGGCGCCAGCATGCCGCAGCCTTGGCGCCGTCGCGTTGGCGGCAGAGCCCGGCGCGCGCGTCGTCGACGAAGCGCCCGCGGGGAAA
This sequence comes from Polyangia bacterium, assembly GCA_030424595.1. GTDB lineage: Bacteria > Myxococcota_A > Polyangia > Nannocystales > Nannocystaceae > JADJRG01. Next base: position 27,254 of record JAUHWG010000050.1, read on the forward strand.
GACGCGGAGATAGGACCGCCAGTAGCGACTCTGCGCCGCCGGCCGACCGCGCTGGTGAGCGAGGGTGAAGAGGTCGCCGAAGGCCAGCTCAGCCCGCCCCGTGGTGCCGCCGCGCTCGGTCAGCTCGCGCAAGAGTCGCTCGGCCTCCGCCAGGTCGCCGCGATGCCATGCGGACTGTGCCCTCCGGTCGAGGGCGGCGAGCTCGTCCTCGCCGGCGACGGGGCGGGCAGCCTTCGTGGTGTGCTCGGGTCGGGTTGAGGTCGCAGAAGCGTCGTCTTCGCCTTCGCCTGCGCTCGAGTCGACCTGCGAGGCACCACCATCCGCTCCGACGCCGGCACCGGCTCCCTGCGCGTCCACCTCGTCCGCCGCGGTCGGGTTGGACTTGTCGGAGAACCCTCGCTCTCCGACCTCGACGATGAGCTCGGCGGACGGGGAGGGGCTCGTCCGGAGCTGCGGTCCTGTCGGGGCGATCGCGCGGCCTGATGCGCCGCCTTCGTAGACACGCTGGGCCTCGACCGCGGCGTTCCCTCCGGGGGATCCGCCGACGAGCATCGGCCGAACCGCGACGAAGACAAGCGCGAGCGCGGCCGCTACACCGAGGCCCCAGCCGAGCGCCGCTGCGCGGTGGTGTCGCCCCTTGCTTGGACTTTGCGGCGGGATCTTGGCGAGCCCGCGCTCGCTCAGGGATGCGTCGATCTCCCCCCTCATCGCCTCGACGAACGGATCCAACTCCAGCTCCAGCGCGGCAGGCCGGCGGCGGTGGAGCTGGACGACCTCCGCGAGGCCCTCGATCTCCTCGACGAGGGCCGAAGAGACGACGCTCGGATCGCGGCGGTTCGCCTCGACGACGACGGCGACGAGATCGGGAGCGGCCTTGAGCTCAGCGTCGACGTCAGCACGGAGCGCGTCGACAAAGGGGCGGAGCTCTGAGTCGTCGCTCATGACGCTCCCTCCTCTGCTGGGAACCACCCTAGCCGCGCTAGCTCGCGGTGGATCCGGACGCGGGCGCGGCTGGCCCGGACACGCAGGTTGCCGCTCGAGATCCCCAGCAGCGCCGCAGCCTCGGCGGAGGGCAGCCGCTGGACGTCGGCGAAGACGAAGGCCTCGCGCAGGTGTCCGGGCAAGGTGTCAAGCACAGCCCGGAGCGCCGCCGCCCGCCGCCGAAGGACCTCGGTTGCCTCGGGGTCGCGATCGGTCGGCGGGGCCAGGCGCTCGCCGAGCTCCCGGAGGCGGGCGTGGGCGCGACGACGCCGCGACCAGGAGCGCCAGCGCTGGCGGACGAGGTTGAGGGCGATCCCGCGGAGCCACGTGCCGAGACAGGCGCGGCCGTCATAGCGTGCGAGGCTCGTCAACGCGCATACAAATGTCTCTTGGACCAGATCCTCGGCGAGCGCGACGTCGCCGGTGAGATAGCTGAGGTCGCGGAGGAGGCGGTCGTAGTGGTCGTGGTAGAGGCGCCCCCATGCGTCGGCCTGGCCCTCGCGGGCGCGGTCGATGAGGATCCGCTCGCGCTCTGAGGCCGCGGCCTCGACCTCGGTCGTCGATGTCGAGGCTGAGGACTCTACAGACGCCTCCACAGGCGCCGCTGCCTCCACATCGACTTGCCTCCGTCGCCCCATATCGCCTTCGTCTCAGCCCTCGCACTCGCCGTCGACGCAGGACTCGTCCGCGTCGCAGCGCTCACCACACTCACCGCAGTGTAGGGGGTCGAGCCTCGTGTCTGTGCAGCTCTGTCCGCATTGATCGGGGAAGCCCTCGCAGGAGTCGAGGCAGACGCCGTCACCGCAGACGTCCCCGGCGCAGTCATTGCCGCATCCTCCGCAATGGCTAGGATCGCGCGCGAGGTCGACGCAACGTTCGCCACAGCGGGTCAGGCCGGCCCGGCAGACGCACTCGGCGGCGACGCAGAGCTCTGAGCTACCGGCGCACTCATTGTCGCAGGTGCCGCAGTGGTCGTCGTTCGAGCCCAGGTCGACACAGTCGCCGTCGCAGGAGGCGAAGGGCTCCGAGCACGCGCACTTGCCGTTAACGCACGCCTCGCCCATTTCGCAGCCTCGGTCGCAGCTCCCGCAGTGGAGAGGATCCGCGGAGAGGTCGGGACACTCACCGCCGCAGTCGACGGTCCCCGCCGGGCAGACGTCGCTGCAGACCCCCGCGCCGCAGACCTGGGCGCCGCAGCTCTGCCCGCAACCGCCGCAATGTTGTGGATCGGAGCCCGGGCTGACGCAGTCGTTGGCGCACTCGATCGCCCCCACTGGGCACTCGTCGACGCAGACCCCCCCGACGCACTCGCTGCGGAGACCACAGACCTCACCGCAGCCGCCGCAATGGTCGTCGTCGTTCTTTGTGTCGATACAGGCCGCGCCGCAGAGGGTGAGTCCGGGTCCGCAGCCGCCTGCGCTCGTCTCCGGCGAGCCGCCGGAGCAGCCGGCCAAGACGAACGCCCAGCCGCCGAGGAGTCCGAGGGTCCAGAGGATTCGCCGTCGCATGCACCCCTGTCACCGAAGGGCCGCGATCGTTACAGAAAGATCGACACGCGCCGTAACAAACCACGGGCTTCGGTGACTAGAGAACGTTAGCCCGCCTCTCACCGGGCTGGAGGTCTTTCGTGCGTACTACCAAGCTTCTTAGTCTCTTCTCGTTCCTCTTCTGTACGGCGCTCGCCTGTGGCGACGACACCGGCGCTGGCGCGTCCGCGACGGCGTCTGCCACCGACACCGACACCGCGACCGCGACCGCGACCGCGACCGCGACCGGATCGACAGGCGGGTCGATGAGCGACACCGCGACCAGCGGGCCGACGGGCGGCAGCGACAGCAACTCGGCGAGCGGCACGGCCACCAATACGACGAACACGAGCGAGACCGGGGGGGCCTGCGACCCGCCGATGATGGTGTGCGGTCAGCTCTGCGTCGACACGAGCGACGACAACAATCATTGCGGCGAGTGCGGCTTCGCCTGCGCCCAAGGCTCCGCCTGCATCGCCGGCGAGTGCGTCTCAGGGGGCGACTGCGCCCCTGGCGAGCTGCTCTGCGGCGACGTCTGCCGCGACGTCAACAACAGCGATAACAACTGCGGCGGCTGCGGGATCCAATGCGGCAACAACGAGGACTGTATCGGCGGCGAGTGTCTCTCCGAGTGCGCGATCGGCACGCAGCAGTGTATGGGTAATTGCGTCAACCCGGACTCAAACCCGAACCACTGCGGCGAGTGCGGCAACGACTGCAACAACCTCTGCGCCGACGGCATGTGCGTCGACCAATGCCCGAACAACCTTCAGGAGTGCGGGGACGCCTGCGCGGATCTCCAGACGGACCCCGAGCACTGCGGCGAGTGCGGCAACGACTGCAATCAGGGGCAGGCTTGCATGGCCGGCGACTGTGTGTGCGTCGAGGGCCTCGATCAGTGCGGCAACAACTGCGTCGATCTCCAGACCGACGACAACCACTGCGGCGAGTGCGGCAACGAGTGCGACGGCGGAGTCTGCTTCAACGGCGAGTGCGCGTGCGGCCCTGGCGACATGATCTGCAACGGCCAGTGCACCGACGTCCAGGGCGACGTCGACCACTGCGGCGGCTGCGACATCCAGTGTGACCAGGAGCTCGAGGTCTGCGGCGGTGGCACCTGTGAGTGCCGCCCTGGCCTGGTGGAGTGCAACGGGCTCTGCGTCGATCCGAACAACGACCCCGACAACTGTGGCCAGTGCGGGATGGACTGCGGCGATGGGGTCTGCGGCGGTGGGCAGTGCCTCAACGACTGCGACGGTTTTCCGGATCAGTGCGGCGGGAGCTGCACCAACAACGACAACGACCCGCTCAATTGCGGCGACTGCGGCGACGCTTGCGACGGCGACGAGCTCTGTGTCGACGGCCAGTGCGAGAACTTCAACTTCGCGCCCTGCAACATGTGCCCGTGTCAGCAGTGCGGCGGCGATGAGTGCTGCGAGTCGCAGTTTCTCGGCGGCGCCGCGGTCTGCATCGACGGCAATCAGTGCCCGTAGGGTGTTGAGGCGCGGCGGCGAGCTACAGGGCTCGCCGCCAACCATCTCCGCGGGATCGCGTTTGCGAACATCAGCCTAGGCCCGAGCATCGGCAACTCTGGGAGCGCGACGGGGGTCGTGGCCGCGGCGACCCGCGGGCACTGCATCCGCGGGGGAGCGCCGGCGCCTAGCCGGTGGTGCCGGCGCCTAGCCGGTGGTGCCGGTGGTGCCGGTCGAACCGGTGGTGCCGGTGGTGGTCGCGTCGGTGGTCGACGCATCGGTGGTCGACGCATCGGTGGTCGTGCCCGTGACGTCGGTTGTCGAACCGGTGGTCGCCTCCGTCGTCGTCCCGGGGTCGGTGGTCGCCTCGGTTCCCGCGCTCGTCGTCGGCCCCGTCGTCCCCGTGCTCTCCGTGCCGCTCTCGGTGCCCGTGTTCGTCGCGGTCGTACCCGTGCCGTCCGTGCCATCGCTGGTCACCCCGGCGGAGGTAGGCGGTTTCGCCTCGCCGCCGCAGATCCCCGCCATGCAGGTCAGCCCCGGCTCGCAGTCGCCGACCTCGCTGCACGCGCAGCCGAGGCCGCCGATGACACACTCGTAGTCGTCGCTGCTCTCGCTCGCCGGGGGGATGTCTGTGGTCGCCGAGGCCTCACCGGTGCATCCTGCCTGGGCGAGGGCCTGGGCGAGGGCGAGCGCGAGCGCGAGCCCGGAGAGATCGCTGAGGTTGCCGCGCGACGTTCTCCGCGAGCGCAGCGCCAGCCTACTCATTCTCGACAGCTCCGTTGATGATCCAGGTGAGCACATCGTCGATCTCGGCCTGGGTCAGGGTGCCCTCGCCCGTGATCGGGTTGAAGGGCATCGGCTGGCCGACGATCGTGTCATCGCCGATGAGCTTGAGATAGAGGTAGCTCGAGAGCTCGTCGCCGGGCTCGATGAGGTTGAGCTCGGGGTTTTGCGCGGAGGTCTCGAGGAGTCGCTCGTAGACGTTGCCCTCCAGGAGGTTGAGGTCCGCGGCGGGCTCGGTCCCGGAGTGACAGCCGCCGCAGTTGAACTCGAGGATCTTTCGGATCCGACCCTCCCAGGTCACGCCGGCGCCGAGGAGGTTGAGATCCTCGGGGTTCTCCGCGTAGCTGCAGTTGTTGTAGTCGATCGGCAGGGTCAGGCCGGTGGCGTCCGCCTCCGGCGAGAAGCCCTCGACCAGGCAGAAGAGGGCGAGCATCTCGGGGATGCTAAAGGGCTTGTTGGCCAGCGGCATTCGCGAGCCGGGCACCTCTTCGCCGTGCATCTCGCCGCGGAGGCGGGCGATGAGGTAGCTGCCCTCGGGGTTGTTCGGATCGAGGAGGCTCGCCGGTTTGTCGTACACCGTCGCGCCGAAGGTCCCGTTGTGGTTGGCGTCGCCCTCGACGATGCCGACCGCGAGGATGTTCTGGACCGTCTCGATCCGGTAGTTGGGCACCTCGCCGAAGATGTGGGAGCCGTCGCCGAGCACCCACCAGCGGGTCGAGAGTGAGGCGTAGACCAGCTCTTCGACGTTGCCGTCGGTGACGAACTTGCGGCTGAACTCGGCGGTCGCGTAGCCCTCAGGCCGCTCATTTTGGACAGGCGAGGCCAGGTGGATATGGAGCCCGGGGGCGTCGTCCGCAGGCGTGTCCTCAAAGCCGTTGCTCTCGCCCGGTATGTACTCGACGAAGCCGATCTCGAGCTCGTTCTCGCCAAAGCCGCCGCCGTACCAGACGATCCGATCGCCGGGGCGCTCACAGCCGTCGTAGACCGACTGGAACTCGCCGAACTGGAGGTTGCAGGGCGCGCCAAAGGTCTCGATGAAGCCCGCGGGCGTTCGCAGGTCGGGGTACTCCTTGCTGTTGTGGCAGACCCCGTCGAAGGGCGTACAGGTCCTCCAGATCACCTTCTGGTGGAAGTCGAGCGCTGTCGGAAACTCCGCCTGCGCCTCGAGAACGAGCTCGTTGTCGCCGACGTAGGGCGCGACGTCGTCGGCATCGCCGTACTCTGGGCGCTCGGCCTCGTTGTTGATCTCGCCGTCGGGGTAGAGCCCGCCCTGGCGGCAGCCGGTCGCCAGCACGAGCGCGAGGAGGAGTGAGGAGGAGACGGTCGGTCGCATGGGCAGGCCTAGACGAAGAGATCCTCGAAGGGGTCATCCACCGGGAAGAACTCGGAGTGATCGCAGCCGAGCATGTCCATCAGGGTGAGCATCGTCGCTCGGTAGGAGAAGACGGGGCCTGTGGCCGCCAGATCGGTCTTGGCGGTCTCGCCGATCCTTCGGCCGCCGGTCGGGATAGGCCCGCCCATCAACGGCATCGACATCCACCGGGTCGAGTTGTCGCCGCCGTGATCGCTGCCGCGGGCGGAGTTGAAGCCGCTGCCGCGGGCCGTCCGCGAGAACTCGCTGCCGGCGACGATGAGCGTGTGGTCCCAGTAGGTGCCGCCCTCCGGGTGCTGCATCTTCTTGAGCGCGAAGTGGAGGCCGCTGAGGAGACGGTTGAAGTCCTGGATCCGCGCCGGTAGGCCCATCTCCTCGTCGGAGTGAAAGTCATAGCCGCCCTGGTCGAGGTAGACGGCGGGGCAGCCGTAGTGGAAGAGGCGCAGGGCGAGGCGGATGTTGCGGGCGGTGCCGCTGTCGCCGAAGATGTCCTCGAGCTCGGCGTTGGAGATCCCGTCAAAAGGCTCCTGCGAGCCGTTTTGGACCTTCAGCTCTTCGCTGGCGAAGATCTCGCTGTAGGCTTTGGTCGCCTCCCGTGATTGGAGGTAGGCGTCGACTGTGTTGTAGTGGCTGGGGTTTTGTCGGTCGCGGTAGCGCTCGTCGTAGCTTCGGGTCATCGACTGGGCCCAGTCGGGGAGGACGGAGTCGGTGTTGAAGCCGAAGCGGTCGAGGTCGTCGCCGCTCATCACCGGCGGCCTGAAGGCGGCGTAGACCCCGGCGCCCCGGCCCATGCTCGCGTTGCCCATGAGGATCGCGGGGAGCAGGATCTGGCCGTCCGCAGCCGCGGCTGCGACCCGCTCCCGGAGGCCGTAGTTGATCATCGTGAAGATGCCGGTCGAGCCGCCGACGTAGCCGGTCAAGAAGCGCTCGAGGCCGGTGTTGTGGTTGCCGTCGGCGCTGCCGGCGAGGGGCTCATGGTCGACGCAGGGGAGCACGCAGATCTCGTTGGCGATGCTCGGAACGGTCTTGAGGCCGAGGCCTTGGAGCTCCTCGGTGTGCCACTCGTTCTCGCCGAGAATTCCGCCGACGCCCCACTCGGTGCCGCTGGCGATCCCAGAGGCGAGGCCGAAGGGGTTGAACTCGGCCCCGACGTCGCCGTTGAAGGCGGTCGGGAAGCGGAATCCGCCGGCGAGGCGGATGTAGATCAGGTGCTTGGCGGTGTTGAAGCCAGCGGTCGCGCGCGCCTGGCGAGGGATCCACAGGTGCGGCAAGGCTGTCGCCGCCGCGACCACACCGGCGCCCTGGAGGAAGCGCCGCCGTCCGCTGATGAGCCGCTTCGTCTTCTTGTCAAATCTGTACTTCATGGGGGTCTCCGGGCGTCCAGACGAGGGCTAGTAGAAGAGCATCTCCGCGCTGGAGAGGACGGCGAAGCAGACAGGTCGGGCGAAGGACTCGGCGTCACAGGGGGCGGGGGTGCAGGCGGCGGCGGCGAGGCGGGCCTCGTCGAGCTCCTCCTGGTTGGGCTCACGAGAGAGGAAGAGCCGGGTCTGACGGGCGACGATCTGCTCCGCGACCTCGTCGCTCAGGGCTGTGTTGCCCGCCATCCCCTCCGGGAGGAGGGCCTCCGTCGGGATCTGGTCGTCGGTGCCGGCGACCCCGGGGTCGCAGAGGTCGACCATCATCCCCTCCTGAAGGGCGGTGTTGAGGATGCTGATGGTGGTGAAGCGACCGCCGACCTCGTTCGCCGGGCAGCCGCCGAGGGTCCGCGCGAGGTTCCTGTAGCCGGTCACGAGCTGACGGTCGTCGTCGATCACCCAGCGGCTGTTCTTGACCATCGCGAAGGCCCAGCCGCCGAACTCGAACTCGGCGTCCTCGTCGTTCTCGAGGTAGTCCTCGGGGTTGCTGATCCGGTGGTCACAGTCGCCCATCTGCAGCCCGGTGGTCCGCTGGATCGAGTCGAGCCAGGGCTCTACCTGGATCTGCTTGAGCGGGCCGTAGGTCCAGGGGTAGGACTCGGGGTTGAGCGCCTGGGTCGACTGCAGGTAGGGGATCGAGGTCGCGATCGCGAAGTGGACAGAGCGGATATCGCCGTTGTACTGGAGCAGGTATTCGACCATCTCGTGCCGAACCTCGGGGACGACCGTGCCGAGGTCGTAGCCGAAGTACTGCTCCATCGCCTCGTCGACCGCGAATTCCCAGAAGGCGGTCTGCTCGGTCAAGAGGCGCCCTGGGAGCTGGAGCTCCTGCCACTCCTCGGCGGTGAGGTAGCCGCTCCACATGGTCCCCTCTTGCTCTCCCTGATCCTCAGCCCGGAGGTCCGGTGACATGATGATCTGGTTGTGCCCCCATTTGATGCTCGTGCATTGACCCTCACTCTCGGGGTCGGGCGCGCCGTTCTCGGCGACGCAAGGGTATCGGATAAAGGCGTCCGGGACCCGGCCGATGTGCGGGTGGTCGAAGTAGCCGTTGGTCCAGTGGGCGAAGAGGCGGCCGAGGTCGCTGCGCTCGCTCGCGTAGGGGGGACGGCCCATGAAGAGCTTGAAGGTCGCGTCTGCACGATCGCCGTCGGTGTCGTGGCGGCGGGTGAGGATCGGGTGAGCGGCGGTGACAGAGGCGAAGAGGTCCCAGGCCACTTGACCGCTGTAGGCCTTGCCGACCAGATCGTCCATGTCGTAGGCGCGCTCGAGGTTGACCGTCCGGTTGTTGTAGAGGAGCTTGTCGGCCCAGCGCCGCTGGTTCACCAGGAGGAACTCGTCGGTGGCGAGCAGCTCCTTGACAGTCTCTCCCCAGGAGGCGCGATTGCAGGTCGTGTTGACCTCCGACGGGCTCGGGAAGCGGCCGACCATGTCGACGAAGAGTCGTCGGCAGGCCTCTGGGCGATCGATCGGCGTCGAGGCTAGGCCCGCGCCCCACATCGACGGGCAGACCCCGCGGTTGATCGGGTTGTCGAGGCCCAAGCTGTCGCAGTACGACTGGCAGGCCACGTCACAGGGGACGTAGCCCTCTCCGCTCGGCGGGGTCGTGTCACGGGCGGCGGGGACCTGATCGTCGCCGCCCGCGAAATTGCCGTCGGAGACGGGCGCACCGTTCCCGACCAGCGCACCGGGCCCGCGCGCGGGGTTGCTCGGGTCGATCCCCTCGACCGCACGGCAGCCGAAGAGCGTGAGGCCTAGCGCCGCTGCGGCGATCAGCGCATGGGTCCTTAGGTTGCTATCGGTGCTCTTCATAAATTTCACCAAGGGGACGCTCGCGGCGACATCCAGGCTGCGAGTCCATCACTCTACCGTTCGAGCGAAGAGCATACTAGCAGCCCGGGGCGAAGAGCTGATGGCCGCGGTGAGGGTCTAGCGCCCCCAACAAGCCCCAGCGAGGTCGGCGGAGACCGGTCACGTGCTCGGCGCGGCGGCGGGTGGTCGAATCTGGCGGGCCGACGGGTTTGGCGGAGGGCTGGTCAGAGGGCCCCAGAGTCCAATGGAGGCTCCTCTCGCGATTATGCACATAGAGGGCGTATGTCGAAGTGAGCGCATGATTGAGCGGGTAGGAGCGATGGCGCGCGGACCTCGAAGAGGTCATCAAGGGCGACCCGGCCGGACGGTCGTCGACGCGGTGACGCCCGGAGTCCGGGTATACTGCGGCCCTGATGCGCGCTAGTTCGTCGCTTTCAATACTTGCTTGCCTGCTGCTCGTGCCCTCCCTCGCGGTGGCTGCCGCGCCGAGCACGAAGGGCAAGAAGAGCCAGAAGAGCAAGAAGGACAAGGCGGCCGTGGAAGCGCCAGAGGCGGAGCCTGATGAGGTGACGGAGCCGGAGCCGGAGCCGGAGCCGGAGCCGGAGCCGGATGACGATGATGATGATGATGACGTCGCGGAGTCCTCTGGTGGAGAGATGTCGACGAGCGACGTGTCGGCGACCGCTCGGGGGGGGAAGAACCCTGCCTCGTCGATGAAGGGGCGGGTCGGCGTCGGCGGGATCCGTACGGTCTCGGGCCTCAACGGCCTCGTCGTCAGCGGCTATCTCACCGATCGCTTGACGCTCGGCGCTGTCGCTGGGTTCGCGACCTTCTCGCACCGCGAGAACAACGACGACGGTGAGTTCAAGGACGTCAACACGGTCGGACTTATCGGCGGTGGCCCCCAGGTCTTCTTCTGGCCATACCAGGGGAGCCGCAAGAACCAAGTCTACGCTGACTTTGGAGTCGGCGGGCGGGCGTTGGTCTACGTCGGGCTCACCGGGATCAACCGTGATCGCCCTGAGGACGCGACGACGCTCGACATCCCGGTCGAGATCGACATCGAGGTGCCCCTCGCGGCGCCGGTCTGGATCGGCCAGCGGGTGGCGATTACCCCTGAGTTTGGCTTTGTCGCGCGGATCATCCCCGGCTCTCGTGAGGCCGATCAAAACGGCGCAGCAGACTCTAACCCTGGCACCGGCGTGGCCCAGCGTTTGGGGGCGCAAAACGGCCCAGGCGTCGGCTTCGAGCTCGGAAACACCTCCGCGGGCATGTTCATCGGCCTCTCGATCGGCTACTTCTTCGGCCAGATCGGCGACTAGCCCTAAAGTAAGCGCTGGTGTGAAACCGACCCCCAGCTCCGTGTAGAAGTACACTCAACGCGGACTTTTGCCGCCCGAGTGCTCGGGTGCGGGCTCACCTCCTGCTTGACGACGGGCGGGGCTCGGAGGCGGGCGAGGGGCGACGAGGCGGGTCCCTCGCGGACGCGGGTCCTCCCATGCCACGTGCTCGCCACGGGTGAGGCTGAGGTGCTTGAAGAGACAGGTGCGCGTGTCTCCGCGCGAGGCACGGGTCGTGCCGCTGCGTCCCACCCGTCGCCCCTCGCTCGCCCGAGCGAGTGTGTCGGGGCTCCGCTGGACGATCGGCGCCGACGATCGCCGACCTCGCTCTCTTCTCGACGGTGTTTCACCTGAGTCTGGCGGATGAATCTCCAGTGACCCCCAACATCCGCGCTTGGTCGGCCCGGATGCTCGACCTGGCTGGGCTGCAAGCGTCGCTCCCGCAGCGGTCCTAGCGAGGCCCCACGAGCTGTCCCCCGCGGGGCCTGGCCTGACCTGGCCTGACCTGACCTGACCTGACCTGACCGTTCCGGCACGGAGCCCTTCGGGGTGAGCGAGCGCTTTGGCGCTCGCGACGGGTCCGCAGGAATGTATCAACATAGGCTTGACGAGGCGCGGGCGTTGGGGTAACTCTACTGGCGACAGGGTTCATCATGTCGCACCGTACCGTTCACGCCGATTCCTATCGCCGCTCGCCCGCGCCGGCGCGATATACCTATCGGTGGCCCTCTCTAGGTCGAATGTCCGCGTAGCTCAGGGCTGCGCTGGTGTGCGAAGGAGGGGGCCGTCGAGAGACCGCCCCCTTTCTGCGTCTTGGCGCCTCCATGGGGTCGTACGTCGCCTTCACGAGGATGTGAGGCTCGTCGTGGGGCGCCTAGCGTTGTGCGACGCCGCGTGACTGGAGGCGATGTCCACCGCCATGAGACCCCCGCGGGGCGGCGGCCTCGCGTCATGGTGGGCACGATTCGCGATTCGGAGAGCTGCGGCTCGCAGTGGTCGAGGGATCGCCGTTGGACGCCTATTCGGTGGCGCAGCGCGCTGAAGAAGCACGGTGCTTTGGCACATGGGGGTTCGAGTCCCTCCCTGCGGATCGAACGCAAGAGAGGGGAAGTTCGCGAGTTTCAATAACCGCGGGATGCCCAATTGGTGGGGCAGTGCTCCGTAAAAGCACGGTGCTTTGGCACATGGGGGTTCGAGTCCCTCCCTGCGGATCGCACACAAGAGAGGGGAAGTTCGCGAGTTCCAATAACCGCGGGATGCCCAATTGGTGGGGCAGTGCTCTGTAAAAGCACGGTGCTTTGGCACATGGGGGTTCGAGTCCCTCCCTGCGGATCGCACACAAGAGAGGGGAAGTTCGCGAGGTTCAATAACCGTAGGATGCTCAATTGGTGGGGCAGTG
>JAUHWG010000051.1 GCA_030424595.1 Polyangia bacterium
ATCGAGGATTTTAACGCCGACGTCGCCCGCGTCGCCGCCGAGCATGCGAGCGACCCCGCCGCCCTCGAGCTCGCCACGATCATCGCCAACGACGAGCGCGAGCACGCCGAGCTCGCCTGGCAGATCCTGGGCTGGTGCATCGCCGCCGGCGACGCTCCGCTGCGCCGCGCCATCGCCCGCGCCGCCGACGAGCTCCCGACCCAAGGCCCCCGCGCCTACGCCAAGGATGAGACCGAGCTCGTCGCCGCCGCCGATCCCGAGGCGATGGTCGCCCACGGCCGCGTCCCCGCCGAGAAGTGGGCAGGGATCTTCGTCCGCCGGCGCGCGTTGACGGTCGAGCGCGTCCGCGAGCTGCTCCGAACCGCCGACGCGCCCGCGCGAGACTCCGCCCCCAAGGCCGCGTAGGCGCGACGCTCCGCCTCCAGTCCCGCGCGGCAGGGCGCCGTGCTCCGCGTGTCCGACGGCAGACCCTCGATCTCCGGTCAAAGCTCGACGGCCTGGACGCACCCGAGGCCCGGAGGCTGCGAACGCTCGAGGACGAGCATTGCAGGCTCCAGCGGCCTGTCGCCATCATGCGGGTCTATCATCGGGCCTATCATGCGGGCCGGTAGATGTAGATAGAGTCGAGCGCGAGTGCACCATACGGGGTGACCGTTCCTGCGGTCAGTGCACATACGACCTCAGTCATCCCTTTGTCGACGTATAGGGTTACGTCAGCCAGGAACGCAGAGCACTCTTCGACAGACCAATAGTAGAGACCGTCACAATTATCGACAACGGGGAGATTGCCTTCGGCGGCGTCGAAAGCACCCTTTGCTCGGCCCGAGCCTGATCTCGATCCACACCGACGTCACGCGTGCGGGGAGTTGGCTCCGTCGTTCGCCATCGCTCGGCCCGATCCTGATCTCGATCCACACCGACGTCACCGCGCGCAAGCGGATCGAGGAGGCGGACCACAGCGCCCCCCTCTCGCGGACGAGAGCGCGCTTTGGAGCCCCTCTTCCCGAGTCACGTTGAGGTTCGGGGCCGGACCCACATCTTCATCCCCTGGCTCGGGCGGAGGGTCACCGCGGCGTCCGGTCGGAGGTCCTGGCCGGGCACCAACGCGAACGAGAAGCGCTGCAGGAGGGTCGCGAGCACCAGCTTCGCCTCGTAGAGCGCAAAGTTGACGCCGATGCACTGGCGCGGGCCCCCCCCGAAGGGCAGGTATGCGTAGCGCGGTCGCGCGGCCACCCGCTCCGGAGAGAAGCGGTCCGGATCAAAGCCCTCCGGGTTCTCCCAATAGGCGGGGTGGCGATGGAGCGTCCAGGGGCTGACGGCGACCAGCGTGTTGGCGGGGATGAAGTAGCCGCCGAGGTCGAGGTCGACGCAGGCCTGGCGCTCGAAGAGCCACGCCGGCGGGTAGAGGCGCATCGACTCGTCGATGACACGGCCGGTCAGCTCGAGGGCCTTGAGGTCCTCGAAGCTCGGCGGCCTCTCGCCGCAGACCTCCCGGATCTCGGCGACCACCCGCCGCTCGACGTCCGGGTGGCGAGAGAGGAGCATGAAGGCCCAGGTCAGGGCCTGCGCGGTGGTCTCGTGGCCGGCGAGCACGAGGGTCGCCACCTCATCGCGGAGCTCCGCGTCGGTCATCCGCACCTCGCCCGTCTCGTCGCTCGCCGCCATCAGCATCCCCAAGAGATCGCCGACCTCCTCGCCGCTGCGCCGCCGCTCGGCGATGATCCCCAAGACGACGTCGTCGACCACCTCCATCGCCCGACGAAAGCGGCGGTTTCGCGGCGTCGGCACCCACGGAGGCGGGGTCAGGAGCATCGCCGTCGCGACGTGATTGACGTGCTCCAGGACCGTCGCCAAGGCCGGCCCCATCCGCCCCGCCTTCTCCGAGAGCTCGGTCGAGAAGAGGGTGAGACCGACGATCCGGAAGGTCAGGGAGAGCATCTCGGCGTGGAGATCGACGACCCTGCCCGGCCCCTCGTCGCCCTCTCGCTCTGCGGCCGCAGCAGCCCACCCGTCGCCGCACTCGCTGGCGCAGGTGACCATCGTCTGGCAAAAGTCGACCAGGCGCCGGTGGTGAAACGCCGGGGTCATGAGCTTGCGCTGCCGCCTCCAAAAGGTCCCCTCGCTGGTGAGCAGACCGTTGCCGACCGCGAGGCGGAGACCTTCGTAGGAGGGGCTCTTGCGGAAGTCCCCGGCCCGACTGAGGAGCACGGTCCGGATGTCCTCCGGGCGATGCACCACGACAAAGTCGAAGGGGCCGAAGCGAAAGCGAACGGTGTCGCCGTGCTCCCGCAGACCGCGCTCAAAGAGCTCGAGCAGATCGGTCTGGACGTCGATGAGGTTGCCGAGGAGGGGGAGCCCTCGGGGACCGGGCGGCAGCCTCCTCGCCTCCCCCGGGGGCAGGCGCCGGAGGGTCTGGTTGAGCGCCTGGACGAAATGAAGCGAAGCTGAGGATCTCCTCATCTTCTGAGAATGCGAGGCTCCCCTCACCTTTGTCAAGGTGTATGATCCGACCATTAGGGGCCCCTAACCGCCGTAATGCGAAACCTTCCACAGCAAGCGCGCAGCAGGCGCCGCTACTCAAGCATCGTCCACGCGGCCGCCGAGCTCTTCGCGACCCACGGCTTCGACGCGACGACGATGGAGGCGATCGCGACCACGTCCGAGAGCGCGATCGGCAGCGTCTATCGCTTCTTTCCCAACAAGGAGGCCGTCTTTCGGGCGGTCGCGGCCGAGGCCCTCGCGCTCGCCGAGGCGGTCTTCACCGAGGTCATGGCGATCGCCGCGAAGGGCGAGCTGAGCTGGCACGAGGTGCTCGACCGCGCCGTCGATGCCTTCGCCCAGATGCACCACGATGAGCCCGCATCGCGGGCCGTCTTCTCCAACCTCCAGCTCTACGGCGAGTACGCCACCGCCGATGAGCAGATGATCCGCGACTTCATCCGCGCGACCGACGGTGTCTTGGTCGCCTGGTGTCCGACGGTCGACGCCCCGACCCGCGAGGTCATCGCCACCATGATCGTCCAGAGCGTCTCCGGGATCCTGGTCCTCTCGCAGCGCGAGTCACCGACGATGGGCGCGGCGATGCTCGACCACACCAAGCTGATGCTGCGGCGCTACCTCGAGCCCTGGGTCGAGCCTGCCGCCCCCCCGAGCACCTCCCCCGAGGGGTGAGCGGGGCGCGTGCGAGAGCGCGCGGGAGCCCGAGCTCTTCGCGACCCGGCCATGCTCGTACGCGACTCGGGCTCACGACGACGACGCCCGCGACACACGCCATAGACCGCCCACCCGAGCATTGCCCCGCTCATCCGGAAAGGCGACCGTTCGACGAAACCTTCTTACGCGAACGGGAGGTCATACCTATCCTAGTAGCTCGACCCCTTCACGTAGATTAACGATGCGAAATTCTAACCAGCGCCCCGACGATCATGACCCCTGCGACCTCGCGATAGAGCGCAGGTCCACCCCCAGAGCGGGACGCTCGGCCCTCCTCTCGGCCCTGCTCCTCTGCGCCTGCCAATCCCCAGTGGTCCTGAGCGGCTTACCCGAGGAGACTCCGCTCAACACCCTCAGTGAGGGGGACTCGAAGAGCGCATGCGACAACATTGACGCCTACCACGACAATGCTCTCGACGAAGGCGAGAGGTGGCGCCTGCGCTGCATGTTTGGCTCGATGATTGTCGGAGGGGCGTGCGAAGAGTACAGCCAGTGCGAAGCGACCCCCCAGGACATCGATGACCCCGACCTCGCCGACCTCGCCGACTACCAAGGCGCCGAGGAGGCCCTCGAATGCAACCTCAACCAGGAGATCGAGTGCACAGCGACCATCGAGGAGTACGAGGCCTGCATCGTCGAGAACACCCAGCGCCTGGAGAAGCTCCTCTCCGAGTTCACCTGCTTCGATGAGACCGCGTCCGCGGAGGAGTACGAGGCCCACCGAGAGCTCATGCGACTCGCGTTCAAGGTCGGCCCAGAGTGCACCTCGCTCGGCATGAAGTGCGGCGTCGGGATCCTCCCCAACCATCCGATTCCGTTCGAGATCTAGCGACCCAGGATCTGCGTCCCCCCCCCGCAGGTCCCCCGCGGACCCTACCCGCGGACCCTACCCGCGGACCCTATCCGCGGACCCTATCCGCGGACAAAGATCGCGCCGGAGTAGACTCTCTCCACTCGCCGATGACGCTGCGGCCCTCGCCGTCCGCACGGTAGAGCACGCCGCCCGATCGCCGAGGGATCCGACCCCGTCACCGCGCTCCAGAGTGTTGCCGACGAAGCTCGAGCACGCCACACACAGCGCCCCCATCGTCGTCATCGTCCAAGAGCGCCCCTCAGGAGGGCAGAGCGCGGCTAGCTCCCTTCCTCAACGCCTTGGGCGGCAAGATCAGCTTCTGCCACTCCGCGACGGTGTCGAGGACCACCTGGAGCTCGGCCCTCGTCTCCTTCTCGATGCGCGCGCGGTAGGCCGCGTGGTTCTCGCGCAGAGTGCGCATTCCGGGGATATCGATACACTGATAGCCGCTGATAACGTGCTGCTCCCAGTGGCCGTTGCCGCTGTCCTCGAATTGCCACCTTATGAGGGGATCCTTGCGCTCGGTTATCCCCGAGATCTTGGCCAGCCGCCTCGACAGCAGAGCGCTGTGGTTCTCGAGCGCCCACTTCGCGAACTGCTCGGCCCGCTGGGAGAGGTTCTTGCGCCAGCGTTGCACGCGCTCGGGATCTCCATCGGAGACCTTGATGAACTCTTGGATGACCGCCAGCTCGAGGCCGAGGACGATCAAGACCAGGGGCGTGGCGCTCGGCCCGTGCCTCGGGAGCCTGCCGACGAGCTCCGTCGTCTTCTGCCAGGTCTGCTTGAGGATCCACTCCTCCTTGACCTGCTCGTACTGCTTGAGGCGGTCCATGACCGTGTTGGTGCCGGACTTGATCTGCTCGAGGTCCTCCCGGCTCAGGGCCTCCTTGACGATCTCCGCGAAGCGCTCGTAGACCTTCTCGAAGTACCCGGGCACACCGTCGATCTCGATGCCGATCGCCTTGAGCGCGTGAGTGAACGCCGCTGTGCCGATCTTGCTGATGACGGCGCTCGCGAGGTTCTTCGCTACGAAGAGTGCGAGCGCCCCCCACTCAATGGCGAGCGTGGGCTCGGGGCTGGCGCTCGCGTCCCCGAGCGCAGGATCCTCGCGCTCGTGCAGGCTCTTCGGCAGGAGCGCGCGAAATCCGTCCTCCTGCGGCATGTACTGCTTGAGGGCAGAGGTCGTCGCGTTCTGCGACTGGTAGCCGTAGAAGAAGGTGTACATGCGCGCCCGGTTGGTCGTGCGGCAGAGGACCGGGGTGCCCGCCGGGTAGCCGCGGAAGTCCTCTCGCAGGAGGCTGAGGGAGTCATCGCTGGCTAGCGCCTCACCGTCGAAGAGCGGCAATATGTAGTCTGCTGAGCGTAGGGACAGATCGAGGAATGACTGAGTGTCCGGCGGCATGTCAGCAGGAGCGACCAGCGGCGGATGCACGGGGCCGTCATCTGTCAACGCGATCGCCTCGGCGACCATCTGATCGACGAACTCCTTCGGAATCGAGCGGACGCGGCTGAGTCGCTCGATCGCGTAGATGACGACGTCGTGGTCGCCGAAGAACTCCGAGAAGAAGATGCACATCTTTTAAACGCTCCAGGGCTCGGCGAGACGGGGCGAGCCGAGCGATGATAGAGAGAATGGCGGCTCGAGGCAATGGCGAGGAGTCCTGGCCGAAACCGAGCCTGGCCCTGGAGCGCGAATCACCACAGTACAGTTCGACGGTGTGTGGCGATCGGGTCCCACGCTGCGCGACTGCGTGACAGCGTTCGCAGCCTCATTGCGCGTCGACCCGCGGAGGGCGACCCTCGATGAGGTCCCGAGTTGCGAGCTGCGGCGCCTTGTCGTCACCATTGCCGGGTGTGCGTTGCGGCCCGGCTGCGAGGGGCGGGGTCGGCTCCGCTCGTCGACCTTGAGGGCGGCTGCTCCGATGACGAGCCGGGGGCGGTCTAGCTCTTCTTCTTGCCTTTGCCGGCCGTCCGGCTGACGGAGCAAGTATGGACGATGTAGGATGAGCGCCACGCCCAAGACGACTAGGCCGACGAGCAGGAGGATGAGCCACTTCGGCGCGAACGCCTGTCGTTGTCGCGGGGCCGCGCCGGCCTTGGCCCGCGGCCGCGGTGCGTCCGCCTCCTCGGTAGGCTTTCGGCGGTACATCGTGGTCGCGGCGTCCTCGTCGGTCGCCGCGACCTCTGGCGCCCTGGTGATCGTCTTCACCCCTTCAGGACCTCGGGAGTCGCGCCGGCCAGCGACGGTCTCGCCGTGGGGATCGACGCGCGGGGGAGCCGTCCGCGGCGGGGCCCTGCGCCTCGCTGCGATCGAGGTGGACGTGGCGGACGATGTAGACCTCACCCATGCCGCCTGCGCCGAGGAGGCGGAGGATCTCGAAGCGGCCGTCGATGATGTCGCCGGGCTGGAAGCGCACCGAGGGAGAGTATCGCGTGCGGGGAGCTGGCTCCGTCGTTCGCCAAGCGCCGCGGCGCGCGGGCGCCGAACTGGAACTCCGCGGAGGACGGCGCGAACAGAGCATCCCGCGCGAGCCCGGCGTCGGGAAGAGGGGCTCCAAAGCGCGCTCTCGTCCGCGAGATCCCGGCGGAGCCGAGCTCCGCCGAGGCCAAGACCACCCCGAGCCCCCTATGCGACGCACGCGGACCTACAGCGAAGAGAAGCTCGTAATTTTTTCGATCAAACGAGCAATGACTCGTGCTCGCCTACCCTCTATTCTAACGAGGACGGTGGGTCGCCTTAGGGCGCCCGCTGGGTAGGCCCATGGATCGAGCTTTGGAGATAGACCTCTCCCAGGGTGTGCTGATGGAGCACCTGACGGACGGCGTACAGCTCTGTCGCGACGACGGGATCATCTTCTACACCAACGTCCACTTCGATAGGCTCTTCGGCTACGAGACCGGCGAGCTTATCGGCCGCCACGCATCCGAGCTCAACGCGCCCGGAGAGCGGCTCCCCGACGAGATCGCGGCGGAGATCCTCCGTCATCTCCGTGACCACGGCGTGTGGCAGGGTGACATCCACAACCGGCGCAAGGACGGCACGACCTTTTGGTCGTCGGCGCGGGTCTCATCGGTCAAGCACCCTTCGCTCGGCCCGATCCTGATCTCGATCCACACCGACGTCACCGCGCGCAAGCGGATCGAGGAGGCGGACCACAGCGCCCCCCTCGCGGAGACCGAGTTCCTCGCCCGGGTGAGCCACGAGATTCGCACGCCGATCAACGGGATCTTGGGGATGGCCCGTAAGATCCTCCGCGAGAGGCTCCCCCCGCGCGTCCGCGGTGACCTCGAGATCCTCAGCGCTTCGGCGGAGACCCTGCACCGCCTCCTCGACGATCTCCTCGACTTCTCCCGGATCGCGTCGGGCACCCTGAGTATCGAATGCGCCGACTTCTCGTTGCGCGGGGTGGCCCGCTCGGTCACCGACCTGCTCCGCCCCGGGGCTGAGCAAAAGGCCCTAAAGCTGCACCTGGAGATCGGCGACCTCCCCCCCGACGATCGCGTCCGCGGCGACGCCGACCGCCTGCGCCAGGTCCTCATCAACCTGGTCTCCAACGCGATCAAATTCACACACACCGGGCACATCACCCTGCGGGTCAGCGCCGCGGCGGAGGGCACTCTCCGCCGCGTCCGCTTCCTCGTCGAGGACACCGGCGTCGGCGTCCCTGACAACTACATATCCCAGCTCTTCGAGGCCTTCACCCAGGCGGACGGCTCGACGACCCGACACTTCGGCGGGGTCGGACTCGGCCTCGCGATCAGCCACAAGCTGATCACGGCGATGGGGGGCGAGATCGAGCTGCTCTCCACCTCTCCAGAGGGCTCGATCTTCGCGGCGACGATCCCCCTCGCCCGCCCCGATCCAGCGAAGCCCGCGCCTGTCGCGGCGCCCGAGGAGGCGCGCCTCGCTCGACGCGAGGAGCGGCGCATCCTCCTCGCCGAGGACGACGAGGTCAGCCATCTCATCGCCCTCAGCACCCTGGGCGCGCTGGGCTATCGCGTCGACGGGGTGCGCGACGGCGTCCAAGCCCTAGAGGCGCTCGGGCGCACCCGCTACGACCTCGTCCTCCTCGACTGCCGGATGCCGAGGATGGACGGCTACGAGGTCGCCCGAAGGGTGCGCCGCGGCGAGGTCGGGGACCCTGACGTCCCCCTCCTCGCGTTGACCGCGGGGGCGCGCGAGGAGGACCGCAAACGCAGCCTCGCCGCGGGTATGAACGAGCACCTCGCCAAGCCGTTCTCGGAGGCGCGACTGGCCGAAGAGCTCGATCGCTGGCTCGGCATCAGCGCGCCGCCGCCGGCATCCCCGCGCCGCCACGCCACCCCGACCGCGCGCCGGCAGACCGCTGCGCGAGCGCTCATGCCCGGCGCCTCGCGGGCGCAACCAGCCGACACGTCCCCCGCGGGCGACCGCAGCTCCACGCCCACAGACGCGGTGAACAGGACTCGCTGAGCTGCAAATCGCGGTTAGCGGCGAAGAAGTTTCATCTGGGAATTTGGGCAAGGCGCCGGGTACTCGGAGGCTCGTGGAGCGGGCGGACTTGTGTGTATTTATCGCTACGGTTTGGTCTTGTTGTGTGGGCGTTGAAGATGCGGTCGCCGATGTCGGAAGAATTGTGTATCTAGGGTCGAGCCGTGACCCACGGCTTGGGGTGTACCCATGAGACCCATGACGCAATTCCTCGCCTCTGCGGCGACCAATCTTGGCCTCGCCGCGGACGCGTGGTCGAACTGGTCGATCCTCGACTCCAAACTCTATGGGAAGATCCACTCGGAGCTCGTCGCGGGCCTGCCGGAGCGGAGCGCTCTGCCCCTTCGGGAGATCGACGCGAGCCAGGCGAGCCGGGCCGCGGTCATTGATCTGAGCGATGACTACACCCGGCCTATCGTCGTCCGCGGGGCTCTGCGCGGGATGCCCTGTCTCGAGACATGGGGAGATCGAGACTGGTGGCTCGATCGCTTTGGTGAGGCCGAGGTCCTCTCGAGCAGCGCCGCGGGATCGTGCATGCTCCCCCTGCGTGAGGCCCTCGCGCGCGAGGAGGTCTATGTCGCGGGCGCGGCCTCGATCTTCAAGAATCATCCCGAGCTGATCGAGATGGTGGAGAACGACCTCACGCGGTCGCTCACGCCGAAAGAGCCCAACGACACCCCCGAGTTCTACCAGCTCTTCTTGGGCCGATCGCGGCAGGGGACGACGATCCACAGCGCGCTGACGATCAACCTCTTTCGCCAGATCGCGGGGCGCAAGCGCTGGTACTTCATCCCCCCCGATCAGACCCGCTTCATGCGGGCCAAGGTCTATGCCAACGGCTACGCGGCGACGAGCCTGACGATCCAGCCCCACGGGGACGAGAGCGGCTCTCCGTGGTTCTCCAGGCTCAAGCGCTACACCGTAACGCTCGAGCCGGGGGACCTGATGATCAACCCGCCCTGGTGGTGGCACGGGGTCGAGAACCTCGCCGACGAGGGATTGGTCGTCGGCGTGCCGACACGCTACGTCGCCGGCAAGCGGGTGGTCCGCATCGATCCCTTCAAGACTGCGCTGGCGATGAGCCGGATCCTGACCTCGCAGGCGGGCGTGCGGACCGGCGGAGGGCAGGACCCCGTCGCCTACGAGCGGAGCCTGATCGAGAACCGTTCGGAGACAGATCAGCAGTTAATCCTCCGGGCTCGTTGAACGGAGCCTGTCAAGGCGGACCTCTGCGCGCCCGTGGTCGACGGCTTTGTGGGCTGGAGTCTCCGGTTCGGGAAGTGACGAATCGGTGGGCGGACGATGCGGGAAATCTGCGGTAGCGGGCGTGTTCAATCCTGGGCGCTGTGCGGAGAAAGATGAAGAGTCTTGAGCTGTGAGCAGATGATTGTTGTGGGGCTCTGACCACCGGGATTTCATAGCAGTGCAGGCTTGCGCTGAATCGTGAGCCTGAATAGATTCGCGCTCAGTGGCTCCATCGGTTCTCTCCTGCTCCTCCCTAGTCGAGCTGCTCGAGGTGCGCTCGGACTCCGACTTGGCGGTGGGCCTCCGCTTCCTCGAGAAGGGGGAGGTGGAGGGGCCTGCGACGTGCTGGAGCTGGCGAGATCTGGACGGCCGAGCGCGGAGCATCGCGGGTCGTCTCCAGGAGCTCGGCTACGCGGGTGAGCGGGCGCTCCTCCTCTTCCCGCCGGGCCTCGACTTCATCGCTGCGTTCTTCGGCTGTCTGTACGCGGGGGTCGTCGCGGTCCCCTGCTATCCGCCGAACCTGGCCCGCCTGGAGGCGACGCTGCCGCGTCTTCAGGGGATCGTGCAGAGCGCGAGACCGGGGCTCATCGTCTCGACGTTGGGGCTCGCGGATGCTCTGCCGCGGGTCGCCGCGTCGGCGCCAGAGCTCGCTGTCCTCGAGGTGGTCGCCGCCGATGATGTCGATCCTGGGTGGGCGGAGCTGTGGCGAAGGCCGACCATCCGACCCCAGGAGCTCGCGTTTCTCCAGTACACCTCCGGCTCAACAGATCGTCCGAAGGGAGTGATGGTCTCGCACGGGAACCTGCTCGCGAACCTGGAGATGATCCGCCTCTCGTACCAGGTCGAGGAGCCCTGCCTGGTGACCTGGCTCCCGCCCTACCACGACATGGGCCTGATCGGAGGGCTCCTCGGGCCGCTCGCGATGGACATAACGGTGACCGTCTTCTCGACGGCCGACTTTGTGCGGAACCCGATGCGTTGGCTGCGGGCTATCAGCCACTTCGGCGCCTCGATCTCGGGGGCGCCGGACTTCGCCTATGCGCTCGCGGCCAAGAGGGCGGCCCGTTCGGGCGTCGAGGGCCTCGATCTGAGCAGCTGGCAGCTCGCCTTTTGCGGTGCGGAGCCGGTGCGCTCGCGCACCCTGAGGGAGTTCGAGCGGGTCTTCGCGCCCGCTGGCTTTGCCCGTCGGAGCTTCAACCCCACCTACGGGCTGGCGGAGGCGACGCTCCTGGTCACGGGCGGCAACTTCGTCGAGGGCAAGCACCTCCTGCGCTGCGACCCTGCGGCCCTCGAGCGCGGCGAGGTCAGGGCCGGGGAGGGCAGGGAGCTGGTGAGCTCCGGCCTGCCGATCCTCGAGACGGAGGTGGCGATCCTCCGCGCTGACGGCACGGCGGCCCCTCCGTCCGAGGTCGGGGAGATCGCGATCCGCGGCCCAGCGGTAGCTCAGGGCTACTGGGAGCTCGCGGAGGAGAGCGCTGAGCGCTTTGGCTGGCGCGGAGCGGACGGTCGGAGGTGGCTAAGGAGCGGTGACCTGGGCTTCGTACGGGAGGGCCACCTCTTCGTCACCGGGCGGAGCAAGGACTTGATCATCGTCCGCGGCCGCAACCACTACCCGCAGGATATTGAGTCCACCTGTGAGGCCGTCCACCCCGGGATCCGTCTGGGGGGGGTCGCCGCCTTCTCGGTCCCTGGCGCTGGGGGGCAGGAGGGCCTGTGTATCGTCGCGGAGGTCTCTGGAGGGGCGGCGCTCGACGAGGTCGAGACGGCGCTCCGCGAGGGGCTCGCGAAGGAGCACGAGCTCGCCATCGAGGGGCTCGCGCTGATCCGTCCGCGCACGCTGCCGAAGACCACGAGCGGGAAGATCCAGCGGCAGGCTTGCCGGCGGGCGTGGCTCGAGGGGAGCTTGGCGGCTCGGCGGCGCGTCGGGAGGGTCGCCCAGCCCGGGGGGCTGCCCGCCTGGCTGGTGGAGCAGCTGGTGGAGGAGGCGTTGATCCCGAGGGACCGGATCGAGCCGACGAGCACCTTGCGGGAGCTCGGCCTGGACTCGATGGCGATGGTGCAGCTCGCCGCGGCCGCCGAGGAGCGGGTCGGCGTCGAGGTGCCGGTCGAGATCATCTTTGACCGGACCCTCGCTGAGATCGCTGCGTGGGTCGATCACACGGGTCTGCCGACGACGCCGATCGAGCGGCCCGATCTCGAGGCGAGCGCCGCGTTGGACCCTGAGCTTGTCCCCTGCACCGGTGCGGTCCGAGGTGAGAAGGTGGTCCTGACCGGAGCCACTGGCCTCGTCGGCAGCTACCTCCTCGCTGAGCTTCTCGCCCGCTCCCCGAGGCGCGTGCTCTGCCTGGTCCGCGCTCGCGACGCTGCCCATGGTTGGGAGCGGATCGCCGAGACGGCCCGTCGCCTCGGCCTGGAGATCGCGAGGGAGCGGGTGGAGATCGTGCCTGGCGACCTCTCGCTCCCGCGCTTTGGCCTCACGACGGGGGCCTTCGCGGAGCTCGCCGCCAAGGTCTTCCAGATCGTTCACTGCGGCGCGCGCGTGGACTGGTCCGCTCGCTTTGAGGATCTTCGGGCGACCAACGTCGGCGGGACGATCGAGGTGATCCGCCTGGCGGCCCTCGCCGGGGGCACGCCGATCCATCACGTCTCGTCGATCGGCGTCTATCCGCTCGGTCTCTCCAGCCGACCCCGCTTTGAGGAGTCGGAGCGGGTGGCGGAGGGGGAGCGCCTGCGGATCCCCTACTTTCAGTCGAAGTGGGCCGCCGAGCGGGCGCTCGAGCAGGCGCAGGAGCGCGGGATCCCGGTGACGATCTACCGTCCGGGCCTGGTCACGGGAGACGCGCGGACCGGCGCCGAGCTCGACCCCGAGGGCAACCTCTTCGCGGCCTTCGTCGCCGGTGTGGTCCGCCTCGGCAGCGCGCCGGCCGTCGACAAGGCGCTGGGGGTGGTCCCGGTCGACTTCGTCGCTTCGGCGATCGCAGCCCTCTCTCTCGCCGAGGGGAGCGCGGACCGTCGCTTTGTGCTGCTCAACCCGAGCCCGGTCCAGCAGTCCACCTTCTACGGCATGCTCCGGGGCCGCGCCTATCGCCTGACGCCGACGGCCTTTCCGCGGTGGCGGGACCGTGTGCTCAGGCTCCCGCGCGAGGATCAGGACAACCCCCTCGCCCGCTTCGCGGTCTACTACCGGTCGATCACGCCGCAGGTGATGCGTCGCCTCGAGGCGACCTTCAGCGACGGAATTCCGGTCGACGATCGGCGAACACGGGCCGCGTTGGCGGAGCTCGGGATCCGCTGTCCGCCCCTCGACGCCCAGCTCGTGGACACCTACCTCGACGCCTACGCGGCCCGTGGTTTGGTTCCAGCTCCGCGGATCGAGGTGGGCGAGGAGCGCCCGGAGCACGCGCCCATCCTCCTCGATCTCGACGACCTGCTGGGGCCGTGGATGGAGGGCCTCGAGGACGCACAGGCGCAGATGATCCGTCTCTACGATATCGCCAAGAAGCGTCAGTGGGACGCTCGGGAGCGCCTCGACTGGTCGCTCGAGGTTGATCCGGAGAACCCGCAACATCTCCCGGACGAGTCGATCCCGATCTGGGGCTCGCCGGTGTGGACGGCGCTCGGTCAGCCGGAGCGGGTGGAGGTGCGGCGCCACTATCAAGCCTGGCAGCTCTCGCAGTTCCTCGCCGGAGAGCAGGGGGCGCTCCTCTGCGCCGGGCGGATCGTCCAGAACGCTCCAGACGCGGCGGCGCGGATGTACTGCGCTACGCAGGTCGTCGACGAGGCCCGTCACGTCGAGGTCTTCGCGCGCCTCCTAAACGAGAAGCTAGGCCTCTCCCATCCGGTGTCCCCGTCGCTCCAGCGCCTCCTCGACCAGGTCCTCTACGATCCCCGCGGGGACATGACCTGCCTCGGCATGCAGGTCTTGATCGAGGGGCTCGGCCTCGCGGTCTTCTCGATGATCCGCGACCGCTCCCAGCACCCGCTGATCGCCGCAGCGCACGCCTACGTGGCCCAGGACGAGGCGCGACACGTCGCGTTCGGTCGGATCCAGCTCGCCGAGCTCTACGGTCAGCTGAGCGCGGCGGAGCTCGCGGAGCGCGAGGAGTTCGTCATCGAGGCCTCGTACCTCCTCCGGGACCGCTTCTCTGCCCGTGATCTCTGGGCGGAGCTCGGGCTTCCGGTCGACCGCTGCGTCGGCTGGATCGAGGACTCCGGCTACATGCACCACTACAGGGCGGAGCTCTTCCGGAGGATCGTGCCGATCGTCCGCTCGATCGGGCTTTGGAGCCCCAAGGTCCGCGACGCCTACGCTCGGATGGGCCTCCTCGAGTTCTCAGAGACCGAGGTCGACGTCTTGATGGCCGAGGACGAGCGCATCGCCCAGCGCTTCGACGCAGCGGCTCAACCCTAGGACCAGCAGGACGCCCCGTGCCCTTCTTAGATCCCGACATCCTCATCGAGAAGGCTCAGCAGCTCGTCCGCTCCGACGACCTCTTGGGCGATGCGTGGCAGCCCGCGTTTCGCATGCTCGTCGGGTCGATCGAGCGTGAGGCCGGCCACCGCCCCTCCCGCATCGAGAAGGTGGTGCCGGAGATGCTGGGCCTCCTGGCCACCCGCGGTCGCGTCGCAGCGCTCCTGCGCGAGCGCCCGGAGCTGCGCGAGAGCCCGATGCCGGCGCCTGCGGTCATCACTGGCCTTCCCCGCACCGGGACGACCTTGCTGCACAACCTGATGGGCTCCGTTCCGGGGAACCGCGCCTATCGCCTCTGGGAGCTGCGTGCGCCCGCGTTCCCCCGGGGCGCTCCGCCCGATCAGGCGCGCCGGGAGTACGAGGGGACCGAGGAGCTCCTGAGCTGGCTCTACCGGCGGGCGCCCGACTTTCAGGCGATCCACCCGATGGCGGCGGGCGCTCCGGACGAGTGCAATTGGCTGCTGCGGCCGACCTTCACGACCCCCTTCTTCGCCTGGCTCAATCATGTGCCGAGCTACGAGCGCTTCCTCGCCGAGGCCGACTTTCGTCCCGCCTACCGCGATTGGGACCTCTTCCTTCGGCTGATCCGCTGGCGCTCCCCCGGAGGTGCCCCTGTCCTCAAGGACCCGGGCCATATCTGGGCGATCGACGCGCTCTTCGCGGTCCGACCCGACGCCAGGTTGATCGTGACCGCTCGCGACACGGAGGCCTCGGTGCCGTCGTTTTGCAGCCTCTGCTCGACGCTCCAGCACATGGACGCGGACGGTCCTGGCGAGGAGGCGATCGGCCGCTACACCCTGCGGATGCTGGAGCGAGGTCTAGAGCGCCTAAGGCGCGCCTGTGAGGAGCATCGCGAGAAGATCCTGATCGTCGACTATCGCCGGCTGGTGGCCGATCCGGTGACGACTGTGGGGGAGATCCAGCGCTGGCTCGGACGGCCCTTCGACCGCCGCGGGGAGGCTGCCTGTCGCTCCTATCTCGCCGGTCAGACCCGGCCCAGGAAGCATCGCTACAGCCTCGAGGAGTTCGGGCTAGGGCCCGACATGGTGCCCTCGCTCGACCTCCCAGGGTTCGCGCCCGCGTAGCCCACAGAAGGGTGACTCCAGACCATGCCGATTGTAGACATTGAGGAACGAAGTTGGATCCACGCCGCGTCGCTCCAGCTCGGGATCCGGGCGACGTACCTGGCGGAGTCCTGGGGAGGTCTGAAGCCCTTCCTCCTGCGCTCGCTCAACGGCCACCCTGAGACGGGGGAAGCTCCGGGTCCGGAGATCGACGGAGGCACCGCGCTCGGCGTCAAGCTGCTCTGGGCCCTCACGGCCTTCGCTCGCCAGCACCCCTTGAGCGCGGCGGCCTTTCGCTTCTCGGGGGCGCGCTTTGTCGCCAACAGGGCCCATGAGAGGCTCTACAGGAGGATCCTCCAGATCTGCGAGGACGCTCCGCCGACGCGGCAGGATATGCCGCTGCCGGAGTTCGACTGGAGGTCGCGCTCGCCCGCTGAGTTCGAGCGAGAGTTCGTCGACCGTCCCCATCCTGTGGTCCTGCGCGGCTTCGCCTCGGACTGCGAGGCGGTCAAGAATTGGAGCTTTCGCTCACTCCTCGAGCGCTTCGGCGACGAGGAGGTGCTGCTGACCACAGAGAAGCTCGACGGCGAGCCGGGGAGAATGCGGGAGGTCGACTCCGGGAGCGTCTACCTGCACAACAGCGAGATCCTCTTCCGCAAGTACCCCGAGCTCGCAGACGCGGTCCCGCTCGGCGCTCTCGAGCGCTTCACCTCCCTCAAGCCGACCTACATGCAGCTCTTTCTCGGCCGCGAGGGCACGGGGACGCCCTTTCACTCGGCGGCCAACTGGAATTGGTTTTTTAACGTCGCGGGGAGGAAGAAGTGGTGGTTTGTCGATCCCCGCCACGGGCTCTTGACCTACCCGATCTCGATCATGGGTCACGCCGCAGCCTTCGCGCTCGTGGGCTACCCCGACGACTACGACAACGACTTCCTCCCCTGCTTTGAGCACTGCCCGGTCTTCGAGGTGACCCTCGATCCTGGGGATGTCATCTTCAACCCCCCCTGGTGGTGGCACGCCGTCCGCAACGTCAGCGAGACGACGGTGGGGGTGGCGTCGCGGTGGATGCTCGGAGGCCAGGCGGGGACCAGGCTCCGAGCGGTCGAGGAGAACTACGACATCGACCGCATGCGCAGCTGGCTCTACTTCGCAGGGATCGCTGGTTGGCCCCACCTGCACGGGGTCTTGAGAACGCCGAGCCCGACCCTCACGCCCAACATGACGCTCCGAGAGAAGCGAAACCGCTTCGCGCACCTTCAGCGGCGATTCGCGAGCGGGCCAGTGTTCGGCATGCGACACCGGTATTGATCGCCGAGGCGGCCTCGCGCATCAGCGGAGACGAGAGGGTCCCTCCTCGCGTCGTGTCGGGGGAGGTCCCCCGTGTGCGTGGGGCGTCAGGGCCGGAATGCGGGGTCTAGAGGCCGAAGTAGCACTGCGCGCGGCCCCTCGGCGCGAGGGCGCCTTGAAGTAGACCCGAACGCGACCGTCCGCCAGAGCCTCAATGACATCGTGGGCGAAGGGCCGCCGGAGCAGGTAGCGACAGACCCGCTCTAATCGTCGGCGGTCGCGGCCGTCCCCGAACGCCGAAAAGGCAGACCAACCGTCGATGAAGTGGAGTCGCAGCCGATCCTTGCGCCTCTTCGGGAGGCCGTCTAAGGTAGGACAAGATGGTAAGTGCTGAAGAGCGCGTCCAGATCAACCGGTGGGCGGCATCGCCGGAGGCCTGGGATGCTGCCGCATCATGGTTCTTGACGAAGAGGTGCGAAGAGCGAAGGGAGATCCTTCAGGAGACCGGATGCATGGCGCTTCAAGCTGGATGTAGGCCTAGAGATGTCGATCCTGCGTCACAACTCTTTCATCTGAAGCCTAGCTGGACCCCTGGGGTGTTGATGAGCATAGGGAGACCGAAGACTCAGTTGGTGAAGGTCCTCGGTCTTCCAGAGAACGAACTCCTGCGCGCGTTCGCGCTCCTTCTTGGACTGCTGAGCATCGCAGATCACAGACGTCTACGTGATCATTGCGCCAACGGTTGTCGGCACTGGTGGCATAGAGACCTCGAAGACGAGGAGATTCGGAGCGCCATCATCGACAGCTGAGCTTCGAAAGCCAGGACTCGAAATGTCCTCTGGAAGCGCAGCTGTCGATGTCTCTGCCCAGACAGGCTACGAGGGCATCTGCCTCTATACGTCGGCTCTGCATTACCTCTCCACCGACATCCTTGCACAGTCTAAGCTCCGCCTCTCCTTCGACTGTTCGAAGGAAATCGGAGATACGGGCCCGAGTCCTTGGCCAACTCTCGGACGCTCCGCCGGCGCAGAGCTGGCCTCCGCATAGTTCGCGGATGTCTGAAGCCGTTCGAGTGTCGGCCTCGACAATCCCAAATATCCGTAGTCTCTTCTCCGGGCTGAATGCAATCATCGAGGCATACTTCCAGCCAGAGTCCAGCTCTTGCAAGAACGCTTCGGTGATGCCGTCATACCAGCCAACGATCACGACCTCTTGATATGGAGTTCTCACAGCGGGCTTCCATTCTGTGATTTCGGGCCGACAGGCAAAGAGGTTTGCAGCTTGCTCGGCTGCCAGCTTCCGCAGGTGAACATTATCGCCTCGCGGGTGGATCGCAGGAGGCGAGGGACGTCGCGACGTTGTTTCACTACGAGGCTAGCCTAGGATTTCAATACCGATCAGGACGTTGTTGTCATCGAAGTCAAACATCAGGTCGGGACCTTCGTACGTTGCGAGAAGGTCCCGCAGGCGGACTGTCTTCTTGACAACCCCAGGAGCAGTTCCGGGGTGACCTGGGAGCTTGAGGTACGCAACATCGTCGTCATCTTCGCTTACCCTAAAGTTGAAGCCTGCTCCGTTTCCCATACGTCATCTCCGCAGTAGTGGAGGGTGGTCATCGTGGTGGACAGTGCGATGCCGCCTCCGAGAAGTAGGGTCCAGACAGAGGTCGGGGCGCAGACCGGGAAGGATAGCAGTTCTGGATCCTCAGCACGACGTTGACGAAGGTCCCCTTGTCGGCGGAGCCCGCGTCGACGACCGTCACGCGTCGGATCTTCCATAGACACGCGCGCGAAAATGCAGAATCCTCTTGCCCATGCCCGCCATAGGCACGACCACCCTTCCTGAGCTCAAGGCGGCGCTCCGCGACCACGAGCCGCTGCTCTCTCTCAGTGAGATCCATGCGCTCTTCCTCGGCGCGCTCACCTCGACCTCCACCGCGGTCCGCCCCCAGGCGCTACTCCCCGTGATCTTCGGGGACGACCCCTTCGCGACCGCCAAAGAGCCCCCGATGACGCCGATCATGGCGCTCTTCGGCTACTGGAACCACCTCGCCAGCGAGCAGGAGGCCGGGCGCGTCGGCCTCGCGCCGCGGCAGCTCCCTGAGAAGCCGACAGCCGAGGCGCTCAACGACCACGCACGCGCCCGCCTCGGGGAGCTCTCCTGGTACATCCGGGGCATCGATGCTGGCGGCGACGACCCGAGCGCCTTCGGACCCGAGGGCGAAGCGATCATCAAGCGCGTCGCCGAGGCGTCCGGGATCCTGGAGGTGGTCATCGCCCTCTTCGAGGAGGATCGTGGACACGACCCAGAGTCGCTGGCCCACCTCGCGACCAACCTCGCTCGCATCGACGGGGCCCTGGAAGGGCTCCTCGCTGACTTGATGGAGATCGGCAACAACGTCCGCCTCGCGGCGCTCAGGAGCATGCGCCACGGCCAAGACCAAGGGACCGCGGCGGGCCCCGCAACCGCCCGCTCGCCGAAGATCACGAGGAACGCCCCTTGTCCCTGCGGCAGCGGCAAAAAGTACAAAAAGTGCTGCTGGCTCGCACAGCCCCAGATGTTGAACTGACCGACGGCTGAGTCGAACAAGCGGCGAGAGGCGATCGTTCTCGCGCGGAGGCTGGAGCAGGCTTCGAGTTGAACGAGCGCTCCCCACCGCCGACCTGGGCGAGCCCCTTGGCCCGAGGTCGCCGGGCCTCGCGGGGCGCGACCAAGGGCGCTGCGCTTGTGTCGGGGTCGCGCCCGAGCGGCTCCGACGTGTCCGGTGGCAGGGCCTCGACCTCCGGCTCCGGCTCGCGCTCACGCTCCGGCTCGCGCTCACGCTCCGGCGTCGCCTCGGTCTCAGCGATAGCACCACCCTCCTCTGGCTCCCCGACGCCGTCGTTCTGAGCGATCGCAGATGTCGGGTAGCGCGACATAGTCAAACTGGAAGACGATTCCCCCCTCGACGTACTCCGCGGGACCGTGCCCGCCGCCCGCACCATACGGGGTGACCGTTGCTGCGGTCAGTGTACATGCGACCTCAGTCATCTCTTTGTCGACGTATCGGGTTACGTCAGCCAGGAACGCAAAGCACTCTTCGACAGACCCGTGGTAGAGACCGTCACAATTATCGACAACGGGGAGATAGCGAGCCGGTGCGGATGGAGCACGATCGCCCGAAGGACTGCGACGATATGTTGATACTCCAGGCCGCGAAGACCCATCCTAGAGCGAGACGAAGTCCCGCTCCGACGGCCTGGCGACCTTCCATCGCCTCCGCTCGCCTCCGCTCGCCTCCGCTCGCTCGCAGAGCAGGCCCCCCGGCCGAGCACGCTCACGATCACGCCTCCGGTACAGAGAGGCGCGAGCTGGTATCGTCATCGAGTCTCGCTCCGTCCCAGGCGAGAGCCCCCCGCGAAGACTATGCGCGTCAAGACCCGACCAGACCCGCTCCACCTCGGAGGTCTCCCACGTCTCGCCGCGCTCGTCGTCATCCTCTCCCTCGGCGGCTGCTTCGTCGACGAGACCCCCGAGAGCAGTGATGGCGAGAGCGCCTCGCTGACGGACGCCTCGACGACCCTCTCCACGTCCCCGGCGACGTCGACGACCGACCCGGGGACGGACGCCTCGTCGAGCGCCGGCTCCGACTCGGAGGGCACCACCGCGACCTCCGAGGTCACCGCGACGACCGACGCGACCGCGACGGCCACGACCGACACGTCCACCACAAACAACACGTCCACCACGACCAACGCGACCAACGCGACCGCGACGATGGGCGAAAGCGACGCGACCACCGACCCGACCGGGACGAGCACCGGCGGCGTCGACCCCTGCGAGGAGGCGACGCTCAAGCTGGCGATGACCGCGAAGTGTGCACCGGGCACCGCGATCGCCTCGGCCGACTACGGTCACGAGCTCTGCGCTGACGAGTTCGGCGAGTCCTGGCGCTGGCTCGAGTTTCACGACGGCGAGGCGATCGGCTGGACCGCCTACGGGGTTTGGCAGAGCCCCGTCGGCGCGGGCGAGCGCGGCTGGGTCTGGATCGACGACAACACCGGGCAGTGTTGGAGCTCGACCCACGGGATGACCTGGCACCGGGCCGAGGGCGACAGCTGCAAGGCGAGCTGCGGCCCCGCAGACGGGCTCGAGGGGCCCGACTTTGACCCCCTCCCCGGCAAGTGCAACCCCTACGACGGCGACACCCCCTGCGAGCTTTGCCGTCGCCTCATCTGCGTCAGCGGCTAGCTTCGCCGTCGATCTCGCCGCCTCCAGCCTCGTCGCCGCAGTCACGACCGTCGCCAGACCCCTCGACGCCCGCCTGGCTCGACCCTCCTCCTAAGACCTCGGCGAGGCGCACGGGCTTCGGACCCGAACACCCCCGCGTATTGCTAGGGGGCGACCCCGGCGAGCGCCGCCCGGTAGAGCGAGCTCCGCTCAGAGCGACTCGATCTGTCGGCCGAGCTGGACTCGCAGCGGGTCCTCTACGGGCAGCTTCTCGAGCGCGGCGGAGGCGTCCGCTTTGAGCTCCCGGGCTCGCACTCCGGTCGGGTCCTCGGCCCTGCTATGGACCTGCGCGACGAGCACAGCGGCCCGGGCGCGGAGGTCGAGCAGCGGCCCCGTGTGAGTATCGCGGTACACCAGCGCGTCTGCGGTGGCCTGCTCGAACGCCTCCAACAGGCGCGGGTCGAGGGTCGCCCCCCCTTCCCCGGCTGCGATGACGAGCTTGGTGAATTCTACCTCGGCGGCGAGCCGCTCGGACTTGTAGCGAGCGGCGACCTCGGCCGCGTGGGTCCAGTCCTTGGGCTCCGCATAGACGCTCTCGCTGACCGCGTCGGGGGCGAAGGCCCAGGCGATCGACCGCCGCGCCTCCCAGAGGTCCTCGTGCCCCTCGGGGAAGTACGTGCGACTCAAGGGGGGTTCGGCGCCCCCACACTCCGACGGATCTGCGTCCATCGACACGAACCCCTGGAGCTCGCCCAGCCCCATCGGAGGTCCACTCCTGAGGCTCTCGAGCATCGCAAAGAAGTTCGTGGCGCGGCGGGCGAGGCAGCCGCTCTCCCGCTGTCGACTCCAGTCCATGTGCTCGACGACCATCGCGCAGAAGTCCCCGCGCCTCGCGCGTAGCGACTCATACCGCTGGTCGATCGAGCTCAGCACCGCGTCGCTCCGCTGGTGATCCCGGCCCATGCCCTCGGCGGCGAGGAGCTCTTCCTTCAGCTCTTCACGGATCGCCGGGCTCCAAGCATCGCTGAGCTCCTGCAGGTTCACGAGACAACCCTTGGCGAGGATCTTCGGCATGCTGTTCGACATGTCGATCTCCGGCTCGGAGGGGCCCATGTTGACGGCCGCCACGGCGATGCCCGCGGCCAACGACGCCGCCATCAAGGACGCGGCGACGAGGCGCGGACGAGCGCCGCGACCACCCTTCTGGATCTGCTCAAGGTCGGCGAGGAGCGCGACCATCGACGGGTAGCGGTCGCCGGGACGCGGCGAGAGCCCCCGCACCAGCACCTTTCGTAGCCGCCGCGGAATGTGAGCCCCGCGGGTCGCCGTGATCGACCCGGACTCCACCGCCGTCAGGAGGCCGCCCATCGTCTCGCCGACGTAGGGTCTCTGCCCGCACAGCGCCTCCCAGACGACGACGCAGAAGGCGAACTGATCGCTGCGTGGGGTCGCCGGCTCGCCGCGAAACTGCTCCGCGGACATATAGGCGGGGGTCCCTAGGATCGCGCCCGTCCGGGTCAGGGCCACCTCTAGGAGACGGTCCGCGCCGAACTCCGCGGTCTGCTCCGCCTCATCAGGGAGGTCGCCCTCCTCCGCCGCGCCGCGGGCGAGGCCGAAGTCCGAGACCCGCGGCTGACCGTGGATGTCCATGAGCACATTGCCAGGCTTGAAGTCGCGGTGGATAAGCCCTGCGGCGTGGGCCGCTGCGAGCCCGCGCCCGGCGGCGAGCATGATGTCGCGGACCTCCGACCAGGGGCGGGCCCTGCCGCCCATCCATTCGCCGAGGGTCCCCCCCTCGATCATCTCCATGGCGATGTGCACCTGACCGCCGTGACTCCCAGCCTCGTAGACCTGGACGACGTTGGGGTGGCGGAGCCGGGCCATCGCCTGGGCCTCCCTGAGGAGCCGCCGCTCCGCCTCCGCGCTCCCCCCAGCCCGCTGGAGGATCTTGAGGGCGACGACCCGCTCAAGGCGCGGATCATGGGCGGCGTAGACCGCCCCCATACCGCCGACGCCGAGCTCACGCTGAAGCTCAAAACGCCCCACCCGGGAGGGCGTCGCGAGCGTGCCGAAGAGACGCGCCGCGACCAGGCCGCGGACTCGCTCCCGCGGCTCCAGGGCGTCGACGGTCTTCGACGTCGCCCCGTAGGAGCGCGCATGGCTCGTCTCCCCTCGCGGAGAGAGGTTGTCGTCAGGCTCACGGATCACGTTGAGATGCATTGTCGCCGAATCACTCCTACTAGGGACCTTCCACGAGCCCCCCGGATCGATCACCGCGCGCTGATCTTTTTCTTCTCGCCTGCTAAAGTGGCCCCTTGATGGGCGATCGTGAGCTTCTCCAGGCCTGGAGCGCCGGCGACCGCGAGGCTGGAAACCGCCTCTTTCAGCGCCACTTCGAGGGGATCTTCCGCTTCTTCTATTCGAAGACCCGGGTCGGCGTCGACGACCTGGTCCAGCGGACCTTCCTCGGCCTCGTCGAGCGCGCGGATCGCCTCGCCGACGACGTCGAGGTCCGCCCCTACCTCTTCGGCATCGCCCGCAACCTGCTCTACCGCAGCTTCCGCGAGCGCTGCCGCGACGAGCGCTACTTCGATCCCCTCGAGACCTCGGCCGCCGACCTCGACGACTCGCCGAGCATCATCGCCGACCGTCGCGAGCAGCTGGCCCTCCTCCTCGCCGGCCTCCAGGGGATCCCCGTCGACCTCCAGATCGTCCTCGAACTCTACTACTGGGAGGAGATGGCCGCGCCGGCGATCGCCACCGTGCTCGAGATCCCGGAGGGCACCGTGCGCTCGCGGATCCGCCGGGCGATCGCGAGCCTCCGCGAGGCCCTCACCGCCCGAGCGACCTCGGCGGCGCTCCTCGAGTCGACGATCAGTGACCTCGAAGGCTGGGCCAAGAAGCTCCGCGACGAGCTCGGTCGCACCTGAGCGCGACCTGACGCTCGGCAACATCGAGCGAGCCCTCGCGGCGCGCGGGACTCTCGCCACAGGCTGCTAGGCCTGAAATAAGCGCTGGCGTGAGGTGCCCTCACAAGCCCGCGTAGAACCCCTGATGACACGGATTTTGCGCTTCGACCGTATCTGTGCGGGTGAGCGCTCACCTCTCGCTTGACGACGGGCGGAGCTCGGAGGCTGAAGGCGGGCGGGCGAGGGGCGACGAGGCGGGTCCCTCGCGGACGCGGGTCCTCCCATGCCACGTGCTCGCCACGGGATAGGCTGACGTGCTTGAAGAGACAGGGTACGCGTGTCTCCGCGCGAGGCACGGGTCCTCCCGCTGCGTCCCATCCGTCACCCCTCGCTCGCCCGAGCGAGTCTGTCGGCGCTCCGCTTGCGGGTACGTGGATCGCTTGCTCCCGTAGGTCTTCGCTCGGTACGTGCTCGTCGAGACTCTCGACGATGATGAGCAACGCCCATCGTCGGCCGAACTTCGGTACGGGGCTACCGTGGGCTGCGTTGAGATCGCCGGCGACGATCCGTGTCGGCCAGGCCCCCGCAACGCCACGGCCCCGCGGCCAAGCAGGGAGGCCGCGGTCGTCGCGAGCGTTGCGGCCGTCCGGACCCGCGGTCTGGGACTGCCTCCTAGGAGCGGCGCTCCATCGTCCAGCGGCTCTTCACGGGGCTCCAGCGCGCGCGCCACTCGGCCCCGGGCTCCCAGTCGATCCACGGGTCGTCCCACTCGATCGTCAGCGGCTCGGCGGCGGTCAGCCGCAACACCTGCTCCGGGGGCCAGCACCACCTCCCGCCAGAGGTGATCCGCTGGAGCGGACCGAGCGTCCACGGGAGCTCGTCCCAGCGCTCCCCGCCGTCGTCGGAGCGCCAGATCGCGGCCGTCCGGTCCTGACCGGCGTCGGCGAAGCGCGAGCCGTAGCGGGCGGCGCAGACGATCACGGTAGCGCCCTCACGGCGGACGAGCGGCCCCAAGAGGCCGGGCGCGATCACGGACGCCTCCCACTCCTCGGGCCAGCGGAGCTCGGCGTCCTTCGCCGCGATGAGCGTCGTGATCGGTCGCCTCAGGAGCGCCTCCGGCAGGGGCGGCAGCGGCTCGAGCCCAGGCGCGAGGAGGACCTCCAACGTGCGCCCGCGGAGGAGCGCTCGGACCTCGCCGAGATCGCCGGTGAGCGACCACAGCCCGCTCGGATCCCGCCACGAAGTCCGCCGCCGGAGGGTCTGCCCGGGGGTCGCCGGGTGAGCCCGCTGCCACCGCTCGTGGCGGCCCATCATCACCTCCTTCGCGGCCTCCTCGGCGCTGTGCTGGTAGAGGAGAAGGCGCGCCCGAGCGCCATCGCAGCAGAGGTAGGCGTGCCCTCGGCGACCCCCCTCTCGGCCGTCGAAGCAGGTCCAGTAGAGGACG
The DNA here is from genome assembly GCA_030424595.1 of Polyangia bacterium. Lineage (GTDB taxonomy): Bacteria > Myxococcota_A > Polyangia > Nannocystales > Nannocystaceae > JADJRG01. The sequence goes on from JAUHWG010000051.1 coordinate 25,167, forward strand.
ACGCTCGCCTGCTCTGCGTCCACCAACACCCGCCGATCCAACACCCTTTGCCAGCGCGGCGCAAGCTGGGCTGCGAGCACCCCCGAGCCTGCCGAGCATCCGCCGCACGCCGAGCATCCGCCGCATGCCGAGCATCCGCCGCACGCCGAGCATCCGCCGCCTGCCGAGCATCCGCCGCACGCCGAGCCTGCCGAGCCTGCCGAGCATCCGCCGCATCAACCCGGTCTGGACCGCCAGTGGAGCCCCGCCGATCCTCTGCATTGTCCGAGAACGAGAGAGGGCCACCGCGTCGCCGCGATGACCCTCTCGGCCCGACGCCGCCGCGGCCGACGGAGCCCCACCGATCCTCTGCATCCTCCGCACAGCCCAAGGTGACGGGGCTGCGAGAACGAGAGAGGGCCACCGCGTCGCCGCGATGACCCTCTCGACCCGACGCCGCCGACGATGTCGGCGACGGGGCTCACGATCCCTCGATCAGATGCTGTCGATGATCTTGTTGAGGGTCGCGCTCGGGCGCATGGCCTCCGCCGCGAGGGCCGGGTCGGGCATGTAGTAGCCCTTGAGGTCGACCGGCGACCCCTGAGCCCCGATGAGCTCCTCGCCTATCGCAGCCTCCGCGGCCCCGAGCGCCTGCGCGGCCGCGGCGAAGGGCGCCTTGAGCTCGGGGGCGTCGTCCTGAGCCGCCAGCGCCCGCGCCCAGTAGAGCGCGAGGTAGTAGTGGCTGCCGCGGTTGTCGATCTGCCGGACCTTGCGCGAGGGCGACTTGTTGGTCAGCAGGTACTGCGTCGTCGCCTCGTCGAGCGTCGCCCCGAGCACCTTCGCCGCCTTGTGGCCGTGGCGCTCGCCGAGGAAGTCGAGGGAGACCGCGAGGGCGAGGAACTCGCCGAGCGAGTCCCAGCGCAGGTGCCCCTCCTCCTCGAACTGCTGGACGTGCTTCGGCGCCGAGCCGCCGGCGCCGGTCTCAAAGAGGCCGCCGCCGTTCATCAGCGGGACGATCGAGAGCATCTTCGCGCTGGTCCCGAGCTCGAGGATCGGGAAGAGGTCCGTCAGGTAGTCGCGCAGGACGTTGCCGCTGACCGAGATCGTGTCCTTGCCCTCCTTGATCCGGGCCAAGGAGAAGTGGGTCGCCTCCACCGGGGAGAGGATGTGGATCTCGAGCCCGTCGGTGTCGTGCTCCCCGAGGTAGGCCTCGACCTTGGCGATCAGCTGGGCGTCGTGCGGCCGATCCTTGTCGAGCCAGAAGACCGCGGGGACGCCGGTGGCCCGGGCCCGCGAGACCGCGAGCTTCACCCAGTCGCGGACCGGCGCGTCCTTGACCTGGCAGGCGCGCCAGATGTCGCCGGCCTCGACGCGGTGCTCGATGAGGGTCGTGCCCGAGGCGTCGACCACCCGCACCACGCCGGCGCTGGCGATCTCAAAGGTCTTGTCGTGGGAGCCGTACTCCTCGGCCTTCTGGGCCATCAGGCCGACGTTCGAGACGCTGCCCATGGTCTTCGGGTCGAAGGCGCCGTGCTCGCGGCAGAAGTCGATGACGGCCTGGTAGACGCCGGCGTAGGAGCTGTCGGGGATCACCGCCTTGGTGTCCTGGAGCTTGCCCTCGGCGTTCCACATCTTGCCGGAGCTGCGGATCATCGCCGGCATCGACGCGTCGATGATCACGTCGCTGGGGACGTGGAGGTTGGTGATCCCCTTGTCCGAGTTGACCATCGCCAGCGCCGGACCGGCGGCGTAGATCGCCTGAATATCGGCCTCGATCGCCGCCCGCTCGTCCGCGCCTAGCTCCCCGAGCTTGCCGACCAGGTCGCCGAAGCCGTTGTTGACGTCGACGCCGAGCTTGTCGAAGGTCTCGCCGTGCTTGGCGAAGAGGTCCTTGAAGAAGACCCGCACCGCGTGGCCGAAGATGATCGGGTCCGAGACCTTCATCATCGTCGCCTTCATGTGCAGCGAGAAGAGCACGCCCTTGCCGCGCGCGTCGTCGATCTGTTCGGCGAGGAAGTCGAGGAGCGCCCTCTTGCTCATCACCGTGCCGTCGATGACCTCACCGGCGAGGAGCGAGAGGCCCCCCTTGAGCAGGGTCACGGTCCCGCCGTCGGCGACGTGCTCGATCCGAGCGGTGGTCGCCGCCGGGATCGTCACCGAGCGCTCGTTCGAGCGGAAGTCGCCGCTGTCCATCGTCGACACGTGCGACGCCGACTCCGAGGACCAGGCCCCCATCGAGTGGGGGTTCTCGCGGGCGTACTGCTTGACCGCGGAGGGGGCACGACGGTCGGAGTTCCCCTCGCGGAGAACCGGGTTAACCGCGCTCCCCTTGATCTTGCCGTAGCGGGCCTGGATCGCCTTGTCCTCGGCGGTCTCAGCCTCCTCCGGGTAGTCCGGGAGGGCGTAGCCCTTCGCCTGAAGCTCGGCGATCGCGGCCTTGAGCTGCGGGACGGAGGCGCTGATGTTCGGCAGCTTGATGATGTTCGCCTCGGGCGTGGTCGCCAGCGCGCCGAGCTCTGCGAGGGCGTCGCCGATCCGCTGCTCCTCCGTGAGGAACTCGGGGAAGGCGGCGACGATCCGACCGGCGAGCGAGATGTCGCGGGTCTCGACCGAGACGCCCGCGTGCGCCGCGAAGGCCTGGATGATCGGCAGCAGCGAGTAGGTCGCCAGCGCGGGAGCTTCGTCGGTCTGCGTGTAGATAATCGTCGGCTTCTCGTTCATCTCGACATCCTCGTGTGCAAGCCGCGCATCCCGGCGCGGAGGGTGCTGACTAGCACGAAACGACGTGCCCTTGGTACCCCGCCCGGGGTTGGCCGAATCACGGCCTAGCCGCGGCCTAGCCGCGTTCGCGCAAGCTCTACCGGCTCCGGATCGAGCCCCTACCCCGCCGCTCCGAGGGCAATAACGAACACAGCAGCGTTCGGCTCCGCCTCGGCTCCTCCGCTCGGGGACCGCACCACCTCCGCACCGCAGAGCGTGCTCCGGATGCGCCGGGAGGATCGCTCCGGCGATTCGGCGACGCGGCGACTCGGCGGCGCTCCAGCGACGCGGCGACGCTCCTGCTCCGAGAGAGCTCGAACCAGCCGTGGGGCGAACGAGCGGACGCCTTCCCCACGAGCCCCAGCAAGACCGCCCGCTCGGACGATCCTATGGCTATAGCTCGCCGCGGCTCGCGACCCCGAGCTCTGCCGGGGGGAGCGGTGCTCGCAGCCACGGCGCCCGCTCGACCGCCGCCACCTTGGCGGGCGCGAGGATGATGTGGAGCTCGGTGAAGCGACCGTCGACGCCGAGGATCCCCTGAAAGATGGCGCGGGTCGCCCCGCGCGGATCACCGGGCCCGTAGATCGCGTCGAACGCCGGCAGGCAGTTGATCTCGCGGAGCGTGACGCCGACCGGCGGAGCCCCCTTGCGGGCGATGCCGATGAGCAGACGGGCAACATCCCGCGCCCCGACGACCACGCGCCGCGCCGCGCGGACCACCCCGCCGCCGTCGGAGAGCACCCGCACGTCCGCGCTCAGCAGCTCGACCACCCGCGCCTCGTCGCCGCTGGCGATCGCGCCGAAGAGCTCGCCCAGGCGCTCGCCGTGGCGCCTGCGCAGGTCTGCGTCGGGCGCCGACGCCGACGCCTCCGCGAGCCGCTGCCTTGCGCGGTGATGGGCGACCTTGACGTTGTTGGCGGCGACGTCCAGCGCCTCCGCCGTCTCGGCGACGCTGAGCCCGAGCCCGTCGCGGAGCACGACGACCGCCCGCTGCTGCGGGCTGAGAACTTCGAGGAGAACGACAAAGGCGAGGGTCAGCCCCTCACGGCGAAGGCTCGCGTCCTCGACGTCGACTCCCGGATCGGAGAGGCCAGCGGTGTCGATCGGCTCCGGCAGCCACGGGCCGTCGTAGGGCTGGCTCTGTCGCCGCCGCAGCGCGTCGATCCCGAGGTTGGTGGCGACCCGCCGCAGCCACGGTCGCAGGGGTCGGCCCTCATCGGCGGGAGGTCGACGCAGCGCCCGGACGAAGGTCTCCTGGACCAGATCCTCCGCCAGCGAAGCGGAGCCTGTGAGGCGATAGCTGAGGCCCCAGAGGTATCGAGCGTCGCGCTCGAAGGCGGCGCCGAGGGTCGCCGTCCAGGCGGACGACGGGGACGACGGGGACGACGGGGACGACGGGGGCTCCTCTGTGGTCTCGACGCTCACGTTCCAGCGCCAGTATAGAGGCGAGCGTAGGCGTTGTTCAGCGGATCGGCGACCTCGAAGAGAACACCGCCGAAGGCGAGGAGCGCGACCAGCAGCGCGACGGCGAAGAGGAGGAGCGCCAGCCACCCGAGGCGGCCGTGGCCTCGCCGCCCGCCCAGCCGCCGCCCGCCGAAGATCCGGAGCGCTCGCACGATCCCCAGCCCGCCGTGGTAGGCCGCGGCGAGGCAAAAGAGGAGGTAGTAGGGGTAGAAGAAGCCGGGGAGCCAGTGGAGGGAGAACGCGATCCCCTCAAACCCCGGCCAGACGTCGTAGACGAGCGAGGCTCCCCGGGTCGCCAGCGAGTGGCCGAACACGATCACGACCAGGAGCCAGCCGCTGCGGCGCTGCCAACGGTTGGCCCCGCCGCGACCCTTCGGCCGTCGACGCGCCCGCGCGGCCCCGCACCCCACGTGGACGAGGAGTGAGCCGAACAGGAGGCCAAGCTCGACCCACGGCTCCTGATAGACCGCGCGCATGACCCCCTGGATGCCGTCGTAGGTCGCCGCGCCGAAGGGGGCGAGGAGGGTGTTGACGAGATGGGCGATCAGGAAGAGGGCGAAGACCAGGCCCGAGCCCGCCTGGGCCCGGACCAGCGTCCGCTCGCTCACCGACCGCCCGGCGGGGCGGTCTACCGTAGGTCTCTCCGTGGGTCTCTCCGTGGGTCCTGCGCTCTCCATACCGACCCCACGCAGGGACCCCGCCGGAGGTTAGCGAGGCCGGCGACTTTTCTCGACGAGAGCCCGGCGAGGGCGAGGGGGACCGGACTCGCGCGCCGTCGAGACCACGAGCTCGACCCTCCGGTCGCGAGCTCAGCTCGGCCGCGCGTAAACGCGAGGTGCGGAGCGTCTAGTCGAGCGCCGACATCTGCCCGACGAGGGCCGAGAAGTCGACGCCGAAGCGGCCGTCCTTGTCGAGGATCGCCGCCCGCTCGGCCAGGTCGTCCATGCTCAGCTCCGGCACCCTGTCAGCGACGCCGATGACATGACGCTGGCTCGTCCCGGCGACCTTCACCATGTAGCGCCGGGGGAAGACCTCAGCGATCGCGGCCGCCTGCTCGGCGTAGCCGCTGCGAAAGTGAAGGTTGAAGAGCACCACGCCGACAGGGCTCAGCGACGCCCGCAGACCCTCGAGGATCGCCCGTTTGCGCAGGGCGAGGGGGATCCCGCTGTTGTCCGCGCCGTCCGCGTTCGGCTCGAGAAAGGCGTCGACGAAGATGAGGTCGTACTTCTGGTGATTGCGCTCGATGAAGGCGATCGCGTCTTCGGTATGGATCCGCATGCGCGGCCCCGCCTGGATCCCGAACCACTTCGCGGCCATCTGCACCACCATCGGATCGATCTCCACCGCGTCGATCTCCACCTCAGCTGTCGTCCGATGGAAGAAGCGCGGCAGGGTCCCGCCGCCGAGGCCCAGCACTAGGACCCGCGAGGGCTCCGGGGCGAAGAGGAGGCCGACGGCCTGGGCCTGAGCGTAGGGCAGGACCAGCGAGTCGGCCCTGTTGACGTCGATCGCCGTCTGCAGCAGCTCGCTCTTGTCGTCGCGGAGGAAGACCAGCGAGCGCCGGCGTCGATGCTGGTGAACCTGGATGACCGAGAAGTCCGAGCTCGCCGCCTCGAGGACGGTCTGCTCGCGGGTCAACGCCGGGGGCTGCGGCGCCGGCAGAGCGCTCCGCTCGTCGGTCGGCGGCGGCAGGCTAAACTCTGCAGCCGCCCCCATCCTCTCCGCGGGGCTCTCCCGCGCAGACCCAAGCTCCGCGCTCCGCCCTCCCGCCTCGGCGCCCCCAGGACCACAACCCAGCGCCCCCAGGAGAGATCCGACGCTTAGGAGGAGACAGGCGAGGGGGCGCATCGCCGCGGTATACCGCGCGCGCGCCGAGGCGTCTCCCCATCCGTCGCGATTCCCGGGCTGGCCCCCGCGGTCGTCCTCGACGGCCGCCGGAGCCGGCGTCCAAGAGCACCGCGCAGCCGCACAGGCGCAGCCCCGCTGCAGGCTCCGCCCCGCCGCCCCGTCGCCCCGTCGCCCACGATCCTCGCCCTCCGCGGGCTCCGCTCGACCGCCGCAGGAGCAGCCCCTCCTCCCCAGGCTCAGCCCGGGAGGATCACGCCCTTGAGACCGCCTCCGGTCATGTCCGAGTAGGTGTAGTGAACGTCGGCGATCGTCACCTTCTCCATCTCTAGGGTGTCGCCGTTGATCTTGAAGGCCCAGCCGGCGTAGTCGACGACCCAGATGAAGCCCTCGGGGTCGATGCTGACGCCGACCGGGGTGCTGCACTCCGCGAGGGTGTGGAACTTGACGAAGGTCTTGGTGTCGCCGTCGATCTGGACCAGACCGCAGCCGTAATTCGCCCCGCCTGCGTTGGTCGCGGCCCAGACCCGCTTCTGGCCGTCGATCGCGATCCCGCGGTGACGACCGTTGGTCCCGGCGATCGAGACGAAGGTCTCGTTCTCCGCGTCAAAGAAGCTGACCGGGCCACCGTAGCCGGCGAGCCAGAAGTTGCCCGCGGAGTCGACCGTGTTGCCGTAGGGCTGGAGGGTGCCGCCGCCGCTCCAGCGCTGGAGGCCGAGGTTCGCGGTGTCGATCCGGAAGATGTCGCCGGTGAAGACGCTGTTGAACCAGAGGTTGCCAAAGCCGTCCATCGCCGCGCCGTAGGGGGCATGACCGGAGGGCCAGTCCTTGATCTCGACCGTGTCGGTCTGCTCGCCGCTCGCCCCGTCAAAGCGGCCCATGTAGGCGGTTCCATTGTTGGTGTGCCAGCCGACCCACACGCTCGGGTTCTCGAACTTGCAGTTCTCCTCGTTGAAGGTCCCCGGCTCCCACGCCAAACCCCGGGGACCGCCGGCGTAGTTGCCCGGCGGCGGCGAGACTGGTGTGGTCCAGATCCGGCACTCGTCGGAGCCGAAGGGGAGGACGTCGTCCTTGCCCTGGGAGGTCTGGATGATCCCGTCGTTGTTGTTGTCGAGGCAGTCGACGACGTCGGCGGCGACCTTGGTGATCGTCCCGGTTCCGCGGTTGGCGACGACGACAAAGCGACCGTCGAGGCTGACCGCGGTCCGCGACGACGAGGCGGCGCCAGGGTTGGCGTCGACGGTGTAGCGACCCTCCTCGAGCATCGTCTCCGTGGCGATCTTGGAGATCCCGCCCTGGCTGGTGTTGGCGACCCAGAGGTAGGAGAAGTCGAGCTCGCCGCCGTTGCCCATACACTCGCCGCCGGTGGTCCCGTCCGTGTCGCTGTCGGTGCCGCTCTCGCTGTCCGTCGCGCTCTCCGTCGCGGTGTCGGTCGCAGAGTCCGTCGCGCTCTCCGTCGCGCTCTCCGTCGCGCTCTCCGTGATCACCCCCGTGGTCGTCGTCGTCGACCCCTCGCTCGTCGCCTCGCTCGTCCCTTCGCTCTCGCTGGTCGAGCCCGACGCCGAGGCGCTCTCCGAGCCGCTGGCGGACTCGCTGTCGCTGTCCCCCTCGCTCGCCGTCGCCGACATGCTCGTCGCCTCGCTGGCGCTCGCCGTCGCCGAGGTGACCCCCGCGCTCTCATCGTCGCGACCGCTGTCATCACCCGAGCAGCCGACAAGCCCAAGACCCATCGCCCCCACGACAACCAACCCCATCGATCTACTACGCATACGGGAGCAGCCTATCACGCGGGCTCCCCCTGGGATCGCGATGCTTCGCGCAAAGCGAGGCGCGCGAGGCGAACGACGCCGGGCGACGCCGGGCGACGCCGGGCGACGCCGGGCGGCGGCGGTGCGTTGTGCGCTCGTCCTCGCGCGGAAAAAACTGAATGATCCGGACCGCCGTCCGTCAACCAACGCCGTGCCAAGCGCCCAGGCGCGGGCTATACAGACGTGGGCCCCCAGGGGCCAGGAGGAATTGAGCGATGCTGCCCCACCTCGAGCTGTTGATGACGATGATGCTCAGCGCGACGCCGCAGTCGGCGACGCCCCCCGCCACCGCCGTCGCCGCGCCCACGACCACGACCACGACCGCGACCGTCGCCGGCCCGAGCCCAGCCGACTCGAACCCAGGGATGATCACCGGGGTGATCACCGACGACAGCAGCGGCGCGGCCCTGGGGGGCGCGACCGTCGTCCTCGAGTGCGAGTGCATGGACCGGCCCCGAGAGCAGACCACGGACTCCCGCGGGACCTTCGTCTTCGACGGCCTCGACGCCGGCGCCTACAGGCTCAAGGTCACCTCCCACGGCGAAGCTGCGGTCCACCAGGCGCCCCTCCCCGCCGGCGGGCTCGTCGAGATCGCCGTCACCGTCGCCGAGGCCACGCCCGCGCTCAAGCCTACAGAGGGTCAGGCTCACCGTCTCAGCAGGGATCCCGACCACGAGCACGATGAGATCAAGCATCGGCACGAGGTCTGGGGCGGGCTCGGGGTCGGCCTCGTCTTCGCCCCCTTCGCCACCGACGGCGATGATCTCTCGCCGACGAGCAATCGGGTGACGACAAACCAGCTCTCCCCCTGGACCGGCTCGATGCGCGGCATCGACCTCCGCTGGCAGACCTTCGACATCGACAGGCACCACTTCCCGCGGACGATCGGCTATTTCCGCTCCGGCTTCGCCCGCAGCTCCGGCACCTTCCAGCCCGGCGTCGAGGGCTTCTCCCAGGGTCAGCCGACCGAGCTCGAGGTCCTGACCGTCCCGCTCTTCCTCGGCGGCAACCTCTACATGCTCAAGGACTTCCCGGTCCGCCCCTACGCCGGCATGGGCTTTGGCTTCGACATTATGCGCCTAGGCTACGAGCGGGCCAACTCCGAGCGCTACGTCGACGTCTCGGCGCGGATCGGCTTTGAGGTCCACGCGGGGATCGAGATCCGGATCGCCAACTACCTCGCGCTCACCGGCGAGGTCATGCAGCTGTGGAGCGCGAGGCGGCGCTTTGACGTCCTCCCGGACGTCTCCAACGAGAGCTTCACCGCCCTGGTCGGGGTCGCCGGCGCCTTCCCGGTCCGCCGCTAGGTCCCCCCTCCGTGGCGTCATGACTCGACGCGGACGATGAAACAGCAAGACTCGACCACCCCGCGCGGTGCCGCAACCCACCCGGGTGGAGCCCAACGCTAGCCCCGCTCGCCACACCGGGGCATCCTCTCGCTGTGTCGATCTCACCTCGCGATCCCTGGACCTGGCCCATCCATCGCTGCCCGACCGCGCACGGTGAGCTCGCCTACGTCGACAGCGGCGGCGACGGAGCGCCAGTCCTGCTGGTCCACGGGCTGCCGACGGCCAAGGAGCTCTGGTACCCGGTCATCCCGCGGCTCCTCGACGGCGATCCCTCGCTACGGATCATCGCCGTCGATCTCCTCGGCTACGGCGCGTCGGCCAAGCCGAGCGCGCGGGTCCATCATCGACAACAGGCGGCCGCGCTCGACGCTCTTCGCGGTCACCTCGGCCTGCCCCAGCTCACCCTCGTCGCCCACGACCTCGGCGCCTCGGTCGCGATCGACGTCATGGGCGCCTACGCGGCGGGGGTCTCTCGCCTGGTCCTGATGAGCCCGCCGGTCTACCCCGACTTTCGTGAGCCCGCGATCGTCAAATTCCTGAGGATCCCCGGCCTCGGCCAGACTCTCCTCGCGGTCGGCACACCGCTCCTCTTCACCGCGGCGATGCATCGTGGCCTCGCTCACCCGGAGCGCCTCACCCCGCGACTCTTCCGGGCGATGGTCTCCCCCTATCAGGGCCTGGGCGGCAAGGCGGCCCTGCGGCGAAACCTCTGGTGGGGGCGCCCCTCGGAGGTCTTCGCCGAGTACCCCCGGACGATCCGGAGGATCCAGACGCCGACCCTGATCATCCAGGGCTGCGCGGATCCCTACATCCCGATGGCCCAGGTCGCCCGGCTCCACCGCGACATCATCGGCTCAAGCCTCCGCCTGCTCGCCGACGGTGCTCACTTTCTCCCGATCGACGCCCCCGCCGAGGTCGCCGCGACCCTGCTCAAGTTCATCCGCGCCGACGCGGAGAGCGAGGCCCCGGAGTCGCTGACGGCCTAGCAGACCGCGGCAAAAGACCGCCCCTCCAGCTCCCCTGTGAGGGCCTATCGCTCGCATCCTCGCGCCACTGAGCCCACGTTCATCGCCCAATAATGCGCACCAGCCACGAGCCCGGGCGAGGCTATAGACAGAGTCGAGCAAACCTGCCCATCGCGGGTAATACCGCGACCGCGGGCCCCGCGGCCTCGCAGCCCTGACGAGCGCCCGCGCGGTCGATTGCTGCGTGACAGAGAAGTGCCGCTTCACGCCATCACGATCCGTCGATAGAGTCGGCGGCGATGCTCCGCTTCGATCCTGCCGACCCCGAATTCAACCGAGACCCACACCCGACGCTCCGCCGATTCCGCGAAGAGTCCCCGATCCACTTCTGGGAGCAGGGTCATGGTCACATCTTCTTCCGCTACCGCGACGTCATGGCCCTCTATCGCGAGCCGCGCTTGATCACCGATCCGACCCTCGGCGCCGGCTTCCCCGAGGAGCTGCGTCAGGCCTTCCCGGACTTTGTCGAGCTCCGGAGCAACGACCTGTTCATGGTCTCGCGGGAGGATCATGCCCGGATCCGCCGCCTTATCAACCCGTACTTTGGCCCCCGAGCGGTCGCCGCCCACCGCGAGCAGATCACCTCGATCATCCAGGAGTTCCTGGAGGAGCTGCCGAGCGAGGGCGTGATCAACGTCTTCAAGGACTTCGCCAGCCTCTACCCGGTGCGGGTGATCGCGTCGCTCTTGGGGATCCCGCGCGGCGACGAGGACACCTTCATCGCCTTCGCCGACGCCCTGATCGCGACGATCATCCCCGGGCTCCCGCCTGAGGTCTTCGCCTCGTACATGCCCGCGGCATCCCGAGGGATCGCGCTGGTCCGCCAGCTGATCCACGATCGCCGCGGCAACCCGGTGGAGGGGGAGCTCTTCAGCGACCTGATCAACGCCTGCGACGACGAGGAGCGGCTCTCCGACGGCGAGCTCCTCTCGCTCGTCTCCGGGCTCCTGATCGGCGGCTCCGACACGACGGTCCACCTCACGACCTACACGACCCTCGAGCTGCTGCGGCATCCGGACCAGCTCGCGCTCATCCGCGAAGATCCATCCCTCGCCCGCCTCGCGCTCGACGAGACCCTCCGCTTTAACTCCTTCGGCCGCGGCGGCGGCCTCCCCCGCTTCGTCGCCGAGGACTTCACCTACGAGGGCGTCGCGCTCCGCCGCGGTCAACCGATCTACCTCAACATGCTGAGCGCCTTCCGCGACACAGACTTCGTCCCGGACGCAGATGTCTATGACATCCGCCGACGCACGAACTCGAGCCCCTGGTTCGGCTTTGGCCCCCACTTCTGCCTCGGCGCGTCCCTGGCCCGGCTCGAGGCCGAGCTCGCGCTGCAGCTCTTCTTCGCCCGCTACCCCGAGGTCGAGCTCGCAGGGGAGCCGGTCTACGGCAGCCACCCGGTGCTCCGCGACATCATCGATCTTCCGGTGCGGGTGAGCGCCCGCAAGGCGAGCGCCGACTGAGCCTCGGCCGGCGACGCGGCCCGCCTCCGCGTCGCCAGGAGAGCGGCTAGCGTCGACGACATCCGCGCCCGTCCGCGTATGTCGTCGGCGCCGACATCTCCAGCACCAGCCATAAACTACATATAAAATCCAAGGCTCAAGTTCACCCAGAGCCACCAGCTCGGGTCGCTCTCGCCCTCCGCCAGGGCGTTGCCGTACTCGGGGCTGAACCACGGGTGATTGCGCCCCGTCGCGGTGTCGAGGTAGACGAAGACAAAGCGGTTGGCGAGGAGAATCCCGGTGACGTTCATATGTGTCCGATCGAAGCCGGCCTCCGGCTTGAACATCACGCTGTGGTCATTGTAGAACATGACCCAGTCGAAGGCCTCGATCGCCAGGGGTAGACGATAGCCGATGTTGGCGACGCCGATATACCCCCGGCTCGCGACCCGATAGGGCGCGTCCCAGGCCCCGAGCGTCACCCAGTCGCGCGACTGACCGCTGGGGTTGTTGGGGTTGAATTGATAGTAGAGGGCCTCCACCTGGAGGTTGACCCGACGATACCACCCGTTGTAGTGGAGCGCCGCCGCCCAGCGGTTGCCGAAGCGGCGGGTCGTCTGATTGTAGATCCCGCCGAATTGCGCGGAGACCCCGACCTCGGACGAGTCGTCGGCCTCATGATCCCAGGAGTAGGCGACGCGAGCGACCCCGTTATGCCGCTCTTGGTTGGTCTGCGGGGTCATGACCCCCGAGTCGCCGAGCTCGCTGGAGTCCGTCAGGACCAGGTCATAGCTATAGCGCGAGCTGTCCTTCGTCCTGCCGAATTGCGAGCGCTCGGCCTGGATGTAGTAGCCAAATTGGAGGTCGAGGCCGCCCTTCTTGGTGATCGTCTTGATCCCGAGATCGTAGTCGTCCGCGAGGCCGACGTAGTACGGGAGCGTCTCGAACCAGTTGTGCGACGCGTAGGGGAGGATCCCGAAGGGCACGCGGTGGACACCGACGTCGATCTCGAAGAGGTCGCTCTTCTTGTAGCCGATATAGCCGTGGTGGAGCGTCCCGTACTTGCCGTAGAAGCGGTAGTCGGCGGAGATGATGAAGCCGCGGTAGGTCCCCTCGAGGCCGAAGGCGATCCGCTCAAAGCTCACCGCCGGCCCCTCGACGCCTGTAGTGTCGGCGTTCGGCCAGGTTCGGTAGTTGGCGTTGAAGCTGAGGGAGCCGATGACCCGGACGTCGAGGTCGTCGATCAGCTTCTTCTTGCCGGGGTCCCCCTCCTCGCCGCTCGGCGGCGTCTCGGTCCGCATCGCCGAGGAGGCGCCCCCTCCGATCGAGCCGCGACCGGCGGAGCCCCGGGCGTGACTGTCGCTTAGGAGCCCCTCGCTCGCCTTGGTCTCGCTCTCATCGTCGCTCTCGTCGCCCTTGTCACTCTTCCCGCCCTTCTCGACCTTCTCGCTCTCCTCGTTCTCCTCGCACTCGCCGTCGACCTCGACTAGCTCCTCCGGGCAGGGCCCCTCGGCTCGCGCGACGAGAGGCGCTGCGACGTGCAAAGCGGCGATGACCGAGGGGGCCAAGACGCATGTCTCTTTGAGCAGGTCAAGGGCGGTTCGCACGGGCAGGACGGGGTTGGTGATGGATGAGGGGCGCTGGAGGACGAGGCGATGTCGGGCCCCGGGGCCGCGACATTGCCACCGAAGTATCACCCGTAACTCGGCCGATGTGCGGCGCTCTGCGCCTCGGAGAAGCCTCCCCTGTGAGCGGGCGACACCGCGCTCCGCTGCGCCGCCGACCAGCGCAGGATCCGGACGGAATATTCTCGGGTCGCGAACCTTGGATCAGCGCAGGTTCGCGACGCGAGGGCCGCAGCCCATGCAGACCTCGCCCCCTGATTCGTCGGCCCTCATGGCCGCCACGAAACGCCGCTGCACAGGGTCGCACCGCACGTTTCGGCGGATCCGAGAGGACAGGCGAGGGCCCGCGAGGAGCGTACGGGGCTCATGCGACGGCCGCCTAGCCCTAAAATAAGCGCTGGTGTGAAACCGGCCCCCAGTTCCGTGTAGAAGTGCACTCAACGCGGACTTTTGCCGCCCGAGTGCTCGGGCGCGGGTGAAGGCTCACCTCCTGCTTGGCGACGGGCGGAGCTCAAAGGCTGTAGGCGGGCGGGCGAGGGGCGACGAGGCGGGGCCCTCGCGACGCGGGTCCTCCCATGCCACGTGCTCGCCACGGGTCAAGCTGAGCTGCTTGAAGAGACAGGGTACGCGTGTCTCCGCGCGAGGCACGGGTCCTCCCGCTGCGTCCCACCCGTCGCCCCTCGCTCGCCCGAGCGAGTCTGTCGGGGCTCCGCTGGACGCTCGGCG
>JAUHWG010000013.1 GCA_030424595.1 Polyangia bacterium
TGGGAGGACCCGCGTCCGCGAGGGACCCGCCTCGTCGCCCCTCGCCCGCCCGCCTACAGCCCCCAAGCTCCGCCCCTCGCCAAGCACGAGGTGAGCGCTCACCCACACGAATGCAGCCGAAGCGCAACCCCCCGTGTCACTGACGGTTCTACGCGGGTTGTCTAGGACGCCTCACAGCAGCGCTTATTTCAGGCCTAGGATCCTGTGGCAAGAGTCGACACGACCTCTCGCTGCCGCTCTCCTCGCCCTCTCGGCCGCGCCGAGATCGATCAGTTCAGCTCGGTCAGCGCCCGCCAGCCCCGGACGAGGGCGTCACTCGCCCGGATGATCGCGTCGCGATCGGTGCCCCGCCCGAGGCTCAGGCGGAGCGCCCCCGCGGCGAGCTCCGGCGGGAGCCCCATCGCCCCGAGCACACCGACCGCGACGGGCTGATCGCTGTGGCAGGCGGAGCCGACCGAGGCCGCTACCGCCGGCGAGCGGGCCAGGACCTCAGGCCCGCGGACCCCGGGGAGGCAGACATGAAGAGTGTTGGGGAGCGAGTGGGCGGCGGGGATCGTCCGGTAGATCCCCGGGATCTTCGCCGCGAGGCGACCCCAGAGCAGCTCGCGCAGCTTCTCCTGGCGGGCCGCCTCGCCCGCGAGGGTCCGCCGGGCGAGGGCCGCCGCCGCGCCGAAGCCGACGATCAGCGCCACAGGCTCGGTCCCCGGGCGAAGGCCCCGCTCCTGTCCGCCGCCGAAGAGCCGCGGCCGGAGGCGGAGCTCACCGCGACAGTAGAGCGCGCCGACGCCCGCGGGCCCGTAGAGCTTGTGGCTGACGACAGTGAGGAGATCGACCCCGAGCGCCCCGACGTCGACCGGGATCTTCCCCACCGCTTGAGCGCCGTCGCTGTGGACGATCGCGCCCGGTGTCCGCCCGCGGACGAGCTGCGCCAGCTCGGCCACCGGCTGGATCGCTCCTGTCTCGTTTTGCGCGGTGATCACCGAGAGCAGATCGACCCGGGCGTGCTCGCCGAGGATCGCCTCGACCTCGGAGACCGCCACCCGTCCGTCGGCGGCCACCGGCAGGCTCGTGATCGTCCAGCCGCGCTCGCCCAACGCCTCCGCGGTCGCGCTGACAGCCGGGTGCTCGACCGCCGAGATCAGCACATGAGCGGGGCCGGGGACGGAGCCGAAGAGGGCGAGGTTGTCCGCCTCGGTGCCGCCGCCGGTGAAGAAGATCTCCTCCGGCGCAGCCCCGATCAGCGCTGCGATCTCCCCCCGCGCCTCGGCGACGGCCGCCGCCGCCGCCCGACCGTAGCTGTGGCCGCTCGACGGGTTTCCCCAGCGCTCGCCCAGCCACGGGAGCATCGCCTCGCGGACGTCGGCGTGCACCGGCGTGGTCGCGTTGTAGTCGAGGTAGATCTGCGGAGCGTCGTCGCGCACCGGGACACGCTACATGAGGGCTCCTCGCCGAGAAAAGGGCGAGGACTGGGAGCACGATCACCCCGAGGACTCCCCCCACGCGCGAGCTCGCCGCGCTTTCACCACAGCCCCTAGTCGATCGCGTCGGAGATACCGCGGGCGACCACCTCGATCCGCTCGCGCTGCACTCGTGCGCTGCAGACCAGGTACGACACGGAGGTCAGCAGAGCCCCGGCGCTGAACCAGAGCACCTCGAGCAGGCCATCGCCGAGACGCTCGACCAGAGGGGAGATCTCTCCGACATGGGAGACCGCCACGCCGAGCAGGATCAGCAGCAGGGCGAGCTTGGCCTTCGCCTTGAGAACCGTCATGCGAAGATCGCGGGTCAGCTCGACCGACACCGCCAGCGCCTGCAGCGGGCCCCCTCGGCGACAAAAGGCGACCGCGGTCGCCTGCGAGAAGGCGGAGGAGACCCCCAGGGCGATGATCACCGTCGCCAGCAGCAACAGCGACGCGTACTCGCCGGCATGGTCCGCCGCGAGCAGCCCGAGGCTGACGATCCCCGCGACCGCGAGGACGCGCAGGAGGATCACCGCCGCCATCACCGGAAATCGGCGGATCGCGCGGAAGACCATCTGCAACGGCCTCGAAGGGCGCCCGGCGAGGGCGTGCGCGGAGATCCCGAGGAGCGCTGATTCGCCGAGCAGGCCGGCGACCCAAGGCACGCCGAGCCCCTGCGCCAGCCCCCATGGCCCGCTGAAGTCGGGCTCTCCGAGCCACCAGGTCGGCAGGAGCGCCAACGCGCCGAGGCCGAGCACCGCCACCCAACGCTCCCGGAGGATCTGAAAGGTACAGGCGACCCAAGCGGTGCTGTCGAGTCGGGGCCGCCCCCGCCCGGAGGTGATCCGCAGAACATGAAGCGACCTCGACGCAGCAACCACGGTGAGGATAGTACCAAGCCCCCTGCGGCTCGACCGCGCTATCCTCCCGTCCATGCTCCTCCGACATCGACGCGACACGCGGATCGCCGTCCGAGCACCCGCGGGCTCTGATGACGGGCTCTTCGGCCCCCGCACCTTTGGCTCTGGCTGTGGACCTGGCGCAGTCTCGGCGGACCGGACACGAGCACACCGGAGCCCGGCCGGCTTGCGCCGAGGATTGCTCAGCGCGGGCCTCGGACTGGCGCTCGCCTGCGGCTCGGAGCCGGCCCCAGCCTCGGGCGAGAAGGACAACACGGCGGCCAAGGCCGACGACGCCAAGGCCGACGACGCCAAGGCCGACGACGCCAAGGCCGACGCCGACGCCAAGGGTGACAAGGCCGGCGAGGCCTTCGCCACGCCCACCGCGAAGCCTCCGCCCCCCCCGACCGGCTCCTACCTCCACGAGAAGAGCGCGCTCTTCATCCAGCGCTGCACCGCCGAGCATCCCTGCGAGAAGAAGCTCCAGCCCGAGGGCGAGGCGCACTGCCGCACCTACTCGCTCGGCGCCTACAAAGGAGGCTGGCGCCTGCCGACCCTCGAGGAGGCCAAGCTCTTCGCCGGCATCGACGCCCTCGAAGACAAGGACGGCTTCCACTGGACCAGCACCGCCTATGAAGAGGATGCGAAGCAGGCGTGGATCGTCGACCCGAAGAGCGGTCAGTCGACGACCGTCCCCCGCGACCGAAAGCCCTTCACCATCCGCTGCGTGTACAAGCCCTGAGCCGCGCGTGCTGGTTGAATTGCCGATGAGAGCCGCCTACGATGGGCCCATGCGGGTCGTGCTGGTCGCCGCGCTCCTCCTGTGTGGAGCCTGCCCGCCGCCGGCGAGCGGCACCGACGGGACCGGCATCGACGACTCCACGGCGACGTCGCCTGGCTCCTCGGGCTCCTCGTCGACCGGGGATGCCTGCGACGGCGCTAGCGACTGCGATACGGACGGGATCTGCGTCGCGGAGTACATCCCGGAGAGCGACGGACTCGGCGGGGAGCGCGGTCCCGCGCGCTGTGAGAGCCCGGATCTGTGCATCCAGGCGCTGGACCTCGGGCGCTGGTGTTTCGAGCACCCGAGCTGCTGCGAAGGCCTGCGCTGCCGCGATGTCGACGGGATCTGTGAGGTCCCCGACTTCGGCGAGGGCACGACCGGCTCCACCGGGACGAGCTCCACCAGCACCGGCACGACGGACGATACCGGCTCCACCGGGACGGGCACGACCGACGACACGGGCTCCACCGGCTCCACCGGCGGCACGGACTCCTCGACTGGAACGGACCCGTAGGAGACCCCGAGGGAGGACCGACGGGCGGACCGAGGGAGGACCGACGGGCGGACCGAGGCGGACCGACGGGCGGACCGGGGAGGACCGACGGGCGGACCGAGGCGGACCGAGGGAGGACCGACGGGCGGTGCGGGAGCACACGGGCGCTCCCTCGCGCCCCCGCCCTCTCGCCAGCGACCCCGCCCGCCTCTCCTGTGGCCCCTATGGGGGCCCTCGTCGCCCCCTAGCCCGTGGCCGAAGCCCCGCGCGCTCTCTTCGTCTTCTCTCTCGGCTCCGCCACCTGCAGTACAGCCCGTTATAGCGGCGTCATGTCGGAGCCACGAGGACCAACGACTCCGCGAGAGCACACGGGACTCTCGCCACGAGCTGCTAGCCGACCCGGTAGTTGTGGGAGAGCCGGGTGTACTTCCCCGCGAGGCCGCGGTGGAACGCCTCGTCTGCGGCCGTCAGTCGCTTGACCACCCGGCCGGGCACCCCGACCACGAGGCTGCGCGGCGGGATCGTGGTCCCTGCGGTCACCAGCGCAGCCGCGCCGATCACGGAGCCCTCACCGATCACCGCCCCGTCGAGGATCGTCGCCTGGATCCCGACGAGGGTCCCGGCCCCGACCTCGGCCCCGTGAACCACCGCCCGATGACCGATAACGACCTCCTCATGGATCACCACCGGGTCGTCGTCGCCCAGGTGGATGACCGCGCCGTCCTGGACGTTTGAGCGCGCACCGATCTCGATCCGATGGACGTCCCCGCGAAGCACGCAGCCGTACCAAATACTGACGTCATCGGCGAGCCTCACATCCCCGACGATCGCCGCCCCAGGGGCTATCCGGACCCGTTCTCCAAAGATCGGCAGGTGGCCGAGATAGCGCTCGATGACCGCCCCCGGGTGACGAGCGCGGAGCTCGACCAGTCTCTCTTCGAGCACCTCGAAGCCCACCGGCGGAGCCTCCACCCGGGGCACTGAAGTAACGACCGTGCGCGAGACCATGGCCGGACGATAGCGCAGCAGTGTCGACCGGGCTTGCCTTCGATGCGGTGATTCGCGTAGATAATCCGAGTGGCAACGAGGCGTTCCAAGACCGCTAAGAAGACCTCAACTTCGAGCTCCCGCGTAAGCGCGAAGAAGAAGTCGACCAAGAAGAAGGCCGCCAAGAAGGCGACCAAGAAGAAGGCGACCAAGAAGAAGGCCGCCAAGAAGGCGACCAAGAAGAAGGCGACCAAGAAGAAGGCCGCCAAGAAGGCGACCAAGAAGAAGGCCGCCAAGAAGGCGACCACGAAGGCGACCAAGAAGAAGGCCGCCAAGAAGGCGACCAAGAAGAAGGCCGCCAAGAAGGCGACCAAGAAGAAGGCCGCCAAGAAGGCGACCAAGAAGAAGGTCGCCAAGAAGGCGACCAAGAAGAAGGCCGCCAAGAAGAAGGTCGCCAAGAAGGCGACCAAGAAGAAGGTCGCCAAGAAGGCGACCAAGAAGAAGGCCGCCAAGAAGGCGACCAAGAAGAAGGCCGCCAAGAAGGCGACCAAGAAGAAGGTCGCCAAGAAGGCGACCAAGAAGAAGGTCGCTAAGAAGGCGACCAAGAAGAAGGTCGCTAAGAAAGTGACGAAGAAGCCCGCCGCCAAAAAGGCGACCAAGAAGAAGGTCGCCAAGAAGTCTGCCGCCAAGAAGGCAGTCAAGAAGCCCGCTGCTAAGAAGCCCGCTGCCAAGAAGCCCGCTGCCAAGAAGCCCGCTGCCAAGAAGCCCGCTGCTAAGAAGCCCGCTGCCAAGAAGCCCGCTGCTAAGAAGCCCGCTGCTAAGAAGCCCGCCGCCAAGAAGCCCGCCGCCAAGAAGCCCGCCAAAGCGGTCGAGGTCGAGGCCGAGGTCGAGGTGAGCGAAGGCGCAGCCGAGGCCGCCGAGGCTCCCAAGGACGAGGCGGCGCCTGCGACGAGCGCCCCCGAGACCCCGGCCGCCACTGAGACACCTGCTCCGAAGAAGTCCAAGCCTATCTCAGACGACGAACACATGATCTCGCTCGACCTCTCGAGCGTCCTTCAGGTCGCGAGCCTCGACGAGACCGAGCAAGCCCCCGCACGGGCCCACTCCTCGGTTCTCGCCGCCTTGGAGGAGGACTACGAGGAGCCCCATGTGGAGGTCCCGCAGTCCCTCTCCGTCGAGTCGGCGCGCGCCCTGATCGCGCGACTGCAGCAGGCGGCTCAATTCGGAGATGACAGCCTCGAGGAGCTTCCGCGGCTCCTCCAGCGGATCGAAGGAGTCCGCGATCCGAGCCTCCTCCCGGAGCTGCTCGGCCTCTTCGAGGACAGCGATCCCTACGGGATCTACTGGAACATCCTCTACGTCCTCGAGAATTTCCCGGACGAGCAGTACCTGAGCGCGCTCCTCGAAGCCCTCCCCGCCCTCCACGCCCGAGCCCCCGGTTGGGCCGAGACCTGCGTGATCCGCGTCCTCAACACGCGGGGCGATCCCGACGACTGCACCGCGACCTTTGAGCGGATCGTCAAGGCATCGCAGAATGACAACCAAGAGCTGGTGATCAAGCTCCTCGGCGAGATGCTCCACGATCCGGAGAGCGATCTCGACAACCAACAGATCCAGTGCGTCGAGGAGATGCTCCTCGCCCTCGGTGGGACGATCCTCGAGGAGGAGATCGCGTCGACGCCCGAGGAGCCCGCCGCGGAGGCTCCTGCTGCGGCTGCTCCCACGGCGGCCGCGCCGACCGCAGCAAAGGCACCCACGCCTCCTGCCGCGCCCGCTCCCGCTGCTCCGGTTACTCCCGCTCCGGTTGCTGCCGCTCCGGCTCCCGCCGCTCCGGCTCCCGCCGCTCCGGCTCCCGCCGCTCCGGTTGCTGCCGCTCCGGCTCCCGCCGCCCCGGTTGCTGCCGCTCCGGTTACTCCCGCTCCGGTTGCTACCGCTCCGGCTCCTGCCGCTCCGGCTCCTGCCGCTCCGGTTGCTACCGCTCCGACTCCTGCCGCTCCCGCTCCGGTTGCTACCGCTCCCGCTCCCGCTGCTCCGGTTGCTACCGCTCCCGCTCCTGCCGCCCCGGCTCCCGCTCCGGTTGCTGCGGCCCCGGCTCCCGCCGCTCCCGCTCCGGTTGCTGCCACTCCGGCTCCCGCTGCTCCCGCTCCGGTTGTCGCCACTCCGGCTCCCGCCGCTCCCGCTCCGGTTGCTGCTCCCGCTGCCCCGGCTCCAGTAGCTCCGGCTCCCGTCGCTGCTGCTCCTGCCGCTCCCGCTCCTGCCGCTCCCGTCACTCCGGCTGCTGTTGCTGCCGCGGCTCCCGCTTCAGTGGAGGCCGCTCCGGCTCCTGCCTCTCCGGCCCCGGCCGCGCAGGCCCCGGCCGCTCCGACTCCGGCCTCTCAGGCGCAGACTGCCGCGACAGCAGAGCCGATCACGGCTCCGACCCCTGCGGTCCACGCTGACGCTGACGCCGCGACCGCGACCCCTCCAGCGTCGATCGAGGGCGACTCCTCGGGAGATAATCACTAACCATGCTCCCATGCGACCCGCTGCCCCCGAGCCGGTGCAGCGTTCAGGTCAATGAGGAGGCGATCCTCGAGCCGGTCACCGACGACCAGGCCGAGGAGATCCACCTCGCCCCGCAACAACGCGCTGTCGACGCGCTGATCCGCGGTCTCGCTGAGCGCGCTCCGGGCTTCAACGTCGCGGTGATCGGCCGTCGTGGCTGCGGTCGAACGTCGACGGCGATGGCCCTCGCGCGTCAGGAGGCCCGACGCCGGCCATCGCCGCACGATCTCGTGCTCCTGCCCAACCAACGGTGGCCTCTGGAGCCGCGACCGGCGCTCCTGCCGACCTCCACCGGACCGGCCTTCGTCCGCACCTTGGAGGAGCTCTACAGCAGCCTGGCCAGCGTCACCCACGAGATCCTCGACGGTCGGACCCGAAACCGGCTCCAGGTCGAGATTCACCGCGAGCAGAGCGCAGGCGAGCGCGTCCTCCACGAGCAGCTCTCGAAGCAGGCCAAGGAGTTTGGCCTCGCGCTGATCGCCAGCGATGACGGCTTCGACTTCGTCCCGATCGACGACGACGACGCCGACGACAACACGGACGACGACGCGAACGACGACGCGGGCACGGACGAGCCCTCCAAGTCCCAGGACGAAGAGCCCGACGAGCCCGACGAGAGCAGCGAAGGCGCCCCCTCCGAAGCCGACGATAAGCCGAGCGACAGCGCCGGATCATCGTCGAGCGAAGAACCCAGCCGACCGGCCCCTGCGGACGCTGACGAGGAGAACGGCTCCGGCCATCGTTTTGTCGCCGCCCTCGATGATCTGCGCCCCCACGTCGAGGAGACCCAGCGACAGCTGGCGCTCCTCGAGGCCGAGAGCGCCTCTCAGCTCCTCCAGCGCCAGCGTGACTCCCTCCGCGCGGCCTTCGCCGAGTGCTTCGCGGCGGTGCCCGAGGCCGCGCTGCCGACCGAGCAGCTCCAGTCCTTCATCAGCGAGCTCCACGACTACCTCGTCCACCTCTTCCAGCTCAACAGCACCCTCGCCACGCCTCCGCCCTTCTCGGAGATCCCCCGCGGCCTCGTGATCCCGACCCTCCTCACCACCCGTGACGAGGGCTCCACCGCGCCGCTGGTCCAGGCCCGCAACGTCAGCATCGCCAGCCTCTTCGGCCGCAGCGTCGCCGCGCCGACGAGCGAGAGCCGCTACCCCGAGCCGGGCACCTTCATCGCCGGCGATCTCCACCGGGCGAACGGCGGCTTTCTGGTCATCGACGCGGACTCCCTGATCAAGCGTGAGCGGGTCTACGAGCACCTCAAGGGCTGTCTCCTCGCCCACGCGATCCAGCCCCACGAGGAGAGCGATGAGGGGCACGCGCTGCGGATCCAGCCGATCCCGCTCGACGTCAAGGTCCTCCTGGTCGCCGACCCGGATCTGATCGCCCAGCTCCAGGAGCTCGACCCCGAGTTCAGCCGCCTCTTCAAGATCCGCGCGGGCTTCACCGAGGACATGCCGATCGAGGACGCGCTCACGGTCTACCCCGGCGTCGCCCACTGGCTCCACCTCCACCGAGGCCTCCCCCCCTGCACCCGCAGCGGGCTCCACGAGCTCATCGAGTACGGCGCCCGCCTGACCGAAGACCAGGAGCGGGTCAGCACCAACGTCGGCCTCCTGAGCGACCTCATCGCTGAGGCCGCCGCGATCGCCGAGCCCGACACAGCCCTCACTGGCGACCACTTCCGCAGCGCCCGGACGACGATCCAGGAGCGCCACGGGCAGATGCGCGACAAGCTCGTCGACCTCTACCGGACCGGCTCGCTCCGGGTCGAGCTTCGCGGCTCGCGGGTCGGTCAGGTCAACGGCCTCGCGGTCATCTCCGACGGCTTCCAGTCGGTCGGGCGTCCCTGTCGGGTGACCGCCGTGACCTACGCCGGCACCCAGGGGACCCTCAACATCGACCGCGAGGTCGAGATGTCGGGGCCGATCCACTCCAAGGGGATGATGATCCTAAGCGGCTACCTCTACGATCGCTTCGCCCGGACCAAGCCGATCGTCTTCGGCGCCTCGGTCGTCTTTGAGCAGACCTACATGCCGATCGAGGGCGACTCAGCCTCGTCGGCGGAGCTCTTCGCGATCCTCTCGAGCCTCGCCCAGGCGCCCGCGCGCCAGGACATCGGCATCACGGGGAGCGTCGATCAGCGGGGCCGGATCCTCCCGGTCGGCGGCGCCAACGAGAAGATCGAGGGCTTCTTCGATCTCTGCCAGGCCGAGGGGCTGACCGGCACCCAAGGGGTGATCATCCCGCACACCAACGTCCGCACGCTGATCCTCCGGCCCGACGTGGTCGAGGCGATCGCCGCGGGGCGCTTCTTCATCTGGCCGATCACGACCGTCGAAGAGGGGGTCGAGCTGCTGATGGGCAGCCCCGCCGGCGTCGACGACCTCGACGAGCAGGACGCGCTCGCCCTCGGCGCCCAGCAATTCCCAGAGGACACGGTCTACGGCCGGATCGAGCGTCGCCTCGGCCGCCTCCGCGAGGCCCAGTCCCACAACCGGCAGCGCTGAGAGGCCGTGCCGATCTGTGGTCGGCGGAGGAGCACAGACCAAGAGCTTCCATGCCTGAGCCGGCGTGGGAACCTCTGCTCCGAGCTGTGGATGGCTAGCGCCTCGGCGCAGACGCAACCCGACGACGCTCCGGCGTCCGAGGGACTAGAAGGTCCCGATCACCTTGAAGTAGGCGATCGAGGTGCCGACCGCCTTCGCGCCGAACTTGGTCCGAGCTCCCTCTTTGCCGAGGAAGGCGAACGAGCCCACCTCGAAGTTGATAAAGCCCCGCGAGGGCGCCACGAGAACGGCCGGCGCGATCACCCCGGAGGCCCCCTCCCCCTCGGGGTTGTTCGAGGCGAAGTCGACAAGTCCGAAGGTGCGGAAGATCAGGTGGCGACCGAAGAAGATCAGGTCACCGCCGGCGAGCAGGTAGTTGCCGACATGATCGGCGCCGAACTCGTCGATGAACCCGCGCAGGTACTGGGCCTGGACGTAGACGTGCTTGCCGATGGTGTAGTCCGCACCGGCCGTCAGCTTGACGAAGGGGGTCTTGCGGACCGCGATCCCCTCGATCTCCTTGACCGGGTTGGCGATCCCATCGTCGGGCGTGACGTCGACCCCGGTGGGGAGCGGCATCTCGATCCGCAGCCGCTCCTCCTTCGGGATGAAGAGCCCCGCCTCGCCCCAGATCCCCATGTTGCCTAGCCAGGGCACCTGGGTCGTGAAGTCGAGGCCGATCACCTGCATCTTCGGATAGATCAGGTAGGCGTCCGACTGGATGTAGTAGCCGTCCTCAGGCTCGTCGTCGGCGTTGAGCGGGTGGATCACCGACGACTCGACCTCCGCCGGCAGGGGGATGTCGTGGCGCCCGTAGTAGTACGACGCGCTGATGTCGATGTCCGCGAGGCGGGTGCCGATCTTCGCCGCCGCCTGGCCGTTCGCCAGGGTCCGGTCCGGCATGATCACGTGGCCGAGCACCTTCGGCAGGAGCTTCGGGTTTTGCGGGATGAAGGTGTCCTGCAGGTAGTAGATCCGCTCGCTGTTCGCCGGATCGGCGAAGGGGACCTCGGCGTAGGGATCGCGGAGCCCGGCGGCGGCGGACGGCGGCAGCAGGGCCGGGAAGAAGAGCGGGATGTAGACCGCTTGGAACCACAGCCGATCGCGCAGGGGCGCGTAGTCGACGACGACCATCTGGTTGGCGATAGGCTCGGTGAAGAGCGGCCTGTCCTCGAGGTCATCCGAGTTGATGTTGTTGGTCGGGCTGAACTTGTCGGCCGTCCCCCAGACGACGATCTGCCGCCCGATCTTGATGTCGAGCCCCTTCGCGAGCTCGTTGAGGGCGATGTAGGCGGCCCGGCTCTCCATGTGGAACCGGTTCATCATCGACATCGTCGCGAGGTCGTCGAGCTCCTTCGCCTGCGAGCTGCCCATGAACACCGGCTCGATGTCGCCGACGATCTGGATGTGCTTGTTGGGCGTGTAGTTAAAGTAGAACTCGAGACGGTTCTCGTTGCGGCCGATCGTCCCCGGGCGGTCGGTCCGGGCGATGTCGTAGTAGAGGCTGCTGAGAACGCGGGCGCGGAAGGTCAGCTTGTCCGAGGGGAAGAGGCCCTTCGACTCGGCCGCGGTCGTCGTCGACGACAGGGTGTCGATCGTCTCGGTCGATCCCGCGTCGAGGTCATCGCCGCCGTCGCCGAAGACATCGTCGAGGCTGTCGATCGAAGCATCACCCGCCTCTGCCGCGACCCCCTGCCCTGTCGACGCAGCCTCAGCACCGTCCCCGGAGTCCCCCGACTCCTCGGGCTCCTCGGCGCCGAAGACATCGTCCATCGACAGCTCGTCCAGGCTCTCCTCGGTCGCGGGCTCGGACTCCGCGCCAAGCTCAGCCTTCGCGGCGGGAGCAGCCGCAGAGGGGCTGATGCGGGTCCCCGTGGCCGTCGACGATGAAGCGTCAGAGGCCCCAATTACGGCCGGCCCCTCGTATCCGCGCGCTGCGGAGGGGGCCGGCGCGATGCCGAGGCTCAGTGACGAAGCTAGAAGGAGGCCTGTCGTACTCACCGGACTTCTCAGCCGCGCAAGAGGGTGCGGCGAGAGAAGATATCATCGGCGATCTCAGACTTCACATCGATATTTGTCATGTCGATCACAGTCTCGTCGCCGGTCTTGAGGTTCTTCATCGTGATCTTGGTCGGGATCTTCGCCTTGCCGGCGGCCTTCCACTCCGACCGGGTCTGCACGCGCACGGCCTTGTCGGAGCCGTCGATGTAGCGGATCGTCGTGATCCCGCCGACCTTGGAGTCGATGACGATCTCCAGCTTGCGGTAGGAGCTGATGCCGTCGCGCTTCGGCGTCAGCGCGAGCGTGGTCTCGGTGCCGGACTTGCCGAGCACCTCGGCGTTGAAGGCCTCGGAGAGCTTGGCGAGCTTCATGTCCTCCGGCGAGAACTCGGAGCCGAGGAAGCCCTGATTCTGGGTATGTGCGGCGACCCGGCGGACCTTCTGAAATTCGGGGGTGTAGACGTAGATCGTGTCGGCGTCGGTCATCAGGACCTTCATGCCGGCGACGTCTCCAGGGGCCGTGAAGTTGATGTACTGCTTCTCCAGGTCCTTCATCTTCATCTCGAAGACCATCGTCTTGGTCTTCTTGCCGCCCTTGAAGATGGTCATGTTCGCCGTGTAGCTCTGGTTCGGGTAGGCCGAGGCCTTCTTGTCGGCGACCTGAAGGATCTTCCCGCCGAGCGCCGCGGCGTCTTCAGCGGCGTCAGCAGGCGCAGCCACGCTGAGGCTGAGGGGGGCGACGAGGAGGGTGGCGAGGAGAAGTGAGGCCAGCTTCATGGTGATCCTGTGCTCCGCAAGGCGGGGTATCGGCGGCATTGGACGGTGCCCGCGCAGAGGTATTTAATCCCGATGGGTCAAAATCCCAAGGCGACGGCCGGAATGCCGGGAAACCTTCGCGATTTGGGCCGGAGGGTGATCTGCATCACTCCTTCGCCCCCCAAAGCGTCGTTCACGCCTTCTTCGACCCACGGGTGAGCGCCGGGATCAGCCAGCACGCGCCCAGACCGGCCCCGAGGAGGCCGATCGCCAGACCGACGCCAAAGTCCCGCAGCGGCGCCATCCCGGAGTCCAGGAGCACAAGGAAGGCCGCCGAGAGCTGGAGCGCCGAGATCAGGAGGACCGCGCCGATCTCCCGCACAGCCCGGTCCCCCGACCCTGCTCCCGGGTACCTGCGGGCGCGAAAGAGGAGGTGGATCGCAAAGTCGACGCCTGCGCCGACGGCGATGCAGGAGACCATGCTGGTGCCGACGCTGATCGGTACGCCGAAGAGCGAGAGCGCGCCCAGGGTGACCGCGAGGGTCCACAGCGCTGGCGCGAGGGCGATGAGCTGACGGGCGACCAGGAGCACCAAGCCGAGCCCGAGGATCGACACCAGCGTCGACCTCACGAGCGACGAGGTGACGCTCTCGGCGAAGGCCTGGCCGATCACCGGCTGTCCGGTGAGGCGCGGCAGGAAGGCGACCTCGCGCCCCTCCGCGCCCGCGGGCAGCACAGCGACCCGCCACTCCTCGTCGGCGAGCTCCGAGAGCGCAGGCTCAATGGTCGCGCAGGTGAGCTTCTCCTCCTGCCCTGCATTCGCAGAATCGCCGGTCTTCTCCCCGTCTCCCTCGCCCTCCGGCGACTCGAGCCCCAGGGCCCCGCAGCGCTGGCGAGCGCGGTGGTTGATCAGCTCCTCGTCGATCCAGGAGCCGAGGAACTTCGCCGCGAAACCAACCCCCTCAGGGTCGCTCTCGGCCAGCGTCGGCAGCTTCTCCCGCAGGAGCGCCTCGAGCTGCGGGCCGCGGGGCTCGATCAGGCTCGCCGGATCGATGCCGTCGATCTCCTCGCGGGGGACCCCCTCGACGGGGCTGTCCTCCGAGTCGAGCGCCCGATCGCGGAGCTCGGTGAGCGCCTCTCGCAGCTCCGGCGTCGCTGTCAGCGGCGCCCCCGGGCCGAGGAGGGAGGGGTCCACAGGATGACCCAGGAGCCGCTCTAGGCGAGCGCCGACCTCGGCGACCTGCACCGCGCGGACCTCGGGGATCGCGGTCGAGGCCGCGTACATCGTCCCGCCGTCGTCGGCGTAGCGGTCGAGCACCGCGCGGACCTCTGCCGTCACCGCGACCTGCTGCGGACCCGTCATCGGCGCGAGCTTGACGTGGATGAGCGCCCCCTTGGCGTCATCGGTCATCAGCTGCGCCATCGCCGGGTGACCGATGAGATAGGTGAGCACCCGCGACGCCCGGCCGGCGGTCTCGGGGACGCCTCGCCGACCGCCGAGGGCGTCGTTGAGGATCTCCACCGGCTCGACCACCGAGCGGGTGTCGACGACGCCCTCGATCGCGGCGACCTGCTCGCTGATCTCCCGGATCTCCCGGAGGGTGATCGCCTCGGAGAGCGGGCCCTCGATCGTCACCTGGAGGAAGGTCGAGCCGCCGAAGTGCTGGTCGAAGAAGGCGCTCGCCTGCCTCGGCTCGCTGTCCTCCGAGAAGACATTGCCGGTGTCCGGATCACCGCTCATCCGCGTCGCCAAGGCGACGCCACCGGCCGCGAGCGCCAGGAGGAGCCACAGCGGCGGCCTCACGCGCAGCGGCATCGGCCGCTCCGGCTTGGGCTTGATCGCCGCGTCGGGCAGCAGCGAGAGGAGCGCGGGCATCACGAAGAGGGCGAGCGCCAAGAGGATGAGGACCCCCACCCCAGCGGCGACGCCAAAGCGCTGCATCGGCACCTGCGGCATCACCAGGAGGGCGAAGAACGCGACCGCGGTCGTGAGCCCGCTGAGGAGCACCGGACGCCACAGCTCGCGGACGACGGCAGACGCCCGTTCTCGGCTATTCGCGCCCTCTTGCCGCTGGAAGCCGGCGAGGACGTGGACCCCAAACGCGCCGCCGAGGGCGACCATCATCACCGGGATCGACGACGAGACGATCGTGAGCGCCTCGCCGAAGACCCCGTGCGCGCCCATCACCAGGCCGACGCCCAGCCCGGTGACGAGGACGTTGAGCACCGCCGCCATCAACGAGCCGAGGAGGATCGCCGAGACCAAGACGAGCACGCCGATGACGACAGGCGACAGACGGACGATGTCGGAGCGGCTCGCCATCGCGGCGTCCTGCTCGATGAAGGGCGCCCCCGAGAAGTGAACCTCGCCTTCCCAGCGGCTCTCCGTCGCCGCGCGGATCTGGCTGAGGAGCGCCGCTCGGGCCTCCGCGTCGCGCTCCTGCTCGTGGATCAAGAAGACCAGAAGCGCGGCGGCCTGGCCGTCCGCGGAGATCAGGTTGCCGACGGCGTTGCGCGAGCCGAGCACCCGCTCGCGGATCTCCGCCGGATCGCGGAGCTCCTCGGGGACGAGCTCCGCCACCTCGAGGCCGTCATCCTTGACCACCGGGTTGGGAAGATCCGTAAACGAGAGGACGACCTTCACGCCGCCGAGCTCGCCGAGCTCCTTGGCCAGCCCCCGCACCTTGTCGACCGCCTCGAGGCTGAGCATGTCGCCGGAGGTCGGCGCCAGGCCGACGAGCCCGACCTCGAGCATCCCGAAGCGATCCGCGACCTCGTGAAAGTTCACGACCTCCGGGTGGTCCGGCGGGAGAAAGGCGAGAACGTCGTTGTCCTCGCGGACGCTGCCGACACCGGGGAGGATCCAGGCGCAGAGGGCGACGAGGAGCGCGAGGATGATCCAGCGCGCCCGTACGATCAGATGGTCGGCCATTGTCTCCCCTCGGCCCGGCGCGCCGGGTGTCAGCCCCAGACCGGGGAGAGCCACTCGCGGCGCCGCTCGACGCGGCCGCGGACGACATCTCCGAAGTAGGCCTGGAGGCGCTTGGTGATCTCGCCGATGGAACCGTCGCCGACCAGGCGACGATCGACCGAGCGGACCGGCGTGATCTCAGCCCCGGTCCCGCACAGGAACATCTCGTCGGTCGTGTAGAGCTCGGAGCGGCCGATCGGGCGCTCGACGAAGGGGAGCCCGAGATCCTCGGTGAGGAGGGTGATGAGCGACCTGCGGGTGATCCCGTCAAGGTTGTCCTCGGTGCTCGGCGGGCTGTAGAGAACGCCTCGCTTGATGATGAAGATGTGCTCGGCGCTGCCCTCCGAGACCTGGCCGCGCTCGGTCAGGAAGATCGCCTCGTCGAACCCGTTGTCGTGGGCCTCGCGGCGAGCGAGGGCGCTGTTGAGGTAGATCCCCGTCGGCTTGGTCCGGGCCGGGATCGCGTTGTCGGCGACCCTACGCCACGAGGAGATGCAGACGTCGATGCTGTCCTTGTCCAGGTAGCGCTGCAGCGGCATCGTGAAGGCCGTGAAGCACGAGTCCTCCTCGCGCAGGAGCGGCGCCAGGCGGTTCGAGTTCGAGAAGAGCAAGGGCCGGACGTAGACGTCGTAGTGGACCTCGTTGCGGCGGATGAGCTCGAGGATGATCTCGGAGACCTGACGCCGATCCCCAGGCAGGCGCATGAAGAGCACCTTGGCGGAGGTCTGGAGGCGAGCCACGTGGTCCTCCAGGCGAAAGACGAACACCTGCTCTCCGTCGTCCGCCAGGTAGCCCCGGACTCCGCCGAAGCAGCCCAGGCCATAGTTCAAACCGCGAGAGCGGACGCTGATCGTAGCGTCGTCATCATCCACAAAATCGCCGTTGAAGTACGTGACCATCTCGGGGCGAGGATGCCAGAGGAGCCGACGGATCTTAAGACCCTGCCCGTGACCATTCCGGTGCGCAGGGAGCTGCGCGCCCCGACACGGCGCTTGCGCAGAGAGTCTCCTCACGGTTCTTCGAGCGTCCTCCGGTCGATGCTCGCACGACGGTCCCTCGCGCTTGTCTGGGCGATGTCCGCGGAGGCGCGCGCGACCTATCCTCGCGCCGTGCACCTCCTCGTCGCACTCGCGTGGCCGGCTGCGGCCGTCGCGATCGGTCGTCGCTGGCGGATCGCAGAGCCGACGAGCGGAGCGGTCGAGACCGTGGTGGTCGCGACCGCGTCGACGCTCATTCTCGCTGGGCTTGTGGGTGTCCTCCTCGGCGCCCTCGGGCGCTTCTCCGCCCCTCCTCTCGCCGTCACCGGAGCCATCCTCGCGGCGCTCCTGTGGCCTCGCGGTCAAGCGCTCGTCCCGCGACCAGCGCCCCAGCTCCGCGCACCAGCGATCGCCCTGGTCGTCATCGTCCTAGGCGGCCTCGCCCTCCGCGCTCCGCTCCACAGCGCAGCCCTCGCGGGTCGCGATCAGGGGACCTACGTTCTCCGCGCGCAGCACCTCCTGCGAAGCGGCGGCTTCCAGCTCCGCGACCCGGTTCTCGCGGCCGCTGGCGCCGCTCCGGAGAGCCCCGGCTCTATCGATCTCCTCGGCCTCTACCCGACCGACGGCGATCCCTGGCGGCAGGGGATCTACGAGGGCGCCTACCGCCCCGGGCTCTACCTGACCGATCGCGAGAGCGGCTCGATCGCGCCGCAGTTCCTGCACATGCACCCGACCCTCCTCGCGATCTGGGGGATCGTCTTCGGCCCGTCCCAGCTCGCAGGGATCCTCTACCTCTACGCCGCGCTGAGCATCCTCGCGATCGCGGCGGTCGCAGCTCGACTCTGGCCACAGCGGCGCTGGGCGGCTCCCCTCGCCGCCGCTCTCTTGGCGACCATGCCCTTGGTCATCTGGGTCCAGCGGACGCCGCTCACCGAGGCGCTCGTC
Source organism: Polyangia bacterium (assembly GCA_030424595.1). Taxonomy (GTDB): domain Bacteria; phylum Myxococcota_A; class Polyangia; order Nannocystales; family Nannocystaceae; genus JADJRG01. The sequence goes on from JAUHWG010000013.1 coordinate 17,360, forward strand.
CTCCCGCTCGGCCTCAGCGCGCTCCTGGTCGCCCTCGCCTCGCGGCGCGACTGGATCACCGCCGTCCTCCTGGGCTCACTTGGATGGATCCGCGGCAACGCCTGGCTCGCCGCGCCGCTCGTCCTCGCCGTCCTCTGGTTTCGCCGCGCCGAGGAGCGCCGGTCAGGGCCGCTGCTCTACGGCCTCGCGCTGACGGCGAGCCTCATCCTCCACGCCTACTCGGTCTTCCCCTACCTCTACGACGAGCTCCACCGGCAGCTGGGCGACGTCATCGCCCTCCGCCCGCCGACGCTCGTCGTCCTTCCTCTCGCGGGTCTCGCCCTCTGGGCGCTGGTCGATCGCCTGATCGCGACGCCGCTCCGAAGCCGCTTTCAGGGCCTCCGTCGCCAGCTCCCGCGGCTCCTCATCATCGCCGGCGCCGCGGCGATCGGGATCTTCCTGGTCGGCCAGCCGACGCCGCTGCAGCGCCCCTTCTCTCGCCTCGACCCGGCGCTCGCCGGACTCAGCCTGCCGCTGCTCGTCGCCGCGGGCCTCGGAGCGCTCCGCCTCCTCCTTCGACCGCCGGTCGCCTCGACCTGGACGCTCGCCCTCTCCAGCCTCCCGGCGACGACGCTCCTCCTCTACTCCCAGCGCAACCTGCCGCAGGCGGGGCTCTTCTACTACGGCCGCTATCTGACGCCGGAGCTCGCCCCGCTCGCAATCCTCCTCGCGGTCTACGCCCTGCTGGGGCTCGTCGAGCTCGTCGAACGTCGGGTCGCCGGTCGCCGCATCCAGGCGCTCCTGCGCGTCCTCCCGCCGACGCTCCTCCTCGGCGCCGTCAGCCTGCCCCTCGTCCTCCACCCGATCGTCCGCGTCCAGGAGCACGCCGGCTCGGAGCGCATGGTCGAGGCTATCGCCGCAGCACTCCCCAGAGGCGCCATCGTGCTCGCTGGCGGTGAGGGCTGGCACAGCTCCCACGCCTTCAACCAAGTCGGCGGCGCCCTGGTCCTCGGCCACGATGTCGGCGTCCTCCCCTACCGCAGCGCCGAGGTCGCCTACGCCACGCTCCACGCCCTCCTCGTCGACGACACGCTCGCCCGGCCGTCGCCTCCGCGCGTCTTCCTCCTCCTCGGCGAGGCCAGCCACGCCTACACGCGCGAGTCTGACGGAGCGCTCATCGCCGCGATCGACGATCTGCTCCCTCCCCCCTTTCGCGCCCGCCCCGTCGGCCTCTACGAACTCTACACCGATCGCCTGACGCCGGAGGTCGAGGCCGTCCCGACCCGCGTCACCCGGTCGGCGCTTCGCCTCGGCCTCTTTGAGGTCGTGGTCGATCCAACGCTGCGAGCGCCCCGGAGCTGGCGCTTCGCCGACGGGGAGTCTGTCGGCGACGGCCCGCTCCCGCTGAAGAAGGCGACCTGGCGAGGAGGACATCTCTGCCTCGACCCCAAGCGCGACCTCACGATCACCCTCCCGGATCCGCCCGACGCCGCCGCCCTCGTTCTCGAGGGCGCCCCCGGCGAGCACGGCAGCGCCGCCCAGTGGCAGGTCCGGCTCGGCAAGAAGAGGCGGGCCGATCTCAAGCCGCCGCCGCGAGTCCGCGAGCGAGGCACCCTCGGCCCGATCCCCCTCAACCCCGACGCTGACGAGCCGACCCGCTCGATCAGGGTGCGCGGCTCCTCGCAGGCCCGAGGCTCCGCGGACTGTCCGCACGGACAGCTACGTGAGCTCCGCCTCCTCCCGCGACCTAGCGCATCCGCGTCGCCCCGCGAGACCATCGCCCAGTCCTGGGCCCCACCGCGCGACCTCGGCCACCCGCCGAAGCGAGCGACCTGGGTCCGCGGTCGCTCCCTCTCCCGCCTCCGCCCCGGCATCCGACCGGCTCCGAAGCTCGACGGGCTCTCGCTCGTCCTCGAAGCAGACGAGGCCACGACCTTCCCGCGGACCGAGCTTCCGCCAGGGCCGGGGGTCTGGATCGCCCACCTCACACGTCTACGCGACGGGCCGACATCCCTGGAGCTCCGCGTCGACGGAGCCTTGCTCGTCGACCTCGCCCTGCCGCAGGAGCACACCCGGTCGTGGCAGAGCCCGCCGATCCCGTGGAGCGCCGGGAGCTCCGCGGCCTCCGTCACGATCACGCTCCGGGGTCCCCCGGGCGCCGCCATCTCGCTCCGTGATCTCGCCTTCTTCAGCGACGAGCCCCTCGCGAACAGCCCCTAGCAGACCATCGCAAAGGTCCCGTGTGCTCTCGCGCCGCGATCCTCGGTCCTCTTCCCGCTGCGGTCGGAGCATCGCCCCCCACGGCTCACGCCACTTTCGCCGCGGGTCCAAGAGCGCTCGAGTATCCTCAGCGCCATGCGCCCGCTCGCCGTCGTCACCGGAGCCAGCCGAGGGATCGGCCTGGCGATCGCCGCTCACCTCGCGGACACCCACGATCTGATCATCGTCGCCCGCGATCCCCAGCGCCTCGAACGCAGCGCTCGCGAACACCTCGCCGAGGCGACGCTCGTCGCCCAGGAGACCGCGGATCTCAGCACCCGCGACGGCGCCCAGGCCCTCGCGTCTGCGCTTGTGAAGCTCGCGGAGAGCCATGGCCGGACGATCAACGTCCTCGTCAACAACGCGGGGATGGCCGCCTCTGCTCCGCTCCAACGCAGCGATGACAAGCTCTTCGACCGCCTCCTCGCGGTCAACGCTCGGGCCCCCTACACCCTCGCGCGCGCCCTGATCCCGGGCATGATCGAGGCGGGCGGCGGCCGAGTGATCAACATCGCCTCGACCGCAGCCCTCAAGGGTTATGCCTACACCTCCGCCTACTCCGCCAGCAAAGCCGCCGTGCTCGGCTGGACACGCGCCCTCGCCGTCGAGCTCGCCCGTGCCGGGGTCACCGTCAACGCCGTCTGTCCGGGCTTCACCGACACCGACATCGCCAGCGATGCGATCGCGACCATCCAACGCACGACCGACCGGAGCGCCGCCGAGGCCCAGGCCTCGCTCGCCCGCTTCTCGCCACAGCGACGCCTCCTCGACCCAGCCGAGGTCGCGGCCCTCGTCGGCTACCTCGCCTCACCGGCAGCCGCGGCGATCAACGGTCAGGCCCTCGCGATCGACGGCGGCGAGACGGCCTAGCGCCCCCGTTGCAACGAAGCCCGCGCCACCTCTCGTCGCGATCGTCCGAGCCTCGACCCGAGCAGACCGCGAACGTCGCCCGCCCCCTCGCGCCGCTATCGTCGGTCCTCTCGCCTGGGACGAAGCGCGCCCGTCCCGGGCTGCACTGCGAGTTGTGGCGGTACGGGGAGGGCGACGAGGGTTCGAGCGACTCTCGCCACGGGCCGCTAGTCGTCGCTGCGGATCCGCCGACTGCGCTTCTTCTCGCCGGCGTGCCGCTTCTCGGTCAGTCGGCGGGCCTTCGCCGCCCGCGAGGGTTTGGTCGCACGCCGCCGCCTGGGACGACGACCGGCGTGCTCGAGGAGGGTGATGAGCTTGCTGTGGGCGTCGGCGAGGTTGCGCGCCTGATCCCGGGTCAATGTGCTCGTGATGACCAGCTCATCGCCGGTCGTCATGAACCGTCCTGCGATCGAGCGGAGCCGGAGGAGCATCTCCTCCTGGAGGCCCTCGATGTCGGTGATCGAGACCCTCAGCTCGACCTTGCTCGCGACCTTGTTGACGTTCTGACCGCCAGGGCCCGACGACCGAGTCGCGCGCCAATGCATGGCTGACGGGGCGACGCGGATCCCGTAGGCGCGGATGTTGATCTCCGGGAGCACGACGAACCGCTTATCACAGGCCGGGCGCGAGCGTGGCGAAGAGCCGCGGCGGCGAGACGACCCCCTGAGCCTCGGCCACCGCCACGGCCGAGTTGATGTCCGCGAGGCCAGCATCATCCCCGAGCGCACGGCCGAGGCGCCAGCGCGAAGCCGCGGACCAGAGCGCCATGTCGAGCTCGTCAAACCCCTCGATCGCCTCGCGATAGGCTGCGACAGCGCGCGCCTGATCCCCCCGCACCATCGCCATGCCCCCGCGGAGGAGCGCCGCAAAGGCGCCAGCCCACGCGACGTCTTCGCCCTCGATCTTCCGCAGCTCCGACGACGCGACCCGCAGAGCCTTGGGCTCAACCGCGACTGCCCCGAGGGCGACGTTGGCCCGCCAAAAGCGGCCCATGATCCGGATGTAGGAACCGCCGAAGCTGATGTTGCCGCGAAACTCCGGCCACTCCGCCGAGAGTCGTCGCCACGCATCCGCGGGGTCGCCAGCGTAGAGGTCGATCGCGCGCGTCGTGAGGAACGCCCAGGCTCGCTGGACCGCGAAGGTGTCCTCAGGCCAACGCTCGACCGCACATCGCACCTCAGCGCGCGCCGCCCCCCAGTCGTCGTCCGCGAGGTGGAGAAGCGCCTGCATCCCGACCCGAAGCGTGGTCGAACCGCAAAGGTCGCCGGCCTCATCGACCTCGCTCAGCAGCGCCGCCCGACGGCCCCGAAGCTCGCTCAACCGGCCGAGGTAGAAGAGCGAGTTGAGCTGGAAGAACGCCCCCATCGTCAGGATGTAGGCCGACCCCTGGTGACGGATCCCCAGCTCCTGCGAGGCGGTGACCTGCTCCACACACTCGTGCCAATCACCGCGACCAAAGGCGACGACCGCCGCGCAGAGCCTCCACGTCTCCTCCGGGCGCACCCCGGTGCAGCGCTCGAGCAGCGCCTCGGACTCGTCTAGGAGACGGGAGACCCGCTCGCCATCGCCGACGTGTGAAGCGAAGGCCGCCTCGCCGGCGAGGGCTGGCGCGATAAAGTTCGGATCGCCCGCCGCCAACGCGCGTCGGAGATAGCGGGACTGAAAGACCATCGCCCGCAGCGGATCGCTCGCCGCGAGCCCTTCGCTCGCCACAGAGAGCGTCTCTAGGCGCGCGTACTCGTCGAGCGTCAGCGAGCCAGGATCGCACAGAGAGTAGCTATACCCGCGAAGGCGCAGCCGCAGCCGCTCTCCGGCGAGGGACAGGGTCGCTCGCGTTCCCCCGCCCGGCCATGACTCGTCGACCTCCCGGAGCACCCCGCGCAGAGCCGTCGTTCCCCGCTCGATCTCCCCGCAGCGCAGGAGGGTCAGCGCCGCGGAGCGACGCAGCTCGTTCGCCTCCTCGGGCTCAGCCCCGTCCGCGGCGGCAAAGTAGTGCTCTGCGGACTCACTCCCGAGCCCGAGGTAGGCGAGGGCCGCGGCGAGCCGACGATGGATCCCCCGCAGCTCCGGGCCGACGCTCGCCAGCTCGAGCGCGCCCGTGAAGAAGCCTACCGCGCGGCGAAACGCGAGCTCGGCCACCGCCTCTTCCCCGGCCTCGATGGTGTAGCGAAGGGCGAGCGGCCGCAGTCCACCCGCCCGGAAGTGGAGGGCTAGGAGAGATGCCGGCGCCCCCGCCCGCGAGAGCGTCAGGGCGAGGTTCCGGTGGAGCTTCGGCCGCCGCAGCCTCGAGATCCCGCCGATGATCTCGGCCCGGATGCGCTCGTGAAAGATCTCGATCTCTGTGTCGCCAGAGGTGCTGCGCTCGCAGATGAGATGCGCCGCCTTCAGCCGCGGGATGATCGAGCGTCCGCCCTGACCGAGCTCCGCGGCCTTCACCGCCAACGCCGGCGCGAGCGGCCGGCCGGTGATCGCCAGGATCTCCAAGAGCGACCGAGCGCTCTCCGGGAGGCCCGCGAGGCGGTCTCGGATCAGCTGATCCAGCGCGACCACAGCGGCGCTGCCGCTCTTCGATCGGAGATGATGGGCGAGCTCCACGAGGAAGAGCGGCACCCCTGCGGCCTCCTCGACGAGCGGCCCGAGCCGCGCATCGTCGACGTCCACCTGGCTGAGCGAGGCGACCAGCGCCCGCGCCTCGTCGGCGGTCAGACGACCGAGCTCGACGTACTCGACCTTCGGTCCGTCCTCGAGCTCGGCGAGGCTCTGGAGCACTCTGTTGTCGGCGACCCGACCGGCCCGGATCCCGAGGACGACGAGCACCGGCGGGGCGGAGGGGCCCGACAGGATCTCCCGCAGGAGCATCGCGCTGTCCTCGTCGCTCCACTGGACATCGTCGATGACGAGGAGCAACGGCCGCTCGGCGGCGAGGTCTCCGAGGAGCCGACGGAGACCGGCGATCGCTCGGCGCTGGATCTCGGCGGCATCGGCGGAGTGCCCCGACCCCGACCCCGCTTCAGCGAAGGCGGTGACCCGTCCGAGCACCGGGAAGAGACGGACCATCGCCCAGCTCTCCGGCTGCACGAGGGCCGCGGCCTCATCGGGCTCGAGCTCGACGAGCACCCGCGTAAGCCCGTCGATCAGGGGATCGAGCGCCCGGAACGGGACCGACTCCGAGGTGTAGCAACGACCGGAGAGCACCCGCGCGTCGAAAGCTCGCTGCATCTCCTCCATGAACTCGAGGAGGAGCGCGCTCTTTCCGATCCCTGACTCGCCGATGATGCACGTGACCCCGGGGCAGCCGCTCGCGACCACCTCGGCGAGCGAGACGCGGAGCGCCGCGAACTGTCGATCCCTGCCGATCATCGATGATCGGACCGTCGGCGCCTTGACGATCTCCTGCGGCGGCGGCTCGCCGACACAGGCCCGGATCTCCGCGAGCGATGGACGGTCTGCGGGATCGCGGCTGAGGAGGCCGTCGCAGAGCGCCGCGAGATCTTCGGGGACGCCTCGGACCCGCCGTGCCACCTGGGGCGCGGCGCTCCTGCACTTGTCCAGGAGCACCTGAAAGCCGCCGCCGTCGAAGGGCAAGGCGCCGACGAGCGCCTCGTAGAGCATCACCCCGACCGCGTACCAATCGCAGTCCTGGCTGAGGCTGTCGCCGGACGCGAGCTCCGGCGCCATATAGGCGGGCGTGCCGACGAAGGCCTCGTTCGAGCTCGAGAGGGCCGAGACCTCGCTGGTGTCGCGGACCAGGCCGAAGTCGAGGACCACCGCCCTGCCCTCCGCCGTCACGAGCACGTTCGACGGCTTGAGGTCTCGGTGCAGCTTGCCGGCGTCGTGAAGCGCCGCGACGGCGTCGACGAGCTGCGGAAGGACTACGCGGAGGCGGTCGACAAGCTCTGGAGTGCAGACTCCCGCACTGGCATCGCCACGGACGTAGCGGACCAGGTCGCGACCGTCGACCAGCTCCATCGTGAAATAGGCTTGGGTCCCGCTGACGTAGAGCTTGTCGAGGCCGATCAGGTTGGGGTGGGTCACCCCCGCGAGCGCACGAAACTCGTTCTTCAGGTGGTAGAGCATCGTCGGCGAGAAGCCGCGCAGAGTCTTCAGCGCGACGACCTCGCCAGCCGCGTCGACCGCCTCGTAGACGGCTCCCATGCCGCCGCGGCCGATCCTGCGGACCACCCGATACTCCCCGAGCCGAGGAGAGTCGGCCTGGATGCCAAAGAGACGCTCGCGCACAGAGGCTTTCACCTGCTGCACTTCGATGCGTGTCGGCAGCGAACGTGCGGCGCCGAAGCTGGCACCAAGGCCCCTGTCGCCCTTACCCCCCATTGGCGCCCAAATATTATCACGGGCGAGCCTGAACATAGGTAACTATGGGGCCTCCTCATTCTCCGTGGTATCGTGACAGCATCGCGCGCGAGCCCACCGACTTCGATCTCCTGGACGAGTGGCGCGCCGGCGACCGTGACGCCGGTAATCTCCTCTTCGAACGTCATTTCGAGGCTATCTGCCGCTTCTTCGCCAACAAGGTCGGCGACAACATCGACGACCTCATCCAGCGGACCTTCCTAGGGTGTATCGAAGGGCGAGATCGATTCCGGAAGAAGGCTAGCTTCAGAACCTACCTCTTCGCGGTCGCACACAACGTTCTACGGATGCACTTCCGAGATGCCCGGAAGACCGCGGACCGGACGACCGATGAGCCCGACTTCGCAGAGATCTCGCTCGACGACCTGAGCCCCTCCCCGAGCGCCGTTATCGCTGTCCACGAGGAGCAACGCCTCCTCCTCGAGGCGCTGCGGCGGATCCCCCTCGACTGCCAGGTCGTCCTCGAACTCTACTATTGGGAGGACATGGTCGCCCCCGAGCTCGCCCAGGTCCTCGGGATCCCCGAAGGCACGGCGCGCTCTCGGCTCCGCCGGGCCCGGGAGCTGCTCAACCAGAAGATGCGCCTCCTCGCCCGCTCGCCGAGCCTCCTCAAGACGACCCTCAGCGATCTCGAGCATTGGGTCCGATCCCTCCGCGAGCAGCTGACCACGGTCGGCGACGACAGCTCCCACTGATCTGAGCGAGACCGAGCGAGACCGAGCCTCGCGCGTCGGACCCTGGTGGGACACCCGCGCCCAACCGCCCGCGCAGGAGCGAGCGAACCGCGAAAATTGTGCCGTTTGCACGGCCTGAATGCGCGAGGACGCCCACGTTTTGGCCCTTCTGCATTTTTCGTGATCGATCAAGACGTCGATCGCACTACCAAGAGGACACTCAACCCCAGCGCTGTCACCTCCGTCGGACAGGACCACCGTTGCGGGCTACCGAAACCCACAAGACCACCACGACCCCATGACCGAGATGAACTCCGCCGCCGCCACCTCCCAGCCTCAAACTGCTGCTCGCTGGCCTCAGTCGACGCCCGCTGCTCAGCCGACGCCCGCTGCTCAGCCGACGCCCGAGATCAGCGCCGTCGAGGCTCCGCCACCGTCGATCCGCAACGCGCTGGTCGACCTCGTGAGCAACTACCGCCGCCCCGCCCTGCTCGCCGATCCCGGCGGCAACGTGGTCGCCCGCAGCAGCGACGCGGAGCAGAACCTCAGCGACGACCAAGAGGCGCTCTCCTCGTGGCCCCACTTCAAGATCGAGGTGCGCACCGAGGACGGCAACTACACCCTCATGATCCCGGAGCTGGCGGAGAACGAGACCTCGCTCAGCCCGCGAAACGTCCAGCTCCCGCCGCGCCTGGCGAAGATCGCTCGCCTGGTGATCTCGGGCTGTACGGACAAGCAGATCGCGACCCGCACGGGCCTCTCGTTCAGCACGGTCCGCACCTACGTCCGTCAGATCTACCGCCGGCTCAACGTCCACAGCCGGGTCGAGCTGGTCCACGCGACGAGCATGGGCCTGACCATCGAGTAGCTCACAGCCGAGTCGAGTCGCAGATGTGGCCGCCAGGACAGTCCTGGCGGCCGCTGCCAATTCTCGGTTCGAGGGGGCGAGGATCGCCCTAGGACCGCCCTAGGACCGGCTCGACCGCTCACACGTCGAGGAGCTCAGCCTCCGGCGCCCGCTCCATGATGAAGGCGTAGCGCGAGGACGCGTCCTTGCCCATCAGGGACTGGATCGCTTGATCGGTCGCGAGCTCGTCCTCGATGGTCACCTGGACGAGCTGACGCCGCTTCGGGTCGAGCGTCGTGTCGCGGAGCGTCTCCGGCATCATCTCGCCGAGACCCTTGAAGCGTTGGATCTCCGGCTTGCCGCGCTTGGTCTCGCTGAGGATCTTCTGCAGCCCCGCATCGTCGGCGACCCACATCGTCTGCTTGCCGATGTCGACCCGGTAGAGCGGGGGCTGGGCGATGTACACGTGGCCGCGGCGGATCAGCTCCGGCAGGTAGCGGTAGAAGAAGGTCAGGAGCAAGGTCGCGATGTGATGGCCGTCAGAGTCGGCGTCCATCAAGAGGATGATCCGGTGGTAGCGCAGGCCGCTGATGTCGAACTCCTTGCCGATCCCGCAGCCGAGCGCCTTGACGATGTTGCCGAGCTCCTCGTTGCCGAGCACCTTGCTGAGGCTCGCCTGCTCGGCGTTGAGCACCTTCCCCCGCAACGGTAGGATCGCCTGGGTCTTGCGGTTGCGGCCCATCTTCGCCGAGCCGCCTGCGCTGTCGCCCTCGACGATGAAGAGCTCGGACTTGTGCGGGTCGCGGCTCGAGCAGTCCGCGAGCTTGCCCGGCAAGGCGAGGCGACCGGCGGTCGGCCCCTTGCGGGAGACCGCCTGCGAGGCCGCCCTCGAGGCCGCCCTCGCCCGCGCCGTCGCGATCACCCGGGCGATGATCGCCTCCGCCGTCGAGCGGTTCTGATTGAGCCACAGCTCGATCGCCGGGCGGATCGCCCCCTCGACATGACCTGCGACCTCGGGGTTGTTGAGCCGATTCTTGGTCTGGCTCTGGAACTGCGGCTCCAGCACGTAGACGCTGAGCACCGCGACCATCCCCTCCTTGATGTCCTCGAGGGTGACGCTGACCCCCTTCGGGTCGAGCTTGTTGTCCTTCATGTAGGCGCGCAGGCTCTTGCCCAGAGTGTTGCGCAGGCCCTGCTCGTGGGTCCCGCCGTCCGGGGTCGGGACGCCGTTGACGAAGGAGTAGAGCGCGTCGTCGGTCGCCTCGGTCCAGGCGAGCGCGAGCTCGATCTTCGGGTCCTCGATCCGCTCGAGATAGAAGGACCCGCTGTGGACCGAGGGCTTGCCGCGGACCTGGATCAGCTTCTTGAGGTACTCGGCGATCCCGTTCGCGTGGAAGAAGGTCTCCTTCTTCGGGTTGACCCCGTCGCTGAAGATGATCTTGAGCCCCTTGTGGAGGTAGCTCTTGGCCTCTAGGCGGGCGCGGAGAACGATCGGATCGAGGGTGACCTTGCCGAAGACCTCGGGGTCTGGGCGCAGGTAGACGCTGGTGCCGGAGCCCCGCGACTTGCCGCGCTTGCGCAGCTTCCCCTCGGGGATCCCGCGGATGAAGCTCGCCTCCCAGCGACCGCCGTCGCGCCAGACCGAGACGGTGAGCTGCTCCGAGAGGGCGTTGGCCACCGCAGCGCCGACGCCGTGGAGACCGCCGGAGTGCTTGTAGCTCGAACCGTCGAACTTGCCGCCGGCGCCCAGCTTGGTGAACACCGCGACGACCGCGGGGACCTTGAGGGTCGGGTGGAGGTCCACCGGGATCCCGCGACCGTTGTCGATGATCGTGATGCCCTTGTGGTCGGCGTCGAGGTTGACCTCGATCTCGCTCGCGTGGCCGTTGATCACCTCGTCGACGGCGTTGTCGAGGATCTCCCAGACGAGGTGGTGGAGGCCGTCCTTGTTGACGCCGCCGATGTACATGCCCGGCCGCTTGCGCACATGGGCGACCCCCTCCAAGACCTGGATCGAGGAGGCGTCGTAGCTCGAACTTGAGTTGCTCCGGGCCATCTACTTGCTCCCCTTCGTGTCGGTGTTGGCCAGATCCGGGACGTCGAGCTCGGGCCAGATGAGCTTCTTGACCTTGCCGCGCTTGAGCAGCGCCGCCCCACGGCCGCCCCGGTTGGTGATCGCTCGGTTGCCGGCGGTGATCTTCTGCTCCGCGCCGGTCGACTTCTTGATCGACACGCCCTGGCTCGCCGGGAAGGCGCCGAGAACCGCGTCGTCGGCCGCCAGCTTGATCATCATCACCCCCTTGCCGGGGCCGCTCAGCAGGTTCACGTCCTGCGACATGCAGCAGAGCAGTCGCCCCTGCCGGGTGAGCACACACGAGCCCTCGTCGGCGTAGGTCTTGAACACCGAGACGAAGTGGTCCCCCTTCTTGAGGCGGCCGAACATCCGCCCGCGAGAGGTGCTCACGTCCTTGTGCGGCCAGAGGGTGAAGCGCAGCGCCATCCCCCCCTTGGTCACGGCGAGCATGTGCGGGTAGGGATCCTCGTACTCATCGCTGAGCTCCGGCCTCGGAAAGGCGAACTCCTCCATCACCCGCTTGTCGGTGCCGACCGCGGCGATCGGCCGCTCGCCGTCCTTGAACTTGAAGAGCTGCTGGATCGGCGATCCATGGCCCGTCGACGCCGGGACGTCGTTGATCCGAAGGTTGTAGGCCGACCCCAGGTTGGTAAAGATGATCACGCTCTCGCGGGTCGAGCCGGCGACGACGGCGATCGGCTCATCGCCGTCGCGCATCCGCGTGGTCGCCAGGTTCATCGACCGCTGGCGCTTGATCCAGCCGTCGCGCGTGAGCAGGACATAGGCGTCCTCGTCGACGATGAAGGCCTCGGGATCGAACTCCTCGGCGACGCTCTCGTCGGTGATCTTGGTCCGACGCGCGTCGCCGTACTCCTTCGCGACGTCCTCGAGCTCCGCGCGGACGACCCCCCACAGCTTCGCCTCGCTCTTGAGGATCTTGCGGATCCGAGCGGCCTCCTTGCGCTTCTCGGCCAGCTCCTCGCGGATCTTCAGGATCTCGAGCTTGGCCAGGCGATAGAGCTTGGTCTCGAGGACAGCCTCGGCCTGGATCTCCGAGAGCTCGTACTTCTTGATCAGCTTCGCCGCCGCGTCGGCCTTGCCCTCGGAGCGGCGAATCAGCCGGATCGCCCCGTCGAGATCGTCGAAGATGATCTCAAAGCCCTCGAGGATGTGGATCCGCTCCAGGAGCTTGCGCAGCTCGTACTCGAAGCGGCGGCGGACCGTGACCAGGCGGAAGCCGAGGAAGTGCTTGAGGATGTCGACGAGCCCGAGCCGCGCCGGCGCGCCGACCTCGGGGTTGGCGGTCGGCACCAGCACCGTCAGGTCGAACTTGACGCTGACCTGCAGCCGCGTGTGCTTGAGCAGGTAGGCCATCACGAGGTCGGGATCGGCCTTGTTCTTGCCCTTGAGCTCGAGCTCGACGCAGATGTCCCGGGTCGACAGGTCCTGGACGTCGATGAGCCCCGGGACCTTCTTGCCGAGGATGATGTTGCCGATCTCCTCGACCAGCGCGCTCTTCTCGATCCCGTGGGGGACCGCGCTGATGACGATCTTGGTCGTCCCGCCCTTGGACTCGACGACCTTCCAGCTCCCCTGGAGCTTGCAGGAGCCGCGCCCCTTCTCGTAGATCTTGACCAGATCCTCTTTGCTGGCGACGAGCTGCCCGCCGGTCGGGAAGTCCGGCCCGCGGATCTTGCCCATCACCGCGCGCAGGCTCGACTCCGGCTTGTCGATCAGGAGGATGCAGGCGCGGGCGACCTCGCCGAGGTTGTGCGGCGGGATGCTCGTCGCCATCCCGACGGCGATCCCGGTGCCGCCGTTGACCAGGATCTGGGGGAAGCGCGCCGGGAGGACGATCGGCTCGTTGCCGGTGCCGTCGTAGGTCGGGCGGTACTCGACCGTGTCCTTGCGGAGCTCACGGAGGAGCTCGGCCGCGACCGCGGTCAGGCGCGCCTCCGTGTACCGGTAGGCCGCCGGCGAGTCGCCGTCGATCGAGCCGAAGTTGCCCTGGCCGTCCACCAGGGGCGCTCGCATCACGAAGTCCTGGGCGAGGCGGACCATCGCCTCGTAGACAGCCGAGTCACCGTGCGGGTGGTACTTACCGATGACGTCACCGACGACCTTCGCGCTCTTGCGATGCCGCGACTCGTGGGTCAGGCCCAGGTCGGCGAACATCGTATAGAGGATGCGCCGCTGGACCGGCTTGAGCCCGTCGCGGACGTCCGGGATCGCCCGCGAGGTGATCACGCTGAGCGCGTAGTTGAGGTACTTGCGACGGGCCTCGGAGGCGAGGTCTCCCTTGACCACCCCCCCCGTGGCAGCACCGCCGCCATCGGAGCTAGCGGCCTTTCGACCGCCGCGGCGTTTGGAACCGGACCTTGGTGCGCTCTCGAGATCGCTCATGTCGTCGTGGATTTCCGTGGCAGATGTACCGCCGCCTGGCCCAGGAGCGCTTCGCGTTCCGGCCCGAGGCCGCGGGCAGCCGGCGGAAGGTTACTTGGCAGGCGATGCGCGTCAACAAAAGCCCAGCCGCCCGCGAACGAGGGTACCCGCCGACCTCGCGTCGGCGACAGCGCCAACCGAGGTCGAGACTCGGCGCACAAGCGCCGACGAGAAACATCGCGCTCCGCGCGCAGAGCGGATCTCCCTTGCCCCTGCCCACCGCTCAAGCGGCCTCTACGGGCCGCTCTCGGCGGTTTTTGCGACATCCGTCGCGCCCTCTCCGAGCGAAGCTCCGCTCGCACCGGCCGGCGGACGCGACTTGCGCCGAGGCGCGTTGACAGTTGCGCAAGCCCAGGCGCCCCCATACTCTGCACCGGCCAATGGCTAAAGATGATCTCATTGAATTCGACGGTATCGTCAGGGAAGTGCTCCCTGGCGGCCTCTTCCGGGTGGAGATCGACGACGAGCACCTCGTCCTCGCACACCTCGCAGGAAAGATGCGACGCTTTCGCATCAAGGTTGTGCTGGGCGACCGCGTCACCGTCGCTGTGACCCCCTATGACCCAAACCGGGGCCGCGTGGTCTACCGAGCGCGATAACAGGTCGCGCGAGGCAAGCGGCCCGTGCGCTTGCTACCCCGTCGCCATCTCGCGACCTTGAGAACTCCAGAGCCGCCAGCGATGATGCTTCAATGCGTCTGGGTTGGTGGTTTTTTACGGTCAATTCGGCCCTTGTCCTCAGCCTGAGCGCTTGCTCCCCGGCCCCGTCGGGAAGCGCCTCAGGCACCACAGAGACGACAAGCGGCGCCGACTCGGACTCGGACTCGGACTCGACCTCGGGCTCGACCTCTTCACCGTCGAGCACGACGGCGGACGAGACGACCGGGCCGACGTCGCAGACGACGATCGATCCGCCGATCTGCGGCGACGGCATCGTCAACGGCGGTGAGGAGTGCGATGACGGCAACGCCTCGAACAACGACGCCTGCACCGTCACCTGCGTGCTCACAGGCTGCGGCGACGGTCTCGTCTGGGACGGCGTCGAGGAGTGTGACGACGGCAACCTCGACAACGACGACGGCTGCCTCGACGACTGCACCCCCAACGTCTGCGGCGACGGCTTCGTCAACCTCGGCAAGGAGCAGTGCGACGACGGCAACCTGGTGGAGGATGACGGCTGCACCAGCGCCTGCAAGCTCCAGATCCCCGGCTGTGGCGACGGCATCCTCCAAGACGACGAGGAGTGCGACGACGGCAACCTCGACGGGACCGACAGCTGCACCACCGAGTGCCTAAACAACGTCTGCGGCGACGGTCACGCCTACGAGGGCGTCGAGGAGTGCGACGACGGCAACGACGCCGACGACGACGCCTGCTACAGCGACTGCACCCTCAACGTCTGCGGCGACGGCACCCTCAACGTCGGCGTCGAGGAGTGCGACGACGGCAATCAAGCCGACGACGACGCCTGCCCCGGGAGCTGCCTGCCGGCGAGCTGCGGCGACGGCTACGTCTACACCGGCTTCGAGAAGTGCGACGACGGTGATGCCAACGAGGACGGGCTCTACAACGGCTGCTCCGCCGAGTGCACGCCGAACGCCGCCTGCGGCGACGGAACGCTCCAGGTCGACGAGGGCGAGGAGTGCGACGACGGCAACACCGTCTCCGAGGACGGCTGCTCGGAGACCTGCATGAAGGAGGTGCCGCCGGAGTGCCTGAACTACGTCGCCCTCGACGAGGCCGACCGCAACGTCACCTTCAACGATGGGCCCGACGGGGTGACCGAGTGCGACAAGACCGGGGACGGGTGGTTTCGGATCGAGGGCGCCGCCGGCTCGCAGATCCCGACCGACGCCCCCGAGATCTACTCCTGCGGGACCGATGCGCCGGGTTGGCTCAAGGGCGTGCACCCGCAGGTCGAGGATGAGATCGTCAGCCGTGACGTCTGCTTCCACTGGCAGGGCGATCCCTGCAACTGGAGCGTCGAGGTCCAAGTGCGCAACTGCGGCGAGTACTACGTCTACAAGCTCCCCGATCCGCCGGACAGCTGCCTGCGCTATTGTGGCGTCGACTGAGCGCGGCTTCGCCCCTCCGCTCCTCGCCTCCGCGCCGCCATGATCGCCACCCCGTGACCTTCTCGTGTAGTCTGGCCGGGGGAGGCTCAGATGCCGCTAACACCGGAACAGGAATGGACGCTCGTCGCCTGCGGGTTGGTCGCTCACGCCGACGGCGTGCTCAAGGAGGGTGAGTGTGACCAGGTCTTGGCGATGATCGACGAACGGCTCAGCCCGGCCGATCAGGACCATTGGATCGCCCTCGTGTCGAGCCGCGAAGCCCTCAACGCCCACCTCGAAGAGCTGCCGCCGATCCTCCCGCTCTTCCACGAGCCGCTGCTGGAGCGGGCCTGGGCGATGGCCCTCGCCGACGGTGAGGTCGACGAGGCGGAGCTCGAGGTCGTCGAGCGGGTGGCGTCGCTGGTCGGCGCCGATCCGAAGGATCTCGCCTCGTGGCGCGACGCCTGGACGGCGACCGCCGCGACCCTCGCCGAGCACAAGGCGAGCTTCGCCGCCCTCCTGATCCACTGCGACGGGACCATCGACGACGCGGAGTCGATCCGCTTCCAGGCGCTGCTCAAGCAGATGCCGGTCCCGGAGGAGCGACGCCGGGAGTTCGCGCGGATGCTGAAGAAGCCGCCCTCGCTCGACCACGTCGGAGCGCGCCTCGCCGCCCTCCCCCGCGACCAACGGGTCGAGATCCTCCGGGCGATCGCCCCCCTCGTCTCCGCCTCGCAGCGCGAGGCCGTCGGTCGCGACTTCTTCCTCCAGCTGGCCGCTCAGGCAGGGTTGGATCCGGCCGCGGCGACCAAGATCCTCGACGTCTGAGCGCGGGCCGAGAGCCCCTGAGCGGCGCTGACGCGGCTCCGGCCGACCCCGGGCCGCGAAGACGAACGGCCGGCCGACTCCTCCTAGAGCCCGTCGATCACCGCGCGGACGCCCCCCGCGAGGATGTGCAGGCCAAGACCCACCGGCGGCAGCTCGCCGGCGGCCTCTTGGGCCCGCCAGTGCGGGTGGTTCTCCGGATCGAGGTAAGCCTCGGGGTGCGGCATGAGGCCGAAGATTCGGCCGCTCGGATCGCAGAGCCCCGCGGCGCCTCCGGCCGAGCCGTTGGGGTTCGCCGGCCACTCTTCGGTGGGCTCGCCCGCTTCGTCGACGTAGCGAGCGGGGATCAGGTGGGCGGCCAGGACCGCCTCTCGGATCTCCTCGTCGGCGAAGATCAGCTTGCCCTCGCCGTGGCGGCTGGGCAGGTCCAACGTCCGCCCGCCGAGGCCGCGGGTAAACACGCAGGGGCTGGCGTCATCAAAGCCGAGGCGTACCCAGGCATCGCGGTAGCCGAGGCGCTCGTTGGCGACCAACGACGCGGACTGCGGCGCGAGGCCATCGCCGACGCTGCGCCCGAGGGCCGGCAGGACGCCGAGCTTCACCAGCGTCTGAAATCCGTTGCAGATCCCGAGGGCGAGCCCGCCGTCGTCGATGTAGCGGCCCAGTCGATCACCCAGGCGGAAGCGGACTCGATTGGCGTAGACCCGGCCGCTGGCGATGTGATCGCCGAAGGAGAAGCCGCCGATGAAGGCGAGGATCTGGTAGGCCGAGAGCACATCGTCGCCCCCCTCGAGCACATCGGCGACATGCCTCGCCTCCGCCACCGCGCCGAGGCGCTCGAAGGCCGCTATCGTCTCCGCCTCGCAGTTCAGCCCGTAGCCGGTCATCACCAGCACGCGGACATCTCGGGCCTGTCGGCGATCGATCGCGAAGAGCTCTTGGATCGGGTCGTGGATGCTCATCGTTGGGCTCCCTGACGCTGAAGACGACGACGAAGCACCTGCCCGCCGACGCCGAGAACAGTCTCACCGCGGTGTCGGACGTGCAGCCAGCCGCTCGGCGGTCCGACGACCCCGAGCCACTGGAGCGCATGCTCGCCGAGCTCCGCCTCGACCGCGTCCGCGTCCTCTTCACGGCAGGTAAAGATGATCCGCCCGGTGCTCTCGCTGAAGAGGGTCCGGACGGCGGAGAGCTCTCCGGCGATCCCGTCGAGCTCGACCTCGAGCCCGAGCCCGCCGGCGACGGTCATGTGGGCCAAGGCGAGGGCTAGGCCGCCGCGTCCGAGGGCGTGCGCAGAGCGGAGCTTGCCTGCGTCGCGCGCCCGAGCAAAGGCCTGATAGCGCGGCGCACAGCGCTCTAGGTCGGTCCGAGGGACCCCGTCCAGGACCAGCCCCTGCCCCCGTGCGAGCTCGCTCTCGCCGAGCTCGTCGGCGGTCTCGCCGATGACCCCGATCCGATCGCCAGCGGCGAGCGGGGTCAGATCGAGCGCGCGCCGAACATCCTCGATCTGGCCCAAGACACTGACCAGCAGCGTCGGCGGGATCGAGATCTTGACCCCGCCGAGGGTCGCGTCGTTCTTCATCGAGTCCTTGCCGCTGACGAGCGGCACTCCGTAGGCCTCACAGGCGGCCCGCAGACCCTCGCAGCAGCGGACGAGCTGGGCGAGCTTGTGCTCGCCGTCAGGCGTCTTGGCGCTGCGGATCGGATCGGGCCAGCAGAAGTTGTCGAGCGCCGCGAGACGATCGATACGGGCGCCGCCGCAGAGCACCCGCCGTACCCCCTCGTCGACCGCGGCCATCGCCATCGCCTCGGTGTCGATGTCGCTGTAGTAGGGGTGAATCCCCTCGCCGAGGACGATCCCCTCGCTCCGACCGTGGCGAACCCGCATCACGGTCGCGGTCGACGGCACGTCCTGACGAACGCCGACCCAGGGCTTGATCACGCTGAGCCCCTTGACCTCATGGTCGTAGGCGCGGGCGATCGCCTCGCCGGAGGCGACGTTCGGCGCGCTCAAGAGGTCTAGCAGGAGCTCCGCCGCGCGACCGTCTGCGAGCCGCGTCGCGACCACGCTCGCCTCGCTCAACGCCCGCTCGGGCGGGCTCCAGCGGGCGGAGAGCGTCGGCAGGGGCACCCCGTCGTGGAGGAAGTCCAGGTCGAGATCGCAGACCATCGCCTCGCCGTGACGGACCACCAGGCGACCGCTCTCGGTGAAGCTCCCGAGCACCGTCACCTCGACCTCCCGGCGGGCGGCGAGGGTCATCAGGGCGTCGATCTCCGCCGGGCGGACCGCCAGGGTCATCCGCTCCTGAGCCTCGGAGATCAGGATCTCCCAGGGCGCGAGGCCGGGGTACTTGAGCGGCGCCAGGGCGAGATCGATCTCCGCCCCGCCGGTCGCCAGGGCCATCTCGCCGACGCTGCTCGAGAGACCGCCTGCGCCGTTGTCCGTGAGGCCCGAACAAAGACCCGCCTCGCGCGCCTCGGCGAGGAAGTCGGCCATCATCTTCTGCGTGATCGGATCGCCGATCTGGACCGCCTGCACCGGTGAGTCCTCGCCCAGCTCGACGCTCGAGAAGGTCGCGCCGTGGATCCCGTCCTTGCCGATCCGTCCGCCGACCATGACCACGAGATCACCCGGCTCGATCACCTTGACCTCGCCCGGGCGACCCGCGCTCGTCACGGGCATCACCCCGACCGTGCCGCAGTAGACCAGCGGCTTGCCGACGTAGCGGCGGTCGAAGAGCTCGAAGCCGCGGCTGTAGGGCAACCCCGACTGGTTCCCCCCGTCGATCACCCCATGGTGGACGCCGTCGCGGATCCGACGGGGGTGCATCAGCCCGGGCGGCAGGGCCTCCTCGTAGTCCGGGGGGCCGAAGCAGTAGCCCCAGACGTTGGTCAGGTTGTCGGCGCCGAGCCCCGTCGCCAGGGTGTCGCGGTTGACCCCGACGATCCCTGTCATCGCCCCGCCGTAGGGGTCGAGCGCCGAGGGCGAGTTGTGGGTCTCGACCTTGTAGACCAGGTGATCGGCCTCGGTGAAGCGGATCACCCCGGCGTTGTCATGGAAGACCGAGACCAGGAAAGGCGCGTCCGCGGGGTCGAGCTGGTCCTGCACTCGCTGCGCCGCGATGGCCTCCGTCGCGCCGCGGATCGTCGAGCGGAAGAGCCCCTCCTCGATCAACCGCCGCTCCCCCGAGGGATCGGTGTAGTCGATCGGCGAGGCGAAGATCTTGTGCTTACAGTGCTCGCTCCAGGTCTGGGCGACGCACTCGAGCTCCGCGTCGGTCGGCGAACGGCCGACCTCAGCGAAGTGAGCCTCGATCGCCCGCATCTCGGCGAGGCTCAGGGCCAACATCCCCTCCCGCGAGATCCGCTCGAGCTCCGCGTCGCTCGCCCCAGCGAGGCCCACGGTGGCGACCTCGGGCGTTCGTGGGACGCCCGCCCGAGGGACCGAGAGGTCGAGCGCTCGCCGGCCCTCCTCGATCGTCAGCCGTTCGATGAGCGGGTTGTAGAGGAGCTCACGCGCCGCTCGCTCCGCGTCCTCGCGCGGGATCCCGTCCAGACGGTAGACCGTCGCCGTGTAGACCTCGCCGACGACATCGCGCCCGAGGATGTCCTGAACCGCGCGGTGCACCGAACGGCCGACGCTGTCGGTGACGCCGGGTCGCAGGCCGATGGTCAAAAACCAGGACGACTCCTCACCGTCGGGCCCATGTGGATCATCGAGCATCCCGAGCGCGCCGACCTCGGCCACCGGATCGACGAGCCGCTCCAGGACCGCAGCCGCCCCCTCGCCATCGATCTCCAGGTCGAGGAGGTAGACCCGCCGGGTGCGGACCGCCGCGGTGATCGCCAGCTCGGAGCGCAGCCGCCTCGCGGTCGACTCCGCGAGCGCGTCTGAGAGCCCCGGGCGAGCTTCGATCTCAAGCCTATGAACCGGCACCCGGCCGAATTGGCTCTGCGGACCCCCAACTGTCAACTCCCTCCGGCCCCAGGAGCCTGTGGCAAAAGTCCCGCCAGCCCGATCGACCGGCGACTACGCGACGACCGTGGCCGACAGCGCAGCGATCGGACGGATCCCGAGGTTCACCTCAGAAAGCTCGACGAGAGGCTCTCAACGGGTCGTCGTGACGATCCTGCGATCACCAAGGCCGATCTCCGCCGCCCTTGGATCCGACCCCGGACCGCCGACGCCGGTTCTCGTAGAGAACTTCTCCAGGGCAGCAGACCCGCGTACGTGGGCTCCTGGGGCGACGCCGAGGCCGACGAACCCTCTCTCGGCCCAGCATGGGCTTGACAGCGCTCGACCCGGCGACGCACCATCCTAAGCGACGTTGTGGATTGGAGCCCCCCTGCGGTCCTGGACGGGACGCAGAGGCGGCAACAAAGACTCCGCTACGCGAGATCACACAGTTCGGTACTGGTGCGAGGTTCATCCGTGAACGAAGTGGAAGAACGGGTCGAGGACGCCTGGACCCAATCCCTCAGCGAGATCTTTAAAGAGGTCATTCGCAAACTCCCTGACTCGACGACCCTCGGCGAGCTCATCGAAGCCGCCCGGAGCAGCGAGCAGATCGCCCCCGTGCTCGCGGTCTTCTCCGTCCAGGAGCTGATCGACGTCGCCAAGACGCGGCCGCGCCAGGAGCCTGAGCCTGAGCCCGATCCCAGCGACGGCGTCGAGTTCGACGCGGACGGCAACCCGATCATGGACCTGGGCGAGAGCGGCCCCGCCGTCATTCGCCGGCGCGCCGACGTGCCCAACGGCGATGCGCTGGTTCTCCGCTCGCTGAGCAAGAGCAAGGGCGGCCGCCGCGAGGCGGATCTCCTCCAGCTCACCGGCCTGACCTCCGATCAGCTCCGCCTCGTCGTCCGTCACCTCCGGGCCAAGGGCTTCATCCACGTCGAGGGCAGCGGCAGCAAGCGACGCTTTAAGATCACGCGCACCGGCTCGCTCCACCTCCGTAATGACGGCGGTCGCTGAGCCCCTCTGCGGAGCGCGCTGACCGGGCGCCCCCGCGCGACCGACGAGCGGGCGAGCTCGGTCGCGCATCGCCGCCGCCGAAGCAAGCAAGACAGCCCTCGTCGACGAGCGGGCCCTCGCTCGTTCACGCAGCGCTAGCCGCCCGACCACTCAAGACGGCCCCCATCACGGACTGACGAGCGGGCGCTCGCGCAGCGCCGCCGCCCAAGCAAGACGGCCCTCGTCACCGACCGACGAGCGTCCTCGGTCACGCAGCGCTGGCCACCCGACCAAAGCAAGACGGCCCCTCCCACCCAGGAGCGACCGTCTCCTCGTCATCGACCGCCTGCGCTAGCCCTGCGGCGCGAAGCTCTCCTGGAGCAGACCCGAGAGACACTCGATCGCCGGCGAGAAGTCGTCGTCGCAGATCGACTCCATACAGCAGCGGACACGGTCGTCCTCGTTGAGGCTCTCACAGACCTCCTTGATCCGCACCGGCGGGATCGCCTGACCGGTGTAGCTGCCCATACCGTCGGTGCCCGTGCAGCCGGGTCCGATGCCGAACTCAAACTGCTTGGACGCCGCCGTCCCGCCGTCCCCTGGGAGAATGTCGGCGTCGGTCCACTGACGGTAGACCAGATCCGCGACACCGCCGGCGATCGGCTCGTAGGGCGGCTCGGGGTTGTGGGCCGTGACCTCTGGGATCCCGAGGATCCCGAGCATGATCACGTCCTTCTGCTTACCCTTGATCAGGACGTCGTTGAGGAAGCGGGTGTAGCGATCGCCGCTCGGGTGAAGCACGCCCTTGTCGGCCGAGCTGCAGTTCTCGTAGATTCCGTCGTTGTCGGCGTCGACACACTGGACGCCGCCGTTCCAGCAGACCGCCGAGGTGACCCGCTTCTCGCCGTCCTTCGGGTCCGTGTTCCAGTACTGGCTGTAGTTGGCGTCGCCGGCCTTGCCGTTGTCGAAGAAGTTGTAGCCGCCGGGGGCGAGGACCGAGCAGTCGGCCTCGTCGGTGACCATGACGACCGCGAGCACGGCACCGTCGCGGACGAAGGGCTGCGGTCCCTCGTTCCACTCCGCCGAGGGGTCGAGCGCCTGCATCATCGACTCGAGCTGGGCCTCGTAGCCGCAGCCGTCGATCCCTTGGAGGCCGATGCAGCTCAGGGCGCCGGCGATGTCGTCGCCTTCGACGTTCGAGGCGCCGTTCACCTTGTAGTGGATAAAGGGGCCGTCCGGGGCGACGCCTGTGCAGGCGTTGGTGCACGCCTCTTGGATCGACTTCTTGCCGTCGAGGCTGGTGAAGCGCTCGAGCCTGTCGGTGCAGGGGGTGTTGATCGGCGATCCCTCCGCGGGGACGTAGTCCGGCTTCTGATACTGCGCGCAGGCCGGATGACCCATGTCGCTGGTCGTCACCATGATGTTGATGTCGGCGCTGATCAGCTTCCCCTTGGAGTCCTTGATGTTGCCGAGGCGCTCGACCAGGAGCGGGAAGTTGGCCGCGAGGTTGATCTGCTCCTCGCCCATCGTCCCCGAGTTGTCGATGACGAAGAGGAGGTCGAGCATGTTGCAGCTGCCGTCGCCTCCACCGCAGCCGGTGACCGGCTCGTCATCCCCGAGGTCGAACTTCGTCCCGCCGCTGTCATCGGTCGTCACCCCGGCGGAGGACTCGGTCCCTGCGGTCACGGTACCGCTCGCCGTGACCGTGATCGTGACCGATGCAGAGGCGGAGCTTGTCGTGTCATCGCCGCTGCCGCTGTCCCCACAGCCGGTGAGGGTGAGACCGGCCGTGAGGCCCAACAGGCAAATTCGATTCAGGGAAAAAAGATGCATGCGAGCTTCTCCGGTGGGCTGACGCGCCCGTGCGCAAAGGACGATAGGTGCATCCTCGCACAGGATGAGCGATTTTGCTGCCCCTTCCCGCGGGCGCTCCCGGACTTGCGCATCGACCGCGCATGTCCTCTGCAGACCCCGTGGACGTCCTCTCGCGCCCCTCGCAGACCTTGGTGAGAGTACGGTGGGCTCTCGCACCGCAATCACCGGTCGTTCTGCAAGTTTGGCGGAGCCGAGGGGACCGATGAGGGCTGGAGACCCCCCTCCGTCCAGCTTTGGGGAGATCACTCGCGCTCATCGGGCCCCGACCGGCGCCTCCACGAGCGACCACCACCAGGCCAAAGAGCCGGGCCCGTGCCGCGACCCGCAGGCCGAACGTGGCGGTGCGACGGCGCCATCAAGATCGCCAACTTCGAGAGGCAACGATGCAGGCCGTCGCCTGAGTGGACCTACATCCACGTCCAGGAGCAGTCAGCCTCGACAGCACCGGACTAGCCTCCCGGCGATGCAGACGACCACCGAAATCCTGCGGCCAGTCGGGGCCGAGGATGTAGGTATCTCGGACGCGAGATGGACCACTAGACTAGAGGCGTTGGGACGATATCCCGCTAGGCTTACGACCATGCGCAGGGCGGCGCTCATGCTCCTCTTGTCGGCGGTCGCCTGCACCTCCGCGGCGCCCGAGCGCGTCGTCGAGCAGCGCGAGCAGCTCGACGCGGTCGTCGGCCAGAGGATCACGCTCATCGGCGTCCAGAGCCGGACGAAGCAGCCGATGGTCCTCGGCGTCGACGTCGACGGCGACTACGCGCTCTCCGACCGCCGCGTCCGGGCGACCGGCGTCCTCGAGCGCAGGACCGTCGCCCCGGAGCCCTTCGATCCCGACGCCCCCGCGAGGACGAGCCGCGGCCCGGGGACCTTCTACAGCCTCATCGATCCACAGAGCGGCGACCTCGCCCGCACCGAGCTGGCGCGTCCCTGAGGCGCTCCGCGACCAGGTCTCCCCCGGCCAGGGCTGCCGCGAGCGACTCGGGTCGTGGCCGCGTGCAGATGCAGGCCATTGGCGGAGACCCTGTGCGGTGGCGGCGAGGGGGCGCTGTGGTATCGAAGGGTGATCGCATGCGCGCCTCCCTGCTCCTCTCGCTCGCGCTCCTCGCCTGCCAGCCACCGGGGCCGCTCGAGCGGCCCCCTGCGGAGGACGCGATCCCTCGCCATCGGTTCGCGCCGTGGATCGATCGCGCGGCCGCGCTCGAGGTGTTGGCCCGCTACGAGAACGACTTCCGCGCCTACGAGCGGCTGTCTCTGCGCTGCCGCGACGCCGATCAATGTGAGGCCGAGCCTGGGTGTCGCGCCGACATCGCCTGGGGAGATGACGGCTTGGGTGGCCCCCCGATCTGCGAGCCTGACCAGGCGTTCGTGCACGGGTGGTCCCAGGCGCGCACGCGCAGGGGCTGCCTGGGTTCGCGCGAGGGCGTCTACGAGGTCTACCAACACACCGACGACGGCCGGGTCTACGGGGCGTGCCGGTGTCCGCCGCAGTCGGTGGCGTCGCTCGTCGCCGACGGGCGGATCGCGTTCTCGGCGGAGCGAGGCCGCTGCGTGAGCGACCGTGAGCGCTGCGCCGGGGTCTTCCACGGCCCACCCCCCGCTCCCGAGGCCCAGCACCTCGCCGCGGCGCTGGTCGAGCCTGCGCACATGAGCGCGTTCGCCTGCGAAAGCGGCAGCTACGGCGTCGATCGTGAGACCGGGTACTTCGCCTTCGGGGTGTGGCGCGAGGACAGCGGCCGCTGCGAAGTCACTGTTCTAAGGGGCTACCTCGAGCCCCACGTCGCCCAGTCGACAGACGACCCAACGCCCCCCGGGGCGATGGCGTTTTCGGTCACGCGCTGCGACCCGGCCCCGTGACGGCGACGCCAACCTCGGAGCTCGGCCATCGGGCGCAGCGGCGCCGCCTCCGGCGATCCGGGATCATTCTGCAAATGGACCCAGTTGTAGCTCGATACGTCGATTGCGAGCGCGCGCCTCGGCCGAGCGCCCCTCATCATCCGAACGCCCCTCATCATCCGGGCTCTCTGCCCCCACCCCCTTGACCGAGATCCTCTCCGGGGAGATTCCGCGCTCAATAAGGAGCGTACGCGCCCTCTTCGCCCGCAATAGCGACAACGCCGCTCGCCCCAACTCCGAAGGGCGCTCGCTGATGTCGCAATGCCCGATGATCTGGACTGTGAGCCTGGGAAGCTCCTGGAACACGTGCAAGAGAGGTTCGAGGGCTACCTCCACCTCGGGCTCGAGATCGGCTTTGCCGGGCCCGTACGCCGCAACGAGCCCGCGCTCGGGGCTCCCCTGCAATCGCCACGACGGGACTCCAGAGCATGTCCCCGAAGGGACCTCATCCACGGCTCCCAGGAGAAGGCCAGGAGGCGGGCTCTTCTCCACCCCATCGACCTCCTCGCGGAGCATGCGAATGATCGACCACTCGAGAGGTTCGTAGACCGGACAAAAGGAGGGATGCGCCTCTCCATGTATCGCGATATCGCCCCAGAACGACCGCATGCGGACCTTCCCGCCCGTTATCGCTGAGATCCAACGAACCCAGGCTTCGTCGATGACGTAGGGCGCCCGGCCCACGACAGCGTGAACCCGAACTCCAGCCCTGCGCAGCCTCTCCACGCCTGCGAGGGAAGCCCCATCAATGAAGGGCGACCGGCGTGAGAGCAGCACCAGCACGTTCGCCTCCTCTGCGGGCCACTCGGCTTCCGAGGCCCGCGAGAACGCTTCGGCGAGCGCTTCCCTGGCGGCGTTGGAGCCCCCGGACGAAACACCTCGAACCCTCTGGACCGCGGCATCACGATCCTCTGTGAAGGTGCCCGTCGCTCCAGACGCGTCGAACACCGCGATTCGCGGAATAAGACCATGACTCCGACGAAGGGCGGAGACTATCGCCTCGAGTGATTGTGCAAACACAGCCCGCTCCTGCTCCATCTCGATGTCAGCGTCGATAACAATCGCGATGTTCAGCGATGGAGGTGAATCCTCAACGACACATGGAGTAGGCAGGGTGACGCTCAGAGCGCCATCCAGAGGGGCTTGGAGAGCTTCCTGGACTCCGCACCCGTCGACGACGAGGCTTGTTCCCTCCTGAACCTGGGACCTATCAAGGACTAGACGGCCGTCCATTCCGGCCCGCAGGCTCTGAGTCTCACCGTTTTGCCCGGTGTACGCCACAGTCGCAGCGCGGACCGGCGCGCCAGAGACATCCTTCACCACCACGACAACCGGGGTGAACGCAGCGAGGAGCCTCTCCACCTTGGGTCCTACAAGGGCTGAAAGTCGATGGATCTCGCCGGGGTTCTCCGAATCCTCGAATGTGCTGACATGAATCTCATGGCCAACGTCTCGGCACCCAGGTCGCAGGAGCCCCCCTACGCCTCCGATCCATAGCCAACTCGTAGAATGATGACACCTCGCCCAGTCTGGGAGTTGATCGGGGCAGCCATCATCGTCTTCATACCCGTTTCGAGTCTCCGGATCATCGGGACAAAGATCGTCGACGGTCAGCACGCCCGAGGGATCAGCGTCGACAGCCTTGGGCCCTTGAGGAGCAGGAGCAAGAGCAGGGGCTTGCGTCGAGCGACATGAGCCCATGAGAAGCGCAGCGCAGAGAGCCCCCATAAGCCCCCCTGTGAGGGACCGTAGGGGGAGGCTCGTGTTCCCGTTCACATCGCGGATTCTACAGGGAGCGCTCTCAAAACACACCACGCGGTTAAGAGTTTGAGCCGGGAATTTCGGCGAGGCGCCGGGTACTCGGCTAAAACCTCTTACCCGCGGGGCGGTCAGGCGCATACGGTGCGGAGTGAGCCTGAGAGAGGCGCCTCCGGCAAGATGGGTGCCGTCAGGCGCGTGAACAGGCCGCCTACGAGGCTGCCTACGACGTTGTGGCGGACGACGGCTAAACCTCTTACCCGCGGGGCGGTCAGGCGCTTACGGCGCGGAGTGAGCCTGAGAGGCGCTTCCGGCAAGACGGGTGCGGTCAGGCGCTTGCGTCTACGGGAACTGTACCGCACACAGTCCAACATCCTCGACGCCTGGTGGCGGTTCTGCATCGAGAAAGAGCGTATGACACATCACCCCCATTTCTTGGGCCGGGCACGAATTCGGATCCGTGATTGAGCAGAAGGGAGTACAGCAGGACCCCTTGTCACAGAACGGTACACTCTTCGCCTCAATACAGTGAAGCCCATACGAGCATTGATATGAGTTGATACATGCATCGCCCACATCACCAGCCAGTCCGCTGGTCGGGAGGCACCCGAGATCCTTTGAGCTTCCTTCAACATAGAAGCTCCACACAATACACGTCTCCCCCTCCCCACACTCTCCGACCGAGAGCGGGTTACAGGTGTGAAGGCAGACGGGTATGTCAGCACTATTCTTAGAGCACTTCGTCCCCGGACTACTGCACTTGGGCTCATCGAGCGAGCCCTCACAGTAACCCAGACAATATCCCTCCCCCCCCAAGGGGTTCCAGCAGAGCATCCCCGCACCACAATCGTCAGCTCCGTCGAAACCCATGCCGTCGAACACAGTGCATTTATCACCCAACCCTTTCGGCTCGCGAACAACCGGAACACATTGGAATGAGTTCAGGACTCCACCGCCGTCACTGGCGTGAGCTGCGCACTTCTCACCATCCGGGCAGTCCTGGGACCACACATCACAACTTGGGTAGTCGGGGTACTTGCACTCGCACGCCCACTCACTCCGCAAACATGTACAGACATCGACCCCTGATCCACAACGCTCACTATCATACTCGCACTGACCACCAGCAGCGCTGCAAGTGTCCCCGCCGACCGCCTCCTCGGGACACTGTAGGGCCCCAGAGGACGAGGAGGTTCCTTCCCCAGAAGACGAGGAGGTCCCCTCCCCAGAAGACGAGGAAGTCCCTTTCCCTGTGACGGTGCCTGTCTGCGTGGCGCTCGCGACAGGCATGTCGGAGGGGGGGCCGCATGCCAGCAAGCCAAGCGCAAGGATGGACACAGCACAAGCATCAGAACAAAGAGATATCGGTGATCGCATAACGCGAGACTCCTCCCTCGCCCAAGAACCGAAGCGCTCGCCCCACCGCGAACATGGACCCTTGGCCTGGCGGCGCGGTGTCATGGTCGCCTCGCGGAGGCCTTCCGGGAGAGCTGTCCGAAAGAGCGCTTCGGTGTGGGGCCCGACGGCGGCGAGGTGCGGACTGATCAACGACAACGAGTTTTCCGGTCAGCGCCGAATCTAACATTAATTTATGACGTCATCTTTGTGACATTTTCCGTGAGTGTGCCGCGTGATACCTTGCTCCACGGTGGCCAGGGCCTCCAAATCGCCCAAGAACGACGGGTTGGACAAGCTCGCGGACCCAGTCGCAGACGAGCTGCGTCGGCGGGTTGAGGAGCCCCTCGCCGGTCCGCGCGACGTCGGCGAGAAGCGGGCCCAGGGCGAAGGGCTCGGGGAAGACCTCCAACGAAAGGCCCCTAACCTCTCCACAAGATTAGAGGCCGACGACACCGGCGAACCAGTCTCGCACTGGTCGATCATCGAGAAGCAGTGGGGCGAGGCTCATGCTCTCAGCGGGTCCCGGCGAGGAGGAGGCTGAGCCCGGCGAGGGGGAGCTCGGCGCCGGGGTGAAGGGCCGCCATGCCGCCGACGAGGGCGACGACCGCGGCGGCGGCGATGTCCGGATCGACGTCGTCGCGGATGTGACCGGCCGCCTTGGCGGCGCGGAGGGCCGCGGCGAAGGGAGCGTGGACAGCGGCGTGCACACAGTGGAGGAGGCGCTCGGTCGCGGCCTCATCGTTGAGCGCCGGCAGATCGACCTGGAAGATCCGCTGCATGTCGACGAGCGGGTGCTCCGCGAGATAGCGGGCCATGCCCTCGACGTCGGCGGGGAACTCGACGCCCGCCCTCGCCCCTTCGAGGCCGACGCGGTAGGCCTCGAGGTGCGTCGTCAGAGAGCGCTCGTAGAGCTCCGGCTTGCCCCCCGGGCAGTGGTGGTAGAGCGACGCCGCGCGGATCCCCAGGGCGCTGGCGAGGACCCGCAGGCTCGTAGCCGCGTAGCCGCGCTCGAGGAACATCTCGGCCGCCTTGGCGGCGACGCGTTGCCAGGCGTCTTCCATGCCCCCTTCCTCTACCACTCGGAGTCCCCCTTGACCTCACACTAACAAGTGTTAGGGTGGGTGGACTAACAACCGTTAGGCAGGACCCATCATGCAGAGAACACCCAGCTACACCTTCGTCAGCGTCTCAACCGCCAAACCTGGGCAGCTCGATCGGCTGGTCGAGATCGCCCGCCTGCCGAGCGAGAAGATGGACGACGTCCCCGGTCTCATCGCCCGCCAGGTGAGCGTCGATCGCTCGCGGAACACGGTCGTCGTCTGGACGACCTTCGACCGCAAGGAGACCCTCTACGACTACCTCGAGACCCCAGCGGGCAAGGCCGGGCACGACGACATCGACGACATCGACGGGGTGATCGACACCTTCGAGATGTACGACCTCGAGCCGATCAGCGGGCGGCTCTAGCACGGTAGGGACCCAAGTCGCCCTGGGCCCCGCACAGATCCGGACGTGCGGAACTACCGCATCCGGCTCCTACCTCGGCTTCTGACGGCGAAGCGCTCCGAGGGGATCAGCTCGAGGAGGCCGCGACGGTTTCGGTGGCGGGTTCTTTGATCACGCGTCCGTGGCCTACCGCGGCAACGAGCTGCGGATGCCGCTGCAAGACGGCACCGACTAGGCCGAGACCTCGGGCAGCGAGGGTCAGGTGCCGCTCGCCGAGGCGGCGACGAGCTCGTCGCCGTCCCACGCGAGATCGAGCAGATCGGTGGTCTCGAGGGGATCGTCGATCCGCGCGTCCCAGTTCGCCTGGAACGCGGCCGTATCGCTGCGCCCTCGGCTCAAGCGCAAGATCTCGCCATGATCTGTCCGATCAGACAGCGCGTTTCGCGACGGCGTGCTGGGGCCGAGGTCGCGCGCCGGCCCCGGCGGATGGCATTGTGAGCCATGCGCTACGCTGCTGCGCTCCTCGCCCTCGCCCTCGCCTGCGCGCGCCCTCAGGGCGAAGCGCAGCCCCCCGCGCCGACGCCCGCGCCGGAGACCCCGACCGCGCCGGCGCTGGTCCGCCGCCACATCGAGCCCTTCGACCCGCCGCCGGTGTTCACGGATCCCCGCCGACGCGAGCGCCTCGAGGCCGCGCTCCCGGCGGTCGAGGCCTACCTCGACGAGGCCGTCGAGCGCGACGGCCTCGTCGGCCTCGCCGCGGCGATCGTCATCGACGGCGAGATCGCGTGGGTCAAGCTCTGGGGGCACCGCGATCCCGCGAAGGGTCTGCCGGTCGAGCGCGACACGCTCTTCGGCGTCGGCTCGATCAGCAAGACGGCCACCACCCTGGCGCTGCTCAAGCTCCGCGACGACGGGGTCGTCGACCTCGATCGTCCGGCGGCCGCGTACCTCGCGGAGCTCGACCGCCTCCTCTACCCGACTACGGACAGCCCGGCGATCACGCTCCGCCACATCCTCACCCACGCGTCGGGGCTCCCGCGGATGGGCAATTTCCCCGAATACCCCGAGACGTCGCCGGATCGCGCAGCGTTCCTCGACACCCTCCACGGCCTCGCCCTCGAGCGCCCACCCGGCAGCCGGCGGGTCTACTCCAACCTCGGCTTTCAGCTCTTGGGTCCGCTCCTCGACGAGGTCACCGGCCGCGATCACCGGGAGTTCACGATCGCCGAGGTGCTCCGGCCGATGGGGATCGAGGGCGCAGTCTGGAGCGCCGACGCGGCGCCGACGGACAAGCTGGCCGTGGGCCACGAGCGCGGCCCCGACGGCCAGCCGCGCCCGCGCCCGCCGTGGCGCCCCGGTGCCGCCGACGCGGCCGGCGGCCTCTACCTGAGCATCGACGACCTCGCCCGCTACGTCGCCCACAACCTCGCCGCCTGGCCGGCGCGCAGCGATCCCGAGGCCGGGCCGCTGCGCCGGGCGACGCTGCGCGAGGCCCACACGCTCCAGCGCCTGACGAACCTGCGCTTTCGCCCAGGTGACGACGGGGCGAACGCGCAGGCCAGCGGCACCGGCCTCGGCTTCGGCATATTCGCCAACTGCGAGCACGATTACGTCGTCGGCCACGCGGGCAAGACCCTGAACTACCGCGCGGCCCTCCTGATGCTGCCGGAGCGCGGGGTCGGGGTCGCGCTGCTCTCCAACCACTCGTCGATCTCGAGCCAAGTCCTCCCGGCCGACGCGCAGCGGGTGCTCGACATCCTCGCCGAGACCGGGGCGCTCGCCGCCCGCGAGCACCGGCCGGCGGCCGACCTCGTCGCGGCCGCGGAGGCGGTCGGCGATCTCCTGGGGCGCTGGGACGTCGACGCCTACACGCGGACCTTCAGCGCCAGCTACCGCGACACCGGCCCCGAGGATGCATCCGCGGAGACGTTCCGCCGCTGGGGCGCGCTCGTCGGCGCCTGTGCGGCTCCGCGGGCGCGCGACCTCAGCGAGCCGCGGGCCGGCGTGCTCGACCTCGAGTGTGCGCGCGGGACCCTCGAGCTCGATCTCCGGGTCGGGCCGTGGGCGGAGCGCCCGGTGACAGCGCTGCGATTCGTCGGCGCGCGCGGGATCGACGAGCCGGTAGGGGTCCGCGACGCGGCGACGCGGGCGCTCGCGCTGATGGCCCGCTGGGACGTCGACGAGCATGGGCGCCTCTTCGCCGACAACCTCGGGGTCGCGCGGATCCAGGGGTTCTTCCACGCCGTGCACGCCGCCCTCGGCCGTTGCGAGATCGGCGCGCTCCAGCACGTGCGCCCGCGCGGAGCGAGCTACACCCTGACCTGCGAGCGGGGCAGCGTGCTCCTGCAGCTCAGCCTCGACGAGCAGTCGCCGGCGAAGATCACCTCGTTCACGATCCGCGACGAGCCGAGCGCGAGCCCCTGCGGCTGAGCGCCGCCTCCTCGGGGGTTCCAAGCGAGAACCCTGTCGCGGGGTCAGCATCGGGCGTGCGAGGCGAACGTGTGCCCACCCCGTCGCGCTCACGGAAGACCCGCGGCGCGGGCAACCTCGACGACGCGCTGCGCGGCGGCTGTGGTCGCCACGTGGCCGATGGAGGTCACCTCGTCACCGGTGGCGAAGAC
The DNA here is from genome assembly GCA_030424595.1 of Polyangia bacterium. GTDB lineage: Bacteria > Myxococcota_A > Polyangia > Nannocystales > Nannocystaceae > JADJRG01. Next base: position 49,744 of record JAUHWG010000013.1, read on the forward strand.
GAAGAAGGCCTGCTCGCACGGCATGCCGAGGGCGAACTCGACCTTGGCGGCGGGGGTCGTGAAGCGCAGACCGATGAGGTAGTCGTTGGCGCAGCGGCGAGCGAGCCCCCATTGGTAGCTGGCGTCGTCGAACAAGGTGTCGACGATCGTCGCGCGGGCGGCCTGATCGAGCGTCTGCGCGGCGCCCTCGACCGGGTAGCCGGCGATGGTCGCCTCGCTCTGGAGGCGCCCGATCTGCGCGTGAAGGGCACCGATCACCCGAAGTCGCGCGATCTTGACGTCGAGCGCCGACTCGACTACCGAGGCCGCCTCGCCGAGGCTCTCGCGCAGCACCCCAGTCTTCGCGTCGCCCGTGTCGCCCCCATTACCGGGAACCCGCACCCCGGCGGCTGGGCTCAGTAGGTCCCCGTCTGCCGAAGCGATGTGGGTCTCGGGCGGCTCAGGCGGCTCAGGCGGCTCAGGTGCGTCTGGCAGCTCGGGGGCGTCTCTTACCGCAGGGGTCGGCTCGGCGGAGGATGAGCAGCTGAAGCACGCCAGCGAGGCGGCGAGGAGGAGAGCGGAGCGCATGCAGGGATAGTACTCGGCGCTCCCAGGATGTTCGGGGTTTTGGTCGCGATCGCCGGGTACGCGCTGCGCTCGGTCATGCGAGCATCTCCGGAGGAGATCTCCTGCAGGACCGCTCGGGCGAGGCGCTCCGAGACCATGGGCGCTCCTCGCGGAGCACCGCGAGGCGAGGATACGGCTCAACGCGGAGGTCGACGGATTGGCGGGACGAACTCCGCTCTCTGAGGACCGCCACGCCATCCCGTGGACACAGGCGCTGATCCACGAGTGTCTCCGGCTCTATCCACCATTTTGGGTCTTTCCCCGCCACGTCGCCAGCGACGATGAGCTTGGCGGCTATCGCATCCCGGCGGGGGCGACGGTCATGCTCTGCCCCTACTTGACGCAGCGCCACCCCGGACTATGGCGTGATCCAGACAGGTTCGACCCTGAGCGTTTCCTCGCCGCCGCGGACGCCCCGGCGCGGGCGCGGGCGAGCGCGCTCTACTTTGGCTTCGGTCCCCGGACCTGTATCGGCAATCACCTCGCCCTCCTCGAGGTCAGCGCGACGATCGCGACCCTCAGCCAACACTTCGAGCTCCACCCCCCGCGGCCCCCTGGCGCGCGAACCACTCGACAGTCCCGGCCGACTCCCCCCAAAGCGACCTCTGCGACCTCTCGTGAAGGCGCCGTGTAGACCGGATTGGGGGTCGGCTCGACGACGTCGACGTCGCGCACCTCGACGTCGCGCACCACGGCTTCGGTGAGCCCCTCGTCGCGAGCCCGCCTGGCGGTGGGCGCCGTCTGGGACTCGCGCTCCCCCGACCGGTCAAAAAGATCAAGCTCGCCGGGATCGATTCGCCGATCGCCGTGTCTATCGAGCTGAGGACCGCCCGCTCCCGGAGCAGCGCCCTCATCGGGGGATTATGCGCACACATACACGATTTGAGATGGCGACCTTGGGGCTCTCGGCCCTGATGCTGAGAGCCCTCCCAGAGGCGTCGCGACCCGCCTCTCTTCGCCAGAAGCTCCGCGCCTACTCCGCGTCGGAGAACCGGCTGTGGCTCCAGAGCTTGGGCCGTCGCTTCTACGCCGACTCACCGCTGAAGCTCGACATCGAGCGCGCTCGTTCCCAGGGGACGTGCCCAGCGCAGGTCGCCCACCGCATCGATGACTCCGAGCGGGAGCGTTTCCTCGAGGACGGATACCTGCGCCCCTTTCGGGTGGTCTCCGCAGAGCAAGCCCGCGACCTGGCGCAGCAGGTGAGCGACCGGGCGGCGGAGCCCGGCGTGTACGGCTTTTCTAGCCCCCGCGACCTCCACTTGGCAGACCCCCGCGTGCGGCAGCTTCTGCGGCGACCGGCGGTCGTCGAACGGCTGGCGCAGCTGATGGGTCCAGACCTCGGGGTTTGGCGCTCCGAGCTCTTCGCCAAGGAGCCGGGCGCCGCCGCGATCATGACGCACCACGCGACGGTCTACCGCTTTGAAGATCGCCTGCCGGTGCTCCAGCCCGACGAGAGCGAGGGCCTCTTCCAGCTCACGGTCTGGATCGCGCTCACCGACGCCCGTGTCGACAACGGCTGTATGTACGTGATCCCAGGGACCCATCGACGACCGGTCACGTTCCGCAAGGGCGGAGAGCGCCGCTTCTACGGGTTCGAGGCGGTGGTCCCGGATCCGGCCATCCCGACCCCTCCGGTTCCGATCGAGCTCGAGGCCGGCGAGGCCTTCATCTTCTCCGAGCGGGTGCTCCACGGCTCCTACGAGAACAGCTCCGACCGGCGCCGGGTCGCCCTCAACGCCCGGGTGATCCAGCCGAACGTTCGTGTCCACGCCGACAAGGTGGAGCACTTCGCCCAGCACCACGGGGAGACCTTCGACCTCGCGCCGTGGGGTGTGTGGCCCCTGCGTGGCGGGGACCCCTATCGCTACAACCGACGGCGCACCTTCGCGGACGAGGCTGTTCACGAGATCGACGCTGAATACCTAAACGACGCGAACCTGCTAGGGTCGAGCCGCGATGCGATTGGGTCCGCTGTGCTGGCCGTGGGCCTGAATGGATCCGCGACGGTCGACGGGGAAGGTCATGCGCCCGGTGCTTGTCGAGATCGCGTCCTCGCTCATGCCCTCGTAGACCCGCACCGCGCCGGGGCAGTAGCGGCCGACCCAGGCCAGCCGAGTCTCGGTCTCGGTGCGGTTGTCGTGGGAGGCGTGCATGTTGAGGGAGGTGAAGATCACCGCCTGGCCCGCGGACATCTCCAGCGAGACGGCGTCGCAGCCGGCGAAGTCGCGCCCGGTGATCGCTACGGAGGCGTCGAAGAGGGCCTGGAGTCGGTTGAAGGGGGAGGTGGCGAAGAGGGCGACGGTCACGACGTCCGCGAGGTCCTCGGGGGGGAGCGCGGCGAGGAGCTCGAGCGTCTCATCGAGGGCGTACCCGTAGAGGTACTCGAAGCGCGCGTCGTCGAACGTGCCGGGTAGGATACGGAGCGCGCCGTTGTCGGAGGTCACGTCCGAGAGCGCCACCCACACGGTGAGCTGGGCCATCCCCAAGTCGAGGTGTGGAGGGGGCGAGAGCTTGGGGCGGGCGCCGAACTCGCGGAAGACGCTGTTTTGGTGCCAGAAGGTGCCGCGGTCGCCGGGTTGCTTCTCGAAGAAGAGCGACCTCCAGCAGAGCACATCGTCGCCCAGCAGGCAGGCGAGGCGCTGGCCGATGGCCGGGTGCTGGGCGAGGTCGAAAAACGCGGGCATCCGCAGCGCCTGGTTCAGCCCTGCGACGTCGAGGGTGAAGGCGCCTTCGGCGATGAAGTGATCGACCACCTCCTTCGACCGCATCGTGTGCTCCGCGAGCTCACCGCTGCGGTGGGCAGCCACGATGTGCTCGCCCAGCTTCAGCGCCTCGTCCCTGGGGAGGACGTCGAAGGGGCCGAGCAGCCCACGCTGCTCGAAGGTCTCGATCGCCTCGGCGCTCAGGTAGTGCTCGCCACAGACGCCCTCGGGGCGGCCGCTGGCCCGCAGCCTCAGCCCGGTGAGGGAGGCCATCTCGGCGTCGCGTGCGATCCGCTTGTGGCGCGCGACGAGGGGCCTGAGCCGGCGGTAGAGCCGGGCGGTCGCGACCACGGCGCGGCGACGGGCCCGCTGGGGCAGCGTGAGGTCCAGTGAGCGCGCGACGGTACGCACCGTGGGCATGCCGTCCATCATGGCTGTGAGTCCTCGGCTCATCGCTTGGCTCCGCGGGTGGGTCGGTAGGGAGGGGCTGAGGGGAGGTTCACGCCCGGTGCTTCTTGGCGGGGGCGAATCATGAACAGCTCGTCTCGATTGCGGTTCGGGGGAGCGGGGCTCGACCTCGATGGCGGCGAGCCATCAAGCGACGTCACAGCGGCGGTCACCGGCGTCGCGGGGCGAGGGCTCAGATGAGCCCAGCGTACTCGGCCTCGGTGAAGCTCACCATGCGGTCACCGGCTTCGTGCCAGAGCGCGAGGTGGGCGCAGGCGAGGCTCTCGCGGAGGGTGATAGGGTTGATCTCGCGCAGCTCAGGGACGGCCTCGAGGCAGGCGGGGAGGCGGTAGTTGGGGATGCCGCTTTGCAGGTGGTGGATGTGATGGAGGCCGATGTGTCCGGTGCACCAGTGAAGCCACGCGGGCAAGGCGTAGTAGGAGCTCCCGTAGAGGGAGGCCTCGTACCAGTCCCAGTCGTCGTGGCGGCGCCAGTGTCCGCGCTCGAACTGGTGCTGCATGAAGAACATCCAGCCGCCGATCCAGGCGGTGACGACGAGGCTCGGCAGCACGGAGAGCAGGACGGGGAGCGCGCCCCAGAGCGCGATCGCGGCGCCGTAGACGAGGATGAGGGCGAGGTCGAGGGCGACGATGCTGGGCCAGCACTTGGCGGCCGGGACGCGCTGGAAGAAGGGCGTGCGGTAGCGGAGCAGGAACACGAGGGGGGTGCCGATACCCATCAGGAAGACGGGGCGGCGAAACTTGCGGTAGCGCTCTTGGTCGCGGGGGGACATGGCGCGGTACTGCTCGACCGAGACGGTGAAGACGTCGCCGACGCCGCCGCGATCGAGGTCACCGCTGGTCGCGTGGTGACGATTGTGGGTGTAGCGCCAGAAGGCGTAGGGGGTGAACGTCAGGACGCTGATGAGGCGGCCGACGAGGGTGTTGCCGCGGCGGGTCGGCCAGAACGAGCCGTGGCCGCAGTCGTGCTGGATGATGAAGAGGCGGACGAGCATGACGCCGCCGAGGATCCAGAGGGGGGGAAGGACCCACCAAGCGCTGCGCATGGCGGCGGTGAGGGCGAGGGCGTAGATCGCGGCGAGGGCGAGCAGGTTGCCGCCGAGCTGGAGGGCAGCGCGGCCCCGATGGGCGCCCTTGAAGGCGTCGCAGCGTCGGGCGAGCTGGCGGGCGTGGGCGCGGCGGTCCGTGGTCATGGGCGGTGCTCGATGGGGCGGTGCGCGGCGGGGCCGTCGAAGCGGTAGCCGAAGCGAGCGATGTCGTCGGCGGCGTAGCGGGCGACGAGCGCGGCGCCGGGGGGGGTGTAGGCGTGGCGGTGGTCTCCGTGACGGGTGCGGTTGGCGCAGGGCAGCGCCGCGTCGACGCCGAGGCGCTGGCAGATCCGGGCGAAGTCTTCGGTGATGTCTTCGAAGCGGGCGACATGGTCGACGAGGAGCGCGCCGTGGGCGTCGGTGAGGTAGTTCGACTGGCTGATGTCGAGCTGGTCCGCGCAGGCGTGCAACCAGCCGTCGAAGGTGTGGACGGCGGCCATGTCGGTGAGGTGGAGCTCCATCGGGTTGAAGCCGCGGCGGAGCTGGGGGGCGACGTCGCGGAAGAAGTAGTAGTCGGAGTGCATGCGCGCCCAGGGGTCGCGGACGATCGAGAAGGTGAAGTAGCGGCGCCAGGTCGCGGCGCCGACGAGCTCGCGGAGCTCGGCGGCGGTCGCGTGCTTGTGGTCGAGGACCGTGTTCTGATGGGCGGTGAAGTCGATCTCGCCGCGGGCGTAGGGCGCGAGCGCGGTCTCGACGCTGGTGCCGGCGGTGCGGGGGATGTGGACGAAGACGAAGCGGAGGCGATCGGAGATCATGCGACACCTGCTCTGTCGGGGGCCGGGACGGTCCAGGCGTGGGGGTAGAGCTCGGAGAACTCGGAGACCCAGTGGAAGGTCGCGCGTGCGCGGCGGAGCTCGACCTGCGCGGCGCGGAGCTCGGCCTCGGCGCGGGGGTCGGCGTCGTCGAGCCAGCGGAGGACGAGAGCGTGGCGACGGGCGCGTTCGGCCTCGTCGAGGCGGCCGGCGTCGTCGATGCAGTCGGCGAGCGCGTCGCCTATCACGCGGGGGGTGTCGACGGCGGCGTCGGCGAGCGCGAGCGCGGCGGAGGCCGCGGCGGGCTCGGCGGCGCGCTCGTGGATGGCTCGGCGGAGCGCGCGGTGGCGGTCGTGGAGCCTGGCGAGGCGGCGGGAGGTGGCGGTGAGGGGGCCGGGTTCGGGCCGGAAGCGGGCGAGCTGAGCGGGGCCGTACATCCAATCGGCGTCGCCGCGGCGGATCGCGTGGTCGACGAAGACGGGGTGGTCGGCACCGGCGGCCCAGGTGGTGATCGCGCGGCGAGCGGCGGTGACGGCGAGCCGCTCCGGAGCGATCCCGAAGAGGCAGCGCTGGGCGATCAGGCGCCGCGCGTCGGCGAGCGCGGGGCGGCGTCTGTCACGGGTCCAGGAGGCGTCGAGCGCGGCGGCGAGCTGCTCGCCGGCGGCGATGAGGCGGGCGCCGTCACCCATCCAGCGGTCGGCGACGGCGAGGGCACAGACGGCGCGGGCGCTCGGGGTGGGTCCGAGGGCGGTGAGCGCGGCGTGGAGCGGCGCGAGGCCTCTCGGCGGCAGGAGGACGACGGTCACGACGCCGCCTCTCCGATCAGCGCTCGCAGCGCTCGTCGCCAGCGCTCGACGATCTCGCCGCCGACCTGGGCGCCGACCCGGTCGCGGTTGACCCGGAGGCTGCACCGGAGCAGGCCCGCGTCGTGTTCGGCGGCGGCGAAGTAGTCGAAGGGTCGCGGACCGGTGACCGGGGCGATGGGGATCGTGCGAAGGCTGAGCGGGCCGAGCTGCACCGAAAGGCCGGCGCGAAGGCGGCGCGCGGTCGGCTGGGGGGCGAGGTAGTCCCAGTCGTAGTAGGCGTAGATGACCGGACAGCCGCCGGGCCGTGTCGGGCCGGGGAGGCACGCGGCGAGGGTTGGGTAAGGCACGTCGGCGCGGGGCATCGAGGCCCGGAAGAGGGCGGCGGTGCGTTCGACAGCGCGGGCGTCGGGGAGGTCGGGCGAGGCGGGCAGCGGTAGGACGACGTCGCCGAGGAGCGGGCCGCAGATGTCCCGGGTCTGGCCGGAGCGGGTGCTGATCGGGTGGGCGCAGGTGACGGTGTCGATATCGAGGGTGGCGCCCATCGCGTGGGCCCAGGCGGTGGCGATGACCGCGTCGAGCGTGGTCCCGCAGCGACGGGCGAGCGCCCTCAGCGCGGCGGTGTCGGCGACGTCGAAGTCGGCGTCGCCAGCGGGGACCATCCACCGCTCGCCGTCCGCCTCGGGGTGAGGGACCGGCACCGGCCAGGGGGCGGCGGCGAGGTGCGCGCGCCACCACTCGACGTGGGCCGACGGGGGTCTGGGGGCCTGCGCGGCGAGGGCGAGGTAGCTCGGCGTGGGCCTGGCGTCGAGCCGCTCGCCGGCCGCGGCGTCGCCGAGGGTCTCGAGGCACTCGTCGAGCAACGCGGCGAGCGAGATGGCGTCGTAGACCAGGTGGCTGGCCGCGAGGCCGAGGAGCGCGCCGCCGCCGAGGAGCGGCGCGTGGACAACACGGAGCAGCGGCGGGGCGCCGACGTCGAAGGGGGCCCGCAGCAGCGCGTCGACCCGCGGGATCTGGGCGTCGCGAGGCCGGGCGTCCAGCACCGTGAGGGCGGGCTCGGCGGCGGTGTCGTACATCCACAGCCCGTCGTCTCGCTCCTCGAATCGGGCGCGGAGAAGGTCATGGCGGGCGAGGAGCGCGCGCAGCGTGGCCTCGGTGTGGGCGGGGGTCAGCGGGCCGTCGATCTCGAGGAGGTGGGCGAACCCCGGCGCGGCGCCCTGGTCGACGTGCACCAGCGCCTGGAACGGGGTGGCGCGCACGGGCTCCGCGGGGGCGGCGGTGGCGAGCGCGAGCGCGTCGCTCGGGGCGGCGAGGGCGTCGACAGCCCAGCCGACGAGATGGTCGAGGGTGGTCAGCTCGAAGAGCTCGACCCGCGAGGCAGCGCGGCCGGTCGTGCGCTCGAGGGTCTCGACGAGCGAGGCGATCGCAAGCGAGTCGAGGCCGAGCTCGTGGAGGCCGACGTCGCCGTCGAGGGCGGTGTTCCGCGCGCCGGTCAGCGCGGCGATCGCCTCGATCAGCGCGGAGCGGACGGCCTGGCGGCGCTCAGCGGGCGGCCGGGCGCCGACGTCGCTGAGCGCGGCGTCGAGGTCGATCACTGCGGTGCCCTCGACCGACGGGGGCGACCAGGTCTCGAGGTAGAGGGTTCGGGGGTCGGCGGCGAGGCGGCCGTCCGCCAGGCGCCGGGCGAGCTCGGTGCGCCGGAGCTTGCCGCTCGTGGTCTTGGGGATCGCGGCTTTGCCGACGATCGCGAGCTGGGCGAGGTGGAGCTCTTCGGCGGCGACGATCCGGCGCAGGTCGGCGGCGAGCGCGTCGATATCGCGCGGCGCGCCGCGCAGCTCGACGACGAGCGCGAGCTCTTCGGCGCCGTCGAGCTCGACGCCGACCGCCGCGATGCCGCCGGGGCGGATCGCCGGGAGCCCGGCAGCGCGCACGGCGCTCTCGACGTCATGGGGGTGGATGTTGCGGCCGCGCACGATGATCAGCTCCTTGCGGCGGCCGGTGACATAGAGCTCCCCGTCGAGCAGCGCGCCGAGGTCGCCGGTCCGCAGCCAGGGGCGGTCGCCCTCGCCTGCCAGTCGGTTGTCGAAGGTCGCGCGAGTGGCGTCGAGGTCGCCGACATAGCCGCGGGCGACACTCTCGGACGAGACCCACAGCTCGCCGATCTGGCCGTCGGGAAGGGCGACGCGGGTCTCCGGGTCGACGATCCGCAGCTCGACGCTGGGGAAGGGGTGCCCCGAGCTGGCGATGCGCTGCGCGCGGGGGTGGTCGGGCGGCACCGGGCGCAGCGCTTCGCCGCGGCGCAGGGGCGCGTGGTCGACGGTGCGGATCTCGATGACGCCGCCAGTGGCGCCGACGACGTGCTCGGCGAGGCCCCAGCCGGATTGGAGGGCGGCGCGGGCGAAGCCGGATGGGGCGAACGCCTCGGCGAACGCCTCGACGGTCTCGGGGCGCACCGCTTCGCCGCCCGAGCCGGCGCACTGCACGGTCGAGAGGTCCCATCGCGCGCGCTGCTCGGGGGTGGTCTTGCGGATGGCGAAGGCGTAGCCGAAGTCGGGGGAGGCGGTGTGGGTGGCGCCGACGCGGTGCATCATCTCGGGCCACACCGCGGGGCTCTTGAGGAAGTCGAGGGGGCTGCACATCCAGAGGGGGGCGCCGCCGCCGAGGGCGCAGAGGAAGGCGTTGACCAGCCCGAAGTCGTGGTACTGCGGCAGCCAGACGACCGCTCGATGCTCGGGGGAAAGCCGGGCCCGGTTGACCGTGATCTGGTGGATCACGTTGCGGTGGGTGATCTGCACCCCTCGCGGGCGGTGGGTCGAGCCGGAGGTGAACTGGATGAACGCGAGGTCCTCTGGCGCTGGCCTGTGGGGCGGGGGGGGCCGCCCGGAGAGCTTGTCGGTGGCGAGCCACTCTAGCCGCGGCCAGCCGACGCCGCGGCGGAGCAGATAGCGGACGTTGCCGAGGCGGCGGGCGCCGTTGTAGCGGGCGGTGGTCAGCGCGTGGCGGATGCCGAGCTTGGCGCAGACATGGTCGATGAACGAGAGCCGGGCGCCGCGCCCGAGCGGGTCGGGCGGGTACACAGGCACCGGCACGATCCCCGCGATCAGGCAGGCGAGGAAGGCTTCGAAGAACGCCAGCCCCGGCGGGTGGATGAGCAGCACGGGCTCGCCGGGGCGGCAGCCGCGGGTGAGCAGCGCGCCGGCGAGCGCTTCGCAGCGGGTGAGGTAGCCCGTGCGGGTGTGCTGCGCGACGACCTCGGCGCGGTCGTCGAACCACGCGAGCGCCAGCGCGTCGGGGTCTTCGGAGGCGTGCGCGCGCACGCGAGCGACGAGGTCGGTGAAGTCGTGCATCATGCCGTCTCTGCGTCGAGCTGGGGAGTGGCGTCGAAGTCGCTGTCTTCGGGCGGCAGCCACTCGAAGCGCTCGACCCCGCGGCGCACGATGTCACGCTGCGCGGCGCTCCACTCGACCCGGTCGCGGGTGCGGCTCGGGGTCGGGTGGATCATCGCCGCGCAGGCGTCGGCCCACCGCACGTTGCGCTCGACGCCGAGGAAGTCGGCGAGCGCGTAGAGCTGCCGCCGCGGGTCCGCGACCATCGCCTCGTGGCGCAGCTCGTGGAGCGCGCCCGCCGGCAGACGCGCCTTGACGCCTTCGATGGCCTCGCACGTCTCGAAGTACCAATGGATCGCCTCATCGAGGGGCCGGCCGCGGGTCGAGATCGTGGCGATGTTGTCCCAGACGGAGCGCACGACGTGGATGATCCGCACCGGCACCTTGACCGTCTCGCAGAGCCGGTCGAGCAGCCCGGGCTCGTCGTGCAGCCACCAGGACGAGCGGCCGCCCTTCTTGTCGCCGATCACACGCAGTCGGCGAAGAGCGCCCTGCCACGCGCCCGGGACGGAGTAGTCGTAGCTCATGTGCAAGCGCCCGGCGGCTTCGAAGCGCCGCGCGTGGCCGGCGATCTCGGAGAAGAGCGCCGCCCGATCCACCCCATCGCGGACCCGGCTGAGCGCGTCAAGCTCGATGCTGACGAGCACGTCGGGGTGAGCGTCGAGCAGAGCGCCGACGAGGCTGTGCCCGCTGCGGGGCTGGCCGATGAACATGCAGTAGGACTCGATCGTGTCGAACATGGGGTCACACCTGCCTGGCGGTGGGCCAGAGCGTGGGGAAGAGCGGGTCGTCGGCGAGCCGCTGCCCCGGCGCGAGGCGGGGCGCCCAGATGAGCGGGAGCGTGCGGGGTCGGGGGTCGTAGCGCACGTCGGGGCCGACGAGGCGCACGACGATGGCGCGGCGACGCTGGGCGGCGCTCGAGTTGCCGGCCGCGCGGTGCAGGGTGCGCCCGTGGAAGAGCACGCAGTCCCCCACCTCGAGCTCGGCGATGGCCCGGTCGGCGGGCGCGATGTCCCTGTCGACGTCGGGCACGGGCTGCTCGTCGTTCGCCGTGACCCGATCGGCGCCGGTGTCGAAGTTTTTGGGGTGATAGCGCTGACCCCACCGGTGCGACCCCTGCACGAACTCGAGCGCCCCGGTCTGGTGGCAGACCCGGTCGAGGGGGATCCACACCGAGTAGATATCTTCGCCGGCGATCGGCCAGTAGGTATAGTCGTGGTGCCAGGGGGTCTGGAGCGACGTGCCGGGCTCTTTGACCAGCAGCTCGTCGCAAAACAGCACCACCTTGGCGAGCCCGGTCGCCTCCGCGACGATCGCCGCGAGGTCCGACTCCGCGGTGAATTCCCGAAACGCGGGGAACGAGGCCGACAAGAAGAGGTCGCTGTGAAACGCCCCGCCCCCCCGGGCGAACTGCTGACCGAGCGGCGAGGGGCGCGCGAGCGCCTCTTCAAGCGCACGCTCGAGGCGCGCCAGCCATCGGGGGGCGATGACGCCGGAGAGCGTGACGAAGCCGCTGGTGGTCAGGCGAACGCGCGTCTCGGTACGTGGGTTGCTCGTCACGGAGCGCTTCTCCCGTCGATGCAGTCAGAGGTCGCGCGATGTCACACATGGTGATATCGCTCGCCCCAAAGTCGAGTGTTGCCGATTGTAGTGTTGCTGCACGAGCAGTGACAATGGAGGAATCTCCACACTACCCGAGAGATCCGCCGATGGGTCGCCTCCGCTCTCCAGCTGTGCTCGCGCTGGATTCGAGGAAGAGCGAGTCTGTCCGCGCGCACGCGTACGAACAGACCTCCTGCTGAGGCCAGGCCGCGGGTTCATCGGAGCCGGCCTCGGCACCGATCTTTCTTGGCACCCCGCGGATGCAGAAGGCCCTGCCCTGCTCGGTCCGCGCCTGGGTCCGGAGAGTCGAGGTGGTCGAGGGCCATCGCTCGCGAACGCCTCCCCCCTACCTATTTTCGCCGGCGACGTCCTCTCTACATAGGTGATCGCGGCGACGCACTCGGAATTGCCATGCACACCGCAGCTCTCATCGTCGACCTGCAGCCTAAAGAAGGTCTTGGGAGTGTGGTCATTCGTGCATCGCTGAGAGCGCGTTCACGCGTCGGCGAGACTGCTCATTCGCAGCTTGATGGGGGCGCCTCGGTCGCGCCTGCATCCGCCTTCCCCTCCGCCGCCTCTGCGATCCGCGCTCCTTCGGTCCTGTCCATCGCCGACGCCTCGGCGCCGTCTACGTCGGCGCTCGGGGGGGCCGCGTCGTCGCGGTCGAGCGGCAGCACCGGCGGCAGCGAGTCCTTGAAGGTCACGCCGTAGATCTCCCACACCGTGAGGAAGAGGCCGCAGACGATGGGCCCGATGATGAACCCGACCGTCCCGAAGAGGAAGATCCCGCCGAGGGTGCCGAGGAGGATCAGCAGATCCGGCATCTTCGCGTCGCGGCCGACGAGGAGTGGCCGGAGAACGTTGTCGATGCTCCCGACGACCCCCGCACACCATGCGCCGAGCAGCACCCCCGCGAGCGTGTCGCCGGTGACGAGCAAGTAGATGACGGCGGGGAGCCAGACCAGGGTCGCGCCGATGCCCGGGATGACGGAGAGGACGACCATGATCGTCCCCCAGAAGGCGGCGCCACCGATCCCCGCGACGTAGAGCGCGATCCCGCCGAGGAGCCCCTGGATCAGGGCGATGACCACCGTCCCCTTGATCGTCGCCCGGGTGATCGACGCGAAGCGTTCGATCATCCGCTCGTCGTCCTCATGCGCGAGCGGCGTGTAGTAGAGGATGCGCTCGAGGATCCTCTTCCCGTCGACGAGGAAGAAGTAGAGCGCGTAGAGCATGATGAAGAGATTGAGGAAGAACGCGGCGGTGCCGGCGGTGACGCTCGACGCGCTGCTCATCAGGAAATTTCCGGCGGATCGCGCGAGCCCGGCGACGCCCTCGAGGAGCTGGTCGCGGTCCGGCAGCACGTCGACGACGGCGGGCGCCTCCTCGAGGAGCCAGGCCTTGACCTCCGTGTACGACTCGGAGCCGACGTTGTTCTTGATCCACGGGATCAACGTCTCGCTTATCTGCGACGCCTGCGACGCGACGACCCCGAGGAAGGCGGTGAGCGGGCCCAACACCAGGAAGATGACGAGGAAGATCGTGGTGAGCGCGGCGGCTGTCTCACGGCCGCGGAAGGACGCTCGGATCCGGCGGTAGACGGGGCGCAGCATCCCGGCGACGATCGCCGCGAGGAGGAGAGCCTTGAGGAAGGACCAGATCATCGCCAGGAACAGAAGCGAGATCGCGACGACGAGGACGATGACGAACGCGGCGCGGAAACGGTCGCTGTTGATCTTCAGCTCACTCATGAGGGCCCCAGTCTATGCTCGGCGGCCGCCCGAAGCCCAGAGCACCGCGCCCTGCAGCAGTGTCCCGTCGACCTCGTCCACCGCGGCGATAAGGTCGGGATCGCGGGCCTGGATACGGCGCGCGAGCTCCTCGTAGGTCTGCGCTGAGCGGGCGCTTGGCACCGGGCGAGGATAGCATCTCGCGCGCGTCAATAGGCTGGACGGCGAGAGCACTCGCGACACCCTCGACGCAGAGGGCTCTCGCAGGAAGCCGAGCTGCCTCCACGCCTCTCGCCAGCGTTCACTCGGCCAGCGTTCACTCGGCCAGCGTTCACTCGGCCAGCGTTCACTCGGCCAGCGTTCACTCGAAGAGTGGCGGGGCAGCCCCCGGGCTGGCGATCAGTCGCCGCGCCGCGCCGCCTCGTAGTGCTCTATCGCCTCCGCCGCCGCGAACGCGAACGCGTCGAGCCTCTCCGATGGGATCGGCCTGGTCTCGTCGGGGAGGACGTCGACCTCGGTGATCGCCAGCCGCCCATGGCGAAGGAGGACGTACGGCCGCGCCCGGTGGACGTAGTAGGTGACCCCGCGCGCCTCGAACCAGCCGTCGCCCTCGTAGGCGAGGTCGAGCTCCTCCTCGTCATCGAAGTCTACGTGCAGCGCGGACCAGGTCTTGAGCTGGCCTGCGCTGTCCGCGACTGCGAGGACGTCGCCCGTCGGATGCAGCAGCAGCGCCGGCAAGCCCCGCTGCTTGGCCTCCAGGGCCGAGGCCCGGAGCGCCTCGGTGAATGCGTTTACGTCGCTGGCCAGGCCAGCGAAGCGGCGGATCAGGACTTCGCGTGTCTTGGAACTCACGACCTCCACGGTCGACCGCCTGCTCGATCCGTTGCGCGCCGAATTGAACTGCGTTGGAGGCCAGCTCCTATCGAGACAGCAGCGCGCCTGCGGACGCGGTAGGCCCAACCACCACCTCACGGAGACGCGATCGAGGCCGAAGGCCTCAAGGGATACATGCTTGTCTTTCGGAGGAGCGGAGCCGTACTTCGAGGACAGTTGGACAGCAGCTGGACATATCGGAGAACTGGACCAACGATCTTTCATAAGGAGTACACTCACATCCCCTACAAGCGTTTGACCCCAGCAGCGAAGGACAACCCATGAAGACAGCGTCGTTTAGCAAAGGAGTGCCTCTGGAAGAGGAGTGCCCACCTGCAGTGTTCCGACACCCGAGCGGCCGTACCCTCATTGCATTTATCGCAGGGGGCGGAAGCATCGATGACGGTATTCTGTGCGCTCAGGCCTCCCTGAGAGGTCTCGGTCACCGTTGGATGGCAGCCTGTGATGGCAAGGGAGAGCAAGCTGGTTCGTCGGCACTGATACGACGACTTCTCACGGAGGCGATTGGCGAGGCACAGCGCGACTTCAGCGCAAGAGGTGCGATGGACATTCAGTCTCCAGTCGCTGCGATTGATATTGGTCCCAGACGCAGCGTCGCATGCGTGGGGGGCGCCGCGTGCGTATTGTTGGTGAGAGCGCAGAAAGTCGTCTGTGGCCTCGCCCCGCGGATCGCTGCAGAGCATGCCATCGCGGAAGGGATGAGCGTAGTGCGAGCCTACCAAATGCCATATGCAGCATACCCCTACATCAGAGTAAACTGTCTCCCTGAGGGGACGAGAGACCCATTCAACTGCGGTGAAGGCTGGATTGTCAGGCGCGGCGACATCATACTACTCGGAGATTACAGGCTATGGCACGGTGCTCGGTATGCATCCGGCTACGCAGATGAAGCCGTTCCAAGCGACCTTCCCGACAGCATTATCGAGTCGCTCCTCTCAGATGTGCCTGTCGCCCCCCACTTCGATGGGGCATGTGGAATTGTCGTGTTTCCAAGCTAGTCGTGGTAGCCCCGAATGAATCATGCAGGCCTACGGCCTACCGCCGGACCCGTCGACCCGTCGACCCGTCGACCCGTCACCCGTCAACGCTGACCAAGACCTACGGCAGGCGGCTAAGCGGATCGAGGTTTAGGCCGGAGATTTCGGCGAGGTGCCGGGTACTTGGAGGCTCGTGGGACCCAACGCGCTGACTGCGCACAACCACTCCACGGGGTGCGCCAACCGCTCCAACAGGCGCGCGGGTGGTGCGGCGACGGTGAACACGATGGTGTTGCCCTTCCCGACGGCAATGGGCTGGCTTGAAGGCCAGACTCCCGACACCGCCCCCCCCGGCGTCAGCCCTCGACCCTCGGAGTGCACCCCAGCGAAGTCACGGATACCCGCGCCCACAGGGAGCGCTCTCGGCTTCGCTCACGATCGAGACACCCAACGTCCACGACCTCGAAGTAGATCCACTCGTCCTCGCCCGCCCGCTCGTCGTCTGCCGGCCAGCGCGCGAGTTCTTGACCGACATTGATGACATTGATGACCTCGACGCGCTCGACGTCGCCGCCGAGCGAAGCGAGCTCATCGAGGGCCTCCTGGGTCCGCGCCCGGCGAGCCGCGGCGTCCTCCCGCAGGCTCGTCCCGACATAGAGCGTCGCCCGCCGCCGGGGGCTCGCCCGGAGGTCATCGTTGACGTCGTGGAGAACCCCGCGGCGATGGACGAACGCGCTCTCCGAGGTGAAGTGATAGCGCTGCGTCCGAGCGACCCGGCAGACGACGTAGTCTGGATCGATCCACCGATGAACATGACTCCGAAGACACTCCACCGTCGCCTCGAGCCGCGCGTGGGTCGGATATGCATGACACAGGCCGAGGTTCACTGCAGGGGCCTCGGCCCCTCGCTCGAGGACGATGTGGTCGCTTATGGAGTAGGAGTGCTTCATGCAGTAGGAGCCGCTTTGCGGCTCGCGCAGGTGGGCCTCATCGAGGCCGTCGACCTCCGCGAAGATCGCCGCCACGGCTTCGGGATCCACCCGCGCAGCTCGCTCGCCGAGCGTCCGCACCCCGCGAACACCGAGCCAGCGCAGCTCCCCGTCGCGTGCGAGCGATACCGTGAAGTCCTGGGGCTCCGGGTACTTCGAGGTGTAGGCGGCGTAGAGGCCGAGGTCGTGGTGCTCCCAGCGGATCAGCGTAGCGGCGTTGGGCTCCTCGCGCTCCGCTTCGGAGCGCGGCTCCGACATCTCCGACCAGGGTGCGAGAGCCGTCGACGACCGCGCGCACCCGCACAGGAGCGCGCTCATGAGGAGGAGAACGTCGACGCGCGGCATCGGTAGATTATGCCGCCAGGCGGGCGAGGACGCCTTCGTCCACGGAGTGATGATCGCCCCTCCCGTTGACCGTCGCGCGTCGAGGTGTGTTGACCCGTCAGACCCAGGCCTCGACGCGCAGAGCGCTGCACTCCGCTGCTCGAGGAGGGGCCATGCTCCGAGGGGGGCTGCGCCCTCGTCGTCTTCGCGCACGCCGATCTCGGGGGCGACGCAGGGGCGCCCGATCTGAACGCGCAGGCAGGTCGAGGGCGACGCGTCAGAAGAAGCTGATCTCCGCGTTGGCGACCCGCGCGTCGGCGCGGCTGAGCCGGGCGACGGCCTCCTCGTAGTGGAAAAGGTCGACCAGCACGCGGCTCAGCCGCGGCGAGCCGTGCTCGGCGAGCGCGTCGAGCCCGGCGCCGAACTCCGACCAAGCCCAGGTCAGCCGCTCGAGCCGAGGCATGTCCACGGTCGCCGCCGCGACCCGGACGCTCGACTCCGGGCCGAACGGGAAGGCGTGCAGATCGAGGAAGACCAGGTTTGGCCACGAGGAGGTGCAGAGCACGTCGACGAGCTCCTCTTCGTTGTACTCCCCCATGTCGGAGCAGCCGCTGAGCAGGGCGCTCTCTAGCTGCGGGGCTAGGCTGCGCAGGGCGTGGGCGATCTCGTTGGGGTCAAAGCCGTTAAAGCCCAGCTCGAGCGTCTTGAGGTGGCGACACTGCGCGAGCCATGCGCCGAGCGCCCCCTTCTCCGTCCCGAGCACGTTGACGTACGAGACCGCGAACGTGCGCAGGCGCGGCGGCGGCGGTGCGTCGGCGAAGCGACCGTGGAGGGTAAACCCAGGCCCTGCGTCGAGGATGAACACCTCGAACGCTGGCGAGAGCCGGTCGATGTCGCAGCGTTCAGGCGCCCCGATCTCGACCCGAAGGTGTGTCAGCGATGGCGAGAGCTCGCCGGCGCACAGCGGCTCGATCGCTGGCCCGAGGGTCCATTTCGCGTCGAGGTTGAGCGCCCGCAGGGGGGGCGCGTCGGCGGGGATCGTGACCCTCCGCTGATCTGCGAGGCTGAAGCCTCCGGTCAGCGACAGCACCTCGATCTGGCCGCCGGGGGCGAGCGCTGCGGCGACGAGGCGCTCGGCCTCGTCACTCTCCTCCACCTCGAGGGCCCGGAGCCGAGGCGCGTGACCGATGAACGCGGCGACGAGCGCCGGCTCGCAGCCCGAGAGCACCAGCGCGGTGAGCCCCGGCGGAGGGGCGGGCGCCCTCTCGAAGAGCTCGACGTTCCTGAGGGTGAGGCGCTCGACACCCCCGGGCAGCCGCGAGATCAGTCGAGCGCCGCCAAGCTCGAGCTCGACGAGCGCCGGCCACTCGCCGTCGAGCCAGCGCGTCAGGAACGGGGGGCGTCGCCTATTGTTGACGTGGAGATAGTACAGGGCCAAGCGCTGGAGCGATCCGCGAAGCGCGTCGAGCAGCCTGATCAGGGCGCGGCGCTCGATCGAGACGGACTCGAGCGTCAACGCGACCAGCGGCCGCTCGCGGACGTGGGCCTGGTCCGTCGGCGTGAGCTCTGCCCCGCTGATCGTCAGGCGGGTGAGGGCGGGGGTGACCTGCGGGTCGACGAGACACGTGGCCTCGCTCCCCACGACGGAGAGCTCCTTGAGGCGCGGGAAGCTCAGCCCCGTCGGCGGCGCGTCGGCCAAAGTGTGGCACACGAGCGCCTCTAGCCGGGGCAGCGCGGCCGCGATCCGCAGCGTCTCGCCGGTGAACTTGCCCCGCAGCTCGAGACGGACGAGCTCATCGAGCCGACCTCGCTCGGCGAGCGCAGCGAAGGTGCGGTGGTCCGCGGCAGGCCCGTCGCACCGAAGGTTCGTCGGCGGAGGATCCTCGGGGGCGCCGAGCACCATCGACAGCGGCGTCGCCCGCGGGGGTGGGTGCGGCGCGAAGTCGGCCCCGCGCCAGCCAGTGAACCCGCCGAGCAGAGCCTCCGGCCCATCGCCCCGCAGCTCATTGTGGATATTGTCGCGACCCATGGAGCCCCTCGCTCGACCATAGCCGAGCCCGCGGCGGAGGACGAGCACGAGCCAGAGGCCTACTACCAGCGGGCCCTGACGATCCGCGAGAAGAGCCTCGGACCCGAGCACCCGCGGGTCGCCTTCCCCCTGGGATCCCTCGCCGAGCTAGCGCTCGAGCGCGGGACCCTCCGCCTCCGGCCAACTGCTACTCTTTGCCATGCTCCGCCGGCTCGCCGCTCCCGTCACCGTCGCCGCTGCGCTCCTCGTCGGGGGCGCGATCACGCTGACACCGCGCCCCAGCGCGGCTTTCTGCGGCTTCTACGTCGCCGGGGCGGACGCCGACCTCTACAACAACGCGACGGTCGTGGTCCTGATGCGCTCGGGCACTCGGACCGTCATGTCGATGCAGAACGACTACCAGGGCCCGCCGGAGGGCTTCGCCCTGGTGATCCCGGTGCCGGTCCTGCTCAAGGAGACAGACGTCAAGGTCCTGCGGCGTGAGCTCTTCGACCGGGTCGAGGCCCTCGCAGCGCCGCGCCTCGTCGAATACTGGGAGCGGGATCCGTGCGACCAAGGGGGGACGATCGGCCTCGGAAACACCGGGCTCATCGGTCGCGGAGGGGGCGGAGGTTCCGGCTCGGGCTACGGACGCGGGAGCGGGGCGCCGGTGGTCGTGGTCGAGGCCGAGTTCGCGGTCGGCGAGTACGAGGTCGTCATCCTCTCGGCGACCGAGTCCAACGGCCTCGACAGCTGGCTGCGGAGCCACGGGTACAGGATCCCCGAGGGCGCAGAGCCCCTCCTGCGCCCCTACGTCGCCCAGGGGATGAAGTTCTTCGTCGCGAAGGTCAACCCGAAGAAGGTCCAATTTGACCAGCAAGGGCGGGCTCAGCTCTCCCCCCTGCGCTTCCACTACGACAGCGATGACTTCTCGCTGCCGATCCGCCTCGGCCTGATCAACGCGCCTGATCCCAGAAGCGGCGGCAAGCAGGACCTCCTGGTCCACGTGCTCGCGCCGCAGCAGCGCTACGAGGTCGCCAACTACCCGAACGTCACGATCCCGACCAACCTCGACGTCGCCGACGCTACCCGCGAACGCTTCGGCCAGTTCTACGTCTCGCTCCTCGATCACACCCTCGCTCAAAACCCCGGCGCGGTGGTCACGGAGTACTCTTGGGGGGCGACCAAGTGCGACCCCTGCCCCGGTCCAGACGCCGCTCTGACGGCCAAGGAGCTCGCCGAGCTCGGCACCGACGTGATGGGCGGGCAGGACCCCAGCGCTCCGTCGACGCCGACGCAGATGTCCCCGGTGGTCCGCCAGGGCAAGGCGACGGTCAAGGGGCCCATGGACCGGGACATCGTCCGCCGGATCGTCCGCGCTCACATCAACGAACTCCGCCACTGCTACGGCCTCGGCTTGGCGACGGATCCCAAGCTCCGGGGAGCGCTCGAGCTCGGCTTCGAGATCGACAAGGAGGGCCACACCCGCGGAGCTGAGCTGCTTCGGACAACGGTGAAGGACAAGCGGGTCGGGGCATGCAGCGTCGCGGCGCTCAAGCGCTGGAAGTTCCCCAAGCCCAGGGGCGGCGCGACTGTCTCGGTCCGCTACCCGCTTGAGCTTGAGGGACAGGTAGCGACCACAGGCAGGGGCTTCGGAGGCTTCGGCGGCAGCTCGAGCCCCTACGTGCTCACCCGCCTCCATGCCCGCTATGACGCGGCCTCGCTCGGCGAGGACCTCGTCTTCAAGGCGGTCGATCCGATCGCTGGCGGTCGCGAGCTCGACGGTGGCGATGGCCAGCTCGCGAACGGCGCGAGCCCCAGCTCGCTCAACAACTTCCAGGGGCGCTACGCGATCCGCCACCCTTGGACCGGGCCTATCGCCTGCGCCGAGCCCCAGCGCGGGATCTGGGGCTCCGCGCCGAAGGGCCAGGAGGAGCGCGATGAGCCCGTGGTCGCCCGGGAGCTGACCAAGGTCGCTCGCGGAGCTCCGCTCGCAAGCTTCGTCACGGTCGAGGCCGCGGCTCAGCTCGGGCTCGGGAGTGGAGCTGCGACCGGGGCCGGAGGTTCGCCCCCAGCGGCGCCGCTCCTCGGCGACGCGGCCGAAGACGCCGGGCCGGAGACTGCCGCGACGGAGCGCACGCCGGCGGCGAGCGACGAAGAGGTCATCCCGGCCCAGGGCGAGCGGCCGCCAGGCTGCGCGTGCGCGACGGACAACGACCGCGGCTCCGCCGGCGGGCTAGCCTCGCTCATCGGCCTCGCCGCGCTCTTCCTGCGCCGTCGCCGACGTGCAGGCAGATGAGGGCCATCACACGGTTGGGCTCGGGGACGCGTCCCGCTCGTCGGCCCGTGTCGGTCGATGAGATCGTCGGAGGCCCGTCAGGAGTCCCCGACCGCAGCAACGCTCCCCGTCTCCATCGGCGGGATCGGGACTGAAGCGACAAAGGTCGAGCCATGGCCGACACGGCTGGTCACGGTCAGGGCTCCCCCCATCATCTCGCAGAGGCGTCGTGAGATGGTCAGGCCGAGCCCGGTCCCGCCATACATACGTGTCGTCGAGTCGTCCGCTTGGGTGAACGCCTCAAAGATTCTGTCGAGCATGTCCGGCTCGATACCGATGCCAGTATCGCTGACCGAAAAGTCCATGATGTGCTGACCCGCTCCTACGCGCTCACAGACCCTTAGGGTGACGACCCCGTCGGTCGTGAACTTGCTGGCGTTGCTCAGGAGGTTGAGCAGCACTTGGCGCAGGCGGGTCGAGTCGCCGAGCATGATCGACAGCTCGAACTCTCGGATGTACTCGAGACGGTTGGCGTGCTTGTGGATCATCGGCGTGATCGTCGCGACGATGTCGTCCAGGAGCTCGGGCAGGAGGAACGGGCGGAACTCCAACTCGAGCTTCTCGGCCTCGATCTTCGAGATATCGAGGGTGTCTTGGATGAGGGCGAGGAGGTGACGCGCGGCGGTGTTGATCCGCTCGAGGTCGGAGACCATCATCGGCTGGGCGGTCGAGCCGTACTCCTCGTAGAGAAGCTCGCTGTAGCCGATGATCGCGTTGAGCGGGGTCCGAAACTCGTGGCTCATATTGGCGAGGAAGGTCGTCTTCGCCCGGTTGGCGGCGAGCGCTACATCGCGGGTGTGGATGAGCTCGGTGGTCGCGTGCTCGAGCTCCTCACACATCATGTTGAGGCCTATCGCGAGCGCGTTCGTCGCGTCATCTTGACCCTCATAGACCGTCGCACGCTGGGTGTAGTCGAGCGCTGCGAGCCCCATCACGACCTCGACGAGCTCGCCGAACTGGAGGTTTGTCCGCTCGATCTGATCGCGCTGCCGCTGGTTCTCCTGGAGAAGGGCGTCGGTGCTGGTCTCAAGCTGGGTGATCAGCTCACACAGCGTCGCGGGCTGAGCCGAGGACTCTATCCTTCGGTCGTCGAGAGCCTGGGCTATCCTCGCCTGCAGCCCTCGCAGGCGATCGAGGAGCGGATCACTGGCATGAACCTCCGGGCCTTCGATGTCGCGCCCCCGGACTTCTTCTCCATCATGACTCCCAGGGGCCATCGTCGTCGCTCGCAGCCATAAGATCGCGCAGCCAACTATTCGCGGACTCTTCGTCGGAGAAGAGACGGAACGGGAAAGGCGGATGATTCACCCTAAGAATAAAATTGCCGATGATTCGACCGACGGATGATCCTATGAGCATTGCGGTCGCTCGGACCACCTTCGCGTTCTCTGGCCCTGTATAGTACTCCCGCGCCTCGCGATCGATCTTCGTCGCCGTGCGAGCGTCGAGGAGGAGAAAGACTCGGCGTCCCCCGACGAGCGCCGCGGTGGCCCGGACGTTCTCGATCGCGTCGGCAAGCCGATGCTCCTCAGTTTGCTTGACCTTGCAGCGGACGATCTCATCATCGTCGAGCGAGATCAGCTCGGTCCGGGTCTCGATGACCTGGGACACGAGCTACCTCCCCTCTCGCGCCTGAAGGCTAAGGAGCCAGGTAAGCGCCGGCTCCGGCTCCGAGAAGAGCTTGAGCGGGAAGCTCGTCTTGTTGAGCCCGAGGAAGAAGTTCCCCATCAGCCGCGAGATCGACGAGCGAACGAGAAGAGCGACCGCGAGGACATGTTCCGCGTTCTCCGGCCCCGCGTAGTACTCGCGCGCTTCACGGGTCGCCGACGCTGCGTGGGCGCGCATGTCGATCAGCGCGTAGCGCTTCGTCCCACCGCCGACCGTCGCGAAGCCGCGGACGTTCTCCTGCGCATCCTCGAGGGTCGTCACCAGCCCAGGGTGGACGACGGCGCGGATGACCTCATCATCGCCGATCCAGATCCGCTCTGTGCGAGTGACCAGGATCCCTTCATCCGGAACTTCGAGATCGCTCATCGAGGCTTCTCCGCCGCGCGCTGAGTGGGTTGGAGGCCTCGGTAGCGTCCCCCCCGAGCGACGCGATTGGGAGAGTCTATCCGATGCGCGAGAGACTATCAGCTAAAGATGCCCTGTCCTGGCGTGAGGACATTGCATGGGTCGTATTTGCACTTCGCCTGGACGAAGCTCCCCCAACGGCCCCCGAAGTGGTCCTTCCAATCCTGAACGCTGAAGGGAATCGCGGAGATGGGGTAGCGCTTTCCGCCGAGGTCACGGAGCTCCTCGTAGATCCCGCGGTTGGCATCGACGAGCTGCTGCGCCGCATCGGGCGGAACCGCGGTG
This sequence comes from Polyangia bacterium, assembly GCA_030424595.1. Lineage (GTDB taxonomy): Bacteria > Myxococcota_A > Polyangia > Nannocystales > Nannocystaceae > JADJRG01. Next base: position 72,768 of record JAUHWG010000013.1, read on the forward strand.
CGCAGGATTGAGAAGAGAAAGACGGTCTCATCATCCGGCATCGCCATGAAGCGCCTGGTCACATTCGCGCGCTTGAAGGGGTAGATGAGGATCGGTCCTTGGCCGGTGTCGGCGAGTGTGGTCTGGTTGAGCACCCCCTGCACGAAGTCGTCGGTCTCGGACCCAGGGACGAACACGTCGATCCATGGGTGCGGTAGCCCCCAGACTCCGATCTGCTTGAGGAACTCGACCTGCGGCGTAACCCGATCGACGAAGGTGAAGTAGGGAACGTCGGTGATCACCTCCGAGCCCTCGTTGAAGGCGAGATCCTCGAGCTGCTCGGCGTCGTTCGGCTCGTCGCCAGGCGCAAAGTACTTGACCAGCTCGATCTTGTAGATCCAGCCCTGCCCCCCCTCTGCGGGCTCCGCGAAGCCCTCGATGTAGTCGAAGCGGCACTCGTCCATCAAGAACTCTTGATCGCTCGTCATCGCCACGAGATCGGTGTACAGGGCGGTGTAGACGCGGGCCATCGGCGGTACGTCCACGAGGCGGACCCGAGCGCGGACGATGATGCCAAACTGACCGAGGCCGGCGAGCACCGACTCGAAGAGCTTGCGCTTCTTCTTCGGCGAGCAGGTGACGAGCTTGCCCTTGCCGGTCACGACGAGGAGCTCGAGCACGTTGTCGACCTGGAGGCCGTGGATGAACGCTTGACCGCCGATTCCGCCGCAGGAGAGGGTTCCGCCTACGCTGAGGTCGAGGTAGTCGGTGAGCGTCGGCGGGCTCTTGCCGACAGCGAGCGACGCCTGGACGAGCTCACGCCAGCGGACCCCCGCGTCGACCACGGCGCTGTCCTCCGTGATCTCATGGATCTCGGAGAGCGCGGACATGTCGATGACGACCCCCCCGCCGACCTGAGACTGGCCGTAGCAGCTGTGCGTGTTGCCGATCATGCTCATCCCGCCGACCTTGATGTCATGGTCGTTCGCGAACTTGATCAGCTTGACGATGTCGCTAGTCGAGCCCGGGATCAGCACCGCGACCGGAGCAGCGGAGATGATGTGGCCAAAGTCGTCGGCCGCATCGGCGAGGAGCGAGCCCGCGAGGACTAGCTCTCCGTCGAGATCGGGGATGTTGATCGTGTCCGGGTCGGGCTGTGCGGCCCATACTCCCCTAGAGGGGCTGTAGGCGACGACAGCAGCAGCAGACGCGAGCGCACCACGTAAGAATCCTCGACGTTTCATCCTATCTCTCCTATGTACTTCTGTAGGCTCAGGCGCTGAAGTGCGCTCTCTCGCCGACCCCAGGGTCGTACTCCTGCGAGCGGCTCCGGAGAGTCGCTCCTCTTCAGCCCGACCGTGTATGGACTATCATCTATCTGGACGATGCTTCCCACTCTGGGGGTCCGCGTTGAGCGGGCGCGATCTACCTACACAGAGCGGCACAGCCCACGACCGGCCTTGTGTTGGTGTCTCAAGGATACCGTACGGATCACAGAATGATATGATTAAGCCGATTTTTGGCGGACATCTGCCTACCTCTTCGCGCATTATCCGACGGTGTCGCACGCTCCCCCCGCTCCATCTGGTCGTCTTCGAGCTACGAAGCCACCGATGAAGACGGGTGTGCATAGGCCTCGCAGGCCGAGGACCCACTGCCGTCACGGGAGCGATCTGCTTTGCCATGACACGCCATGATAGGCTCTCGCGATGGGTGTCGATCTGGAGCACAACCACAGCGAGCCCTACGATGTTGCGATCGTCGGTGCTCGACCGGCTGGGTCGACCCTCGCCGCGCGTCTCGGTCAGGCAGGGCTAAGGGTGCTCCTCGTCGAGCGGGTAGCCTTTCCCAGCCTGCCTGCGGTCTCTGCCCCCTTCTTGCTGCCACACGCGATGGAGCTCGTTGACGAGCTGGGGGTCGACGAAGGCAGCTATACGGTCGACACCCCGCGGCTCGGCGGCTTCGTTCTCGAGATCGGCGACTACTTTCGCAGCGTCTTTCCCTTTGACGCCGGCCCGAGCAGCCGCGACTACTTCTACACGATCGATCGCAGCCTCTTTGACCACACCCTCTGGAAAAACCTGGAGCGCTACCCTAGCGTCGACGCCTGGGAGAACGCCAAGGTCGTCGATCTTCTCCGGGCCGAGGGCGAGCGGGTGACCGGCATTGTCGTCGAGCGCGGCGGAGAGACCATCGAGATCCACGCAGCCGCGGTCGTGGGCGCTGACGGGCGCTTCTCGACCGTCGCGCGGAGCGTCGGCGCAGCCGTCACAGAAGAGCGCGAGGACCTCGCGACGACCATCTACTATGACTTCTGGGAGGACATCGACAGCTACGACGAGAGCGGTCAAGCGCTCGCCCAGATCTACTCCTCCTGCGACGGCTTCTCGACGGTCGCGATGCCGACCTCAGGGGGCGAGACGATCGTCTTGGTCCAGGGCCGAGCGGACCGCTTCGCCGAGCTCGCAGGCGATCCAGAGGGCAACTATGAAGCGCTTCTCCGCGAGCGACCGCGGGTCTGGCGTCGTCTCGAAGGCCGCCGCCGGCGAGGTCGAGTAAGCGGGATGAAGCGGGTCGGGAACCTCTTTCGCAGCTCGGCAGGCCCGGGCTGGGCGCTCGTCGGCGACGCGTACCATCAGAAGGACTCGATCGACGCCCAGGGGATCTACGACGCGCTGCTAGGCGCGAAGGTCCTCGCCGAGGAGCTCGTTCGATGGCGGCGAGACGAGGTCTCCTGGGACGTCGCCATGGCCAGCTACGACAGGCGGATCTACGCCGCTTGCAAGCCGATGTTTGAGTCGACGATGGGTCGACTGAAGCGTGAGATCTACTCCGAGCCACCTCCCGCGGTCGCGAAGACGATGATGCGGTGGATGCTCAGCGACCCCGAGTACGGGCACCGGTTTGCGTTGCTCCTCACCCGACAGATCGAGCCGGCGAGCTTCCTCTCACCCGCGCGGGTGTTGAAGCTGTCGGCACGGGGCGCGTTTCGTCGGCTTCGTCGGTACATCGCCGGCTCCGACCCGACAGATCCACACCATCTCGGCGCGCCCTAGCCGGAGAGACATGTGCGCTGCCCGCATGCGGTTGAGCGGTGAGACGCCCAGGAGCTGCGCCCGCTTGCCTGCGACATCGCGAGGACCTCGTCGCAGGTCCATCGCCCCCAGGCGAGCCGACGACCCGGGGGGGTGTTCCGATCCTCCCGCGAGGTCCCGTGCATCGAGTCTCCTCGTCGCCGGTCACCGCGTTCGCGCTGCTCATCGGCTCATCGAAGATGCTCCTGGAGCCGCAGAGGCCCCGCCCCCGTCGACCGAAGCCTCTCTCCAGGCAGAGAGCACCCCCCTTGAGCAGCGCAGACGGGGAGCCCTCCGAGCCATCGGCGAGCGGACCCCCACAGTGCATTCTCGAGCCTCCCCCCCGACGGAGGACATGCCTCCGCGGCCACAGGGACCGCTAGATTAGCGCGACTCGTGATTGTGCCGGACCACGCGGAGCGCCTACACTTCCAATATGGGTTGGATACGGTGGTTTGGTGGTTCTCTATCACTTCTGGCGGCCAGCTCGCTCGCAGGCTGTAGCGGCGACGACCCGAACGCGACGACGATAACGTCGACCGGGGTGACGATGACCGCCCCGACCGGCGCCACGGTGACCGCGTCGACCACCGAGAGCAGCTCGAGCTCGTCTGGGACGGCGACGGAGAGCGCCGGCAGCGAGAGCGCCGGTGAGACCACGACGTCGACCACCGGCGAGACGACGACCGCGAGCGTCACCGACACCGACACCGACACCGACACCGGGACGACCGGCGGCCTGATGTGCACCGAGGCCGAGTGTGGCGCCGGCGAGTGGTGCAACGCCGAGAGCGGCGAGTGCGAGCCCGGCTGCGACGCCGACGACGACTGCCAAGGCGTGACCCTCTGCGACCTCGAGTCCAACACCTGCAAGGGCTGCCTCATCGACGGCGACTGCTCCCTCGGCACGATCTGTCTCGAGGGCGAGTGCATCCCCGGCTGCAACGACGAGCAGCCCTGCGCCGGCGGCCTCGCCTGCTGTGACGGCCAGTGCTTCGACCTCCTCGGCGACCTCGAGAACTGCGGCGAGTGTGGGGTCCCGTGCGAGGCCTTCCCCAACGCCGAGCCCACCTGCGAGCTCAGCATGTGCGTCTTCGGCCCCTGCGAGGACGGCTACAGCGACTGCGACGGAAACGCCGACAATGGCTGCGAGATCGAGGGGGCGTGCGCCTGCGATCCCGGCTCGACGATCGACTGCTACACCGGGCCGCAGGGGACCAAAGACAAGGGGATCTGCTCCAGCGGGACCGCGACCTGCAACGCTGAGGGCACCGCCTACGGCCCCTGTGAGAACCAAGTCCTCCCCGAGGCCACCGATCTCTGCGCCAACAACCTCGACGACAACTGCGACGGCGATGTCGACGAGGACCCCGACCTCGACAATGACGGCTGGACCGTCTGCGGAGGCGACTGCTGCGACGAGATCGGCCCCAACTGCCTCAACCCTGACCTCGTCAACCCCGGCGCCTTCGAGGTCGGCGACAACATGGTCGACGACGACTGCGACGGGACCAAGGACAACGCTATCCCGCTCTGCGACGGCGGCCTCCCCAGCAACTCCAACAACCCGCTGGACTACGCGAAGGCGATCGACCTCTGCCAGTTCACGACCGAGAACCCGCCGCTCTCACAGAAGAAGTGGGGCGTGATCTCAGGGTCTCTGACCCTCGCCAACGGCAGCGGCACGCCGAACGCGAACTCGCGATCGATCCGCGACAAGTTCGGGACCAACAACCCGGCGAAGAAGGGACAGAGGCTCGCAGCCCTCTCCTCGGGCACCGCCGCCGCGCCAGGACAGACAAACCCCAACCACGCCGCCTTCCAGACCGGGGTGAACACCGGGACCTCGAGCCCCGCGCCAGCCGACTGGATCGCGGCCAACGGCGGCTCCTTCCCCAACGCCCCGGGCTGCCCCGGCGCCGCCGGGACCACGGCCTTCAACCCGGTCCAGCTCAAGCTCCGTGTCCGGGTGCCGACCAACGCGAACTCGTTCTCGGCGAAGATGTTCTTCTACTCGGCCGAGTACCCCGAGTACGTCTGCACCGCCTTCAACGACTTCTTCGTCACGCTCGTCGACTCGACCGACCCGGAGAACCCGAGCGACAAGAACATCGCGATCTACGAGAACAACAACCAGACGTGGCCCGTAGGCGTGAACCTGGTGAAGAGCGCTCCGGGGCTCTTCACCCAGTGCCAGAACGGTCAGATCACCCAGTGCGGCGCCCAGAGCAACTACAACGGCTGTGTCTCGACCACCGAGGTGATCGGCACCGGCTTTGACGTCAACGCCTCAGCCTGCGGCCACTTCGGCTACACCGGCGGCGGCACCGGCTGGCTGACGATGTCCGGCAACGTCACCCCCGGCGAGACGATGGAGATCCGATTCACGGTCTGGGACACCGGCGACACCGCCTGGGACTCGGTCGTCCTCCTCGACTCCTGGGACTGGTCGGTCCAGGCCGCCCAGCCCGGCATCCAACCCGGCTAGACCGCGTCGACCCGGTGAGGCGCACGGGCGGCCGAGGTCGCCCGTTCGCGCTGGCGCCTTGACCAAACCATAGTAATCGTATATCGACGATGTACTATAACCCGACAGGCGAGGGGGAATGTGCCGAAGAAGAAGAACGACAAGAGCGGGGACTGCTGCCCGCCCGCCGTGCCAATGCCGCCTGTGCCCACCGATGAGAGCGTCGCGAATACGCAGCTCGCGCGGCTCGCGAAGGCCATCGCCCACCCAGCGCGCGTCGCCATCATCCGCTCACTCGTGCGCCACGAGGGCTGCATCGTCAGCGACATCGTCGACGAGCTGCCCCTCGCGCAGTCCACGGTGTCGCAGCACCTCAAGCAGCTCAAGGACGCGGGGCTCATCCGCGGCGCGGTCGATGGACCGCGCATCTGCTACTGCGTCGAACCCGGCACCGTCGCGCTCCTCAAGGCCCTGGTCGAAGGACTCTGACGTGATCTCCGGCAGCGACTCCTCCGCCGCGGGAGCAACGATGCGCGACGAAGCCAGCTCCGGCACATTGTCATCGTCGGCGACAGGCGACGCGACAGACGCCACGCTGCGCGGGCTCGCATGCGCCGATCCTGCGCGGCCGCGCCGCTCGAACGGCCGTCAGCTCGGCATGACATCGCCAGGAGGCGGTTGAACCATGGGTCTCTTCGAACGCTTTCTCTCCCTTTGGGTCGCGCTCGCCATCGCCGCGGGCGTGGGGCTCGGGCTCGCGGCGCCGGAGCTCTTCGAGGCCGTCGCCGCCCTGGAGTGGGCGCGGGTCAACCTCGTCGTCGCCCTGCTCATCTGGCTGATGATCTACCCGATGATGCTCAAGGTCGATCCTTCCTGCCTCAAGAGCGTCGGAGCCAAGCCCAAGGGGCTCGCCCTCACCCTCGTCGTCAATTGGCTGATCAAGCCCTTCACGATGGCGGCCCTCGGCGTGCTCTTCTTCCAGCACATCTTTGCGGGGCTCGTGCCCCCCAAGGACGCCCAGCAATACATCGCCGGCATGATCCTGCTCGGCGTCGCGCCCTGCACCGCGATGGTCTTCGTCTGGAGCCACCTCACCGATGGCGACGCGAACTACACCCTGGTGCAGGTCTCGATAAACGACCTCATCCTCGTCTTCGCGTTCGCGCCGATCGCCGGGTTGCTGCTCGGCGTGACCGACCTGCGGGTCCCTTGGGAGACGCTGCTCGCGTCGGTGTTGATCTTCGTGGTCATCCCGCTGGGCGCAGGCATGCTCACCCACAGGCGCCTCGCCGTGACGGGCGGCGCCGGAGCGATCGACCGCTTCGCGAGCAAGCTCAAGCCCACCTCGATCGTCGGCCTGCTCCTGACCGTCGTCCTCCTCTTCGGCTTCCAGGCGGGGACCATCGTCGAGCGACCTGGCCGGGTCTTGCTCATCGCCGTCCCCCTGCTGATCCAGAGCTTCGGCATCTTCGCCGTCGCCTACGGCCTCGCGCGTGCCCTCAAGCTCCCCTTCAACATCGCCGCGCCCGCCGCGATGATCAGCACCTCGAACTTCTTCGAGCTCGCTGTCGCCGTCGCCATCAGCCTCTTCGGTCTCGCCTCGGGCGCGGCGCTCGCGACCGTCGTCGGGGTCCTGATCGAGGTGCCCGTGATGCTCACCCTCGTGGCCTTCGCCAATCGCACCAAGCGATGGTTCCCGGCCCCCGCCGCCTCGGCCTAGGCGCTCCACCACCCCCTGCGCATCGCTCTGGCGCGGCGGGTTCTCTCGCGTAGCTGAGCGGCCAGGTTCGCCAGGACCCGCGCGCCGCGAAGGCTCGCAGACCGCGGCGAGAGAGGCTCGCGACACGACGCAGCTCGACCGCGGCGCCCCCGAGCCTCGGCGCCGCCGAGATCACGGGAGAGCGCGCGGAGCTTCGGCTACGGGCCCCTCAGGGCGCCGCCAGACCCCGGCCATAAAACGGTCGACCCGGGCCGCAGCGACCGACTCGTCGCTCACCCCGAGCTCACAGAGCACCCGGACCATGGCCGCCTCATCGAGCCCCGCACGCGCCGACTCGACCAGCATCGCCGTCAGCCGATCGACGGTGAAGGAGGCCCGCCGGCGGACGTCGACCATGATGTACTCATCGCCGTCCAGGGCCACGTAGCAGCCGCGTTGATCGTCCCCGGCGGCGGCGTCGACCAGGGCCTCCTCCGGCAGCTCAAAGCGCTGGTCCCGGGTGAAGCCGACGGCTACGGACGCGAGGCGATCCACCCCGACGCTCTCGCCGAGGATCCGCAGGAGCGGGAGCACATGGGTCAGCCAGCCGCGGGAGCGGACGAGGCCGCAGTAGCGATCGTGGCCGATACCCGCGAGGGAGGTACAGCCCGAGCAGTTGTCACGGGCGCTGCAGCGGTCGCAGCCGAGCTCCGCCCTCCCCGCGTCGATCGTCCTCTCCATCCGCACCTGGAGGTGGACCCGATCACGGTGGGGAGCCGGGACCCTCGGTCCGCCGACGCAAGGAGACACGCTCCCGTCGGTGTTCGCGACCATCAGCCCCAAGCTCGGCGCAGGACAGCCCCAGAGCGACCAACGACAGCCGTTGACGACCCACAGCGGGTGTTGGCCGGCGAAGAGCTCCGCGAGGGCGACCGGTCGGCCGTACCCCTCGATCGCCAGCACACAGTCGAGAAAGCGCTCTAGATCATCTCCAGACTCGACCGCCGCGAGCGTCGCCGTGTCCGCGCGCCGCCGCGGTCGCCCGTCAAAGTCGAGCTCGAGCTCGTCGAGGTTTGCGAAGCCCGCCCGCAGGATCGACGTCACCTCGTAGTGAGGATCGACGAAGAGCTCGCGGACCGCCCCTCCGCCGGCGACAGGGTACACATAGTTGACGGAGGTCACGGGCACCTCGGCGTCGACGCAAGCCCGATCGATCGCAGCGATCGCCTCCTCATCACCGTCCTCGACCTCGACGAAGAGGTGATCGCCGATGTTGAGGAGCGCCTGGGCGGCCTCCGGGGCGCGCTCTCGCCAGCCGGCGGCGACGAGGAGCAGGCTCGGGTAGACCAGACCTGACGGGAGGGTCTCACACTCCGAAAAGTCCCCCGCGAAGTGGAGCGGGATCTTTACGCTCGGGTACACGAACGCGTGCGGCAAGCGGGGGATCCGGGTCGGGTCGAAGCGGTAGAGCGCGCGCCTCGGCAGCGTCGAATAGCGCGGATCGTGCTCGGTCTCGCCGCGTTGTTGCCGGGTGTAGACCGAGCCCGAGAGCGGCGTGAAGTGGTTGACCGAGTAGGCCCCGAGATCGAGCGTCTTGATGTACTCGAGGGTCTGAGCCGCGTCCTCGTAGGTCTCAAAGGGCATGCCCGTGACGAAGCTCGCCGTGGTGTCGAGCCCGACCTCGCGAGCGTAGGCGACCAGCTCCCGCGCCTCGACGAGGTACGCCCGCTCCGCCACGAGGTCGTCCGCACCGCGGGTCGCCGCGTGGAGCTTGCGCATCTCGTAGAGGATCCGCGGCACTCCGGACTCCACGCCGAAGTTGACCTCGGAGAAATTCGCCGCCGCCATCAGCTCGATGAGCTCGCGGTCGGCGTGGTTGACGCTCATGTGCGAGTAGAAGCACAGGTAGTCCGGCAAGCCGGCCTCGATCACCCGCGCGCAGAACTCCTTCGCGTTCTCGCGATCGATCGCGAAGTCATCGTCCGAGAGCATCACATGACAGACCGCGCCGCGCTCGCGCGCATACTCGGCGAAGCGCCGAAGCTCCGCGATCGTCCGCTCGAACGGCACCGTGTCGACGCGAAATCCGCTGCGAACGGCGAAGTTGCAGAAGAGGCAGTGCGCCGTACATCCCTGCGATCGGACCAACGCGAAGTGCCCCTCGGCCTCGTAGAGCTCGGCGAGATCGATCCGCCCCGAGAGATAGGGCGAGGGCAGCTCGGCGAGCGGGATCCGAGGCGGCTTGGGTGTGGTCCGGATGAGGCCCCCCGGCGTACGAAAGGCGATCCCGGGTATCTCCGCCGGACCGGTCGCGCCCCTCTCTGCCGCACCGCCAGCGCGCGCTCGGAGGAGGAGCTCTGCGAGCGGTCGGTAGCCGCTGCCAGTGATCACGTAGTCGAACGAGGAGCCCGGGCCCAAGAGCGACCCGTGATTGTACCGAGGCTCACAGTAGGGCCCGCCGCAGAGGATCATCCGCCCAGGGCGTAGCTCCCGCACCCGCCGCGCGAGCGCGAGCGAGAGGAGCACGTTCGAGTCGTAGACGACAAACCCGTAGGCGAACGCGTCCTCCTCCGCGATCTCCTCCGCGATCGAGTCGAGAGAGCCTATCGGCGAGGCGTTAATGTACTGCGAAGATTGGAGGCCCTGCTCGCCCAGGTACTCCGCGAGGTAGTACGCCGCGATCGAGTGGGCGAACCCCTCGAACCCGTAGGGCGGGAAGCAGAAGCGAATGTCTACAGGCTCGCCCATCGGAGTTCCTCGCGCCGTAGCCGGGGCCTACTTCCCGACGGGATCGATCTTGTGCGCCGCGAGCTCCTGATCGAGCACCTCGCGATCAGCGAGCAGCTTCTCTCCATAGTCCTTGCGCCCCGCCGTGGTCGTGATCGACGTCCTTCCGCCGATCCCCTCTCGCCGCTTCAGCGGTGACTTCTTGAGGTCTACCTTCGCCTCGATCAGCTCCTTCTCCAGGGCGACCTTCTCCGCGATGAGCTTCTCGCGATAGTCTTTGCGCCCCGCAGAGGTGGTGATGGAGGCCCGTCCGCCGATCCCCTCGCGTCGCTTAAGCGGCGCCTTGGTCAGATCCGCCCGGGGTCGAAGAACTTCCTTTTTGTCGTCGGTCGGCATGTTTTCCCAGCTCTCTTTCTTACCTGTACGAAGAGTCAGTCATACCTATCATGAGGTCTTCCCTTGAGCAACGCGCGAAGCGGCCCCTCCCCGCACGCTCGACCCGCCGAGTACGAAGATGAACACCGAGCGAACGAACCCAACTGTCGAGCCGACGCAGGCGCCCTTCGTTCTCCTCACGAGCCCGCGCTGCGGGAGCACGACGCTCTCCGAGTGTCTCTCGCTACACCCGGGGATCGACCTGAGCTTTGAGCCCTTTCACCCCGACGGGGGGAGCCCCTTCGCGGCGGAGGGGGCGACGAACCACAGTCCGCTCGCCGCCCTCCCGGAGTTCGATCGCGCGATCGACCGTCTCTTCGAGCGCTTCGACGGGATCAAGCACGTGCTCCATCAGCTCAGCCCGATCCTCGCGCGCCGGCTCCTCCGTCGTCGGCCTCTCCGGGTCATCCTGCTCCGACGCGAGAACCTCCTGCGCCAGGCGGTCTCGAACCTGCTCGCCTTCGAGACCTCGATCTGGCACGCCGGTGACGGGCCATGGCCCCCGCCGAAGCTCCCAAGACTCGACATCGAGCGCCTGGCGGCGATGATGGCCTATTATCGAGACTCCCAGCGGATCTTCGCGACGATGCTCTGCCATGACAACGTCGACCACAGGACGTTGAGCTACGAGGCGCTCTTTGACCGCGAGTCGTGGGTCGCGCGCCGGCGCGTGCTCGACGAGCTCTTCATCTTTCTCGGACGCCCGCCGATCCGCGACGAGCAGCTCCTCGGCGCGCTCAAGCGTGCGCTTGATCCCGCCCCGAATCGCCTCGCCTCAACGGCGCTCTACCGCAGGATCCCCAACTGGAGAGAGATCGAGCGTCGGCTCGGCGACGCCTCGCTGGGGTGGTCGATCGCCGACTGAGAGTGGACCCCGCGAACGACCCCGCGAAGGAACGAGAGCACGAGAGAACCCAAGGCTGCTAGCGGCGCTCCGCGAGCGCCCACGCCATCAGCGTCCCGGCGAGGAAGCCGAAGAGGTGGGCCTCCCACGAGATCCCTGCCTGCCCCGGCACGACGCCGAAGAGCATCCCTCCGTAGAACACCCCCACCAAGGCCGAGAGGAGGGTCGAGCCGATGTTGCGATCAAAGATGCCAGCCGCGAGGAGGTAGCCGAGATAGGCGAAGACGACCCCGCTCGCGCCGATGTGCACCGAGCCTGCCTGACCGATCGTCCATACTCCGAGGCCGCCTAGCACGACCGCCGCGCAGGTCACGAGGATCCAGCGGCGAACACCGCGAGCGACGACGAGCCAGCCGAGGACGATGAGCCCGAAGGAGTTCGAGAGGAGATGATCGAGCCCTCCGTGGAGGAAGGGATGGGCGAAGACCCCGACGAGCCCGTCGACCTCACGCGGACGCACACCATAGGCGTCAAGAGCACCGTCGAAGACGGAGAGATCGACGAGCTCGACCGCCCACAGGACGGCGAGGACCGCGGTGATGATCCTCCAGGAGCGCCCCCACTCCCTCATCACGGCGCCTCTGGGGCCTTCGTCGTGCTGCATGCGGTCCAGTCTACGGCCGCTCGAGGGCGGGAGCACGTCGAGAGCTGGATCCGTCGGCAGAACGCGCCGTCAAGCGGTCAGACGGGCCCGCGCCTACGCCGACCCGACCATCGGCGGCGCGTCGATCACCGACCGCGCGGGCGTTGACCCCTCGCACAGCCCCTCGCTCCTCCATCCCTCCTGCGCCCTCTACCGGGGCGAGGCCGCTCGGTCCACGCCCCCGCCCTCGCCGGTCTTCGGCGACATGCAGGGGCTCCCGCCGCTCGGCATCCACGTCGGCGATCAGAGAGTTCCCTTCTCGGACGCGCGGCGGGGATCGAGGGAGGAGCGGCGCGAAGAGCTGAAAGACCTGCCAGACCCCGGGCCAGAGCTCGATCTCGACGTCGGTACGTTTGTCGACCTTCACGACACGGGCTGCCAGACACCGAAGATCGCGCGTCGGTGCGCTCGCTTGGGAGCTCCTCCACGCTCCCCGACGATCCGGCCGCCGGTCCGCCCGATACCGCGACCATGACCGTGCATCGCTTCCGGTATCATCCGCCTCTAGCGTCACATCATGGGTGGTCCGGCCGATTCCGAGCCGGTGAACGGGAGAACGCGGACATGGCGAAGAATCAAGCAAGACGAATCCTGGTCGATCTCGGGGCGGCAGCCCTCCTTATAACCCTTGCAGCCTGCAGCGGCGATGACAGCGGGACCGGCGACAGCTTCACCGCGACCGCCACCGCCACCGCCACCGCCACCGCCACAGCCACCGCCACCGCGACCACGACCGCGACCACATCGACGACGGGCACGACCACAGGTACGAGCGACACGGACCCGAGCACCTCCTCGACCTCGACCTCGGGCCCCGATAGCACGACGGATCCGGAGACAGGGACCACAGACACGACGGGCGATCCGCCCGGCTACTGCGGCGACGGTATGATCGATGAGGACGAGGAGTGCGACGACGGCGACGCCAACGGTGAGACGGCCGCCTGCACCCTCGCCTGTAAGACGGCCACCTGCGGCGATGCCTACGTCCAGGAGGGTGTCGAGGAGTGCGACGACGGCAACGATGACAACACCGACACCTGCCTCGACAACTGCGTCGCGGCGAGCTGTGGGGACGGCTACATCCAAAGCCGCATCGAGGCCTGCGACGACGGCAATGACGACGACCTCGACGAGTGCTCCAACGAGTGCAAGCTCGCCACCTGCGGCGACGGGATCGCCCAGGGTGCCGAGGAGTGCGACGATGGCAACGACGACAACACCGACGAGTGTACCGACGTGTGCCTGAACGCGACCTGCGGTGACAGCTATCTCCAGGGCGACGAAGAGTGCGACGACGGCAATGACGTCGACGACGACGAGTGCACCAACGAGTGCACGATCGTCGTCAACAACGTCAGCTGTAAGGCGATCAAGGCCGACAACCCCGCGGCCAAGGACGGCGTCTACCAGCTCGATCTCGACGGTCCAGGCCCGAAGCAGCCCTTTGAGGTCTACTGTGACATGACGACGGACGGAGGCGGCTGGCAGATCATGAACTACCTCCGCAAGCCGAGCCATTGGGATATCCCGATCTTCACCGACAGCGGCACGGTCGGCGATACGGTCAACGGCTTCTCCTCAGGGGCCACCCTGCAGGCGCAGAACGATCAGTTCAGAGAGCGGATCATCATCTACCTCAAGCTGATGGAGAACGGCGTCTCGCAGGGCAAGCAGTGGATGGTCACAGAGCGCCCCGCGCCGATCCCCTTCTCCACGATCAACAGCACGAACGGCGGCTGGGGCTACCGTGACAGCCGCGGGTACAGCGACGCCACGGTCGGCAACGTGTGCACCCACGGCTGCTCGACCTATCGCGGCTTCGGCATGTTCCACGACTACGAGAACGGCTTCGGCTGGTGCGGCACTCAAGGCGGCAACTACGGCTGCCGCGACGGCAACAACATCTGCTGGATGCCGCATAGCCTCGGCTGCAACGTCGGCTCAGCCCGCTGCGCCTACCTCATCGACGACGGCGAAGGAGCGCTCTACGGGGTCCGCTAGGGGCCTGCGGAGCTCTACCTACCAGCACGCTCGACGGGCGGCTCATCGCCCTCACAGCGGCGCTCGAAACGACGATCCTAGACACGCTCCTCGCGAGGCCTGCGCGGGGCGTGTTCTGTTGTCGAGCAGCGTCCCCATCGGCGCTCGCCAACAGCCGACGGAAAGCCCCATGAGCAGTGGTCGACCTCGACTCTCATGTCCACCCGGTCTACGGCTCGAAGCAGAGCGGCAGCGGCCGAGCGCTCTTCCGGGTGTGCTCGGGTCGCCGACCGTCGGCCTTCAGGTGGCTCGCGCGAGTCGTCCCGCTCGGTGTTCTCACAGGCGTTTCGGAGGCTCTCGATCGCTCGGACTTCGGCACGGACCGAAGTTCGACCGGCAATGCGCGTTGTTTCTCATCATCGTCGAGAGGCTCGACGAGCATGTGTCGAGAGAAGGTCTGCACTCACGAGTCCTCTACGCACCCGCTAGCGGAGCCCAGGACGACTTGCTCGGGCGAGCGAGGGGCGACGGATGGGACGCAGCGGGAGGACCCGTGCCTCGCGCGGAGACACGCGTACCCTGTCTCTTCAAGCACGTCAGCCTATCCCGTGGCGAGCACGTGGCATGGGAGGACCCGCGTCCGCGAGGGACCCGCCTCGTCGCCCCTCGCCCGCCCGCCTCCAGCCCCCAAGCTCCGCCCCTCGCCAAGCACGAGGAGAGCGCTCACCCACACGGACACAGCGCGAAGCGCAAAACCCGTGTCACTGACGATTCTACGCGGGTTGTCTAGGACGCCTCATAGCAGCGCTTATTTCAGGGCTAGCCCCCCCCGAGCGCGAGGACCCGCCCACGCCCCTGACTGCGCGCGGTCTCCTCCGCGAGCTCAGTTTTACCGACGTTTTACCGACCACCGGGAGCGCTGGGTCTAGGCTCTCCGCAGAGACTCTCGATGACCCTTCGACCACACGAACCTAGCCCAAGACCCGGTCCCGGTCGGCGTCGCCCCGCTCGATGGCTCTCCGCCGTCGTCGCGCTCGTCCCCTTCGCCGGGCTCAGCCACGGGTGCGCGCGCGACCACGCCCAGGCGCAGCTGCAACCGCAACCGATCCTCATCGACGGGGCGAGCTCCGGAGTCGCGAGGCCCTACGTGCTCGTCAACGGGATCGCCTCGATCGATCTTCGGCCCGATGTAGCAGACGTGACGATCACGCTCTCGGTCGAGCGCCCGCGCCCCAACGCCGCCCTCTCGGAGCTACGGACGCAGCGCGAGGGGTTGATCGCCTCCCTCGCGGAGCTCGGAGTCTCGGTTGTGAACCTGCGATCGAGCCACACGGGCGTATCGACCCTCTACGAGTTCCGCGGAGATCGGGAGATACGCGGGTACCAGGCCACCCAGACCTTCGTCGCGTCCCTCACCGACTTTGATGGGGTCGGCGACGTGCTCGAGCGCGCCGCCGCCTTCGACCTAGGGTCCATGCACACACGCTATCGCAGCACCCACATGCCCGAGAAGAAGCGCGAGCTGCGAGAGATGGCGCTCCGGGCTGCCGAGCTCAAGGCTCAGCAGAGCGCGAAGGTGCTCGACGTGACGCTGGGCTCCGTGCTCTCGATCGAGGAGACCGGTCGCAACGCCGCAGGCTGGGGCACAAACGCGAACTTCGTCGAGAATGACTTCAACACGGAGGGGTCGACCGGCGCGCCGATCGAGCCTGGGGCGGTGCCGATGACGCTCACGGTCGAGGTCCGCTACGCGATCGTGCAGGCCGTTGGTGTACATGACCAAGAGGACCGATCGTGAGCGATAGCTCGCTTGTCGCGATGATGCTGAGCAGATCGGCGCCCCTCACGGACAGCGCCCCTGCGACCCGACGACCCGACGACCCCGCTCCGCGACCGCCGTCACTGGCCACACTCGCGGGGCTGCGCAGCGCAGCGTCCGTGGAGGTTCGCAGGTGATCCGCTGCACGCGACGGTTGAAGGCTCTTCGTCCGCGAGGAGGTGGACGTGCGCCTGCGCGCACAGGGCTGCTGCTGAGGGCTGCTGCTGAGGGCTGCTGCTGAGGTCTGTTAGTCTCGGCGGTGATGGCAAAGGCTCGACGAGAGACTCTGGGCGGCGACGGATCGAGTCCAACCCGTCAAGCGACAGGTGACACCGCGCTCCCGGCGAGCGCCGCTCTGCAGCGTGTCCTCGCCGCGAAAGATGGCGACGTAGTGGCCATCGCCCGCGCCGTCGCAGCGCTCGCGGGCGAGACCCTCGACAAGGCGGACGCCCTTCGCAAGGGCGCATCGTCGGGGGCACGGGGCAAGGAGGTCGAGGAGTTCTCCGCTCGCGCCTTCAACGAGCTCCACGAGCGGATGCAGCAGGCCCATGCAGAGGTGCTGCGCGAACGCCATCGTGTCGAGTCGGGGCTCTCCCGCGACGGCAGCGCCCCGCCGAGGGGCCGGCGAAAGCTCGACAAGTCCGAGCTCGCCCAGGCCCTCAAGGAGCTGGATGAGCAGAGGAAGCGCCTCCGTGATGCCGCTGAGACGGCGGCCACGAACTTTGACAACGCCGACCAACGACTGGATCAGCTGACCAGCCTCATCTCCGCGATCCTCAAGGCCCTCAACGACACCCGAACGCAGACCAGCGCCAAGGTCCTCTGAGGCGTCGGCTCGATCGAGAGCTGAGCCGACGAGGGTAGGCGCTGGCGCTCCCCCCCGCCCCTACCGGCCTCCTCGCAGCCGTGGCGAAGAGTCCCGTGGGCTCTGGCCGGGCCCGCGCTCACCGAGCGACGCAAGACGCCCCGCACCAGTCGCTGGTGCGGGGCGTGATCGGCTCGCGCTCGTCGACGAGCGCGGTCCAGAACGCTACTGCGGCAGCGCCTGGAGCTGAATCCCGGCGCCGGTCATGTCCGAGTAGGTGTAGGGGCTGCTGAGGCCGGTGAACTGCTCGAACGAGTAGTCGTCGGGGTTCATCTTGTAGGCCTTGCCGTTCTGATCGACGACCCAGACGTAGCCCTCAGCGTCGATGCTGATGCCAACCGGGGTCTGACAGCCAGGGATCGGGATGTTCGGGTTGACGATGGTGTCGGTCGCGGTGTCGACCTCGACCAGGCGACAGCCGCCGTTGCCGGCGATCCACGCGGTGCCCTTGCCGTCGACCATCAGGCCGCGGAGACAGCCGCCGGTGTCGCCGAGGTTCTTGAAGGTCTCGGTCTCCGGGTCAAAGCGGGCGACCTCGCCGGAGCAGCCGCCGAACCAGGGGCGGCCCTGACCGTCGAGCGCCATCCCGTAGGAGTCGACCTGGTTGAGCATCGGATCGTTCCACATGTCGACGCTGAGGTCCTGGGTGTTGATCCGGATGAGCGGACCGTGCCAGCCGGCGACCCAGAAGTTGTGGTCGCTGTCGACAGCGCCGCCGTAGGGCCCCCAGGAGTTCTGCGAGCCCCAGACCGGGACCTCGACGTCGTCGAGAACGGTGCCGTCGGTGCCGTCGAGGTGCCAGAAGTAGGCGGCCCCGCCAGCGCTGTACCAGCCCGCCCAGAGCGTGTGGGTCTCCCACTTGCAGGTGTTCGGGTTTTGGTCGGCGAAGTCCCAGCCGAGCGGGCGCGGGCCCTTTTGGTTGTTGCCGTTGTTGTTCGGCTCGACGGTGATGTGCCAGAGCATGCACTCGTCTTCGCCGAAGGCCTTGATGTCGTTGGCGCCGCTGGAGGTCGTGATCATGCCGTCGTTGTTGGCGTCGACGCAGTCGTCCTCGTCGGCCGCGAAGGCGGCGATCGTCCCGGCGGTGCGGTTGGCGACCGCGGCATAGCGGCCGTCGACATTCACCGCGGTCCGCGACGGGCTCGCGTTGGTGTTCGGGTCGGTGCGGTAGCGGCCGAGCTCCACGAGGGTCTGGGTGTCGATCTTCGAGACCGTGCCCTGTGAGGTGTTGGCGACCCAGATGTAGGAGTAGTCGAACATGCCGCCCATCCCCTCCTGCTCGTCGCAGGGGACGAAGGTGCAGGCGTTGGAGCACTTGTCCTTGTCGACGTCGTTGCCGTCGTCACAGTCCTCCCCGGCCTCGATGATGCCGTTGCCGCAGACCGGATCCGGATCGCCCGTCGTCCCCTCCGTCGTCCCCGCGGTGGTCCCCTCCGTCGTCCCCTCCGTCGTCGCGCTGTCGCTCACGCCCATGGTCGTGGAGCTGGTCTCGCCCGTGGGATCGCCCGTCGTCGTCGCGTCGCTATCGCTCTCGCCCGAGGTCGCGGACTCGGAGCCCGAGTCGGTGCCCGAGTCGGTGCCCGTCGCTGTCGCTGTCGCCGTCGCCGTCGCCGTCGCCGTCGCTGTCGCTGTCGCTGTCGCTGTCGCTGTCGCTGTCGCCGTCGCCGTCGTCGACGAGCCGGCGGTCGCCGTCGCGTCCGTGGTCGCTGAGTCGTCGCCGTTGCAGGCTCCGAGGAGGAGTGCTGGAATCGCTAAGGCACCGAGGAGATGCCGGGTGCTGTGCCGCTTCGTCATGGGCCGACACTAGCCCGAGATGGGCGATTTTGACGATGAAAACGAGCAGACTCGCGCAAGCCGAGGTGCGGAATTCACGCGCCCCCGTCCGTTCCAGGGCTCCGCGCTCAGCGCTCCCCTCGGCCCCTATCGCGACGATCCCGTCCCCGATGTACACCACCTCTTCGCCGATCGCCCCGGGGTCGCGTCCGTCGCTTCCGCAGATCCGGCGGCTCCGTCTTGGACGCGTCGAGCACGGCCCGGAGGAGCGTCCGCGGTAGGGCCTCGCGGAACTCGTCGAGCGTCGCCGCGGGCACGGCCACCTCGATCGGCTTGCCGTCGAGCGCTCGCAGCCTGCGGCCGACCATGAACTCGCGCAGCGGCCGGCGGTGTTGCTCTCCCTCGCCGAGCAACTCGACGTTGTCGAACTTCGCCGTGATGACGCTGCGGGCGACCCCGTCTCTGAGCCGCGCGACGAGATCGACGGCGACCGACCCGCTCGAGCTGTCGATCTGCGCATAGCGCCGCGATACGGGGTTCAGCGGCGCCAGCGGGGTCTTGCTGAGCTGGAGCTCGAAGCGACCCTCTGGCGGGACCACCCGAGGCCGCAGGCGGAGCTTTGAGGTGAGCCGACCGCCCTGGACCAGGTTCGCGCTGACCTCGAGTGTGAGGGGTTCAGGCGCCGAGGGATCGACCCCTCGCGCCAACAACCGCCCATCGACCTCGAGATCGATCACCCCCAGCGAGATCGGCGCTTCGCCGGTCATGTCCCGGTACTCGATACGGCCGTCCTTGATGACGAGGCTGTCGGTCGGATAGGGCATCGCCGAGATCTTGTCGACCCAGTCGGGATCGAAGTTGAGCTGGCTCTCCTCTGGGGTCACCCCGGCGACGAAGGTGAGCCTCGGCCCGATCAGGGTCACCGCCTTGTAGGTGTCGACCTCTCGGTTGATGATCGACTGCTCGATGTTGACGATCAGCTCTTCGAGCGAGAAGAACGGTGGGCCGTCTTTCATGCCGACCCTGCGCACCTCGATGTTGCGAAAGCTCAGGCGGTTGTCCGGGTAGTCGACGTCCAGGCCCTCGATCGTGACATCGTAGCCGTCCAGGGTGTTGAGCCGCCGCTCGTAGCCGCGATGGATGATCTGGGTGATCCGCGCCAAGGCGTCGCCGTAGGTGTCGTCGCCGAGGCCAACGCTGAGGTCCAGCGGCTCCCGGTTGATCTGCTCGATGTCTGGGGTCTCATCGATGATGAGCGGCTGGTCCGCAGAGCTCAGCATCGCCCCGAAGAGCGCCTCCGCCATCGGGTGCCGGACCTCGACATGACCTGGGGTGTAGAGGTGCAGATCGTGGAAGCGGTGGTCGATCCGGCCGCGGCGGCGCCCCAGGGTCTGGGTGACTCGAGCGTGGGCGGAGAGCTCCCCGTGCTGGACGTCCATCTCGAAGAGCCGGCGGAAGATCGGGGTCAACGGGCTGAGCTCGATCCGGTCGGCGTTGACCTCAAAGCTCCACACCGAGAGGGGTGCGAGCGGGGCGAAGGAGGCCTCGATCTCGAGACGTCCGCCGCCTTTGTCGGTGCCGACGAAGCTCGCGTGGCTGGTCATGGTCTCGTCGTTGCCCACCCCGAAGGCGCTCGCCCGCAGGCTCGCCTCGACGTCGACGAGGTCGACCACCGGCATCGGCAGGTCAGGGAGGAGTGCCCTCAACCGCCCGCTCCCGAGCACGATCGAGCGGATCGTCGCCAGCGGCGGTCCCTCCCGCGCCCGCTCGATAGGCCCGGTCCAAGGGGTTCGCAGGTCGACGACGACGTCCAGGCCCTCGACCCCGACGTCGAGCCCGCCCCCCTCGAAGAGCAGGCGAGTCCAACCCCAGCGGGCCTCGATCCGATCGATCGTGAGGGTCGTCCTGCTCCGCTCCGGGGCCCGGTCCGTCAAGCTGAGGCCCTCGATCACGACGGCTCCGCGGAGGAGCTGGACATCCGCGCTCTCGATCGAGCAGACCCCGCCGCTCTCGGCCTCCACGGTGCGGATGATCCAGGAGATGATCAGAGCGGGAGAGAAGGCCCAGAGGACGACCGCTCCGACGAGGAGGAGAACGAGGAGCACTCTCCGTCGTCGTCGTCGTCGTCGTCGTCGTCGCCTCCGTCGAAGATCTCGTCCGCGCTCATCCGCCCCGTCCACGACCTCGCGCGGCCCCGCTGTCCTCTCGTCGGTCAATGGTCTCCGGCCTGCTCGGCCACAGGAGTAGATATCACGGAGCCCGACAAAGGGGAGGCCCCGACCGCGATGCGGAAGAGACCTCGGCGCCCGGCGACGGGCTCCCCCTCCTCCGCGAGCTGCGCCCGTCGAGGGACGTGCTCGCCTGCCCAAGAGGGCGACGCTCAGCGCTAGGCCGCTTGACCCAGGGACAAGCCCAGGCGGAGGGGCTGACCTGAACAACCCCACAGGGAGGGACAGAGCAGCCGGCCGATCGCACTCCGGCTGCTCACGCGGCTCGCGGAGGCGGTTCCCCTCCTCTTCTTCGGAGCGGTCCGACCCGACCCGACCCGACCCGACCCGACCCGACCCGCGATCCACAAGGGGCGAGGTCGGTCAGGGCCGCGGCGGCGAATCTGGGCGGTCCCCTCGCCACGGCGGCGATGACCGGCTGGCTCGTCCCTGCATCTGTGCGAAATTTCCTTGGCTCTGATCGGAGTTCATATACCTTCACGATCTCCTAGTCGTGCCTTATTGGAGGTTCCTCTCTGCGCAGACAACCCCGCCAGCGAACGCAATCGATGTCGAACCTCTCGCCATCGACGAATCATCACACACCGCTCGACGCATCATTCGACCATCTCGAATCCAGCGACGAGCCATCGGAGGGCATGTCCTGCACCACCGCCGATAGGACCCCTCCGTGACGACGAGCAGACGCCGAGAGACGCTCACCGGGTCCCAAACGTAGACACCATGTGCAGGCCATCGAGAGGCCCGCGGGAGTTGCGCACACCTCTCTCGTGCGCACCTCTCCTCTGCGAGTCCTGGGCGAGGCCCGCGTGTGCACACGCTGCGAGAGGACCTCTCCTGGCCCCGCTGACATATCCCCACGCCCTGCTACGGAGCAGCCCATGAACAGCGACACGCCAGGCTGGACTCCTCAGCTCCCGCCGCGCCCGAAGACCGAGGCTGGGGAGATACGGAGGATCGGCGTCGAGATCGAGCTCTCCGGCCTGACGGTCGCCGAGGTGGCGCTCCTCCTCGGCGAGGCTCTCTCGGCCGATGTTGAGATCACCAGCCCCTATGAGCATATTCTCCGCGGTGATGAGGCTGGTCCCTGGAGGGTCGAGCTCGACTATGCATACCTGAAGAACCTCGGCCGCGAGCACGCGGACCGCTCCGCCGACGATGCTCCGTCCGAGGTCGATCCGACCTCCCTGCTGAAGGACGCCACGGAGGGGATCATCCGCCGCGGCGCCGAGGTGCTCGTCCCGGTCGAGGTCGTCTCTCCGCCCCTGCCCATGCCGCGCCTCGCCGAGGTCGAGCAACTCCTCTCGATCCTCCGCCGCGCGGGCGCGAAGGGCACAGGAGCCTCCCTCTCCTACGCTTTTGGCATGCAGCTCAACCCCGAGCTGCCGGCCCTCGACGCGACCACGATCACGCGCTACCTCCAGGCGTTCCTCTGCCTCTACGACTGGCTCCTCGACCGTTCTCAGATAGACGCCACCCGGCGTCTGACGGGCTACTCCGCCGGCTTCCCGGCGACCTACGTCCGGCGTGTCATCGACCCGGACTACCGACCCACGACCGCGGCGCTGATCGACGACTACCTCGCCGACAACCCGACCCGTAACCGCGCCCTCGACCTCCTCCCGCTCTTCACCCATCTCGACGAAGAGAGGGTCCGAAAGGTCGTGGTGGACCCGCGGGTCAAGGCGCGGCCGACCTTTCACTACCGCCTCCCCAACTCCGAGATCGACGACCCCGAGTGGGGTGTTCGTGTGGTCTGGGACGACTGGCTGGCGGTCGAGCGTCTCGCGGCCGATCCGCCCCGCCTCCAGCGGGTCTGCGCCCGCTACCTGGAGCTCCTGGAGCGCCCCCTCGGCGGCCTCCTGAGGGATTGGGCGGAGGAGGTGAAGCCTTGGCTAGGAGACCGCTGATCGGCATCACCGGACCGCAGCGCGGGGCCCTCGGGCCCAGGATCTCCATCGACCTCGGGATCCGCCTGGCCGGGGGCAAGCCCGTCCACCTCCGCCCCCGCAGACCGCTCCCGGAGGCCCTCGACGGCGTCGTGATCAGCGGCGGCCACGACATCGATCCGGTGCTCTACGCCGAGGAGTCCGAGGTCAAGGGCCGCTACGACCAGGAGCGCGACAGCTTCGAGGTCGAGGTCATCCGCCGGGCGCTGGACGAGTCGCTTCCGCTCCTCGGGATCTGCCGCGGCGCTCAGCTCCTCAACGTCTGTCGCGGCGGCTCTCTCTTCCAGGATCTCCGCGAGCGCAGGGTCCGGACCTCCCAGCGGCGCTCGCTCCTCCCGCTCAAGACCCTCCGCGTGCGACCGGAGAGCCGCCTCCGCGAGCTGCTCGGCCGCCCAGCGCTGCGGATCAACAGCCTCCACAACCAGAGCATCAACCGCCTCGGCGAGGGGCTTCGGATCGCCGGCGAGGACCTCGACGGGATCGTCCAGGCGGTCGAGGATCCGCGCGCCAACTTTGTCGTCGGCGTCCAGTGGCACCCGGAGTTTCTCATCTACCTCGCTCGTCAGCGACGCCTCTTCCGCGCCCTCGTCACCGCCTCGCGGGGCTGAGAGCGCTGGTCTCACGGGCCGTCGGGTGTTCACGCACACCCACGCCCGCGGCCGCGCCCCTGAACGCAGGCGAGAGCGCGGCGAGACCCCGAGACGCCGAGAGAGCCCCTCTTCACGGAGCACACACGGAGACTCCGGAGAGCCCCCGACGAGTGCGCGCTGGCGTCCGCCTCGTCGTCCCCGAGCAAGCGCGAGGCGCCCGGCAGGCGAGAGCGCTCAGCCTTCCCAGGAGCTCGCCGGGTCTGAGCTTGCGCGTCCCGAGGGCTCCTGCGACGATCCCCACGGCGCCTCACGGCGACCTTGGAGGGTGACTAGGATGATGAGGCTGCAATACCTTGGGATCGTCGGGACGATCTGCGCGCTGGCCTGCAACGGCGGTACGGCGACGAGCGAGAGCGACTCTGCGAGCGCGACCGGGATGACCTCACCGACGACGTCGGCGACGAGCTCGCCCACCTCAGGCGGCTCCGAGGGCTCGACCAGCGGCTCGAGCTCGACCGGCAACACCTCCGGCGTGAGCGTGTCGGGGACGACCACGTCGGGCTCGACAGCCTCGACGATCGAGCCGACGACCAGCGAAAGCACAGGCGCATCGGCTGGCACCGACTCCGACTCCGACTCCGACTCCGACTCCGGCTCCGACTCCGGCTCGACCACGGGCGGCGACCTCTACTGCAGCCCAGACCTGCGCGATGTGCTCGCGGAGGGCGGTGTCGTCGTCGAGACCTGCGCGGCCGATGAGGGCTGCGCGGAGGGGGCCTGTGTCGCCGCCTGCGACTCGGCCGCGGTCGCCCAGGCGAACTTCGGCTGCACCTTCGTCGTGCCGACGCCGCCCGCCTACCCGCCGGCGCTGCCCCCCTGCTTCGCCACCTTCCTGACCAACACCTGGGGGCACCCGGCGTCGATCTCTGTCAGCCGCGGCGGCCAAGAGCTGGACATCAGCAGCGCCGCCCGCCTGGTCACGCCGGGCCTCGACCCGAAGGACTGGCCAATGCTGCCGCCGGAGGGGATCCCGGCGGACGCGGTCGCGGTCGTCTTCCTCTCGAGCGACCCCAAGGCGGTGATGCCCGAGACGCAGACGCCCCTCACCTGCCCGGTCGCGGACGCCGTCGGCGCGGACACGGTGATCGCCGGCTCCGGGCGGAGCGACGCCTTCGTCATCAACGCCGAGATCCCAGTCACCGCCTACGACATCCTCCCCTTCGGCGGCGCCCCCTCGCACTTCCCGAGCGCCGAGCTGCTCTTCCCCGCGAGCGTCTGGGGCACCAACTACGTCGCCCTCGCTCCGCCGCCCGGCACCCACAACAACCCCGGGCCGATGTGGCTCCAGCTCGTCGGCCTCGAGGACAACACCGCGGTCAAGATGGTGCCGACCACCAACCTACTCCAGGGACCGGGCCTCGACGGGGCCGTCGCCGGTCAGCTCAGCGAGTACAGCGTCGGCGCCGGCGAGGTCCTCCAATGGCAGCTCCCGAACGGCGTGGGCGATCCGTCGGGCACGCTCATCCTCAGCGACAAGCCGGTCGCGCTGCACACCGGCAATCGATTCCTCCGCCTCCAGCCCAACCCGGCCCCGGGCGGCGAGTCCACCCACCAGCAGAACATCGCCGTCGACGCCCTCGGCTTCTCGTATATCGCCGCCCCCTACGAGACCCGCCGCAAGGACCTCGCGCCCGAGGTCGTCGACTACCGCTTCGTCGGCGTCGTCGACGGGACGACGCTCACCTACGACCCCGAGCTGCCGGGCGCGCCGACGACCCTCGACGAGGGGGAGGTGGTCGACTTCGAGTCGGCGGAGCCCTTCCTCGTCCGCTCGCAGGACAGCTCCCACCCCTTCGCCCTCGCCCAGCTCATGGACACCGCCAACCTCCCCGGCGGGACTCGCCCCGGCGCGACGGCCATGGGCTACCCGCCGATGCTCGGCGACGAAGAGTTCGTCATCGTCCTCCCGCCGGCGCAATTCCTCGACCGCTACGTCTTCTTCACCGACCCGACCTACCCGACGACCAACCTCGTCCTCACCCGGGCCAAGAAGAACGGCTCGTTCTCGCCGGTCAACGTCGACTGCCTCGGCGAGGTGGGCGACTGGAAGCCGGTCGGCGCGGGGGGTCTCTACGAGGTTACGACCGTCGATCTGATGCGCGCCGACATCGGCGTGATGGGCTGCGAGAACGGCCTCCACACCGCGAACAGCGACGGCCCCTTCGGCCTCGTCGTCTGGGGCCTCGACAGCTACTCCTCCTACGCCTACCCGGCCGGAGGGAGCGCTGCCGCGCTCAGCGATGTGGTCGTCGTTCCCGGCTGAGGGCGCTCGCTCTCTCTCGCTCTCGCGACCGGGCCTCCCCTCGCCTCCTCCGCCAGCTCGTCCACGCACCTCTGCCGATCCGCGGCGCGCTGTCCTGCGATACACTCGACGCGGCGGGCGACCGCTGAGGCGCGAGCGAAGGAGGGGATCCTCCGCTGAGGCCCGACGATGACCGCGCTTCGCTTGACCACCTGGAACCTCCTCCACCGAGTCCACGCGGAGAACTGGGGCGAAGAGGTCCCTGCGCGGCACCCGGAGGAGAGCCGGCGGATTCAGGCCCAAAGCGCCCGGATCGCCGCGCTCATGGGGGGCTCGTCGCTCATGGGGGGCTCGTCGCTCCTGGGACTCCAGGAGGTCAGCGGCGACCAGCTCGCCTCGCTCCGGGCGACGCTGCCGAGCGACGTCGAGCTCTTCAGCTTTCGCTACCCCCGACGACCTCGACCCCGTCGGGGGACGCGTCATCGCGCGACGCTCGAGGACCCGAGCGAGCACCTGGTCACGCTCATCGCCGGAGGCATCTCAGCGCGAGCCGTCGAGGCCCAGGCCTTCGCCGAGGATCCCGGGAAGGGCTTTGTCGCGATCGACCTCGGCGGGGTGCTGATGATCAACACCCACGTGTCCTACGGCACGCGGGGCCGCGACCAGCTCGCTCACCTCGCTCGCCGGATCGGGCGCTACTCGGGCCCTGTGGTGCTCTGCGGAGACTTCAACGCCGACCGTGAGACCGTCGCCGCTAGCCTCGGCCCGAGCCTCACCTTCGCCCGAGCGGCCCCGGGCTCGCTGCCGACGAGGCCGCGACACCGGAGCACGAAGTCCGACATCATCGACCATGTGATCGTCGACGACGGACGCGCAGGAGCGGCGACGGTGCTCGACGCGGAGGGGCTCTCCGATCACAACATCGTCACAGCGGACATCGAGGTCGTCGCGGCGGGCCACGGCGAATGAGCCGCCCGCCGCCGCCCGACGCTCCGCTCACTCCGCGATGATGATGAACTCGACCCGCCGGTTCTTCTCGTGGCAGTCGTCGGTGTCCTCCTCGCACAGCGGCTCGGTCTCACCGAGGCCCCGCGAGCCCATCTCCTGAGAGACACCGCGGTCGACCAGCGCCTTGACCACCGCCGCGGCCCGACGCTCTGAGAGGTCCTGGTTGTGGTCGTGATCGCCGCTCTCGTCGGTGTGACCGACGATGTCCAGCTTCACGAGCTCCTCATGGTTCTTCAGCACCTGGGCGATGTGGTCGAGGAGCTCGGTCGAGTCGTCGAGGATCTCGTCGCTGTCGAGCGCGAAGTGGATCATCCGGTCAATCGTCAGGCGATCCCCCTCAATGTGCACATCCTCGGGATCGGGCGCCGCCTCGGGCTCTGCCTCGGGCGCAGGCTCTGCAGCCGGCTCAGGCGGCGGAGCTGGGGGCTCATCCTTCTTCGAGCAGGCGGCGAGGCCCAAGGCGAGGAGGGAGGCGAGGAGCACGTTCGTGGGGCGAGTTCGCATGGCTGGACACTACATCAAGTCGCAGAACCCCCCTACTCCGGGTCCCGATCCCTTCGTGAGGGGCGACAGAGCGCGCGATCACGCCCGTCGAGCGTGCTCCGGACAGCTCGCCCAGGTCACGCAGCGCGACGGCAGCCCCGCACGGGCTGCTACGGGACGATGTTGACGAGCTTGTTCGGCACGTAGATCACCCGCCGCGGGGTCGCGTCGCCGAGCCGCTTGGCGATGTCCTCGGTCGCGAGCGCGAGGGCGATGATCTCGTCCTTGCTCGCCCCCTGAGGGACGTCGATCTGCGCCCGCTTCTTGCCCTTGATCTGGACTACGAGCGGCCAGGACTCGTCAACGAGCAGCGCGGGGTCGACCGCCGGCCAGGGCGCGTAGGTCAGGCTCTCGCGGTTGCCGAGCTCGCGCCACAGCTCCTCGGCGAGGTGCGGGGCG
Source organism: Polyangia bacterium (assembly GCA_030424595.1). GTDB lineage: Bacteria > Myxococcota_A > Polyangia > Nannocystales > Nannocystaceae > JADJRG01. The sequence continues at coordinate 100,155 of JAUHWG010000013.1, forward strand.
AAGGGCGCGAGGAGGATCATGAACTTCTCCAGCACACCCCGCGCGAGGGGCTCGCCGAGCTGGGCGACCTCCTTGACGAAGATCATCATCGCCGAGATCGCGGTGTTGAAGCTGAGCCGCTCGATCCGATCGCCGACCTGCTCGATCGTCCGGTGGAGGAGGCGACGCTGCTTGTCGCTGCCCTCCCCGTCGACGATCTCGCGCCGCTCGCCCGGCCCCTCGAGGTCGCCGCCCTTGTCGTCAAAGACCAGGCGATAGACCCGCTGGAGGAAGCGGTGACAGCCGCTGACCCCCTCGGGCTGCCACGGGGCGCTGTGCTCCAACGGCCCCATGAACATCTCGTAGAGGCGCATCGTGTCGGCGCCGTACTCACGGATCACGTCGTCGGGGTTGATGACGTTTCCGCGGCTCTTCGACATCTTCTCCCACTGCACGGTCACCGGCTCGCCGGTCCCCTTGACGACGAAGCTGTCGCTGTCGCCGACCGCCTCGACATCGTCAGGGCCGAAGGTCACCCAGCTCCCGTGCTCGTCGCGACGGGCGGACGCGGGGTGATAGGTCGCGCCGAGGACCATCCCCTGGTTGACCAGCTTCTGGAAGGGCTCGCGTCCGCGGACGTAGCCGAGATCGAAGAGCACCTTGTGCCAAAAGCGGGCGTAGAGCAGGTGGAGCACCGCATGCTCAGCCCCGCCGATGTAGAGATCGACCGGCAGCCAGTAGTCCGCGGCCTCCTTTGAGAAGGGCGCCTCGGCGTTGCGCGGGTCCATAAAGCGGAGGTAGTACCAGCACGAACCAGCCCACTGCGGCATCGTGTTGGTCTCGCGGAGCGAGCCGTCCGGGAGCTCGCGCCAGCCTGTCGCCTTGGCCAGCGGAGGATCGCCGCTCTCGCTCGGGCCGAAGTCCTCCATCGGCGGCAGGGTCACCGGCAGCGCGTCGTCGGCGACCGCCTGGACCACGCCGTCGGGGCGGTGGACCAGCGGGAAGGGCTCGCCCCAGTAGCGCTGACGGGAGAAGAGCCAGTCGCGGAGCTTGTAGGTGACCCGCCGCCGGCCGATCCCCTCGCCCTCGAGGTGCTCGATCATCCGCGCCTTCGCGGCCGCGGTCTCCATACCGTCGAGGAAGCCCGAGTTGACGGCCACGCCTTCGCCGACGTAGGCCTCGCGCTCGATCGGCCCCTCGCCGCCGCTGACGACCTCGACGATCGCGATCCCCATCGCCGTCGCGAAGGCGTGATCGCGCAGGTCGTGCCCGGGGACCGCCATGATCGCGCCGGTCCCGTAGCCCATCAGCACGTAGTCGCTGATCCACACCGGGATGGCCTCGCCGTTGACCGGGTTGGTCGCGTAGGCGCCGGTGAAGACGCCGGTCTTCGCCCCCTCTGCGGCCTCCGCCTGCCGCTCGCGCTCGCTCCGACGCGCTGTCCGGGCGACGTACTCCTCGATCGCCGCCCGCTGCTCCGCGGTCGTCACCTGGGCGACCAGCGGATGCTCCGGCGCGAGGACCATGTAGGTCGCGCCGAAGAGGGTGTCTGGGCGGGTGGTGAAGACCGTGATCGTCCCCGCCGGACCGTCGACGCCGACCGCCTGGAAGTCGACCTCGGCGCCCTCGGAGCGGCCGATCCAGTGGCGCTGCATCTCGATGACGCTGGTCGACCAGTCGAGCCCGTCGAGGTCACGCAGGAGCCGCTCGGCGTAGGCCGTGATCCGCAACATCCACTGCCGCATCGGCCGACGGACGACCTCGTAGCCGCGCTCGACATGATCGGCCACCTCTTCGTTGGCGAGCACCGTCCGCAGATCCGGGCACCAGTTGACCGGCGCGTCGTGCATGTAGGCGAGCCGATGCTCGTCGCGGTAGGCCGCGACCGCGACCTCTCCCTTGCCCGTGACCTCGGGCGGGATCGGCAGCTCTGCGATCGGCCGGGCCTTGCCCGCCTCATCGTCGTACCAGCAGCCCCAGATCTGGAGGAAGATCCACTGCGTCCACCGGTAGTAGTCCGGCGAGGTGGTGTCGATCTCCCGCGACCAATCGTAGGAGAAGCCCAGCATCTTGAGCTGGCGCTTGAAGTTGTCGACGCACTCCGCGGTCCGGGTCGCCGGGTGGGTGCCGGTCTTGATCGCGTACTGCTCCGCCGGCAGGCCGAAGGCGTCCCAGCCCATCGGATGGAGCACGTTGAAGCCGCGCATCCGCTTGTAGCGGGCGACGATGTCGGTCGCCGTGTAGCCCTCCGGATGGCCGACGTGGAGCCCGTTCCCCGAGGGATAGGGGAACATGTCGAGGGCGTAGTACTTCGGCCGCTCGGGATCGATCTCGGCGCGGAAGGTGCCGTGCTCGTCCCAGTAGCTCTGCCAACGGGCTTCGATCGCGCGGAAGTCGTAGGTCATGGCGGCGGCTACGCTAGACGGCTCAGCCGCGATTGCCAAGCGCAGCGACGACCAGCGCGTTCTACGCGAGACCTCCGCCTGCGCTGACCTAGCGGGCCCGTGGCGACGCTCGCCTCTCGCTAGCGCCGCGCTCGACGCGGGCTGGGGAGCGCCGTGCCCCGGGTCCACATCCTGAGCCTCGCGCGACGCCTGGCGACGACAGGATCAGGGCGGCGGGCAGGGCCCTGTCAGCACCTCGACCCCGACATCCGCCCGCTCTTCGATCGCCGTCGCCGTCGCCTGGACGATGTCGTCGCCGTCCAGGCCAAAGCAGAGCCCCTGCTGGCCGGTCTCGGTCAGGGTGATCGCCTCGATCTGGTACTTGCCGGGATCGGGGACGTCGACCGACATCAGGTTTGCGGTCGACGCGTTGGGACAGGCGACGGTCTCGCCGATCCACGAGGCGTAGGGGTTGGACGGCAGGGTGCACGGCGCAGGCGGTGAGCCGACGCAGCCGACGCGGGTCGCTCGCATGAAGACATGGGTCGCGCCGATGGTCCCGCAGAGGTCGAGCAGGTCGACGTAGCCGGTGAAGCTGACGTGGGGATCCGGATTCTCGGGCGCCCCCCCGGTCGCGGTCCCCATCGTCATCTCCTCGACGCCGTCACAGGCAGCGCCGACGACCCCCAGCGCCAGGGCGCAGGCCTGGACCCGGCGGAGGAGACCACGCGTATGGGCGGCGACGCGCATACCCTCACTTTTCGCTGATCGTCGGACGCAGGGCAAGCGCCACCGCACGGACCGGGCCCCGTCAGAGCGAGGAGAGCGCCCACACCGGCCTCTCCGGCCCCTTCCGCGCGGATTCGCCTCCACCGCGAGGACCCCTGCGACCGTTTCCTCCGCGGGCCCGCGCCCGCTACCGTGAACCCAGGAGAACTTCGTATGGACTTCCGCCTTTTCCCGTCGCTGAGCGCCGCGCTCCTCCTCGCCCTCGCCCCGATCGCTGGCTGTAGCGGAGACGACAGCAGCTCAGACTCCGCAACCGCCACTGCCTCCGCGACCGCCACCGCCACCGCGACCGCGACCGCGACCGCCTCCGTCACCGCCACCGACTCCGACTCGGGCACCGAGAGCGGGACAAGCTCGACGTCGGGCACAGACGCGACCACCGGCAGCACGACCGCCGTCACCTCCGACTCGACCAGCACCGGCGACACTACCGGTAGCACGAGCGATACGACGGGTGAGTCCACCGGCGACACCACCGGCGACACCACCGACGACACCACCGGCGACACCACCGGCGACACCACCGGCGTCGCGCCGATCCCCGTCCATGAGATCCCCGGCCTCGAGTCGATCACCTTCTGGGAGCGAAGCGGCGGCGATGCCCCGACCGCCTACACCTTCGAGGTCCTCGGCTCCGAGCTCACCGTCGCCCTCCCCGATCCGCTGACCGACCAGAGCCACGACATCAAGGGGGTCACGACTGAGTTCTACGACGTCTACTACTCCGACATCGACGGCGTCTTCGACCTCAACGGCTCCTACCTGACCATCGCCGGCTCCTTCGGCAAGACCCTCCCCTCCGGCGGCGGCCTCAACCTCGCCGAAATCTCGCTCCAGTACGCCAACGACAAGGTCGAGTACGGCTCCTACGTCGCCTCCTTCAACGCCCTCGGCGACAACGCGGTCCCCGACTCCGCGCCCCTGTCGATCGACGGCGACCTCCAGACCCACACGACCATGGGGAACAATTTCCTGGAGCCGAACATGCGCCTTCGCGTGACCCTGGGCTTTGAGTCGTCGTTGATGCCGCAGTGAGGTGTGGTGACGAGACCGCCGGCTGTACTCCGCCCATGGTGAGCGGATCGCAGCGCCAATTCATCACGTATGACGGGCGATGAGAGTGCGCGGGACTTTTGCCGCGGGCTGCGAGACGAAGGGCGAGACGCTCACGAGCTCACAATCACACCCAGACCCAACGCAAGAGGCTCCACCCTGCCCCGCTCCGACGCGCCCGCTTGAAGATCTCTTGCCACGCCCAGACCAACCAGCAAAAACCGTCGTAGTCGTAGATCCACGGCCGGTCGAAGCGGGGATTCCGGGGCGGATCGCCGCCGAACGAGCAGGCTAACGCCGCCTCCGCTGGCGCGAGCGAGCACTCGAGGCCGAGGATATGCTCGATCAAGGCCGCGTCGTAGACGAGTTCGTCCGCGGCGACGACCACGGGGCTCTCCCCGCATAGACATCCGCTCGCCTCTCCGCTCTCCCCTGCCCCCCAGAAGAGGTGCGAGAGCCAGCGGTCGATCGCCCCGCGGTCGTCGGCGTCGACGTGGCCGCGGGCGACGCTCCAAGCGTGGTCTCCGGCGAGGTTGGCGTACCACTTCTTGTTGTCGCCGAGGGGGCTCGGAACTTCGACGAGCCAGGCCTTGGCCGGGCCTTGGACCTCCATCGCCTCGTCGAGGGCGCCCCACTCGAGGAGGCGATCCACGGTCGGCACCCCGGGGCAGCGCTCCGGATCGAAGGCGAAGAAGTGCGCGGTGACCCCCACGACCACGACTATACGCTGAGCGGCAGCTCAAGCGTCGGACGGGTCGCCGGGGCCGAGGAAGAGCACATCACGACCGCGACGCTCGTCCGCGTCCAAGGGCTCCCAGAGATCGCTGGCGAGCTCAAAGACCGCGCTCGGCACGACCATCGAGAAGGTCGCCCCCTGCTCGGCGTTGCGCCGCTCGACCCGACGTCGTCGCTCGTCGCGGGGCGCGTCGAGGACGTAGATCCGGAGCTCATGCCCCGAGTCGTCGACCCGCCGCAAGAAGTCCGTCCGGGCGCGCCGCTGGACGAGGCCGAGCTCGAGAACGACATCCGCCCCGGTGTCGAGGATCGCGCTGGCGACCGCCCAGATCTGGCGGGTGACGCGTTGGGTCCGCTCGACGTACCAGCCCATGACCCCGGTCTCCGGTCGTGCGTCGTCGCCGAAGAGGGTCGTCATCCAATCGTCGAGGTCGAAGGCGACAGCGCCGTGCTCATGGGCGAGCTGGGCGGCGAGGGTCGACTTTCCCGCGCCTACAGGGCCCAAGAGGAGGTGGATCCGAGGCATCGGCCGATCATGCTCGGCCAGCGGATCGAGTCAAGCACTCTCGGCGATGGAGCGGCGCCGACGGGGCTCACGAGGATCTGGCATCCCCCTCAGGGCAGCGGCGACGGACCTCCTCGCGATCAAGCCCGGGTCTGCGCGGTCGAGCGCAGGCCCTGCGGGAGCGGGTACGTGGCCGGTCTGCCGCCGAGACCGGCCGTCGACGAGTGCTCCCAGTAGGCGGCGCTGAGACGCTGCGCCAGCCCGTCGAGCCGCGGCGAGAGGCGGCGAAGCCCGTGGACGCCGCGGACCATCGGCGAGGTCAGGGGGAGCACCCGATCCAGCGGCGTCGCGGCGAGCCCCAGCCCGTCGGCGATCTCGTCGCCGAGGAGGCGACGACACAGGGCGTGCATCACCGTGACCCGGAGCCCGGCGAGGCGACGCTCGAGGGGGGTCTTTGCCGCCGCACGCGGGATCTCGAAGAGCGCACGCGTGAGCTCGCGGGAGTCCTCGTCGGGCGCTCCACAGGTCACCCGGAGCAGCTCAACGTCTGCGGACGCGGCTGCGAACGAGCGCGGTAGGAGCTTTGGATCGACGCCGATGATCACCCCCACATAGCGCCACAGATGGACATAGTCCTCGCTCTCCCGCTGACTGACCGGCATGCCCAGGACCCGAAGACCGTCGATGAAGACCGACGAGAAGAGGAGGATCGTCGCCAGCATGTCGTGCTGGTTTATCGGCAGGTCCCATCGCTCGAGGTCCCATCGCTCGTCGCGGAGGAGGAGTCGACGGACCTGGGCGTGCATCAGGCGGACGCGGAGGGTGATCGCCAGGCCTTCGCCGCCAGGCTTGAGGCCGTCCTCGGAGGTCACCGCGGTGACAAAGCGGCTGGTCTCCGCGAGGCGTCGGGGCGCCTGCTCGCGGAGCCGCCCGGAGAATACGAGGGGCTTGTTCCCCGCAGGAGCGACGTAGCCGCCGATGAGCGAGCGAAACGCCAGGACCAGACCGCCGAGGGGACCGGCGCGGCGAAAGAGCGCCGAAGCCCTGGCGATCCGCCCGCGATCGACCCACGCGGGGACCGCAGACGTCTCCTCTACCAGCGCCCGCAGCGATGCAGGGATCGCCGAGCTGCGATCACCGGCGATCGCCCGGCCGATCAAGGCGTTGCGCTCGGCTCGATCGCGCGACGCGTCCCCCGCATGAAGCTCCGCGATGACCGCATCAGCCGCCCCATCGCTCCCCTCGAGCGCGGCGACGAGGGCGTCGAAACGAGCGCCGAAGCGCGCCCGCGCCTCCTCTGCGTTGTGGACCCGAGGCGGGAGCGCGAGCGAGGTCTGCACGTGCATGGTGGAGTCATGCCGCGGATCCACGGGTTCGTCCATCATTCACCGCAGATCCGCGGTCTCCAGCGCAACCGCTGACCCTGGCACTCCATCTCAGACCTGCGCTACGCTCATCCCCCGCCGATGGACTCCAGCCGTATCCAGCGTCACCTCGACGCGCTTGGGCTCGACCGTGAGAGTCCGCCGGACGCGGCGGCCTGGAGCGCGCTCTTGGAGCGCCTTGAGCGGGACCCGCTCAACCAAGAGCTCCATCGCCGCGAGCGCTACCTCGAGGCGGTCGTCGAGATGCAGACGCGGATCCTCTCCGCGCCGGGCGATCATCTTGGCGCCTACAATTCGGCCCTCGCCCCGCTCGGAGAGGCGTCCGGTGCGGCCCGGGTCTACCTCTTCGAGAATCACCGCCGCGACGAAGACGACGCGCTCCTCCTCTCCCAGCGCGCGGAATGGTGTGCGCCCGGGGTGCCGCCCGAGATCGACAACCCGGTCCTGCAAAACCTCGCGTACTCGGACTTTCTCCCCCGTTGGGCGGAGGTCCTCGGCGCCGGTGACCGGATCGAGCTCCTCGCCCACGAGTACGACAGCACCGAGGCGATCATCCTCGAACCCCAGGGGATCCTCTCGCTCCTCGTCCTGCCGCTGATGGTCGACGGTGTCTTCACCGGCTTTATCGGCTTCGACAACTGCACCCGCGAGGCCCGCTGGAGCACCCTCGAGATCAACCTCCTCAGCGCCGCCGCCACCCAGATAGGCCTCCTCCTCGCGCAGCGTCGGGCTCAACGCAGCCTGGTCTCGGCGAACGAGCAGGTCGGCGCCGCCCGAGATCGGGCCCTCGAGGCGACGCAGGCCAAGAACATCTTCCTCGCCAAGATGAGCCACGAGCTCCGCACTCCGCTCAACGCGATCCTCGGCTACACCGAGCTCCTCCGCGAGTCGGAGAGGCCGGAGCAGGCCGAGCTCGACGCCGACCTCGAGCGGATCCACAGCGCCGGCCGCCACCTCCTGGCGATCGTCGACGATCTCCTCGACGTCTCGCGGATCGAGGCGGAGCAGCTCATCCTCCGCCGCGAGACGATCGACCTCCCGGAGTTCCTGAGCGAGCTCGAAGACGAGGTCCGCCACCTCGCCAGCAACAACAGCAACACCTTCAAGACCGCGGTCCCGGCCGAGCTGGGCGCCCTCAGCAGCGACCGCACGCGCGTCCGTCAGGTGCTCCTCAACCTCCTCTCCAACGCCTTCAAGTACACGATGGAGGGCGAGGTGAGCCTCGCCGTGGTCGGCAGCGACGACGCTGTCCACTTCATGGTGCGCGACACGGGGATCGGCATCGCCCCGGACCAGCTCGAGCGGATCTTTGAGGCCTTCGCCCAGGTCGACGACTCGCCGACCCGCGCCTTCGAGGGCACCGGCCTAGGCCTCGCGATCTCGAGGCAGTTGACGCACCTCCTCGGCGGCAGCCTGACCGTCAGCTCGACCCCAGGCGTCGGCTCGACCTTCACGTTCTCGCTGCCCCGAGCGAGCGCCGAGTAGCGACCGGCGTCCGCCGGCGACGACCCTGGCTCCTCGCTCGAGACGGTGCCCCGACACCTGCGGGGACGCGCAGGCTCTCGCACCTCGGCCGCTCGCCTCCACCCACGGCTGTCTGGCCGCCCAGCGCGGTCCGAGGGCCCTCTGCGTGAGCTAGGTTGGGGGCGTCCAACAACGGCAGGATCGCTCGCCACCACGCGCGTTTCTCCGCCCTTCGCCGCAGCCTATGAACACAGTGTCTCTTTGGACAGGTCGGCTGGACGGCTCAAGAAGGGCGAAGGGCGCGGGGTATGTGGACCCCTCACGGAGCGAGAGAAGGCTCGGTTTAAGTAGGAGTTTTAACCACTCGACATGACATGTCGGTTTCCCTAGGAGGGTCAACCCATGAAGACCACCACTCTTCCCTTCGCCCTCCTCCTCACCCTCACCACCCTCACCACCCTCACCGCCTGCGACGCCGAGAACCTCGACGCGGTGAGCGAGCGGAGCCAGCCCACGCTTCACGACTACAAGAAGACGACAGTCTCCCACACCCTCGAGGGCGCCGGCGGCGACCTCCGATGGATCCAGTTTATCGGCAACGGCATCTCCGATGATCCCGCGTCGATGCAGTTTATCAACGTCGACGCCCCCGCCGCCTGCGACGGTGACAGCTGTACGATCAACGCCCCATCCGCCTGTCTCGAAGAGCACTTCGACCGCGATCTCGCCGACCAGCAGGCGGCGCTCGACGACTTCGTCGCCGACTCTCAGGAGCGCTTCGGGATCAACATCGCCGACCCCAGCCACTACCTGATCCTGCCCTACACCGCCCGTGAAGACGTCGGGATCCGGGCGGTTGCGATGTCCGGGGTCAAGGCGCCGCGCGAGGGCTTTCGGGTCCACGACTGCGGCCTCCAGGCGGTCGGCATCGACGGCGTCTCGATCCCGTTGGTCCAGGGCTCCTACCTGATCGAGGCCTCCGCCAACAACGGCCACGACCTCCCGGTGGTCCTCGACTTCAGCCTTCGCGAGCCCATCATCCAGGCGGTCGGCCACGGTGGCACGCCGGTCTCGGTCGGCCGCTACAACATCCGCTCCGACATCTACGGCGACGGGCTCTCCGAATTTGTCGTCGCCAGCGAGTGTGACGGCGCGCTCGATCCGCTCTACGGCCTCTGCTCGGGCACCGTCCACCACAACATCCGTAACGCGATCACCTTCTCCGAGCGCGATGGCCTGTGAGGGGGGACCTCACCCAGAGGTCGCGCTGCCGCCCGAGAATTTCGCCCCCGCCATGAAGAACGCGGAGACGCAGGCCCAGCCAAAGGTCCACAGGAAGAGCGGCGCGAGGTAGTGAATGCGATCGGGAGAGGTGTAGACCTCGGGGATGAAGCCCATCACGAGACCATCTGCTACCAGGGCGAACGCGGCGATCACGAGCGTCGGCTCCATCATCCGCCTGACCGGAAACCCGGTGACCATCGAGCCGAAGAGGACAGTGGGCGGCCCTCCCAAGGCTGCGGCGACATAGCCGACGATAAAGCCCGCGCCGTCGGTGAGGATGTAGTCCTCGGAGAGGCGTATGAGGACGACGCCCACGACCCAGATGATGAGCGTGGCGAGTAGAGTGCGGGAAACAGAGCGTGGGCGCAATTGGACCTCCTCGTGGCCGACGCGTCGATCCTCGCGTCAGCAAGGCGAGTGTCCGACCGCGGCGAAGCTCTGTCACCTACCTGCGGAGGTAGGGGGGCGCATCGCCGCCGCGAGCTGAGCGTCTCAGACACAGCTCAAACCGACGTCCCTACGAAGCCGTGGACGATCAACAACATCCTCCTCCTGCCGATCGGCGAGGACGAGAGGCCGCCCATGGACTGACCACGACAGCCACTCGGCCGTGCGAGCACGCTTCTGCCGCGGAGGGCAACTCGGAGTGGCCTCCGCGGAGCTTGATCGCACGTGGCTCGCCCTTGCCTCCCGGGCGCTGGCGGGCGAAGCTCGGCCGCGCCCATGATCGAACTCTTCATCGCCAACAAGAACTACTCGTCATGGTCGCTCCGCCCCTGGATCCTGCTCCGCGTCCTCGAGATCCCCTTCACCGAGCACCTCCTGCGCTTCGGCGATGAGGCCGCCTGGGAGGAGCTGCGCGCCCTCTCCCCGAGGGGGCTCGTGCCCGTGCTCCGCGACGGCGAGCTTGTCGTCTGGGACAGCTTGGCCATCACCGAGCGGATCGCCGAGGACGTCCCCCGAGTCTGGCCGGAGGACCCGATCGCCCGCGCCTGGGCACGCAGCGCGGCCGCGGAGATGCACTCCGGCTTTGCGGCCCTCCGCGAGGAGTGCGCGATGAGCTGCGGCGTCCGGGTCGCCCTCTACGAGCCCTCGCAGGCGCTGAGGCGGGATCTTCGGCGGGTCGGCGATCTGTGGAGCGAGGGCCTCGCGCGCTTTGGCGGGCCCTTCCTGGCCGGCCCGCGCTTCACCGCCGTCGACGCCTTCTTCGCCCCCGTAGCCTTCCGCGCCCAGACCTACGGGCTCTCCTGGGACGGACCGGCCGCCGACTACCCGGCCCGCCTCCTCGCGCTACCGGCGATGCGCGAGTGGTACGCGGCGGGGCTGGCCGAGCCCTGGCGCGACCCTCTCCATGAGACCGATCAGGCGCGCCACGGCGAGTGCATCGAGGACCTGCGCAGCCCGGTCTCGGGCTGAGGCGCGCCGCGAGAGCGCGCCGGAACTTCATCACAGCCTCCCAGCCGAGCTGCTGCTAGCCCTCCGCTCGCTCCGATGTGAACGCGCGGAGCGTGACCGAGATCCGGCGCCCGCGATCCTTCGCCCTGTGCGGCACCTCGTGGGTCCAGTCCAGGTTCGTCGCGTACGGGATCACGTAGACGGATCCGTGCTCCGCCGCGAAGTCGCGAAAGCCTGAGCCGCGGTAGGGTCGCATTCGCAGGATCCGAGCGCCGCCGAGCGAGATCGTCACGATCGGGGCCCCCTCGACCATCCCCTTGGTCGAGTCGCGGTGTTTGCCGATGTAATGGCGACGCTCAGGGTCATACCAATTGAAGAGGAGCCCGTTGAGCCGAGGATCGAGCTCTCCTCGCGCCCACGCGAGGAAGGGCCGCATCCGCGGGCTCAGGGGGAGGGCCCGGTTGACCCGGCCGGTATAGCGATAGTCGGCGCCGTAGGCCTGTTGCCAGCGCGGGGTCTCGACGAGCCGGCCGTGCATCTTGATCACGTGATAGTCGGGCGGATGCTCGTCCCACAGCGCCGCCATGCCCTCGTCGTCGGGCACGATCGACGGCGGCAGCGCGCCGCGCAGGAGCACGCGCTCGGCGTCCAAGGAGATCCTCTGAAAGTCTGCCAAGACCTGCGCTCTCTCGGCCGCGAACCTAGCAGACGAGCGCCGGCTGGAGAAGGTCTGGGAGCGCTCCTGAGCGCCTCTTCGCGCGCCTGTGCCGAGGGCGATGGAGCGCCGCGCACCGGCCCGCGGTACGGAGGCTCAAGCTCGGCGAACTCTCCGCTCAGCGACGAATCTACGCGACGAAGAGCATCACGGGGCATGAACGAGCCTCGACCAGGAGACCCAGCCATGCCAGCATCAGAGCCGCTCGGCATCTCGACGCCGGGTCGGTGGTGGGCTGGTTCGGGATGAGGTTGGGGGATTGATACCGACGCCGCTGGTGCTGGTCATCGAGCTCGCCCGCGTCGAGCGGGTCGACGATCCCTTCGCCTTCCGCTTTGTCCCCCAGGACTACCTCGTCCGCGCCGAGGGCGGTGGCTTCTCGCGGATCCACCTCAACTGGGACCAAGCCTGGCTCGACGATCTCGCGGCGCTACAACGACCGACGTGCTCGCCGGAGCTCCTCCAGCGGATCGGCGAGCGCCTCTATCGATTCGTCGCCAACGCGGGCTGGAGCGAGCAATCGGCGGCGGTCGACGCCATCCTCCGCGCCGGCGGCCAGGTCCTCGTCAGCATCCGCTCCGCCGCCGCCGAGCTCTACTCCCTGCCCTGGGAGCTGCTCACGGTCGGCCCGAGCGGCTCCCACCTCGCCGAGCTCGACCGCGTCCTCCTCCGCTACGAGTGGCCGGAGTCGACGACCGCCCCCGAACACGCCCCTCCGCGGGAGCGCGACGGGCGGATCCTCGTCGCCTGGTCCGCAGCCGCGGGCGCGGTGCCGGCGATGGAGCACGTCGACGCCATCGCCCACGCCTGCTCGGAGGGACACCGGCCCTTTGATCGCGACCGCGACGTGCTCGCCCACGCCACCCCGGGGCGCATCGAGCGGGCCCTCGCCGAGGCGCTCGCGCGCGGTCCAGCCGTGGATGTTCTCCACATCCTCTGCCACGCCCACGGCGGGGCTGATGGCGGCCTCCTCCTCGACAGCGACGACGGCGAGGGGATGACGCGGGTCGATCCGGGGAGCCTGCGCCGACTCCTCCGCCCCTTCGCCGGCATGGTCCGCCTCGTCGTCTTCGCCGCCTGCGAGAGCGCCGATCCGGGGCCCCAGGGCAACAACCTCGGGAGCCTCACCCAGGTGCTCCACCGCGCAGGCTTCGCGGCGGTCATCGGCGCCCGCACGCCGCTCGCGGTCAGCTCCTCGATCCTCTTCACCCGCGCCCTCTATCGAGGCCTCGCAGTATCGCTGATGAGCCTGGAGCAGGCGATGGTCGCCGCCCGTCAGCGCCTCGCCGCCGAGCCCGGAGCGATCGCCTGGGCGACGCTCCAGCTCTACGCTCGCGCCGCCGACGGAGATGACGCCCGACCGCTCGTCGTCCAGCCCTACCGCGGGCTCCTCGCGTTCCAACCGGAGCACCGCCGCCTCCTCTTCGGCCGTGACGCCGAGATCGAGGAGATCCACGCCAACCTGCGCGACCTCGAGGCCCGCGGGACGCCGCTCCTGCTCGTCGTCGCCGGCGCCTCGGGGACCGGCAAGTCCTCGGTCGTCTTCGGCGGCTTTGTCCCGAGCCTCCTGGAGGAGCCGACGCCGTGGACATGGGCCCGTATGCGACCTGGCGCAGAGCCCATCCGCGCGCTCGCGGCGACGACGAGCCGTCTGTGCGAGGCCGCGATCGCCGACGATCCTGGGTCGATCGCTGCGGCCCTCCTCGGCTGGTGTCGCGACCGCCCCGACCGGCGCCTCCTCCTCGTCGTCGACCAGCTCGAAGAGCTCTTCACCCAAGGCGTCGCCGAGGACGAGAAGGGAGCGTTCGCGCGGCTGCTCTGGCAGCTCCCGTCGGAGGCTCGACGATCCCTGACGATCATCGCCACCCTCCGCGTCGACTTCGTCGGCCACTGCGGCGACCTCCTGATCGACGACGACGGGCTCCGACTCGACCGGATCGCCTACGACGAAGGGCACCGGGTCTTCGTCCCCCGCGGCGATCGGAGGGTCCTCCGCGAGGTCATCGAGGCGCCCGCCCGCGCGGTCGGGCTCTCCTTTGAGACCGGGCTCGTCGAGCGGATCCTCGACGACGTCGAGGGCGAGCCAGGCGCCCTCCCCCTCCTCGGTCACGCCCTCAACCTGCTCTGGGAGAGCCGCAGCGGGCGGGTCTTGACCCTCGCGGTCTACCGCCAGATCGGCGAGATCAGCGGGGCGCTGGGGCGCCACGCCGACGCGGTGATCACCGCGCTCAGCCCGGAGGAGCAGGTCCAGGCCCGGCGCCTCCTCGTCCGCCTCGTCAGCGGCGGCGGCCGTGGCAAGAGCGACACCCGCTCCCGCCTCTCGCTCAGCCGTCTTCGGCCCGCCGGCGACTCTGCAGAGGTGTACGACCGCGTCGCTCAGCACCTGACCGCGAGCCGCCTCCTCGTCATCTCCGAGTCTGAGGCCCGCCCCGATGAGCCCTCTGAGCCGATGATCGAGGTCGCGCACGAGGCGCTCCTACGCGGCTGGCCGCGCCTCCAGCGGTGGATCGAGGAGGACCATGAGCGGCTCCTCGAGATCGCCCGCCTCGACGCCTGGCTGGTCGACTTCTACCAGCGAGGGACGATCCTCGACGACGCCCGCCTCTCCTTCGCCGAGAAGACCGCCGCGACCTACCCCGACGACGTGAGCGAGCAGGTCAGCGCCCTGGTCGAGGCTAGCGTCGAGGCCCGGGAGGAGCGGAGGCGCCTCGAGGAGGCCCGACGCGTCGAGCTCGAGGCCTCGCTCTTCAGGGCGCGGAAGAACTCGGTGATGGTCGCCCTCGTCGCCTTTGTCGCCCTCCTCTTCGGCCTGCTCGCCGTCGACGTGGTCGAAGAGCTCGAGCTCGAGTCGCAGCGACGCGTCGACGATCCCCTCTTCTCGCTCCTCGATCGCCTGCCGGCCGCGGAGTATCGAAACCGCCTCGCCGTGCTCTCGCTCGTCGCAGCGCCGCACGACCGCCTCGAGTGGATCGTCGCGGCGGACGAGACCCTGGCGACGCTCCCCGAGCAGTGGGTCATCGGCGATCTGAAGCGGGGCACCGGACCCTATGAGAACCTCCAGATCAGCCCAGACGGCGACTGGGCGGTGCTCTGGAGTCGGGACTCCGTCGCCGCCTACGATCTCAACGCACCGAAGGCTTCGATGGGCCTGGGAGCGACCTCGACCAGCGAGCTCCCCGATGGGGCGGAGCTGAGGACATCGCTCGTCTGCGACGGTCACAAGGTCCACGCAATCCGCGACGACGACGCCCTCATGCTCTGGGATCCGGGCGACCCCATGCCGATGAAGCCGAGCCGGCGCGGCCTCTCGCTCCCGTCGGCGGTCGTCGCCTGCGACGGCCATCAGCTCGCCTTCGCCGGCGGGGATGCGATCGACATCGTCGATCTTCGCGACCCCACCCGGGACACGCACCTTGAGCTCGACGACGCGCCGGTGAGCCAGCTCCTCTTCGCCGACGAAGGAGCGAGCCTCCTCGCGATAAGCTCCGAAGCGCGGACGATCCGTCTCTGGTACCTCGGGCGCGATGAGACCCCGACCACCTTCACGTGCCCAACAGGGGTCCCGCTCGCCGCAGCGCTCGCCGGTGGAGATCTGCGGGCTATAACCGACGACGGCAAGGCGTTCGAGTGGTCCCCCGAACGACCCGAGGAGATGCCGCGGGTGGTCGACCTGGGCCGTGCGCCGATCCGGCTCGCCGAGCTCAACCCCCGCGGCTCCCGGGTCGCGATCGCGACCGACGACTACTTCGGGGTCGAGTCGCTGACGGGCACGGGGTCGCTCCCCCTCCCGGGGCTCACAGATCCGGTGATAAGCGCGGCCTGGAGCCCGTCCGGCGATCAGGTCTTCGCGATCGACAGGCAACAGCTCCGCAGCTTCTGGGCCGACGGCCGCAGCTTCAACCTCAGCGGCGCCAAAGCGCCAGAGCACGTCGCTACGGTCTGGAGGCTGACAGACTGCCTCGATCAGGGGGAGCTTCGGGCTCTCTTCAACCGCTTTGACCTCGGCGATCTCTTGCGGACGATCAACCCGGACCGCTGTGTCGCCAATCAGACGCTGCGCGAGGTGACGACCGAGGAGTTGAGCGCCAAGGCCTTCTTCCTGCTCCTCTTCGCCCTCGAGCTCGGCCTCCTCGTCGCCCGCATGGTCTGGGGCCGGAGGCGCAGGGCGATCGTCTTCAACCGCGACGTGCTCAGCTCGCGACTCCCCCCCTTGGCCATGATGGCAGCCGCGCTCTTCATGAGCTCAGAGATCGTGAAGAGCGGCCTCGGCCGCTCCGTCGGGAGCACGACCGCGGGGATCTTCGTGCTGGGCACGCTCGGGGTCGCCTGGCTCGTCCGCGCGGCGATCCGCCTGAACGTGGGGATCCTCGACGGGACCCGGCCCTACCGAGTCAGCCGCCGGGTCCTCCAGGGCCTCGCCCTCCTCCTCGGCGTCGCTCTCACCCTCATCGCGCTCGGTAAGCTCGGCGAGATCATCGCTCCGTTGGACCTGGATCATGGCCTCGGGATCCACGAGGCCACGCGGGTGATGTTCGTCCTGATCGCTGGGCTGCTCGTGGCGATGTACTCGGTGAGCTTGGCCAGGGCCGACAACGCCCACCGAGGGGTCGCCCCCCACGACTCACCGCCCGAGCTGCCGAAGGCCCTGCGCCTCCTCCGAGAGCGCGGGCTTGCGCAGATGCATGATCTGGACTTGGATCCCCCGGACGGGAGCCGCAAGTCCGACGAGCCCGAGCGCGAAGAGAAGGGCTCAGCGAGCGGAGCCTCCTAGCAGACCCGTGGTAAGAGCGCGAACTCGCCCCCGTCCAACCCCAGACCGCGCCGAGGAACGCGGAAGCTGGTCACGCACAATCACGGGCGATCCCTCTTGGGACGGAGCTGCCGACACGCTCTAGTCGCGACATCGAACGAGCTGGCCGGACCCCGACTTGCTGGATGCAAACCTCTCCCCGCGGTTGCCAAGACGTCTTCATCGGGCGAGGCTATCGCCAGTGAGGACGTGTCGAAGATCGAGTCGCCGAGGATCGGCAGCCTTCGCGCTCGGAGCCTCGCTCGCGCTATTCCACGCGACCGGCTGCATCCTCGCCAACCCCGCCTATGACGCGCCCTCGACGAGCGGCGGCAGCGACAGCGACACCGGCGGCTCGGCGACGACAGGCGGTTCGATGACCATCGGCGACACAGTCGGCGAGCAATGCGAGAGCGAGCTCTGCCTCTACCTCGATCCGCCGCCGATCGCCTGCTACGAGTTCGAGGAGGACTCGGACATGCTGCTCGATGAGCGCGGCTGCGGCCGCGACGGCTCGATCAGCGGCGTCACCAAGGTCCCCGGCGTCCACGGATCCGGGATCCGCGTCGCCGACACGTCGGCCATCACCGTCCCCGGCGGAGTCTGGCCGAATCTGCCAAGCCTGACCATCACCGCCTGGATCGCGATCCCGGCGGACAAGAGCGTCGACGCGCTCCTCTTCCGCAAGGAGGGGCACTTTGACATCTCGCTCAAGGCCCCGCCCGATCCGATGAAGAACTGGAAGCTGACCTGCGTGGTCGGGGACAACACGCTCTCCGCCGAATACCCGGTGCTCTCGGCCAACGGCGCGTGGAACATGATCTCCTGCGGCTGTGTCGCCCCTCCGGACAATCCGGCGCTCTGCGCCAGCATCTTCTCCTCGGTCAACGTCGCCTTCAACCCCGGCGACGACTCGAACATCTCCAAACCGGAGGAGAACGACGCGACCCTGGAGATAGCCCCCGACTTCGACGGCTGCGTCGACTCGGTCCAAGTGTGGAGCCGAGCGCTCACCGACGCCGAGCTTGTCGCGCTCTACAACTTCGGCAAGGACATGATGCCCTCGCCCTGCGGGGGATAGGAGCCCTCCGGGCGCTCCCGTGGTCCTCGGCGCGCGACCGCGAAGCCGCGCCAAGACGGCTCCTCCGCGATCCCGGAGGCCGTCACGCCCGCGCTCCTTCTCCCTGACACGGGCCCCGCACGGGCTCCTCGCCTAGCAACCTCGACGACGCCGAAGGAGCAGCTTGCGCCCCTCCAGCACCGTCACCGGGATCATACCGAGCGCGAAGGCGATCGCCGTGTCGACGATCGTGAGGGCCCCAAAGCCGAGGAGGCCGGCGCTCCAGGGCCAATGCAGGAGAGCGACCTGGACGACGATCGAGGCGCCGATCACCGCGAGCAGGCGGAGGTTGGTCAGGGCGCCGACCTCCCAAAAGGTCCGGGTCTCCGAGCGTGCCGCGAGCGCCCGCAGCAGCGACGCGAAGACCAGCACGGCGAAGGCGAAGGCGCGCGCCATCGCCAGGTCGCGATGGCCGAGCGCCCAGGCGAAGGCGCCGACGACGATCGACGCGTCGAGGAGGCCGATGAAGATGATCTGGCGCCACTCGTGCGCGCCGAGGATCGGCTCCTCGGGCGGCCGAGGGGGCCTCTCCATCACGTCCTCGTCGGCGGGATCCATGACCAAGGTGAGCGCCGGCAGGCCGTCTGTCACCAGGTTGATCCAGAGGATCTGCAGGGGCAGGAAGGGCAGCGGCAGGGCCATCGCGGTCGCGCTCAGCATCACGCAAAGCTCCCCTGTGTTACCGGCGAGGAGGTAGACCAAGCTCTTGCGGATGTTGTCGAAGACGCCTCGACCCTCGCGCACGCCGGCGAGGATGTCGGCGAAGTTGTCCTCGGTGAGGACGACGTCCCCGGCCTCGCGGGTGACCTCCGTGCCGGTCTTCCCCATCGCGATGCCGACGTCGGCCTCGCGAAGCGCCGGAGCGTCGTTGATCCCGTCGCCGGTCATCGCCACCACGGCCCCCCGCGCGCGCCATTCCCGGACGACCGCGATCTTCTCCGCCGGGGTCGCGCGGGCGTGGACGAGCTCGGGCTCGCCGCTCCGCCGCTCCCTGAGGATCCCGAGCTCTGCGGCGATCGCATGGGCCGTGCGCGGGTGATCGCCGGTGATCATGACGGTCTCGATCCCCGCGCGGTGAGCCGCCGCGATCGCGGCGACAGCCTCGGCCCGCGGCGGGTCGGCGAGGCCGATGAGGCCGATGAGCTCGAGGTCAGCCTCGGGCGGCCCCGCCGGATCGCTGACCGCCGCTCCGTCGCCGACCGCGACCGCGAGCACCCGGAGGCCTCGGGCCGCGAGCTCGTCGTTGGCCGCCTCGATCCCGGCGGGGACGCTCCGCGCGAGCCCGAGCAAGGACTCGACCGCGCCCTTAACGTAGAGGACACCGTCCGCGCGGGCGATCGACATCCGCTTGCGCTCGGCGTCGAAGGGTCGCTCGCTGGTCCGCGGCCGCTCGGCCTCGATCGTCCGGCGGTGGATCCCCTCGGCGACCGCCGCCCGGAGGATCGCGACCTCCGTCGGGTCACCCACACCACCGCCGCCGCTCTCCTCGACCTCCGCGTCGCAACAGGCCGCGGCCGCGTCCAGGAGGCGGCCGTGGTCCTCCCCCCAAAGCTCGCGCACGGTCATCACCCCGGTCGTCAGGGTGCCGGTCTTGTCGGTGCAGATGACCGTCGTACAGCCGAGGGTCTCGACCGCGGGGAGGCGCCGGATCAGGACCCGCCGCGCCGCCATCCGCCGGACGCCGACCGCGAGGGCGATCGTCACCACCGCGGGGAGCCCCTCCGGGACCGCCGCGACCGCCAGCGAGACCGCGATCATGAGCACCTCGATCCAGCCGAGACCGCGGAGGAGGCCGATGATCGCGATGATCGCGACGATCGCCAGGCAGAGGAGGATGAGCAACCTCGACACCTGGGCGAGGCGGCGCTGGAGCGGGGTCGACCTATCCTCGCCAGCGCCGGCGAGGAGGGTCGCGATCTTGCCGAACTCGCTGGCCATGCCGGTGCCGACCACCTCGGCGAGGCCGGTGCCGTCGACCACTTCGGTCCCCATAAACACCCGGTCGGTGCGCTCGGCGAGGGGCGCACGTTCGGCGACCGCCCGGGGGTCCTTGCGGACAGCCGCGCTCTCGCCGGTGAGCGCCGCCTCGTCGGTGGTCAAGCCGTGGGAGGTGAGCACGCGGGCGTCGGCGGCGACGAGGTCCCCCGCCTCGAGGGAGAGGAGATCGCCAGGCACGACCTCAGCCGCCGGGACCACGGTCAATCGTCCGCCCCGGAGGAGGCGAGCGCGGGGGGCCGTGAGCGAGCGAAGGGCCGTCAACGCCCGCTCCGCCCGGTACTCCTGGAAGAAGCCGAGGAGGCCTATCACGACGACGATCCCGGCGATGGCCCCGGAGTCCGCGTACTCGCCGAGGAGCGCCGAGGCCACGCACGCCGCCGCCAAGAGCCCGATCACAGGGCTCATGAACTGGCCGAGGAGGAGGCGCCAGGCGGAGGGTCCTCGCCCCTTCGTCAGCTCGTTGGGGCCGCAGCGGACGAGCCGTGCGGCGGCCTCCTCGGGGCTGAGCCCGCGGTGAGGCGGCGGACGCATCTCCTCACGATCGCTCACCCTGAGGCTCCGCGTCGAGCTCCCCAGCGCATTCCCTGCCCCTGCCGCGCCTCGAGCATCTCTTGGGTCGTGCCCTCCTGCCGCAGCCTCCGCAGGTGCAGCGAGTGCTCCTCGATCCGGCGCTCGGCGGCGTCATGGGCCCGGCTCATCGTCCGCCAGCGGGCCTCCGCCTCGCAGCGCCCCGCCCGACACAACGCCTCGATCAGCGCCGCGTGAAGGAAGAGCGCGCTGACCTGCGGCCAGGCGAGCTCCCGTGGCGAGAGCTCGACGGGGCTGCGGGCCGCGAAGGCGGGCGGGAGCTCGACCTTCGCCGGCACCCCCTCGATGTCGTAGGAGGTCACCGTCACCGCGCCGTCAGGCCTGACCGAGGTCGGCGAGACGATCGACACCCGGGCGCGATCGAGCGGACCCTTCGCGGCGATCAGCCCCTCGATCCGGGTGCTCACCTCGCGCGTCTGGGGGACCGACGAGGGCGCCGGGAGCCGGACAGCAGCGCCGAGATCGAGGTAGCCGGACACCCGCGAGCCTACGACGATGACCAGCTCCGGCTTGGCCGCGAGGGCAGCGGCCAAGGCCTCCGCGACCAGGCGGTTGAGCGGCCCACAAAGCCCGTGATCGCTGCCGATCGCGACGAGCACGTCGACCGTGGGACCTGTGACCTCCGCCGGCGCATAGGCCCGCCGCAGCTCCGCGCACCAGGCCCTATGAGCCTCGGCCCGGGTCACGTGCTCGCCCCAGCGCAGGGCCTGCGAGGCCGCCAGCGTCCGCGTCGCCCGGGCGACCCCGCGAAAGCTCCTCCAGGCCCGCAGCCGATCCTCGAGCTGACGATGACCGGTCATCCCTCCGGCTCCCGGGCGGCGCCCCCGAGGTTCGCCAGCGCCTGGCGGGCGAACTCCTCGACGAAGAGACGCACACGATCGAGCTCCTCCAGCGGCGCCCCCCCGACCACGTCCAGCTGCGCGAGGCTAGGCCGGCCGCGCAGGGCCGCGTCGAGGGCGTCGGCGACCGCCGCGACCTCGTCTATCGGGATCTGGATCAGCGCGTCAGAGGCGATGAAGAGGAGCCGAGCGACGCTCTCGATCCACGCGCGCGAGACCCCCGGGGCCTGGCGGAGGAGCACCCGCACCCGCCGGCCCCAGTCGATGCTCCGCTGCACGCTCTCCTCGACCTGGGTGCCGAAGCGCGCGAACTCCTCGACCTCCAGGAACTGGGCGTAGCGGTGGCGAAACGACCCCGCGAGCCGCCGGACCCAGAGGGGCTGCGCCTTGCTGCCGACCCGCGAGACCGAGAGGCCGACGTCCACGGCCGGGACATCGCCGACGGCGACCAGGGCCGCGTCGAGCCGGATCTGACCGTCGGTGATCGAGACCAGGTTGGTCGGGATGTAGGCGGTGAGGTCCCCCGCTTGGGTCTCGATGATCGGGAACGCGGTCAGGGATCCGCCGCCCAAGGCCGGCCCGTACTGGCTCGCCCGCTCCAGCAGCCTGGCGTGCACATAGAACACGTCGACCGGGTGAGCCTCGCGGCCGACCGGACGCCCGAGGAGGAGCGCGAGGGAGCGGTGGGCGTTGGCGTGGTTGGTCAGATCGTCGTAGACGATGACGACGTCGCGACCGGCCTGGGCGAAGGACTCAGCCATCGCGCAGGCGCTTGTCGGCGCGAGGTGGATGAGGCCGACCGGATCATCGGCCTCGGCGACGACCGCAAAGCCGCGCTCCAGCACCCCGTGCTCCCGCAGCCAGCGCAGGCGCGCGGCCGTGTCCGCGCCCCGCCTGCCGATCGCCACGTAGACGCCGATGACCCCGGGATCGAGCGCCGCGAGGATCGCCAGGCAGAGCTCGGTCTTGCCGGTCGCACGATCGCCGATCACCAACTGTCGCTGGCCTCGGCCGATCGGGATCATCGTGTCGACCGCCAGGATCCCGGTCCGCAGGGCCCGCCGAACCGGCTCCCGCTCGCGGAGCGCGACCCCTGGCGGGTCGACGCGGACCTTCACGCTGGCGCCGACCGGACCGCGACCGTCGACAGGAACGCCGAGCGGATCGACGACCCGCCCCAGGAGCTCGGGACCCGCGGGGACCTCGAGCCCACGCCCCAAGCGACGGGCCACGCCCCCCGCCCGCAGCCCCTCGCTGGCGCCGAGGAGGACGAGGCGCACCTCCTCCTCGCCCACCTCCTCTGCGATCGCCAGGATCCCCTCGACCTCGAAGGCCTCCCCCGCGACGGGAGAGGTCAGGCCGCGGACGGTCGCGACCCCGTCGGCGACGCGGACGACCTCGCCGACCCGGGTCGCGACCGTCCGCGGCCCCAGGTCGACCAGCCCCGCGCGGAGCTCCGCCAGCGCCCGCACGACCTCGCCGCGGATCGCCGCGTCCGGCTCTGCGCTCGCCCTGGCCATGCTAGCCGCCGCTCCCGAGCGCCGCCGAGGTCGCTCTCCCGCCTGCGCCCGCCCGCGGGTCGACGCTGGCGATCACGCCGGAGTACCAGCCCCGGAGGCTCTCGCCGACGCTCGACTCGATCTCATGACCGCCGGCCCGGAGGCGGACGCCGCAGATCAGCGAGGGGTCGACATGAGCGTCGATAGTCACGGCTTCGCCGAGGGTATCGCGGAGCACCGCCGCTATCTCCTCTGGATCGCTGTCGCCGTCGATCGCGACGGAGAGGGCCCCCGGCAGCGGCCCTCCGCCGAGCGCCTGCACCAGCGCCTGCGCGGCCCGCTTGGCGTAGGCCGCGGCGACCGATCGCTCTGAGACCGCGGCGGCGACACGCCCGGCCGCCGCCACCGCGAGCTGGAGGACCTCCGCGCGCGCCCCTTCGAGCCCCTGGACGAGCGACCGCTCCGCCTCCGCCTCCGCCTCCGCGACGACGCTCCGCGCCCGCGCTCGCGCCTCGCCGAGCAGCTCCGCGCTGCGCTTGTCCGCCTCCGCCAAGACCGCGTCGAGGCGCTCCTCAGCCCGGGCCTCGATCCCGGCGAGCGCCTCCTCATAGCGGAGCCGCAGGGCCTGCGCCGCCTCCTCCCGCTCGATCACCTCGAGGCGGAGCGCCTCCGCCTCCGCCTGGCGCCGATCCAACGCCTCGCGCACTGGCTTGAAGAGGAAGCGCCCCATCAGCAGCATCAGCACCCCAAAGTTGAGGAACTCGAAGAGGACGACGCTCCAGTCGATCTTCATGGTCAGCCGAGGAAGGGGTTGGCGAAGAGGAGAACGAGGGCGACGACGAGGCAGTAGATCGCCGTCGACTCGACCATCGCCATGCCGACGAAGAGCGTCCGGCTGATCGTCGAGGCCGCCTCGGGCTGACGGGCGATCGCGTCGAGGGCGGCGACCACCGCCTTCCCCTCGCCGAGCGCCGGGGCGACGCTGCCGACCATCACCGTGAGCCCCGCGGTGACGATCGAGATCGCGGACAAGAGCGTGTTGCTATCCATCATGAACCTCCTTATGTCGACGGACGTCGACCTGCACAGCGGCGGCGATGAAGACCGCCGCCAAGACGCCGAAAATGTAGGCCTGGATGAGCCCCGTGAGCACGCCCAGGATCATCAGGGGGACCGGCACGAGGGCCCCCGCGACCAGCACCATGATCGCCCCGATCATCTGCCCGCTCATCACGTTGCCGAAGAGGCGGACCGCGAGGGCGAGGGTCCGCGTGACCTCGCCGAGCAGGTTGAGCGGGAGGAGCAGCGGGTGCGGCCGGACATAGGTGCGCAGATACCCCCAAAGGCCGTGGCGACGGATCCCGTAGAAGGGCACCGCGGCCATCACGACCAGCGCCAGCGCCAGCGCGGTGTTGAGATCGGCGGTCGGCGGCCGCACCATCGGCAGCACCGAGAGGAGGTTGCAAAAGCCGATGAAGAGGACGAGCGTCCCGATAAGCGGCACATAGGGGGTCGGGTCCTCGCCGAAGACGTCGCGGATCGTCCCCCGGATCCAGCCGCAGTAGAGCTCGACCACGGTCTGCCAGCGCGAGAGCCCGTGGCTCTTCAGCCGCCGGGAGGCGAGCGCCGCGAGCCCCGTGAGGAGGAGGGTCACCGCGATCGTGACAAAGACAGTGTCGGGGATCAGAACTCCCCAAAACGCCAGCTCGAAGAGCGGGTTCATCCGCCCGACTCCGGGCGCGAGCGGCGGATCCCGAGGCGGTGGAGCGCCGGGAAGGCGAGCGCCCCGGCGAGCAGCGCAGGCGGTCCCCAGGCGGCCAAGCCGAGCAGCGCCAGCGCCGGGATCGCGATCCGCAGGGGCAGCCCGAGGTAGGCGGAGGCCGAGCTCTTCGTCCGCAACACCGCGGCCGCGGCCCGCCGGACCAGGAAGAGGTGGAGCGCCGCCACGAGCCCGCCGACGACGATCCCGACGAGCACCTGCGCGACCACGAGAGGCTCAACGATCATTTACATCACCCCACAGACGCCAGAGCGCATAGGCGCCGGCGGCCGCCCCGAGGAGGAGGCCGAACAGCGCGAAGACCACACCGCCGCCGAGCTTGCGGTCGATCCAATGCCCGAGCAGCGCGCCGCCGACCGGCGGCAGCGAGACCGACCAGCCGAGGGTGCCGATGACAGCGACCCGAGACCACACCCGCGACGCGCTCTCCTCCCGCGCCTGCGCCCGGCGGCGGCCGTGACTCTCGATCCGTGAGCCGATCCCGAGCGCCCTCGCGTCGAGCTCGCCGTTGTCGAGCTCATCGCCCTCACCTCCCCCATCGTCGCCCCCGGTCATCGCTCGGGCCTCCGGGCGAGATCGACGAGGGCGCGCCGAGCCGCCTGCTCCTGCCGCAGCGCCTGGGCCCGGGCCTCGGCCTCGATCCGTCGCCGTCGCGCCGCCTGGGCGAGCACCTGCTCGCGCAGCTCCTCCAGGCTCTCCGCCTGGATCGCCCAGCCCGAGATCAGCCGCACATCGGTCGGCGTGATCCAGACCATCCCGCCCTCGGTCGCGACGAAGACGACGCTGCCCCCCGCCCGCGTGACCTCGACCGGCCCCGCCTCGAGGATGACCCGCGCGGCCTCATGCCTTGGCAAGACCCCCCGCGCGCCGTCCTCGGCGTCGAAGCGCAGGCGCGCGACGTCGGCGAAGAAGAGCTCCCCCTCCGGCGTCTGCACCCGCACGGCCATCGCAGCTCCGCTCACGCGCCCCCCTTGTCCAGCAACGACGCGAGGGAGCCGCCCATGTAGAGCGCCTGCTCCGGCACCGCGTCACAGCTCCCGCCGAGGATCGCCTCGCAGCCCGCGAGGGTCTGCTCCAGCGGGACGAAGGCGCCTGGCTTGCCGGTGAAGGGCTCGGTGACCGAGAAGGGCTGGGTGAGGAAGCGACGGAGCCGACGCGCCCGGCGGACGGCTCGCCGGTCGTCGGGCGCCAGCTCGTCGATCCCCATCAGGGCGATGATGTCGCGGAGCTCCTCGTACTTGGCGAGGCAGCGGCGGACCTCGGCGCTGATCCTCGCGTGACGCTCGCCGACGATCTCCGGCGAGAGCAGCGATGATGTGCTGCGCAGGGGATCGACCGCCGGGTAGAGCCCCTCCGCGGCGGCCTCGCGCGAGAGCACGAGGAAGGCGTCGAGGTGGTTGAAGAGCTCCGCCACGGCCGGATCGGTGACGTCGTCGGCGGGGACGTAGACCGCCTGGACGCTGGTGATCGCCGCAGCCCCGGTGGAGGAGATGCGCTCCTCCATCGCCGCGACCTCGGCGGCCATGGTCGGCTGATAGCCGACGCGGGAGGGCGGTCGCCCGAGGAGCCCGCTCACCTCGTTGCCGGCCTGGACGAAGCGGAAGACGTTGTCCATGAAGAGGAGCACGTCCTGCCGCGCCTCGTCGCGAAACCACTCGGCGACGGTGATCGCCGAGAGGCCGGTGCGAAAGCGAACCCCAGGGGTCTCGCCCATCTGACCGAAGACGAGCACCGCGCTCGGGAGGACCGCAGCCTCCTGCATCTCGAGCCAGATCTCGCGACCTTCACGGGAGCGCTCGCCGATCCCGGCGAAGACGGTCGACCCCCGGTGATGATGGGCTGTGTTGTGCATCAGCTCCATCATCAGGACGGTCTTGCCGACGCCGGCTCCGCCGAAGAGGCCGGTATTGCCCCCCCTGGGGATCGGCGCGAGCAGGTCGACGATCTTGAGGCCGGTCTCGAAGACAGAGTCGGCGGGACGGCGCTCGACCAGCGCCGTCGAGGCGCCGAGGATCGGCATTCGCTCGCCATCGAGGGGCGCGAGGCCGTCCAGGGGTCGGCCGAGCATGTCGATCACGCGGCCGAGCACCTGCTCGCCGACCGGCATCTGCACAGGTCCCCCAGTGTCGAGGAGCGGAGCGCCGATCGCCATGCCCTGGGTGTCTCCGAGCGCGATCGCCTGCACCCGATCACGGGCGATATGACCGACGGTCTCGAAGAGAACGAGCTCGTCACGGACCGTGTGTCCCCGGAGCACGTGGCCCACCTGGGGCAGCCCACGGCCCTGCTCCACGTCGAAGCGAGCTTCGACGACCGGTCCGTACACCGACACAAGCGAGCCCCTCATCGGCCCTCACTATGGGTCGCGGCGCGCGGCCCTGCGCCGCAAGTCCAGCGTCCTGCACCCCGAGTGAGTGCATGTTATGCGGTTGACACAGAGGAGGTTGACCCCTGCTTTTGCAGCCCCATGTCCACCTCCTCAGGAGAACACTGGCTTGATCTCCTGCTGAACCGTGTCACAGACACCAGGTAGAACTATTGAGAATGAAACGCCGCTTCACGGTCGTCGCGATCGGAGCTTCCGCTGGGGGTCTACCAGCGCTTGAGGAGCTCTTCTCGGCGATCGCCGCCGAGGGCTGTGGGGACAGGGCCGCCTTCTGCGTGGTCCAGCACCTCTCGCCGAACTTCAAGAGCTTGATGGCGCAGATCCTCGAGCGCCACACGAGCCTCAAGATCGTCGTCGCCGACGACGGGATGGCGATCGAGCCAGGTCACATCTACCTCAACCGACGCGACCAACACGTCACGGTCGACGGCGCCGTCTTCCGCCTCCAGCCCAAGGGCTCGCGGGAGAGCGTCCGCTTCCCGATCGATCTCTTCTTGGAGTCGGTCGCAGAGAGCTTCGCCGAGCGGGCGATCGCCGTGGTTCTCTCGGGGACCGGCAGCGACGCCTCGCGCGGCGTCCTGGCGATCAAGCGCGCAGGCGGCGAGGTCTGCGTCCAACACCCCGAGTCCGCGCAATTCGACGGGATGCCAAACGCGGCCCTGGCAGCGACGGAGACGGACTACGTCGGCTCACCGAGCGAGCTCGCCAACTACCTGGCAGCGATGATCAACGACCTCGGTGACCGCCCCACCAACGCGGAGGAGCTGTCCGAGGAGTGGGCTGAGAACTGGGAGGCGCTCCTCCGCCTCCTCCGCTCCCACGCGAAGATCGACTTCAGCCGCTACAAGCGACCGACGCTCCTGCGCCGCCTGGACAAGCACCTCGCCGCGACGAGGGTCTCGCTCCCGGCGTACGTCAGGCAGCTCCGCGACGACATGGGCGAGCGCGAGGCGCTCGTCCGAGACTTCTTGATCGGGGTCACTAGCTTCTTCCGCGACCCCGAGGTCTTCGCCGTCCTCGAGGAGGAGATTCTCCCAGCGATCGTGCGCGAGCGAGCGCCTGATCAGGAGATTCGGCTCTGGATCGCGGGCTGCTCCTCCGGCGAAGAGGCGTACTCCTACGCGATGATGCTCCACGAGCTAGGGCGCCGCCTCGGCAAGGAGGAGCCGATCAAGTACAAGATCCTCGCGACCGACGTGGACAGCTCCGCCGTCGCTATCGCCAGCGAGGGGCGCTACCCGGCCTCCGCGGTGCGCGGGATCCCCCGGCGCCTCGTCGATAGCTATTTCACCCGCACAGACGGCGACTATGTCGTCTCTCGCGAGATCCGCGATCGGGTGATCTTCTCCGTCCACGACGTCATCTCGGACCCGCCCTTCGTCCGGATCGATCTCGTGTCGATGCGCAACCTCCTGATCTACCTGTCCCCCGACGCTCAGCGCGACGCGCTCGGCAGCGCGGCCTTCGCCCTCCGTCCTGGCGGCACCCTGGTGCTCGGCGCGAGCGGCTCGACAAACGCCCTGAGCGAGCCTTTTGAGCCGATACGGGCCAACATGCGGATCTTCAGCCGGCGCGCCGACGGTCGTCAGCGATGGGCCTACCAAGGTGGTCGCCGCCTCTCGCTGCGGGCCTACGACCGCGGCCGCCTCAGCGCGAAGCGTCGGGGCGCCGGCAACAACCGTGGCGCCGATGAGTGGGTGCGCGCGCTCCTCAACACATGTCAGCCGCCGACGATCATCATCGACGAGGGCGCGACGATCCTCTACGTCCACGGCGAGGCCGGCAGCCTGCTCAGCGTCCCCTCGGGCCCGCCGACCTCGGACCTCCGCCAGCTCACCCGCGGGACCGTCGGCGGCGTCATCCTCTCGCTCTTCCGGCAGGTGAAGCAGTCGGGCGTGTCGATGACCGTCGAGGCGGTGCCGATCGACGGCAGTGACGAGGTCGTCGACCTGACGATCCGGCCGATGGACGACGATGCGGCGCGCTTCGCCGTCGTGTTTCGCCGCCGCGCCGCCGACCCCGAGCGCGGCGAGATCCGCAGCTTCGCCGACGAAGACGCCAGCCGCGTCGCCGAGCTCGAGCGCCTCCTCGCGGCAAAACAGGAGGAGCTCCAGAGCCTGGTCGAGGAGCTCGAGACCGCCAACGAGGAGCTCCAGTCGACCAACGAGGAGCTCCTCGCCGGAAACGAAGAGCTCCAGTCGACCAACGAGGAGCTCCAATCGGTCAACGAGGAGCTCTACACGGTCAACGGCGAGCTCGAGGAGCGCAACACCGACCTCATCGCGCTCAACGACGACATCAACAACCTCCTCAACACGACCAACATTGCGACCCTCTTCCTCGACTCCGAGCTCAAGATCCGTCGGTTCACGCCGGCCTTCTGCAAGATCATCCCGCTGAAGAGCGCGGATGTCGGCCGCCCCATCACCATCTTCACGAGCACGCTCGACGAGCCTCCCGGGCAGATGACCGCGCTCGCGAAGGAGGTGCTAGGCGATCGCCAGTCCCGTGAAGGGCACGTGCGTGACCAAGAGGGCCGGATCTATCTTCGCCGCTGCTTCCCGTTCATCACCGAGGCGGAGAGCTGCAACGGGGTCCTCTTCTCCCTCGTCGACATCACCAGCGTCGAGGCGATGGAGGCCGAGCGGGCCCGTCACGACCTCGAGACCGCCGCAGCCTTTGATCTCCTCGCCGGTGTGTTCTTCGAGCTCGACCCCTCTGAGGGCCGCCTGCGGATGCGCGGAGACATCGCGGCGCTGGTCCCTGGCTCGACCGAGCTGCTCCTCGACCTCCCTGTGGCAGAGTTCCTGGGGGGCGTCCACGCGGACGACCGCGACGCGCTCGAGCTGGCCCTAGGCCGCAACGCCGACGCGCCGCCGGCGACCGTGAACTTCCGCCTCGCCCGCGGAGAAGACCGCTGGATCCACGTGCGCGCGCGCATGCGCGGACATCTCGGCGAGGCCGGGCGCTTGATGCAGGTCGGCGTTCTCCTCGACATCACAGACTGGGTCGAGAACGAGCTCATGCTCGAGCGCAGCCGCGCCCGCCTGGATCTCCTGATGACCAACCTCCCGAACGGGATCGTCAGCGTGCTCGACGAAGATCTCGTCCATCTAGAGATCTACGGTCGCGAGCTTGAGCGGCTCAACGTCGGCGTCGACGACATCGTCGACCGGCCGCTCGAAGAGATCTACTCGCCCGAGTCCGCGGCGCGTATCCGCGAGAATTGCGAGCTCGCCTTGGAGCACGGAGTCCTCGTCTCGTTCGAGAACTTCTTCGGCTCCCAGACCTACCTATGCAGCGTGTGCCCGATGGTGGGCGGTGACAGGAGGATCGAGTTCCTCGTCCTCTCGACCAACATCACGGAGCTTCGGATCGCCCGCGAGGCCCTCCACGACGCCAAGGAGGCCGCCGAGCGGGCAAATTCTGCGCGCCTCGCCTTCCTCGCGTCGATGAGCCACGAGCTGCGGACGCCGCTCGCCGGGATGATGGGTCTCCTCGATCTCGTCGACGGCGATGGCGCGCTCTCGGGCCCGGACCGCCGGCATATCGACCAGCTCCGCGCCCTTGTCGAGACCCAAGAGCGGCTGATCTCAGACCTCCTCGATCTGTCGCGGATCGACGCTCAGCAGCTCGACCTGCGGAGCACTCGCTTCGACATCGCCGAGGCCCTCGCGGATCTGGAGGCTCGCAGCGCCGAGGGGAGCGGCGACGTCACGGTGATGATCCAGCTCCCCCCGGCCGGGACGACCTTCATCAGCGATCCGCTCCGGGTCCACCAGCTCGTCGACAACCTCCTGAGCAACGCCCTCAAGTACACGGGGCAGGGGACGATCAACGTCCGGGTCGGCGTTGACGGGCGGGGGAGGCTCTCCATCGAGGTCGCGGACACCGGGGTTGGCATCGCCAAGCCCGATCTCGAGCGCGTGTTCGAGGTCTTCGCCCGGGTCGGCGATCTCCAGCACTCGGTCTCAGGGTTCGGCCTCGGCCTCCCCCTGGTCAAGCGCCTCGTCGAACAGATGGGCGGTCAGCTCGACATCGACAGCGCCGTCGGCGAAGGGACGACCTTCCGGATCCTCCTGCCGCCGGACGCGCTCGCGGCGGAGGAGCCCCCGCAGGACACGACGCAGGCGACTCGCGGCCTCGCCGGCCGTCGAGTCCTGCTCGTCGAGGACAACGAGGTGATCCGTGTCGTCGTCGGTGAGCTGCTCCGCCGCGACGGCATGGGGGTGGTCGAGGTCGTCGACGCCGACGCCGCCGAGCAAGCGCTGACTGTCGGCACTTTCGACGTGCTCCTCGTCGATATCGGCCTCCCCGGCCGCGACGGCCACGAGCTGATCAGGAGCATTCGCGCCTCCGAGGATGAGGGTCGAGTCCCGATCATCGCCCTCACCGCCCACGCATACAAGGAGGATCGTGAGCGCAGCCTGGCAGCAGGCGCCGACGTCCATGTCGCCAAACCCGTCTCGCAAGCGACCCTGCGGCGCGTGCTGAAGAGCGTCCTTCATGCCCATGGAGTCGACAGCTGACGGGGCAAGCGAGCGCTCCGAGGCCGCCCGCGAAGAAGAGGAGCTCGGCGGTGAATCGCCGAACTCTCGCTGGTTCTCCTCCTAGGGCGCTCCGCACTGGGCCCAGGTGTTGATCAGCGCCCTGTCCTCCGCGCTCAACCCCCCGCCCGGCGGCATCTCCCCCTCGACCACGACCTCTGCGGTCTCGAAGGGGTCGAACAATGCCCTCTCATGGGTGTCATAGTCGAAGTCGCCCGGCGCCCCCTGCCGTCCGGCACCGGAGAGCGTCGAGGAGTGGCAACCGACGCAGGAATTCCACACGGTCATATCCTCGAAGCGCGGCACCTCCACCGCGTTGCAGTCGACCGACGGCAGCTCATCCCCCTCCCCCGTCTCATCATCGACGTCGCAGGCGAGGCCCCCGCCGAACGACGTGCTCAGGGCCAGGATGATCAGAGACTTAATGTACCGAATTTTCATCACGTGCACTCCTCGCTGTTTCTCAGCGTTCACCTAATAGGGGGCACCGCGAGGTGATTCCTTACACATCATCCCCAAGAAAATTGGCCGTGCGAGAATAGCAGTACCCCACCCTTCGCAGCGCCCCCGAATACCCACACATCGTGCTCCATGAGCACAGTCCAGGACCGTGCATGCAAATCATGCAGCCCTACCCCAGCGCTCACTGCAGGAACCGCAGACCGCCCGCGCCTTCCCGATCATCGAGCCCCTTCAACACCCCAGGGCACAAGACCCCATCTCCAAGCACCTCAGCCTCCGCTACCCCGGCTCACCTCCAAAGGAGGACGAGCCGCTGGGACGGGCGGGGGGGGGGCACCGCGAGTGAGTCTAGGACGTGCATCGACCCCCTTGGGGGTCGACGCGCGCTCCGACCTGTCTGAAGGAGTGGTGCCCCCCCCCGACCGGCCTCCACCTCAGCCTCCGCCCCCCCAAGCTCTTCAGCCTCCGCTACCCCGGCTCCTCTCCAGGCGAAGACAAACACCAGACACAGACACCGTGCATCGACCCCCTGAGGGCCGACGCACGCTCCGAGCGGCCGCACCGACCACCTACGCCGTAAGATCGGCGAGGTACTTCGGCAGCATCTCGCGCCAGGTGACCCAGTCGTGGTCGTAGTGCTCGCCCCAAAGATCGACGCGGTTCGGGATCCCCCGCGCGCCGAGCACGTTGGCGACCTTCCAGCTCTCGTCCGGGGCCTCCCAGCGGCCCTCGCCGGTCGGCAGGAGGACGAGGCGCTGGCGGAGGAGCGCGAGCTGGCGCGAGTCTTCGCCCAGGTAGGGGACGAAGTGGAGCGGCGACACGACGTGCAGATCCGAGGTGTGCTCCCCCTTCATCCAGCGGCCGAGATCGTAGGTGCCGCTCATGCAGACCGCGGCGCGGAAGTGCTGGGGATTGCGGCAGAGGGCGACAAGCGCGTTGTAGGCCCCGATCGAGGCGCCCGCGCTGATCATCTCGACCTCGCCGCCGCAGTCGTTGCGGACCGCCGGCAGGAGCTCCTCGGTGAGGAAGTCGTTGAACACGTTCTGCATCCGCGCCTTGTAGGCGCTCGAATGCTCGCTCGAGATCCAGGTCCGGCCGGCGACGCTGTCGCAGGAGAAGACCTTGATCCGGCCGGCCTCGATGAGCGGGGTCAGGACCCGGATCATCAGGAAGCGCTCGCACTCCTCAGCGTCGCCGCCGGCGGTCGGGAAGAGCAGCACCGGCGCCCCGGCGTGGCCGTAGCGGACGCAGAGGATCTCCGAGTGCAGCCGTGACGAGGTCCAGCGCGACGAGACCTTGGCGATGTTGTCGGCCATCTACTTGTCCCCCTCAGCGGCCGCAGGGGCGGCCTCGGTCTTGGTCATGACCTCGGGCTTCGCCTCGGCGCCGAAGCCCATCCGGTCCGCCTCGGTCTTGCGCCAGAACTGGATCATCCCCCAGAAGTGCTCGGTGAAGCGCTCCACCTCGTGCTCGGGGAAGAGCGCGTCGACCTTGGCCCGGACGATCGAGCGGGCCATATCGCTGCCGAAGAAGTCCCAGACCACCTCGTTCAAGTGCCCCAGGTGCTCGTGGCAGAACTCGACGAAGCGCTCGGTCTCCATCCGCTCGTTGGCGATCGCGGCGTACTCGCGGAGGCGTTCGCGGTAGGGCAGGTCCTTCTTGGCGATCGCGAAGAAGGGCTCCCAGTCGAGGTTTGGCGACTTCTTGCGGCCGGTCGCCGCGCAGAAGATCGACCACCGGATCATGTTCTTCACCATCTCCGGGAAGTGATAGTGGAGCGACGTCACCTGGAAGTCGGGGCAGGCGTTGGCGAAGTCGATCGGGTGGAAGACCCCGTCGCGGCGCAGGGCCTCGCAGGAGTTGAAGTCCCAGCCGAAGAAGGCGTTGATCGTCAGGGTCGTGTCCTGGAGGAGCGACCACTCCTCGCCGTCGGCGAAGAAGAAGTCGACCTGGTAACGATCGTGGAGCGGGGCGCTGGGATCGTACTTGACGATGTGCACCTGCGGGCCGACGCCGATCGCCCGGACGAAGAGGTCGAAGGGATCGACCGCCTTTTGCAGGTGCATCACGTAGGTGCCGCTCTTCTCGTAGGCCTCGCGCAGCTCCTCGTTGTTGCTGATCTTCGAGACCCCGACCCAGGCGCCGCCGTCGTAGGGCTTCATGAAGAGCGGGTAGCCCATCCTCTCGCCGACCTTGGCGATGTCAAAGAGCCGCGCGTAGCGGCTGAGCGTCGACTGCAGGTCCGCGCTCGGGCGGTGCTCCTTCGGCGGCACCAGGTAGGTCTCGGGGATCGGCATCCCCAGCCGCATCATCGCGCAGTAGGAGGTGTGCTTCTCCATCGACTGGATCGACCAGGGATTGTTCAGCACGTAGAGGCTGTCCAGGATCACCGCCTTCTTGATCCACTCGCGGCTGGTGTGAAACCAGTGCGTCAGCCGATCGAGCACGACGTCGTACTTGCACGGCTGCTGGAGATCAAAGGGCTCGAAGGTCAGGCGATCGACGGCGAAGCGGACGTTGTCGCCGCCGATCGGGATCTCGAGCTTGAGGCGGCGAATGATCTCTTCGTAGCAAGCCGGCCAACAGAGGTCGGCGCCGAGGAGAAGTCCGATATTGCGGGTGATGTCAGCCATCGATGCAGCCCTTCATGCTCACTCGTAGACCATCCAAAGCGGGCCGGGAAAGAGCCAGCTGAGCGCGGTCCGCAGACGGTCGCGCCAGTTCTCCCAGTTGTGTCCGTCCCGCGCCTCTTCGTAGCGGATGTCCATACCAGTCGCCTGGAGGAGCGGTACCATGGACCGATTCTCATAGATCAGGGACTCGTAGGTGCCACAGCTCACGAAGACCTTCTCCGCGAGGCGCCCTGGGGCCTCGCGAAAGCCGTTGACGAAGCTCACGACCCGGTCGAAGAGCGGACCCCGTCGATTCTCGCCGATGTCGGTGAAGGCGAAGGAGCCGGACTGGAGCAGGAGGCGGCCGAAGGCGCCCGGGTAGCGCCAGGCGGTCGAGAGCGAGGCGACCCCGCCAAAGCTCGCCCCCATCAGACACCGCGCGCTCACCGCTTTGTAGAGCGGGTAGTTCTCCTCCATATAGGGGACGACGGTGTTGACGATGAAGTCCGCATGCCGGGGATCGTCGGCGTACTCGACCAGGCGGTCCTCGGGGTGGGTCATCGCCACGATCAGCGGCGCCACCTCGAGGCGATCGATGAGGTTGTCGAGCACCTCCTTGAGCGACGAGTAGCGGAGATAGTCGCCGCCGTCGTGGACCACCAAGAGGCGGTAGCGACGGCTGACGCGAAAGCGCGCCGGCAGGTAGACGGTCAGGCGCCGGGGCCCGCCGAAGGGGGTCCGCGGCAGCGTGATCTCCTCGATCGTCCCCTCGCGGGCGTCCGGGTCGTACTCCGTCCACTCCGGCCGCTCGTAGCCCTCGCCGGCGCAGACCGAGTTGGCGCCGAAGGGGTCGTGGGCGATCTGGTCGTTCAGCGGATCGCGGATCCAGCGGCTGTGATCGCCCTGCTGGATCTCGAGCTTGTACTCGACCCGCGAGCGCGTCGGCAGCTCCAGGGTCAGGTACCAAAAATCGCTGTTCTCCAGGCGGTTGAAGGGCTGCTGTGAGCCGAGCCCGAAGACCCAGTGGCGGAGGTAGACCGCGTCAACACGGCCGCGGAAGACGAAGGTCGCCGAGGTCCCCTCGACCAGCGGGAACTCGTGATCGCGGAGGAAGCGATCGATCGCCCCGTCATCGTGGGGCGCGGCGCGGAGGAGGTTGGCGATCGCGAGGGACATCGGCTCAGAGGCTCCAGGTTTCGAGGGCGACGACGTCGCCTCCGTCGCAGAGCGCCCGCGTCACCGGACCTGCGCGGTAGTTCTCGCCGTCGCAGAGGAGGCGGGAGCGCTCGTCGAGGGTGACGCAGCGGGCCGGCGCAAAACGGCGGGCGAAGAGCGAGACCCGGCGACGATCGTCCAGGAGGAGGCGGCGGCGGGCGTGGGGCAGCGCGACCAGGGAGGGGAAGAGGCCGAGGCCGGCGTCGAGGATCTCCGCGTTACCCCGCCCCTGCGGCGGTGAGTCGTGGAAGAGCACGATCCGGTCGGTGAGGGCCATCGCCCCCGCCGACCAGGCGAGGATCGTCCGCCCCTGCAGGAGCTCGTGCATGCCGAAGAGGCGGAGGCGGTTGAGGATGGTCGCGACGTTGCCTCCGGCGATCGCCACGGCCCCGCAGCCGGCGAGGATGTCTGCGATCTCCCGCCGGTGGAGGACCACCACCGGCCGCTCGCTCGGGCTGATCTCGTCCTCGTAGTCGCGGTTGAGCAGGGTCACGCGGGCCAGGTGCTGGCGGTCGACCAGGCGGATCGCCTCGATCGCGGCCGTGATCTCGGAGGCGATCAGATCGGCCGGACCGCGGGCGTCCTGGAGCTCGCTGACGGCCGCGACCGCGTGCTCCAGGCGACCTCGGTAGAGCACCTGGAGCTGACGCAGGCGGTCCTGCTTGGCCCGGTGAGCGTCGCGGAGCTCGCGATCGTCGAGGAAGACGGCGTCGCCGCGGGCGTGGAGGTTGAGGTTCACCGCCCGGCTCCCGAGCGCGTCGTGGAGCTCGCGGTCCTCCTCTTCGCGCTCCTGCCAACCACAGGTGATCATCGCGACCTTCCCCTCGACCTGGAGGGCGTCGAGCTCGGCGTCGACGGTCACCGCGAGGCGCTGCGGTCCGAGGAGGACCCCGGTGGCGGGCTTTGGGGATTCGGTGTACAAGTTCGGCCGTTTCGCCCGCGAACCATTAGCGCCTGAGCTAGCGCGGGCGCAAGGGGTTCGAGCCATGCATGTCCTCTTCGTCGCGCCGGAATTTCCCGCCTACCAAAAGCAATTTGTCCGCGCCCTGAAGACCGTCGGCGCGCGGGTGACCGGGATCGGGGAGGCGCCCGCGGGCTACCTGTCAGACGACCTCAAGGGCTGGCTCGACGGCTACGAGCAGGTGCCGTCGGTCTGCGATGAGGGAGCGGTCTACGAGGCCGTCCGCAGGGTCCAGGGCCGCGGCTGGGTCGACCGCCTCGAGGCGACGATCGAGTCCCACATCCTGCCGATCGCCAAGGTCCGCGAGGCGACCTCGATCCCCGGCCTCAGCGTAAAGACGGCGATCCTCTGCCGCGACAAGCCGGAGATGAAGGCCTTCCTCCGCGAGGCCGGGGTCCCCTGCGCCCTCTCCGACGCGGTCTCCTCGCCCGAAGAGGCGGCCGCCTTCATCGAGGCGGTCGGCTACCCGGTGATCCTCAAGCCGCGGGCGGCCGCCGGCGCCTCCGGGACCTGGCGCGCCGACGACGCGGCCGGGCTCGCCCGCGCCCTCCAGGACCTGGGGGTCGACCGCGGCAACTCGGCGGCCATCGAAGAGTTCATCGAGGGTCACGAGGGTTTTCACGACACCCTCGCGGTCGACGGTGAGGTCGTCCACGAGTTCATCTCCCACTACTACCCGGGGGTGCTCTCTGCGATGCGCGACCGCGCGATCTCGCCCCAGATCATCAGCACCAACCGCCTCGACGCGCCCGGCTACGACTCGGTCAAGCGCCTCGGCCGCAAGGTGATCAAGTCGATGGGGATCGGCACCGCCGCGACCCACATGGAGTGGTTCGCCGGGCCCAAGGGCCTCAAGTTCTCGGAGATCGGCGCCCGCCCGCCCGGCGTCGGCCAGTGGGACCTCTACTGCGCCGGCAACGACCTCGACCTCTACGTCGAGTGGGCCCACGCGCTGGTCCACGGCCGGCCCCTGCGGCAGGCCTCGCGCCGCTTCGCCTCCGGGATCGTCGCCCTCCGCCCCGACCGTGACGGTCGTATCGTCGGCTACGAGGGCGTCGACCTCCTCCAGAGCGCCCTCGGCGAGTGGGTGATCGACGCCCACCTGCCCCCCGCCGGGACCCCGACCCAGCCGATCGAGGCGGGCTACATGGCCAACGCCTGGGTCCGCCTGCGGCACCCGAACTACGACACCCTGCGGGAGATGCTCGACCTCGTCGGTCGAACCCTCAAGGTCCGCGCGGCCTAACCTGCACCTTCAGACACACGAACCCACCGAGCGAAGGACGAACGTAGCGATGAAGGTCCTCTTTATCTCGCCCCACTACCCCGAGGAGATGCAGGGCTTCACCCGCGGCCTCGCCGCGGTCGGGGCTGAGGTCTACGCCGCCGGCGATGTCCCGGAGGCGCAGCTACCGGCCCATGTCCGCCGGCACCTCCGCGGCTACGTCCACGTGCCCAAGCTCTTCGACGAGGCCGCCGCCCTCGCCCAGCTCACGCCGATAGCCCAGCGCGTCGGCTTTGACCGGATCGAGTGCCTCTGGGAGCCCTGCGTGCTCATGACCGCGTCGCTGCGCGAGCGCGTCGGCGTCCCGGGGATGTCCCGCGACACCGTCCTCGGCTTTCGCGACAAGACCCTGATGAAGCAGCGCCTGGTCGCCGCCGGCGTCCGCGTGCCCCGCTTCGCCCGCGTCACTTCGGCCGCCGAGTGCTACGAGGCTGCGGCGGAGATCGGCTACCCGATCGTCATCAAGCCGATCGACGGGGCTGGCTCAGCGGACACCTACGCGGTCAAGGACGCCGAGGGGATGAAGCAGGTGCTCGCCCAGCTCGGTCACCTCCAGGAGGCCAACCTGGAGGAGTTCATCGACGGCGACGAGTTCACCTACGACACCGTCTGCATCGACGGCGTCCCCCGCTTCGAGAGCGTCACCAAATACTACCCCAAGCCGATGGACGGCCGGCACAACGAGTGGATCTCGCCGGCGCAGCTCACCTACGCCGACCCCTTCGCCCACCCGGAGCTCCACGGCGGCATCGCCCAGGGCCGCGAGGTGCTGAGGGCGCTCGGCATGGGCACCGGCTTCACCCACATGGAGTGGTTTCGCAAGCCCGACGGCGAGGTCGTCTTCGGCGAGATCGCGGCCCGGGCCCCGGGCGGCAAGCTCGTCGACGGGATGAACTACGCCAACGACTTCGACGTCTTCCGCGAGTGGGCCCGCGCCGCCTGCTGGAGGAGCTACGAGGGCTCCCCCGCCAAGCGCTACAACGTCGCGGCGGTGTTCAAGCGGGCGATCGGCCAGGGCACGATCCAGCGGATCGTCGGCGTCCGAGCCCTGCGCGAGCGCTGCGGCGACTCCCTGCTCTCGCTCGATCTGACCCCCCCAGGGCAGCCGCGCCGCGACTGGCTCAACACCCTGATCGGCGACGGCGTGATCATCCTCCGCCACCCGAACCTCGGGGTCTGCCAGTCGATGATGTGGCAGGCGATCAACGACGTTCAGCTCTACGCCGGCTGAGCGGGCCTCGGGGCGCGCCAAGGCCCCTCAGCGTCGCCCGATCCGCAGGCGGCTTGGTGGATCCGCCAACTCCGCATGGCCGAGCGCGCAGACGTCTCCTGGCTCGACAGGCAGGCGCCCGAGCTGCCATCATCGCCGCCGATGAGTCGATCTCGAGCGTCGATGCGATGGCCGCAGATCATCGCCGGGCTGGCCTCTGCGGTCGCGCTCGCGCTGATGCTTCGCCCCGCCCCTGCGGCCGCTGCGACCGCTGAGCTGAAGTGCGGCGTCCTCGAGCCCCGCCAGGCGAACCTCTGGTCGCCCCTCGGCGGTGAGCAGGCCGACGAGCTCTCCGTGACGGTCCTTCCGATCGACGCCAAGCCGTGGCTCTTCGCCGAGTGTGTCGAGCCTGAGCGCCCCTTTGACTGTGCGCTCGAACACCAGACCCTGCCCGAGGTCATCAGCCTGACAGCAGAGGGCCTCGAGGAGGCCTGCCAGGACCCGCAGCAGCGGGCCCACGTGATCCGCCTCGCCCCGCAGAGCATCCTCCGTCCGAACTCGCGCTACACCCTGCGCTGCGAGTCGACCCCGCTCTTCGGCGACTACTTCAACGACGCCGACGGGGCGACGATCGCGACCCGCTCCACCCGGGCGCTCCGCCTGACCAGCCTCGCTGGGACGACCGCGGAGCTCGAACGACGCGACGACACCTGCTGCGGCGACGACCCGCTCCACCTCGTCATCACCCCCCCTGAGAGCGATGAGTTCGACGCCTTCGGCCGTGAGGGCGGCGTCATCGAGGTGCTCCACGAGGGCGAGGTCTGGTACCTCCCACCGAGCGGCGGCGAGCTGCCCTGGACCGACGAGGGCGTGACCATGACGGCCATCGCCGCCAACGGCGTTCGCGGTGTCTCGCTCGACCTCCCGGCCTCGGCGATCCCCGAGGAGCTGGTCCTGAACAACTTCGACTGCGCCCTCAGCCGACGCCTGAGCGACTCCGCGCTGTGGCTGCTGATGCCCCTATTCTTCCTCGGCTGGAGCCGACGACGGGCCCGCAGGCGAGAGGACCGGAGGTGCGGACAGTGATCGCCCCGACCCTCGCGGCCTACTTCCCGGCCTACTTCCCGGCCTGCTTGGCGGCGACGCTCGTCACCGCCGAAGGTCCTGCCGAAGCCGTGCCTGCGCAGGCCCCGATGGGTCCGACGAGCGAGGACTCGGCCGCACCGGACTCACCGGCACCGGACTCCCCCGCACCGTTTGGGGCGACCGAGCGACCGAGCGGCATCAAGCTGCCGCCGCACTTCGTCTTCGCCAACCACTACGGGCTGACCTGGGGCCTGGGGCCTGTCCCCTCCGGCGACATCGCCCTCTTCTTCGGGCGCGCACTGCCGGCGCTCGCACCATCGCGGGCGCACCAGCGCTGGGCGCTCGGCTATCAGCTCACCCTCTCTGTCGGCAACGCCGACCGCTACTTCCTCTCTGGCCTCACCCAGCGCCACCACCTCATGGCCGTCAGCTACGGGACCCTGAGGCCGCGCCTCTACGCCGCGATCGGCGGAGGGATCGCGATCTTCTCGGGCGGCTACCTGCCGGCCAACCCAGGTGATTGGCGCCCGTCGGTCGCTGAGTTCGAGGGTCGACTCGGCTACATCTTCGGTCGTCGTCGGCACCAGCGGCGCCTGGCCGGCGTCGTCGGCGGGACCGCTCGCCTCGGCTGGAACGCCGCCTCGCTAGAGAAGGCACCGGTGCCCCAGCTCGGCGCGTTCATCGGCTTCCTCGTCCGCTGAGCGGCGACCCTGGGCGCGCCATCGCGCCCGTCGACCGCTCCACGCCGTCGCTCGAGACAAGCGGCCCCAAGACGTTCGCCGAGCTTGTCCAGCTTTGGAAAATATCTGGGAACTTCTCGGTCTCCGAGGCGTGTGACCTAACAGGATGACCCGACCGCCGGAGCTCGAGACCCCGCCCACCGGCGCGACCCCCCCAGGGCGCGGGGGCGAGGTCGCGAGCGAGCTCTCCGCGGAGGTCATCGTCCGCCTCGGAGAGACGGTCCTCGAGGTCCACGACCTCCACGTCCCCGAGGATCGCGGCCTGCTCAGCCAGACGCTCCGCCTGAGCGGCGCCGGTCTCCTCGGCCTCGGCCTGATCCTCGGCGTCCTCACCCCCGCCGTCAGCGCGACGCTCACCTGCGCGATCGTTGGGGCCGCGATGCTGTCCTGGGGGCTGACGACCCGGCCCGTGCTCTGCGATCGCTTCCGCGTCGGCGAGGGGCACAACGCCGACCTCGCCCTCTCCGTCCGCGAGACCGCCGACGCACCCCCGACCCCGTCGATGGAGCTGGTAAGGGTCATCGAGGGGGCTGTCGTCCTCCGCCTGCCCGCCGATCTCGAGGGGACGATCTCCGGCCCCGAACCCGCCACTGATGAGCTCGAGGTCGCAGCGCTCCGCGCCCGCGGTTGGCGAAGTCATCGCCTCGATCTCGGCGCTCGGGCCCTCTTTCGCCGCGGCGACCTGACGATCGAGATCGGCGCCGTCATGGCCACGCCGCCCCTCCCCGCAGATCCGCACCGCGAGCCCTTCGACCGGCGGGTGCTCCTGCCGCAGAGCGGCTCCCTCGCCCTCCTCACCCTTCTCTTCATCGTCGCCGCGACCCGCGAGCTCGACCTCTCCGCGCCCCCCGAGCTCGACGCGGTCAGCCCGCGCCTCCTCCAGGCGATCACCGCATTGCCGACGCCCGTGCGCGAAGAGGCGGAGCCGCTGCGCGAGGAGACCCCACGCTCGCCGCGGGCGGTCAAGCGCAGCCGTCGCTCGGCCGCCAGCCCGCAGCCCGCCGACGTCGATCCCCCGCAGCCCGAGGAGCCCGAGGCGATGGTCGAGGTCGACGGCGAGACCGTCGCAGCGCCGACGGTCGCCCGCTCCTTCAGCAAGCGTCAGCGCCGGCGCGGCGGCGAGAGGCAGCTCGAGGACTTCGCCGACGGGGACGCGGGCGCGGCCATCCTCGGCGACATGATCGAGCGCCGAGTGATCGTCGAGCGCGAGTCGATGGCGCACTACGTCGACACCAAGGACGACTTCGACGCCTGGGCGGCCCTCACCCAAGGACCGCCGATCCAGCGCGGAGTCGGCGGGCTCGATCTGGTCGGCAAGGGTCGAACCGGCGGCGGCACGGCGGAGGAGCTCGACACCGGCTTCGGCTCCAAGGCGCAGGCGATCAAGGTCGCCGCGCGGCCGAAGACCCAGCCCTTGGGCAAGCTCCGCGTCGGCGCTCCGCGGGCGACCGGCGCCCTCCCCCGCGCCCACCTCAGCGAGGTCGCCCGCAACGGACGCTCCAAGCTCCGCCACTGCTGGGCCGACGCTGAGCGCCGAGGATCCAACGGCGGCGCCGTCACCCTGGTCATCGAGATCGGCGGCGACGGTCGCGTCCGCGACGCCCAGGTGAAGGGCTCCCTCGACGATCCGAAGCTCGCCCCCTGCCTCCGCCAAGTGGCGATGGCCTGGCGCTACGACCGACGCGACGACGACGGGACGACGGTCTCGTACCCGCTCGACTACGATCGGGGCTAGCAGCCCGTGGTGAAAGTCCCGTGTGCTCTCGGGCCGCAATCGTCGGTCCTCTCGGCTTGGATGAAACGCCGCTGTACCGGGCCTGCAAGTTTTGGCCGAGTCGAGAGGGACGGCGAGGGCAAGTGAGAGCGGCGCCACCTTGAGCTGACGCCACAGCGCTCGGGCAGGAAGGAGCGGCGCTCGCGGAGGGCGCCTTGGCGGTCGTCCTCTGACCCGCCGGGCCCCGCTCCAACTCGCGCCACTTCGTTGGCGGTCCGACGAGTCATCCGTCGGAACGAACCTCAGATCATCCGGTTCCTCGAGCGGCGGCGCCCTCTCGATCACTGAGGGATCCCGCAGATCCCCACGTC
The DNA here is from genome assembly GCA_030424595.1 of Polyangia bacterium. GTDB lineage: Bacteria > Myxococcota_A > Polyangia > Nannocystales > Nannocystaceae > JADJRG01. The sequence goes on from JAUHWG010000013.1 coordinate 143,045, forward strand.
CTCGTATCCAGGAGGCTCCATTCCCTCCTCATACCAAGGGATGCACTCCTGGGTAGCTCCGGGGCATGTGAGCGGCTTGCTCGTGTCACACCACGGGGTACAACACCCGGCGCCCTGACAGTCGGGGACGTACTCGGCGCTGATGCAGTAGAGGCCTGGATCACATGCGTTCGCGCTCTCGCAAGGATCACCATATTGCCCCTCATCGCCTGAATAATCCAATTGGCAGCTGAAGAAATCTCCGCTGTGGGCACAGAGGTCACCGTCGGGACAGTCCTGGAGAAGTGGGTCGCAAGTCGGCAGGCAGAGGCTTAGGACCCTTCCGAGATAGCACTGAAAACCGGGCTCGCAAGTCGCGTCAGCATTGGTCCCCTCGCAGAAGGAGATGCAAACACCTTCATTGGTATCAGGGTCGACATCCCAACACATCGAGGACTTCTCACAGTTGTCGACACCGCTGACCCCCCCACCCACAGCGGTGCAGACATCTCCGGGCCCGACCGGGTCTGGGTCCACAGGCGTGCATTTTAGTGCACTCCAGATGGAAGCTCCGTCTTCGGCGTAGGGCATGCACTTTGTGCCCTCCGGGCAATCCTGTTCCCAGAAATCACATGACCCCTGCGGAGTGTCGTGGCAGCCGAGAAACGTACATCCCTCGGTCTCCGTCTCCTCACCAGTCGATGGCGACGATGATCCAGATGATCCAGACGTTCCCCACGTCGATGTCGTCGCCCCCGAACCCCCTGATGTCGACGCGCTGGAACTAGAGGCCGTCGTCATCGCTGAGGCGGAGGTCGTATCCAATGACCCTCCAGTGCAGCTGGAGACAACCAGAGCCATCCCCAGGAGCCACAGGTGTACCTTCACAAATGCCGTCATGGGATCCCTATGGTACCCCCTCGCAGATGTGAAGGGAAGCCTCGTGAGAGCACTGTTCCAGTTAGGTTTTTCGGCGAGGCGCCGGGTGCTCGTGGAGGCTGAGGCGCTGACGCCGGCGAACGTCCGAAACCCCGCTTCGACCGTGGGACAAAACCCGCCTAGATCACCCGGGCGCTCCGCAGGCTGCATCCCCCGCGCGGTGAACTGGAAGGTTCCGCGAGATCGGATCGCATCCGCGCCCCCGGGGGCCCCGAAAAAGCCCTTGTCACATTATGTGGTGAACACAGCACGAAACCCTCCGATGAGCAGTCCTCCCGCAGGCGATTCTGTGTAGCGGAGTGACAAGTCAAGCATGTCTATACTCTCGACAACGCCGGGGCCGAGAGCCCATTGTGAGAAGGTGACGCGAACAGTCGCCATGACACTCCGAGTCCTTGTATATCCGTCGAGAGGGGTATACTGTGTAAGAGACGGGAGAATGGTCAGTAAGATCGGCCCGTATAACGTGCCTGCGCCAGAGATCCGCGCTTCAACGGTCAGCGGACTCTCAAGTTCAGGGTAGTCCCCCGGCCCTCCGAGAAGGATGGCATGGAACTCAACTCCCACGGGAGAAAGCGCCATGACCTCAGGGTTGCATGGAACACGAATGCGTGGATGCTTGTAGTTTGGCGGCGTGTCAGGATCATTCCTGTTCCAGAACAATAGCATACTGTCCTCTGTTTGGTACTTACCTGTCCAGTGGACTTTCTCCGCGGGTCCGTAGTAAGGAGGGTTGTCTGGGTAGGAGATCGGCTTGCCCTCGAAGGCATCACGAAACCCCATGGCTCGGATCTCCGCCGGAGATCCCGGCAGGGGGACATTGTCGAGCCCGTGTCGATATGTAAACACAGCACGAAATTTGTTCGTCAGGTCCGCCAAGGCAAGGGGGTTAGGGGTCTTCCAATCAACAGCAGAAGATCCACGAAATACTCCCTTGTATGCTGACTTATTCGCCATCGTCCAGAGGAGGTACATTGCCACATACTGCACAAAGGCGAGTTATTGGGCAGCGTCTCCAGCTCGCGTCTCAAGATCCTCGGCCGTCAGTGCGGTTGCCCCCATGGCATTATTTAGATCGGGCGCCTGAACGCCGTCTAGGAAGAAGCCGTGATTGGCACCGTGCATCCACAGGAGATGTTTCGACCATGCATTTACATAGTCGTATATACCAATACTCTCGCCTCCTATCGGGGTATCTCCGTCATGCGTTCTTTGTAGCACGAAGATGTTCTTGGCAATCCCAGTCTTGGGGGTGTCTCCCAAGGTAGGCGCCACTGAAACGACGGTATTTACCATGGACTGGGACGAGATATCCATCTGTGAGAGTTGTTTGGCGGCGGACAGCACACCTTGACCAGACTCACTGACACCGAGCAGCCGTGTACGACAGGGTCTATCGGGGGCAACTTCCGGGCGTGGTCCGGGTCGGGCGGCGCCTGTACTTCATGCGCGATAGCGTGCGGTTAAGAAGTTCAAGCCGGGAATTTGGGCAAGGCGCCGGTTACTCGGAGGCTCATGGAGGCTGAAGCGCTGACGGCGCATGGACGCTCCACGAGGTGCGCCAACCGCTTCAACAGGCCCGCTCGATGCGTTCGTAGGCCAGTTCACCGTCGAGGCAGGGCTTCCCGACGCGGCGTCGACGGTTGGGCACGCGGCGTCGACGGTTGGGCACGCGAAGTCGACCGCGACGCCTCGGCGCGCGCTTACGCGAACATCCTCAACTGCCCAGGAGGACAGGCTCGCGGCGGCGCCCGGGCGCCGTGCAGGAGCTTGGCGATCGCGGCGGGATCGGTGACGACCTCCACGATCTTCATCCGCCCGCCGCACTTCGAGCAGACCGTCACGTCGACGGCGAATACCCGCGCGAGGAGAGAAGCCCAGCCGATGCGGCGCGGTGTCATCGTCGCCTCGCGGAGCTCATCGGGAAGAGCTGGGACGAGGCAAAGCGAGAGCTGCATTGGCGCGAGCGGCTGCGGCGAGGATGGGATGACCCGGGCGCGGAGGCGATGACGACTCGCGAACGCTGTCTTCTCGGCCCGATCGGAGATGAACGCCGTCGCTCCGTGCAGCGCCCAACGCTTTGACCGGAAACTCTGAGAGAACCGGCTCGGTGTCCGTTGACTACGCCCAGCAGCACTGCCATTCTTTCCGAGTGCTACCGATGAACAGAAAACTGACAAACTACTCCCGAAAAATTACGGGTCCCACCACACTCCTCACCTGCGCGGCGATTTTCTTATCCACCCAAGCTGGTTGCTCAAGCAACCGCCCATGCGACGCGCCGACAGTTGAATTCACCTTTACTGATAATGTTAGCGAGAGTACGCTTCAGACGTTTTTCTCTAGGACGGGAGATACTAGGGAGAGCATTGAGTGTGCTTCGTTCTGTGAGTATCTCTCTGGTAGGTCATTCGAGTCATTTGATTCATGCATGCTGGAGGTTGAGCCTGCATCAGGACAAGCTCCCGATGACATCGTCGGCTTACTCGAGTGTCAAGGACAAGCCTATGAGTATCTCTGTGAGTGATCACTGTTTCCACAGCCATCGGCACAGCTCGCCTCCGAGCCTATTCTCTACCCAGTGTCAGCCATGAATATTCAAAGCCCACTCTCGTTTTCTCTTATTTTCCTCGTCAACGCCTGCGTGGTCGTCGACAGCGATACAGATAGTGCAACGAACGGTTCGGGCTCTGGCTCTGCGTCCTCCACAGCTGCGGTCACCCAGACCTCCAGCGCTACAGCCTCGGCCAGCGAGACCAGCTTAGGCTCAGACTCGACGGACTCGACCACCGCCAATGCGACTGCGACCGACCCTACGTCGACCACAGCGAAGGACTGCTCGTCCGAGGCAACCCGAGACCGCCGCGAGGAGCTCGCGGTCGTAGCCGAGGCGGACGGCCAAGGGCCCCGAGAAGGAGAGCACCCACTGGCGGTAGCCGACCGCCGGCAAGACGTGGTCGACCAGGAGAGCGGCTCCTTCGGCCATACGCCGGCCCATGCACGACGGGCAGAAGCCGCGGCCCTTGCACGGGAAGGGCACCCGCAGCTCGTCGCCGCAGCGGCAGCACGCCGTCCGGACGAAGCCCTGCGAGAAGTCGCCGCACACGGCGAAGCCCCGCAGCTCGTCCCGGACGAAGTCGGGCAGCGGGGCATGACTGCCCTCCTCGACGTGCTCGAGGAAGCGGTCGACGTGCTGCCGGACGAGCACCGCGGCGTCGCAGCCGTGAGTGTCGCGGGGGACATAGACCCCCGGGCTGGCGCACACCGGCATCGCTCCCGGCGCTGCAACGCCGCGGCCGGAGAGGGCTGCTCAGAAAGTGGCGTGATCTCATCACAGGGACTCGCGAGCAGCGGGGCGGTCGCGTCCCATCTCGGAGCCGCGGACGACTCACCGGCCGGCTGACGCACTGGCCGCGAGCGCCGGGCGTGGATTCAAACAGGTCGGGACGACTGCTTCTCGTTCCACGCCTGCGACCCGTCGACACCCGGCCCGCTTTTCACTGAGTTTTGCCAAAACCAGTCGCATGACGTAGCGCCCAGTCGCACGACGTAGCACAAGCCCCTCGCAGAAACGCCTGAATTCGTGGGATTGCGGCCGTTCGGCGCGCTGGGGGCGTTCTGGGAGGGGCTGTGACAGTACCGGGCCGTACTGCAAGTTTCGGCCGAGTCGAGAGGGACGGCGAGGGCAAGTGAGAGCGCGCGGGACTTTTGCCGCGGGCTGCTAGGCCTGAAATAAGCGCTGCTGTGAGGCGTCCTAGACAACCCGCGTAGAATCGTCAGTGACACGGGTTTCGCGCTTCGACTGTATCCGTGTGGGTGAGCGCTCAATCCCTCCTAGGATACAAAGTCAGGATCCGAGGATCCGGTACTCAACAGCCTGCGCACACGCGCTGCAACTCGACCCACCGAGATCTCCTCATCAAGCTCGAAGAACGATGTATCGTCAACACACAGCTCACGCACAGAGTCCATCATCTCAAAGAGCCCACTACGGGCGCATCGGCGCAACCCACAGTAGCGAACGACGGGATTGTCTGACCTCAGGAACGTCTGTGCAACTGCTAGAAGACTTCGCTCCGCCATCACCGGCAGCGCAGTCTCTGCCGAAATCCTCACATCAGCACGAAGGCGTGAGTCGTTCGCAACCTCAGCAAGAACACGATGCCCCTCCACCCCCAACTCTGCCAACGTATATGCCGCAAGCACCCGCTGACGCGCGCTTCCTTCCTGTGTTAGCCAAGCTACCTGCTGCTGAATGTTGGTCACTTCGTTTTCCTTGCCCAGTTTTTCGTAGCCTTTGTTGGATCTACCTTCAATAGGATCTTCCTTCTTCCGTCACAAACCTGGCAGCAGCCCCCTAATTTCCAGTCAAGAGACCTCCCTCTGGAGTCGTCAGCGGCCCCGACCAGGACGCAGACGACGAGCTCGGCGCTATGGACATCGATGCCGCAGCATCTCTCGATAATGGCTTGCATCGGACCACTCTCCCTTCTGGATGAAGGAGAGCGAGCTGCGCGACGCCGCGACGTGTCGCGTAGAGGCTGTCATGCGCCCTTCCCATTGTTGGGTGCAGCGAGAGGTGGTACCTGAAAGGCGGCGCGGGTCAGTCTGCTAGACGGGGTCCGAGCCGCCACAGAGTATGTCGACCTTGGTGCGCTCACTCGCTCTCCAAGGTCGAAATACCAGCTGGCCCGCGCCCTCTCCGCATGCGGGCACACGCGGAGATCGTTTTCATCGAGAGGTGTCAGGGCTAGGAGTCCGCCGCGCCGTCGCACCACCGGAGAAAGAGCTCGGCCTCGTCCGCGGGGAAGAGCGCGCTCGCCGGGACCTCCGCGTGGTAGCGGCGGAAGGCGGCGGCGAAGCCCGCCGGATCACGATCAAACCACGCAGACGCCTCATCCGACCCCTGGACCAGACGCTCAAAGCGGAGGCGCGCGACCAGGAGCGCAGACAGGCGAAAGCCATCGCCGGAGATCGAGGCGATCCGCCCTCGCAGCCGCGAGAGCTCCGGGCGCAGCGCGAGCGCTGCCAGGGCACGCTCGGGATCCGTCGCCCGCAAGGCGACCGCGAGGCCCTCCTCGAGCGCGACCAATGCGGCGAGCTCCGCCCTAGCCTCCGCCCTAGCCTCCGCCGTGTCCTCCGCCGTCTCGGCGACGCTCTCGACGGACGGCGACGCTCCGCGATCGCTCATCGGGAGCCCTCCACGACCGCTCGCAAGCGCCGAAGCTCCGCCTCGATCGCCCGCACATCCCCCGCGTCGACGGTCCCCTCCATGCGCTCCAAGGTGACACCGCGAAGCCCCGTGCAGCGCGGCAAGACCCGCTCAAGCAGCGTCCAGACCGACTCCGGGACCGCGCTGCTGTGGCTGTCCAGGAGATACGAGCGCCGCGAGGGGAGCCAGCCGTCCGGGCTCCACGAGCCGCCGGCGATATGGATCTCGATCACCCGCGAGAGGTCGAGCCGGGCGAGATAGTCGGCGGCGGCAAAGCCCATGTTCTCGGCCATCATCACGAGGTTGTAGAGGTCGAGGAGGAGGTGGCTGCCCGGCAGCTCGAGCACCCCGGCGATGAGCTCCGTCTCCTCCAGCGGATCGCCGAAGGTGAAGGTGTGGGCGGCGTTCTCGACCGCGACCGCGGGGACGATCGACTGCAGCTCGGCGAGACGACGACGGACGAGCGCGGCGACCGTCGGCGTCGGCACCAGCGGCAGGGGCAGCGCGTGCGCCTCGCCGCCGATGTCGGTCACCGCGAGATGGTCGCTCAGCCAGGCGAAGCGGAAGCGACGGTGGTCCTCCGCGATCCGCCGCTGCCATCGCAGCTGCCGCGGGCGATCCTCTGGCCGCGACCCGCCGAGCGAGAGGCCCACGCCGTGGGCGACGAAGGGCTTGATCGTCGCGCTCGCCGGGGCCCAACGCTCGCCCAGCTCGGCGAAGCGCTCGGCGAAGCCGTTGCTCGTCAGCGATCCGTCGGCCTCGCCCCACCAGGTGGTCTCAGGCGCGATCTCAAAGTAGTCCGCGAGCTCGCCGAAGACCGGCTCTAGCAGCTCCAGGTAGCGCTCCTCCGGCTGGAGGACGAAGCCGACGCCGACGCCACGCACCACAGGCTCTCAGTCCTCGCCGTCGTCGACCAAGAACGAGAGGAAGCGCTGGCTTCGCTCGGGGACATGTCCCATTCCACAGCCTACCCGGACGTTGGAGCGGACCCCCTCGACCCGGGTCCCGCAGCCCGCGGTCCGGGCCCAGCGGGCGCCGGCTGGGGGCTTGGAGCGGACCACCCGGTCGCGGGTCAGCTCGGCGAGGCGCGGCGTCAGGATCCCCCGGTTTCGCAGCACGGTCCAGTCGTCATCGGGCTCTCGCGCCGGAAACGCGCTCTTCAGGAGGGTCGCGGGCGCAGCCTCGACGATCGCCATCCGCGGGACCAGGCCCTGCTCGATCACCAGCGAGAGCTCCTCTTGGAGCGACGCCCCCAGCGACCTCGCCTCGGCCGCGACCAACCCCTCGATCATCCCCGGCTCGACCGCCGCGACGACCAGCTCCCCGAGGCGATGGATCCGCTCGTCGATCCGCTCCTTCTTGTCATCTCCGCGAGAGGCCCGGCCGTCGTCCGTCAGCCGGCTCAGCCTCGCGTCATCGAGCGGCACAGGCCGCACCCGCTTCGCCTTGCGATCGACGACGACCAACCACGGCTCGCCGCGGACCTCCTTGCCGGTCAACGCCTTGATCTCGTCGGTGGTCGCGCAGACGATCTCAAAGATCGCGAGGCGGGCGAGGTGCTCCTCCGCTCCGTAGTTGAAGAACTCGCCGAACGTGCGGCCCCGTCGGTAGCGGAGCTGCGGATCCTTGGGGATGACGAGATAGAGGCGCGGGCGAGCGATCGTCCCCGGGCTCAAGGTGGTCTTCACGGCCGCTCCCTCGGCAGCCGCTGGCTCAGGCTCGGCCTCGGCGGGCGCGGTGCTCATGGGCCCGCTCTGGCCCGCCTGCTCGCAGAGCTCTCCGTCCTCTTCGGCCAGCCCGAAGGCGGCGAGCCACGGCACCGACGCGCCGCCGATGCCCAAACCAAGACCCTTGAGGATGTTTCGCCGCTTCATCTCGTTCTCGCCTCCGAGCGGCCGGGTTCACAGCCGCACGGAGACACATGACAGCGTCGGTCACCGGAGGTTCCCGCGCGCGCGAAGAAATTCTCCTCTCCGCCAAAGCAGCCGCGCGCGACAGCTCGCCACCGCCCCGCCCCGCCTACGCCGGCAGCCAGTTGCCGTGAAAGCCGTAGGGGAGCAGCTCGCCGAGATCGATCTCGGCGATCGGACCCGCGTCCAGCCGGGCGGCGTCGAGGATGCAGAGGGTCGTCTCCGAGCTCTCTGGATCACCGTCGTAGATCATCGCCAAGAGCCAGCCCGCGTCCTCCTGGGACCGCTCGGGATCCGGGGCGAAGACCGGCTCGCCGCACAGGCGCCCCTCCCCGGGGGACCAGAGCGTCGACGACTCCGCAGGGTCCTTCGACGCCTCTGCGTTCGCGGTGTCGACCCGCAGCAGCGCGGTGAAGGGATAGGCTACGCCGGGCCCCTCGTTGGTCGCGCCATAGACATAGCGGCAGCCGTAACCGTCGCGCTCGGGGTGGACCCGGGGGAAGTCCATGCACCACGGCGAGAGCTTGGTCCCCGTCGCCTGCCCCCCCTGGACGTCCAGACGAAAGCGCCAGAGGAACTGTCCGTCATCGTCGAGCTCCGGCTCTAGCGGCCGGTCGGGGCCGCGATAGCCGAACTCTCGGCCGAACTCAAAGCGCTCAAAGCAGCAGGAGTCGAAGACCACCGCGATCGATCGCCCGTCCGGCCCGAGCAGGTCGTGGGCGCTGGCGTGGTGGATCGCGAAGAGCGGCTGGCCGAGGGAGACAGGCACCGCGGGGCCGCCCCCCTCCCGCGGGATCAGGTAGACCGTCGCCGCCCGCGAGCCGTCGACCATGGCGGCGCGTATCAGCGTGCCGAGGCCGACCTTCGCCCTGAGAAAGGCCCGCAGATCCGGGCGCATCGCCGCGGCGAAGACGACGTAGTAGCGCTCGGTGATCGCGAAGTCGTGGATCACCGTAAAGCCCGGGATCGCCAGATCGCGGCGGCTGTAGGGGCGCCCCTCCGCGTCGATCTCGTAGAAGCTCAGCTTGGTCTCCTTCGGCCCCGGGCGCGGGCTCAGGCCGACCAAGCGCTCCCGCGGATGATCGATCCGAACGTGGGCGAGGAAGGGCGCCTCGATCGACGAGCCGAACGACTCGGTCCCGAGGGTCTCCAGGGTCTCCGGGTCGAGCACGTGCGGCAGACCCCCCTCCCAGAGCGCGAGCAGACGCCCGCCCCAGGGGACGATCGCCGTATTGGCGACGTCCTTGCCGGTCGGCGCCCGCAGGTTCTCGAGAAAGCCGCCGCGCAGGAGGTTCGGCTCGGCGACCATCGTCCCGAGGCCGCGGTAGCGGATGAGCCCCTCGGAGGCCTCGATCCGGTAGGCCATCGTGTCGACGAAGCGGCCCTGATAGCGGACACCTCCGTCCTCGTCGAAGCGGAGCGCGCGGACAAAGCCGTGACCGTCGAAGGGGTGCATGATCCGGCCGCCGAGCTCCAGGAGCCCGGGGCCGTTGAGCAGATAGGTGCCGCCGCACAGCCCGTCGGGGATAGCTCCGCGGATCGCGGCCTCGGGGAGCTCCCGATCCTGATCCCAGGCGCGGGCCCGGATCACCGCGTTGTAGGCGGCGAGATCGTAGTGGCGCGATGGTCGGGGGCTCGGCACGTCCCCAGACTGAGCGCCGCACAGGCGCCGGTCAAGCGGCCCGGGACCGCCTCATCGCCGCTCCCGCTTCCGACCCCGCGCGAGGGCGTAGAGCGCCTTTGCGGCCCGTCCAGCGGCCCTCACCTTGGCGACGGGACCGCGGCTGTAGATCACGCGGATCGTCTCGCTGATGAGCGGCTCCGTAGCCGCGCGCACAGGATAGACAGCGATCCCCTTGCGCACCGGGATCCGATCCCGGACTACGGCCTTGGCGTTGCAGCAGGCGCGCAGCCCCTCGCGCCCGTTGATCTTGCCGACCCCCGAGATCTTGACGCCGCCGAAGGGCAGGTCCTGCATCATGTAGGCGAGGCCGTAGTCGTTGACCACGGCCATGCCCGTCTGGAGGCGCGCGGCGATCCGATCGGCGCGCCGACGGTCGCGGGTGAAGATGCTCGATCCGAGGCCGTAGGGGCAGTCGTTGGCGAGGGTGATCGCCTCCTCCTCATCCTGGACCCGGACGATCACCATCACCGGCCCGAACTGCTCCTCTTGGGTGATCCGCATCCTGTGATCGACGTCGACCAGGATCGTCGGCTCGTAGTAGGAGCCCTCGGGCAGCCCCTCGTTGCGCTTGCCCCCGGTCAGCAGGCGCGCGCCCTTGGCGACGGCGTCGTCGACCAGCCGCTGGATGATCTCGATCTGCCGCGGCATGGTCATCGCCCCGACGTCGAACTCGCCCCGCAGCGGCGGGCCCTGGCGCAGGGCCTCGACGCGGCCGCAGACCCGGGCGATGAACTCGTCGTAGACGGAGTCGAAGACGTAGATCCGCTCGGCGCCGACGCACATCTGGCCGCAGGCGGTGAAGACCCCGAGCATCGCCGCGTCGGCGGCCTGATCGAGCGACGCGTCGTCGCAGACGATCATCGGGTCCTTGCCGCCGAGCTCGAGGATCACAGGGGTCAAGCTCTCCGCTGCGGTCGCCATCACCCGCCGACCGTTCTCCGGCGAGCCGGTGAAGAAGATGGTCTCGACGCCGGAGCGGATCAGCGCCTGACCGGTCTCGCCGTAGCCGGTGACGACCTGGACCAGCTCTGGATCGTGGCCGCGCCCGCGCAGCACCTCGCGGATGAGCCCCAGGTAGCCGAGCGACGACCAGGTCGCCAGCTCCGAGACCTTGGTGACGACGGCGTTGCCGGCGAAGAGCGCGGGGATCAGCGGACAGAGGAGGTTGTGGAAGGGGAAGTTCCACGGCGCGATCACGCCGACCACGCCGAGCGGGCTGTACTCGACCCGTGCCGACTTGTGCAGGAGAAAGCCCGAACGTCGCGGCGAGGGCCGGAGATCCCGCTCGCCGCTGGCGATGGTGTAGCGGAGCTTCTCGCAGACCGGGAACACCTCGCCCATCGCCGCGTCGACCGGAGTCTTGCCGGAGTCGCGACAGGCGGCCCGGGCGATCGACTCTTGGTCCGCGAGGATCCGCCGGAGGAGGTCGCGGAGCACCGCGCGGCGCTCGCGAAAGGAGGTCTCGCCCCAGGCGACCTGGGCCTGGCGCGCCCGGGCCACGGCCGCGTCGACCTCCTTCGGCCCCATGATCGCGACCTCGCCGAGGTGCTCGCCGGTGGCGGCGTCGCGGCAGAGGAGCACGGGCTCAGGACCATCACTTGGGGGCGGGGCGACAGGCATATCCATGGCCGCGCCATGGTGCCGACCTACCCCCGCGGTGGCGAGCACAGCCGCCGCGCGCGGGCGTTCGGCTTGCGGCAGATCACAGCCCGATCCGCCGCAGCGCGCGAGCGAAGCGCGCGAAGCCGACGAAGCGCTCTATGTCGGCGAGCGAGCGCTAGCCGCCGCCGGCGAGCAGGGCCGCGCACTCGGGGCCGAGCACCTGGTCGGAGCTGTCGGTGTTCGCGATGCTCCCCTCGGCGTCCTGCATCGGACAGCGAGGCTCGGCGCAGTGGGCCAGGCCGAGGCTGTGACCGATCTCGTGGATCGCCGTGTTGGTCACCCGGAAGGCGACGTGCTCTCGCCCCTTCGCCTTCTTCTTCAGGCGGTGGCTGGAGATCACGGCGCCCTGCCCCGGCGAGAACGCGAGGCCGAAGATCCCCCAGTCCTTGTGGCGTCCCTTCGTCGTCGAGATGTCCACGGAGGTCAGGCCGAGGTAGCGGACCTCCGGGTGCTCGCGGTCCTCACGGGCCGCCTCGCTCAGGAGATCGATCAGCGTGTCCGCGCGGTAGCGCCGACGCGGCGGGTAGTAGGCGGACTTCGGCAGGTCCCAGGTCGGCCCCCGGCGGACCTCGATCGGCAGCGACTCCCGCAGCCCCGCCTCGACCGCGTCGCGGAGATCCTCGGCGAAGGAGCCAATCACGATCGTGACGACGAGGGGCTTGTCTGGGGTCTCTGCCGCCTCGTCCGCGGGCGCAGCCCCGTCCTCCGCAGGTGGGGTCGCCGCGGGGGGCTGGGCCGCCGCCGGCCCCTCCTCAGCCCCCATGGAGGCCTCTCCCGCGGCGACGCCCGAGGCGACCCCGAGCTCCGCCGCGACGCCCCCCTCCGCCGGCCGCGACGGGGTCTCGCCACCACGACCGCAGCCAAGCGACCCCAGGAGCGCCGCGACCAGCCCCACCGTCGAGGTCAGGAGCGCGACCCTTCGCCGAGCTCCGCGGCGTCGAGGGCACGCCCCAGGAGGGCCCCCTACCCCTTTTTTGCGGCCGCCTCCGCGGCGGATCGCTTGACGGCGCGCGTGCACCCCGAGAACATCGACGATGATGGCGGCCAAGTCGACCCCAAAGCAGCGATCCGACGGACGGTCGATGCCATCTCTCGCCGAGAGCGCGATCCATCTGGTCCGCGGCACCCGGCGAAAGCCCGGCCTGCGCGGGAGCGCGACCATCCCCAAGATCGAGGCCTATGCGACCGTCGGGCCGGCGCCGCAGCGCCTCGCCGCCTTCCGCGACGTCTGCGGGATCGACCCCGGCGACGAGCTCCCGCTCACCTGGCCCTACGCGCTGGTCACCCCCTTGCACATCCAGCTGGTGTGCAGCCGCGCCTTCCCCTTCTCCGCGCTCGGGCTCGTCCATGTCCGCGAGGTCATCCGCCAGACCCGAGCGATCGCCGCCGACGCGGAGCTCTCCTTTCATTGCCGGATCGAGGGTCATCGCCCGCATCGCCGGGGGATCGAGTTCGACCTCATCACCGAGGTCACGCTCGGCGTCGGCATGCCGGTGGTCTGGCGGAGCACGACCACCGCCCTGGTGCGCACACGCGCCCGCGACGACGCTCCGCGCACGGCGACGACCACGATCAGCGCTCCCCCGCCCAAGGGCGAGCGCTGGCGGATCTCCGAGAACACAGGGCGCCGCTACGCCCGGGTGTCGCGCAACTTCGATCCGATCCACCTCCACACCCTGACCTCGCGCTGGTTCGGCTTTCAGCGGCCGATCATCCACGGGATGTGGACGGTCGCCCGCTCCGTCGCCGCCCTCGGAGCCGCGGCCTCGTCCCCGCCCGTCGAGCTCGACGTCCGCTTTCGGTCGCCGCTCTTCATCCCGAGCGAGGTCGTCCTCAGCGCCCAGGGAGCCGCCGAGCGCCGCACCTTCGCCGTCCATCCTGCCCTCGGCGGCCGCCCCCACATCGAGGGCGAACTCCGTCGTCTCTAGCGGCGCTTGGCGAGAGTCTCGCGCGCGCACCAGAGTTGCGCAGCGCGTTGTAGGCGGTGATCCCCGCGCAGGGGAGCGGAACGGCGTCGACAAAGTCGAGGTCGCCGGGCATCCGCGCGACGGCCTCCCAGAGAGAGATCATGTACTCGCCGTAGCCACCATCGAGGCTGACGCCGGTGTTCTTTGTTCTTGCCCTTCTTGCAGTTGATGAAGCGCCCCCGTCGCGCTCATGTATGCTCACCGAGTGTTCGTTCCTTGGCTCCTCGGAGGGGCGCTCTGGGCCCTCTCCCCGCAGCCGCCGGCGACCCGCGCCGTGAGCTCGACGGAGGGGCTCTCGGTGGTCTGGCAGGCGGAGGGTCCCTGCGCGAGCGCCGAGCAGCTCCGGGCGAACCTCGCGAGGATCTTGCCGCACTCCGCGGGAGAGGCCCCGCGCGGGACGTTGCACGCGCGGCTCGTGCCGCTGGACGACGAGGTCGAGCTCGATCGCTGGTCGATGGAGATCACCGTGACCTCGGCGGCGGGCTCATGGCGGCGGCGGATCGACGATCAACGCTGCGCGGACATGGTCGCGGTCGCGACCTTCATCGCGGCGATCGCCCTGAACCCGTTGGACGCGGGCCAAAGCCTCGCCATCCGAGCGCCGCGAGGCCGGCCGCAGGTCGAGGGCGCCGCCGCGGACGACGGTGTCGCGGCGACCTCGCCCGTCGTCGAGGTTGGCGTAGCCCACACAGACGCCAGCGCTGCCCGACCCGCGGCGAGCGGAGCGGCCTCGCCGGCGGCGGAGGCTCCAGAGTCGTCGGAGGTGCGCGCGGCTCCGGCCGCGGACCGTCGCGAACGAGCGGGGCGGCGCCCCACGGGAGGGCTAGGAGAGTCTGGCCAGGGCTTGGCGTTGGCGAGCGAGAGTACCTCAAAAGCCCCGCGAGGAGGCTCCTTCGGCGCCTCCGCGCGGGTCGCGACGCACGGGTCGCTCGGGCCCTTGCCCGGGATCGGGGCGCTCCTGCTCGGCGGGCTCGGCCTCACGATCGATCACCGCGCGCTCGTCGAGCTGGCGGCGATACACCGCTTCGAGGCGAGGTCGACCGCCGTCGTCGCCCCCGGGGTCACGCTCTCGTCGAGGATGAGCGGCGGCCGGCTGAGCGGGTGTTGGACCCCACGCTTCGCCGCGATCGAGCTGCCGCTGTGCGCGGGGCTCGAGCTCGCCGCGTTGCGGGTCGAGGCGTTGGGGCTCCTCCGCTCGACCCCGTCGACCCGAGCGCAGGCGTCCGGGCTCGCCGGGGCTCGCCTGCTCTGGCGGCCTGCGCCATGGGTCGGCGTCGGCCTCGACGTCGGCGCGTCGGTGATGTTCGGGCGGCACAGCTATCGCCTGGACGAGCTACCCGAGACGGTCATCACGACCGCCCTGCTCGGCGGCCACGTCGGGTTGAGCCTGGAGCTTCGCGCGCTGTGATCACGAGATCTGCCCGGGGCGCTCGCGAACGACTCTGGCGCTCACTCGTCCCTGACGGCGGTCGGGGTGTGACAGACCTGAGCCGCGGGTCCGCCGAGGAGTCGGTCGATCGTCGCCGCGACAGCGTCAGGATCGGCGTAGGCGAGGTAGAGGAGGACCATCAACGCCGAGAACACGCAGACTGGCAGGGTCAGGAAGAGCGCGGCGTGGAAGAGCACGCCGAGGGGCACGAGCAGGCGACGCGCCGACCGCCACCACAGGCCGATCCCCAGCGCCGCTTCGACGGCGATGACGGCCCAGGCGGCGACGACAAAGGCTGCGCTGAGCGCTGCGCTGGTCGGCAGATCCGAGCCGGTGTAGTGGTGCATCACGATCCGCTCGAGGCGAGCGCCGCTCAGGTGATCCGGTGAGAGCTTGTCGACGACGCTCCAGAGGTAGACCGCGCTGACCTGGAGGGCGATGAGGCGTTGAGCCCAGAGGGCCCCCCGCTCCTGCGGTGGCGGCAGACCGGCGGCGGCGGCCCGGCGCAGGGCGAGCCAACGATCGAGGCTGAGGGAGCGACCCGAGGGCGCCGCGACCATCAGCGCGGTCACGGCGGTCAAGAGCGCCTGATGGTGATAGGCGAAGAAGCCCCGGCTGCCGCCGACCCGAGCGTCGACGTAGAGGTCGACGAGAACAGCGGCCGTCGTCGCCGTCGCGATCGGGGTCCACAGGCCGACGAACATCAGCGCGCTGGCGCCGTAGAAGACGATCGTCCGGGCTCGCGCGCCGACGTCGGCGACCGCTGTCAGGTGGATCGAGTCGCCGATGCAGGACCAGAGCAGGAGCGCGAGGCCGATCCGGATCAGCGCCGCGGGACGCGTCGAGCCCTGGGCGTCGATCGCCCAGGTGACAGCGCGGCGCAGGCCGGTAATGATCGTCTGGCTAATGACGACGACGCCTCCGGGTCGTCGTCCGCGAGGGGAGCGGCCGGCAGAGATCGTCGATGTCGGCGAAGAGCGGCTCCCAGCCGCTCCAGGTCGCGATCTCAGCGTCTACCCGGACGCGAACGCCAGGGCCCAGGCGCTTGCAGATCGCCCTCGCGATCCGGAGCGCCCCGCTATCGCCTCGGATCACCCGCAGCCAACGCGGCGCCTTGCGAGGATCGTCAAAGCCGAGGGTCGCGTAGCGGTCTACAGGCGCTGCGCGGGCGCCGGTCTCGTCGGTCGCGCCGCCGCGGTCGACGATGAAGCGAGCCCGGACCAGCTCGAGGCCGAGGTCGCTGTACATGTCCCAGGCGGGGACCCAGCGGGCGCCTCCGCCGAAGATCTGACGGTGCGCCGGGGCGAGGATGATCCACGCGGCGACGAGGAGAAAGGTCAGCCCTCGGGCGGAGCGGATGAGCGTGGAGGCGGCCGAGGGCGAGGCTGTAGCTGTCTTCGTCGCCGAAGCCGCCTTCGTGGTCGTCGGCGTCTTCGTGGGCGAGGTCGTGGTCGCGGCCGCGGCCGCGCTCGTCGGCGTCTTCGTGGTCGCGGGCGAGGGCGTGCTCGTCATCGCCGCGGTCGTCGCCTGCGACGACGGAGACGGACCGCCCGCGGACGCCATCGGATCACCGGCCGTCATCGGCATCCTCGGGCGCAGGCTCAGGCCGACACGCGGCGGTGAATTGGCGGATGATCTCGGGCTCGCGGAGCTTGCCCGCGAGCTCGTCGGCGAGGCGACGGCCCTCGTCCAGCTGGCCGAGCTGGCAGAGGGCGATCACGCGGAGGCTGTCTCGCTCGTTCGTGAGCACTCCGTCGGGGAAGCGCCGCCCGTGGGCCCGGGCCTTGGCGAGGGCCCAGGCCGGGTTGCCCTGGGCGAGGGCTTCGCGGCTCTCGCTGAGGAGGTCGAGCTCGAGCGCGATCTCGGCATCGCTCGGATCGCGCGGAGCGCCCGGATCGCTCGAATCGCTCGAATCGCTCGGGTCCCTCGAGTCACTCGGCGCCTGGGCATCCGCGGAGCCAGCCCTCACCGCAGCTCCCGGTTCAGGTCCCGCGCTCGTCCCCCTCTCGCTCGATCCGGCGGCGCGACGCTCGACGCTGCCGCGGCGGAGGGCGGCTTCGAGGGCGGAGAGCGAGGCGCTCCGATCGTTCTCGGGGGCTCTGTCCGAGCTGCCTCCGCGCTGGCGAAGGCGCGGATCCTCGCCCGCGAAGGCGAGCTCCGCCGCGGCGGCCTCGGGCCACTGCTCGGCGGTCTCGAGCCCGCCCTCGGCGTCCTCGGCAGCGACCGACGCTGCTCCCGGGCGGTCGCTGCGGGCGGCGGGCACGGCTCTCTCGTCGGCGATGAACGCGGGCTCGGGACGCTCCCCGAGGGGAGCGACGTCGGCGACCACAAGCGCGGCCCCGGCGAGGCTAAACCCCAGGATGGCGCCGCGCAGGGGCAGCTGCGCGACGAATGTCGTCAGGGGCCCGGCCGCCGCCTCGCCGGTCGTCGCGATCGCTTTGGGGGCGATGAGCTCGACGCCTGTCGGCCCGCCGACGATCGGGATCCCCAGGAGCGCGCCGACCCGCTGGCGCTGCGCCGGTGTCGGCGTATGGGCCCTCCGCGAGAGCGAGAGTACGGTGCGGCCGAGGGGGCCTGGGCGTCGATCCTGGAGGCGGAGGTGCTCGGCGCGGATGCTGCTAAAGCAGCGATCGAAGGCGCGACGAGCCGAGCGGAGCCGCGAGCCGATGGTGTTTTGGTTGGCCCCGAGCATCTCGGCGATCTCGCGGCAGCTCAACTGCTCGAGCTCGGCGAGGACGAAGACCTCGCGCTGTCCGGTCGTCAGCCCGTCGAGGAAGCGGTCCAGCAGGTCTGCGGCCTCGAGATGATCGTAGACCCGCTCGGGGTTCGCGCTCCTGCGCGGCGCGGAGCTCTCCGGGCTGTGTCCGCCCTCGTCGTGGATCGCGTCGCGGAGCCGGCTTCGGCGGGTGCGGCCGCGGTGGTAGCGGGAGGCGAGCTTGCGCATCACGCCGTAGAGCCAGGCGCGGACCGGCACCTCCGGGGCGAGGCTGTGCTGCTTGCGGAGGAGGATCATGAAGACCTCCTGGGTCGCATCGTCGAGATCGGCCGGCGCGACCCCGAGACCGCGGAGGTTTCGCCACGTGAAGTCGAAGTGGGCGAGGTAGAGCGTGGAGAAGCTGGCGCGCGAGCTTGACATCGGGACCCCAGGCGGATGTCTCCGGACGCGCAGGTTTTTGTTGCCCCTATTTTCGCCGACGTGGTCCATCGCTCTCCGCAGGGCCCGGCCGTGGAGTCTACGTGAGCGGAGGGGGGCGGCACCACCGAGGGAAAAAATAGGGGCAACAAAAACCTGCGCGTCCGGGGATAGGCCAGGCAGACGCCGCGTGGCGATGCCCACGGGAGACCGAACCATGGACCGAACGATGGACCGAACGATGGACCGAACGATGGACCGAACGATGGACCGAACGATGGACCGAAGCCTGCTCATGATGAACCGCACCTCCTGCGCCCTTCTCTGCGCTGCCCTCGTCGCCGGGGGGGCCGCGTGCATCCTCGATGAGAGCGCCTTGAGCGACACCTTGCCGACGACCGACGCCGACAGCCGCGGCGCCACCATGACGACGACCTCCGGGGTCTCCGCGACGTCGACGACGGCCATGAGCGGGGCCCCGACGACCACCGGACAGCCGACCTCCGGACAGCCGACCACCGGACAGCCGACCACCGGACAGGCGACGGAGCTCAGCGCATCGGTGACAGACACGGGCGAAGGGACCACGAGCGAAGGTGGGACCACGACCGGCGGGAGCACGTCGACGACGACGGGCGAGAGCAGCACGACGGGAGGCTGGATGACGACGACGGGCGGGGGCACGACCACCACGACAGGCGGCATGACCACGGACTCGACGACCGAGCCCGCCTTTTGCGGCGATGGGGAGGTCCAGGAGCCGGAGTACTGCGACGACGACCACGACGACGACGGCGTGAGCTGCGAAGACTGCTTCATGAAAACACCGCCGGGCGCGGTCGGCTGCGACCTCGCGTGGCCGCAGTCGACAGACATCACCGCGACGTCTTCGCTCGGCGAGCTCCACTCGACCCGCGCCTTCTTCGGCGCCTTCGGGCTCGACGCTCCGCCGAGCCTCTACGGATCGCAAATATTCCTCCTCGGCGACGGCACGGACGCCGACGAGTTCTTCAGCGATGACGACTACAACACCGAGGTCGGCACGTCGCTCACACTGTGGTTCGGGGAGCAGCTCCCTGAGGGCGGGAAATGGGTGGTCGATCCGCTGGAGCTGGTGGCCAAGCACTACGTGTCCATGAAGGGCGCCGACGTCGAGACGACCGTCGTCATCGAGAGCATCGCCGGCTCGTGGCTCTTCCCGGACCCGAAGGATCCGCCGCGCCTCATCGGTCACCTCGAGGGGGCCGCGAGCGGCCCGCTCGAGGCGGTCTATTGCCAAGCTGCGGGTCTCTACGTCCACCCCGAGTAGGGCCGGTCGGGCTCCGCGAGCGCGGCCGCCTGCCTACCGGACTCCGGCCCGGTCTCCGCGGCTGGTCCAGGCTGCATGCCTCCATCGCCAAAGCGCTCTGCGACCGCCGCGTCGACCTCATCGCTCGCTTGTGACCATGCGCCAAACCGTCCGCGCTTCGGCGACGCCGATCGGCCGCCTCTCGCGGCCTCTCGCGGCGTCCAATGTGCAGGGGTCGAGCATCGACCGACCTCTGCGCCCGCCCCCGCGGTACTCTCGGCGGATGGAGCCCGCCAAGACCATGAGATCCGCCCGAAGCATGCCCAGCCAGGTCGCCTTGCTCCTCGCCCTCATCGGCGCGGCCTGCTCCGGGGGCAAGGCGGAGACCAGCGCTGGCGAGACGACGACGGGGGCGACGGAGACGGGCGGCACCTCGGACGGCACCGAGACCGGCACGACCGGCACGACCGAGACCGGCACGATCCCGACCCCTGAGACTTGCGAGTCCGAGGGAGGTGATGGCTGTGAGTTCGAGTTCGACAACTGCAAAGAGGACAGAGACCGTGATGGAGTCCCGCTCTCCTGTGACAACGCACCGGACCACACCAACCCCGGCCAGGTCGACATCGACGGGGACGGCTTCGGCGATATCGGCGACCTCTGCCCGACGACCCCGGACATGACCAACACCGCCGACTCCGACCGCGACGGGCTCGGCAACGGCTGCGATCTCTGCTCGCTCGGGAGCTTCAAGTACAACATCAGCGACGCGGTGCCGATCGCGATGCGGGTCCGCAGCATGCCGGTCCAGAGCGACCGTGACGGGGACGGCATCGGCGACGCCTGCGACAACTGCGTCGCCGTCCCCAACTGCCAGGGCTACGGCGATAGCGAAGGGCTGACCCCCTACCGCGTCGGCATGCCCCGCGACGAAGAGGCCCCCGACTGCCAGGAAGACGCCGATCAGGACATGATCGGAGACGCGTGCGCAGGCCTGGTCGGGCCCGGAGCCGCGGGTCCCGTCGGCTACGGCAACGATGATGACTTCGACCAGGACGGGATCGTCAACGTCCTCGACCTCTGCCCACGACTGCCGGTCGACTACCGGGCGTGCAGCGGCGATGACGAGTGTCCGAGCGGCGCCTCCTGCCTCCCCGCGGGGCTGTGCAACCACGCGGACCACGACGGCGACAAGGTCGGCGACCTCTGCGACACCTGCCTCTTGGTCGCCAACCCGGAGCAGATCGTCGACGGTGGCAACCAAGAGGACGACGCCGACGGCGACTTTATCGGCGCCGCCTGTGAGCAGGATGAGGGCTGCACGGACCGCCAGAACCCCCGCGCCTTCGCCTTCTACGACGTCCAGGCCAACGGCCGCTGCTGTGTCACCACCTACAACGGCGAGCCCATCCAGGACCCCGACCTGAGCCCTGTCGACCCCGCGACGCTCGGACAGCGGCCGCCCGGGGTCCTGGAGCTGCCCCCCGGCTGCGACGAGGCCCTCGCCGCCAGCTCCGACGGCAAGGCCCACCGGCTCAGCGCCTGCAACGTCGACGATCTCGCCGACCTCTGGGACTACTTCTGCCTCCTGCCTACCTGGGACCAGGACCTCGACGGGGTCCCGGATAACTGTGATCTCTGCCCCTTCGCCTTCGATCCTGGCAACCAGATCTACGTCGACGAGAACGACAAGGAGTGGCCCAATTCCGGCAAGTACTGCAGCGGAGAGTACGCGCTCGGGAACTACGAGATCGACAACAACTGCATGCCCGTCCCCTAGGCGCTCGTGGCACAAGTCCCGCGCGCTCTCGCTGGCCCTCGTCGCCCTCTCGGATCCGCCGAAACTCGCAGTACGGCCCGGTACAGCGGCGTTTCGTCCAAGCCGAGAGGACCGACGATTGCGGCGCGAGAGCACACGGGACTTTCGCCACGGCCTCCTCGGCGGATCGAGAGCGACGCGCTGGCGGGCATCCAGCCGCGGCGATCTCACAGTACACTGCGACCATGCGATCCACCCTCCTCCGCACGGCACACCTTCCGTGTCTCGTCGGGGTCCTAGGGCTCGTGTCCTGTAGCGGCGCCGCGAAGACCGGCGCCACCCCGCAGGCCTCTCCCGTACGACCGGACGTAGCTCCACCCCTGGGACCGGAGGCCGTGCCCCCATCGGTATCGGTAGACGAGGCCCAGGCGTGCGGGGCCCCCTCGGAGGTGGCGCCTGAACGCCTCGAGCTCACGGTGAACACTTCGCGGAGAACAGCCTCGGGTCTCGCTGTGCACTTCGTCGGCAGCAGCGATGATCACTACGAGGACGGAGGCTTTGATCGCCTCGCTGAGGTGCGCTTCTCGTGGGGCGATGAGGAGACGACGGAGCTCGTCTCCGTCCTCGGTTGGGCCGAAGAAGAGGCGGACCGACAGGCGTTCCGGAGCGCTCTCGATCACTGCTGGCGCCTCGTCGAGGTCCGCGAGGACCGGGTCGTCGTCGACGTCTTCGCGGACGCTCCCGACGGTCGACGGTTGCCGAGCTGCGACGAAGAGCCCCCCCCCGCCGAGGCGCTCCCGGTCTTTGACAGCTACCATCAGGTCGCCGACGGTGCTCGCTTCCGGGCGACGATCGAGTACGACGCTGCCGGGCACGCCTGGGCCGTAGCGCCCACGCCGACGATCCTTCGCCATCACGGGACTCGGATCGAGTGGGCAAACCTGGCGGAGCAGGGGCGTGCGGGCTTGGGCCTGGCCCGCGGTCGTCCGGTCCAGATCACGCTGCGCTTCACGTCGACGACGATCGACAAGATCCCAGGCGAACGTCGGTGGCGCAGCGAGCATGTCGCGGTGATCGAGTCGGCGTGTCTCCCCTGACGCCGCAGTCGCCACCGAACGCTATTCGCCGCCAAGCGCGACGCGGGCGACGTGAAAGCCACTCTCTATGCGGCGAGCCCCCACGAGTTGCACTGTGCTCGGATCGTCTGAAACCGTACACATCGAGGGTGACGAGGCTACACGACGAAGACGCTTTACCGACACCGCCTGCGGGTGCAAGATCGACGACTGATGCGAACGCGAGCCTGCCGCGCTCCCACCGTCGACGTCGCGCTCTCCGGAGCGCCCTCGGCTCAGCTCGCCGCAGGGGGCCGCGGCGTCTTCGCAGCGCTCGTCGCCGCCGGGTTGTGCGCAGGCCTGGCCTGCGAGCCGCAGACGACCCCCCACACCGCCCGAGCGGTCACGTCGCCGGTCCCTGCGGTCCCCGCCCCGCCGGGCCCCAGCCTCTCCCCCGCGGACGCGCCGGAGGAGTTCGAGCCCGAGGCGCTCTACGATCGCCCGCGCGTCGACATCTACGAGATCGCCGACGACATCCGCTACGTCGAGCTCATCACCGGCGGGGCGATGCCCGAGGCGGAGCTGCCGATGGTGATCGCGCTCCACGGCCGCGGCGACCGACCCGAGCGCTTCGCCCAATTCCTGCGCGGCTTCGACCGACCCGCGAGGGTCGTGCTCCCGGCGGGGATCGTCCCCGCGACCGGCGGCTTCGCCTGGTTCAAGATCCGCGCCCGCGACCGCGACGTCGAGGGCTTCGTCGAAGGGGTCACGGCCGCGGCCGACAGGCTCGCGGAGTTTATCGACGTCATCACCGTCGAGCGGCCGACCACGGGCAAGCCCGTGCTGACGGGCTTCTCCCAGGGCGGCATCGTCTCCTTCGCGATCGCGACGCGGCACCCCGAGAAGATCGCCGCCGCCTACCCGATCGGAGGATGGCTGCCGCCGGCGCTGTGGCCGGAGGCGGGACCCCCCGACGTCGCCGCGCCGCCGATCCTCGCCCTCCACGGCGACGCCGACGCGGTGATGCCGGTGGCGCCGACGAGGCGGGCGGTGAGCAAGCTCCAGGCGCTCGGCTTCCCCGTGGTCCTGCGCGAGTACCAAGACGTCCCCCACCAGATCACCGCCGAGATGCGCCGCCTGCTGTGGAAGCAGATCAGCGCCGCGACCCTGGCCATACGCGCCGGCAACCCGATCCAGCTGCCGCCGCGGATGAAGCGGCGACGACGAACCGCTGCCGCACAGACCCAGCTCCCAGCCTCCCGAGGCGACCGCTCACGCGTCAAGCGCTCGCGCGCGCGCGGGTGATAGTGATGGTCGACGCTGGCGCCTGCGCCACCTCAGCGGGCCGACGAAGAGCACCAGGTGGAGCAGCATTAAGGTGTGAAAGAGCAGCGAGATCCGGAGCGTCAGGGCGATCGCCACGTGGAGGCCGACGACCGTGAGGATCGCCCATCTCCGCGACCTGCGAAACCAGAGGCCCAAGGCGATGAAGAGCTCTCCCAGGATGGTCGCCCAGGCGAGGACAAGGGCTATCCCCGCAGGGATGTCGACCTCGGTCGAGAGCAGCACCCCGCCGTACTCCGGCGAGCGCAGGACCAGGACGATCGCGGCCCCTCCCCACCACATCGGGCTGCACAGCTTTGCCAGGCCCGCGAAGAAATACACGGAGGTGTACTGAAGCCTGAGCATGCGCCAGCCCCAGCCCGTCCCCCCGTCACCGCACGACCGGCCGCCCGCGCAGCCGAGAAAGAACCACTGGAGCAGGGCCAACGCCGCGTAGGCCCGCGGCGGGCTCGACTCGAAGGCGGTGATGATCGCCAAGAGTCCGCCGACAAGCCAGCTCGCCGCCCGCGGGCGTCTCCAGCCCGGACCGAGCAAGGCCCCGACGATCACGACGATCATCAGCGAGCGCATCAACGCTGGCGGAGGGACGCCGACGTCGATCCAGTGACGGATCGGCGCATCGCTGAGCACCGAGCGGCAGTAGAGCTCTTCGACGTAGGGCAGGCGAAGGGCGACGTAGACCGCGGTCCACAGCCCGAGGAGCCGATGAAAGCGGGCCACCGGAGCGACCGGAGCGGGCGCCATAAAGGCGTCGATCCCACGGGCGACAAGGCCGCGCTCCGGCGCCACGCGACCGCTCATCCGCTACCTCTCCCGCTCGCCACCGGAAAGCGACCGATCACCCGCCGTCGGACCTGTCCATCGAGAATCCCACGGTCATAGCGGGTCAGGACGACCTCGACCAAGGGCTCTCCGCCGCGCTCCATCGCAACCGCGAGCCACTGCGCGAAGGCCCGCCGCTCCTCACGATAGCCCGACGAGAGGAGAAACCGCGAGGTCGCATAACCGCGCTGAGCGGTCGCTCCGCGGGCGAATCGATAGTAGTCCAGGAGGGGAATCTCGACAGAGTCACCGGCGGCGGTCCGCCCCTCCGCCCGGATCTCCGTAGTCGTCGTCCGCGGCGTCGAGAACATGTTCCAGGGGAGACGCCTCGAGATCGAGGAGGGGCCGGGATAGAGCGCGCGGAGCAGCCACACCAGGTGCAGCGCGGCCCAGAGCGCCAGCACCAGGAGGGCCCATCGCGGCGCGCTCCGACGCGGCCTGCTCACTGTCTCCTGGAACCCAGCCTCCCCACCGCGGCTCTTCGCCCGGGCAGCGCGACGCCGACGGACCAAGCGTCGCGCTCCCCTCGGTGGCTCAGCGCGCGGACTTCTGATCGTCCGAGGCTGACTATCCTCGCGACGCGTAGCTCGACCGGAGCCGACGATGGGGTTGATAGTCACTCTGCGAAAACGCTCATGACCCTAGTCGACAGGGGGCCAAAAGTGAAGCGAAGCGCCGACGGCCCGAAAATGGGCTCTTGGGCCAGCCGGAACGTTGGTCTCTATCGATCTTCTCGGCCGGTCTACGGCGCCGAACAATGACCAATTGGACATGTGACTCCACATCCCCCGTGGCCCTGTCGACCGCGCCAGCGCACGGATGAAGGCTCTCTCCTAGCAGTCTAGACGAGGAAGGACGCATCTTTTGCGAGTCACCTCTTCAGGCGCCCCGTCGGCATCCGATCGCCTCCCAGCCCCGCCGCGAGCGGGAGACGAGGATCGAAGACCGGCCCCCTTGACCTCCGCCGAGTTCCTCGGCAGGCTTGCCGCTCATGTTCGCTGTCGCCTGATCCGCCCCACGTACCGGACGCCACCTCGGCGCCGCGTCACGTGGGAACCGATGAGCCCCCCCGCCGGCCGCCCTTCGCGGCCTGCGGCGACGATCTCTCGCGCCTGCGGTTTCAGAACAGTGAACAACCATAACCTCCCCCCTTCCCTCCTCAACCTCGGCTACACGCCGACCCTCGCCGCGGAGCTCGCCGAGCTCCCCGAACCCGCGATCCCCGGGCGAGTCCTCCGGATCGACGGTCACCGTGCCCTCGTGCTCAGCGAAGAAGGTGAGCTCGAGGCGATGCTGCCCGGACGCCTCCGCGCGGATCCAGGGTCGGCGCCGACCGTCGGCGACTGGGTCGCCCTCTCGCCCGTCGCAGCGACGGACACCCCTGTCATCGTCGCCCGCCTCGCCCGACGCACCCGCCTCGCCCGCGGGGCTGCGGGCACAGCGACCCGGATCCAGGTGATCGCCGCGAACGTCGATCGCGTGTTCATCGTCATGGGGCTCGACGGGGACTTCAACCCCCGTCGAGCGGAGCGCTACCTGACGATCTGCGGCGACGCCGGGATCCAGGCGGTTCTCCTCCTGACCAAGGCGGGCGGCTGCGACGATGTCGACGCGCGGATCGCCGCGTGCCGGGCTGTCGCCCCGCCTGCGCTGGTGCTCGGGGTCCACGCGATCGACGTCATCGACGGCGTCAACGCCGACGTCCCCGCCCGCTACACCGGTCCTGGCATCACCGTCGCCCTCCTAGGCTCCTCGGGCGCCGGCAAGTCGACCCTCCTCAACCACATGCTCGGCCGAGAGCAGATGACCACCTGTCCCGTCCGCAGCGGGGATGATCGCGGCCGTCACACGACCACGCACCGCGAGCTCGCGCTCCTCCCGAACGGCGGCGTTCTCATCGACAACCCCGGCATGCGTGAGCTCGCGCTGTGGCTCGTCGGCGAAGGCCTGGGGCGGGCCTTCACCGACGTCGAGTCACTCGCCCGCGGCTGTCGCTTCTCCGACTGCTCCCACGACGGAGAGCCCGGCTGTGCGGTCCAGCGCGCGATCGAGGAGGGCGAGCTCGACGGGGATCGGGCGACCAGCTACGCCCGCCTCCGCGGCGAGGCAGAGGCGAACGCGCGACGCCGGGACGAGCGGCGCCGACGGGCCGATGAGCGCAGCCAGAGCAAGCTCTACCGGCGGATCCAAAAGGATCATCGTCGACGAAAGGGCTGACGAGGGCGGACGCGAGGAGCAGAGGTCGGCGTCGCCTCTGCTCCTCGCTCGCCTGCCTCGACGCACCTCGGGTCCTAGCAGCCCGGGCGCTCGCGCCGGAGCCGTTGGCCCGCATGACCTCGACGAAGCTCGCGCTACGGGGCTGTACCGCGAGTTTCGGCGGGAGCCGACAGGGGCGACGAGCGCTGGAGAGCGCGCGAGACTCTCGCCACGGGCTGCCAGAGCCTACGGGCCTCCAGATCGTCTCCCCCTCGCCCCAGCCCGCTGACATACCATCCGTCCATGGCTCGCCTCTCCTGGACCCGCCGCACCCTCCTCGGCCTCACCCCCGTCGCCGTCCTCGCCCTCGCCACCACCGGCTGCAACCGCGGAGCGCTCGACAACGAGGTCGCCGCAGAGATCGCCTACCTCGGCCTCGACCGCGCCGTCGACCGGATGATCAAGCTCGGCTTTGACGGCTTCAACGCGGCCGACAGCGCCAACATCCCCCCCCAGTCCGAGGCCGGCGATGAGAGCGGGACGATGGACGTCAGCGGCAAGGTCGATCAGGGCGCCTCCGCCAACAAGGGGATGCAGCTCAACGTCGCCCTCACCGACTACTCCGACGGCCCCGTCCAGGACACCGCGGTCCTCTACAACGGCGGCCCGATCCAGGCCGACTTCAGCCTCAAGGGCCTGCCGGACGCCGACCTCAGCGGCAGCCTGAGCGGCGTCTTCACCATGGAGGGTGACCTCGCGGGGGCGATCGAGCTCGACCTCGCGATCACCGGCACCACCCAGGACAGCGGCGGGGGCGTGATCGCGCGGGTGCCCGGCTCGATCCGGGTGGTCGGGACCGCGACCTCCGACTACGGCGTTTTTGACGTCGACGTCAGTCTTTGATCCAAGCCTGTAAGGGCCCTCCTCTGGGCCGCGTTGAGGGGGCATGAGACGCCTCGCCCGACCCCTCAGCGCCCTCGCCCTCCTCGCGTTCAGCTTCGCCGGTTGCGCCAAGAAGAGCAGCTCGACGATGCCCCCCGCGGACTCGATGGGAGGCGCGATGGCGAAGTCCATGAGCTCCCCGGGCAGCGCCGGGGCGTCGATGGATGACGCGTCGGCGGCCCCGAGCGCCATGCCCGAGATGGCCGCGAAGTCGGAGGTCGCCGAGATGGACGAGGACATGGTCGCCGACGCCGAGAGCGAAGAGCGTCTCCCCGTGCAGGCGCGCCCGGTCCGGATCCCAGAGCTGACCGCCGGCACCTTCGACGACACGCTCAACCCGGCGACGCTCCACGCCTTCGCCACGTCGATGCTCAACCTCGAAGGCGGTCAGACGATCGCCTCGGCGCTGGTCGGGCCGCTCACGGTCGTCCGCGTCGTCGACGGCCGCGGAGCCCCGCTCGCCGACGTCGGCGTGACGATCGAGGGCCAGCGAAACCACGCCAAGACCCTCCGCAGCGGCACCGACGGTCGCGTCGTCATCATGAGCGCGTGGGACCTGCGCGGTGAGACAGGCGATACCTTCGTCGTCACCGCCGGGGGCGAGCACGCGGTGGTCCAGATCGGCAGCCAGGAGACGCGCCTCGTCGTCCGGGACCGGACGGCCCAGCCGGTCCGCAGCCTCGACCTCGCCCTGGTGATCGACGCCACCGGCAGCATGGGCGACGAGATCGAGTACCTGAAGGCGGAGATCGCCAACATCGCCCACGAGGTCGCGCGCACCTACCCCGGGGTCGATCAGCGCTACGCCCTGGTGGTCTACCGCGACGAGGGGGACCAGTACGTCACTCGCCACTTCAACTTCACCCACAACCTCGGCCGCTTCACCAAGCAGCTCAGCCGCCAGCAGGCGGACGGCGGCGGTGACTACCCCGAGGCGATGGACGCGGCGATGCTCGACGCGGCCGCCCTGAGCTGGCGCGACAGGGGCTCGCGCATGCTCTTTCTGGTCGCCGACGCCCCGCCCCACGCAGAGGCGATGGCGGCGACCCTCAACACCGCCGAGGAGCTCCGCGGTCAGGGCGTGGCGATGTACCCGATCGCGGCCAGCGGGGTCGCCGAGTCGGCCGAGCTGGTGATGCGCGCGGCGGCGGCGATGAGCGGCGGCGAGTACATCTTCCTCACCGACGACTCCGGCGTCGGCAACACCCACGCCGAGCCCCACATCCCCTGCTACTCGGTCCAGACCCTGCGCAACTCGATGCTCCGCGCGATCGCCAGCGAGCTCGCGGGAGAGCGGATCGAGGCCGACCCGCAGCGGACGATCCGTCAGGTCGGCAGCTCGCAGGGCGGAGTCTGCACCGCCGGCAAGCCGCAGCTCGCCAGCTAGCGCCCGACACGGGGGCGCGCTTCGGTGAGGATCGAGCCGCCGATCGAACGGCCGCCTCCGGCGAGGCCTGATCGCCGCCGCGCGCGTCCCCGAAGGGCCATTTCCGCGACCTCGGCCGCCCGCAGGGACTCCCGCAGCGCGCCGCCCACGGGCTATCCTTCTCGCCGCGGATGGAGCCGACCTCATCATCCACAGGCCCCCTCCCCGCGGGGCTGCGGGCGAGCCTAGCGCAGCTCCGCGAGCGCCGACGCTTCGACGTCGACCGCTGCATCGCGGCCAAGGTCGCGATCATCAACAGCTACCTCGGGCGATCAGGGGTCTCTGGCTGCGTCGTCGGCGTCAGCGGCGGGGTCGACTCGGCGGTCACGCTCGCCCTCCTCCGCCGCGCGGCGGACATGCCGGGCTCGCCTGTCCGCCGCCTCGTCGCCGTCCTCGCGCCGATCTTCTCCCCCCGCGGCGCGACCAACCAACAGATCGCGCTGGAGCGCGGGCGCGAGGTCGCCGAGGCCTTCTCCGCCGAGCTGGCCGAGGTCGATCTCACGGCCAGTCAGCGCGCGGTCAAGGACGCCGTCGATCGAGGCCTCGGGATCCTCGGCGATCCATGGTCCTCGGGACAGCTGGTGTCGACGATCCGCACGCCGGCCCTCTACTACGTGACCTCGTTGCTGACCCAGGTGGGTCATCTCGCGGTGCTCTGCGGGACCACGAACCGCGACGAGGGCTCCTACCTCGGCTTCTTCGGCAAGGCCTCCGACGGGATGGTCGACCTTCAGGTGATCTCGGACCTCCACAAGTCCGAGGTCTACGCGCTCGCCGAGGGCCTCGCGGTCCCCGAGAGCGTCCGCATCGCGGTCCCCACCGGCGACACCTACGACGGCCGCGTCGACGAGGCGATGATCGGCGCCCCCTACGACTTCGTCGAGCTCTACACGGGGCTCCTCGCCCTCGAAGAAGAGGATCCCGGCAGCCGCCGCGCCCTCGCGTCCCGCTGGGACGCGGCCGACCGCGCCGCCTTTGACCGCTGGGCCGCGGCCGTCGAGCAGCTCCACCGCCACAATCACCACAAGTACATCAGCGGCGCCTCGGCGATCCACCTCGACGTCTACGAGCGGCATGTACCTGGGGGCTGGTCGCGACCGCCGGAGAAGACCCCGCCGCGGGGCCAATTTGTCGGCGAGTTTGACCTCGACGAGCGGGTTCTCTCTGCGCTCGAAGGCCGGACCACAGCCGCCCCCGCACAGCTTCAGGCCCGGACCCTCGCGGACTTCGGCGAGTCCCTCGTCGAGGTCTCAGGACTGCTCGCCGCGGAGGAGGTCGACCGCCTCCGGGACATGCTCCTCAGCCAGACCCTCGTAGCCGTCGGCCGCCATGGCGTCGCCGACGGCTACGATCCGACCCGCGATCCCCCGGGCTCGGGCCGCGCGTCGACCTACTCCCCGGCCCTCGCGGCCGCGCTGTGGCGACGCCTCGCCCCTGCCCTGCCGCCGGTGCGGATCTTCGATCCGAACGCCGCCGATGAGCGCGAGGGACACCCGGTGTGGCGCCCGATCGGCCTCTCCCCGCTCCTGCGCGGGATCGTCTACGGCCCCGAGGGCGCGCTCGTCCCCCACTACGACTCGAGCTTTGACTTCGGCGACGGCGAGCGGCGGACGCTGATGAGCGTGCTTATCGGCCTCGGCCCGGACCTCATGCCGGAGCTCGCGCCGAACAACAGGGACCCAAGTCCAGGACCCGTCGACGCCAGCCAAGCCCGAGGGGAGCCAGGCCCGACGACGTTGGGCAGCACCCAATTCATCCGCGACACAGAGCGCCACCTCCCGCCCAGCGAGCGCGACTTCACCGACCTGCCGAGCGCCGCCCCTCCCCGCGATGTTC
The DNA here is from genome assembly GCA_030424595.1 of Polyangia bacterium. Classification (GTDB taxonomy): domain Bacteria; phylum Myxococcota_A; class Polyangia; order Nannocystales; family Nannocystaceae; genus JADJRG01. Next base: position 173,628 of record JAUHWG010000013.1, read on the forward strand.
TCGTCGCCCGCGGGCCGAGCCCCGGGAGCGCCCTCGTCTTCGACCATCGCCTCCTCCACCAAGGCGCGCGCTGGTCCGACGAGCGTCCGCGGGTGCTCCTCCGCGCGGACGTCGTCTTCCGCCGCTGCGGCCCGCCCCTCCCCGCTGAGCGGCCGCAGCCGCAGCTCCCGCTGGAGGCCACCCTCGGGGTCCCCGCGGGCGCCAGCTCGGCCGAGGTCGACCGCGCCTACGACCAGCTCACCGCAAGCTCGGAGCCTAGCGAGACCGACGAGACCAGCCTGACCAGCCTGACCAGCCTGACCAGCCTGACCAGCCTGACCAGCCTGACCAGCCCCGAGCTCGCCTGGCGGGTCCTCCGGGATCCCCACTACGCAAGCGCGTACCGCCGCCTCTCCGCCCTCGATCCGAGCGCTGACATCACGACCCTCCGCAGGGCTGGCTTCCTCGACGACGGCTCCACCCCGGCCGATCACAGGGCCCTAGGGCGCCTCGGCGATCCGGCGTGGATGGTCACCCCGCTCCATCATGTGCTCCGGCGCCTGCAGGAGCTCCAACGCGCGGAGTCGAGCGGCGCCCGCGACCTCGCCACGCCGGTGGTGCTCCTCACGACCGGCTCCTTCTGCCCGATCCACCGCGGCCACGTCGAGATGATGGAGCTCGCCCGCGCCGACCTCGAGTCCAAGGGCATGGCGGTGCTCGGCGGCTACTTCTCCGTCTCGCACGACGCCTACGTCGTCGAAAAATGCGGCCCGACGACCCCCTCCGCGGCCCGTCGTCTCGCCATGTGCCAGGCCGCCGTCGCCGACAGCGAGTGGCTCATGGTCGACCCCTGGGAGGCCCTGTGCCGAGATCGACCGGTCAACTTCACCGACGTGATCCGTCGCCTAGAGCGCTACCTCAGCGCTCACCTCCGCCTCCACCGCGCGGTCCAGGTGGTCTACGTCTTCGGCTCCGACAACGCCGGCTTTAGCCTCACCTTCGCCGGCCACGGACGTTGCGTCTGCGTCCCCCGACCGGCCGTTGACAGCGAAGACAGCGAAGACAGCGAAGACAGCGAAGAGGGCGAGCCGAGCGATCGCCATGATCTCGATCGTCTCCGCGATCACCCCGCCCTGCGCGGCGTGCCGCGGATCCTCCTGGGCCAGCGACCTGCGCCGGGGCTCGCCTCGACGAGAGTCCGCGCCGGCGACGAGGCGGGCCTCCACCCCGCAGTCCAGGAGATGTGGCGCCGAGCTCGGGAGCCGCGCTCCGCCGAGCCGGCCGCGCTCCACCTCTTCGTCCGCGACGAGGGCCGCTGGGCGATCGCCCCCTGGCTCGAGGGTCGAAAGGCCGCGGACGTGATCGACGCCCGCGAGCGCCACCTCGACAGCCTCTGCGAGCTCCTCTCTCAGCGCTTCGCCGCCGCCGGCCAGCGCCTCGTGATCGAGCGCCGCGCGCTGGAGCACCAGACCGGGGTGGTCGACAGGCTGCGTCAGCGAGCGCGGGTGCTGAGCCTTGATCCCTGCGCCCCGGGTGATCTCAACCTCGCCGTCTCCCGCTGCTTCGAGCTCGCCGCCGACGTCAGCCAGGACGAGCTCGTCGCCCGTCCCGGCGCGCCCTCTATCGACGAGCAGCTCGCCGCCCTCCCCAGCGACGATGTGCCGACGATCCTGCTCGACGATGATCTCGTCAGCGGTCGCACCGTCGAGCAGGTCCTGGCGCTCCTCGGCGCGCGCCTGTCGATCCTCGAGGTCCACGCCCTGTGCCGAGCCGACGACTCCGACGACCCCGACCCGCCCCAGCACCCGCGACGCCAGCACGTCGCGGGAACACCGGCCCGCCGAGAGCTCTGCGACGCTCGCGATCTCCTCCCGGGGAGCCGACAGGGCGGCCTCGTCGTCCGCCTCCCCGACGGAGCCCTCGCCCGCGCCCCCTACCTCCTGCCCTACGTCCGCCCGAGCGCCCGCATACAGCTCCCCTTGGAGCAGGAGATCAGCTTCTCACGCGCGGTCTGGGGGCTGAGCGCGCGCTTCTTCGCCGCGATCACCCCGCCGATCCGGCTCGCCGACGCCGATCCTGCCTTCCGTCGCCTCGCCGACTACATCGGCTTCGACGGCGACACGAAGCTCGAAGATCTTTGCCGCTGGCACGCGGAGCGTCTGCCGGACCCCGAGGCCTGAACTAGGCTGGTGCGGGGCGCCCTGAAGAGCCCGGGTAGAAGCCTGAGCGCTGCACGCAGGCCGACGGCAGAGCGCGGCGCGCTATCGACGGTCGGGGTCTGCCGAGCCCCGGAGCCTGCCCAAGCGACAGGCTCCGGGCCGACCAAGACCCCCGCGCGCGTCGTCGTCGAACGCTCAGTAGCAGATCGTCGAGAGCGGGTTACCGCCGTTGGCGATGCAAGCGGAGGTCGCGAACGTCGAGATGGAGTCGCGAGCGACGCTCGCGTGGAAGAACTCCAAGAACCAGATGTCCCAAAACCAGTCGGAGTCGGATCGGCACGAAAGCGCTGCCGCCATTCCGCACCAGTTCTCGCGATCGCTCGTGCCCCAGTAGCGACCATCATGGTAGCGGCACACTGCGTCGACGGGGTCGAGGTAGAACGTCTGCCCCGTGCCCCAGCCGGCTCCGCAGTGATAGCCGTAGCGAAAGCCACCCTCGAGCGTGAGGTTCGCCCGGCACTCGCTCGAGGACCAGCACGTGTCGTAGTTGCTGTTGTAGGTGGACTTGTCCGTCTGAAAGGCCTGCCCGACATAGCTCGTATCCGAGGTCACGAAGTAGCCGTTGGTCTGGATCCAAGAGCCTGAGCGCGGCACGCCGTCGGCCGGGTCCGCGTCTCCCCGCAGAGGCTTGCTACCGAAGACGTCCTCGACGCTCTCGGGCTCGGCACAGAGGGCCATGAGCTCGCCGAGATCGTCGTCCTCGTCGAGCTCCGACGAGCTAGGATCCCCGAGCTCGCCGACGCTGTCGAGCCGCAGCATCATAAAGAGCTGGCTTGTGTCCAGGACGAGATGGTCGGGTGAGCCTGCGGACGCGAGCAGCGCGATGGGCTCACTGCCGTCCCTCCGGAAGTCCTCGAGCGACTCCGGCATCGCCTCGATGAGCTCGCCGACAGCCGGCATCTCGGCGCGGGGCAGCGGACCGCGGAAGCAGCGACCGTCGGCGATCAGATAGCTCCCGGCGCTCTCCTCCTCCCAGTCCAGAAGCAGGGTCATCGGCGCGGTCGCCAGCACGTCGACGCGCATGAGCTGCGCGTCCGGGTCGTAGCGGAGCTCGACCGGGGCGTCCTCGATCACGCTCATCCAGGCACCTTCGGCGCGGAAGCCTTCGCCGCTCCAACGCGCCAGCTCTGCGGTGTCCTGCGCCGGGGCGTCGACCGGCTCGGGGCTCGTGTCGCAGCCGAGGGTCGCGAGCAGCGCGACAGCGCCCATGAGGGAGAAGAAGGGGTGCAAAGAGATTGTGTGTGTGTTGTCCATCGGTCGTTCGTCCTGCGCGGCTGAGCGTTCGCCTTGATGGGCCTCACCGGCCCCTGCTCTTCCCGCTCCCGCCTCGCCCCAACAACCTGGCAGAAACCCCGCGTAACGGTCGATTTCAGGCTATTTCGGGCTATTTCACCGCCCGCCAGGGTCCGCACGACGGCCTCCGACGAGCGCCTCCACGCGGAGCCCTCCTGCGGACCGAGGCCGTCACGTCGGGCATCACCCAGAGGGTTCATCCTCGAGTCCTCTCGAGGGACAGACCGACGTGGCCTCCGGCCCAGACGAGGGCGTCGACGAGCCCGGGGCAGGCGGAGCTTCCTCGCTGACGGTGAAGCGCGGTAGGATGAGTACGTGGCGTCTCTTCTCGACCCCGCAACCGAGACCGTCATCGAGCTCGCCGCGCGCCACGTCGTCGGACGCTCACGGACGTGCCAGCTTCGCCTCGCAGACGCGACAGTCTCGTCGCTCCACGCCGAGATCAGCTGGGACGGAGAGGTGTGGCGGCTCCACGATCTCGGGAGCCGAAACGGCACGCTCGTCGATGGTCAGCGGCTGCCAGCGGGAAAGCGCGTCGAGCTCAGCCCTGGCGCCTCGGTCGAGTTTGGCGGCGCAGCCTGTCGCTATCGCTTCACGGACGCATCCCCGCCCCGCCTCCTCGTCTTCGGCCCGCAAGGTCAGCGTACGGCCGATGACGACATGATCTGCCTACCGACGCGCGACGCCTGTGAGGCCATCGTCCTCCGGGAAGGAGCAGGCTGGGCGATCGAGTCCGCCGACGGCACGCGAAAGCTCGCGGAGGTCGAGACGGTGCACATCTCAGGGCAAGCGTGGACGATTCACCTCCCCGTCCGCGCCTCGGCGACGCGCGACGCCGCGGACACAGGCGCCGACGCTCTCCGGCCCGCCCGCGAGGAGACGACCGCGATCACCTTCACCGTCAGCCGCGACGGCGAGCACGTCGACGTGGTCGTGCGTCAGGATGGAACCGCACGCGCGATCGAGCCGCGCGCCCACCACTTCCTCCTCCTCAGCCTCGCCCGCGTTCGCCTCGCGGACGCCGCACAGGAGCACCTCTCAGAGCGCGAGTGTGGCTGGATCCACCGCGAGGATCTGCTCAAGGAGCTCGCGGTCGACCCCCAGCTCCTGAACCTCTGGGTCTACCGAGCGCGCCGCCAGCTCGCGCAGGCCGAGCTTCGCGGGGCCTCGCACCTGATCGAACGACGGGGCGGCGCGGGCCAGCTCCGCCTCGGGATCGGGCGCCTCGAGATCATCCAGAGCTGAGCCGTGAAGGCTGGGTCCCTACCGCGCTAGTCTCGCCGGACGGCGCCCCTCCTTACGGCGGGGTCGTCCAGCGCCACAGCCTCCTCGGGCTCGACTCGGGAGAACCAACGCTCCCGCAGCGCAGCGTCGAAGAGGTCGCCCTCGTTGGCGAAGCCGAGCCTCTCTGCGTAGGTGCTGATGTCCTCGGGTATCCCCACCCCGAGGCGCTCGACGAAGTACCAGCGCCACAGCGCGGCTGCGTCGTCGAGCCCGACATCGGCGAGCCTCAGCGTATCAACCGAGAGGCGCTCGCTGGCCGCGCGCTTGGCCGCAGCGCGGGCCCTGAGACGCCCATAGAAGCCCATCGCCCGGAGCTGGTCGACCAGATGCCGGCGGATATCGGCCTTCGACACGCCCACGGCCCACCGCAGCTTCGCCTCCCGCACAATCAGGGCGTAGAACTCCTCGCCGACGACCCCCTCGCGTTCGAGCCAGGCCTCCGTCCGCTCCGCGGTGAGGAGCCCGCGCTCACGCCTGTAGAGCGCCGCAGTGTGGCGGATGAGCCCAGAGTCCGGTGTCAACGCCCCGCGACTCGCGAGCTCCTCCGCGTAGCTCCGGACGAGCGCACCGTTGATCGCGAGGTCGTAGCGCGACTCGTCCCCCTCAAGGCGGAGCTCCTGGAGGAGCTCCTCGTCGCCGCCCGCCTCCCGCTCTTCGCCGTCATCCCGACGCATCCGCTCGGCGGCCTGATCCCATAGGTTTGTGTGCTCGAAGTGGAAGCCTACCTCCAAAGGCCGCGGGTGCTTCGCCCGGTGAGCGAGCATCACTTCGACCATCCTCTGGGCGTCCCGTCGCTTCTGATCCACACGACCCTCAGGCAGCCAGCGCTCGAGCGCCTCGATCTCAAGGCTCGTGAGGCCAGAGCGACGCCCTTCGGCGAACAACGCCGGCCAGGTGCGCTCCGCGTAGAACATTTGTTTGCCCGCTGACACCAGCCGCTGAGCGACCGCGCCGGAGCATCGCCCGGCGGTGACAGCCGCGGCGAGCGTCGCCCGGATGTTGACCTGCGCCTCAGAGAGGGAGCGATAGCCGTGCTCTGCCCGCGCATGGGCGACCGCGACCTCGTCGTCGTCGGTGATCTCGCCAGCGCAGATCCTGGCGAAGACCTCACCTACGCCGACCATCCCGAACGCAGCCAGCTCCGCGGCCCTCAGCGCACCCATGCTCGCCGCGCCGAACACGTGCACCCCCTCGGACATCGCCCAGAGGATCTCCTTGTGCCAGATCGAGGGGACCCGCTCAAAGTAGCCGTCGACCACCCCGATCCCCCAGGGCCGCTCACGCGCCGCCCGATAGACGTCGCCCTGGCCCGCGGGGGGACGGACCTCCAGGTCCGCGCCAGGTGGGACTGAGGCCGGCGGCATGCTCGGGCCCGTGAAGAGGATGATCATGTCGACCCCAGCGCCCGAGCGCGGCGCCCCGGAAGGTAGCCCGGCGCATCACACATGCTCTCTAGGCCAGGAACGACCACGCGGACCACAGGGAGCTCAAACTCCGGCCGCGTGAGGTCGACCGCGACCGCCTCGTCGAGCCCGGCGCGAGCGAGCGCGTCGAGGACAGCCTCGAGATCCTCCTCGAGGCTCTCGGACGGGGCATCGGGTGCCTCCGCGAAGCGACGCAGGTCGCTCCGCGACTCCCCGTCATAGTATTCGGCGAGCGCCGTCGCGATCTGTTCGGGGGATCGAGCCGCCTGATAGGCGCTCCGGTCGATGTCGTCACGGGCACCGGAGATATAGGTCAGCCGGCTCTGTGCAGCCTCGGTCAGCGCCCGCGCCAGGGCGACGCCGCGGGCACGGTGGCACCCCTGGCCCCCGCTGGCATAGAGCACCCGCCCCGGGTCGGGGTCCAGGTCGACGATCTCTGCGACGAAGACCGGCAGGCCGATGTCGCGGGTCGCCTCCCAGACGAGAACGCCGACGCCGGCCCGTTCATACTTCGCGAGGAGCTCGCGGCAGGTGCTGTCGTCGACGCTCGCGAGATCGACGCGCGTCGTACGTCGCGTGCCCCCCCCGGCGGCTCGCCACAGGGCGACAGCGTCCCGCTCGACGACCTCGTAGAGCCCGTGGAGCGCAGCCTCCAACCAATGGTTCCCCGAGGCCAGCCCGTTCGAGGATATGAGGAAGCTGCCGCTGCCGGGAGGAAGAGGCAAGCTGTAGTCGGTGTGCACGACCTCCAGCGGCACCCACCGCGGTTCATCGCAGGCGAGCGTGCGCCCCTCGATCCAGGCGATCTTCCGCCGATCGTTGAACGACCCCCACGAAAGGCGCGGAAGCTCCCCTAACGCCACCGGACGACGCCCGCTGGAGATGAGCTCTGCCGCGTTCATAAAGAGCAGCGGACGGACGATGTGCTCGGCGTGCCACTGCTCGATCGACTCCATCAGGCCTGACGCTCGCGCCGCGTCGAGGTCCACCCCCTTGCCCTGGGCGACCGAGACGGAGCGAGCGTTCGGACGACAGACCATGACGACCGGGATACCGATCGTGTCGAGACCGGTGACGTCGGCGACCCGGGTGATCCCCATCGCCGGCGTCATCGGCAGGATACGCGCGAGCGTCTCGGCGGGGCTCACAATCCGCTGTGTGCCCCGTACGTAAGTCTTACGCACGGGCGCCCCGCTCATTCGCCGTCGTGCGGCTTGCGCGGGCGGAAGGGGACGAGGTTCACGAGGAACGTCCCGCAGACCTTCGCGGGTCCGTCGTACGGGCGGTGGGCCATCTGCACGCCCATCTCGACGAGCTCGCGCCACGGTGCGCACTCCTCAGGCGCCTCCTCGCCGACATTGTGCTCGCAGAGCAAATCAGCGTGCTCGAGGAGCGTGCGACGATCGATCGCATAGTAGCTGACCTTGTTGAGCTCGTAATCTTCCCACTCTGGCACGGCGACGACGAGGGTGAACTTGCCGGGTCCATTCTTTTGCCAGTCCACCGGCCGCACCGGCCGCTCTTTGCGGTCATCGCTCTGTGCGTCCGTGTTCTTATCATCGGTCTTGTCTCCACCCATTACACTCGCCTCCTCGACCTAGCTACCGCGCACGAAGTCGGGCGTAGTCCGCCCTCGTACGCCCCTCGAATAGCACGGCCTGCTGACTCTTGGCCAGGGCGAGAGCCTCGGAGAGCGCCGCCTCGGCGCGCTTAGGCTCCCCCGCGCGGCGCCAGCCCTCAGCGCTGAGCCGGAGCAGCTCCGCGTGATAGCAACGCTCCTGCAACGTGGAGTCGTCGAGGATCGCTCGCAGCTCGGCGCGGGCCTCTTCGTCTCTGCCCGCGATGAGGTAGGCGTCGGCGAACTGAACAATGTTGAAACTCCGGGCGACGCCGCCGACGGCCTGCTGCGCGTCAACGGCCGCACGAAGGAGCGCAAGGCCTCGCGGATGGTCGCCCGTGAGCACCTTCGCCCAACCGACGAAGACATCTGCCAGCATCGTGAAGACCGGAAAACCGTTCTCCCGCGCGAGCGCGCCTAGGCGTTCGCCGTAGGCGAGCGTCTCGGGGACCTCGCGGCGCAGCAAGTGGACCCACGCGCCGAGCTGCTCGGCGATCGCCCGGCCAAACGGGTGGCCGCTCGCGTCGGCGAGCGCCATCGCCTCGTCGACCATCGCCAGGGCCCGATCAGCATGTCCACAAATACATGTACTCGCAGCGTGGGTGACAGCGGCCACGATCCGCGGATCCCAACCGTAGCGCGACATGTACAGGGGGAGCTCCGCGGGCTCGTAGAGCTCGATGACCCTGCGGTGGTGGACCTCTGCAGCCCCGTGGTCGCCCCGCCAGGTGCAGGCGTTGGCGAGAACGACCGCCGCCTGCAAGCTGCCGCAGCGATCGTCGATCTCATCCGCGAGCTGGCCGTACTGGAGCGCGAGGTCGTGCCCCTTCTTGAGATCACCGCGAAAGCCGTGGAACATCGCCAGACCGTGGAGCGCTGGGATCAGCTGCTCGTGCCGCCCGAGCGCCCGTGTAAGCTCGACGACGCGGTCGTAGGTCCGCTCGTAGGCGGGCGCCGACCAGCTCTGCGTCGCGCCCAGGACGGAGCCGTAGAGGAGCCGCAGATCGAGCTCGCGCGACGGCGTCCCCGTCGGCTCCGACGTGTTCAGGGCCAGCGCACGCTCGAGCAGGCGGGTCGCATCCGCGTACGCGCCCTGCTCTAGGGCGACCTGCCCCGCGAGCGCGGTATACTCGAGCTCCTGCTCCGACAAGCCCGCCTCGCGGTAGTGGTGGGCCAGCGTCGCGGCCAAGGGCTTGCCGCCGCCGTGCACGGACTCGACGGTCCTCGCGATCTCGGCGTGGATCCCCTGACTCCGCGCCAGGTCGAGACCGTCGACGACATGCTCGCGGAACTTGTCGTGGGCGAAGCGCCACCGCTCTTCGCGGACCTCGAGGAGCGCGAGTTCCTGCCCGAGCGCGAGCGTATCGGCGACACGATCGGCGCCGAAGACTCGCTCCAGCGACGCGACGTCCAGGGTCCGGCCGCGCAGAGCAGACCAGGCGAAGACGGGCTCCGCGTGCGCCGGAATTTTCGCCAGACGACGGGCGACTACGGCGCTGATCCCCTGGGAGACGAGGCGCTCCGGCAGCGTCTCCGCCCTGATCGCGTCGAGCGAGCCGGCCTCCTCAGCCAGCGCGCGGACAGCCTCGACGAGGAAGAAGAGGTTGCCCTCTGTATGCCGCTCGAGGAACTCGACGACCGCCGGCCGCTCTCGGTCGCGGCCGAGCATCGACCCTGCGAGGGTCGCAATGTCACCGCCGCCGATGGGCCTAAGGCGGAGCACCTGCGCCCCAGGGAGGACCTGGTCGAGGTCCGGGCGCTCTTCGCTGCGGTAGCTTGCGAGGACGAACACAGGGAGCCCGGACAGGTCGGGGAGGAGCTCCCCGAGCAGCGTCAGGCCCTCGCCTGCCCATTGGAGATCCTCGAGGAGCAGGAGGACCGGGCCGCCTTGGCCCTCGAGCATCGCCAGGATCGTCGCCAGGAGCTCCGTCCTCGCCGACTGGCCCCCCCCCGGTCCAAGCCCGGGCGCCGCCTCCCCGCCTGGCTTCGCGGCCAGCTCCGGCAGGAGGGCCGAGAGAGCCCGCACCTGAGCCCCCTGGGGCTCGGTGCTCAGGGCCAGGTGACGCAAGGGACCACGCCACAGCTCGAAGGGCTCGCGCTGCTCGCCGCTGCCGTGACCGGTGAACACCTGGACGCCCGCCACGAGCGCCTGCGTGCGCACCTCGTCGAGGAGCCGGGTCTTGCCGATGCCGCTCTCACCGGCGACGAGCCAGGCGCTCCCTTTGCCGGCGAGTACGTCGTCCAGCGCCCCCTTGAGCACACGCCGCTCCTCCACCCGATCGACGAAGTCCGCCGCCAGAAGAAAGCTCTCGCGGGTCGCCGGGGTCTCCCATGGCGCCGAATGGCCAGCCGCTGCGGCGAGCGCTTCGGCGAGCGCGTCGGCCGACTCGAACCTCTCCCCGGGCTCCTTCGCCAAACACCGGCGGATGATCGCGCGGAGCTCCGCGCCGACCTGGAGCCTCTCAACGTCAGGCTCTCGCGACAGCACAGCCTGACGCAACGACGGCGCGTCGAGCCCGCGAAAGGGGTGCACACCGGCGAAGAGTTCGTACGCCAACATGCCCACAGCGTAGAGATCCGCCATCTCGGTCGGCGCCGCTCCGCCGAGGATCTCTGGGGCGATGTAGCCGAGGGTCCCGGCCTCGACCGCCGACTCGCCCCGTCGCGAGGCGATACCGAAGTCGAGCACCCGCACTTGGTCATCGACGAGCACGTTGGAGGGCTTTAGATCGCGGTGGATCACGCCGCGACGGTGGAGGTAGGAGAGCGCTCGCAGGAGCTGGATCAGGAGATCGACCCTTCGCTCGCCGTCGAGGCCCGATCCAGCCGTGAGGAGGTCGCGCGGGCGATCGATGAGCTCCATCGTGAAGAATGGTTCGCCGTTCGCCGCGAAGCCGTAGTCCCGGACGGCGATGATGTTCGGGTGTCGCAGGCTCGCGAGCGTATTGAACTCGCGCGCGAGGGTCAGACGCCGGCGCTGTGCCGTCTCATCCCCGTCATCGCGCCCGCGGACGACGTCGCTCATCTGCTTGAGCGCCACGAGATCGCCCGTCAGGCGATCTCGCGCGCGAAAGACAACGCTCATGCCGCCGTGGCCGAGGTAGTCGAGCACCTCGTAGCGAGCGCCGGCCTGTGTCGACGCACTGGGATCAACGCTCGGAGGAGGTCCGCTCCCGTCTACCGTGGGTAGAGTCGCGTCGTTCACCATCACCGCATTGTATATTCGTTCGCCACGCCCAGGGGCACAGTCGCCGCTCCAGGCCACAGCGGGAAGCCTGCGCAGATCATGGCCCGCGGTCCCGCGCGAGCGACCGACCGTGCGATGGTGATGGCAACGCACGGCCGGCCGCTCGCATGACAAGAGAGACCTGCCCGCACCGCTCGCGGCGTCGTTTCGACCCGACATCGCCGTCCGCGGGGACCTGTGCGCAAGGGGGCACACGCGGCCTCTCTCTCGAGGCCAGGCGTCATCGCCGTGTCAAAGCACGGCCGACGCCTAGCCTCGCTCACCCGTCGCCCTAGCGGACCGCGACGGCCTGCTCGAGGATCTTCTTGCCCCCGGGGCTCGAGGGCTGGACCGTCTCCTCCAGGGTGATCAGGATCGTGAAGCTCGGATCCGGCGAGGTCACCTGGAGCTCTCCCGCGCGGTCCTTCTCGTCGTAGTCGAGAGCGCCTGCGCGGACCGCCGGCTGATCCTTCTGCAGGACCCAGACGACGAAGGCTGTCATGCCCTCCTCGAGGCGCGGGGCGGGGGCAAGGTTGGTGATCGAGATCGAGATCTCGTAGTTGCCGGTCTTGCCCTTCTTGGCGACGATCTTCGCGTCTGATCCGAGGGCCGGAGCGGTCGTCGTCGTCTCGATCTTGGTCGCGCAGCCGGTGGCGACGGAGGTCATCATGAGGGCGGAGAGGAGGTAGCTGAGAGTGCGTCGCATGACGATGTGCTCGTGGTTGGTTCGCCGCCTGGGGCGACGTCAAAGTAGGTGCCCCTTTGGGGGGCTCACCTATCTCACACGCGGCGCCACCGGGACGTCACAGAGAATCGTCAGGTCATCATTCGCGCCTCCAAAGCACGGCCGATAGAACGGAGAAAAGCGCAGTTATTGCGACGCGTAGAGAGTGTCGCAGGGGGTTGCAGGCACCGGAGAATGCCTAGGATAGGCCTATGAGAACGTCGTTTGGAGGGCTCGCCTGGATCCCGCTCCTGCTCGCTGGAGCCTGCACCGGCGGCGGTGCGATGACAGGCGCGACCTCGACGAGCGGAGGCATGACAGCGCCTAGCTCGGCCTCCACCGGCGACGCCTCCGCGGGCGCCGAGACCCAGGGAGGAACCGACAGCTCGACCGGCGGGGCCACGGACGCCTCGACCTCGACCGAGACCGGGAGCACGGGCAACACCGAGGGCGGCGAGGACGTCATCGATCTGCCTGAGCTCGCGACCGTCGACGACGGGCACTTCGCGACCTCGCTCGTCTGCGCGGAGTGCCACGCCAACCATCCCGACGCGCTGGCGATGCGCGACGAGCAGAGCCGCCCGATCGCCCCGGACGATCTCTGGCAGGGATCGATGATGGCCAACTCGGCGCGGGACCCCTTCTGGTGGGCGATGGTCGCGGCGGAGACCGCCACCTTCCCGGCGAACAAGGCGGAGATCGAGGCCGAGTGCATGCCCTGCCACGCGCCGATGGCCGTCGTCGACGGCGTCTTCCACGACGCCGGCTCCCCCTCGCTCGACTGGCTCCGCGGCGATGATGATCGCGCGAGCTTCGGCCTCGACGGGGTCGCCTGCGCGGCCTGCCACCAGATCCAGCCGGACAAGCTCGGCACCGAGGCGAGCTTCAGCGGCGGCTACGTGATCGAGCCCGTCGCTGAGATCTACGGCCCCCACGCCGAGCCCTTCTCGATGCCGATGATGATGCACACGAGCTTCACCCCGACCCAGGGCGACCAGCTCCTCGACTCCGCCCTCTGCGGCTCGTGCCACACCCTGCGGACCGCCGCCCTCGATCCCGACGGTACGCCCAACGGCCACAGCCTGGTCGAGCAGAGCCCCTACCTGGAGTGGCGCCTCTCCGACTTCACGACCGAGGGCCAGCCGGGGCCGAGCGCCGCCTCCTGCCAGGACTGCCACACCCCGAAGGCGAGCGTCGACGGCGTGCCGATCAGCGCCAAGATCGCGCGCCGACCCAACGGCACCGACTTTCCGCCGATCTCGGATCGCGACCCCTACGGCCGGCATGTCATGGTCGGCGGGAATTCGATCATCCCCCTGGTGATCCGTGACAACGCCGCCGAGCTCCACCCGCGGGCGAGCGACGCTGCCCTCGAGGCGACCGCTGCCGCGGCGAAGGCCCAGCTCCAGGAGCGCACCGCGACCCTCAGCGCCGAGGCCAGCCGCGACGGCGACACGCTCATCGTCGACGTCACGATCGACAACCTCGCCGGTCACAGGCTGCCGAGCGCCTTCCCCAGCCGCCGCGCCTGGATCGCGCTCCGGGTCTTCGACTCCGACGGGACGCTCGTCTTCCGCTCCGGCGACTCCGACGGGGACGGGCGCCTCATCGACGGCTCCGGGCAGCCCCTGCCGAGCGAGGCGGTCGGCGGGCCTATCCAGCCCCACTTCACAGAGATCGACGCCTCCTCCCAGGCGCAGATCTACGAGTCGGTGATGGCCACAGGCGACGACGCCCCCGCCTTCCGCCTGCTCCAGGGGACGCGCTTCATCAAGGACAACCGCCTCCTCCCCAAGGGCTGGAAGGGCGACGCGCCCGAGGCCCAGGACATCGCCCCCGTCGGCATCGAGGGCGACCCCAACTTCACCGGCGGCGGCGATCAGACACGCTACAGGATCGCCGCCCCGGCGGCAGCAGGCCCCTACACCGTCACCGCCGAGCTCTGCTACCAGACCCTCAGCGCCCGCTTCGCCGCCGAGCTCTTCGCCGTCGACGCCGCCGAGGTCCGCGCCTTTGAGCGGATGTTCAAGGCCGCCGACCGGACGCCGGTGATCGTCGACTCGGAGAGCTTGCAGGCGGACTAGTTCTCCCCGCAGGAGTCCACACGCGGCCCGGCCCTTCGGCCAAGAGTGAAGCTCGGCGTCCCCGCGGGCGCGACAGATCGGGCTCCTCCTCGGCGATGCCGAGGCCCCGACCAGCGCCGACTTCGCCCCGCTCCGCAGCGACCGCCAGACCGACGCTCCCCCTGCTGACTTGAGCGGCCGTTGCGAAGTCGGCCTACGGCCAGCTCCGAGACATCGACCGCGTCGCGAATTCGCAGCCAGCGGGACGGAGACCGCGCTCGGCAAATTCTCCCACTCAACCGGCAGAAGTCCTCTTGGACATGCGGAGCGCTCATGTGAGGACTTCCCTATGCGAACTGTCCAAGTGCCCTGCCTCCTGCTCGGTCTCACTGCGTTGACCGGATTCCTGCTCACCACCAGCCCCGCATCGGCGACCGAGCTCCCAAGTGAGCCCAAGGCCGTCGATACCGTCGAACTAGGCGACGATGCCGAGATCTGCGTTGATCCGGAGCTTGAGCCTCGCGAGATGAACTCTCGCGAGTGCACGCTTGCCTGCAAGAGCGAGTGCGGCTGCTCGACCATCGCCTGCATCTGGGCTTGCCAGGTCGGCGACTATCCGAATTCGTGCGATGCCGTCTGCTGAGCTGCTGCCTGCGAGCTGGCTTCGGCTCGGCTGAAGTCCAGCGACGACAAGGCCCCGTGTTGCCGACAACACGAGGCTCGCGCCCCCTCGCGTTGATCGTCACTCTTGGGCCCTCCAAGGCTCATCGCAGCCGCGAGGTGCACGACGACGACGAGGGGGCCGTTGGCGTCGACACCAACGGCGACGCCCAGCCCAAGCCAGGGGACCGCTCGACCTCCGGGGGCGCGGGCGCGCGGTACCCTGGACATCCATCGCGGGGGAGCTCCGCCCGCCTGCACGCGCAGCTCCGCGCCGTGCTCCAAGCGAGCGCTCGCGAGAGCCTCATCGTCAGCGTCTTCGATCTACTGCGAGGTCACAGCGCGTGTACACTCGCCGTCGTGCTACACGCCGCAAGTGTCTCCTGCTTCGGTGAGGACTCCAAGCTCGTCGGTCGAGATCTCGGGACTGAGCTCCTAGACGCGCTTGGCCGTGCCCCTGACGTCGTCCTCCTCTTCTGCGCTGTCCGCTACGACGCCGCTGAGGTGATCGCGGGCCTTTATCAGCGACTCGCCCCCGAGACGCGCGTCGTCGGCTGCTCTAGCTGCGCCGAGATCAACAGCGCGGAGGCCGTTGCGGGCTCGGTGACCGCGATGGGGATCTGTCTCGGCGATCTCTCGGCGACGATCGCCCGGGCGAGCGATCCAGGCAATGACTCCCACGCGGTTGGTCGCGCGCTCGGTGCGGAATTGGCGGGCGCTCCGCCTGACCTCGTGCTCCTCTTCGTCGACGGGACGGTGCT
Organism: Polyangia bacterium; assembly: GCA_030424595.1. Lineage (GTDB taxonomy): Bacteria > Myxococcota_A > Polyangia > Nannocystales > Nannocystaceae > JADJRG01. The sequence continues at coordinate 188,879 of JAUHWG010000013.1, forward strand.
CAACAGCACCCCAGTGCTCCTCGGTCTCCACGAGGTGCTGGGCGAGGCTGTGCCGATCGCTGGAGGCGTCGCCGCAGACGATCTCAGCTTCGTCCGCACTGAGCAGTACGTCGACCGCTCCGTGTACAGCGGGAGCGCTGTCGCCCTCGCCCTGAGGGGACCGATGACCCTACGCTCGGTGGTCGCCGGAGGTTGGGAGCCGATCGGTCGCTCCCGGGTCATCACGCGCGCAGCTGACTCAAAGACCATCTCAGAGCTCGACGGAGGCTCAGCCCTCGAGGTGTACCGACACTATCTGGGGACCCACGGGCGCGATCTCAACAATGCGGGTCTCGAGTTCCCGCTCGGGATCATCGCGACGAGCGGTGTAGACGACCGAGAGCTCTTCATACGCGCCGTGCAGGGGGCGACCGAGGACGGGCTCGGGATCCGCGTGAGCGGCGACATCAAGGAGGGCGATCAGGTGCGGATGATGCGAGCGGTCCGTGAGGACCTCGTGCAGGCGACGCGTGAGTGCCTGAGCGCAGCCCTTGAGCAGGTCGAGGACCCACGACTCGCGCTTGTCTTCAACTGCGCCGGGCGCAAGGTGGTCCTCGGGAACGGCTACAAGGAGGAGCTGCGAGCGGCGTTCGAGGTCCTCCCCCAAGGCCTCCCCACCGCCGGCTTCTACACCTACGGCGAGCTCGCGCCGCACCTCGGCACCACGATCCACCACGACGAGACGTTCACGGCGCTCCTCATCGGCGCCGCGCCAACAGGCGATGACGACGCGCTGTGAGATCTGCGCCTTTGAGCGCCTGGGGGAGCTCGACGACGACGACCTCGTCTTCGCCGTAGGCCGTTGTAGCGGCTGCGCGCGACTCCAGGACCCGGTCGTGCACGACCTTGTCGAGCGGCTCCGGGTCTCGACCCAAGACCTGCGACGCAGCCGCAACCGGGAGCAGCAGAAGACCCGCGAGCTTGCCGATGTACAGGCAGGAGACGCAGCTACAGCGCTGAGGATGACCCGTCTCGAGCGTGCGCAGCAAAAGAGCATGCGCGACCTCGAGGAGAAGACGTCGACGCTATGGCTACTCTCCGCGATCGCGACCGCGGCCAACGCGGCGACGAGCGTCGAGGACATGATGCACCTCTGCCTGCGGCCTCTCTGCGAGGTGGCAGGCGTGGACTTCGGCGTCGCGATGTTCGGCGATCAGGTGGGTATGCACTACGTCGCCAGAGCCCAAGATCCCGGGAGCGCCGGTGACATGCTCCGCGCGCTCGATCTTGGCGCATGGTCCCGCCGCACCGAAGGTGCCCCGAACGCCGACAAGAAGGCGTTCGAGTGGACCTTAAGCGCGGTCGGACCCGAGGCGTCGGCAGACCCGTGGGCCGAGGCGCTGGCGGCCGTGGGGATCCGTGAGTCGCTGGCGATACAAGTGGTCCTCGAAGCCTCCGTGCACGCGACCCTCTTCTTCTTCAGCGTCGACGGCGTCACGACCCCCCGCTCACAGATCAACGTGGTCCTAAACGCAGCTCTGCTCCCGATGAGCGCGCAGATGGGTCGGGTCCTCGCCCGCGAGTCCGCCGCCGCCGCCATCGTCGCCGCCCGCGAGGCTGCGGAGGAGGCGAGCCGGATGAAGAGCAACTTTGTCGCGAACATGAGCCACGAGCTCCGCACACCGCTCAACGCGATCATCGGCTATGGCGAACTGCTCGTCGAGGATCTCGCCGACTCCCAGCTCGACGAGTCCCTCGAGTCCGCGCTCCTCATGAACCGCGCGAGTCGACATCTCCTCGCGCTGATCAACAACATCCTCGACCTCTCCAAGATCGAGGCGGGGAGGATGACAGTCGTGCTCGAGCCGACGGATCTCATCGCTGCCACCGACGATGTCACAGCGACGCTCGTCGCGGCGATCGAGCAGCGGGGAAACAAGCTCGTCCGGGAGTTCTCGAACATCTCGTCCCCTGTGCTTACCGACGGTTTGAAGATCAGACAGATCCTCTTCAACCTCATCGGCAACGCCACGAAGTTCACCAAGGGGGGCTGCATTACGTTGCGCGCCCGACTTGACCCCACGGACGACGGGCACCACCTGCTCCAGATCGAGGTCGAGGACACAGGTGTCGGGATGACGCCCAAGCAAGCCGCGCAGATCTTCGACGCGTTCACGCAGGCGGACGGGAGCATAGCCAGCCGCTACGGCGGCACAGGCCTCGGGCTGACCCTCTGCCGACGCTTCGTGGAGCTGATGAATGGCACGATCGACGTCAAGACTCGCATCGGCGTCGGCTCCTGCTTCCGCGTGGAGCTTCCCGTCGTCCTCGCCGAGGGTGCGTAGCGGCGCAGAGGGCCTGACATCGGCAGGACTCGTCGGTTTGCGGCGGGTGTCGACAGACGGCGCGCCGCCTCTCGACGGGGTGCGCCGACCGCCTCAACAGGCCCGCGAGCAGCGACGTCCCGCCTGAAGGATCGGCCGTGCCGCTCGATCTCCGCGTCAGCGCGCACAGCGAGGGGCGACACGGCGAGCCCATGGACCTCTCGCCGCTCGCCGCGTGACTCCCCCCGCTCACCGCCTCTCCTCGCCGCTCAACGGAAACCGCTTTGCGCTCGCCCCGGCTCCCGCAACATTTGCCCGTGAGCGCGTGGCTCCGCCGTCCGCAGCCGTCGGCCGCCGCCGCGCCGCCTCCTCCAGGAGTTCTCTCATGTTGCGTACGAATAGCTCCTCTGCTCCCATCCTCACGGTCGCGCTGCCGCCCGGCCGACTGCTGACGATCCGCCGGCTTCGTGGCCCCCTGGCCGACGCCGACCTCGGACCGCGCCGCTATCTCCAGCACGCGATCCTCCTGGCGGAGGCCCCGTCGTCAGCCCACGCTGTCGACCTTGCCCCCCACCCGCTGCCGGAGGGCCGCGTCGCCTTCCTCCGCCCGGGTCAGGTGCAACACTTCCTGGGACCCGAGGTCGACGTCACCGAGATCCACTTCTCGGCCGCGCTGCTCGACCGCGAGACCGCCGACGCCTTCCCCCGCGCTCCGCACGTCGATCCGCCTGCTCCCGCCCGGCGGCGCCTCGCGGCCCTCGTCGCGCAGATCGCCTGGGAGTACGACGACGGCGATCCCGACTGGAACATGATCCGCCCGCTCCTCGCCGCCCTCCTCCTTGCCCTCGCCCGCCTCTCCCGCGTCCACCAGCGCCCGCCGACACCTCCTCGCCACGACGCCCGCGTCGAGCGGCTGCGGGCGCTGATCGCCTCCCGCTGCACGATTCAGGCGAGCGCCAGCGACTACGCCCGCCACCTCCACCTAAGCAGCAAGCGCCTCAACGAGCTCACCCGCGCCTACGTCGGAAAGACAGTGTCGCAGATGGCCCGCGAGACCGTCATGATCGAGGCTCGCCGCGCCCTGGCCCTCTCCGACGAGCGCATCAAGACCATCTCGTTCCGCCTGGGCTTCGAGGACGCGTCCTACTTCAGCCGCTTCTTCCGCCGCGAGGCCGGCGAGACCCCGAGCGCCTTCCGCGAGAGGATGCAGGCGAGCTGCGAGGGCCGTTCCTACGACATCTCCGGCTGATCCGCGCTCCGCGTCCCCACGACCATCCACGAGGCTGCCAAGAGCGGCCGAAGGCTAGCCCTTCGCCTCGAGCCGCACCTGATCGATCCGAAGAGCCCCCTCCCCCGCCACAGCAGGCAGACCGAAGAAGATCGCGGTGACGTCGTAGGGATCGATCCCGAAGTCCGCGAACCGCAGCTCATGGCGGGTCCACTTTGCGCTGAGCTCGACCTCGCGGATGCTCGGCATCGTCCCCTGCTGCTGGGCGAAGATCATCACCCGCATCGTCGCGACGTCCCCCCGCGCCGAGAAGCTGAGGGTGTCGAAGGACGTGAGGTTGGCCGGGGCCATCGGCCCTTCGCCGGGGAAGAACATCGCCCCGGACCAGGCCTGCGGCAGGGTCGCCCCGTCGATCACGCCGCGGATCTCCAGCGCCTGCCGAGAACGCTCCGCACCGCCCTTGACGACCGTCAGCGTGACCGTCGAGCCGCCGCCGATCATCGCGTCGGTCGACGGCTCCCAGCCGGCGCCGAAGGCCGCGATCTTCTCCTCACTGTCGTCGAAGTCGCTGATCCGGCCGGACTCCGATCCCGCGGGCGGCGGCGCGCTGCGGGCCGCCTCGATCGCCGCGACCTCCTCGGCGACGCGCCCCGCGATGGCCTCACGGTCGAGCACGGTGCCTCGCTTCCACACCCGGGCGATGTCCCGCGTCGCGGTGATGTCCGTGAGCGGATCGCCGCGGACGAGCACAAGGTCAGCGCGCTTGCCCGCGGCGATCGACCCTCGATCGTCCATCCCGAAGGCGCGGGCAGGGGCGATCGTCGCGGCCGCGAGGGCCTCCTGCGGCGAGAGCCCAGCCTCGACCAGCAGCTCCAGATCGTGGTGGAGGCTCGCCCCGTGGACCGTGCCCGGGTTCGGCGCGTCGGTGCTCGCGAGGATCGGCACGCCCGCCCGGTGCAGCGCTGCGACAGCCCCCCGCGCCGTCTCGCACGAGAGCCCCTCCTTCGCCGGCGCCGCGACGCCCGTCAACGCCCGCCGCTGCGCCGGCGCGAGGTAGGGCCGCAGGCGCGGATCCTCGGCCAGCGCCGCCGCCCGCTCACGCCCGCACAGGGCGTGGATCACCGGCAAGGTGTCGGCGACGAAGGCCCCGCTCGCCTTCGCCCCGCGCAGGAGCGCCTCGCTCGGGGGAGCGTCGACGAAGACGTGGGCGAGACCATCCGCGCCGCCTGCGATCGCGTCCTCGGCCTGCGCCAGCGTCGTGATGTGGACGACCGCCAGCACCTCGCGGGCGTGGGCCGCTCGGATCGCCGCCTCCAAGGTCTCCTCGGAGATCGTCGGCGACGGCCGACCGAGCGCGACCAGGTCGTCGTAGATGATCTTGAGGTAGTCCGAACCCTCGCCGACCCGCGCCTCGACGAAGGCGTCGACCTCCCCGGGTCCCGCGACCGTCGGCACCTCAAGGCCGTACTCCGTGCCGTGCCCCCCTGCGGCCGTCAGCGCGTGACCGGCCGTGCGGAGATCGGCGATGTCATCGTCCTTGCCGCTGCGCTGACGCTTCTTGAGCACCGCGAGCCCAGCCGGCGCCGACATCATGTCGAGCTCGGTCGTCACGCCGAAGACGAGCGCCTGCTCGAGGTGCGTGCGCTGCCAGATGTGGGTGTGCGCGTCGATGAGCCCGGGCATCAGAGTATGCCCGCTGCCGTCGGTCACGGTCGCGCCGGCGGGCACCTCGATCGAGTCTCCGACCGCGACGATGATTCCGTCGCGTATGAGCACAGTCGGCGTCCCGAGCGACCGCTCACCGTCGAACACCTGGGCCCCGCGGATCACCTGCGCCGGACCGGCGCTATGCCCCTCCGCGGGGGCTTGGATCTGCGCTTCCGCCCCCTGCGGCGTGTCCGTCGACGGCGTGGCCCGGCAGCCGAAAGCGGTCAAGCATCCGACGAGATGAAGGGCGATCCGAGAGGTTGCGCGCATCTGCACATCTTCGGGAGGCGCACCGCCCAGGTCAACAACATCTCGCCGCCTCGCATCCGCTATCGTGAGGCCCTGAGATCGGTAGGTCGATGTGCAGCGTGGCTATGACCCTGAGTTCATCCCAGGCCTGAGGGTCGACATGCCCACCCCCCTCGATCGGGTCAAGGCGACGGCCTTCGCCGACGGGGCGCCGATCGACCACTGCCGCTTCTCGATCGTCTTCAACCGCGAGCGCCACCTCGCGGTCTTCACGGCCCACAACATCGACGGCGCCACCATGCACCCGGTGGGCACGCTCAAGCGGACCAACCTCTTCCGCTTTGACCCGCAGGTGCCGAACGGGATCCAGTGCGATGATCGTCGCGGCTACCGCAACAACCCCTGGGATCGCGGCCACCTCGTCCGCCGCCACGCGCTCCACTGGGGCGAGCTCGACGTCGCGACCACGGCCGACTCCGAGAGCTTCTACTGGACCAACATCGTCCCCCAGCACAGGGCGCTGCACAAGACCGCCTGGGGGAAGATCGAGGACTGGATCCTCGCCCTCGCCGAGTCCAGCTCCCAGCGCGCCTGCGTCTTCACCGGCCCTGTCCTCTCCGTCGACGACCCCGAATTGGTCAACAGCGACGGAGAGCGGCCGGTTCAGCTCCCGGCCGGCTTTTGGAAGGTCGTCGCCATCCCCCATGAGGGCGCGCTCCGGATCGCCGCCTTCCTCGTCTGGCAGCGAGACTTCGACCGGGCCGAGCCCGTCGCCTTCGATCCTGTGCTCGAGCAGGTCCGCCTGACCACGCTCGAATTCCTCACCGGCCTCTCCTTCGCGAACCTCCAGGACGCCGACCCGCTGCGCCCGAGCGAGGGCCCCATCGCCTTCGGCGACGACGAGCCAGAGAGTCGCCCGCTTCGGATCACCGGTCCCGGCGACATCCTGCTCTGAGGCTCTGAGGCTCTGAGGCCCGGAGACGCGCCGCGCCGCGCCCTCGGTCGCGCGAAGCACGAGCTCCCCTACACGTGCACGGGCGACGTCGACGCGCCGCGCAGGCACCTTCAGAGGCTTCTCTCCGCGAACAGAGGCGCAGCCTCTCTCCCCCTGGGCGGGAGGCGTCCGGTCGCGGGAGGCCCATCCTCGCTCCGCGACTTTTCCCTTGCAAGGGCGTTGTCTCCCCCTCAGCATCGCCGCAACAAGCCCCAATTCAGGCTCGCGGTCTACGATGCGAATCGCATTCACCCACAATCTCCGCACTCTCCCGACCGTCGCCCAGGCCGAGTTCGACTCGCCCGAGACGATCGACGCCCTGGTCGCCGCGCTCGAGCGGCTGGGTCATGAGGTGACGCGCGTCGACGTGACCGCGCCGCTGCCCGAGGTCGTCGCCCAGCTCCGCGACATCGCCCCAGACCTTGTCTTCAACACCGCCGAGGGGACCCGCGGGCCCCACCGCGAGGCGCTCTACCCCGCGGTCTTCGAGGAGCTGGACCTCAACTACACCGGGTCGACGCCGCACACCTGCGTCGTGACGCTCGACAAGCACCTGACCAAGCGGGTGGTCGCGGACGCGGGCGTGCCCGTGCCGCGGGGCATGCTGGTGACCGCGACCAGCCCCCTCCCGGGCGACTTTCCCCTGCCGGCGTTCATCAAGCCGAACTTCGAGGGGAGCTCGAAGGGGGTGACCTCGCGCTCGCTGTGCCGGACCCGCGAGGAGCTCGAGGGCCGCCTCGCCGAGATGCTCGTGACCTACGGCGACGGGGTGCTGGTCGAGGAGTTCATCGACGGCGTCGACGTGGTCGTGCCCTACCTGGCAGGCGCCTGCCCGGAGCACGCCGACGCGCTCGAGGCGAGCGGCTATGTGTTCGGGCTCGACACCGGCGGCATCTACGACTACGCGGCGAAGAACGAGGACTACGACGCGGTCACCGTGGTCACGCCGGCCCCCCTGCCCGCGGCGACACGCCTGGAGCTCCGTCGCCTGGCGGGGCTCGCCTTCCAGGCCCTCCAGGTCCGGGACCTCGCCCGGGTCGACTTCCGCGTGCGACCCGACGGCAGCGCGGTCTTCCTCGAGCTCAACGCCTTGCCGAGCCTCGAGCCCGGCGCCTCGATCTACGAGTCCGCGGCCCTGGTCGGCCTGACGACGATAGACGCGGTGCTCGCCACGGTGATCGCCTCTGCGCAGAAGCGTCGGCCGGCGGCGAAGCCCCGCCGCAGCCGCTCCACATCGGTGAAGGTCGGCCTTATCTACAACCTCCGGCGCCAGGCCAACGACGAGGCTGAGGCCGAGTTCGACAGCGAGGGGACGGTCGAGGCCCTGGCCGCGGCGATCCGCTCCCACGGCCACGAGGTGCTCCGCCTCGAAGCCGGCCCCGAGCTGCCGCGGCTGCTCCAGGCTGGCGCGTTCGACATCGCCTTCAACATCGCCGAGGGCTACCGCGGCCGCGGCCGCGAGGCGCTGGTCCCCGCCCTCCTGGAGCTCCACCAGATCGAGTACACCGGCAGCGATCCGGTGACCCTGGCGCTGACCCTCGACAAGGGGCTCGCCAAGCGGATCATCCGCAGCGCCGGGCTCCATAGCGCCGCCTCGGTGGTCATGCGGACCGGTCGTGAGGCCTTGGCACCGGGGATGGAGTACCCGCTGATGGTCAAGCCGATCGCCGAGGGGAGCTCGAAGGGTGTCTTCGCGAACAACGTCGTCCACGACCGCGAGGAGCTGATCGCGGCGGTCGGACAGAACCTCGCCCGCTACCGCCAGCCAGCCCTGGTCGAGGCGTTCCTGAGCGGCCGCGAGTTCACGATCGGAGTGCTCGGAGAGTCGCGGCTGCGGGTGCTGCCGCCGCTCGAGGTCATCTTCACCTCCGGCTCCAAGACGCCGATCTACGGCTACGACGAGAAGAAGAGCAGCGAGGGCGTGCGCTTTGAGTGCCCGCCGAAGGAGCTGGACCGCAAGCTCGCCAAGGAGCTCGAGACGACCGCCAAGCGCTGCTTCAAGGCGCTCGGCTGCCGCGACGTCGCCCGGATCGACTTTCGCCTCGACGCCCAGGGACGGGTGAACTTCATCGAGTGCAACCCGCTGCCGGGCCTCGCCCCCGGCTGGTCCGACCTCTGCGTGATCGGTGAGGCCGCCGGGATGGACTACAAGGCGCTGGTCGGCGCGATCCTCCAGCCCGGGCTGAAGCGACTCCGCGACGCCCGTCGCCGGGCCAAGAGCGGGACCGCCACGGCGGAGTGAGCTAGCATGAAAAGCGACAAACGACTTCGGGACCTCGGCGTCCGGATCGGCTCCTTTGAGCCTGGACCTCTCAACGCGATCACCGACGTGCCGGGGGTCGCCGTCGGCCACTCGACGATCTACTCGGGACCGGGCGCCACGCCCATCCTCCGCACCGGCGTCACCGCGATCCTCCCCCGCGACGGCGACATCTTCCACGAGCGCCTGCCGGCCGGGCACTTCGTCCTCAACGGCGCCGGCGAGCTCAGCGGCATCATCCAGGTGGCGGAGTGGGGCCTCCTGGAGACGCCGATCCTCCTCACCAACACGATGTCGGTCGGCGCGGTCGGAGCCGCCGTCGTCGAGCATATGCAGCGCTCGAACCCGGGGATCGGCCGCGAGCACGATGTCATCATCCCGGTCGTCGGCGAGTGTGACGATTCCTTCCTCAACGACGTGCGCACGCCCTGCATCGAACGGCACCACGTCTGGGAGGCGATCGACAGCGCCCGCGGGGGAGCTGTCGCCGAGGGCAACGTCGGCGCGGGCACAGGCATGATCACCTGCGACCTCAAGGCGGGCATCGGCACCTCCTCGCGGAGCGTCCCCTTCCAGGACCAGCCCTGGAACCTCGGCGTCCTCGTGCTCTCGAACGTCGGCAGGCTCGAAGATCTCCGCCTCGACGGCGTCCCGGTCGGGCGGGTGATCTCGCCGACGGTCTCCGCCGCCGAGCGACGGCGCACCCTCTACGGCAGCATCGTCGTCGTCATCGCCACCGACGCGCCCGTCTCGGCCAAGCAGCTCGACCGGGTCTGCAAGCGCGCGGCCCTCGGTATCGGCAGGATCGGATCCTACGCCGCCCACGGCTCCGGCGAGATCGTGATCGGCTTCAGCACCGCCAACACCCACCCGCGGGTCGGCGACAAGCCGCACATGATCACGACGATCGCCGACACTGTGCTCGATCCGCTCTACGCGGCGACCATCGAGTGCACCGAGGAGGCGATCTGGAACGCCCTCTGCGCGGCCGAGGCGGTCCAAGGCCGTGACGGCAACTCCGCCCCGCAGGCGCCGATGGAGCGCTTCGCGGAGATCTGGCGCAAGCGCGAAGCGCTCCTCAAGCGCTGCTAGGAGCCGGCGAAGGGTCCGCCCCGTCGAAGCCGAGCCGAGACCCGTCGCTCCCCCCCGAGCCCTCGACGGCGCGTCCCTCCGCCGGGGGCACCGCGCGTCGTGGCGGAGACGAGAGCGCGCGCGGGACGAGGGGGCCTATCGACGATCCCGGGAGACTCGCGGCCCTCCAAGAGGTCGCCTCAGATCTCGACCCGGACCCCGAAGAGAGGAAGTATCGGCATGCTCAGCCCGCCGACGCGTCGGCGGAAGTCGACCGAATAGAAGTAGGCCTCAGTGTTCTGCTGATTGTAGACGTTGAGGACGTCGAGGTAGGCGCTGACCACCGTGCGTCGCAGGACCCAGCGCTTGTCGACGCGGAGATCGAGCTGGTGAAAGAGCGGGAAGCGATCGCTGAGCGGAACCCCGTAGAGCGGGTAGAACTCGCTCGCGGAGCCCATCGCGGCGACCACCGGCGTATAGGGGAGACCCGAGCTCAGGCGGAAGCGGCCGCCGATCTGCCAGCCCCGGGGGAGACGGGCGCTCAGCACTGCGACGAGGTTGTGCCGTTGATCGTAGGGGCTCTCGCTGTAGCGGACCGAGCCGTCGGACTGCATCAGGTCGCGAAGCCCCCACATCAAGGTGTAGGCGACCCAGCCGTAGATCCGGCGAGTGAGGCGCTTGCGGAGGATGAACTCACCGCCGTAGGCGAGCTCGCCCGCGGTCAGATAGCTGCTCGGCCGGTGGGGGTCGGCGAGATCGCGGACGAAGCCGTGGGCCTCAAGCTCGACCGACTCTGCGAGGCGAACCGAGCCGCCCGCGCTCGCCTGCAGCGCCCGCAGCGGCCGCATCGCCAGCTCCCGGTAATAGAGGCTCGGATCGAAGTTTTGCCGGATCTGGTAAGGGAGCACGAGCTGTCCGACGGGCGTGGCACTCTGGCTTTCGACCCCGAAGAGCCGGGAGAACCCCTGCACCTGCCCGATCCACGGCTGCGTATAGGTGCCGATCGCAGCGGTCAAAGTCCAGCGCTCCCCGACCTCCTGGCGCAGCCGCAGGCGCGGGTCGACCGCGAAGGCGTCGATCCTCTCGGCGACGAAGCCGGAGAAGCGCGTCCCGGCGGCGATCGTCGTCCCGCGCCGCCGGTAGGTCGCCTCGCCGTAGAGCCCGAGGTACGCGTGGCTCAGGCTCGTCGTGTTCGAGGTCCCAGCTGCGCCGTAGAGGTCGGGGCCGTTCGAGGACTCGGACGCCACCTCACCGGTCTGACGTCCGATCTCCGCGTCGGCGCCGAGGGTCAGGGTGAGCGACTCCGTCAGCGCGTGATCGATCTGCGCCCGCAGGGTCGAGACGATCGCGCGGCGGGGCTCTGGCGGCTCCTGTGGGCTGCTCTCGCCGAAGAGGACGCGGTTCTGGTCGAGGCGCAGCGCCGGGGTCAGGAGCACCGAGGTGTCGCCGAGCTTCGCCCGATAGGCCATGTCGACCCGGTGAAAGGAGAGGCGCGGCTCAAAGTAGGCCTCGCGATCTCCGCCTGGCGGCTTCGAGGACATGAACGAGAGGCTGTCGCCGGCGCCGATGAAGCCGACGTGGAGCCGACGCCCGCGCCCCAGCGGCCTGTCGTAGAACGCCTGATAATCGTAATAGGTCGGGTAGATGATCGGCGAATTGGGGTTGAGCGCGCCGAAGGCCCGGAGGGGCAGATCGAGGTGCGCGCGGCGGACCGACGCGAGGAACGTGCCCTTGCCGACAGGCCCCTCGGCGAGCCCGCCCACGCCGCCCAGGTCGAAGAAGGCCTCGCCGTGGTAGCCGTCGCGTCGACCTGCGCGCGGGGACAGAGAGATGAGACCGCCGCTCGCGTTGCCGAAGGCAGGGGCGAAATTGGAGGGGGCAAAGGTGAGCTCGCCTATCGCACCGGGCGGGAGCACGGAGCTCAGGCCGCTCAGATGGAAGGCGAAGGGCACCGGGTGGTCGCCGACGTAGACCAGCGATTGTCGCGGGTTGGCGCCGCGGAGGACCAGGAGGCCCGCCCCGAAGGGCGCGCGGGCGACCCCAGGCAGGCTCTGGAGCGCGCGCAGCGGGTCGCCCTGACTCCCGGGCAGGGTCCGGATCTCCTCGCGGGAGAGCTGGCGCTCCACCGGCGCAGGCCCGGCGATCCTCTGCCGCGCTCGGCGGCGGACGACGACCGTCCGGTAGCGCGCAGCGTCGTCGCGGCGGAGGAAGAGCTGGAGGCCGCGGCGGGAGGACGACGCCTTCGCTCCGTCGACGATCCAGCGCCCGCGCGCATAGTCCGGCGCGAGCACCTCGATCGTCAGGAGACCGGACGGGAGGTCGTCGACGACGAAGCCACCGTTCTCATCGGTCTCGCCGCGGCGTAGCCACGGCGGATCCTCGGTCGCCGGCAGAGGATCCCGAACCTCACCGACCCGGGCGCCCTCGGCCGCCGGGTAGACCAGGACAGGCACGCCGGCGAGGGGCGATCGATCCCCGGCGCGGCGGAGAACACCCTGCAGGCGGACCGTCTCCTCCGCGCTCGCGCTCGCGCTCGCGGAGGCAGACGCTCGAAGCGGAGACCCCAGCGAAGCCGCGAGCAGAGCCGCCGCGAGAACGCTGAGCGACGCGCTCACGGCGGGGGAGCCTCCGGATCGCCGAGCACAAGCTGGAGGTAGAACCACTGCCAGCTCTCGTGGTGGCTGTAGGGGCGCCCCTCCTCGCCGACCCGAAAGTAGAGGAACGCGCCGTCATCGTCGGGCGCCTGGACTGAGGCGAGGCTCGATCCGCTGTAGAAGGCGCTCTCCGGGAGCAGGGGCGCCGACGCGAAGAAGTTCGCCGAGAGAAACTCCAGCCGCTCCTCAATCACCATCTGGAGCTCTTCCTCATCGGCGACGAGCTCTAGCGCCAACCTCTCGTCGGCCCGCATCGTCACGACCTCGCCGGACACCGCGGTCTGCGTCCGTACCCCAGCGGGACCGCTGAACCTCAGCTCGGCCCGGAGGCTCTCCGCGTAGTAGTCCGGCTCCGACTCGGGGGCGCTGAGCTCGACCCCCGCGAGCTCCTCAACACGGTAGGTCGGTCCATAGGCCAACCTCTCCCGGGTGTAGTGGCAGCCGAAGCGCTCGCCCTCCCCTCCCCTGATGTAGAAATCGAGGCAATCCTCAGCGTCGTACTCCGCGGAGGTGGACGCGAACATGAAGACGAAGTTCTCATCTCTCCCCTGGAAGCCGCCCATCGGCACCGGCGGCAGGGTGAGCTCATCGCCGAGCACCCTGCATTGGAGCGCAAGGTCGAGGCCATCCTCCCCACAAGGTCCGATGTCCGCGGCGAACCTCAGGGTCACGTAGGGGAAGCCGCTGCGGATCCAAATCGGCGGACCCACGGGATCGACAGGTCCCTCAGGCCCGGCGAAGAAAGCCTCAAGACGGAGGCGATCGCCGGGCAACCCCTCACGGCGGCGGACCCCTGGGGGATCCTCGGCGAGGGGGAGCGAGAGCCCACCGGTGGCGACCACGCTCTGCTCGATCACCATCAGCCGGGCGTCGGTCACGAGCCACACGGGCACCGCCTCCGGCAGACACCCCGCCAGAGCAACGGCCAAGAGGCCCTGCCGACGCCGCGGACGCGAGAAGTACAGCACCGCGCGGAAGCATACTCCGACAGGGCCCCCCGCGGCACCTCCGAGCTCTGTCTCGCGCAGAGGACACCTGCGAGGTTGTACGCTCCCCTACGCGACCCCATCGACGGCAGGGCGCCTGCGCTTCCTAGGGACGGGTCTTCTCGTCGCCGGCTGCCCTGTGCCTCTCGGCTCGGACACGGCGGCGACGACCACGACCACGACCACGACCACCTCACGGCCCCACAAGCCCTCCCAGAGGCATCCAGAGGCCGAACAAGCCTCAGCCCACATCCGCCAGCTCCCTCCCGACGGCCTGGAGGACGAGCCGATGGGTCGGGAGAGGAGGGCCCCGCGAACGAGTCTAGGACGTGCATCGACCTGCCCGTGAGGGCAGATCGACGCACGCGCCGACCTGTCTGAGAGAGCGGGGCCCTCCTCTCCCGGCCTACGCCACAGCCTCCGCCTCTCAACCCCGAAGCCTACGCCCCAAGCACCCTCGCGAAGATCGCATCAGCCCACGAACAATCCACACTTCACCATCCGCCTCTCCATCCACCAGGCCAACAACCTCGCCGCCTTCCACCGCTCATCGGAGCCTATGCATCCGAGCCCCCGCTCACCCGCGGGGTCGGAGCCCGCAGCTCGACGTCGAGGAGCCCCTGCACCTTCCGGATCGCTCGGACAAGCCCAGGGCGATCCGCCCCCAGGAACAACACCCACCCCTTCGACTCGCCGACCCCCCGCCGCGCGCCCAGGACATCACCGGGCCGCAGCGAGCATTGCACACGCTCGACGCCGGGGAGCGCCTTGACGGTCTCCAGGCCCGAGACCGCGACCACCTCGCCGACCCCGGGATGGATGATCAGCGCCGCCGCACACCCCGGCCGCACCGAAGCGGCGGGCACCTCCGGCGCCTCCCCACAGCTGATCGAGATCAGCGCATCGTAGGGATCGAAGCCATAGGCCGCGGTGATGAGGTCCATCAAGTAGCCGCCCGGCGGGCGAGCTGCGACCTCACCCAACACGTACCCGTCCTGGGTGATGAAGAGCTCCAGGTGGGTGATGCCGTCGGCGATCCCGAAGGCATGAAGCACCTCGGCGTTGAGCTCCAGCGCCCCCCGGCGATGGGCCGCCGACACCCCCGCGGGGACGATGCTCGCATAGCCCTGGATGAGATACTCTGAGGGGTTCGTGAAGAGGATCGAGCCGCCGGCGACCAACGACTCGACGCTCATCTCCACCCCTTTGACCAGCTCTTCAGCGATCAGATCCGCCGACTCTGCGCCCTTGATCGCCGCCCGGACCTCGGCGAGGTTCTTGGCGATCACCAGGTCGCGGCTGCCCGAGGAGCTCCGAGGCTTGACCACCAGCGGTAGGCCGAGCTCCGCGACGAGCTCGCTGGCGGTGGTCTCCGCGGTCACCGCCAAGTAGGCCGCGGTCCGGATCCCGACCTCCCTCGCCCGCGCCTTCATCCGCACCTTGTCGCGGAATAGGTCGGCCTGCGCCGGGCGAATCCCGGGGAGATCGAACCTCTCGGCGATCTCCGCGGCCATCGCCACCGAGCGCTCGATCAGGGCGACCACACCCCGCGGTCGCTCTCCTCCGAGCGCCTCGCAGACCTTCTCGAGCCCCCCCTTGGGGTCGCGAAAGTCGACGTGGACCACCGCGTGGGCCTTCGCCCTCGCGGACTTCGGCGGCGTGCGATCGACCACCAGCACGATCGGACCGTGGCGAAGCGAGGCCGCGAGAGCCTGCCGGCGATAGCCGACGAGGAGCACGGGGGCGAGGGTGGTCTCTTTCGGAGCGGCCACGGCTCTGAGCATAACCGTGCCCCAGCGCCTACGTCATTCCCCGTCTCGCGATGACGATCACCGTCGCCGTGGCAGCGCTGACGCGAGACGACGCGATAGCGGAGTGTGGGGCGTACCTTGACCTCAGCGGGAGCCCGGGGGATGCTTGGGCGATGGAGAATTCTTGATGCCCGCACGACGCCGAGAGCTGCACGTAATCGGTTGGCGAGAGTGGGTCGGTCTGCCCGAGCTCGGGATCCCAGCGGTCAAGGCGAAGATCGACACCGGCGCCCGCACCAGCGCGCTCCATGCCGTCAACGTCGAGCGCTTTCGTAAGCGCGGCAAACCCTGGGTCCGGTTTGAGGTCCATCCGCACCAGCGGGACGTCGAGAATTCCGTCGTCACCGAGGCGATCGTCATCGACGAGCGGACGATCCGCAACTCAGGAGGCACCGCCGAGCACCGCCCGGTGATCCTGACGACGGTCGACCTCGGCCCGACCTCGCTGCAGATCGAGCTGACCCTGACCAACCGGGCGCTGATGGGCTTTCGCATGCTCCTGGGGCGCGAGGCGGTCCGCAACCGCTTCTACATCGATCCCGGCACCTCCTTCTGTCTCCGCGAGCCGCGCACTCTCGGGGAGAGCCCGCGGCGAGCGGTCGCGGTGACCAAGCGGGTCAGCAAGCGGAGGCGCAGGGAGACGAGCGACGAGTCGAGCTAGCTACGCCACAGGCCCCTGCCCCCGCCCCGGCCCGCTCCCGCTAGCAGCGGCTAGCCGCCCTCCTCCTCGAACGTCCGGGTGAACTCGCGGCGGAACACCTCGAGGCTCTCGTCGATCTCATCGCCCTCCTCAAAGGTCGCGATGTGGGCGAGGGCCTCGCCGGCGTGGACCAGCGGGATCGTGCTCCGACCGATGATCACGCCCTCGACCTCGGAGCGGACCTCGATCTCGTTCTCGCCGAGCGGACTGGCGATGATCGCGATCGTGTCGCCGACGTTCACGTGCTTGCCGAGGTCGAGCACTCGGCGGACGATGCCGCTCTCCGGCGCCCGGACCCAACGACTGCCGCGGGCGATGAAGGGCGCAGGCTCCTCCCGTTGCCGCTGCTTTCGCTTGGGCAACATCCCGAGCGCGAGCATCACGTTGATGATGCCCTTGACCCCAGCGTGGATCGCGAACTCGTCAAAGCGGAGGGCCTCGCCCGCCTCGTAGAGCAGCATCGGCAGGCCGTTGTCGGCCGCGCACCCGCGCAGGGATCCGTCGCGGACCCGGGCGTTGAGGAGCACCGGCACGCCGAAGGCCTGCGCCAGTCGCTTGGTCTCGGGCTCCTCGAGATCCGCGCGGATCTGCGGCAGGTTCGACCGATGCCGCGCAGCCGTGTGGAGGTCGATCCCGTGGCTACAGAGGGAGACGACCTCCTTCATGAAGACGTGGGCGACCCTCGCGGCGAGCGAGCCGCTCTCGCTGCCGGGGAACGAGCGGTTGAGGTCGCGACGATCGGGGAGGTAGCGCGAGTGGCTGAGAACGCCGTAGGCGTTGACGAAGGGGACCATCACCAGGGTGCCGCGGAGGCGGGTCAGGCTGCCGCGCTGGAGGATCCTGCGGATGATCTCAATCCCGTTGAGCTCATCGCCGTGGACCGCCGCCGAGACCAGGAGGCGCGGCCCCGCCTGACGACCGTGGTGAACCACGACCGGCATCGTCACCGGAGCGTGGGTGTAGAGCCGCGGCAGCGGCAGGTCAATGCTCACGCGGGTCCCGGGGGAGACCGTTCTCTCGGCGATGACAAAGGCGCCGTGCTCGCTCTGGATTCGCATCGCGCGCCTAGCTCGACTTGGATCGCTTGGGCACGAGGTTGCGGAGGACGACCCGTTTGCCGTAGCAGAGGGCGACGTCGCCGACCGCCAGGCAGAAGGATCCGCCAGGGTTCGGGATGACGACGCTGCCGCGCTGGACGCTGAGAACGAGCACGTCGCGGTCGCGGAGATCGAGCTCGCTCAGGGTCTTGCCGGCGAGGGTCGAGTCAGCCGGCACCGGGACCTCGGTCACGCCGTAGCCCTTGGCGAGCGTCAGCCGCTGGCGGACGTCCACCTCGGGGAAGGCCGCGTGCTCCTCGATCGACTCGATGATGCTGCCGGCGATGTCGAGCTTGGTCGCCCCTTCGATCCCCTCGAGCCCCGGCGATGAATTGACCTCCATGATCAGGGGGCCGTCCTTGCCCTCGAGCATGTCGACGCCGGCGACGTGCAGGCCCATGATCTGGGCGGCTCGGATCGCCGTCCGCTCGTAGGCCTCGTCGAGCTTGATCGCCTCGGTGCTGCCTCCGCGATGGACGTTGGAGCGGTACTCGTCGCCTGTCGCGACCCGGCGCATCGCCCCGATGACGCGGTCACCGATGACAAACGCGCGAACGTCGCGTCCTCGACTCTCGGCGACGAACTTCTGGATCAGGACGTTTTGCCGGGTGCTCTGCAGGGTCTCGATGATCGCCTCCGCGATCTTGACGGAGTCCGCGAGGATCACGCCGATCCCCTGGGTCCCCTCCAGGAGCTTGAGGATCACCGGCGTGCCGCCGACGCTCTCGATCGCCGGCAGCACACCCGCGCGATCGCGGACAAACGCCGTCGGCGGAATGCCCACGTTGTGCCGGCTAAACACCTGGCTCGCCCGTAGCTTGTCCCGGGAAACGCCGATCGCGTGGGAGGAGTTGAGCGTGAAGACACCCATCTGCTCGAACTGGCGGACGACCGCGAGCCCGTAGAAGGTCACCGACGCGCCGATCCTCGGGATGATCGCGTCGTAGCGGGAGATCGGCTTGTTCTTGTAGGTGAGGCTCGGCTTGCCGTGCTCGACGAGGATGTTGAATTTCAGGGTGTCGAGCACCCTTGTCTTATGGCCGCGGACTTTGGCCGCCTCGACGAGGCGGCTCGTGCTGTAGTTGTTGGGCTCGCGGGATAGAATTCCGATCTTCATAGGGGCCTGCACTATACACGAGCAAGTTGCACGCCCTTCGCAGGATCCGAAGGGGATGGAGGGCCCCGAGATCCTCTCGCGCGCAGACGAGGGCCCCCTAGCGCACAGGCGAAGGCCCGTCCAAGCACTGGACGCCCCTCGCTCTGCTTGCTAGGGAGCCGGCATGTCGGCGCTGCGTCTATCCACCCCGTTCCTTGTCGCAACCCTCCTCGTCGCCTGCGGCGATTCGACGGCGGGCTCCGCCTCCGAGTCCGACGCGGTGACCTCGTCGACGGGATCGAGCACCGCGGCGGGGACCTCGGGAACCTCGGGCTCGGCGACGACCGGCACTGGCTCTGCCACCGCGACCACCTCGGCAACCTCCGCGAGCACGACCGGCGCCACCACCGGTGACGACACGACGACCACCACCACCAGCGCGTCGGCCTCGTCGGACCCGAGCTCGACGACCGCAGATACGACGACGACCACCACCACCGGCCCCCTGGAGATCACGGACTTCTACGAGCCCGGCCCCTTCGTCGTCGACACCGAGGCAGGCAGCGAGAAGCTCAACGCCGAGTGCACGATGAAGTACACGCTCTACTCGCCGGTCGACGCCGCCGACGCTCCGCTCGCCATCGTCGTCCACGGGTTTAGCCAAAACCAGAGCAACATGGCCCAGATAGGCGAGCACATCGCCAGCCATGGTGTCCGCGCCCTCACCCCGGATCTCTGCCACGCGACCTTCATCGACACCGACCACCCGCAAAACGGGATCGACCTGACGCTCCTCGCCGAGACCGTCGCTCCGGGGGAGGACATCATCTACGTGGGCTACTCCGCCGGCGGTCTCGCGACCTTCCTCGCCGCCGCCTCCGACACCGACACCCATGCGCTCCTCGGGCTCGATCCGGTCGACGCGATGAACCTCGGGGCCATGGCCGCGCCGGGGATCGACGCGCCCACCCTCGCCCTCCACGGCAGCGCCGGAAGCTGCAACAACAACGGCGACTCCTTCGGGCTCGCCAAGCTCGTCCCCGGCGCCTGGGCCCTGAACACGGTCGGCGCCAGCCACTGTGACTTTCAGGAGGACGAGGGGTTCGCCTGCGGCCTCTGCGGCCCGAGCCACCCGGAGCTGCGCGAGCTCATCGTCGCCCTCAGCGCGGCCTTTGTCGCCTGGCAGGCGGGCATCGACCCGACCGGTGAAGAGTGGGTCACGATCGGCGGCGAGAAATACCTCGAGCTGGTCGCCGACGGCCTCCTCAAGCCGCTCTAGGCGACCCGCGGCGACCCACGTACCTCGGCGACGCGCGGGCTCGCGTACCCCCTCGGCTCGACCACGCGACCCCGCCAGGATCGACGATGATCGCGCGAAAGCGCAGAGGCACTCCCGCGACCGCAGGGCCCACATATCGCGCAATGGGCGACATTCGTCCCCACAATCGCCGACGCTCCGTTTGATCGTTGCGAGGCCCACGGGCCGATGGAACCATGGGCCCATGGAATATTCACGGTTGGGTTGGGTCGGTGGTGCTGTGGTTTTGCTCGTAGCGGGGGTCAGCCTGCCGGCTCAAGCGGGGCCCATCTTTCAGCCCAACAACACGCAGGTTCCCACGGGCAACGGCGTCCAGGGGGTCTTCGACAGCCTCAACGATCCGATCGACGCGATCCAAGACGCCGAGGTCGAGCCCGAGCGCTTCCTCGCCGGCTGCAAGGCGTCCTTCACCGTCCACGCCCGCTTCGCCTCCTATAAGAACTCCTTCGGCTGGTACAACGTCACCGGCGATGTTCCGGCGATCTCGGACCTCCACCAGATCCTCGACTGCACCGACGGCCCCGGGGTCAGCAAAGAGGTCAACATCCTCGACGACCCGGACTACGCCGGCGGTGAGATCGGCTTCTTCCAGGCCGTCGGCAACTGCGCTGATGTGGCCAACCCGAACACGATCTTCAATGTCGGCAACAACAAGAAGCATATTGTCTACAGTGAGCCCGAGCTCAACCCGGACAACAACCTCCCCGACCCCTACATTCACCTGCTGATCTACCCCAGCATCAAGAACCCGCGGACCTACTACTTCGCCTGGGAGGACCTGCTCCAGGGCGGCGACAACGACTTCGCCGACCTCCTCACCTCCGTCGCGGGGATCGAGTGCGCAGGATGGCCGAAGGCCTGCCAGCCCCTGGCGAGCGAAGGCGACGCCGACGCGGATCTCGTCTGCGCGCCGAACGACAACTGTCCCAATGACGCCAACGCCGATCAGGAAGACGCCGACATGGACGGCATCGGCGACGCCTGCGACGAGTGCCCCGACGATCCCGATCCTGACTGTGTGATGGTCGAGCCGACGACGACCGGGGATAGCGACAGTGACACCGACACGACCGGGGGCACCGACGGGACCACCGGCACCGGCACCGACAGCGACTCGGGGACGACGGACACAGGCGTGACCTCGACCGGCGACAGCGACGGGACTGACGGGACTGACGGGACCTCGAGCGGGACCGCTGGCACCAGCGGCAGCTCCGGGACCGCCGGCACTAGCGGCACCGCCGGCACCGCGGGGACTGAGACCGGCGGCACGGGGGATTCGAATTCCGGCACCGGCGGCACCGCCGGCACCGCTGGCAGCGACAGCTCGAGCGCCGGCTCGGACAGCGCCGGCTCGGGCGCCAGCTCCTCCAGCTCGACCGGAGACGGGTCCGCGACCGGAGGTGCAGACGACAGCGAGGGCTGTGCCTGCAGCACGTCCACGCCCCGGAGCCCAGGCATCGGCTCGCTCTTCGCCCTCCTCCTCCTCGCCGTGCGCCGGCGACGGGCCTAGCAGCCCCTCAGCGCGATCTCTGGCCCATCGCCAGCCGTCCGCCGAGCCAGGCGACGACCAAGTAGAGCGGCATCTCGATCATCAGCCAGGCAGGCCCGTCGATGGAGATCGCGCTCAGGATCCCGCCAGCCAGCGAGAGGACGCCGATCACCATCGCCAAGAGCATCGGCGCCTCGGCGATCCGGGCCGCGACCCAGGCCCCGACGAAGGCCTGCCCCAGGTGGGCCGCGAGGACGACGATGAAGGCGGCCGCCGGCAGCGAGGCGACGTAGGCGTTCATCTGCTCCGGGTTCTCCATCGACCATCCCGGCGGGAGGGGGAAGAGCACCGAGGTGTTGAGGGTGATGAGCGCCATGTTGACGGCCATACCGAGCGCGAGGCCGAGAACCAATGCAAGTCCGTTGCGTAGCATGTGTCTCCTCCGTGGAGCCGCAGCGGCGGCGTTACAGAGGGTCAACATCGCACCTTCAGCGCTTCATTGCTAGCGCCGGGTACGCGAAGGCGCGAGTCCCCCGCCCTGGTGCTGCGTCCGAACGATGCTCCGCGGGCGCAGGAGCCCCCACTACGCCGCTCCGAGAGGACCAAGCAGCCCGCGTCGGGCGGCCCCTCGTGTATCGACGCCGACCCGAGAGGCGAGGGCGATCAGCAGCCCGCGCGTCTCCGGGGAGCTCCCCGTCGGCCTCAGAGACAGGCGCCCATACCGAGGGCGTTGTCACAGACGGACTCGTCGCCCATGTCGGCGGCGACCTGGCAGAAGTGCATCCGACACTCGATCGAGTCGCCGCTCATCGCCGGCTCACCCGCGACCGGGGCGGCCTCCGCCGAGGCGATGCACATCGCCTCAGACTCGATGTGGTCCTCCCCCCAGGTCCCGTGGTAGGCATCGTGGCAGTACTCGAGCATGCACTCACAGTACTCTTCGGCGGTGGGTGGCGTGTATCCGCCGGTCGTCGTGTCGGTGTCCGCGGTGGTGGAGCCGTCGGTGTCCCCGGTAGAGCCCGTGGTGTCGGTGTCGCCCGTGGAGTGACTGTCGTGGCTGTCGTGGCTGTCGTGACTGTCGTGAGTGTCCTCGGTACCAGAGCTCCCCACAGTGTCGTCACTGTCGTGGGTCTCGCCCGTCGAGTGGCTCTCGTGGGAGGTCTCTCCGGTCGTGTGCCCTGCGTGGGTGTCGTCGCCGTCATCTCCGCAGCCGCTGAGCGCGACGAGGGCCCCAAAGAGAGCTCCCCAGGCCCTGCGGGAGCGGCCTCCGGGACGGTCGGGATTCAACGATATAGACATAGAAGAGTTCATCCTAGTATTCTCAGGCGTTCGGACTATCGACATTCAGACTCCCGCTCGATCCAATAGAGGATGTCGAGATAGGCAGGATCCTGGGTAGACTCAAACTTGTCGTGACCACCGTGGACGAGGCCGCCCGCCGCCTCGGCGAGGGGCTTGAGCAAGAGCCAGCTCTGGCGCGGCTCGTCGAGGTCGACATACTCGGCCTTGAGCACGTTTCGCATGGTCGCGAGCGAGGCGAGATCGCACTCGCCGACCTCGATCCATGACGGCGCATCATTGTCCTTGGTGGTGAAATGACAGGGGTAGCAGCGATCGCGCCAGGCGTAGACGCTGCTGCGGAAGACCGCCTCGAGGGTACGAGCCGCACACCCCCCCGGATCATCAAGATCGAGCGGCTCCTCCGCGCCGCAGGGCGTCGGTCCCTCAGCCTCTCCACAGGGGTCAGCGATCGAGGCGCAGCCGTCACAGCTCGCCGTCGCCTCGATCCACGCGAGAAAGCCGGCGGCCTCCTCCGCGATCATCTCCTCGGTGACGAGGCCGCTCGGGGTCGCGCGGGCGATCCAGTCGAGGACCAGGCTCTCGCTCGGGAACTCTCGGTCGACAAGGTCCCGCTCAGACATGCACGCGAAGGTGGCACAGGGGGTCTCCCGGACGAAGCTCGAGAGATCGATCCCCGCGAGGTGACACTGATTGCAGCTCTTCGGCCGCTCGGTCGCCAAGAGGGGCTCGATCCGCTTGGCATAGATCGCGTCGATCTCCGCCGGCGCGCAGGATCCGGTGAGGAGCTCGTCCGTGTCGCTCGATCCTTCGGACGTCCCGCCGGTCGAAGCCTCGACGCCGACGCTGGCGCTCTCATCCGCAGGGCCAACGCCGCAGGCCATGCCTAGCGCGAGCGCGAGGCTCCAACAGAGCGGATGGGGGTCCGAGAGCGACCGGGGGTCCTTCGACATTGGCCGGGCCACCATTCCTCAAGATGGTGTCACCCGCGATGTGGCGCTCTGTCGCACCTAGGGCGCACGCCCGCAGAGCCCAGCTCACTGTGCGCGCTCATCACCCATGAGCCCGCGCGATCCGCAATGGACCGAGCGCAGGCCTGTGCTGACATCGCAGACAGGCTACGAGGCCCGCAGCACCTCGTGCTGCTCACGGCCTCCTCGACCCCGCAGCAGCCGGCCAAAACCCCGCAGCGCCGATCCCTCCAACTCTGCGAAGAGCGCCGTATTGTAGCCAAAGGCCCGCCTCGCCTCCTCGACGATCGCTTCGGCCTTCGCGTCGTCGACCGGGAGGCCGTCGAGCCGCGCTCGATAGGCCTGACGATAGGCGACAGTGTCGCCTATCTCCGTGAACATGTAGAAGTCGAGCCCCGCCCCTGGCCCGAGCCCGAGCGCCCGACCGATGATCCGCCCGAGGATCTGACCGCCCGCGAGGTCGCCGAGATAGCGGGTGTAGGCGTGGCTGACGAGGAGCTCCGGCGCGCTCGCGGCGAGGGTCTCGATCCGTCGACAGTAGGCGCGCGTCGCCTCGCTCGGGGGACCCGGCGGCGAAGAGCCGACCAGCTCCCGCAGGTCATCCGCGAGGGCTCGGCGGCGCCACAGCTCCGGGAGCACCAGCGGGCCGACCACGGGATGCTCCGCGTTCGCCACCAACGCCGCCTCCAGGGCTGTGTAGACCTCGAGGTAGGCCCGGACCAGCGCGGCGTAGGTCGTGCGATCGGTCAACCCCCGGAGGAGCGCCTGGATCAGCGTCATCCGCTCGGCGGCGCGATGGACCTGGGCCGTGCCCTCGCGCAGCCGCGCGGCGAGCCTAGGCGACATCATCGACCTCCCCTGCGCCGAAGAGATACCGAAGGTAGCGCTCTCCCGCCTCGGCGCCGAAGATCCGGCTGAGCGCGTCGTGCTCCCGTCGATTGCTGCGCTCCGCGACCTGCCAGGCGAGGCGGCGCCGATAGGCGGCCAAGGCTCGGTCTGGAGGGAGCACGGGCGCGCTGCGGGTGAGCGCGGCGACGCCGTGCAGGAGCCGTACGGTGGCCTGAAAGACGGGCTCCTCCGCGCCGGCCTTGGCGGCGACGATCTGCGCCAGCGGCGAGAACACCTCGCGGGCGAAGCTCGGCCAGCGCCGCGGGCTCACCTTCCCGGCGAGCTCCGCCTGGCAAGCGCGCAGGAGCGGGGCGGCGTGCTCCGCCCACGCGGCCTCGTCGGTCGGCGCCAGGTCGATCGCCGCGAGCGAGAGCTTGCCGCCGAGCGCGATCAGATCGACGCCGAGGATCGGCAGCGCGGACGCCTCGGGGAGGCCGATGATCGTCGCCGACGCAGGCCGGCCTGCCCCGTCGACGATCGTCGCGAGCACAAGGCGCTCAAACCCCGCCCCGCCGTAGGCACGCGTGGTCATCGTCATCGTCGCACCGCGCACCTCCCCGTCCAGGATCCCGAGGCCGTCGGGGACGCTCAGCTCGCGCATCGCGAGGCCGTCGACGAGGTGCTCATAGGCCGCGCCGATGACCTCGCCCAGCCCCTCGGAGAGCGGCTCTCTAGGGGCAGCAGAGGGGGACGAGGGAGCCGAGGAGAGAACGGGCTGGGCTTGGGCGCTCAAGAGTGCTTCTTTCGGTAGAGGCTGGTGAGAGCCGGCTTGCCGTTGTCTCCGTGCACGGCCCGCGTGACCGCGTCGGTGATCGGGTTCTTGTGCTCTTGGAGCAGCTCTTCGACCGCCTGACTCACCTCGTCCCAGGTCGCGAAGCGGTCGTCAGGGCGCTTGCGCAGGAGTCGGTCGATCAGCGCAGAGAGCGGCCTCGGGAAGTCGACGCGCCGCTCGTGGACCGGCACAGGCTGGTCGCGGACGTGGGCCCGCATGGTCTCGAGCACCGTCGAGCGGATGAAGGGCACCTCCCCGGTCGCGATCTCGTAGAGCGTCACCCCGAGCCCGTACATGTCGGCCCGCTGATCGACGTCGGCGGCGGCGACCACCAGCTCTGGGGCCATGTAGGCCGGGGTCCCGCGGATCGTCCCCATCCCCTCGGGCTGCTCGGAGTCCGCCTCGCTCGCGAGGCCGAACCCAGCGACCTTGACCCGCCCAGAGCCGTCGTAGAGGAGGAGGTTCGCCGGTTGCAGATCGCGGTGGATGACCCCCGCCTCCGCCGCCGCCGCGAGGCCTCGGCTCGCGCAGAGGGCGACCTTCAGGATGAAGGTCGGATCCTCGCAGGGAGCGCGCTCGATGTGCTCGTCGAGCCCGATGGCGAAGATCTGCTCGAGGACGATGTAGGGCGCTCCGCGGTGCTCGCCGCAGCAGACCAGCTCGACGATGTTCGGATGGCTGAGGCGCGACAGGATCCGCCCCTCGCTGAAGAATCGCTCGCGCTCGCGGCTCAACACCTCAGACCGGAGGATCTTGATGAGCGTGCTCCGCTTCTCCCGCTCGTCGTAGGCGCGGTACGTGACCGTCGCCCCGCTGGTGCTCAGGAGCTCGCGGAGCGTGAAGCCGTCGATCTGTTCGCCGACCGAGGGCGCATCGCCGAGCGCGAGCGGATCGATCGCCGGACGCCGACGGGGACCCCGGGTGCTCCGCGGCCGCATCGGCGGCTTCACCGGGATCGCGACGGAGTCCTCAGTCGTCCCCCACTCCGGCATCGGCCCGAGCGGCTGGCCCGCTCCTGCGACCTCGCCCTCGACCCCGTCGGCACCGTCACTGCCGGAGAGCGGCTCGGGGACCTCGGGGACCTCGGGGACCTCGAGGACCTGCGCCGACGCAGCAGATACGGGCTGCGGCGCGACAAAGCCGGCGAAGAGCGGCTCCAACGGCGCCCGCATGTAGCCCTTCGCGATCGCCTGGAGCGTGCGGCCGGCACCGCCGCTCAGGGCACCTTCGCGGACCAGGAGGTCGAGCGGCAGGAGCGAGGCCTCCCGCGCCCGATCACGGATCGCCTCGAGCGTCCGCGCGTCCAGGTCGCCGGGCGCGACGAGGCCGCGGTGAAGGAGCTCTAGCTCCGCCCGCTCGGCCGCGGTCTGTCGTTGATCTGCCATCCTCTACACGCTCTCCGACAGGCAGATGAGGGAGCCGCTATCGGTGAGGACAGCCGCGAGATCAGGGACCAAGCCCTCCAGCGTCGGGTCCGGCGAACCCGGGACGATCGCCACCGTATCAGCGCCCACATCCGCCTCCGCCAAGACCCGCTGACCGCCCACGCTCAGCCGCAGCAGGTGCGACGTGTTCGCGTCGCCGAACACGCCGAGCAGCGCCCCGTCGACCCTCTCGAGTCGGAAGAGGGGCCACGGCAGGCGATAGAAGGTCGCGTGGATCCGGTCGCCTTCGACGTAGCAGCTCAGGAGCTCATTGGCGCCAGGCCAGGCGAGGATCGCCTCGGTCGGCGAGAGCACGGCGCCCTGCGTATGGTCGGCCCCGGCGATCGCCGCGAGGATCCTCGGCGGCAGCTTGGCCCGGGCCTTGGCGGCGCCGAAGGGGAGATCGCAGACCACGATCGACGCCCCGTCGCGGGTCCAGACCCTGCTGTGCTCGATCGACGCCGCGAACACCTCGAGAGTGTGATCCGAGATCAGGATCGTCGACAGCGCGCCGTCC
Source organism: Polyangia bacterium (assembly GCA_030424595.1). GTDB lineage: Bacteria > Myxococcota_A > Polyangia > Nannocystales > Nannocystaceae > JADJRG01. Next base: position 215,716 of record JAUHWG010000013.1, read on the forward strand.
TCGACGGTCACGAGACGACGACCGGCGGCGATGATCGGCGTCGCGTCGCCGTCGACGTTGACAAAGCGAGGGTCGCGGCCCAAGCGACCGCGGATGCTCACCACCGTCGGCTCTTCCTCCGCCGGATTGCACTTCCTCTCCGACACCCGCACCTTGCCGTCGACGACGAGCGCCCGCCGCCCCCCGTCGAGCCGGGTCTGCGGCGGCAGGTCGACCGGCCGCGCCTCGAGAGCCCGGAGCACCGACGCCATGTCCGGGAAGCGGCGGCAGGGCTCGGGCTCGATCATCCGAGCGATCACCCCGCGGAGGCCTCGATCGTGGCGATGAGCGTGGCGAAAGCAGGAAGGCAGCGCCCCCGCCGGCAGCTCGCCCATCAAGACCTCGACGCCGACGAGGCCCAGCGAATACTGATCCGAGCTGGCGTAGGAGGAGCGCATCAGCACCTCCGGGGCCATGTAGAGGCGGGAGCCTGCGATCGACTCCGCGGCGCTCCCGCGGGGGAGGAAGCGGCCGGCGCCGAAGTCGGTCAGCGCCCAGGGGCCGGCGCCCATCGTCTCCAGGGCGAGGATGTTCTCCGGCTTCACATCGCGATGGATGATCTGAAGCCCGTGGGCGTGGACGAGCGCCTCCCCGACCTGGCGCAGGAGCTCGCGGGTCGCCTCCTCGTCGAAGGGATAGCGGCTCACGAGCGCCCGCCGCAACGACCCGCCGAGCGCCCTCGCGAAGACGAGCACCTGGAACCCCGACTGCCGATCTTCGCCGGCGTCGAGGCAGGTCGCGATGTGGGGGTGCTCGAGCCGAGCGGCCAGGCGCAGCTCCTCGACCCAGGTCGCGTGGTTGTCCTCAGCCCCGTCGAAGATCTTGACCGCGACCTCGCGACCGCTGCGCTCATCGACCGCGGCGAGCACGGTCCCGAGGGCGCCGGTCGCGATCCGGTGCTTGACGCTGTAGCGTCCGAGGAGCTGGGTCGGGATGGGCATGACGGTCAGCGGGCGAGCGCCTCGACGATCTTGGCGTGGGGCACCTTGTCGGCGATCATCCCCTCGACCCGCTTCGCGGTGTCGAAGGTGGCGATGACGAAGGTCGTCCCGTCGCGGTCGCCGAGGCGCTTGTCCCCGGTCTGAACGCAGCGCATCTCGCCGTCGCCGAAGTTGGAGAAGAAGCCCTCCAGGATCCCTGTAAACATGTCATCACCGACATGTCCGCTGGGACCGATGTCCTGCATCGGCGAGTCCTTGAGGCTGATCGGGATGAAGCCGCTCGCGCCCTGCGTCCAGTCGACGCTGAGCTCGCCGAGGCCGCAGCCGATCCAGAGATCGCGGAGGAGGGCGTCGAAGTCGCTCATCGATCGATCGCGGATCGAGGTCCCGGCGAACTCCGCGAGCTCCCCCTCGAAGCGACGGGCGAGGCGAGCCCCGAAGAACTGGCCGCAGCGCCGGAGGATGAAGGGAGCGGCCGAGCCGGCCTCGTCCTCGCACGCGGTGACGAAGCCCTGGAGGAAGTCCTCCGAGATCCCCAGCATCCGCGTCCCACCGCGCGAGCGGAGAACTCCCCGGCGCACGTCCAGCTTGAGGAAGCTCTTGCTGCTGAAGTAGTTGAGATCCCGACGCTTCTTCATGACGCGCTCTTCTCCTCTTGCTCGCCGGCGAGGCGCTCCACGCACAGATCGATGAAGGGGCGGAGCAGCTCAGCGTTGTGCGGCGAGAGCTCTCGACCAGCGTGCTTGCCGAGGGTGCGGTAGGTGTCGCGGACGAAGTCGGGGGCGAAGCCGACCCCGCGGAGGATCGTCGCCATCCACGAGAGCAGGCTGTCTTCGAGGTAGTCCAGATCCTGACGCAGCAACGCCTGCCCGCAGTAGCGGAGGACGAGCGTCAGATCGCGATTGCAGCTCTCTCGCGCCCCCCGCATCCGCTTCTCAAAGTCAGGGTAGGCCTTAAAGACGTCGCCTATCGTCTGGCGGACGATCACCTCTTCCTTCGCCTGGAGCTCGTCGATCGCGGCGAATCGAGCGTCGAGCCGCGCGCTCCACTCGCGGAACACCGACTGCTCGGCTTTGGTCAGATAGCGGCCCTCGCTGGCCGTCAAAATGGTCTCAATCTCGCGGTTCATCGGTCTGTGTTCTCCGGTTGGAGGGCGCAAGGGGGTGATGACGCTCCAGCGTCTGGCTCATGGAAGTACTGGGGATGCCCGACTGGGGACGTCTAGTCCCAGACGAAGTCGGCGAAGGCGTCGGCGAGCGCCTGCGGCTCAGCGACGGCCGGTCCGCGCCCGCGAAGGACATCGAGGCGGGGTTGGGTGAGCGCCAAGAAGAAGCTCTCGACGCGGACCTGGGGCCACGGCGACTCAGACAGTGGGTTCGAGTCCTGCGCGGTGAGACGCGAGAAGAAGCGTCGGACTGGTGTCACCGCCAACGCCGGCTCGAGCTGGGCGTAGGCGGCCGCGCGCCGTCTCCTTCGGGAGGTCGGGGCCTTCGCCGGACCCGTCGCCGCGGCGCCGATCTTGGCGACCTCGGGCGCGGCCTCAGCCGTCGCATCGTCCTCCGCCGCTCCGCTCGGGGCCGACGTTCTCTGGGGTTTGGTCGCGGGCTTCGCCGCAGCCGCAGGAGGGGATGCCGAGGCGGGAGCGTCCGCGATCCCCCGCACCGGGCCGCTCTCGGGGCCCTCGATCTCGACGACGATCTCCGGCTCATTCTCCACGGGATCCGGGCCGGCGGGGGCCGCCGCCGACGTCGGCGTCGCCTCGTCCCCCGTCGCCTCGGCCGGGGAGGAGCTCTCCCCCTTCTCCGCCAACGCCGGGATCCGGCTCGCGTCCGCCGACCCGCCACCCAGCGCCGGGGTCTCGGACGCCCCCCCGCTCTCCATCCCCAGCAGGCGACGGAGCGAGATCACTAGCTTTCGTAGCACTTCAAGCAGACGCATAGTGGACCTCATCCCCGCTCAGAGGCGAGCGATCACCTCGTTGGCGCGGGCCCCCTCCTGGACCCAGAACTGCGCCGCGTTGATCCGCTTGGACGAGCCGACGACGAACTTGCAGAAGTCTTCTCCCATCGAGTAGCACTGGATCTCGATCGTCGACAGCTCGCGCTTGGCCAGGTGGGTGAAGACCGCGGCGAAGAGCCCCGCATAGTAGTGACAGGCGACCTTGCCGATGTTGCCGATGCTCTGGGCGACCGCCGAGTCGAAGAGGTCGATGTAGATCAGCCCCTCCTTGCGGTGCGAGAGGTCGTAGCGCCAGGCCCCCCAGCCTGAGGCCTGGAAGGGCCACCACCAGGTCTCCAGCATCGAGCCGAAGTTCGCCTCGTTGATCTTCTTGCCGAATTCCTCGACGTAGCGCTTGGCGAAGGAGCGGATGTCCTTCTTGCCCCACTCAAAGCCGCAGCGGTACATGATGTCGCTCGCCGCGTCGCCGAGCTCCTCTTCGAGGGCGACCTGGTAGCCGACGATGAAATCCTCAGAGACCATCATCATCCGCTGACCGAAGACGCTCTGCAGGTGACCGGGGCCTTCGCGGTGGAGGAAGCGATCCCGTCGGTAGACGTTGTGGAGCGTGTGGGTCTCGCGATCGATCTTTGCTGTGAAGAGATCCATGACTGTCTACTTTCGCAAGGAGAGGGAGCGTGTGCGCATTTCTGCGATCTCATAGTCGACCTGGACCAGCGCGCGGACCCTCGACCGCGTGATGATCTTGCCGGGCGCGATCAGGGTCTGCCCGTCTACCGGGTGGAGGATCGGCTCCTCCGCGCGACGACCGATCAGCGACTCAAGATCGGAGGTCCCGGTGATGTAGCGCCCCTGAGGCTGACGGATCTTCACCCCCTCCCCGATCACCTTCGCCTGACAGGCGAGGCGTGAGCTGGAGCGGGCGTCCGAGAGCATCCGCAGCGAGCGACGCTCCCGGGGGGTTATCGGAGAGAGCATCTCCGCGCCGGCGACGACATAGACGTGGCATGTCGCGCAGAGGCCCTTGCCGCCGCAGGCCATCGTCAGGGGGGCCTTGTTGTCGACCAACACCTCGAGCAGGCGTTGGTTCGTCCGGACCAGGACAGGATCGACGAGCCCTTCGTACTCTACTTCTTTCATTGTTCTAGCTCCTCGACCTCAGGGACAACCTATGGGGACTTTGCGAGATTTCAACCGTGGTTCTCTGGTTTTCTTCTATGGCCACTTCGCGCCGATTTCCCGGGGCCTGATAGGCATGGGCACTTTCGCCTATCCAGAGTTTGCGGAGACGCGCGTCGACATTGCCCCACCCCTAGCCCACATTTTTCACCCCAGAGACGCTCACGCAGTCCCCCTCAGCGGGACGTCTGCACTCTCGGTCTCGGCTGTCCTCGCAGAGGCGACAGCCGCACTACGACGACAATCCTATCATGCCGCGGGGCTCGATCAGGGAGTTCGTGAGTGTGCATCTCCGAGCCGTATCGGCGTGCACGCGGCCGAGGTCCCCTCGAAACCGTAGAGCTTCGCCACACCGCCCCATCGCGGCCGTGGCAGAATTCCCCCCAGCGCGAGCCCTCCGCCGCCGCTACGGGTCGTCGTGCGTCCCCGCGAGCACCCGCGCCCGTACAGCCTCGATCTGCCGCCGCTTGTAGGACGCGTGCGAGGCAGGGCCGCCGCGGGAGTCCGCGTACGAGGCCGCGTCGAGCACCTGAACTTCATAGGGAAAGAAGAAGCGCGAGGTGGCATCGCCGGGGCCAAGCGGCAGGCTGACCATCTCGCGGCAGGTGAACTGGATCGCCCGATAGCTCGACGCGCTGTGGACGTTGTGCGCCTGGTGAGAGGTGGTCGACCGACGCCCCTGCGCGAGCTTGCGGACCTCAGCGATCCGCTCGGTCAGGCTCCCGTCGCCGGCCTCCAGCCCAGGGAGCAGAGGCTCGAGCTCCTTGAGGTCGACGAGCGAGTTGCGCGAGCGCCCGGGGAGAATGTTCGGGAAGCCGATCACGTGGTGGGTCCGGAGGTAGCGGACCGTGAGCAGCGCGTCGAGCTCGTCGTGGGTGACGATCCGGACGCCCATCCAGTCGAAGATGCTCGCGGCGACGTTCTCCGCGGCGCGGAGGAGCTTCAGCGTCGCCGCTTCGACGGTCTTCATCGGTCGGACCTCAAAGGCGACGAGGGGGACCGAGTCGTCGCCGGCGCCGAGGCGCAGCCCAGCCGCGGTGCGGACGAGATGCCGCTCAAAGCGAGCCTCGATCTGCTGACGGATCGCCGGGGCGTACATCTCGTTGAGCTCGTTCCTCGCGTGGGAGAGCGTGTGGCAGACCCTGAGAACGACGCAGGCCCAGACCTGTCGGCGCTTCGCCTCGGCGGCGCCGAGCCCCGGGCCCAGGCCGATGTTCGAGGCCCAGAGGAGGAGCTGTGGCACGTCGTCGAGCGCGCGGACCGCCTCCGGGATCGCCTCGGCACCCCGGAGAATCCTGGCCTCCAGGAGCTGGATCGCCTGCTCGCGGATCGCCTGAGCGCGGAGCGCATCCTGCTCGTCGGTCATCCGCACACCGTAGGCTTCGAGGAAGCACAGGGCGTCCTCGCGGCTGCGCAGCGAGAGCGCCGGGAGGTCGATCGGTGAGTCCCCGGCGATGATGGAGCGGAGCGTCTGAGTGTTCAAGAGCATGGAACTCGGGCCCCGACGGGCGAGCGCTGGCCTCCGCGGAAGTATGCGCGGCCACGGCGCTCCTGGCGAGTTCGACGACGGCCGGGCCGCCCGGGGCCGGGGCCGCCCGCTCCTCGAGGACAGGGCCGCGCCCTCGCCCGACCTCACCTCGCGGACGAGCCCGCGCGGCCGCGTCCGCGCCACGAGTTTCGCGGCTTTCGGGCGGAATGCGAGCCAACGACCCGACCCGGGTCCGACAGGACCACCACCGTCGACAGGAGAACTACCCTCTGAGTCTGACAGCATTGCATCGGAGCTGACCACGCGGTTGGACACTGCCCTATCGACGCCGCGGGACAATCACCCTAGGAGACCCGGATGCACGCAAAAAAAGGGTCGGCGTGCGGCGATACGTAGCTTCATCGCCGGAAGTCCGCGGTACACTCCCCGCTCGTAGCGAGGAAATCACGAATGAACACGATCAAGCACATGTTTCTCGGCCTGATGATCGCCGGGGTCGGCTCGACCATGGCCGCGGGCTGCGGCGAGGATGGAGGCCTTCCCGGCACCGACAACCTCTGCGGCCCCTGCGGCTCCATCGCCACCGGCCAGCTCTCGATCGCCGGCAATGCCCAGCTCGACGGCTTCTTCAACGCCGTCTACAGCTTCAACGGCGCGACTGGCAAGATCAAGTCGGACTTTGACGCCGACATCCGGGTCCTCGCGGAGGTCTGGGGCTACGGCGAAGCCGGCGCGGAGATCGACGCCGCCTTCGTCGACGGGCTCGTCGCCAAGATCAAGACAGACATCGCCGCCTCTGTCGACGGCGGGCTCACGGTCAACTACGTCCCGGCCTCCTGCCAGGCGAACGTCAACGTCGCCGTCCAGGCCCAGGCCAGCTGCGAAGCCTCGGCGGAGTGCGACGTCGAGGTCGACCCAGGCGAGGTATCGGTCGCCTGTGAGGGGACCTGCTCCGGCTCCTGCTCCGGCTCCTGCTCCGGCGAGGCCTCCTGCGCCGTCAAGACCCCGACCCTCAACTGCGAGGGCACCTGCGAGGGCGCCTGCGAGATCGACGGCTCCGCCACCTGTGAGGGGACCTGTCGCGGCACCTGTACGGGCGAGTGCTCCCTCATCAACGCCGATGGCGACTGCGCGGGCGAGTGCGCCGGCGACTGCGAGGGCACCTGCGAGCTCACGGCCAAGGCCCAGTGCAACGGCACCTGCCACGGCACCTGCTACGTCGACCAAGGCAGCGCCCAGTGCACCGCCGAGGCCGAGTGCGCGGGCTCCTGCGACGCGGAGTGCGGCGGCTCCTGTGAGGGCAGCTTCACCCCGCCGAGCGCCTCCGCCGACTGTGACGCCACCGCCGACTGTGAAGCCCAGGCCAGCGCCCAGGCCAGCGCCAACCTCGAGTGCACCCCCCCCCAGCTCGACATCAGCTTCACCTTCAACGCTGACCTGGACGGCGATGGTGCCGCTCAGGCGGCCTTCACCGCGAAGATGACCGAGCTCCGGGTCCGCGGCGTCGCGATCCTCCAAGGTATGGCCAAGCTGAGCGCCCTGATCACCGGCGAGGTGGAGGGCGAGGTCGTCTTCAACCCCGCGCCCGTGGCTCAGATCCTCGGCGAGCTCAACGCTGTGATCGACGCCGGCGTCAGCGGGGACCTCGACATCCCCGCCGGTCGTCTCCCCTGCGTCGTCCCGGCGCTCAAGGAGGCGGCCAACATCATGGGCGGTGCGGCGGGCGAGTTCAGCACCACCATCGAGGGCCAGGTAAAGTTCGCCTCGGTCTTCGGTATCGGCGGCTAGGAGCTCGTCGCGAGAGCGCCCTGCTCTCGCGCGCAGCCGTCCTTCCTCGCGGCTTCGACCAAAGCGCGCTGTACCGGATGTACAGCGCGCTTCGACGGAGCCGACGATGGCTCGAGGACACGCAGCACCGTTGGCGCGGAGACCACGGGCGACGAAGAGCCCGTGCGTAGACAGGAGCTCCCCACGCCGCCGACCGAAGCCGGCGGACGACGCGGGGAGCTCCCTCCTGTCAGGCAAACGCGGCGCCGATGACCGCGGGGGCGAGGCACCGCCCTCGCAGCCATTCCACGAGGGATCCGCGGGCTATCGAGCGCTGTCCCTCGGCGCCTCGGACCGTCACCTCGCCAGCCTCGACCTCCCGGTCGCCGAGGATCAGCTGGAGCTGGATCCCACGACCATGACAACGACGGATCCTCCGCCCGAGAGAGCCGTCATCGTCGACGACGACCCGAGCGCCGGCCTGCGCCAGCTCGGCCTCGATCTCCGACGCCACGGCCTGATGCGCCTCTGCGAGCGGCAAGATCGCCGCTTGGATCGGCGCCAACCACAGCGGCAGGCGGCCCCGATGCTGCTCCAAGAGCATCCCGAGGAAGCGCTCTACGCTGCCGAAGAGGGCCCGATGGAGCATCACCGGCGCCCGCCGCTCGCCCGCTCGGTCGACATAGACGACGTCGAAGGCGCGCGGCATGTGGAAGTCGAATTGGATGGTCCCGCACTGCCAGCGACGACCCACCCGGTCGATCAAGGTGAACTCGATCTTCGGCCCGTAGAACGCCCCCTCCCCCGCCTGCAGCTCGTAGTCGAGCCCGACGGCGTCTAGCGCCCGCGCGAGCGCAGCCTCGCTCTCGTCCCAGAGCGAGTCCTCGCCGACTCGATCCGCTGGCCGTGTCGACAGGGCGACCCGGACCTCGTCGAACCCGAAGGCGCGGTAGAAGTCCGGCAACGCTCGGCAGAAGCGGCGCAGCTCTGCCTCTGCCTGGGCCCCATCCTCGCAGAGGATATGCCCGTCATCCTGGGTGAACTGGCGCAGACGGAGGAGCCCGTGCAGGGTGCCGCTGGGCTCGTCGCGGTGGACGACGCCGAACTCCGCGAGCCGCAGCGGCAGATCGCGATACGAAGGCGCCCTGCGGTCGAAGATATAGAGGTGCCCAGGACAGCTCACGGGCTTGAGCGCAGCCTCCGGTCCGTCGCCGGCGATCCTGATCATCCCCTCCGAGAAGTGCGACCAATGGCCGCTCGCCTCCCAGACAGGCGCCCGCAGGAGCTGCGGCGAGGCCACCTCACGATAGCCCTGCTCCCGCAAGATCACCCGCGCAGCGCCCTTTAGACGCTCTACGAGGTCGAAGCCGTCGGGGTGCCAGAAGACCATCCCCGGCGCGTGTTCGCGGAAATGAAAGAGATCGAGCCGGCGGCCGAGGCTCCGGTGATCGTCGGGGTCGAGCGAGGCCTCCTCGGGCCCCGATCGTCGCGCAGGGTTGGCCGCTTCGCCGCCCTTCGGGGCCTGTGGTAGGTGTCTTTGGACCTCGCGGTCCTGTGGTTGTGGTTGTGGTCGTCGCATCGTCCTCTCCTCAAGCTCAGTCCGGGGTGACCCCGGCGGGTTTGGAGAGCGGCGATCTGACACGTGCGGACATTACGAAGCCCACCGCCCTCCGGTCGGGGGCAGGTCGTCCGTCACGTTGTACTCGTCTATCGAGTCCAATGCGCGCGCGACAACCCGCCCTCGCGGGTCGTCGTAGTCAGCGCGCAATGAAGACGATCAAGCACGAGGTAGACGTAGCAGCCACCCGCGCCGCTGGCAACCCCCAATCGAGCTCCAAACACGAGGCCGGGCGGAGGGCGAGGGCACGCCCGGACCAGCCACGCGGTCGGAGCGCGATCCCCGATCGCCGATGCGCGGAGCGAATCCGGAGAGCCTCTCTGGGGTGCCTGTCTGGGAGGCCATCGGCGGAGGCCATCGGCGGAGGCCATCTGCGGAGCCCGTCTGCGGAGCACGTGCGGGGACGAACCTCCCGGAGCTCGCCCGCCGCGGCGAATCGTTAGGCCCAGCGCGGTCGCAGAGCTCGGCGACAACGGGACGGGCCGACGGCGAAAGTACCCCCTTGCACTTCTCGCAGTTCTCGCAGTTCTCGCAGTTCTCGCGACATGAATATGCTAACCTCCTCGACGGCTTGGCTCGATCGAGCGCTTCTACGCGTACCCCTAATTGAACACTGCGATGATGAGTCGACACACCCTGCGTTCGCGCCCTCAGCTCTGGCTGGTCTTCTCCGTCGCGCTCTCCCTCGGAGGCGCCTCTGGGTGCACAGATAGCCCCTCTGGGTTGAGCGAGGAGATCGAGGAGCTGCAGAACAAGTGCCCGACCCTGAAGACAGAGGCTGACTGTAGAGCGGTCGATAGCATTCAGGATCCTGACACCGGCAGCACACACAGCTGTTCGTGGAGCGGCTGGGTCCCCGTCTCGCTGAGCGGTGAAATGTGTACATTCGGCGAGCCCCACGGCAGCTGCTTCTTTCAGAGCGTGGCCGACGGGTGCGCCGGGGGCTATGGCTACAGCGGCGCGGAAGGCAGCGTCGAGCTCGCGACAGGCGAAATCTGCTTCCCAAGTCAGACCTGCGATATCGACTACGGCTCCGGCGAAGTCTACGAAGGGCCCGCAGAATGCGCCTGCCTCGCCAGCCCCGAGTACATGGCCCTCTAGGCCTGAACTAGGCGCTGCTGTGAGGCGTCCTCGACAAACCGCGTAGAACCGTCAGTGACACGGGTTTCGCGCTTCGACTGCGCCCGTGTGGGTGAGCGCTCACCTCGTGCTTGGCGACGGGCGGAGCTCGGAGGCTGAAGGCGGGCGGGCGAGGGGCGACGAGGCGGGTCCCTCGCGGACGCGGGTCCTCCCATGCCACGTGCTCGTCACGGGTAGAGCTGATCTGCTTGAAGAGACAGGGTACGCGTGTCTCCGCGCGAGGCACGGGTCCTCCCGCTGCGTCCCCCCCTTCGCCCCTCGCCAACGCTCGGGGGGCGAGAGCCTGCGTGCGCGGCGGCGGCAAAGACCAGCGCCCCAGAGGGCGGATGGCGGCTCGGAGGCGACAGGTGCCCAGGAGGAGCTACCCTGGCCGGCGGGCGGTGACGAACGCGACCGCCTTGGCCGCGCCGACGTCGGGCGTCTGCACGTCGACGAACCCCGCCTCGGCGATCTCGGCGAGCAGCACCTCGGTCGAGAGGAAGCCGACGTAGGGAGCCTTGCCGAGCCACCGCATCACCGTGAGGAGCGGTCGGTACGGGACCCAGGTGTTGTCGAGGCACGCCGTCGACGACACGAAGAAACCGCCCGGCGCGAGCAGATCGAAGATCCGCCGAAGCACGGCCGGACGGTCGTGGAGAAGGTGGAGAATGCTGTAGGCGCAGATCCCATCGACCGTGCCGGGTCCAAAGGTCGTGAACGAGTCGTCGAAGGGCCCGGCATGAAACGTCACGTTGGCGGTGTCGCGGGCCTTCTCGCGGGCGATGCGGATCATCTCGGGGGAGATGTCGAGCCCGTGGAACTGGGCGGCGCACGGGGCGAGTCGCAGCGCCAAGGAGCCAGTGCCGCAGCCGATCTCGAGCACCACGTGCTCGGGGCGCATCAGCCCCTTCGTGATCGCGATCTTGCGCTCGAACGCCTCGGGGTCGGGGACCGCCTTCTTCGAGTACTTTACGGCGAGGTCGTCCCAGAACGCGGCTTCGGTCATCATGTCCCTCAACCTACCTGGGAACGGCGTCGGCGCTTGGTGCAAGTTCGTGACGCTCCGTCGCATCCCTGCACCGCTCGCCGCGAAACAGGGCGGCGTGCTCCTCGAAGCATGCCGTGACCCGGGCCTTGGCCGCGCGTACACGGGCGTTGTCCCGCAGGTCGGGATGGCTGAGCACCCACAGATCCGCCATGTGGCGAACGTCGTCCATGGGCAGCCGCTGCAGGTACGGATCTCGATCGCCAATGTACGCGGGCAAGATCGTCAAGCCCAGGCCCGCGCGGACGGCGGAGACGAGCGACTCCAGCGACGAGAACGAGCCCCACGTGGGGAGGTTCGGGTAGCTAGAGGTCTCGACCACCAGGCGCATCACCTTCGGGTCGTCGAAGCCGAGCCAGCGGGTGCAGGGGTCGTCCGGATCGAGCCGCTGCGCATGCTCGCAGGCGACGTAGCTGGCGATCAGCAGCGGGGCGACGCGGCGACCGAGGAGGTGCTCGGGCGGCTGCACGTCGAGGCCGACCGCTCGGATCGCGATGTCGGCCTCGCGCCGCGAGAGATCGAAGAGCCGGCCGTCCACGCTCATCACCAGCGCCAGGCCGGGGTGCTCGCGGCACAGCTCGGCCAACGCGTACGTGATCAGGTGGCAGACGGTCGAGTCGCAGCAGGTCACCGAGATGAGGCCCTCCATCCGCTCGTCGTCGCCCGCGACGCTGCGCTCGAGATCGGCGAATTCCGCGTCGACGCGCTGCGCCTTCGGCATCACCCGGCGGCCTGCCTCCGTGAGCACGTAGCCGTCGGGCGTCCGATCAAAGAGCCGCGCCGCCAGCCGCCCCTCGAGCGACTCCACCCGCCGCGCGACCGTCGAGTGGCTGACCCCCAGCGCCGCGCCGGCGGCTCGGACCGACCCCGTCTGTGCCAGCGCAAGGAAGTGCCGAACGTCGTCCCAGTCCATGCGGAGAGCGTACACGCTCACGTCGTCATTCTCGACCCAACGCGCCGCCCATCGGCCGCCACCGCCCATGAGCGGCGATGAGCCTCGCCTCTTCGTCGGGACGGCAGACGATCTCGTGATGCTCGCCTCGGCGAGGCTCTGCCCGCCGCCGCGTCGTCGTAGCGCTCCCCTACGGGCTACAAAGGCGAGGCGTGATCGGGGCTGTGCGAGCAGAGGTCGCGTCGTCGTCGGACGCAGGGGCGAGAGGCTCGGCCGGCTCGGCCGTCCTCGTCGGTGTGGGCGTCGGCTGTGGGAACGGCGGGGCGCTTGGGGAGCAGCTCGAGGGAGCAGCCCTCCTCAGCGAACCGTCCATAAAGACATGGACACGTCGCTACGGCGAGGGCCCGTGAGCGGTCTCGCCCCCACAACTCCTGCGCCTTGGGGCGCGCAGCGCTGGGGCTATCATCGTGGGCGTCGGCCGGTATGACGATCGAGCACATTGACATCACCACCTGGGAGGCGGGCCTCGCGATCTCGCCGATGCCCGTCTTTGTCATGGACGCTGTGCACGTCCGCCTGTGCTGGGCCAACGACGCGGCGCTCGAGCTTTGGCAGGCCGAGAGCCGCGACGAGCTCTTCGCGCGTGACATCAACAGCAACCTCCCCGAGAAGGTCGCCCTGCGCCGAGACTACTTCTTCAGCCAAGCGCGGGCCGGCAAGAAGATGCGCGAGGAGTGGACCTTCTACCCCCGGGGCGTAGCGACGATGGCCATGCTCGACGTCCGCGCGACCTGGCTCCACGACGGCAAGCTCGGCTATCTCTTCCAAGCGATCCCGCTGGTCCCGGAGGCTTCGCCGGACCTCCTGCGGACGATCACGATCTCTCGCCTCGCCGCCGTCATGGTCACCTTTGTCGACGCGAGCGGCGAGATCCTCACCCTCAACACCTCGGCGGCGGCGACCTTCGACGACCAGAACTCGTGGCGCTCGTGGTTTGTCGACCCGAGCTTGGCCGATCGGCTGATCGCCGACGCGCTCGCGCGCAAGAGCGTCCGGGTCCAGGCCCACGTCAGGACCAAGGAGGGCCTGCGCTGGCACGTGGTCGACGCTCAGCCGCTGCGCGACCCGGTGACGAGCGCGCTCAGCGTGCTGGTCGAGCACCGCGACGAGACCGCTCGGATCGAGAGCGAACAGCTCGCGCTCCAGCGGGCGGGTCGGATCGACGCCCTGACCAGCACGCTCGAGCTGGTGGAGGCGCAGCGTCAGGAGATCCTCAGGCTCTCCGCGCCGCTCCTCGACGTCGGCGATCACACGTTGGCAGTGCCGATCATCGGCCGGCTGAGCGAGACCTTAAGCGAAGAGATCATCGCCAGGCTGCTCGACGCGGTCACACAGCGACACACCGTCGCCGTGCTCCTCGACCTCACCGGCGTCGTCGACGTCGACGAGGACGGCGCAGCGCGGCTAGGCCAGCTCATCGGCGCGCTCAGGCTCCTAGGCGCGACAGCACGGATCGCAGGGATCAACGCCAAAGCGGCCCAACGCCTCGTCGACGCCGGGATCAACTTTGACGGGGTCGAGACCCTGCGCTCGCTCGCCGACGGGCTGCGCTCGCGGGGCGCGTGAGGCTCGACGATCGCAAGCGAGAACGCCCGGAGTCTCGCCACAGGCTGCTAGACGCCGAGCCCCTTGGTCAGCGCCCCCTGCAACCTCCGCTGCTTCGCCTCGCTGTAGCGATCTGTGAGGGCGTCGCCGCGCTCGCGCAGCAGGAGGGTGAAGCGGAAGAGCTCCTCACAGACATCGACGACCCGGTCGCGAAAGGCCGACGGCTTCATCCGGCCCTCGTCGTCGAACTCCTGCCACGCCTTGGCGACCGACGACTGGTTGGGGATCACGACCATCCGCATCCAGCGGCCGAGGATCCGCAGCTGGTTGACGGCGTTGAAGGACTGCGAGCCGCCGCTGACCTCCATCACCGCGACCGTCCGGCCCTGCGTCGGCCGCACGGCGCCGTCGGAGAGCGGCAGCCAGTCGATCTGGTTCTTGAACGCCGCGGTCATGCTCCCGTGCTGCTCTGGCGAGATCCAGACGTGCCCCTCGGACCATATCGAGGCCTGGCGCAGCTCCTGGACCTTGGGATGGTCGTCGGAGCTGCGGTCAAAGACCGGCAGGCCGTGGGGGTCGAAGAGCCGGACCTCCGCGCCGAAGGCCGAGAGCACGCGCTCAACCTCGAGGGCGAGCTTGCGACTGTAGCTGATGTCCCGCAGCGAACCGTAGAGGACGAGGATCCGCGGCGGGTGATAGCTCCCCTCGATCCCCAGCGCGGCCATCACGGAGCGCACGCTGTGCGCGGGTAGGTCCTCTTCGATCCTCTGCACGGCGGGGATAGTACACGGGAGCGGCCCGGTCTTCGCCTGCGGCGCAGCGAGTGCGCGCAGGCCCTAGGAGCTGTGGCAAAGGTCCCGTGCGCGGGACTTGTGCCGCGGGCTGCGGAGCCTACTTGGCGCTGAGCGTGACCACGTCGGAGAGGGTCTCGCTGCCGTCGAGCACCGCTGCGACCGATGCGTCGCCCCAGAGCTTGTCGCGGGCGAAGGCGAGCGCGTAGTGGTTGATCACCGCGTAGGCCTCGACCGGGTCGATGAACTCGTCGCCGCAGCCGTCGCCCTCGATGAGGCCGAGCTCGCAGGCGACCGAGAAAGTGTAGTGCCCGCCGGTGAGGAACTCGATCCGAAGATCCTCCGGGCCGTCGAGGCTGCTCCACGCAGGATCCCCGTCGTCGGCGTCCGGGGTGGTCTCGTCGAGCACCGAGGTCATCAGCATCGTCGGCACGTCGACCTCGGCCAAGCCCTCGTCGCCGAAGACCAGGATCGCGCCGGGGCTCAGGGGGATCGCCACGTCCACGCGGGGGTCGGCGAAGCCGGCCGCGAGCTGCTCGATCCGCTCTGGGCTCAAGCTGTCGCAGGCGAGGCCCATCGGATCGAGCTCACAGTCGCTGACCAAGCCGTCGACGTCGAAGGCCCCGCCCGCGAGGGCCAGGGTGGTGTAGCCGCCGAAGCTGTGGCCCGAGACGACGAGCTCGTCCCCGAGCTGACCGGCGAGCGGATCCCCGGCGGGCAGGTCGTAGACCTCGTCGAGCATCGCCGACATGTCGAGCGGGCGGAGCACGACCATGTCGGCGACCAGCGACTCATCGAAGTCGGCGAGGGTGTTGCCGGTGTGGTCCGGGGCGACGACCACCCACCCGTGGGAGGCGAAGCGCTCGGTCATGAAGTAGCTCTGCTCGGCGACGCCGCCGTTGCCGTGGGAGAAGGCGAGCACCGGGTGGGGGCCGGCGACCGGCGTCGCCTCGAGCAGGATCTCATCGCGGGTGACGAGGTCAAAGTAGACCGCCGGGTCGCCGCTCGGATCCGCGGTCGGGTACCAGATCGAGACGTTGATCGTCCGCGGCTCGGTGAACCCCGCGGGGGTGTAGGTGACGTCCATGGTCCGGTAGCCGACGCCGTAGGGGCCGGGCTCGTCGGCGGGCGGGAAGTCCCCCTCGCCGCCCGTCGTCGTCTCGCCGCCCGTCGTCGTCTCGCCGTCCGTCGTCCCCTCCGTGGCCTCGCCGGTCTCACCGGAATCGCCGGTCGTGCTGCTGGTGCCGTCGTCCCCCGTCTCCGTGTCCTCCCCGGTCGTGCCCGTAGCGTCGTCACCGCAGGCGGTGAGGCAGAGAGAGAGGGCGAGGAGCGTCCGAACCGCGTAGGTCATCCGCACCGTCTAGCACGGATCCGGAGCAGCCCTCGAGAGTTGCCCCCCGCCCGGCGTAAACCACCGCGCTCGGGCCTCGGAGGCCGGTGCACGGCCCCTCGCCGCCTGCTGGATCGGGGCGCTAGCGGAGATCCAGGGGCACGCGCCGGAGGGTGTAGAGCGGGACCCAGGGGAAGAGCACAGGCACCGTGCGGATGTACTCCTGGTACTCCGGGAGTTCTCCGTAGCGCTCCCCCTGGGTGGCCTCGAGCCGACGTGCGGAGCTCAGCATGATCATCACCAGGAGACTGAGCCCGGTCAGGCTGGCGATCCACTGCCACGCCGGCCCGTAGACGCTGAGGGCGACCGCCCAGACGCCGACCCAGAAGGTGATCTCGCCGAGATAGTTGGGACAGCGGACCCAGCGGTAGAGGCCGGCGTCGCAGAAGCGATCGGGCGCAGCCGCCTTGAACGCGGACTTCTGCCCGTCGGCGACGGTCTCGAGGAGGAGCCCCGCGGCCATCAGCCCGAGGCCGACAAGCTCCGGGACCGTCGCCGTCGCCCCAGCGCCCGCCCCCGCGCCGCTGAGGAGCAGGAAGAGGCAGGGGGAGAACATCAGCGTGTAGAGGAGCGAGACGCCGAGCCAGATCCCGCCCTTCACCGGCCATGAGAGCTTCGCGGCGCTCTCATCGGTGCTCGCGAGATAGGCTCGGTAGGACGGCCGGAGCTCTCGACGGACGAGGAACACCCCGAGGCGCAGACCCCAGAGCAGCATCAGCCCGCACTGCAGCGCCGACACCCAGGTCACGCCGCTCCACAGCAGCGCCGGATCGACCAGCGACATCGCGACGATCGAGAAGGCGTAGCCGATGCTGACGAAGTAGACGACCCGGGTGAAGCCGACCGCCGAGACGACCAGGGCGAGGACGAGGTTCAACCCCATGTAGACGAGCGGAGCGGCCTGAGCAGGATCCATAGCCGCCCCACTCTACCGATCACCACGAGCCCTTGCCGCGGCGAAAGGCGCGAGCGCCGAGAAATGTCTAGCAGCCCAGGCTCGGGCCGCGCCGACGGAGCCCGAGGAGCCCGAGGCCGACGAGGAGGAGCGACGAGCCGCCGAGGCCCGGCTCGATCGAGCAGCCGCCCTTCGGCGGGATATCCTCCGCCTTCGACTCCTCCGCGCTCGCGGCAGGATCCGCGGCGGGCTTGTCCGCCTCTGCGGCGGGCTCCGTCGGCTCCGCGCTCGCCTTCGCAGGGGGAGCGCCGAAGGAGCAGGCGAGACAATCGTAGCCGACGGACTCGGGCCTCCCGTTGGCGTAGCTGAGGCGTGAACAGGTCCGCGTCGCGCAGGTCCCGGACCGGCCCCCCTCTGTGCAGGTATCGCCAGCCTCGAGACGGTCGCAGGGGTCGGGCGGCGGCAGCTCATCGGCACTGGCAGAGCTCGCCATCATCAGCGAGAGCGAGAAGAGCGCGAAGAGAGGCCCACGTCGGACGAGCATGGGGGGATTGTCTCAGATCTAGGAGGCCATGGGGCCGTCGCGCCGGGTCAATCAGTCCTCGAACATCGGCCGATCCCCACGCAGTGTCCGCAGAGCATCGATGCGCGGCGCGGATCCAAGCACGAGCCAAGAGCGGCGGGCCCCTCATCGCCGCGGAGCGAGCGGGTCTTTGGGGCCGCTGCCGAGGCTGCGGAGGAAGGCGACGAGCTCCTCACGCTCCGCCAGCGTCAGGTCGATAGGAGCGATCAGCGGGCTCTTGAGCGGGCTTGCGCGACCATCTCCCGCCCACGGCCCGTCGCTGATCAGACGCCCGCCAGCGGCGTAGATGTCGACGACCTCCTCGAGCGAGGCGACGCTCCCATCGTGCATATAGGGGGCCGTCGCGCCGACGCTGCGGAGGCTCGGAACGCGAAAGCGGCCGATGTCCGCGGGATCTGCCGTGACCTCGTAGAGGCCAGCGTTTCCCGCCGGATAGGCCCCTGCTCCGTCGAGGTCGTAGAGGCCGGTGTTGACGAACTCGGGCGCTCGGTCAGGCGCGTCGACCGTCCGCACGTTCACTGTGAAGAAGGGCGGCGGATGGCAGCGGACACAGGCGACACGATCAGAGAGGAAGAGCGCTAGCCCGCGCTGAGCCGCGCCGCTCAGGGCCGCATCGTCGCCCTGGACATAGCGATCGTAGGGAGCGTCGAGGTCGATGAGGGTGCGCTGATAGGAGGCTAGAGCCCGGATCACGCTGGTCACGCTCACGGGATCGTCCTCGCCGGGGAAGGCCCGCTCGAAGAGCCCCTGCACCGCTGGATCCTGGCGCAGTCGATCGAGGATCCCGACGGTGTCCCGCTGCGCGCCGAGCTCTATCGGCGCATCTGCGAAGAGGGGGACCAGCGCCTGGGCCTCGAGGTCCGTGAGGAGCGGGTTTGCCCAGGTGTAGGCCGAATAGTAGGCGACATTGCCCAGGCCCTGAGAATTGCGGGCCAGCGCCTCCCCGGCCCCGCCCGTCGGCGTCACCTCGCCGTCGCTGAAGGCCAGCTCCGGATCGTGACAGCTCCCGCAGGACATCGACTGATCATAAGAGAGGCGCACGTCAAAGAAGAGCGAACGCCCGAGCTCGACCCTGGCCGGGCTCATCGGGTTGTCCTCGGGCACGACCGGCGCCGGGATCCCGGGGGGGATCTCCCAGGCCCACCCGGTCTCGTCGCAGCTCTCGTCGCAGCTCTCGGCCGTCTCCTCGGTCTCGGTCATCTCGCAGGCGGAGACAAACGCGACCGTGAGGGTGACCGCCAGCAGCAGCCAACTCCCAGGAGGACCCCCGGCCCCGCCTCGACGGGCGCTCCGCTGATCCGCCGCTCGAGGGGCGGACCAGCCGGCCGGAGCGTCCGCCCCGCGGAGCGGAGAGGGCGAGCCAGCGAGGGGGTCTCGTGGGGCCTCAGAGGTCGATGACGAAGCCGCCGACATGACAGACGTTGCAGGCGCCTGAGCGGGTCGGGAACGGCATCAGGGTCGTCCGCTCACCGTCTTCCGCGCGGACAAAGGGGAAGAGAGGCGCGTCGCCGAAGAAGTCGATCGGCTCGGTCGTGAAGAAGTTCCCGAGGGAGTCGGCCTCGACCGCGACGCGGAGCTCCCCGCTCCCGCCAAAGCCCGTCCACAGCTCGACAGTCGCGCCTGCGCTGATCGTCCCGTCCTGGTTGTAGACCGTGCCTGCGCTGGTGAAGAGCCCAGGCCCAGGACCGCGGCTCTGATGACAGTGCATACAGTTCTCGCCGGCTCGGTGGCTCGACGCGCCGGCGACCTCGCTGACGAGCTCGATGTTCAGGCCCGGGTCGCGCTCGTAGTCATCGTCGCCGATGACCGGCTCATCGACCAGATCCTCTGGATCCGGATCCTCCGCATCGCACGCGCTGAGGGCGACCAGCAGCCCCAGCGCCGCGGCTCCGGGGAGCGACCGCGCCAGCCGGCGACACGTCCGTAGAGCGATCATCGGGCCGCCCCCCCGACTCTAAAGAGCGCCTGTCCCCCAGCAGAGGGAGTCTCCTCAAAGCCGAGGCCGAGCGCGCCGAGCATCGCCGGGCACTCAGGATCGCCGGGGAAGGCCATACACCCCGGCAACGTGTCCCCTGGGTCATCTTCTCGGTCGACGTCGACGCCGGCGAAGATCGCCGCCCCGTCGATGACGACCGCGTCGCTCCCAAGGTCCATCCCCTCGAGCGAGATCGACGCGAGATTGCCGTAGGAGCACTCAAAGCCGGAGACCGGGTCGCCGCCGCAGGCCGTCGAGCCCAGGTGAAAGTAGAAGGCCGGCTGGTTCGCCGACGAGAGGTCGAGGCGCATATACTTATAGCCGCCGGCCCAGCTCCACCACATCCCCGGGGTGTTGAGTGGCGCTGGGGCGGTCGCGCCGTCGAGGTGGTTGAGCTCGTCTGGGACCCCGACGATGAACTCGACCCCGGTGTAGTCGCCCGCCGGCGATCGCCCGCGGACCTCGCCGTTGGTCCCCGGAGAGCCTGTCGCGCAGCTCCCGCTCGCGTCCTCAAAGTCGAGGAGAACCACCCCATCGTGCTGCCACTCGTTCTCATCGAGCTCCAAGGGCACGCGCTCGCCGTCCGCGCGGATCAGCTTGATCTCATGAATGAAGAGGCGAAAGTCGAGCGGCTTGACGCTGGCCCCGCTGCTGCCGATCCCGGCGTAGGTCTCCGTACACAGGAAGGGAGCGCCCCCGAGCTCGGCCTCGAAGCGGACAGAGATCGCAGCGTCCCCGTCGTCCGCGGGATCGCAGCCGCAGAGGGTGAGCGCCGCGACGAGGGCGGACGAGGTGAGTCGAACAAACTCCATAGAATCCCTCTGTACATGCGGAGCAGGCGCCTGGAGAATGCGTCGTGTCGTCGCACTGCGACGAGCTGTCGCGGGAGCCCAGGGCGGCGCCCGATGGTGTCGACGAGAGGTCTGCCGTTCTCCGTCGGCGGGCCCCTCCACAATGTCCATAGTCTATCGATACAGAGTCTCCCGCTCTCTCAGCGCCGGAGCGGTGTCCGCCGGACGACCCGATGTTCGCCGATCACCTCGACCGGGGCGCCGTCCACCTCAAAGAGCGCGGCTGTGGCGAAGCGATCGCAGGAGGCCATATACGCCCGTTGGACGACGTGCCCGATCCGAACGGTCCGCTCCTCCCCGGCCGGGATCGTCACGCTGTACACACCGCCTAGGGGAGCGCCCTCAAGGGCGAGCCCCGCCACCTTCGGCCGCGCACGCTCCTCTCGCGGCAGCTCACAGCTGTTCGCGGTCAACCAGCGAGCGCCGACGATCCTCAGCTCCACCGGCCTTTCGCGGCGATTGGCGACCTCAAAGGTCGCACCGCCGATCCGAGCAGCTTCTCCCCCGTGGCTGTGCGAGGCGTACTCGCCACGCCCCTCGATCCGGACGCCGTCGACGATCCCCCAGGTGCTGCCGTTGAGCTGTACTCGGCCCGCCTCAAGCCCAGCCTCGTCGACCCAGATCTCGATCGTGGTCGGGGCGCCGGTCGCCGGCGTCGGCACGACGACGACCTCCCACCGGCTAGACCCGCGATAGACGACGATCTGGCAGCGGTCGCCGGCCTCTACCGGCCCTCGCTCGCCGGCGCACCTCAGCGACTGTGGCCTGCACTCCGCGATATGTTGAGGCTCTACGCTGCGTGACTCTGCGGTCGCGAGGGCCGTCCGGGCGGCAGCGAGCGCCCGCTCGTCGCACGCCTCGGGTGAGTCGGTCGTCTGCTGCTCTGGGTGGCGTTGCTCGTCCGCGCCGTCGAGCTCGCCCATCCCGGTCACCCCGGCGCTCCTGTCCACTTCGCCGCTCGCGACCTCCACAGGCAGCGCCGGGCTAGGCGTCGGCGCTGAGGACTCTGGCTCATGGGGCGGCGACGCAGGGCCGCAGGCGAGGAGAGGCAGGAGGACGCTCAAGCGACGCACATGGGAACCATGCCACGAGTCCGCTGACGATGCGCGCCTCGGCCGGTGCTCGGCGGATGCTCGCACGCCCGCTACCTGTCTCTTCGGCGCCGCTCCGAGCGATGGCGCGGAAATGACAGCCTCTCCACATTGCATCGCTGACAGACCTGCCTTCATTCGTCCGCAGACCTGCACTGCCCGCGCTTATCCGACGGCCCTATCCCCGTGCGGAGTCCTCTCGAAGCCGCCGCGACGGCCCGACCTAGGGACTGAAATGTCTGTGAATCCAACCGTGTTCGGCCTGAAGAATACGAGGACGACATGGACACCAGGTACTCCCCGTACTTGAAGGTACGCCGATTACACGACGCACAGGTTCGCCCCCGCGGGCATCATCGACGCAGAGCGAGGTGTGACGACGTGCGACGGAGCTGGACGAGAACGGGTCTCTGCGCGGTGAGCTGCTGGCTCACCGCAGGATGCTACACAGGCGTCGACGGCAGCGATGAGCCGACCGGGACGACCGGCTCGGGCGGCGTGACCACGGCGAGCAGCGCTGGATCGACCGGCTCGGGCGGCGCGGACAGTGACAGCGACGGAGGCGCCCCGGAGCTCCCCGAGCCCGATGACGCGCCGCCTGCCCCGGGCCGCGAGTTCGAGTGCGACGGGGCGTTGCAGGATCCAGGGCCGACGATCGCCCGTCGCCTCAACCGCCCGGAATTCCTCAACAGCGTCCGCGACAGCCTCGGCGTCGACGCCTCGGATCTGGCGGACCAACTGCCGCCCGACTACCGCGCTGAGGGATTCACCAACACTGCGCAGGCGCTGATCGTCAGCACGGACGACATCGCCGCCCTGGCCGGGGTCGCGACCGAGATCGTCTCGCGCCTGCCGAACCCAGCGGGGCTGGTCGCCGCCCACACCTCCTGCACCGACTTCCTGGGGACCTGCGAGGACGAGTTCATCGAGCGGATCGGCAAGCGACTCCTCCGCCGCCCCCTCACCGAGGCCCAGGTCGCGACGATGCGGCCGCTCTTCGCCTTCGCCGAAGAAGAGGGCGACACCTTCGTCGACGGCGCGTCGATGGTGATCGAGGCGATGCTCCAGTCGCCGCACTTCATGTACCGGATCGAGCTCCAGACCGACGCTGCGGGGCCCTATCGCGAGCTCGACGACTACGAGATCGCCTCGCGCCTCTCCTACCTCGTCTGGGGAGCGCCGCCCGACGACGCCCTGATCGCCGCCGCCGACGCTGGCCTCCTCGACGATCCCGACGAGCGCGTGGCCCACGTTCAACGCCTGGTCGCCGCCGAGGCGACCCGCGAGACCACCCGCCGCTTCGTCGGCGACTGGGTCCACCTCGACCGTCTAGATGCATCACCGAGCCCGCTCGCCGCTGATCTCCGCGAAGAGGCGGAGGCCTTCTTTGACAGCCTGGTCTGGGATGAGGCGCGACCGCTGACCGATCTGCTCAACGCCCGCTTCACCTACGCGAGCGAGGCCCTGGCGACCGCCTACGGCTTCCCCGATCCCCAGCCCGGGCTAAGCCGCTACGACCTCGAGGACATCCCCGAGCGCGCCGGCATGATCACCCAGGGCGCGGTCCTCTCCTGGGAGGACGGCCACGCGTCGATGGTCCAGCGCGGGCTCTTCGTCCTCCGCGAGGTCATCTGCGCCCAGATCGATCCGCCGCCGCCGGGGGTCAACGACTCCCCGCCCGAGCCCGAGCCCGGCAAGTCCAAGCGCCACTACGCGGAGATCCGGATGGAGACCTCGCCCTGCAGCGGCTGTCATGTCCAGATCGATCCGATCGGCTTCGCCCTCGAGCACTACGACGGTGACGGTCTGTGGATGGAGACCGACGAGTTCGGCAACGAGCTGCGCTCCGACGGCGAGCTCCTCACCCAATTCCACCCGGGCATCCCCTTCGACGACGCGCGGGAGATGGCCGACCTCCTCGCCGCCGACGCCCGGGTGGCGGAGTGCATGCTCCTCAACGTCGCCCAGTTCTCGCTCGGTCGGCGGCTGGCGAAGTCCGACGGCTGCATGCTCGCGGCGGTCCGCGGCTCCGTGAGCCCCGCCGGGGCCACCTATCAGGAGCTGCTGGAGGCGATGGTCGTCCAGCCGAGCTTCGCCCAGATCCGGATCGACGCCGAGGGAGAGTAAGCCGATGACCAAGTACCGCAACGTGTTCTCCCGCCGGGCCCTCCTCCGCGGCACCGGCTCGATCGCGATCGCCCTGCCCTTCCTCGACGAGATGCGGGCGAGCAGCGTCTACGCGGCCGAGCCCGAGCCGCCCACCCGCCTGCTGACGGTCTTCTTCGGCGAAGGATGCCCCGTCAAGGTGCAAGACCAGCACCTCGGCGCCCTGACCGGCCCCTTCGCCCCCCTCGCCGCCCACAAGGCCAAGCTCGGCTTTTGTCGCGGCCTCCGCTTCCCCGACGAGCACCACTACGGCGGCGGTAGCGGCGTGTTTACCGGGGTCGGCCAGGTCGGCGATGACGGAGCCCAGACCAAGGGACCGTCGATCGATCAGGTGCTCCTTGAGGAGGCCTACCCCGACGGCTCGCCGAGCCTCCTCGCGACCCTGGCGATGGCGCTCGTCGGCACTTACCACCCCGACACCGGCGCCCCCGCCGTCCGCTACGTCAAGTGCTGGAACAACCAGGGCAACCCCGCGACGATCCCTCGCTTCAACCCCCAGGATCTCTTCACCAGCATCTTCGGCGACGCTGGCGAACTAGAGACCCCCGAGGCCAAGAAGAGGCGCCGCCGCGCCCAGAGCGTGCTCGACTCGGTGGTCGGTCAATACAAACACCTGACCGGAGAGGCAGGCGGTCTCGGGGCCCAGTCGCGGGCGCGGATCGCCGACCACCTCGACCGGATCCGCGAGTACGAACAGCAGGCCTTCGGCGAGGCCCCGTCGCAGTGCCAGGTCCCCGGAAAGCCGGGCGAGCTGCCGCTCATCCACGGCCAGAAGCACCACGCCGGGATCATCTACGACGTCAACGAGTTCAGCGCCGTCTGGCGGACGATGTGCGACCTCTACGCCCTCGCCGTCCAGTGTGATCTGGTCCGCTTCGGCAACGCCCACTTCCTCAACGTCGGCGATCGGATCAACTTCCAGGGCGAGTACATCGTCGACGGCGAGCTCGCCTACACCTTCGACGACTACGGCAACACCCCCAACGAGTCGGACCTCGGCACCCACGTCAACCACGAGCACTTCCACGCCTGGACCGGCACCGGCAGCCCGGTCCACGCCGACTGGCACCTGCACTTTTACATGCGCGAGCTCTCCTACCTCCTGAGCAAGCTCGACGACCCGGAGTACACCGACGCCAACGGCAAGACCGTCCTCGACAACGCGACGATCCTGATGTCGACCGAGCTCAGCGACCCCGGCCCGCACCTCTCCCGCGACGTCTTCCACGCCTACAGCTCCGGCAACGGCCGCTTCAAGGTCGGCGAGATGGTCACCGCCGCAGGCGATCCCCAGCGCCCCGCGGCCGACCTCTACAACACGATGCTGGAGGCCTACGGCGTCGATCGGAGGATGGGCGGCGGCGACTACCAACAGGTGACCCAGGCGCTCAAGTAGGCGCTCAAGCAGGCGCTCAAGCAGGCGCTCAAGCAGGCGCTCAAGCAGGCGCGCGGAGGGCCTCGCCGGCGATCGCGTCGCATCCGGCCCACACCTGTCTCCTCGACCATCGTCGTCAAGCCACCCAGACTGCACATACCCGCTGTCATCGTCGCCGACGATGATAGCGGGAGAACACGGCGACGTCACGCAAGGACTGCGCGACCGCTCCGTAGGAGCCTCGGCTAGCGTTCCCCCGTGTCGTCGTCCCAAGCCTCGCCTCCGCGCCCCAGGACCACCGTCGTCGCCCTCCTGACGGTCCTGCCGCTCGTCCTCCTCGCGAGCTGCACCGCGGGCGATCCGCAGTTCAGCGCCGACGCCCCGGCCGGGTTCTGGATGGGCCTCTGGCACGGCGCGATCGCTCCGCTCGCCCTCATCGTCGGGATCTTCAGCGAAGGCGTCCAGGTCTACGAGCGCAGCAACACCGGCGGCTGGTACGACTTCGGCCTGATCTTTGGGCTCCTCACCTTCTGGGGCGGGGGCTCCCACACCGCGAGCCGCCGTGCGAGCCGCCGCGCTCGCCGCCGCTCCGACCATGAGTGGGAGGAGATCGGTCGAAAGGTGGAGGCCAAGCTCCAGCGCAAGATCCGAGCCTGGGCAGGCGCCGATCCCGATGAGAACTGGGACCTGGTCGAGGCGAAGGCCGAGGCCAAGCTCAAGCTCAAGCTCCGTGAATGGGCAGAGGACCCGGCTATCGAGGTCTCCGCCCGGCCCTCCTCGCCGACGTAGCCGCTCTGGGCGAAGGGACATCGCGCCGCCCGCGGCAGTCCTCACAGCATTACAGTGTCCACTCCAGGCGACAGACGTGTCGACATTTAGGGGCCGAGGAGGCGCGGCTAGAATCGCGCGCTCGTGTACCTTGCGGCGATGCGTCCTTGGCCGACACGATCGTCGCTCCGTCGCCACCTCGCGCCTGTCCTCGCGCCTACTCTCGCCTTGGGCCCCTTCGCCTGCAGGCTCGACGCCTCCGTCGAGCTCGAGACCCCCTCGGTCGACGCCGGCCTCGAGGGCTCGGCGAACGTCGACGGCGATCTCCGGGCGAGCGTCCGGATCGTCCGCGAGGGTGACAAGCTCACCTACCCCGACGCCGAGATCGAGTTTGAGACGGCCTCCGCCGAGCTGCGCAGCGACACGACCGAGGTCATCGACACGATGGCCGCGGTCCTCCGCCGCTACCCAGGCCTCCACCTCCGCGTTGAGGGGCACACCGACAGTCGCGGCAGCGATCGCGCGAACAAGGCCCTCTCCGACCGCCGCGCCCTCGCGATCAAGGCGGCGCTCGTCGACCGAGGGATCGTCGAGGCGCGCCTGAGCACCGCGAGCTTCGGCGAAGACAGGCCCGAACGCCCCGAGCCCCCCTACTGCCACAACCGCGCGGAGTCTCGAGTCCCGGAGGACAAGATCGACGAGTGCCTGGCTATCTGGGCCGACAACCGCCGCGCAGCCTTTGTCGTCGTCGAGGGCGGCGAGGAGCTCCCGGCGGCGGGCGAGATCGTCGGCCCCCAGGCGTCGACGACCGTCGCGAAGGCGACGCCGACCCCGACCCGCCGACCCGACTGGGCGCTGCGGCTCTTCACCGGCTACTCGACGGCGATCCTCAACGGCGCCGATCACCACGGCGGCCACCTAGGCCTCGGCCTCCACGCCTCTCAACGCTTCGGCGCCAACCACCGCGGCTACATCGGCGGCGGCCCTCGGCTCCACTACCGGGGGCTGCGGGGCCGAGAGAGCGGCTACGTCGGCGATTACGAGCTCTCTGTCCACCAGCTCGGCCCCGAAGGAAACCTCCTCGTCGGCGGCGGCTCGGAGCGCGTCGTCGCCCTCTTCTCGCTCCGGGCAGGCCTCGGCGTCAGCGTCCTCCGCGGCAGCGAAGAGGGCGGCGCGAAGAGCCTCGACGACACGACCCTCGGCGGCTGGCTCCTCGGCGGCCTGACGGTCTTCGGCAAGGTGGCGCCCCGCTGGAGCGTCGGCGGCCACGCGGAGTTCGGCGCCCTGGGGGTCCCGGGCGTCGGCTTCGGCGGAGAGGTCGGCGTCAACGTGGCCTGGCACTTCGGCATCGGCCGGCGCTACCGCCTCAAGATCTAGGAGCCTGCGGCGAAGGTCAGCGCGGGCAGCGGTGAGTCGAGGCAGGAGCGCGCCGGCTCGCCCCTCGCGACCCGCGGCTCAGGTCGCGACGCCGCCGGCGAAGAGCCGGCGAAAGACCGGATGGTCGCGGAGCGGCGCGAGGTCCTTCTCCTCTAGCACCTCAGCGCGCCCCTCGGGCCACAGCTCGGCGATCCGCTGGAGGTGCGGGAGCAGGCGTTCGAAGGGTCGTCCCCGCTTGGCGCCGACGCAGGCGAGCACGTAGTCGGCGTGGTGGTGCTCGGGGTCGAGCTCCAGCGCAGCGCGGGCGTCCTCTTCGGCGCCGTCGAGATCGCCGTGGTTGTTGCGCGCCGACGCCCGCGTCGAGTAGCCGTGGGGGGTCGGCGCGGCGGCGATCGAGCGCGAGCTCCAGGCCGTAGCGGCCGCGTTGTCCTTGCGAAAGGAGGCGACGATCGCCTTCACCGTATAGAACGCGCCATGGGCCGCGGTGTCCTCCTCGGTCCACGCTCGGGCCGCGGCGAGCCCCTGATCGAGGAGCGCATCGCAGCGATCGAGGGCGTCGTCCGCCGGTCGCCCAGGGGGCCTGGAAGCCCCTGCCGGGCGCCCGTAGAGCGCCGAGCAGGCCCCTTGGTAGCAGGCTGTGTAGAGGCGGACCAGGTCCAGGTGCCAGCCGTAGCCGCGCGGCTTTTCGCCGGAGGCCTCGACCAGCGCCTGCCTGTGCGAGAGCACCTCGATCACCCGCGGCCAATCCTCGGACTCTGTGAGCCCCCGACCGAGCGCCGAGAGCACGTCGAGATCGTCGGGGGCGAGCGCCCGAGCCCGGCGCAGACGCGCGAGGCGAAGCTCAGGATCGTCTGTTTGAGCCCACGCCAGCCACGGCTTGGGATCCGCCGGCGCGCGGAGGATCGCGGCCTCAAAGGCCTTGTCTGCGAGGCTCGCAGAGATCCCCCGAAGGCGGCCCGCCACCGCCACCAGATATCGGCAGGCCGCCTCGCCTGCGGGGGGCAGCGCGTCGATGAGCCAGCTCGACATCGCCGCGAAGCGCGGGCTCGAGGCCAGCTCGACGAGGTCGGGCTCCGGCCGCTCAGAGCGCTCGGCGACGACCCGGAGCAGCCCTCCGAGGAGCGACGGATCGTCCTGGAGATAGGCGTCGATCCAGCGCCCCAGGGTGTGCTCCGGCCAGGCGGCGCGAAAGCTGGCGAGGTGGCGACAGGCGGCGTCATCACGCCCGCCAGCGAGCGCCGCGAGGGTCGCCGGCAAGCACGCCTGTCCCTGGACCTCGGCCGCCCGCAGGTAGGCCTCCTCCGCCGCGAGCGTATCCCCCGACCGCTCCGCGAGATGGGCCTGGAGGAGGTGCAGGGCCGGGTCGAAGCACTCCAGGCCCGCCGCCTCCGCGAGCCGCTCGCGAGCCCGCGCAAGCCCGCCGTCGCCTGCCCTCCGGAGGTAGAAGTCAGCGTCGTCCAGGATCTGGTCGACGACCATCCGCCGCAGCGCGTAGTCCTCCGGCCGCTGCCTCGATCGCTGAGCGAACCAGGCGCGACGGAGCTCATGATCGTCTTCATCGATCTCGCCCGCGATCACCGAGAGCCGGCCCTGCGTCACCCGCACCTCGTAGAGAAGCTCGCCGTCGCTGTCCCAGAAGGCGAAGCGGACATCGTCGACGAAGGGGGCGATCGCGTCGAAGGCCCGGAGGAGGTTTCCGATCCCGGCGTAGCAGCGATCGCCGACCTGGTAGAAGACGAGCTGCTCCCCGGCGTCGTCGAGGTCGAGCATCCCGCGGACGCGCTCGGACCAGCCGTCGATGACCGCGAGCGCCGGCTCCAACGCTCCCGGGAGCAGCGGGAGAACGACCTGATAGTCCCGCTCTGGTGTCCGCGGCTCGATCTGGCGGATCCGCAGCTCCTCGCGGAATTCAGGGCTCTCCCCGCCGCAGAGGCCGCGGTGGATCGCCGCCGGAGACGGCCCTCGCCAAGGCACGATCGGTACGTCGAGATCGAGCCCTCGCAGAGCGCTCGTCTCCTCGCCCGATCGTCGGGCCGCAGCGCCCTCGCCGACGATGACGTAGACCCGCCGCAGCGCCGACGGTCGCGGCCGCCCGCGGATCACCCCTGCGAGCGCCCCGCCCGTCGCCCCGTCCGTCGCCCCGTCCGTCGCCCCGTCCGTCGCCACGACGAAGAGCTCCTCCAGCAGACGCCCCGCAGGATCGGCGAGCAGAGCCTCGACCTGCGCCGCCCCTCCGTCGACGAGCTCCGCGGCGCGGACGAAGCCTCGCGCCCACTCCAGGCGCAGCCCCTCCACCGCGATCGCTGGCGAAAGGCCGCCCAGGATCGAAGCGGCGCGCTCACGCTCTGGGAAGGTCTCTGCGAGGTCGTGCCCCAGCTGGGCCCGGATCCACGGACCTGAAGGATGTCCGACCCGGACGAGCCGCTCCGCGATCTCCGAGCGGAGCCCGAGGTCCCCCGGTCGGGCCACCAGCTCGGCGAGCGCGTCCTCCAAGCTCCCCGCGTCCCGCCGCTGCTGACAGCGCCCAAGCAGCTCCTCCCCGCGGGTCTTGTACCTCGGCTGCTCCGCGAGCCAGGTCGCGCAGGTGGCCGCGAGTTCCACGTGATGGGCCTCTAGCAGCTCCCCCGCCTCGCGCAGGAGCGCCCCCGGATAGGCCGTCCCGTAGCGCTCGATGTGCGCCTGGATCCAGCCTTGAGCCGCGAGCCCCTCCCCGAGCGCCGCCTTCGCGACAGCGCAGAGGAGACGACTCTTGTCACAGTAGTAGGCGACGCGGGTCGCCTCGTGGGCGGCCTCAAACCCCTCCTGGAAGGCGCCGACGTCGAGGAGCCGCTCCGCGAGGAGCAGCCACCCCTCGCGCCACCCTCGGCTGACGAGGAGCGCCCTGCGCAGCGCCTCCCGGGCCAGCTCCGGCTCGCCCAGCCCGTCGTGCAGGAGCGCCCGGAGAACGAGCGCCTGGTCGCCGTGGGCCCGCAGGCGCTCGAGGTGCGCCTCGGCCTCGGCTCGACGCTCAGGATGCTCGCGAAGCGCACGGATCGCCCAGCCTGCGCAGGTCTGCCAGCCGCTCACGACCACCTGCCGAAGCGGAGGATCCTCGCCGACCTCCGCCAGGATCCGCTCCAGCAAGAGCGTCGACGCCTCCGTGTCGAAGCCTTTGCAGGGGTGCTCCAGCGCGTAGCAGACCCCGTCGACGATCCAGAGCTCGTGCAGCTCCGAGGTCTGGTCGTAGAGGTGCAGCCGGAGGTCTTCGACATGGGGTGCGACCTCGTCGAAGAGGCGGAGGAGCGCGCCGAGATGGCCAAAGCTGCGATCGAGCGGCCGCTCCAGGTCCAACGGCGACTCGATGTCGAGCGAGTCCGCGACGGCCCACTCGACATAGAGCGGCTCGTCAAAGATCTTCGCCTCTACCCGACCGACGTGGGCGAGCCAGCCCCCGTAGACGCGCGCCACAGCGTCATGAGCCGATGCCGGCCAGACGAGCGCCGTATCCCCCGGGCCGACCGACTCCACCGCCACGTCCTTGACCCGCGCGCGACGGCCCCAGCCCTGGACGAGCCCGTCGAGCCGCGCCTCGAGGTCAGGGACGAGCCCATCGAGATCTCCGCGCAAGGTCTCTAGGTCGGCCCCCTCGGGATCGAAGGCGGCCTCCAGATGCTCCCGCAGCGCCTCTTCGTCGCCGCGCCGCGCCGCATGACGTGCGAGCCCGCGGCGCAGCTCGGGGTCGTAGGGAGCATGGGCGAGGAGCGCTGTCGCGACCTCCCGAGGCGAGCCTCGGCGCTCCACCGCGGAGGCGTCGAGCGGGTCCGCGTCGAGCGCAGCGACGGCCTCCCGGACTCGGTACGCCCGCTCCTCTGGCGAGAGAAAACGATGGCGGTGGCGGGCGAAGATGCTGCGGAGCGACACGGCAGAGTTCCCTCGTGCGAGCGCCGATCCTCGCACACATGTCCACCCGAACGGGCGCGACATGGCCGATCCGCGACGGAGCGCGGGGCGCGGGGCACACCCGACCCGTCGCCCCTGCCGCTGGGCTGCGAATGGCCTCTTGGCCAGGCCGTGACGAGCCCGTGGGCGTCGCCCTCGCGCCGAGGCATCGGCTCATCCGACCGACAGGGAGTTGCGAGCGAGGAGTTGCGAGCGAGGAGTTGCGAGCGCGGAGCGCACGACCCCCTCCCCGCTACTCGACGCAGTGGTCGGCCCCCGGCGTCGTCGGATCCTCACGCACATCACCGTCGAAGTCGAGCTCGACATCCGGGTGGAGCTGCGCCGACCCAGGCCCCGCGCAGTCCGCGAGGTGGAGCTCGCCCGCCGCCGCGTCGACAAACCACTCCGCCGGCGCGTCCTCGGCGATGTTGTCAGAGAGGTCCGCCTGTGCACCGTCGCGGGCGCGGATCTTTCGGTTGGAGAGGTTCCCGTGCATGGTCAGCCCGGAGGTCTCAGACCAGCGATATTCGATGCCCGAGCCGTAGCTCTTCGGGTCGCTGAGATAGACCGTGTTGTGGGCGACGATCGTGTTGACAGCCCGCTCGACGCTGATCCCGACGTCATGACTACCGCTGCCGGGGAAGCTCGAGAAGACCATGTTGTTGGTGATCGTCGAGCCGTAGACCTTCTTGACGAAGCCGAGGCCGATCCCGCGGGCGCAGTTCAGGAAGAGGTTGCGGGTGAGGGTATGCCCAGAGCCCTCCGTGCTGTCCCACATGTGGACGCCGTGCTCGGCGAGCCCGCCGGTGTAGGTCATGTTCCCCCGCATCTCCGGGTGCATCCCGTGGGCCGGGCGCTGAACCCCGCCCTGGTTGCAGTAGATCCCCTCAAAGCGGTTGTCGCGGACCGTCCAATTGGTCGAATCATGGGTGTCGATCCCGCCGGTGTAGCAGGCCGTATTGCCCCCCGGTGAGCCGTATCCCCAGACATTGTCGCGGCCCTCGTCGGTCATCAGGAAATTGGAGCAGGAGACCAGGACACCGTCGATCTCGCCGTTCCCGCTGCTCGACTTGATGAATTGCTGACCGCCGTCGACGAGCTCGAGGTTGTGGAGGATCGCGTCGTGTGCGTTCGACCAGAGGTGGACGAGGTGGAAGATCGAGCGGTGGACGCCGATGTTGGCGATCACCACGCCGGGCGCGTCGATCGTGATCGCCCCGCTCTGTCCGCCGAGGCCGCGGTAGGCCGCGTCGATCGTCACCGCCGTGGGATCGCCGCTGACCGAGCGCAGGGTGATGTTGGGCGTCGTGATGTAGACGCCGGTGTACTGGCCCTCCTGCGCCTGCGGCAGGGTGTAGACGCCGTCCTCCAGGAGGATCGTGTCGCCCTCCTTCGCCGACGAGACCACCGAGCGCAGCGTCGTCTCCACGCCGTCGACCTCGACCTTCCCGGGCTCGCTCGGCGAGACGATGATCATCGCCCCGTCCCGCGGCGGCAGCTTGGTCTGCTCACAGATGCTCAGCGGGGGCTCAACGCCGGTGTCTGACGTCCCCTCCGTGTCCGACGTCCCCTCCGTGTCCGAGGTGCTGGAGGTCGTCGGGGCGGTCGAGCTCGTCGTCGTCTCGGAGGTCGACGAGGTGTCTGATGTGGTGTCTGAGGTGGCTCCTTCGGAGCCCATCGTCTCCGCCTCGGTGTCGGACCCACCGGACCCCGTCGACGTCGCCGAACCACCGGAGGGGTCGCTCGTGCCGACGCTGGCGGTGCTCTCAGTGTCGTCGGTGTCTTCGGTCGCAGGGCCTCCGCAGGCGAAGGTGGCGCTGAACAAGAGTGCTGAGGTGATAGGGCTACGCATCGCGCGGTAGCCTATACCAGCCGACCCCGTGCGACAGTCCCAAGATCAGATGTCTCTCCAGTCAGGTTGAATCGCGCACATCGACACGCTGCGTGCTCCCGCACTTCGACCCCCACGGTTCGGCTCTCTATAGGTACTTCACAACCTCCGGGGGGCTCTCGCCCCCCCTGCCCCCGATCACCTGGGCCCTCGAGCTCCCAGGGATCGATCTCCCCGCGCAGGCGCGCCCCGTCGCGCCAGCCATCGAGAACGCGCGCAGGCTCGTGAGCCTCCACGGGAGCTCTCTTCGGCGC
Source organism: Polyangia bacterium (assembly GCA_030424595.1). Taxonomy (GTDB): domain Bacteria; phylum Myxococcota_A; class Polyangia; order Nannocystales; family Nannocystaceae; genus JADJRG01. The sequence continues at coordinate 248,694 of JAUHWG010000013.1, forward strand.
CGCCCGACGATCCTGCAGACAGCAGAAGAGGCCAGCTCGCCGCGAGGCGGTGGGGACGATCATCGATCCTCGCGCCCAGGTCGTGCTCTCGATCTTGACGTCGGTCACAGGCCCACGCGGCATCCCCACAGTGCTCCACAGGTCCTTTGCCGCCACGCTCCGCTCGCCTGTCAGACCTTGTTCTTAGGACACCCGAGCTCCTCTCCCCATTGCGCTGCGCATGGCCTGCGACCACGACATCCCGTGATTCAGCGAGGCATCGTCGTCCCAGCTCGGCGGCGCTCTTCCTCCTATGCAGATCGCGGTGTACCCTCCGCGGCGCCATGGTCCGTACCTCCAGGATCGCCTCGCGCTCGTGGTCGAGGACGTGCGCCTGGATCGCCCTGGGCCTCGCGCTCGCAACCGGGGCTCCGGCCCAGGCCAGCGCGGAGACCCCGGAGCTGCGCTGGGACGCGCCCGCGGGCTGCCCCACCCAGGCGGCCCTGCGGGCGACGCTCGACCAGGTGCTCGCTCGGGTCGACCCGAAGCGTCGGCGAGCGCTCAAGCTGCGAGCCCACGCTCGTGTCACGGAGACCGGGCCGGCGCGCTTCTCCTTGGACCTCGAGATCACGACCGACGAAGGCAAGAGCCAGCGCCATGTCGACGCGGCGACCTGCGCCGAGCTGGCCGACGCGACGACGCTGCTGATCTCGATGGTCGACCCCGCCGCGGCCGCGGAGGCCGAGCAGCTCCGCGCCGAGCGATCGCCCGAGCCCACGCCCGAGCCCACGTCGAGCTCAAAGCCCACGCCCACGCCCACGCCCACGCCCAGCCCGGAGACAGAACCCCGCCCGGAGCCCGCGACCGAGCCTCCCCCCGAGACCGCGAAGGAGACCGCGAAGGAGACCGCGACCGAGCCCTCCACAGAGGCTCTGCCCCTCCCCCCGCCGGAGGAGCCAGGGACGCGCCCGCACCCCCTCCAAGGCGTCCTAGGCGTCGATCTAGCCCTCGGGAGAGCTGGACTGCCGAGCTTCGGCGCGGGCTTTGGCCTCCACCTCGGCGTGCTCCGACGCCACCTTCGCGGGGAGCTCTTCGCCCGCTACCACCTGCCGCGCACCCAGGCGCTCGCCGGCCTAGGCGAGCTGGAGGCCGCCGTCCGCTATCAGCTCGGCGTCGGCGGAGTGCGCGGATGCGGCCTCGGCAGCGTAGCAAGGCGCGTCGAGCTCTTCGGATGCCTGGGCGCGGAGCTGGGGGCGATGCGCGGCGAGGGGATAGGCCTGCCGGTGTCCGCGGCCCATACCGGCCTTTGGGCGGCGCTCCTCGTCACCCCGGGCCTCGCGGCGCGCCTCACCCCGTGGCTCGCCGTGGTCGCCCGCGGTGATCTCGGCGTCGCCCTGGCGCGGCCCCGCTTTACGGTCCGCAACTACGGCGATGCCCACCGCGCCCCGCCCGTGAGCTTTGTTCTCGGCCTCGGGATCGAGCTTCGCCTCCCGCCCGGACCTGTCCGTGCGAGCCGCGAAAGAAATCGGGATGGATCCGCGAAGTCGCGGGCAATCCCTCCCAGTCCCCCATGAGCGCCCGTGATCTCGCCGGCAGCCCGACATGCACCGCCTCGACCGGAGCAGAGGTCCGTGTGCCCTCGCTGGCGAACCTCTACCGCCAGGAGTTCTCCTTTGTCTGGCGAACCCTGCGCTACCTCGGGGTCCCGCCCGCGAGCGTCGAGGATGCCGCGCAGGAGGTCTTCATCGTCGCCCAGCGCCGCCTCTCCAGCTTCGACCCGACGCGCGCCTCGATCCGCTCCTGGCTCTTCGGGATCGCGCGCAACACGGCCCGCCACCATCACCGAAGCGTGCGACGGCGCGACCCCGGCCGCCTCGCTCCCGCCGAGGTGCCCGCCGCCGACCCGTCGAGCAACCCCGAGGTTCGGATCGCCCAAGCCGAGGCGATCGCGCTGGTCGAGCGCGGCCTCGCCAAGCTCAGCCCCGAGCGCCGCGAGGTCTTCGTCCTCTGCGAGATCGAGGGGCTCTCCGCGCCGGCGGTCGCCGATCTCCTCAGCCTCAACGTCAACACTGTCTACTCGCGACTCGCCCGGGCACGCAGCCGCTTCCGGGCCGCGACAGCGCGCCACCTAGCCCGAGAACGGGGACCCCATGGATAGTTCACGCGATCCCCTCGACGACGACCTCCGCGATCTCCTCGCCACCTACCGCGCGGCGGTCCAACCCCCTGCCGCGAGCGAGCTGCGGATCCGCGAGTCGTTGCAGGCCTCTGTGCCCGACTGGTCGACGGCGCCCGCCCCCGCCGACGAGGGCGTGCTCCTCTCGCTCGGCTCCCGCGGCCGTCAGGCGGTCTTTCTCCTCTTCTCCGCCGCCGCCGCGCTCGCCCTCACCCTCGGGCTCTCCTCCTACCTCGGCGAGCAGCGTCAACGGGCCCAGGAGCACCAGCAGAGCCCTTTTCAGCGGCGTGACGCCGAGCCCCGCGAGGGCCAGGCCCACGTCCGCGGCTCGACGTCCGCCGTCGTCACCCCTCCGGATCCCCGCGAAGGGTCCGAGCCGCACGCGACCAGCTCGGCGAGCGCCGTGGACGAGGGGCCGAGCGTCGACGGACGGCCCGCGCTCGCGACCCCCGAGAGCTCCGAGATCTCCGAGGTCTCCGAGGTCTCCGAGGAGCCGGGCAAGGGCGGGGCTCCAGCCTCGACCGAGACCCCTGCGCGGACTCCCAGAGCGCCCACGCAGACCGCGTCGCCGAGGCCCGCCCGCGAGGATCGCGAGGAGCCCCAGGCTGGGCCTGGCCGCGACGGGAGCGATGGCGCGGCCTCGGTCGGGGCTTCGGTCGCCTCATCGCTCGATCTCGCCGAAGAGCTCCGCCTGATCCGCAGGGCCGAAGAACACCTCCGAGCCGGCCGCGACGCCCAAGCGATCGAGGTGCTCGACCGTCATCGGCGGGACTTCCCCAAGGGACAGCTAGAGCCCGAACGGGAGGCCTCGCAGGTCAGCGCCCTCTGCCAGCAGGGCCGCGAGCGCGAGGCGAGCGCGCAGGCCCAGGTCTTCGCCGAGCGCTGGCCCCACTCGCCGCTCCTCCCCCGCGTACGCCGGGTCTGCGCGGCAGTCGCGACCCCCTAAGAGACCGGGCCCTCCGCGCTGCGGACCGCCACGCGAGCCGCTCGTGAGCGCCCTGCGGCCCTCACGACGACCACCGGCGCTCGGGATCCATCGCTCCGGATCCATCGCTCCGCCCGGAGCTGCGGACAGACCAACGCCCCGAAGCGCCAACACGAAAATTGTGGGACGGATCTCGCGGCCCCCGGGCAACTACCGCTGACACCTACGAGGACCCGACCATGAACAAGACACTAGGCCTAAGCTGCATCTCCTTCCTCTCCGCCCTCACGCTCACGCTGGGCCTCTTCGCCTGCGACAAGGGCGGCAATGTCGGCGACGCCACCGACACAAACCCCGTCAACACCACCGGTGACAGCAGCTCCTCGGCGACCGGCGATCCTGCCTGCGCCGACGACTCGGAGTGCCAACCGGGCGAGCTCTGCATCGACGCCGTGTGCAGCCCAGGTGTCACCACCGGCATGGGCACCACCGGCAACGACACGACGGGCGACAGCAGCTCGACAGGTCCCGACACCGGCACCGGCGGCTGCGACGACCCGCAGGATCCCAATTGCTGGCTCTGCCAGGCAGACTCCGACTGCCCGCCCGCGACCATGTGCGTCGACGGAGTCTGCACCGGCGGCGGCGATACGACCGGCGGCGACACGACCGGCGGCGATACGACCGGCGGCGACACGACCACCGGCGGTGACTGCATGAACCCCAATGATCCCAACTGCCTCCCCTGCGAGGCCGACGCTGATTGCCCCCTCGATCAGCTCTGCGTCGACGGTCTTTGCGAAGACGGCGAGGGCACCGGCACCGGCACGAGCACGGGCACCGGCGGCGATTGTATGGATCCCAACGATCCCAACTGCCTCCCCTGCGACGCCGACTCGGACTGCGCGCCGGGACAGCTCTGCGTCCAGGGCGTCTGCCAGCCGTGATCGGAGCCGGCCCTCCGCCGGGTCTCGGCCCCGACGTCAGGCCCGGTCGCGGCCGATGGCAAGGGTCACGCCGCAGGGCCTGACCCGCTCGCCTCCGGGAGGAGGTTCGACCCGATCGAGCGGGACCGGAGGGGCGCCCCACAGGGGCCCCCTGCGATCTCAAGGTGATCCGAGCCGACCGGCTACTCGAACCTCAGCGCCTCGATCGGCCGTAGCCTCGCGGCCTTCCGCGCCGGGAAGACCCCGAAGAGCACGCCGACCCCGACGGCGAAGCCGAAGGCCACGATCGTCCCCGTCACGGGGATGTGCATCGGCATGCCGAAGGCCCGCGCGAGACCGTAGGCGCCGCCCAGGCCGATGAGGATTCCGATCACCCCGCCGACCGCCGCGAGGGTCATCGCCTCCAGGAGAAACTGCTGGAGGATGTCCCCGGCTCGGGCGCCGATCGCCAGGCGAATCCCGATCTCGCGGGTCCGCTCCGTCACCGAGACGAGCATGATGTTCATGATCCCGATCCCGCCGACGAGCAGCGAGATCGCGGCGACGCTGGCGAGGAGCGTCGTCAACACGCCGGTGACGGTGCCCATGAGCTCTTGGATCTCGCGGAGGTCACGGACCGAGAAGTCGTCGTCCTCCCCCTCGTGGATCCGCCGACGCTGGCGCAGGAGCTCCTCGATCTGCTCCTTGGCCTCGGTGATCCGGTCCTCGGAGGTCGCCGACACCATCATCGTCCCGAGCGACTCCGAGCCGGTGATCCGCCTGCCGAAGGTCGTCAGGGGCATGAGGATGATGTCGTCCTGATCGGTCCCGAAGGTCGAGGTCCCCCGCTCTTCGAGCACGCCGACGACCTCACAGCCGAGATCGTGGACGCGAATGTCGGCGCCGAGCGGGTCCTGATCCTCGAAGAAGTCGCGACGGACGGTCTCGCCGATGAGGCAGCGCTTGCTCCCCTGCTGGTCGTCCTCGACGTCGAGGGGCCGACCGGTGGCGACCCCCCAGTCGCGGATCTCAAACCAGTCCGGCGTGACCCCCTGGAGGCTGACGCTGCGGCTCTGATCGCCGTAGACCGCGTTGACCGAGCGCGAATTCGCGGCGGCGACAAAGCGGACCGCGTCGCACTCATCGCGGATCGCCTCGAGGTCGGCCTCCTCGAAGAGCGGCGCGCTCAGGAGCGAACCGCCGAAGGCATGGTTCCCCCCGCCCCCCGGCGAGATCACCAGCAGGTTCGATCCCATGCTCGCGATCTCACCGGTGACGAGCTCCGTCGCGCCCATCCCAAGCGCCTGCATCATGATGACCGCGGCGACCCCGATCACCACCCCGAGCGTGGTCAGGAGCGAGCGCATCTTGTTGCGCCACAGCGCGGTCAGGGCGAGGACGAGGGTGTCGCGGGTCTTCACGGCGCAGCCTCCCCGCGGGTGTGGGGACCGTCGGCGATCACCTGACCGTCGCGGAAGACGACGTGGCGCGCGGCGTAGTCGGCGATCTCGGCGTCGTGGGTGACCATGATGATCGTCTGCCCGGAGTCATGGTTGAGGCCGTAGAGGAGGTCCATGATCTCCGCGCTGGTCTTGCTGTCGAGGTTGCCGGTCGGCTCGTCGGCGAGGATGACCTCGGGCCGGGTCACGAGCGCCCTCGCGATCGCCACCCGCTGCTGCTGCCCGCCCGAGAGTTCGTTCGGCCGCGCGTGCTCGCGACCGGAGAGGCCGACCATCGCCAACGCCGCCGCCGCCCGCTCGACCCGCTCCTGCCGGGGAACACCGGCGTAGATCATCGGCAGCTCGACGTTGTCGATCGCCGCCGTCCTCCGGAGCAGGTTGAACCCCTGAAAGATGAAGCCAAAGCGGCGGTTGCGGAGGCTCGCCAGGACGTCCGCGTGGAGCTCCTCGACCGCGATCCCCTCCAACAGAAAGTGTCCCTTCGTCGGCATGTCGAGGGCGCCGAGGATGTTCATCGCCGTCGACTTGCCGCAGCCGGAGGTGCCGAGGATCGCGACAAACTCGCCGCGCCGGATCCTGAGGTTGATCCCGCGCAGCGCGTGGACGGCGGCCTCCCCCTCGCCGTAGACCTTGGTGACACCGCGGAGCTCGAGGAGCGGCGTCGGCTCAGGCTCCCCCTCACCGGGCTCGTGGTCGGGCCCTGCCATCACGTCAATCCTCGTCTTCGAGGCCGTAGGAGACCCGTCCAGCCGGCGTCAGGCCGACGAGCACGTCGAGCTTCGGCCCGAGCCCCACCCCCGAGACCGCGGTCAGCCGGCCGTCGCTGATCCCGACCTCCACCGGGAAGCGGACCGGCGCCCCGTCGACCAGCGCCCAGACGGCCGGCCCTGCGTTGCCGGCGACCGCGGCCGCGTCCCCGCCGGCCTCGACCGGGGGGGTGAAGCGGAGCGCTGCGTTCGGCGCTCGGAGGGCCGAGTCGACCTCCGCGGTGTCGATCCGGACCGACGCCGTCATCCCCGGCTTGAGCTTAAGATCGGGGTTGTCGACCTCGAGCACCGCCTCGTACGTGACAATGTTCTGGGTGATCACCGGCGCCCGCCGGATCTCCGTGATGTGGGCGAAGAAGGTCTCCCCCGGGTACGCGTCGACGGTGAACGACGCGTGCTGTCCCGCGTCGACCTCACCGATATCGGCCTCGTCGATCGACGCCATCAGCCGCATCTTCCGCAGGTCTTCGGCGAGGAGGAAGAGCACCGGGGCCTGGAGCGCGGCCATCACCGTCTGCCCCTCCGAGACGTTGCGCGAGATCACCGTACCGTTGATCGGCGATCGGATCTCTGTGTAGTCAAGGTTGGTCTTCGCGAGCCGCTCCCCCGCCCGCTGGAGCGACACCTGAGCCTGCGAGCTGCTCACCCGTGCCCGCGCGAGCTCGACCGCCGAGCGAGCATTCTCGAGGTTCTCCTGGGTCTCATAGCCCCCCTTGGCGAGCTTCTCGATCCTCGCCAGGCGGCGCTCGCTGTCGGCGAGCTCGATCTTCGCCTGCTCCCGCGACGTCACCGCGACCCGACGGCTGGCGCTCTGCTGATCGACCTGGATCTCCAGGGTGTCGGGATCGATCCGGGCGAGGAGCTGCCCCTTGGTGACCCGGTCGTTGTAGTCGACCTCGATCGTCTTGATCCGCCCCGACACCTGAGCGCCGACCTCGACCGTCACCCGCGCCTCGAGGCGACCGGTCGGCGTCACCTGGCGGACCACCGCGCCGCGGGTCAGCGGCGCGCTGCGGAAACGATCGACCAGCGGAGCCGGCTTCGGCCGGAGGAGCAGGCCGCCGCCGATGAGACCCGCGAGCGCGAGCACCCCGAGCGACCAGCCGAGGATCCGTCGCCGACCCCGACGCTTGGACTCCTCCTCGATCAGGGCCTCAAGATCGCTCGCCGCCTCTGGAGCAGGGTTCGTCATCCGCCGCAGGATGGTAGAGACGCCAAGTGCAGGGCGCGCAGGAAAACTCTGCGCAAAGGACTACAGTCGTCCGTATTTTTATCCCGCGCCGCCAACGGAGCCCCACCCAAGACCCCCCTCGGCCGTCTGCTCGACCTCCCGGCCCCCTATACACGAGGCCGACGACGCCCTAGACCGACGCTCCATGCTCTATCGATCAAACAGCGCAGAGCTCCTGGCGAAGGCCCAAAGGCTCCTCGAGTTGGCCGACCGACGGCAGGGTCTGCCGGAGCAGCGGATGTTGATGGCGCAGCTCGGAGGATCACGTCGCATGGCGGCAATCCGACCGCTCACTCGCGCGTGGGCTTGCTCCGCGCAGGTCGGCCGCCCGAAGAAGCGCTGGTTCTCCCCCTGGGTCGGCGCTTCGGACGAGACGTCGGAGACGGCAGATCAGGCGCTCCTCGCCCTCCAAGAGCTGTGGTCGATGCTCGCGCCGAGTCAGTACCACCAGATCGACCAGGAGCTGCGTGCGGGCGGGTACGGGTCGCGGATCGCTGAGGGAGCATGGTGGCAGCTCAGTCCACAGGCTGCCCTCGACGCTCCGCCAGCCTCCGGGGAGCTGAGAACAGTGGGGCTGAGCGTGCTCTCGTCACACCCGTCCGGTCACGTGCGGGAGGCTGCGCTCCGAGGGCTCACAGGGGCGCAGATCGGCCCCTCCTTGCCCTTCCTCCTCGTCCGCGCGAACGACTGGGTGAGGCAGGTCCGAGCTGTCGCATACGCGCGGCTCATCGCGCTCGATGAGAGCGACGTCGAGGAGCTCGCGGAGCGACTTGAGCTGGTCCAACAGCTGGCGTCGCAGCGCAGGCGCGAGCCCGGAGCGGTCGACCACCTGCTCAACCTTCTCCGCACTCCGCGAGGCCTCGCGGCCGTCCAAGACCGCTGGACCTCGCCCGCGCCATCACTCCGGCGCGCCGCGATCCGCTTCTCGTGGGATGAGTCCCCCGACAGGCGCCCTGTTCTCCGCGCCGCCGTGGACAGCCATGATGCCGTCGTCCGCCGCTGGGCCGTAGAGATGCTCTCCGCGTCCAGCGATCCGAGCCGCGCCGAGACGCTTCGCCAGCTGGCTTGTGACACCATCCCGATGGTGGCCACGGCGGCGCTCGACGCCCTCGACCATTGTATCGAGCCCGCCGATCTTCACCTCCTTCGGGAGCTGCGCTCTGCCCCGTCGCCAGGGCTCCAGCATACCGCCCGTTTCATGCTCAACAAGCACTTCGGCGAGGACTCGCACCGAGACGTCTACCTAGGACTGCTCGCCAGCGCCGACGAGCGCTCGCGCTTGGCCGCCGCCATCGGCCTCGCCGCGACGGGAGAGCCCAAAGATCACCGAGTCCTCCTCTCGACCCGCCTGGGGGCCCGCTCCAAGGTGCGGCAGCAGCTCTTGCGCGCAGCCGCCGGCCTTGACCCTGCTGGTGCACGCGGGGCCCTCTTCCAGGATCTAGGGCACGAGCTGCGGGGCGTGAGCAAGGCGGCTCGGAAGCTCTTGGCGGAGCGTCTGCTCGATGGGGAGACAGGCGCAGTCGCTGTCCTTTTGGACAGCTCGCTGCCCCACGTCCGCAGGAACGCGCTCATCCTCGCGGCGCGCCTCAGCCATTGGCCGGCGCTCCCCCTGCTCCTCCGGATGACCCGAGACCCTGACGCCGAGGTCGCAGAGTCAGCGCACCAGCTCCTGGAGAGGTGGCTCGCTCGTCACCATCGAGGCATCTACCCTGCGCCCGATCCATCGCAGGCCCAACAACACGAGGCGCGGGCCGAGATGGTCGCCTCCGCCGGAGCCCTGGGGCCATCGACGACCGAGCGCCTAGGGCGGGCGCTGGCCGGGGAGTGGGCGCCGTGAGCGGGCGCTCCACGACCACATCCATGCCCCCAGCGTCCTCCGGCGCGCACCTGCACACCACGACGAGCGCGCGAGTGCGCCGCTCCTCCCGCCACGACGGGCGCAGGCCCTTGTCGACAGCGCCCAGCCTCGTCAGACTCTAGGCTACAGCCTCACCATGTCTGGGATCACCAAGGCGCAGGTCATCGACTACCTCTCAGCGCTCACGCCGGACGAGCTCCAGGACCTGCTCCTCGAGCTCGAGGACCTCTGGGGGATGGAGCCCATCGCCTTCGGGCCGATCTCGCCGACCATGGGGGTGCCGATCGATATGGGGATCCCTGGGCTCAGGCTGATCCTCCGCGACGCGGGTGAGCGCCCGATCCACGTCATGAAGGCCCTGCGCGAGCTCTACGCCGTCAGCCTCAAGGAGGCCAAGGCGATGGTCGACGGCGCCGGCGATCTCGTGCTCACGGAGGACCTCGACCCTATCGATCTCGAGCACACGATCACGCGCCTCCGCGAGGCAGGTGCCACCGTCGAGGTGCAGTGATGGCCCGACGATCCCTCCGCCTGCGCTTCGCCTGTGACGAGGACTGGGAGCGCTTCGACGGCGACGAGCGCCAGCGCCACTGCGCGAGCTGTGAGCAGACCGTCCACGACCTCTCGGTCATGACGCGGCGCGAGGCCACCGAGCTATTCCGCGAGCGGCCGCCGGGGCTCTGCGTGCGCTACTCCCACGACGGCAAGGGCCGGGTCCTCTTCCGCTCCGAGCGCTACCCTGGCCATCACGTCTGGCAGCGCTTCCTCCTGCCCTCGCCAGACACACGACATGATCCAGAGTGACCGCAGACTCGCTCGCCGCGGGCGTCTTGGCCGTCGGCGCCGACGGACACCGAGTCGAGCTACACACATCCCCCTCCCCTCCCCAGAAGACTCCGATCCCCACAGGGCACTCACCGCCTCGCCTGCGACGAGCCGCCACGTCAATGCGCTCTGGACTCCCTGCATCCAGGGCGAACGATGCCACGCATCGGTTTCCCCGGTTGCCGTCGTACAGGCGACAGGCGCGATGGCTGTCCGACCTACGCCCGCCGACGACGGCGGATGAGCCCCACCGCGGCGACCAGGAGCAGGGGCAGCCCGGGGTGCGGCTCCGCGCCGGCGCGACAGCTACAGCTCACCTGCCCCTCCGCCTCGCAGGAGCTGTCCGCGCAGCTCGCCGAGCCAGAGGCGTCGACCTTGACCGCGAGGATCGCGTTGAGGGCGGCGATGCACTCCTCGAGGTTGCCGCCGTGATCGACGTACTGACCGTCGCAGAAGAGCGCGCCCTCGGGATCCTCGCAGCGGACCTTGCAGCCCCCCTCGAGATCGCCCTTGCAGGTCGCGTAGCCCTCCGCCTGACAGGAGATCTGGCAGTCGATGTTGGCCTCAGCGGAGCACTGACCCTCGCAGGAGGCCTCACACTTGGTGTCGCAGGTCGCCGAGGGGGGCGTCCCCTCGCACGAGCCCTCGCACGAGGCGCTGCACGAGGCCTCGCAGGAGGCGTGGCACTCCGCCTGATTGGCCGAGGCGCTACACTCCGCGTCACAGCTCCCCGAACAGTTCGCGCTGCACTCACCCTCACACTCGAAAGCGCCGGGATCAACCTCGCACGGGCCGCTGCAGTCGGCGACACAGCTCCCGGTGCACTCCGCAGAGGCGTCGACCGAGCACATCCCTCCGCACTGCGCCTCGAGTTTGGCCGCGCAGCTCGCTGTGAAGTTCACCGGCTCACACTTGGCGATACAGGCGTCATCGACCAGCACCTCGCACTCGGCGGAGGCCTCGACGTCGATGTTGCCGCAGGCTTCGATCCCCGCGTGCGCCTCCGCGGCGGCGAAGCAAGGGAAGACAAGAGCGGCGGCGACGGCGATATGACGGAGGAATTGATTCATCGAAGGATCCCTGTGGGTGAGCCACACCAGGATACCGACCGCCAGCGGCTCGATCCCGGAAAAATAATCGTGGTGCCCCGACGTCGCCGCACGAGCGCTGAGAAATCGCTGAGAAAGCGCTGAGAAAGCGCTGAGAAAGCGTCTCAGAAGTCCGCTTACGAACCTCCTGTCCCACCGGCAACATCATCTCGTCGGGCGCCAAACTGACACCATCACGGCGTAGACACGCACCTGCACCTAGAACGATCCTCTCGTCCGTGCCACCAACCTCAGCCCAGCGCCCGCTTCGCAGCTCTGGCCCGCCAGCCTCCTCGCCGACGTAGAGCAACGGCTCGACCATCCCGTCGTCGTGGTTGTCGTGCTCGTCGTCGAGCCGAGCCAGGACCTCACGCTCGGCGGGCATCAGGCGATCGCTCCGCGTCGCCTCGCCGAGCACCGCGACCCGGCGAATCGAATAATCGCTATTGTCGGTGGACTCGTCACAAAGTGGAGAAAAGAACCCTCGATCGACTCGGTCGGTGTTGGGCTTGGATCCGCTACCTCGCGGTCGGTGATCATCGTGGCTCGCTCGGAGTCGACCTGGCGCAGCGCTTCATCCACGCCGACGTCGCTGCTGCCCGAGGTCGCCGCCGTGGCGGCAGACCTCAAGCGTCCGGACGATGCGTGTTATCGTGCGCCGCGAAGGGTCGCAGTCTTGCCCAGATCTCCACGTCCGCTCCCCACGATCACCGGCGCCTTCGCGCTGGCCATGTTTACGCTCGCTTGTTCCGGGAAGGAGACGAAGCCGGCGGCTACGCCCGGTGCGGGGGTTGAGAACGGCGCCGACGTCGACGAAGAGATCGATCCCGCGCTCGCAGCCAAGATGGAGCGCCTCGGCGCCCGTATTGACGCCAAGCGGCAGGAGCTCGGGATCCCGGGTCTGGGGTTGGTGGTCGTCAAGGACGGCGTGGTCCTGCTCTCGTCCGGGTTCGGCGAGCGCGACGTGGCCGCGGGGCTCCCCGTCGACGAGGACACGCTCTTCGCGATCGGCTCGACCACCAAGGCCTTCACCGCGACGCTGATCATGATGGCGGTCGACGAGGGCCTGATCTCGCTCGACGATCCGCCTCGCAAATGCGTGCCCTACTTCAAGCTCAAGGACGAGGAGGCCGACGCCAAGATGACCGTCCGCGATCTCCTGACCCACAGCTCCGGGCTCATGCGCACGGACCTGGGCTGGTTCAGCGGCAAGCTCTCGACCGAGGAGACGATACGCGTCGCCGGCCTGGCCGAGCCGACGGCCAAGCTGCGTGAGCGCTTCCAGTACCAGAACGTCATGTACGCGGCCGCCGGCGTCTGCGCAGAGAACCTCTTCCAGAAGCCCTATCCGCAGCTCCTCCAGGAGAAGATCTTCACGCCGCTGGGTATGACCCACGGGACCAACGTGAGCGTGGCCGCCAACCTCGAGCTTGAGGCGCGGGCAGTGGGCTACACCAAGACCGGCCCCGATGAGACCCTGACGCCGGTACCGATGCGTCCGATCGACAACGTCGCCGGGGCCGGTGCGATCAACTCGTCCCTGCGCGACATCACCCCGTGGTTGTTCTTCAACCTCGCGGGCGGAGAGTACGGCGGCGAGCGCCAGCTTTCGAGGTCCAGCTACAAGGAGCTGACCAAGCGGCAACAGAAGATCACGGCGGCCCAGTACTACGGCTTGGGCTGGATCCGCGACCATTGGCGAACGCACCAGCGCCTCTCCCATACCGGAGGGATCGACGGGTTTGTCACCCTGATCTCGATGCTGCCAAAGGAGGGCGTGGCCTTCGCGCTCTTCACCAACATCCAGAACGGTCACATCCACGGATTTGTCACCGAAGAGGTCTACGGGGCGCTATTTGACGAGAGCTGGGGGACGGAGGCAGAGGGTGGCGTGGCCGAGGGACTGCCGCCGGGCGCGGAGAAGGAGGCCGGGCGTTACGGTGTCGTCGGCGGAACGTCGATCGAGATCACGATGGAAGACGGCAAGCTCGTCGCCCATGCGCCGCGTCAGCCGAGCTTCGAGCTCATCCACCTCGAGGAGCGGAAGTACCGGCTCGGGCCGCCGGCCCCCTCCGGCCTCTACATGACGTTCAGGCCGAAGGAGGGGGATCCGGAGCGCCGCGAGCTCGCTGTCGAGACGCCGCAGGGGACCCAGGTGCTCTCGGAGCTACGAGACGAGGACATCGCCGCGGCCAAGTCGGCCCCGATCTCGGACGAGCTCCGCGAGCTCCTCGGCGTCTACGGGGTTGACGGCGAGAGCAGCGAGCTGGAGATCGGGCTCAGCGAGGGCCGGGTCGCGCTGATCGTGCCCGGGCAGGATCCAAAGCCGCTTGTAGCCAGGGATCGCGACATCTTCTCCCTCGACGGTCTCCCCGAGGGCTTCTCGCTCGAGGTCGTGCGCGAGGACGCGGCCGCAAAGGGCAAGAGCAGCGGCGACAAAGGCGTCCGCGGGCTCAAGCTCAACCAACCGACGCTCACGCTCGCCCTCACGCTCAAGGCCAAGCGCCCGCTGCCGAAGATCACCGTGGAGAAGCTCTACAACAAGATGCGCAAGGCGGCCGGCAGCAAGGCGCAGGGCAAGCACAGCTCGATCCAGGTCACGGCCACCCAAACCTTCGTCAACCAGGGGCTGACGGCGGAGCGCACGACCTACCAGGGCAAGTCCAACACCCTCCACGAGGTGGTCGCCGTGCAGGCGTTTGAGCGCGTCCTCGGCACCATCACAACCTCCTTTGACGGCGAGACCGCGGATCAACACATCAGCTTCACGGAGCACCAGCCGCTAAACCCCCAGCAGAGCGCGATGATCCGTGTGCAGGCCCTCTACGATCCGCTCGCCGACCACCCCGAGGTCTTCGGTCCTCCCGTCATCGCACGGGCCGGTGCCGTCGGCGAGGAGCCCACCGTGGTCCTCAAGGTCCCGATCAAGACCGGCGGCGAGATCACGCTGCACGTCTCCACCAAGACGTGGCGCGTGGTCCAGCAAGACGTGCTCGCGCCGGTCAACAAGGAGGGCGCCCTGCAGAACACCACGACGCGCCTCGAGGATTACCGCCTGATCAAGGGTGTTTCGGTGCCTCACAGGGTCACCACGGACGGTCCTTGGGGCGAGATCGTCGACACCGTCCAGCGCGTCGAGTTCGACCTCCCCTGGCCCGGGAAGTAGCTCGCGCTCAACCGCCTCCCGAACGACCCGATCCGCGAGGTGAGCGTACCGCGTCGTCGTCTTCGGCTGCTCCCCCCAGGATCTCGCGGAAGATCGCCAGCAGCTCCCCGGCCACCGCGGACCGACGTATGTTGTGCCCAACTGCTGGTTCATCAACACGTGTCGACCCGCTTATGTGGCGAGCCTATTCGCACATGATCGGGTCGATGACGTCCCCGTTGTTCTCCGGGTAGCACTCCAGCGCGTTCTGAACGCCCTCGCCGTTGTCATTCCCCTCGACGCGGACCTTGCCCATCACCTCGCCGTTGACCTCGCAGGTGGCCAGGACGCACTCGCCGGCTGCGAGGTTGTCCTCGAGCGTCGCGACGCACAGGAGCATCTCCGGGTCACCACCGTAGAACGCCGTGCTGAGGCCGGCTCCCAGCGTCTTCAGCCCACGGTTGCACACCTCGGCGTTGAGCGTCGTCACACCTCCGTCATACTGACAGTAAGGCGGGATGAACTCCGCCGTCACGTCCGGCAGTGCCTCGGCGCCCACGTCACCCTGAGCGTTCTGACGATACGTGTTGAGCTTCGGGTCAACGTGGTTCTGTGTCCACTCCGAGGTCTTCGGCACCGTGCCGTCCTCGTTGATATTGTTCA
>JAUHWG010000014.1 GCA_030424595.1 Polyangia bacterium
GAAGGCGTACGGAGGATCGTCGGCGCTGACCAGATCCCCGACCCGACGACCGCGGGGGGCGATGCGCGTTGTTGCTCATCATCGTCGAGAGACTCGACGAGCATGTGTCGAGAGAAGGTCTGCACTCACGAGTCCTCTACGCACCCAGTAGCGGAGCCCAGGACGACTTGCTCGGGCGAGCGAGGGGCGACGGGTGGGACGCAGCGGGAGGACCCGTGCCTCGCGCGCAGACACGCGTACCCTGTCTCTTCAAGCAGACCAGCCTATCCCGTGGCGAGCACGTGGCATGGGAGGACCCGCGTCCGCGAGGGACCCGTCTCGTCGCCCCTCGCCCGCTCGCCTTCAGCCCCCAAGCTCCGCCCCTCGCCAAGCACGAGGTGAGCGCTCACCCACACGAATGCAGCCGAAGCGCAAACCCCGTGTCACTGACGGTTCTACGCGGGTTGTCTAGGACGCCTCACAGCAGCGCTTATTTCAGGTCTAGCGCCGTCGCAGGAGCACGCCGGTCTCGATATGATCCGTGTAGGGGAACTGATCAAAGAGGGCGAAGCGGAGGATCTCGTGGCTCTCGCCGAGCTGTTTGAGGTTGTCTAGCAGCGTGGTCGGGTTGCACGAGACGTAGAGGATATGATCATAGAGCTGGACTTGACCGACGGTGTCGGCGTCCAGGCCCGCCCGCGGCGGATCGACGAGCACCGCCCGGAAGTCGTAGTCGCTCAGCTCGATCCCCTTCATCCGCCGGGTCGTGAGCTCCCCGCGGAGGACCTTGGAGAAGTCCTCTGCGGAGATCCGGACGACGTCGACGTTGGTGATCTGGTTGAGCTCTGTGCCGGCGATGGCCGCTCGCGCCGAGGTCTTGGAGATCTCGGTGGCGATGACCCGGCGAAAGTTGCTCGCCAGGGGGATCGTGAAGTTGCCGTTGCCGCAGTAGAGCTCCACCAGATCGCCGCCGATCCCCCGGGTCGCGTCGACGGCCCACTCCAGCATCTTCTGGCAGATGATCGCGTTGGGCTGGGTGAAGCTGCCCTCGATCTGCTTGCTGTGATAGCGCTGGCCGTGGACCGTCAGCGTCTCGACCACGTAGTCCTGGGAGAGAACGAGGCGCTGCTTGCGGGCGCGGCCCATGATGTGGACGCCGAAGCGCTCCGCGAGCGCCTTCGCCTTCGCCTGCCAGGCATCGCCGAGCTGGCGGTGATAGAGCAGGGTGACCAACATCCCGCCGCTCAGGGTCGAGAGGAAGTCGACCTGAAAGAGGCGGAAGCGCAGCTCCCGATCGGCGCGGATGACCTCCAGGAGCGGGAACATCAGCTCCTCGATCGGTCGGTGGACCATCGGGCAGCTCGTCAGCGCGTGGTGGCTGTACTTGTCGCCGGGCTCGAACATGACGTAGTCGAGCGCGTCGCCCTGGTGCCAGGTGCGGAACTCCGACCGCATGCGGTAGTGCTGGCGCGGGGAGTCGTGGATCTCGAGGGCCGGCGGCGCGTGGACGGCGAAGGCCTCTTCGAGCCGGGCCGCCTTCTTCGCGAGCAGCGCCTCGTAGCGCTCCGGTTCGACCTTAGGGATGCCCATCGTGCCTCGCTCGCCGAGGAGCGCTGCGCTCCCGGTGCTCCTACTAGCCCGGAGGGATCGGGAAGATCAAGCGCTCTCGGCCGGGCGCCGCGCGTTCTTCGCAGTGTGCACCGAGGCGGAGGCGAAGGACGAGTACGGCGCGAGGGCGCAGGGAGGTACGCAAAGGCGGCGAGAGAGGCCGGCCCTACTCGCAGACCGAGGGGAAGAATTCGCTGGTGTTGACGTCGACGTAGGCGTCGCTGCAGCTCTGATCGGGGGCGCAGTCCTCCGGCCCGAGACACTCGCCGCAGACGCCCACTTGGACGACGCCCATGATCGACGCGGTCGCACATTTGCCGGAGACGCAGGCCTCGCCGCCGCCGGGTCCGAGCGAGCAGGTCTCGCCGTTGGCGATCGATCCCGGGGGGGCGCATGTGTTGATCCCTGAGAATTCGCTGAGGTTGACCGACGGTGTGCAGATGGCCCCCTTGCTGCAGTCGTCGCTGGTCTTGCAGGCGCCGCAGGTCGAGATCTTGAGGATGGGGGTGGCGTCGAGGGCGACGCTGCAGAGGTTGTTGCAGGTGCTGTCGCAGACCTCGTCCGTCTCACAGCCTCCGCCTGGCTTGCCGGTGTTGCAGACCGCGCCGACCCCCGCGAGGGGGTTTGGCAGGGTGCAGCCGCCCTCGGGGCAGTCGGCGTCGACCAGGCATTCGCCGCAGATCCCTCCGAGGAGCGGGACGACGAAGCATCGCTCGCCGCCCCCGCACTCCGCGTCCTCGAAGCACATCGCCCCGCCGGCGCCCGGAGGGTCGGGATCAAAGGGCGGCTCCAGACAGGCGTCGCCGGTCGTCGTGTCGTCGCCGGTCGTCGTGGTGGTCGTCGTGCTGGGGCCGGTCGTACCTGTCGTGGTGTCGTCGCCTGTCGTCGTCGTGGTGTCGACGCTCGTCGTCTCCGGGTCGGCGGTCGTCGTGGTGGTCGCGGTCCCCGGACCGACGCTGGTCGAGCTGTTGCCGACGGTGGTGCTGTTGGTCGCGCCGGTCGTCGCCGTCTCGTCACCGCCGACGTCGTCACCGCCAAGACAGCCAGGTACCACGAGAGCGAGCGCGACGAAGGTCAAGGGGCGGAGCAGAGGCATTCACCAAGACTACGCTATTTCGAGAGTATGCTCGAATTGTGCGTGCCGCTGTCCACGGGGGTGGACACGCCATCGCAGGATGGTTCGCTGCGGGGCGCCGTAGGGCGGAGTACGGGTCCACGGGTATCAGCCTGGCGACCCTGCGAGCCTCGGCGAAGCGTCGCCACGCTGGGTTGGGTCGTGCGGACGTCTGGAGCTGCGCTGTCGCGGCGGCCAGGAGCGGCGCGAGCCCGCTGTCGTCGACGACCTCAGCGGCTGTGGCCCTCGCCTCGCGATCCAACGCGGCCATCGGCGATGGCCAAGAGCGGGCGCCGGCTCTCCGCGGCCCTCGCTGGAGAAGACGCTAGGAATAGTCCGTACAGGGGGCCGCGGCAGCGTCGGTCGGCAGCGCAAGGCCAAGAGAGAGGACGCTCAGCCACACTCCTCGGCGGAGCAGACCCGCTGAGGTGGTGGAATGCGTCATCGAAGTTCGCAAGGATCGCAGCGCGGACGCCTTTTGGTCAAGTGAGCGCATACAATTGTAGGATTCACGATGCGTAGGCTATTCGGTGACCCTGTGCTAGCCGGGGATTCGCCTTGTCTCGGCCATCGCAGCCCGTTTGTGGGCGTAGGCTTCGTCGTCGGGGGTAGGCTCAGGGCAGGGCTACGACGGGGAAGACGATGACGACGAAGACGACGACGATGACCCTGCTCGCGGCCGATGAAGGGGTTGCGCAGCTCGACTGGACCGACGTCAGCCTCATCGGCATCTCTTGGGTCGAGAAAGGTAGGGATGTCGTATTGCACCTGCGGATGCCGCGGTCGGGCCGCGAGCTCGACCTGGTCTGCCGCTGGACGCGGGGGCTCCGGGTCTCGCTTGAGTTCGCGGACAACACCGGTGGATACGCCCTGGCATGGGACGCAGCGCTGAAACGCGGCGATGACCAGGCGTGGAGCGTGGACTTCGACTTTCCAGGAGAAGGGCGTGTTTCGCTGGTGTGCCAAGAGTTGGAGGTTCTGGGCTCGCTCGGGGAGTGACCGTCATCGGCGCTACGGTGTTCGCAGGCCTCGATCTGGCAAAGAGCACGCGAGGGCCCGGCAGACTGGTTCTACGTCGATCGCTGGAAACCGGCGGGCGCAGCGAGGGCCCAGGGAGCCTTCTCCGGAGCTCGGGCGCGGCGGCTCAGCGGTCGAGGAGCTCGTCGTCGCCGCTGTAGTCGATGACGGTGTCTTCCATCGACGCGACCTGAAAGCGGATCCAGGCGGCAGACTGGGCGAGGTGGCTGAGCCGGAGCTCGTCGAGCTCACCGCGCCAGAAGCGTGCGTCGTCTGGGCTCGCGAGGAGGTCGTTGAGGTTGGCGAAGGTGACCGGGATCGCGTGATCCCGCAGCGACGCGCCGGGCAGGGCAACGCTCGTGGTGTACTCCGCGGCGACGTGGGCGGGCTTGATGGGCTCCGGTGATCCGTCGAGGTAGAGGCGGACGTCGGTCCCGTCCCAGGTCACCGCGAGGTGGTGCCAGGGGGCGTCCTGGCCGTACTCGACCGCTCCCGTGGCGCTCAGGAATTCGACGGCCTCTTGCTCGTCGACCGCGAGCCGGAGGAAGACCGCGGTCGGGTCGTGGCTGGGAGCATCGCCGTGGATCCCGATCGCGAAGACGTGATCTTCGGTGGTGGTCGTCGGCGATTTGCAGAGGATCCGATGTTCGCCGACCTGTCGGTGCCGGACCCACGCCTCCAGGGTGAGCGATGACCACGCGTCGGTGTTGAGGGGCGCGTCGTCGACGACGATGAAGTCGCCGGTCTTCGGGTCGTTCTCAGCGGCGCCCTTGAAGAGGAGCGCCGCGCCGACGATCCCAGGCGTCGAGCTGTCGGCGTCGACGGTCTCGGAGGCGCTGCCGTTGTGGTCCGCGCTGGCGTCGACGATCGCTCGCTGCGGGTCCTCCAGGCGCTCGCTCAGGTGATAGACCGCGTCGTAGCTCGGCGCCCAGAGACCGGCGGCGTCGGCCGGCGAGGCGGCGGGGTTGCCCCAGTAGAGCCACAGCTCGGTCTTCCCCGGCGGGAGGGTCGGCGCGCGCGTCCAGAGGGCGGAGCTGTCGGAGGGATCCCAGCGCTCGATCTCGAGGTCGAGCACGGTGCCGGACCCGTCGACGAGGCGGAGATCGTGGCCGTCGTCGGCGGCAGAAGCGTAGTCAAAGCGCGTCGGGTCGAGGTGGACGGCGAGCGGCGCGTCGATGAGCGTCTCCGGGGTCGGGTTGTCGACCACGAGACGTCGGCGCGAGCGCCACTGCGGGTCCCACCAGTCGATCGGGATCCCGTCGGTCTCCGAGCTCGTGGGGGCGGTCGACGACACCGAGGAGCTGGACCCATCGGTCGCGGATTCGCCCTCGCCGAAGGCGGGGTTGTCGAGGGCGCATGCCTGAGCGCCGAGACAGACGGCGAGTGCCGGCGATAGACGCGAGAGCGCGCGGTGCATCTGCGGCCATTCTATCACCCGTTGGACGCCAACCCGGGCGACGGAGAAGGGGACGTAGGCCGGCGCGGGCGGGCGAATGTGGGCGGGCTCGGGACCTTCGAGGACAGGGCGCCTCCGCTCCGCTCCGGTCGGCGTCGCTGAGCGATCGTGCGGAGCGTCTGCGAGGGGAGAGGGGGGCGCGGAGGGGGACCGCTGAATGTCCTATGAGACATGTTTATTGCGGTCGTCAGGCTCGATCTTCTCCAGAGACAGCGGCAGAGACGAGGACTAGAATTCCGGCAACATGATCGAGGTTGGTGATGGTGGCGACGAAGGCTAGCGGCGTGGATATGAGCGGGAAGACGTGCCTGGTGACGGGCGCGGGGTCTCCTGTCGGCCGCGAGGTGAGCAAGAACCTTGCGACCATGGGCGCCGTCGTCGTCCTCGCGTCCCATGACTTCGGCCAGCTAGAGGCGACCCGATCGGCGATCGTCGGCGCCCGCCCGTCGGCCCAGCTCGACCCGCACACCGTCGATCTCGGCAAGCGCCTGTCGATCAACGACTTCGCGAGCGTCATCCTCGAGCGTCACCAGCGGCTCGACGTCGTCGTCAACGTCGTCCACCGCTCGTCGCGGACCAAGATCGAGGCCGACCTGGGCACGGAGCTGACCTGGATGGCCAACGTGCTCGGGCCCTACATGCTCCTCGATCGCCTCCTGGAGCTGCTCAAGTCGAGCGCGCCGGCGCGGATCGTCCAGGTCGTCTCTCCCTACGCGGGCGGCCTCGACCTCACGGACACCGACTACGACACGCGGAGCTACAGCGGGATCAAGGCCTATCGTCAGTCGATGCAGGCGGCTCGACTCCTCGCCTACGGGCTGAGCTCGAACTACGGGATCCACGGCCTCGCGGTGAACGCCTGCGTCCCCGGGGTCGTCCGCGGAGATCCGGGCGCGAACTTCTTCGCCAACCTGATGGCGGTCGCGCCGGCGAAGGGGGCCGAGACGCCGACGTGGCTGGCGACAGCGCCGGAGGCCGCGGGTCAGACCGGAAAGCTCTTCATGAGCAAGGAGGTGATCAAGGACAAGCTCCGCGACGCCTCCGACGTTCAGACCCTCTGGCACACGCTCGGGGTCCAGGCGAACCAAGCTGTTCTCTGAGCTGCGCTGTCGCGTGGTCAGGGCCGTCGCCTGAGCTGTGCTGATCCGCCTCCGGAGCCCCGTCCGTTCGGCTCTGGGATGGGCTCTGTTCGATCGCAGCCGAAGCGGGGTTGGGAGCCCGGGGGCTCCTCGGGGGAGAAGATCTTGAACGCCAGTATGAAGACTTCCACCTGGCGCGAGTATCCATCTGCGGACCTCGGGGGAGGGGCCCGGAGGGGGCCTCCCGCCAGCTCCGTGGGCCCCCTCCTGGGCGAGGAGTTCTCCCTCGGGCGACGGTCCATATTCGTAGGGCTCCTCGTTGGCTCAGAATTGATCATAGGATTGCCCTAGTTCGAGCTCCGCCGGGGATCGCGACAATCACCACACCTACACTGAGGTCATCTGGGCTAGTCTGCCGCCGTGCTCGGCTTTCACGACGGGTCCCTCGTAGAGGTGACCCAGCAGCCGCTGGCGAGCTGGGCGGCGCCCGCGGGGCTCGCGGCTCTCGGTGTGGCCGGGCTCGGGGTCCTGAGTTGGTGCCTCCTGCGGGGCCGGACCGCGAGGTCGCGACCGCGAGACCTTCGGCTGGCGTTTGATCCCGAGGAGGCGCTGGAGCTCTGCGGCGGCGACGAGGCGCTGCTCCGGGTGATCGCGGGCGAGCTGACGGCGGAGTGCTGGTCGCAGGTCGAGGCGCTCCGAGCCGGGCTCCGCTCAGGCCGCGCGAGCTCAGTGCGTGCCGCGGCTCATCGCCTCAAGGGGACCTTGCTGGCGGTGGCGGCGGCTCCCTCCGCGGAGCTCGCCGCGACCATCGAGCGACGGGCGATCGCCGAGGAGCTCGAGGAGATCCCGCTCATCCTCGGCGCCCTCGAGGGCGAGCTTCACCGCCTCGATCGAGCGTTGATCGCGGAAGGAGTGGCGGGGGGATGAACAGCCTCCTGTGGGTGAAGCTCGTGACGGCGGGCTCGGTCGTCGCCGGTATGGTGCTCCTCGTGCTCGCGGCGCAGCGGGCCGCGGCGCTCCTCGTGCTCTCGGCGAAGACGCCCTTTCGCGCGACCTGGAAGGTGCTCTGCTGCCTGATGTACGCCTTCGCGGCGTTCTATGTCGTGTGCCTCGGGCTCGTCCTCGCCGACGCGAATGAGGCGATGATCACGATGTCGGGGCTGATCCTCGGCGGCGGCGGTCTCTTCGTCTATCTCGTCACCCGCGTCAGCCAGATGAGCTTGGAGGCGCTGGTCGATGAGACCAGCGAGCGCCGCTACACGAACGACGTGCTCAACGCCCTCACGGAGGGGATCCTCCTCGTCGATGAGGAGGGGCTGGTCAGCGGGCTCAACCGGCGGATGAGCGAGCTTTGCGGAGCTGACGAGGCGGAGCTTGTGGGCACGCGGGCGTCGCTCCTCCTCGGCCTGTCCGCCGAGTCCGGCGGGCGGAGCGTGGGTCGCCTGCGGGAGGGGACGCTGCACCGGGCGAAGGGGCCGCCGATCCCCGTCGAGGTCCAGTACGTCGAGCTGCCGGGGCGCGACCACGGGAGGACCGCGGTGGTCGTCGTCCGCGACCGACGCGACGCGCACCGCCGCGAAGGACAGCTCGAGACCGCGGTGAAGGCCGCCGAGGCCGCGCTGCGCGAGCGTCATGAGTTCAGCCGGGTGATCCAACGGGACGTACGCCCCCGCTTGCGGGCGCTCGCCGAGGCGACCGAGGCGAGCGGAGACATCTCCGGGACCGTGCGAGAGACCGTCGACAGCCTCGAAGAGATGTTCGAGGGCATCGACGCCCCGGGGCGCTCGAGCGGCGGCCGCGGACACGTCGTCCAGCTCCGTCCGCTCCTCGATCGGGTCTCCGTCAGCCTCGCGAGATCGGCGCCGAGGACATCCTTTAAGGTCAGCGTCGGCCCCGACGTCCCCGAGCAGGGCCTCGGGCGCGAGTCATCCCTGCGCGAGATCCTGCTGGCGATCGGCCGCTCGCTCATCTCGACCCGTGAGCCGACCGAGCTGCGCCTCACCGTCGAGCGGGTGCCCGGCGATCGCGAGCGCCTCCTCTTTCACGCGGTCGGGGTCGGCGAGGCGGCGGGCGGGGCGGAGCTGACAGACTCGGGCGGGGGGATCGGCCTCGCCGCGCCGCGCCTGCTGGTCCAGACCTTCGGCGGCAAGCTCTGGGTCGACGAGGATGAGAGGTCGGCGAAGGTCTCCTTTACCGCGGTCTTGCCGGAGGTCGCCGACGGCGAGTCCGAGCGGGCGACGACAGAGGACGAGATGTCGCCGCTGATGCTGATCGCGGCGATCACGGCGCGCGCGTCGGAGTCGACCGTGGCGAAGATCGACTCGCGGGGGCGGGCGCTGGTCGTCGACGACAGTCCGCCGGCGCGCAACCTGCTCGCTCACCTGGTTCGGGAGCTCGGCTATCAGGTCGAGACCGCGAGCACGGGCCAGGAGTGCGTCGACCTGGCGACGCGGGAGTCCTTTGACCTGGTCCTCCTCGACCTGGTCCTCCCCGACATCAACGGTATCGACATCATCGGCGTGCTCCGCGAGCACAAGGTGTCGTCGCGGACCTCGATCGTCATCGTCTCGTCGATCGAGGAGACGAGGAGCGTCGCGGCCTGCTTGGAGCGCGGCGCCGACGATTACTTGGTCAAGCCGGTCAACCCGATCATCCTCCGGGCGCGGCTGCACGGGATCCACGAGAATCGGGCCCTGGCCCGCCAGGCGAGCCGTCAGGTGACCCGCCTAGAGCAGGAGATTCGCCGCGCCGACGGCCTGCTCCGGGCGATCCTGCCGGCGCCCGTGGCCCGCGAGCTCCAGGCGACCGGAGCGGTGATGACCCGGCGGCATCCGGACGTCGCGGTGCTCTTCGCCGATGTCATCGGCTTCACCGCCTACTGCGAGGGGCGTCCGCCCGAGCAGGTCTTGATCGAGCTGCAGGTGCTGGTCAAGGAGTTCGAGTCGCTCTGTCGCCTCCACGGGGTGCTCAAGGTGAAGACTATCGGCGACGCGCTCATGGCCTGCGGCGGCCTGATGGACGATCCCGCCGACGCGACCGCGCGGATCGTCAAGCTCGGCTTCTCGCTGCTCGACGCCACCCTGCGTCACCCCGCGGGCTGGGGCCTCCGGGTCGGGATCCACCGCGGTCCCGTCGTCGCCGGGATCATCGGCGCCCAGCAGTTCTCCTACGATATCTGGGGCGACACGGTGAACACCGCCTCGCGGATCGAGCACCACGGGGTCGCCGGTGGGGTCTGCATCAGCAAGGCCGCGCTCTCCGGGGTGCCCGAGGGCTATCGCACCCGCAGCGTCGGCGTCAGCGACGTCAAGGGCAAGGGGCCGCTCGAGATCTTCCAGGTCGAGCGTCCGGCGGAGATCGAGGCCGCCGAGGCCCCCTCGACGCTCGCCCGCGGGGCGGCGGAGTAGGGCTCGGAGGAGGCGCCGTCCGAGGCCGTCGCCCCGGACAGGACGCGCGTGGTCTGGCGTGGACCGTCGCGTCGTCCTCGGTCGAGCTACGGAGCCGTCGTCGGCGATGTCGGCGGGTCCGCGGCGAGCTCGACCGCGAGGCGAGCGGCGAGCGCAGCGTTGGCGTCGAGGAGGGCGAGGTTCGCCCCGAGGCTCGCCCCCGCGGTCAGCTCGGCGAGGGCTGCGAGGAGGTAGGGGGTCAGCGCCTGGCCGCGGATCCCGGCGGCGCCAGCCTGGGCCACCGCGGTCGTGACCGCCTCGTCGACCGCCGCCTGATCGAGCGCGAGCTCGACCGGAAGCGGCTGGGTGAGGAGGACCCCGCCGGGCTGCGCGAGCGCCCCCCAGCGGATCGAGCAGAGCTTCGCGACGGTCGCCAGGGCGTCGACCCGGCGGACCGGGAGCGCTGCGACACCGCGGGTGTAGAACTGGGGGAAGGCGTCCGTGCGCCAGCCGAGGACCGGGATCGCCAGGGTCTCCA
Source organism: Polyangia bacterium (assembly GCA_030424595.1). Classification (GTDB taxonomy): domain Bacteria; phylum Myxococcota_A; class Polyangia; order Nannocystales; family Nannocystaceae; genus JADJRG01. The sequence continues at coordinate 10,178 of JAUHWG010000014.1, forward strand.
GGGCCTCGAGGGTCGCGGGCAGATCGAGGATCGACTTGGCCCCGGCGCTGACGGTGCAGCAGGGGGTGCGGGCGAGCTCTTCGAGGTCGCTGGAGACGTCGCGATGATCCTGCCAGCCGCGGTGGACCCCGCCGATGCCTCCGGTCGCGAAGACCCGAATCCCGGCGAGGCGGGCCCCGACGAGTGTCCCCGAGACGGTCGTCCCGCCGCTGCGGCCGGACGCCAGCGCCCCGGCCAGATCGCGGGCGCCGAGCTTGTCGGCGTCGAGCTCCTCCGCGAGGTGGGCGAGCTGCGCGGGGCTGAGGCCGACATGCAGGGAGCCGCGGAGGACGGCGATCACCGCAGGGACCGCGCCCTCCTCGCGGATCGCCGCGGCCATCGACAGGACCGCCCCGTGGTTGGTCGGTCGCGGCAGGCCGTGGGTCAAGACCGCGGTCTCGAGGGCGACGACCGGCCGCCCGTCGGCGAGCGCGCTTTGGACCTCAGGATCAACGTTGAGCATCGTCATCGTTCCTCTTCTCGGTGTCGCTCGCCGGGCGCCGTCGTGGCGCCGCGAGGTCGTCTCCGTCAGTGCCCGCCCGTCGGTCGCGCGCGTCGGCGACACAGGCCCAGCGCCTGGAGCTCGGCGCTGACGATCCCGAGCCAGTCGCGGTTCGCGAGGGGGCTCGCCGGGCTCGGGTGGAGGATCCGCGCGACCTTGACGTCGCTGCCGCTCAGGGCCGCCCTCGCCTGGCGCTCGGCGAAGACGCCGACGGCGATGACCAGCTTCGGCGCGAGGGCCTCGGTGACCGCCCGCAGGTGGCGATCGCAGGCGGCGAAGAGGCGGGTCTTCTCGCCGACCGAGAGCTTGTCGGGGGTCCGGTTGCGGGAGCTCGCCTCGAGGAAGACGAGCGGGCAGTAGTTGGTGATGAAGTGGTCGGCGAAGAAGCGCGCCGGGGTCCGCCAGTGGCGGGAGATGGCCCCCCATACCCGGGTCCCGCTGACCTCGGGCCTCGGCGAGTCGAGGCCGACCACGGGCCGCTTGGGGTGCTCGATCGCCGGCTTGCCGACCTTCCCCTGGAGCCCGAGGAAGTCGCGGACGTGGATCGGATCGCCGAAGGGGACGCCGGTCTGGGCCATGCCGAAGGGGCCCGGGTTCATCCCCAGGAAGAGCACCTTCTTCGCCCCCCCGGCGTAGGCGCGGATGTAGGCTTGATGGAGCGGCCAGGCGTAGATGAGCGGGTTGTAGACGTGCGTCACCGGGGCGGCGAAGCGGAGACCGTCGGTCTCCTCCGCGAGGCGCTTGGCGGCGGCTTCGACCGCGCCAATGCGCTGCTTCGTGGCCCGCGAGCGGAGCATCGGTCCGTGACCTAACACAGAATCCCGCCGCGTCGCGACCCCCCTCCGCGGGGTCGGGGCCCTGACATCGGGCTTGCCGGGGCTCGGCCGAGCCACGATAGTCGGGGCATGCTCTTTTTCGCGCGCTCTGCCTTGACGAACTTCTCCACGATCCCCGCGGCGCTCCTCTGCTTCAGCCTCGCCGCCTGCGGTGATGACGTCGCGACGACCGAGACTGGAACCTCGACGGCGACGGCGACGGCGACGGCGACGGCGACAGCGACAGCGACAGCGACGACGACGGCGACCGGAACCTCGACCGGGACGACGACCGCCACGGGGAGCGGCGGCGACAGCATGTCGACCTCGGGGACGACCGCGAGCACCGGCGTCAGCGCGACCGCGACCGAGACCGCGACCGAGAGCGACTCGGACTCCGGCGACTGCGTCTGCACCCCCGGCGAGACGATGGGCTGCGAGGAGGGGAAGCTCCTCACCTGCAAGGAGGACTGCTCGGGCTTCGAGGGGGTCGAGTGCGGCTCCGGCGAGTGCCTCGACGGGATCTGCACCGACCTCTTCTGCGATCCCGGCATGTCGGTCTGTGACGGACCGGGCGCCTACAAGGTCTGCTCCGATGACGGCCAGTTCTACGAGGAGCCCGTCCCCTGCGACGCGGGCCAGGAGTGCAGCGGCGCCGGCGAGTGCCTCGACCTCTGCGACCTCATCAAGGTCGACGCCAGCAGCATCGGCTGCGTCTTCCGGGCCAACAAGATGCAAAACTTCAAGGAGGAGCCGAGCGCCCTCGCGGTCGGCAACGTCTCCGAGACCCTGACCGCGCAGGTGAGCCTCTACTTCAACGACAACGTCGTCGACGGCCCGGTCCCGGTGATGCCCGGCCAGAGCCACGTCTTCGACCTGACGATGCCCTCGCAGCCCGGTCCGGTCAGCGTTCTCCGCCCAGACTCGACCTTCAAGGTGGTCTCGGACGTCCCTGTCGTCGCCTACCTCCACTCGCCGATCGAGGCCGAGGCCCACAACGACTCGTCGATGCTCCTGCCCGACCACGCCCAGCGGCAGAACTTCATCGTCGCGGCCTACAAGCCCAACGTCGGCGGCAACCCGGCCTACGTCAACATCATCGGCCTCGAGGACGACACCGAGGTCTCCTGGACCCCGCCGGTGGCGACCGTCGCCGGCACCGGCGTCCCGGCGGTCTCCGCCAACGGCACCGGCAACGTGACGATCGGCGACTACGACCTGCTCCAGATCTCGTCGGGGCAGTCCGACCTCTCGGGCACCTTGATCAGCAGCAACAAGCCGATCTGGGTCGTCGGCGCGGTCCAGTGCGTCAACATCCCCAACGGCGTCACCTTCTGCGATCACATCGAGGATCAGATGATCCCGCTGGAGTACTGGGGCGAGACCTACGTCGGCGCCCACGCGCCGAAGCGGGGGAGCGAGAGCTTCTACTGGCGGATCTACGGCGGTGACGACGGGGTCACGGTCGACGCCGAGCCGGCCCAGCCGGGCTTCCCGGTCACCCTCGCCAAGGGCCAGTTCCACGAGTTCAACACCAAGGACAGCGTGATCTTCTCAGCCGACGGGCCCTTCATGCCGGTCCAGTATCTCGCCGGGCAAAACGGCGGGGCCGGCACGGGCGATCCTGCGTCGTACCAGATGGTCCCGGTCGAGCAGTTCCTCAGCCGCTACGCCTTCGTCACCGGCGTAGGCTACGACAAGCACTACGCCCAGATCGTCCGGCAAAAGGGCGGGGCTGAGGTCTACGTCGATGACGTCGTCGTCACGGGCTACTACGATCTCGGCGAGTACGAGGTCGCGGACTGGTCGATCGGCGAGGGGGCCCACCTGGCGAAGAGCGACGCGCCCTTCGGCATCTATCAGGTGGGCTACACCAACGTGACCTCCTACGCGTACCCGGGCGGGCTCCGGCTCAAGGTGATCAACCCGCAGTAGGGCGGCCGCAGTAGGGCGGCCGCAGTAGGGCGGCCGCAGTAGGGCGGCCGCAGGTCTGGCCGCGCGGGGCCGAAGCGCTCGCCGAGCTGCGCGCTCGCAGAGGTCTCGGCAGGTCAGGTTCGTTGTCGCGCGGCGACGTGCACCGCAGGTCCTCCCTCGCGTGGGCGGGGCCCCTCGGGGACGCTTCGCCGGTGGCCAGGACTGTGCCACACTGAACCTCGATGGGAGCGCGTGGGGGGAGAAGGGGGGCTGCGGTGGTGTCCAGATCGACCGTCATCGTCGCCACCGTGAGCGCGCTGGCCTTCGCCGCCTGCTTCACCGACGAAGCGCCCGAGCAGACGACCACGCCGATCACAGGCGCGTCGTCGTCGAGCTCGTCCTCGGGCGAGTCGATGATGACGACGAGCCTGTTCGAGGGTTCGACGGACGTCACGGGCACCCAAGGGACGACCGCCGAATCTACGACCGAAGACCCGACCGAAGATCCGACCACCGGCGGCGATCCGGTCTACAGCTGCCCCGAGTCCCCCGATCTCGTCCTCTGCTACGAGTTTGAGACCGGCTGGAGCGACTCCTCGCTCCTCGACACCTCCGACTCGCTCTATCACGGCTTTATGGTCGGCGTCGCTCAGGTGCCCGGTCACAGCGGCTCGGCGGCGCTCCTCGACGAGGCGAGCACGGTCTTCGCCCCCTACGACGAGCAGATCTTCCAGCGTCTCCTCAATGAGTTCACGGTCGCCGCCTGGATCCATCCGAGCGCGGAGGGGCTGAGCGGCACTCGCGGGATCGTCGAGCGCGACGGCAACATCCGCCTCGCGCTCGTCGGCGGGGGCGAGAGCTACGAGCTGAGCTGCGACAGCCCCGGCGCCGGGACTGTGCTCTCGGCGAGCAGCCTCAAGCCGGGCGCTTGGGTCCACGCGGCTTGCGTCTACGATGGCGAGTCGCTCAGCCTGTGGGTCGACGGTGTGCTCAGCACCCAGATCGCCGGGAAGATCGCCGTTATCGGCGATGACTCGCTTCGGATCGGCAACGACGGACCGGCCGTCGGCGCGGCGTCGGCCTTCGTCGGCCTGATCGACGAGGTGCAGATCTGGGAGCTGGCGCTGACTGGGCAGGCGCTGTGCGGCGCGGCCGGGATCGCCGGCTGCTCCTGAGCTGAGGTCTGCTCCGGGCTGCTAGAGCGTGAGCAGCGGGATGATCGTCTCGACCACCCTGTCGACGCAGCCGTCGACGTCGCTCTCATCTGTCCGAAGGACCAACTCAGGGTCCACCGGCGCCTCGTAGGGGGCGGAGATGCCGGTGAAGTTGGGGATCTCGCCGGAGCGCGCGCGGGCGTAGAGCCCCTTGGGATCGCGCTCCTCACAGACCGCGAGGGGGGCGTCGACGAAGACCTCGACGAAGCGGCCCTCGGGGATCCGGGCGCGGACCCTGGCCCGGTCGTCGCGGTAGGGGGAGATCAGGGCGACGATCGCGACGACCCCCGCGTCCGCCATCAGGCGGACGAGCTCGCCGACCCGGCGGATGTTCTCGCGGCGGTCTTCGGGCTTGAAGCCGAGGTCGCTGCAGAGGCCGTGGCGGATGTTGTCGCCGTCGAGGGTGTAGGCGACCTTGCCGAGCTCCAGGAGCCGACGCTCGACCCGGAGGGCGACGGTGCTCTTGCCCGAGCCGGAGAGGCCTGTCAGCCAGATCACGCAGCCGCGCTGGCCGATCGCCTCGCGACGCTGCTCGGGGGTCACGTGAGACCCTTGCCATTGGATGTTGCGGCGGGGTTGGTTCATCGCTGGTTCCTCTCACCGGTCTCGGCGAGCGCGATGCCACGGCGCTCTCGCCGTGACGAGGGCCTGCGCTCGACCTGACATCGTCCGCAGTATAGCCCCCAGAGGCTCTCCGAGGGCCGGAGGGGTCGCGGCCGTGCAGGCCGTGGCGGGCTTTGGCGATGGGCGGGCGACCTGAGCGCGGCGAATGCCCGGTTCAGGCCGGCTAGAGCGGCCTTCTGTCGGTTGGCCCGCGAGCGTCACGCGAGCGCCGGTCGAGCGTCGCGCGAGCGCCGGGCGAGCGCCGGGCGAGCGCCGGCAAGGCGAGGGGCTGCGGATCCTCGCCGCCGAGTCCGTTCGACCCCTGCCGCGCTTTTTGCGGTGCCTTGGCGCTCGCAGGGGGCCGATGTGAGCGAGGCCGCTGCACTGGACCTCCCACAGCGGGCGGTGGGCTCCTACAATCGCCGCTGAGGCCGATGATGGCGAGCACAGGAGCGGACCGGAGCCAGGGGACAGAGGAGGCCCCGCGGCGACCACAGGCGGGAGCCGCCGCCACCGCGCGTCCTTCGCTCGGCGCCCACCTGCTCGGTCTCTTCGTCATCGCTCACCTGGCCGCGGTCATCCTCCAGGGGATCCCGGATCCGGGGGTCGGGCTCAAGCGCTCCGCCTGGCGCGACGAGACCGTCCAGCAGGAGTTTCAGGTCTGGGCGGGCTTTCTCTCCCGCTTCGGCGGCGAGGTCACGGCCACAGAGCTCCAGGACCGGGTCTGGACGATCGCGAAGGGGTTCACGGACTTCCGCGCCGCGCTGGTTCAACCCTTCCGCCCCTACCGCGACTACATCGGCGTCCGCCAGCCCTGGCGGATGTTCGTCGCCCCCCATCGCTTCCCGACGGCGCTGGTGATCGACGTCCACGAGGACGACCAGTGGCGGATCGTCTACGCCGATCGCTCCCCTGAGCACACCTGGCGGGTCGGCACCTTCGGCCATGACCGGATGCGGGCGGCGATCTTCCGCTACGGTTGGCCGGGCTACGCCAGGATCTACGGCGACTTTGGCCGCTGGGTCGCCGGCCTCGCGGCGACCGACTTCCCCGACGCCCGCTACATCCGGGTGCGGATGTTTCGGCGGCGCACGCCGAGCCCGGAGGAGGTGCGCGCGGGCGACATCCCGCCCGGCGAGTACCAGCAGCAGATCCTCCTCGCCCTGGAGAAGTTCCGATGATCCGGTCGTGGGCGTCGTGGCTCGGGATCCTCGGCCGTCGCGAGGCGGGCCTCTCGGTGGCGCTCTTCCGGATCATCACGGCCGTGGGCCTCATCTACAACCTCGCGCCGACGATCTCCCGCGGCCTCGTCGAGGTGCTCTGGACCGACGCGCGCTACGGCGGTTACCGCTCGCTGAGCGGCGCCGGCTCGTGGCTCGTGACCCTGCTCGGCGGGCCCACGCCGGAGGTCGTCTGGTCGCTCGTGTGGATCACCTTGGCCGCCGGGGTCGCCCTCCTCGTCGGCGTCGGCGGCAGGGTCGGCGGGCGGCTCATCGCCTTCGTCGGCCTCCAAGGGATGCTCGCGATCTCGATGATCAACGGCGACGCGAAGGGCTCCTACGACGCGCTCCAGTGCGACGCGCTGTGGCTCTTGGTGCTCTGCGACGGCACCGCGACCCTCTCGCTCGACGCCTGGCGACGGGAGCGGCGCTGGGTCTCCGACCTGACGGTCGCGGCCTGGCCCCGCTACCTCGTCATCGTCCAGCTCTGCACCCTCTACGCCTCGACCGGGCTCCACAAGGTCTCCGCGTTTTGGACGCCGATGGGCGGCTACACGGCGCTCTACTACATCCTGCTCCAGCCGACCTGGCACCGCTGGAGCATGTACTGGATCGCCTGGGTCTTCCCGCTCACCCAGATCCTCACCGCCCTGACCTGGATCTGGGAGGTCTCCTTCCCGATCGTCGGCCTCTACCTCTACCTGCGCCAAAGGCCAGGCGAGGGCGGGCGTACGCGGCGGCTCCTGACGCGCTGGGATCTGCGGACGCCCTACGTGGTCTTCGGCCTTTCGATGCACCTGATGATCTTCGTGCTCATGGAGGTCGGCCCCTTCTCGTTCATCGCCATGGCCTTCTATCCCTGCCTCTACCGCCCCGACGAGCTCGCTCGCGCGTGGGCTTGGCTTCGCCGGACGCTCGGTCGAGCGCCGAAGGCCGGGGCCCCATCGCCCGCACAGGCGTGAGCCCTGCGATCGAGTCGATGCGCAACCCCGGCCTGGAGCGAGCGGCTCCATGACGGCCGTAGCTCCGGGTCGCGGAGTATCTCTCGGCTCAGCCTAGCTTGCCGTGGACCGCGTAGAGAGCGTCGAGGATCGCCACGCCGAGCTTCTGGCAGCGCTCGGGCGACCAGCCGACCTCCGGGAGCGGGGTGTCGGCGGCGTCCTTAAACGGCTGCTCCAGGGTCATCGACAGGCAGCCGTGGGTCTCGGCGACGTAGTTGGTCGCCATCGTCATGTTGGCCTCGCCGGGGGCAGCCTTGGGGTAGCCGTGGACGCTCTGGAAGTCCGGGGACGCCTGTCGCAGCGCGGCCTGGAAGTCGTTCTCGAGGGCGACCATCGCCTCCGTCAGCGAGGGGATCCCGTCGGGGCCGGCGATGAAGTTGTAGGGGAGTCCCTCATCGCCGTGGACGTCGAGGAAGAAGTCGACGCCGGTCTCGGCCATCCGCTCGCGGACGCAGAGCACCTCGGGGCTGCGCTCCAGGGTCGGCAGGGTCCACTCGCGGTTGAGGTTGGCCCCGACCGCGTTCACCCGCAGGTGGCCGCGGAAGGCCCCGTCGGGGTTCATGCAGGGGACGATGTAGAAGACCGAGGTGGCGCGGAGGCGGCGGGCGACGGGATCCTGCGGGTCGAGGAGACGGGCCAAGAGCCCCTCGATCAGCCACTCGGCCATGGTCTCGCCGGGGTGCTGGCGGGCGATGATCCAGCAGGGCTTCTTCGGGCTCGCCTTCGCGTCGGCCGCGGGTGGATCGTCGATCACCAGCAGGTCGATGTCACGGCCGTCAAGGGTGGAGCCGAGCACCTCCAAGCGGACCCCGTCGGCCGTCAGCGAGCGCGCGATCAGGTCGGCGTGGCGCTCCTGCGAGTAGGGGGCGAAGTAGGCGTAGTAGACCGCGTCTCCGGTCGGCGTATGCTCGATCGTCAGCGTGCCGTCGGCGTAGCGGGTCGGCACGCGAAACCAGCGCTGGCGGTCGTAGGAGGCGACCGCCTGGTAGTCGACCCAGCCGTCGGTGAACGACGCGGAGCCGGCGTTGTCGATGCTCATGCGCAGCGCCTGATCGCGGACCCCGCTGGCCCTGAAGTAGAACCACTGGTAGTGGTCGGAGCCGTTGTCGACCCGGATGTTCAAGCGGACGTTGCTCGGGGTGTCAGCAGCGATCACCTCGATGTTGCCGCCGTCGAATGCGCTCGTGATCTTCATGGGCGCGGATCCTAGCGGCTTCGGCGAAGAATGTCTCGCCGAGGCCGCGCAGCGCCGGCATGAGCGGGGGGGCGCTCGGAGAACGCAGCCCTACTTCGGCATGACGACGCCGCAGCACTCGATGTTCGGCGAGTCGCCCTGGCAGAGCGGATCGCCGTCGGAGATGCACTCCGAGCAGAGGTAGCGGAAGCGGTCGAGGAGGACGACGCTCGACTGGGCGCTGTCGGCCATGTCCGCGAGGAAGACGTAGAGCGTGAGCTCTTCCTCTGCGGGGACGGGCTGGTTGACCCGGAGCCAGTCGGTGCCGGCGTGGGTCTCAAAGCCCGTGCCGAGGAGCTCGTCTTCGAAGCAGGAGAAGCCGGGGCCGTCGCTGCCGTAGTAGATGCAGCCCTTGCCGGCCATGACCGGGACGGAGGACCAGTGGGGGTGAAGGGTGGTCGTGCTCGTCGACTTCTTCTCGATCCTGGAGATGGTCCCGGTGTAGTCCTCGCTGACCTGCCAGATGACGAGGAGATCGCTAAACTGGGTGCCGACGAAGGTCGGCCACTCCGAGGATAGGAAGGCGAAGTCGAGGGAGTAGCCGGCGCCGGCCTTCGGGATCGTCGTCTCGAAGCTCAGGAAGATCTTGTCGTTGGGCGCGCCCTGGCCGAGCGCCCAGGACTCGGCGAGGACGCCGGACTCGTCGTCCGCCGGCGCGTAGTCGGGGAGAAATCCGTCGTTGTTCGGGTTGGCGTTGTCTCCTTGGCCGACCTGGGAATTGACCGTCTCGGTGACCACGCCCATGCCGTCTGGCTCGCTGATCGTGCCGGTGCTGAGCATGAGGAACGACTGCCCCTCGCGCGGGCCGTAGTAGGAGCCGAAGCCCTTGGCGAGCATCCAGGCCTTCGGGTCGGCGCTGACGAGCTTGGCCTTCGCGATCGGCAGGACCTCGTCGCCCTCTTGGCAGCCGACCCCGATGGCGCGGAAGGGGGCGAGCTGGCCCTCCTTTGTGAGCGCTGTGTCGCAGGGGGTGTAGTCCTCTGGGGGCGCACAGACCGGATCGGGGCTCGGGGTGCAGTCCTTCTCGCAGCCGTCCTCGCCTATCTCGTTGCCGTCGTCGCACAGCTCGTTCCAGTCGAGGATCCCGTCACCGCAGATCCCGAGCGGGCTCTTGGTGCAGTTGGCCTCGCAGCCGTCGCCGTCGATGAGGTTGCCGTCGTCACACTCCTCCGCGTTCTCGACCGAGCCGTCGCCGCAGACGCCTTGGCCCGGCTCGTCTTGGCAGCCAGGGGAGCAGCCGTCGCCCGGGGCTGTGTTGCCGTCGTCGCACTCCTCGCCGATCTCGACCACACCGTCGCCGCAGACGTTGGCGGTGCAGAGGTCCGTGCAGCCGGAGCCGGCGACACCGTTGTCGGGGCCGAGATCACACTCCTCGCCGTCATCGAGGGATCCGTCGCCGCACAGGCCCCCGTCGGAGCTGCTGGAGCCCGATCCGGACCCCGACTCCGACTCTGACTCCGAGCTCGACCCGGACTCCGACTCCGCGCTCGTGAGGGCCGAGGTGGTCGCGCTCTCCCCGGAGGTGTCAGTGTCCGCGGGCGGGGCTAGGTAGTAGGGGTTCGGGCCGACGCAGGCGAGGAAGGGGGCGAGCAGGAGGGGAACCCCGGCCTTGAACTGTCCATTCGATCTGTCCATTCGATCTGCCCATCGTCCGAGCCCGCAGTGAGGCTACTCGGTGCGGCCGACGGATGCACGGCGTCGTCGAGCGGTCGCGTGTGTTGAGCGGTGGAGCGTGGCGAGAGGGAGCAGCGGACGCCTCAATCGCAGATGGCTGCGCTCGCGATCCGAGGGGCCCTCAGCGGTCGCGACGGACGTCGTCCCCCAGTGCGAGCCGGGCGACGTCCGATCGCTCGAAGCGCGAGAGCGCTCGGAGCGTTCACCACAGGCGGCCACCTAGGCCTAAAGTAAGCGCTGGTGTGAAACCGCCCCCCAGTTCCGTGTAGAAGTGTACTCACGCGGACTTTTGCCGCCCGAGTTCTCGGGCGCGGGTGAGCGCTCACCCACACAAATGCAGCCGAAGCGCAAACCCCGTGTCACTGACGATTCTACGCGGGTTGTCTAGGAGGCCTCACAGCAGCGCTTATTTCAGGGCTAGGTGGCCGCGTTCGCGAGGACGCCGAGCTCTTCGCCGATCTTCGTGAAGGCGGCGATCGCCTGGTCGATCTGGGCGTCGCTGTGGATCGCCGAGAGCTGGACGCGGATCCTCGCCTGGCCCTTGGGGACGACCGGGTACGAGAAGCCGATGACGTAGATCCCCTCGTCCAGGAGGCGGTCGGCCATCGTGTTGGCGAGGGTCGCGTCGCCGAGCATGATCGGGACGATCGGGTGGACGCCCTCCTTGATCGTGAACCCGGCCTGGGTCATCCCGGCGCGGAAGCGCAGGGTGTTGGCCTCCAGGCGATCGCGGAGCTCGGTCGAGGCGCTGAGGTGCTCCATGACCGAGAGCGTCGCGGCGACGATCGGCGGGGCGAGGGAGTTGGAGAAGAGGTAGGGCCGCGAGCGGTTGCGGAGAACGTCGATGATCTCTTGCCGGCCCGAGGTGGCCCCGCCGGAGGCGCCGCCTAAGGCCTTGCCGAAGGTCGTCGTGATCACGTCGACCCGGCCCATGCAGCCGCAGTGCTCGTGGGTCCCGCGGCCGGTCTTGCCGACAAAGCCCGTCGCGTGCGAGTCGTCGACCATGACCATCGCCCCGTAGCGCTCGGCCAGGTCGCAGATCCGGTCGATCCTGGCGATCGTGCCGTCCATCGAGAAGACGCCGTCGGTGGCGATCATCCGCAGCCGCGCCCCTTGGGTCGCCTTCAGCTTCTCCTCGAGCTCGCCCATGTCGTCGTTGGCGAAGCGGTGGCGCTGGGCCTTGCACAGGCGGATGCCGTCGATGATCGAGGCGTGGTTGAGGGCGTCGGAGATGATCGCGTCGTCGGGCCCGAGGAGGGTCTCGAAGAGGCCGCCGTTCGCGTCAAAGCAGGAGGAGTAGAGGATCGTGTCGTCGGTGCCGAGGAAGCTCGAGACCTCGGCCTCGAGCTCCTTGTGGCGATCGAGCGTGCCGCAGATGAAGCGGACCGACGACATGCCAAAGCCGCGCTCATCGAGGGCCTTGCGGGCAGCGTCGACGGCGTGCGGGTGGTTGGAGAGGCCGAGGTAGTTGTTGGCGCAGAAGTTGATGACCTGGCGGCCGCCGACCTCGATCGAGGCGCTCTGCGGCGACGTAATGATCCGCTCGTGCTTGTAGAGGCCGGCCTCGCTAATCTCGTCGAGGATGGCTTGGTAGTGGTCCTTGGCTTGCTCGAACATCGCGGGCTCTCTGCTGCGTCGGGGTTTGTCGGCGGTCGGCGGGCCCAGCTTGTGGGCGCGTAGGGGAGCTTTCGGGGGGCGGCCGGGTCTACGTGGCGGTCGCGATCTCTCGGACCAGCGCCTTGACCTCGGGGAGGAGGGCGGCCGTCATCTGGTCGAGGTCGTACTCGGGGGACCAGCCCCAGTCGGCGCGGGCGAGGCTGTCGTCGAGGGCGTCCGGCCAGGAGTCGAGGATCGCCTGACGGGCGGGGTCGGGGGCGAAGGTGATCGACACCTCCGGCAGCGCCTGCATCACCGAGTCGGCGATCTCCTGGGCGGTCGGCGAGAAGGCCGCGATGTTGTAGACGGAGCGGCTGAGCTGCTCGCGGGGGCAGGCTGCGAGCTCGGCGAGGGCCCGGATCCCGTCGGGCATGTACATCATCGGGATCCGCGTGTCGGGCCGGCAAAAGGCCTCGTAGCTGCCGCTGCGGAGGCCCTCGATGTACATCAGCGGGGCGTAGTCGGAGGTGCCGCCGCCGGGGAGGGTCGCCGAGATCAAGCCGGGGAAGCGGACCGCGCGGAAGTCGACGCCGTAGCGGCGGTGGTAGTAGGCGCCCAGGAGCTCGCCGGAGACCTTGGTGATCCCGTACATCGTCGTCGGCAGGAGCGGGACCTCGTCGGGGACAGGCGAGGGGAGGCCGGGCCCGAAGACGGCGATCGTGCTGGTGAAGAGGAGGCGCTCGACGCCGTGGGCGCGGCAGCCCTCGAGGATGTTGAACGTCCCCGTCTGGTTGACGGCGTAGGCGAGCTGGGGCCGGGTCTCGCCCCGGGCGCTGAGGAGCGCGGCCAGGTGGAAGATCCACTCCGGCTTGATCTCGCCCAGGAGCGCGTCGATCATCGCCGGATCCGTGACGTCGAGCCTGTGCCAGGGGAGGTCCGAATCGGCCCCTGCAGGACGCTCGATGACGTCGCTCCCGTGGACCTCATGGCCCTGCCCCCGGAGGCGTCGAATAAGATCGAGCCCGACCTGCCCACCTGCTCCCGTGACGAGGATCTTCATGCGATGTGTCGGTATCATCGCGGATCGCGTGGAGCGCTCGCAAGGGGGAGCGCCGCTCAGGGCTGAGCTGCGGCGAGAGGAGGCCCACGTCGTCGGCCGGTCTGGCCCCGGCTCGGACCACGGCGATCGCGCGAGAGGTCCTGGATGCCCGCCTCGCCGCCTCGCCGCCTCGCCGCTGGCGAGCTACCACTCGTTGAAGATCGGGATCTCGCAGCCGAAGCGGAGGCCGCTGATCGTCAGGTTGCCCTGGACGGCGATCAGCTCGGTGGCGAAGGAGCCGGGGAAGTCCGCGCAGCTGGCGGGCATCAGGATCATCCCCTCGCCCTGGCCCACCTTCACCAGCTGTGCGTTGGCGGGGGTGAGCTTGTAGGTGCCCCCGTTGGGCTTGACCAGGAGGTTGACGCACTGGAGGCCGATCTCGGTCAGGCCCTCCATCGTTCCCCAGCCGCCAGCGCTCATCAGGAAGGGGCTCTCCGGCGGGCACTTGACCGAGAAGTTCTCTGGCGCCTCGGGGGGAATGCCGACGAACCCGTCAGAGTAGAGGACCGGTCCGGTAGGGGCCAGGCGGAAGGTGCCCATTCCGACAGGCTCGATCGTCACGTCGGAGCATCGGGAGCCGAGCTGGGCGACGAAGAGGCCGTCGAAGGTCCCGTCGAGCCCGGTGAGGACGCCGTCGCAGAACACATCCGACTCGGCGCCGTTCTCTTCGCCAAGGACGGCCGAGAGGCCGCCGTAGAGGATGTCGATGAGATCCGGCGGCGGTACGCAGAGCGATGTGCAATCGTCGAGGTCGTCTTCGTCGCCGTCGTCGCAGATCTCGCCGACGTCGGGCACACCGTTGCCACACTTCTCGAGGGCGCACTGGGACGAGCAGCCGTCGCCGCCGTCTGTGTTGCCGTCGTCGCACTCCTCCTCCGGGCCCAGCTTGCCGTCGCCGCAGACGTTGGGCAGGCATCCTAGGGTGCACCAGGCGTCGTCTCCGTTGAGATCGCCGTCGTCGCACAGCTCGGAGTCTAGGTTGAGGATCCCGTCGCCGCAGGCCGGCAGGGTGCAGAGGTTGGTGCAGCCATCGTCATCGACGGCGTTGCCGTCGTCGCACTCCTCGTCGGGGTTCTTCGCCCCGTCGCCGCAGTAGGCCTCGGGCATCCCCGTGTCGTCTTCGGTCTCGCCGTCGGTCTCGCCGTCGGTCTCGCCGTCGGTCTCGCCGTCGGTCACGACGCCGGTCGCCGTCGCCGGCTCAGTCGTGCCGGTGACGCTGGCGGTCGGGTCGACGCCCGTGGTCGAGCTCTCGCCGACGCTCATGTCCGTCGACGTGCTGGTGTCACTCTCGCCGGTGGGATCGACGTAGTAGGGGTTTGTCGAGACGCACCCGCCGCACAGGGCGAGCACGGGGACCCAAGGGTGTCGACCTATGCGCATGCTCCGAGCGTAGCAGGCGGCCCTGACCCCGCCCAGGTGGAAGCGCTATCATCCAGCGCTTTGCGGGCATTGCATGCAGATTTCGCAGCTCTGCGAGTTCTGCTGCAGGGTCTGTGGGGGCCGGTCGGGGTCAATGGGGAGGTCACGCATCCGCGGGGTCGGCCTCCTCGACGTCATCTCCATCGTCGCACTCTTCGACCCCTTCGACCCCCTCCTGGATAATGCCATCACCGCAGACCGCTGTGGTGCACACATTCGAGAGAGTCCAGCTGGGGGGCCTCCTGAGGCTCAGATGCCCTGCGGGGATCGAAAGAGTCCCTGCGGATCGTAGCGGGCCTTGACCTCGGCGAGGCGGGGATAGGGCCTCGGCATCGCGCCCCTTCCGCTGGTGATGGCGCGGGAGTCCATGGAGCAGGGCCATCTTCAGCGGGTCCTCGCTCCGTGGCATCCGAAGTCGGTCCAAATCTACGCGATCTACCCGAGCAAGCGCTATCTCACCGCCAAGGTGCGAGGCTTCGTCGAGCTCGCCGCGCAGGCCTTCTCCAATGCGACCTCGAGGTGATCCTGAGCTCAGCCCTCGGCCGGGACGTTGCGTTCCGGGGCCTGTGGCCCCGGTGCGCTCGCGGAGGATGACGTGGCGATCACTGGTCCTCTCGCCAGGCCGAGCAGCGCCGAGAAGAGCGACACGATAAGCTGGTCTTGCTCGGCGCTCCGCGAGCGATCGACACCCTCCGCGGCTGCGCCGACTAGATGCCGAGGTCGGGCTCGGAGCAGAGGACCTCCAAGCCGCTCACGCCGAAGTCCGACGTGTGGACGACGAAGTCCGCGGCGAAGGTGCCAGCGTACTCGTCGCAGCCGACGTGCGGCTGCTCGATGCCCCAATCCTTGTAGCCGCCGAACGGCTCCTGGAGGTTCTCGTAGAGAATCTGGTAGCCGTCTTGTTCGGGCATGAGCACGAGGTTGACGCACTGGAGCTCGATCAGGGTCAACTCCGTCTCGTTCGCCCAGCCGCCGACGCCGACCAGAGCGGGGGCGTCCGGGGGACATTGGGGCGCCCAGCTTTCGTCGGCGATCGCCTCTGAGCCGATGTAATCGCCGTAGAGAACGGGGCCGACGGGATCGACCTCGAAGACGCCATCGGCGATATGGACGAAGTCGAAGTCCTGACAGAGGAACTTGACCCGGAGGAGCCCGATCTCGGGGTCTCCCGCGATCGAGATCCCCGTCAGCAGTCCTGGGCAGAGGCCGGGCTTTGGGTCTAGCCCCGGGTAGCCGAGCAACTCCGAGATGCCTGCGGGCAAGAGACCCTCCAGCGACGGGGGGGGCAGGCATGCGACGGTGCACTCGTCTTCGTCTTCGTTGCCGTCGTCGCAGACTTCGCCTGGGTTCACCTCGCCGTCGCCGCAGAAGGCGGCGGGCATGGTCGTGTTGCCGGTGTCATCGCCGGTGTCCGTCGTCACCGCCCCGCTGCTCCCTTCGGAGGTGGTGCTGGTGCTGGTGCTGACGCTCGTGCCGACGCCGGTGCTGGGATCGTCGGTGTCGGGAGCGCCGGTGCTCCCCTCCGTCGTCGCGACGCTCGTCGACGAGCCGCTAGCGGTCATCGTCGGGTCTTCCGAGGTCGAAGAGCTCGCGCCTGTGGGATCGACATAGAAGGGGTTGTCGTTCACGCAGCCGCCGAGGGCGAGCGCCGCGAACCCACACGCTAAGGAATATTTCATAAGGGGCAGGTTAGCATCGCGCAGCGCCGGCGGACAGCGAGGATCACCGCGAGCACTGGCAGATTCGGGGCGCTGTCCTCGGCCGGCTGCGCTGCCTGGCGCTCCAGACTTCGCTCTGGAACGCGCGCGGGGAGCCTTCGGCGGAGGTCCTGGCGGATGCCTCGTCGCTCGTCGCTCGTCGCCGAGGGCAGCAGTGCGACCCGCATGAGCGGCGTTCGGTCGTCGCCGACGATACGGTCGGCGCGGGCCCGCGATGTCCACGGCGGCTCCCTAGCCGGAGAGCCAGAGTCCCCGCGGCTCGCGCGAGGTCGGTGGCGTCTGCGAGGTGAGGGCGGCTTGGCAGAGACGGCGCTGTGCCGTCTCGTACCGCGAGGTTCAGCGGAGCTGAGGGGAAGGTGGGGGGCCGGTGAGAGCCGGAGAGAGCGCTAGGGACCCCTGCCACGGCCTCTTAGATGTCCACCTCAGGGCTCGTGCGGAAGAAGGCGTTGTGCTCCGGGCCCTGGAAGCGGCGGTAGTCGATCGCCCAGGGGATGGCCCGGGTCTCGCCGTCGCGGCTGGTGATCGTCAGGGCCATCGGCCGGACGTCGCGGTAGTTCGAGTCGCTCGGGATGTCGTCGTTGGCGACGCCGCCGGCGGAGAAGAGGGTGAAGAGGCGGATGTCCTCGTCGCGGTAGACCGAGGCGAACCCGGCGTTGATCTTCTCGTGGCCGCGCACCAGCGTGTTGCAGTCGATGCTGCCCATGAACTTGCGGAACTGCCGGCGGCCGAAGGCGAAGCGCGCGCTGGCGTTTTGCAGATCGCTCGGGATGTACTCGGCCGTGCTCGGATCGCTCCAGAGCATCTGGAAGCGGACCTCCTTGTCGTTGAGGCTCGAGAGGTCGCGCCAGCTCTCGGCGATGAGCGAGTCGCGGGGGATCCCGGCGTGGACGAAGAGGAGCTGATCGAAGATCAGCATGTTCGGCATCGCGTCGAAGAAGCGGAGGTAGCGGGCGAAGACGTCGTCGGGGACCAGCGACGAGAGCGAGTGGTAGGCCTCGGCCGGGCGGACACCAGCGTGGATCTTGCCCTGGTACTCGATGTAGTACTCGTGATTACCCCGGAGGACGTAGACGTGATCGGGGACCGAGAGGAAGAGGTTGAGGACGGCCCGCATCACCCCGTTGTAGGAGAAGCGGCCGCGGTCGATGTAGTCGCCGAGGAGCACCAGGCGGACGTCCGGGTTGTTCTCCGGATCCGCGCGGAAGCGGCGGACCTTGTTCATGAAGTCCGACTGGAGGATCGCCGCCTTGAGGTTGGAGTAGCAGCCGTGGAGGTCGCCGAGGACGATAAGCTCGTAGTCCCGGCCGGGCTTGGAGGGGACGACGTAGACGTGGCCGTCGAGGAATTCCTCGCCGCCGGCGAAGTCGGTGACGTGGCGGTGGCCCGCCAGGGTGCCGCCGCCCTTGGCCCGCTGGGCGTTGAAGGTCTTCTCGGCGCGCTCGATGAGCTTGAGGTCGGCCGCCATCTGGGCGCGGATCCGGGTCGGATCCGAGGAGTAGTGGTGCTCTAGCTTCTCGAAGAAGGGATGGTTCTTCGCCTTCGGCTCCAGCGTCGCCGGTCGGTCGAGGGCGATCCCCAGCCCCTCGAGAGCGCTCTCGTCGATCAGGATCTCCGCGCCCAAGAGCTCGGCCAGCTGGTTGCGGAAGGCGACCTCGGAGGGGTGGAGCTCGCCGTCGGCGGCGATGAACTCGTCGACCGTGTCCATCAGCGAGCGGCGGTTGCCCTCGTCGAGCTCGCCGAGGCGCTCGTAGCAGCCGAGCATCAGCCGCGAGCGGACGAACTCCTCCGAATTCTCGCCGTCCGCGACCGCCTCGTGGAGCAGCTCCTTGACCTCCCGCTCGATCTCCTGGAAGCGCTCGAGGTAGTGGTTGTGCTGGTTTTCGATCCGCTCGTAGCGGACCTCGGCGCTCATCGGCCCGAGGGCGTCGATCCGCTGGGTGACGATCGTCCGCAGGTAGGCCCGGATGAACGCCTTCTCGGTCAGATCAAACTCGGTGTCGATATAGCCGCAGGTCGTCAGGTAGTAGATGATCGCGTCGATCTGTTGCTCGGCGACGGCGGGATCGGGGCTGAGTTGGATCATGGGAGCTCCGGGAGCGCGGCAGAATTCCACAGGGTGGGGGCAAGTGGCCTCGAAGGGGCCCCGTGCGGCGGCGCCAGGATACCCTGCCGGGAAGCTCCAGAGCCCGCTGAAGTGGCTCCTGAGGGGGACTAGGGGCACTTTCGCGCCGAACAGGGAGGCCCCGCCCCGAGCTGCGCGACCTCGCGACCCGGGGTTGCGAGGCTGCACCAAAGGGTGGAGCTTGGCGTCGATCTTGGGTAGTTTTGATGCTTGCGCACCCACGCCTACCTGATCCGCTCGGAGCGTTTCTACGATCTCGAGGAGCGTCTGCAGCAGATGCTCCCCGCGGCGCCGCGTGATCAGGTGCTCGCGCTGATCGGCGAGGAGCATGTTCTCAAGAAGATCGAGCTGATGAGCGGCGAGTGGCGGCTCCTCTTCGCGATAAACCAGCCCTACAAGCCGGTGGTGGGCGGGCACAAGCGCCACGCGCGGATGATGGTCGCCCCCGATCAGCTCACCGGTCTCGTCAGCGGCCTGTGGAAGAGCGAGCTCAAGGATCGCTGGCGACCGATCGCCTTCGGCCTGAGCACCCTGACGCTCGCCTTGCCCTTGGCCTCGGGCCTCGTCGGCGTCGTCATCCTCGAGGAGAACGAGGACTGGCTCTACCAGGCGCCGGTCAACGAGATGTCGGCGATCAGCCCCGAGGTCTTCGCCCTCCTGGAGCCCCACTACCGCGAGCTCCTGGAGCAGGAGGACTACCTCGGGCTCGCCCGCCTCGCGACCGATCACGCGGACTCGATCGTCGAGTTCTCGACGACCCGCTGGCTCAGCCTCCGCCAGTCCTGCCTCGACCAGAACCAGAAGCTCGCCCAGGTCTTCGAGCGCCGCCTGACCCCGCCCTCGGAGTACCATACGATCATCAAGGGCCTGGAGGCGGTGATCGATCCCGAGGAGCAGCCGAGCCTCGACTCCTGGCTGCGCGTCCACGGCCCCCGCGGGCAGCATGCGCTCTACTTCCGCGATATTCGCGTCGAGCGGCTGGTCCAGGTGTCGAAGGCCTCGTAGCGGTTCGGTCGCTGCGCTGGGCGTCCTGGCGAGAGCGGTCGGTGTAGCGAGCGTGTCGCTCTCAAGAAAGTCTTCGGAGAGATGCAGCGGTCGACGCTCGCCGGTGAAGTGCTCTCATCGGCTCTTCAACGGCGACCTCGGGCGCGAAGGTTAGGGGAAGGGCGGAGGCTGAGGCGAAGGCCGGTCAAGGGGGGACGCCACTCTCTCAGACAGGTCGGAGCGCGCGTCGCCCCCTTGTTCCAAGGGGCCGATGCGCGTCCTAGACTCGTTCGCGACGTCCCCCCTCGCCCGCCCCCCGCGGCTCGTCCTCCTGTGGAGGGTGAGCTGAGGGCAAAGGCCGTGCTGCTTCTCCACCGTATGGGGCCTCTAACAGTCGCCCAGGACCTTTCGGAGTTCTCGCAGGCCGTGAGCCCCAAGGGGCCCTCGGGATCGCCGTGTGATCGGTAGAAGGGGTAGGTGTTGGCGTCGGCGACGGTCGGGCGGTGGAGCGGGAGGCCGTGGCTCGGCGGGGAGGTGCGATAGGTGAGAGCGACGATCGGCTCGTCACGCTTGTGGAAACCGAGGCCGAGCGCGCAGGTCTCGATCGAGGACGACCGCTAGAACCGGCCCTCGATCTCGAGGAAGACCCGATTCTCCGGCGAGGGCATCCGGCTCTGGGTCGAGTCGCGGGCGTCGAGCCAGGCGTAGACGTCGTAGCGGACCTGGAGGAGGAGGGCGCGCTTCACCAGGTAGCCGACGCTGAGGTAGCTCCACAGCGACTGCTCTAGGTAGGTGTTGTCGTCGATCCCCTGGAAGAGGTAGCGCATGCGCAGGCGCAGGCGCAGGGGGTCGATCGGCCGGGCGTTGACGGTGAGCCAGGCCTGCGCGTCCTGGCGGAAGCTGCCGGTGTAGCGGGCGTCGTCGATCCAGCGGTGCTGGTAGCGGGGGGTGATCGTGATCCGCTTGTGGGGGATGAACTTGGCGAGGACGTTGACCCGGAGCTGCGAGCCGGAGCAGCGCGGCGGCTCGGCGCTCTCGAGGCCGGGGAGCGGCAGGTCCTCGAGGTCGTCGTCACCGGAGACCAGCGCCGAGTAGGTCGGGTCGCCGCCGAAGCAGCCTTCGCGGCCGGAGGTCCGCAGATCCTTGTCCTGGTACTGCAGCCAGATCCCGGGGATCGCCCACTTCGCGACCTGGGCGTCGCCGCGGAGGTAGTAGATCATCTGCGGCGTCTTCTGGCTCGGCGACATCCACAGGTTGACGTAGGTCCGCAGGTTGTAGCGCTTTTGGATCCGGGTCTGGTAGAGGACGCGGCCGCCGGCCTCGTCGCGGGCGCGGGTGCCGTCGAAGATGTCCGGCGAGGAGAGGGGGCGGGAGTAGGGGTTGGAGTAGTCGGTGTCGTAGAAGCGGACGATCGTCTCGATCTGGTGGGCGTTCTTGTCGCCCCAGGTCGCGGTGTGCCGGGCGATCGCCGCGAAGCCTCCACCGCCTGTCCCGGGGGTCACCTTGTCCATCGAGTCGAAGGAGCGGGCGACCTCGACGCCGAGATCGGACCAGCCCTTGCCCCAGGCGCCGTTGAGCCCGAGGGCGCCGAAGGGGCCGCCGTAGGGGGTCCGGTCCCACTCCTGGAAGTCGAGGTCGGCGCCCTCGACCTGCCACTTGATGTCCGCGCCGTAGCCGGTGACGCCGACGTGCGAGCGGCGGTTGAAGAAGTAGCTCGCGTTGGTCCCGCCGATCGCCTCGCGGTACATCCGCGGCAGGGTCGCGTAGCTCAGCTCGGAGGTCGGATCGAGCAGGTTGTCCTGGCGCTTGTAGACGTCGAGCGCGGCGCAGTTGGGGTCGTCGTCGTTGGCCGGATCATCGCAGCGCTCGGCGTTGTAGAGCCGGTACTGGTAGATGTCCTTATAGTCATAGGATCCCCAGGCGTAGGCTTGGAGCCAGCCGGGGCCGGCCTTGAGGCGCTTGAGGCCGACGGCGACGCCGCGGAGGGTCTGCTGCCAGCGGAAGTCCGGGGTGATGTAGGTGTCGCCGAGATCGGAGCAGGGGGAGCCGTCGAGCTCGCCGCCGGACTCTCGGCAGGCGCCGGTCAGGTCGACCCGCCGGGGGTAGATGTACTGATCGCGGTAGAAGCCGTTGGGCGTGTAGTTGCGGGTGTTGTCGAAGGTCAGGCGCTGGCCGAAGCCGATCCGGTAGGTGCCGGCGATGATCCCCCAATTGTCCGTGTCCCACATCGCGTAGATCTTGGGGAGGCGGGCCATCGGCTTGGGGGCGGTGGCGGAGAGGGCCTGGCGGTTCGGGTCCCAGCGGACGTCGCTAGCCTGGAGGCGGTTTAGCACCCCGGCGAAGCCGAGCGAGAGGTGGCGGGCGGTCTGGACCTGGGCGTCGATCGCCATCGGCGGGACGAGGAAGTCCTTCTGCGACCAGGCGGCGCGGTAGCGGACCCGGCCGCTGGTCGTCCGCAGCTTTCGCCCCGCCTCGCTGACCACCAGGAACGCGGCGATCGAGGCCATCGTCTTGCGGTCGATGACGCCGGCGATGACCAGGGCCGCGGGGTCGGAGATGTAGCCGGCCTCCTTGCGGAAGGCGATGATCGCGTCGACCTGATCGTAGTTGAGGTTCGGCAGGGTGTAGAGGTCGTCGCGGCTGGCGTCGTTGAGATCGACCCCGCGGCGCATCAGCTCGACGAGGGTCTCGTAGGTCTCGCCGGTGATGTCGTTGGCGGCGTTGAGGTCCTGCAGGTCCTCCTCGTCGTCGACGTCGATAAAGGTCTCGTAGGGGGCCGCCGCTGCCGTCGCAGGCGCGAGAACGCCCGTCGCGAGGAAGGCGGCGGCGAGTCGGCGGAGCGCCGAGCGGTGGTTGCGAGCCGTGGGCATGGAGGAGGTCGCAGGGGGGCTGTGGGCAGGCGGCTAGTGGACGCAGGTCGGGACGCCGCAGGCGTCCCAAAGGCCCTTGCCTAAGGTTTGGGCCTCGGCCTCGAGGGCCTCGAATTCAGCGCGACGATCGTCGCCGTTCGGCGGGATGTGATAGACGCAGGCGTAGCCGCGGCGGACGAGGATCCGGTTGATCTCTCCCTCTTCGGTCGAGACGTAGGCGAGGAGGCGACCGTAGTTGTCGGTGCACTGCGCGTCGTAGCGGAGGGTGACGGTCTCGCCGAGGACGAGCGAGCTGTTCAGGTCGGCCGCCTGCTCGCCGAAGCAGTCGATCTTCCCCTGGGTGCTCTCTGGGGTGTCGATCATCAGGTAGCGGACCCGCTCGCCGGAGTCGAGCTCGACGGTGTCGCCGTCGATCACCCGGGCCACCGTCGCCTGGGTCGGGCCGCAGGGATCCTCGCCGGGGTCGCCGGAGCCCGGGCCCTCGTCGCAGCCGAGGCCGCCCGCGGAGGCCATGAGGAGCGCTCCCCCGAGAACGGGGATCGCGAGCGGCGAGCGGCCGCGTCGGCGCTGCAGGGGCCTCAGCCGCATACCGGGTTGACCGCCTTCGGAGTGCCGAGATCGCCGTCGCCGTAGGGGTCGACCGCCACGCACCAGGGCGCCATGTTGGCGTCGTCGTTAAGGCTCACGTCGTAGGAGCCGGAGTCGAGCGAGGTGCTCTTGCCGTCGCTCGTGCTGGCGTAGCTGGTGACGTCGAGGACGACGTCGGCGACCCCGATCGCGAGGCCGCCGTTGCTGTTGACCAGGGAGAAGTTGAAGGTGTGGTCGACCGCCGGCAGGCCGCCGTTTTGCAGCTCGTCGGTGTTCTTGGCGAAGAGCACGTGATCGCCGGCGGCGACGCTCAAACAGTCGCCGGAGACGAGCGGCGGGGCGCCGGGCAGGTCCTCGGCGATCTTCGCGGTCTTGAGCCCGTTGAGGTCGACGGGGGCGGTGGCGACGAGCTCGAACCACTCGCCGGCCGTGTCGCCGACCTTGGACGGGTTGGCCATGAACTCGGAGATCACGAGGTCTCCTTCGCTCGGGAAGACGATCGGCCGCAGGTCGCCGCCGTCGAGGCACTGGTCGTCGGGCGGCATCATCCCGCAGATCGGGTTGACGCTGCCGGGGGTGCCGAGGTCGCCGTCGCCGTAGGGGTCGACCGCGAGGCACCAGTCCATGTCGTTGGGGTCGAGGCTCGCGGCGGCGCCGGAGGTCGAATTGGCGTAGTCGATCTCGGCGATCAGCATGTCATTGTGGGCCGCGAAGAGGCCGCCGCCGCTGTTGACCAGGCTAAAGCCGAAGAGCTGGTCGACCTGGGGCAGGCCGCCGTTGACCATCGGATCGTCGGAGTGGGCGAAGACCAGGATATCGCCGGTCTTGACGCTGAGACAGGCGGGGGAGAGGAGGGTCGCCTCGACCTTGTCGGGCTGCTTGCCGAGCTGGAGGTTGTTGAGGTCGAAGTCGGCGTTCACCCGGACCTCGAACCACTCGCCGTTGCCGTCGGAGACCGCCTTGGGATCGGCCATGTACTCGGTGAAGGTCAGGTCGCCCATCGCCGGGGCGACCGGCTCGCGGAGGTCGCCGCCGTCGTCGCAGAGGTTGGGGTCGACGATGTCGCAGGAGCCGTTGACGGCCGCCGGGGTGCCGTGGTCGCCCGCGCCGTAGGTCTCGTCGTCGCCGGCGTCGCACCAGTTCATCGGGTCGTCGTTGGCGAGCGGGTTGAGCTGGCTGCCGTCGAGGGCCCGGGAGAAGCCGGCCTTGGCCGCGGTGTAGGCGGTCGTGTCGAGGAGCTCGCCGGGGACCTCCGGGTCGGCGCCGGAGAGGGCGACGAAGAGGGGCCCGCCGCTGTTGCCGAGGCTGAACGCGAGGGGGTAGGTCGGCTCTGGGAGGCCGCCGTTGAGGGCGCTGTCGCCGTTGCGGGCGAGGACGATGTGGCTCCCGGCCGCCACCGGCAGGCAGGTCGGGTCGTCGCCGCCGAGGGTCTGGAGCACCTTGTCGGTCTCCTTGCCCAAGGTCAGGCGGTTGAGGTCGATGTCGGCGCCGACGTAGAGCTCGAGCCACTCGCCGTCCTCGTCGGGGCTGGCGTCGGGGTCTGGCATGACCTCGGTGATGACGAGGTCGCCGACCGCCGGGAAGGCGATCTCCCGCCACTCGCCGTTCTCCTCGCACTGGTCCTCGGGGGGCGGCTGGGGGCAGGCCGGGTTGTCTGTGCCGGGGGTGCCGAGGTCGCCCTGACCGTAGGCGTCGACCGCCGGGCACCAGCCGTTGGGATCGTCGTTGCCGTCGGCGGTGGCGAAGGCCGGGTCGAGGCTGCTGGCGGCGCCGTCGCTGGTGCTGGTGTAGGTGATCGCGTCGACGAACTCCCCCTCGGCGTTGGCGACGAAGAGGCCGCTGCCGCTGTTGTTGAGGGAGAAGCCGAGCTCGTAGTCGACGGTCGGGATGCCGCCGTTTTGCTCGCCGTCGAGGCTGCGGGCGAAGACGATGTGCTGGCCTGCGGTGACCAGCTGACAGTCGGGGTAGTCCTCCGGGTCGAGGGTCTGGAGGATGTCGAGCGGCTCCTTGCCGAGGTTGAGTCCGTTGAGATCGACGGCCTTCATCGCCGTGATCTCGAGCCACTCACCGTCGCCGTCGTCGACGACCATCGGGTTGGCGTGGAACTCGTTGATCACGAGGTCGCCGGCGGCGGGGGAGGCGACGGGCCGGAGCACGTCGCCGTCCCAGCACTGGCCCTCGGGGGGCGGCGGCTTGGGGCAGGGGGGGTTCTCCGCCTGCGGGCTGCCGTACTCCTTGGTGACCGGATCGTAGAGGTCGGGGGCGAGGCACCAGTTGTTCTGGTCGTCGTTGAGGAGCGCGTCGGGGGTCAGGGCGCCGGTCAGCGAGCGGGTCTTGGCCTGCTTGACCTCGGTGTAGCGGACCTGGTCGACGAGCACATCGCCGCAGACGACCTGGAGGCGGCCGGAGGTGTTGCCCATGCTCCCGAGATCGTTGGCGTAGCCGTAGTCGATGCTGGCGGGGGCGGCCTCCGGGAGGACGTCGCCGAAGGTCATGTACTGGCCCGGGGCGATCTCGAGGTCGACGTTGATCGTGTGCGCCTTGACCCCGTCGCCGTCGACCTTGGAGTAGGCGAGGACGACCCCCTTGAGGTTTCGCGGCGAGGTGCCGGCGTTGTAGACCTCGAACCACTCGCGGCCGTCGTCGGCGCCCGCGGGGTCGGCCATGAGCTCGGTGATCACGAGATCGCCGGAGGCGAGATCGGCGTCGCAGCCCTCGACGT
The DNA here is from genome assembly GCA_030424595.1 of Polyangia bacterium. GTDB lineage: Bacteria > Myxococcota_A > Polyangia > Nannocystales > Nannocystaceae > JADJRG01. The sequence continues at coordinate 35,512 of JAUHWG010000014.1, forward strand.
TGCCGTCGGTGTCGGTGTCGGTGGCGATCGGATCGCCTGGGCAGCCGGCGGCGAGCAGGAGGAGGGTCGCGGCGGCCGGGAGGACGAGGAGGCGACGCGATGAGGAGGAGTGGGGCAGGGGGGGCGTTACGCGGGTCATAGGGTCCTCATCGGCTCGAGCCTCAGCGCTCGGGGGTCTCGGGGGTGCTCTTGTCGGCGGAATTGTCAGGCGCGTCCGGCTCGTCGTCCGCGGTCGGATCGAGGTCGTCTCCGGGCGCTTGGCGCTGGCTTTGGCTCTGGAGCTGGGCCCCGTCGACCGCGCTCGGCTCGGCGGAGTCCTCTGCGTCAGCGGAGTTCTCTGCGCCGGCGGAGTCCTCGGAGAGGTCCTGGGAGGGGTCCTGGGAGGGGTCCTGGGTTGGGCTCGGCTCGGCAGGCCGGTCGTCGCCGTCGCTCTCACGGCCGGGTCGGATGACCGGCGAGAGCTTGACCTGTCCCGCGAGCTTGACCTCGATCTGGAGGTCCTCGCGCTTCTTGTACTTGTTGTACCAAGAGGTGACGACGCCGCGGACCTGGACGTGCTCGCCCTTGTGCTTGCGCATGCCGGTCGCCTCGAAGACCTCGTCGTCAAAAAAGATCACCGCGAAGTCGGAGAACATCCGCCGGCTCAGCAGGACCTTGGTCGGCCCGGTCTTGGAGTCGCGGATGTCGGCGATCGTCGCGAGGATGACCACCTCGCGGCCGACCATCGACGCCAGGCGATCGGCGGAGTCGAAGTGGGTGAGGACGATGTGGTCGTCGCGGCCCTCTGCCTCGGCCTCGAAGGCGGCGATGTAGTCGGCGCGGGCGTTCCACCAGGCCAGGCGGGCGTCGTAGTCGAGGTAGTGCTGCTTGCTCGGGTCCCAGATCCCGCGGCCGGCGGCGCGGGCCTCGTCCTGGGCGGCGATGAACTCGTCGTGGAAGCGGCGCGAGTAGCCGTACTTGGTGAAGTACGGCGACATCCCGGCGCGGACGCACTCGACGTTGTAGTTGATCCGCTCGCCGCCCTTGTCGACGAAGACGTAGGTGAGGAAGCGGTTGAAGCGGCCGCGGACCTCCTTGGGGTGGTCGAGCTCTAGGTGGACGTTGCGGACCCCCTTGAAGAACTCGAGGGCGAAGTACTTGGCGTCCTCGCCGAGCGGGGTCGGGATCTTCACGGGGCCGCGGCTCTTGGCCTCGGCCTCGGCGAGGTAGCGCTCCCAGCCCTGCTCATAGGCCCGGCGCTCCTTCTCCTTCTTGAAGGTCTCCTCGGTGTCGATCGCGAGGAGGCGGAGCGTCGAGTCGAGGCCGCCGACCTTCACGGTGTCGCCGTCGATCACCTTGAGCAGCGGGAAGGTGCCGAGCTCGAGCGGCGACTTGTCGGGGTTGTCGAGGCTCTTGGCGAGCTGGGTCCGGTCGTAGCGGCGGACCGCCTGGCGCCCCGAGCAGCTCGCGAGGGCGGTCGTCGCGGCGAGGAGGAGCGCGAGGCCGCCGAGGCGGCCGAGGCGGAGGAGTCGCCCGAGGGGACGACGGCTCGGAGCCTCGGGGTCCTGGGCCTGGGGGCTGCGGTGAGGCCTGCTCAGGGGCACGGGCGGTTCGCCTCCCCTGGGGTCCCGCGGATCCCTAGCTCGGTCACCGGCTCGTTCGGATCGGCCGGCGTCGCGTCGGTGCACCAGCGGCCGTCGTCGGTGGAGTCGTTGTCGTCGGCGGCGGGTTCGACCGCGCCGTCGAGGCTCAGCGTCCCCTCCGCGGGCAGCGCGCGGTAGAACATCTGGTCGACCTCGTTCTCGCAGCTGTAGACCTCGACAAAGGCCCCTGCGAAGAGGTCTGCGTCGATCTCGTCGCCGTAGGCGTAGGTCGTGAAGGGCTTGTCGGCGGCGACGACCCCGGAGAGGACGGCGTAGCCGCGGGCCGGGATCTCGACCTCCTCATCGCGGACGAGGAAGCGGAAGTCGCCGCTGCCGTCGAGCTTGTAGAGATCGACGGAGATGCCGCCCAGGGCGATGGCCTCGTCGGTGGCGTTGTAGAGCTCGATCCACTCGCCGTAGGTGTCGACGCCGGCCTGCTTGCCGCGGATCTCCGTGATCACGAGGTCGCCGGGGGAGAGATCGGGGCAGATCCGTTCCAGGGGAGCCCTCGTGCAGCACAGACCGGCCGTGAGGGCGATCCCGGAGACGAGGAGAATGCTATGCCGACGCGACATCAGGGGTTCGTCGGGGTCGGAGTATATCGATCGTTGGCGCGCGTGAGGGGCGATCCATCGCACGTGCGAGGGGCTCGCCGCGACGGCGAAGGCGCCGATGATCGGGGGCGAGCCCGCTTTCACGGGGAAGATCATCGACAACGAGGGGGCGCTGCGAGGATCGTTGGTCACACAAACGTCACAATCGCGGCTGAGATCGCCTTCTCTGTGGACAGATGTGGGGACGAGGCCGGGAAGATCCTGTGGATAACTCCGCGATGATGGCCTCTAGGCCAGCCTAGGCCCGGACTGGCCGCGACCCTCCGGGTCCGAGAGGCGGCCGGTCGGACCTGCCTTCGGGTCAGGCTCCTAGGTTCAGAGGGTAGACTGCGGAGGTGGCCCGCGACCCTGAGCGTCAGCGAGTGGACGAGCTCCTCGACCGTGTGACCCATGGGGAGGTCTCCGAGGCGGAGCGCGAGGAGCTGGCGCTCTACGTCGCCGATGACCCGCGCCTCGCCGAGGAGATCCGCGGCCGCGAGGACCAGGCCCGTCTCGGCGGCGAGTGGCTCGCCCGGGTCGCGGCCGACGATCGCCTGGTCAAGATCGAGAGCTCGACGCGCTCCAACGTCGAGCGGGGGGTCGGCCTGGCGCTCTTCCTCGGCGGCCTGCTGGTCTCCTTTGCGGCGCCCCTGACCGGCACGGTCGCGCTCTCCCTCGGCGTCCTGCTCCTCGCCTACTCGTTCACCCGGGTGCGCCTGGCGACCTACCGCGACGACCCCTACAAGGACATCCAACGATGACGACGACACCTGCCCATCGCGCCGACGGGGCGCTCGTACCGAGGCCCCGCCCCGGAATGCTGATGACGACGACGGACGCGGTCGAGGGCCGTCGGATCCTCCAGACCCTCGGGCTCGTCCGCGGCAACACGGTCCGCACCCGCAGCGTCGGCACCGACATCCTCGCGAGCTTCCGCAACCTCGTCGGCGGCGAGGTCAACCGCTACACGGCGATGCTCAGCCAGAGCCGCGAGCAGGCGCTCGACCGCCTCCAGGCGGAGGCCCTCTCGCTCGGCGCCAACGCGGTGGTCGGCCTCCGGATCACGACCTCGACGGTGATGGCCGGCGCGGCGGAGATCCTGGCCTACGGCACGGCGGTCGTCCTCGACGAGGGGGGCTGAGGCGATGGCTCGACCGGTCCGCCCGCTCCTGCCGACCCCGCCCGCCTGGGTCCGCGACGGTCGCTTTGAGCTCGGCACCTTCGCCGGGCCGCTGACCGAGGTGAACCCGCTCGACGCCGAGTTCGGCTCGCGCAGGCTTCGGCCCTTCAAGCGGATGCGGCTGAAGGAGTGGCAGCACTTCGCGGTCGTGAGCGACGAGTGGTACCTCTCGCTCGCGCTCTTTGACGCGAAGTGGCTCGCCCTCGCCCAGATCTGTCTCTTCGACCGGGTCCGCGGGCGGACCCTCTTCTACGAGCGGCGGGTGCTGCCCTGGCGCCTTCGCCTGCCGGCGACCCTCGCCGCGGGGCGGGTCGGGGTCTCGGCCGGCGGCCTCGAGCTGGCCTTCGAGAACCACCTCGGGGCGCCCGAGCGGGGGGAGCATCGGCTCCGCTTTGACGTCCGCGGGGGCCGAGACCTGCCGCCGGCGAGCGGACGCTTCACGCTCTTCGAGCCGCTCGCCCCGGCAGCCGACGCGGTGACGCCGATCGTCGTCTCGCTGCCCTTGCCCGGCGGCGGCGCCCTCTACTCCCACAAGTGCGTGGTCCCCTGCGAGGGCAGCATGGTCGTCGGCGGCGAGACGGTCGAATTCCCGCGGGCGCGCAGCTACGCCCTGGTCGACGTCCACAAGGGGTTCTATCCCTGGGTGATGACATGGCACTGGGCGACCGCCGGCCACGTCGGCGAGGGCGGCGTGCGGGGCTTCAACCTGACCGACAACCAGGTGGTCGATCAGGAGCGCTACAACGAGAACTGCCTCTGGGCGGACGGCGGGATCCACCTCCTGCCGCCGGTGCGCTTCGCGATCGACGGCGGGGTCGCGGCGGTCGGCAAGCCGTGGCGGATCCAGGACGATCGCGGCCAGGTCGACCTCGTCTTCGTCCCCGAGGCCGTGCGGACCGTCGACATCAACGCGGGGATCCTGCGCTCACGCTACCGCGGGCCCTTCGGCGCCTTTCAGGGGACGATCCGAGCCGGCGAGGGTGACGTGAAGGTCGACGGATGGTTCGGCATGTGCGAGGACTTCTACCTGCGGGCGTGAGCGGCCTCGTCGGCGTCCGCCACCGCTCTCGGTGGCGAACCAGGCCTCGCTCCCCGGTCAATAGGCGACCGTGAAGCGCTCGCGGGACCGACGGCCGTGCTCGGCCTCGTCGATCACGGCTACGGCGAGATCCTCGATCGAGATCGCCGAGCGCCCCTCCGCGTCCACCAGTAATTCGTCCGTTCCTGCGCGGTAGCGGCCAGTACGGGCGCCTGGGGCCAGCTGCGCAGGCGGGCTGAGATAGGTCCAGTCGACGCGGGTCTCGGCGCGCAGCGCCTCGTGTTGCACGGCGCTGGCGACCCCGATCGGCCGGAGCTCGGCGGGCAGGTAGCGGGCGTCGTCGAGGAGGAGCGTCCCGCCTGACCCGGGGGTGCGCAGCGTCGCGGCTCCGCCGACGACGAGGAGGCGCGCGTCGGTGCGGGCCAGGCCGGCGAGCAGCCCCGCGGTGGTCGTGAGGGTCGCCTCGTCCTGCCCCGGGATCGGCCGGATCGCGCTGATCACCACGTCGGCGGCCGCGCCTAGCCTGGCCACATCTTCGGCGTTGCCGGCATCCCCGACGCACCCGCGCGCGGCGGGGGGAAGCTCATCGAGCTGCGCTTCTTCCCGGACCACGGCGGTGACCTCGTGGCCCCGAGCGAGGGCTTCGGCGACGACGCGCTCTCCGACCTTGCCCCGGGCGCCGAGCACGGTGATGCTCAGCCTCCGCGGGGGAGCGGCCCTTCGCGGGTCCCCGCTCGTCACCGCCGCGAGGTGGCGGGCAAAGGAGTCGTCCACCGCCCGGCGACCGCCTCCGAGGATGTCGCGGCCCCAGGTGTAGCCGAGCACGTCGTCAAAGCCGTACTCGGCGAGCCGCTCGCGCATCGCGATCACATCGCCCGTACGCATCGGCACGAGGTTGGGGTAGCTGTACATGAAGGAGACGTGGCGGCGATCGAGGGCGACCTGGAGCGCGTCGCCCGAGAAGAGCGCGCCTCCGGGCCGGGGACCGCGGGCCCAATGCAGCGCGGTGCTGCCCTCAAAGTGTCCGCCGCAGCGGATCAAGGTGACGTCCTTCGACAGGCGCCGCTGATCCCCAGACCACAGCTCGATGGCGGGGTGGGGCCGCTGGATCCACCCGCGATCGGCCTCGTGCAGGAGGATCGGCGCGCCGCCGAGGGCGTCGCTGAACTCCACCATCGCCGCGTAGAAGTGGGGGTGGGAGACGATGATCCAGTCGAGCCCGCCCCTCGCCTTGATCGCGGCGATGGCCTCGTCGGTGATGAGCGGGAGGCTCTCCCAGAGGATGTTGCCGGCGTCCGTCTGGAGCAGGAGCGCGCGCTGGTCGATGGCGAAGGCCGGCGTCACCCCGAGCGCGAGCATTCCTGCGTCCTCTTCGATCCGGACCGCGTGCCCCTCGCGAAGCTCCTCGAGGTCGGTCCAACGCTGCCCCCCCCAGCCGACGTACTGGCGCTCGTCTTCACAGATGGCGCAGCGGGCCGGGGGCTCCTCGGAGGCGGCGTACTGGGTCCCACAGGTCCTACAGATGTGTTTCTTCGTGGTCTTCATGGTTCTCTCCTGGGTCGGAGAGGAGCATGAAGTGTTGACCTGTGGTTTTGAATGGATCAATAATCACAACTCTGTTGACTGAGAGTGAAGAGTGGGCCGATGGACCAGATGACCGCGCTGAGGGTGTTCCGCCGCGCCGCCGAGCTCGGCAGCTTCGCCGCCGCCTCTCGCGACCTCCGCCTCTCTCCCGCCGCTGTGAGCAAGAACATCAGCGAGCTCGAGGCCCACGTCGGCGCTCGGCTCTTCCATCGGACGACGCGACGGATGAGCCTGACCGAGGCCGGGAGCGTCTACTACGAGCGGGTCCGGGGGGTGCTCGACGACCTCGCCGACGCCGATCGAGCGCTCGGTTCGATGCTGGACTCGCCCCGCGGTCGCCTGCGTGTCAGCGCGCCGATGACCCTCACGCTGACCAGCCTATCCGGGGCGCTGCCGAGCTTCCTCGAGCGATACCCGGAGCTCGCGCTCGACCTTCACCTCGACGATCGCCGGGTGAACATCGTCGAGGAGGGGTTCGACCTGGCCCTGCGGGGGAGCGACAAGCTGCGGGACTCGAGCCTCGTCGCCCGGAGGTTGACGACCCTGACCCACGTCCTGTGCGCCTCACCCTCGTACTTCGAGCGGTACGGGGAGCCCGCGTCGCCCGAGGAGCTGACGGCCCATCGCTGCGTCCAGTTCAGCCTCTCCGATCACGCGAACACCTGGACCTTCAAGAGGGGCAAGCGGGCGAGCGAGGTCGCGGTCGACGGGCCCTACAAGGTGACCTCGAGCATCGCCGTCCGCGACGCTCTGCGGGCGGGCTACGGGATCAGCCTGATCCCCAAGAGATACGTGATCGAAGACCTGAGGGCGGGGCGGCTCCGCACCGCCCTTGACGACTGGTCCTGCGATGAGACCAGGATCTACGCGGTCTATCCCTCCCGCCGATATCTCGTCTCGAAGGTGCGGGTGTTCCTCGACTTCCTCATCGAGCACTTCGGCGAAGAGCTGTGAGGCCAGCCCCGGGCCGCATCGGCTGGGCTTCTCTTCTCGCCCGGGTCTTCGCCGTCGACGTGACGGTCTGCTCGCCGAGTGCACCAGGTCCTCGCCGCCGCGGGTCACGACGCCGACGACCTCGACCCCGACCCCGCGCTCGCAGCTTGCGTCCAGGATTCGCTGCGAGGCCCGCACCTCGCCGCCGTCGCGCCGTCCGTCCCCGGTTCTTTCAGCTCCTCGCCTCGTAATCGTTCTGGGCGTGAGGGTCGCTCTTCGGCGCCAGGAGGTACTCGATGTGCTCGGGATCGTGCAGGTTGGCGAGATCGTAGGCAGGGTCGCCAGCGGCAAACACCCAACCTGGTACGTCTCGGTCTAGCGTATCCCACCGGTGGTAGGCGACGACTTTGGGTCGCCCGTCCAGGGTCGTAACCCATAGGCATTCGGCGTAGAGAAACGCCTCTTCGGGAGGGTTCGGCGCCGAGCAGTACGCGGCGAAGACAGCATCTGCCTGATTCTCCAGAGTGTACTCGCTCACTTTATAGAGGTGACGAGCCCTGGCCACCTGGGGCACGAGCGCATACATCTTCTCCTGCATGGGAGTTAGAGGTCCTCTGCGCGGCCGGAGATGAAAACGAATGCCCGGCACGACCGAACGGGCCGCCAACTCCTCAAACAGGCTGTTGTAGCGAGCGGGGTCGGCCTCCCGCATGGCGTCGAGGGCCTGACGTTCGAGATCAAAGCATTCGCGCACGAATTCCACAGCTTGGCTGATGTCTTTCATGGTCTCTTTCGCGCATTGTACAGCGGACCCGTGCCCCGCAAACAAGCTTCTCAGGCGACTCCTCTTCAGCCCTGCGATAGAACGAGAGGCCGCCGTAGGGCTCGTGGAGACCGACCTGCTGCGCCTTTCTCGGGCCGGGTATCGGTGCAGGGCTCGTCCTCGATCCCGCGCTCGTAGGGGGAGGTCAAGCGTGGCCCGGTAGTCGTTGATCGTGTCGATGCAGGTCGCCGCTGCCGTGCCAGAAGCTCGTCGAAGTGGGCTACCCTCGGCCTCGATGCACATCGTCCACGTCCATGTCCACGTGAAGCCTGCGAGCGTCGAAGCCTTCATCGCGGCTACCCGGGCGAACGCCCGTGAGAGCGTCCAGGAGCCCGGGATCGCCCGTTTCGACGTGGTCCAGGCCAAGGATGACCCGTGCCGCTTTGTCCTCGTCGAGGCCTACCTGTCGGCGGAGGATCCTGCCCGTCACAAGGCGACGGAGCACTACAAGAGCTGGCGGGCGACGGTCGCGGAGATGATGGCCGAGCCGCGCTCGGCGACCGTCTATGCCGAGGTGTTCCCGGACCAAGGCGGCTGGTGATGGACTTCGAGTTCGCGACCGCAGACCGGATCCGCTTTGGCGTCGGCGCGGCCTCCGAGATAGGCTCGCTCGCGGCGAGCTTGGGCGGGCGAGTGTTGTTGGTCACGGGCTCGCAGCCGCAGCGCTTTCCCGGCGTGATCCAGGCCCTGCGGGCCGCTGGCCTCAAGCTGACCAGCTTTGCGGTGGTCGGAGAGCCGACGACGAGGTCCGTGATCGAGGGCGTCGCCGTCGCTCGGCAGGCCGGCTGCGACTGTGTGGTCGGGCTCGGCGGAGGCTCCGCGCTCGACGCGAGCAAGGCGATCGCAGCCTTGATGACCAACCCAGGCGAGCCGCTGGACTACCTCGAGGTGGTGGGCCGGGGAGAGCCGCTCACCGCCGCGCCGGCGCCCACCATCGCCGTGCCGACGACCGCGGGGACCGGCTCTGAGGTCACCCGCAACGCGGTGCTCCTGGTCGAAGAGGAGAACGTCAAGGTCAGCCTGCGCTCGCCGAAGATGCTCCCCGACGTCGCGCTCGTCGACCCCTTGCTGACCCAGACGATGTCCCCCGCGCTGACGGCGGAGTGTGGCCTCGACGCGCTCACCCAGGTGATCGAGCCCTTCGTCTCGAACCGGGCCAACCCGCTGACCGACAGCCTCTGCCGCGAGGGGATCCGCCGGGGCGCCGCGGGCCTGCGCCGGGCCTGGGCCGACGGCGACGATCTCGAGGCCCGGACCGACATGGCCCTGACCAGCCTCTTCGGCGGTCTCGCCCTCGCCAACGCCAAGCTCGGGGCGGTCCACGGCTTCGCGGGCCCGCTCGGCGGCATGTTCCCGGCGCCGCACGGGGCCGTCTGCGCGTCCCTTCTGCCCCGCGTCGTCGCCGTCAACGTCCGGGCCTTGCGGGGGCGGGGAGGCGGGGAGGCGGCGGCGGTGCTAGGCCGCTACCGTGAGATCGCGGCGCTCCTGACCGGTCGCGCGGCGGCGCGGGTCGAAGACGGCGTCGTCTGGCTGGAGCAGCTCGTGTCCGAGCTGGAGATCCGCCCCCTCAGCGCCTACGGGGTCCGCGAGGCCGACTTTACCCGGATCATCGACAAGGCCGGCCGCTCGAGCAGCATGAAGGGCAATCCTGTCGCCCTGACAGACGGCGAGCTGCGCGAGATCCTGAGCGCGGCGCTTTAACACTTCGCGGCGGCGGGATACTCTGCGCGCGTGAACGACCCCGGAGCGCGACCTGTGGAGGACCTTCAGACGACCGCGGCTGAGGGCCCGCCAGCAGATCCATCGCGGCCGCGACGTGATGGCCTGCAGAGCGCGGCTGCGGTGATCACCTCGCTGCTCGGGGTCGCCTACGTGCTCTGGGTGGCCCGCGGATTTCTCATCCCCTTCGCCCTCGGGGGTCTGATAGCGATCGCCTTCAGCCCGCTCGCCGCGAGGATCGAGCGCTCGCGCCTGGGCGCGCCTTGGATCTCCGCCGTGCTCGCCTTTCTCATGCTCGGCGGGATCGTCGGGATCGTCGGGACGATCGGCTACCTCGGGGTGGACGAGGTCTCCAGCGCGTACCCAGAGTACGCGCGGCAGCTCTCGGAGATCGTCGACGAGCTGAGCCGGGCCGCTGGCGTCAGCCTCGAGGAGCGCAAAAAGCTGAGCGGGGACATGGTCCTCTCATCGCAGTCCTTCGCGCTCCTGCGGCGGGTCGGCGCCTCGTCGATCGGCTTTGTCACCGGCTCGGCGCTGACCCTGCTCTTCCTCTTCTTCTTCGTCGTCAACCGCCAGACCTTCGCCCGCAAGGTCCACCAACTCCTCGTGAGCCAGGGCTTTGCGGAGGACGAGTCGGACGAGACCCTCGCCACGATCACGACGACGATGACCCGCTACATCTGGCTCAAGACCGCGATCTCGGCGATCACCGGGCTCCTCTTCGGGCTCGCCGCCTGGATCGGGGGTACCCCCTTTCCGGTGTTTTGGGGGTTCATCGCCTTCTCATTTAACTACGCGCCCTCGGTGGGGCCGATCATCGCCGCGGTCGTCCCGATCATCCTCACCCTCCTGGTCGTCAAGCCGCTCGGGGTCGCGATCGGCGTGTCGCTCGTTCTCGGCGCGATCCAGCTGATCTCGGGGTCGATGATCGAGCCGAAGATCCTCGGCGATGAGCTCGACCTCAACATCGTCACAGCCTTCCTGGCGCTGCTCTTTTGGGGGCTGGTCTGGGGCCCCGTCGGGATGCTCCTCGGGATCCCGCTCACGGCCATGATCCAGCTCATCCTCCGCTGTAGCCGTCGGGCCGCGCCGATCGCTGAGCTGATGGGTAGCTAGCCCTGGGCCAAGCGCGGCTGTAGGGCGCCCTCGCAGACCCGCGGAAGATCGCTGGTGACGCGCTCGCCCGAGCAGGCCTCTCGCGGCTGCGCTTGCCCGTGCGTGGACGACCCGCCCGCGCAGGTCCTTGATCGGCGCGCCCTCGGGCTACGGGGCAGGGGGGCAGGCGGCGCGCTCCAGGACTCCTGCGTCGTCCTCGTAGACCTCTAGGGTGTCGCCGCTCCAGCGGGTGTCCGCGTAGACGTAGGGGTTGTCGTCGCTCTCGGGGCTCAGCTTGGTCCACAGCACGTGGGTCGTCTTGGTGCGGGTGTCGAAGCAGCCGAGGGTGAGCCTTAGGTGGGCCCTGTCGTCGGCGTCGTAGACGTTGGGCTCGCAGGAGAAGAAGCCGGCGACTTCGCCGGAGGGGTGCTCGATCAGCGTGTACTCGCCCCTGGGCAGCTTGTAGTCGCCGCCGGCGACGAGGTGGCGGATCGCCTGATCGTTGGTGCCGTCGCCGGCATTGCCCATATGCTGCATCCAGCCGCCGTCCCCCAGCGCGAGGAATCGACCTGGACCGAGGCAGTCGAAGCTCAGCTCTTCGGCGCAGACCCGCTCATCGGCGCGGAGCAGCCCTTGGGGGCTGTAGTAGAGATAGTCCAACGCCCACGATGAGTCGTGGAGGGAGCCGGTCTCGCGGGTGACGACCGCAAAATTGCCGGTCGGGCTCGCGGTCCCGCAGCCCATCGCCCTCCGCTCACCCGCCGCGTCTGCGCCGAAGAGGCAGGTCTTCGACGTCTGTTCCTCGCACTCGCTGCATTCGCGGTGGGAGTAGCGGACTGGGTAGGAAGGGGCGCTCTCCGGTCTGGCTTCGCCCGCCTGCTCGGAATTCTCGGGGGAGCCCTTGGCGAGCGCCGCCTCGGCGGGCGGATCGTCTGCGGATGACGTGATCGCCGGTAGGTCGTTGTCCGCGTCCTCCTCTGTCTTCGTGTCCGCTGCGAACTCCGGCTTTGCGGTGCCATCGGGGCCGGTCCTCGCGACGACCTCGGTCTCGGGCGGCTGGGCCACACTCTTCGCCGCGGGCTCGGTCCTCGCCGCGGGCTCGGTCTTTGTCGCGGCTGACGGCGAGGCCTGGCACGCGAGGAGCAGGACCGACGGGGCGAAGGAGGTCCACGGGGGAGGGCTGCGCACCGGCGAAGTCTACCTCTGCCGGTCCCGGGGGGGGAGGTCGGGGGGGAGGTCCGCCGGGTTAGGCCGTATGGGTCGAGACAATGCGGCGGGTGTACGCTGCTCAAACGTGGGCGGCGCATCGCCGACGATATCGATGTTCTCGAGCTTTGGAGGCTCCCGAACGCCGAGGTTGGCGTTATGACCGAACCTGCACTATGAACTAGGTATGACTGGAACAAAAGCCTCTACCTTAGCCGGCCGTACCTTGGCCATGTCAGACGATGCAGACGCGAAGGCGGCGGCGGCGAGCGCTTTGGCGCAGGCGGGCTTGGACGGCGCGGAGACCTCGAAGGAGGTCGCCAGCGCGGCCGGCAAGACCCTCTCGGATCCAGAGGCGACCGAGCAAGCGAAGTCTGCTGCTGCCAGCGCCCTCGCACAGCGTGACCCGCGCGCTGATGACGAGAGCTGAGCGACCTCGAGCGGTAGGGTCGAAGTACCGGGCGTGGTGCGGCGGATGGGCGAGAGCAGGTTCTCGGGATCGAGCGGCTGTAACCCCTTGCCGGGTCTTGGCCAGAGCGTATTGCCAGAGCATGCTCGATGAGCGTGCTCTTCACGTTCTATCTTCGCGTTCTATCTTCCTTCGCGTTCCGTTCTATTCGCGTTCCGTTCTAAGAGCCGCTCGTGAGCCTGTTGAGCAGTCCCGTGCGCGCCTCCTCGGCGTCGCTAAAGGGCACCTTGGTCGTCCCGAGCACTTGATAGTCCTCGTGACCCTTGCCAGCGATGAGCAAGACATCATCTGGTTGGGCGGCGGCGATCGCTTGGGCGATCGCGGCGCGCCGATCGGCCTCGACGACGACCTGGCGCCGCTCCGCCGCCGAGAGGTCTGTGAGCATGTCATCGATGATCGTCTCGGGGTCCTCGGTCCGCGGGTTGTCGGAGGTGGCGTAGAAGAGATCGCTGCCCGCCACGGCGAAGCGGCCCATCTGCGGCCGTTTTCCGCGGTCGCGATCCCCACCACAGCCGAGGAGAACGAGCAGTTGACCGCGGCAGCGCGGTCTCAGGGTGGCGAGTGTATGGGCGACCGCCTCCGGAGTATGTGCATAGTCGACGTACACCTCTGGGCCCTCGCTCGCCCCGGAGCCCTCACCGAGGGTGATCCGCTCCAGGCGGCCGGGGGCGCCGGGGCTGCGCTCCAAGGCGTCGAGGATCGTCGCGAGCTCGAGGCCGAGGCCGAGGCCGAGGCCGACCGCGACCAGCAGGTTGTCGAGGTTGAACGCGCCGACGAGCGGCGAGCGGAGGAGGCCTGAGCCCGCGGGCGTGGCGATCTCGACGGCGGTGCCGCGAGAGGGGTCGTCGAGCGTGCGGAGGACCCGAAGCTCGGCCCCTCCCTCCGGTCGCCTGGAGGCCCGCCAGCGCACGGTGTGGGGCCCCGCGTTGGCGAGGAAGGCCGCGCACGCGGGGTGATCGTCCACCGCCGCGACGGCGAACCCGTCGCTCTTCAGGTGGTCGCGGACCAGGAGGAGCTTGGCCTCGAGGTAGGCGTCCATCGTCCCGTGGAAGTCGAGGTGGTCCTGGGAGAAAGATGTCATGCCGACCGCGGTGAAGAGCAGCGGTCGTATCCGGCCCTGGGCGAGGGCGTGCGACGAGACCTCCATGACGACGTCGGTCCCGCGGCGGCGGCGGACCTCGGCGAGGAGGGCCTGGAGCTCGAGGGGGAAGGGCGTCGTGAAGCCGCTCTCCTCCTCGCTGTCGACGAGCCAGTTGCTGACGGTGCCGAGGCGGGCGTGGGGGCGCTGTGCGGCCGCGAGCATGGCTGAGACCAGGTAGGTCGTGGTCGTCTTGCCGTTGGTCCCGGTCAGGCCGGCGAGCCTCAGGTGTTCGCCGGGCCAGCCGTGGAAGGCGGCGGCGATCCGGGGGAGGGCGGCGCCGGTGTCGGCGAGGGTGACATGGGGGTGCCCGAGGCCGGGGAGACGGCCGCGCTCGACGATCAGCGCCGACGCCCCGCCGGCGATCGCCTGGGGGACGAAGGCGTGGGCGTCGTTGGTCTCACCGCGGAGGGCGATGAAGACCGCCCCGGGGGTGACCGCCCGCGAGTCGACCGCGAGGGCGGGGACCACGTCCGCGGGCCCACAGCCGCGGTACTCCGGGGAGAGGGGGGCGAGGAGCTCGCCGAGGGTCCTGGGGCTGGGCGTGGACACGGAGCGCAGGGTATCAGCGGGCCCCCATCTCGGCACGAGTTCGCTCGGCTAGTTTGCTCGGCGGCGGACGGCAGCGGCGAGCGCCGCGATCTCGTTCATCAGGAGCTCGCCGCCGATGTCGCCCTTGGGGTTGATCATCAGCGAGCCGATCTTGCGCTCGGCGGCCATCGGGAAGAGCTGGGCCCCAGAGATGAGGGTGTAGGGCCAGCCTCGGGGATCCCAGAGGCGGAGCGCGTTCCAGTCGCTGAACACCGCGTACACCGGGTAGCCCTGCAGGCGCTCGACGATGTGGGGCTCCCTGTCGTCCGGATCCGCGGCGGGATCGAGGAGGAGGAGGAGCTCGCTCTCCAGGAGCCCGCTGTAGACGCTCTGTCGCGAGGGCATGTCGCGGAGGCGGGCGAGCTTCTTCATGCTCCGCAAAAGCTCGACGTTGGAGGTCGTGTCGGCGTCGCCGAGGTGGAGCTCCATCGTCAGGGGTTCGTCGCGGCCGACCCCGTAGGCCTGCGCGAGCAGGTCGAAGGAATCATCGGCGATCGACTCGAGGGATACGTCGCCGCCGATCGCGATCCTGCGGACCGGGTTGCGGCGCTTCCGCTGCGAGCTGAAGCCGCGCTGCTCCAGCAGCCGCTCGCGCTCGGGGGTCATCTTCGCCGCGGTCGGCAGGTAGCGGTTGGAGACCGCCTCGCAGATCAGATCGGCCTCGCCGCGGCCGCCGATGAAGTGGAGGTAGATGTCGCCTCGACTGACGAGGAGGCGGTTGTAATTGCCGCCCTCATCGAGCAGCGCGCGGAGCTGATCGACGAGTTCGGTGCGTCGGTTGGAGGGCGCCACAGCCGGTCAAGCTAGCACCGGCATCGCGGCCTGCTCGCGAGGGCGCCGTAGGCTTGCTCACGAGCGTTGGGGACTCTCCCCCCCAGCGTCTCCTCGCGGGGGAATGCGCGGGAGCGCCGCGATTGGGCTGATCCAGAGGAAACGCGGCCCGGCCTTTCTCCGGCCCGATACCCGATCTATGCTTGGCCCGCTCATGAATGATGGCGTTGATATTTGGCAGCGATACGACACCAAGGTCGTCCAGGTTCGTCTACTTGAGGAGCAGGTCCGCCGTCTTCAAGGGCAGGTCGCCCACCTCGAGGAGGAGCGTGGCGCGGTCACCCGCAAGCTGTCGACCGCCCGACGACTCGCCGAGCGCCTGCGCCAGGAGCGGAGCCACGAGGCTCCGGGAGCGGATCCGGCTCAGGCCCGCATCCGTGAGGACTACGACCGTGCTCGCGAGGTGATCGGCTGCCTCGTCAGCAGCCTCGCCGGCAGCTGGAACGCTCGCCAACAGGCGTGGCGGGCGGACTCCAAGAGCGGCGGGCGGCTGCTCTACGCCCTGACCCGCGGGGCGATGGCCTCGGTGTCGATGGACTCCTTCCGCGTCGACACCGACTGGCTGCGCAAGCTCGAGCTCGACCAGCTCCGGATCGAGCTCGGCTTCGACGATGGCGGCGTGGAGCTCAGCATCGAGGACGACTACGACGAAGGCGGAGACCTCGGCGAGTTCGTCCGCGACGAGCCCTACGTCGACCCCTACGAGGAGCCCTACGGCGACGACCAGGGCCTGCCACCGCCGCCGCTCTACACCGAGGGGGAGGTCGGCGGTGCTCGCCACGATCCGCCGCTGATCTCCGCGTTCGACCCCTACGATGATCCTGAGCCCATGGGCGAGGAGACCCGCGTCGTCACGGCGCCGACCAAGCCGCTGCCGATCCGCGACGAGACCCGCAAGAACCGGACAGAGAACACCGCGAGGCGGTCGATCCCCGCGCCGTCGTTCAACATCGGCAAGCTGGTCAAGCCGACCTGAGCACACGTTCTCCTCGCGGCCTGCTGCGGCCTGCTGCGGCCTGCTGCGGCCTGCTGCGGCCTGCTGCGGCCTGCTGCAGCCTACTCCGGGGAGGACCTCTCGGTGTTGACAGTTGACCCGCCACGCCTCGGCAGCTGGAGACGCTCGGCCTTGCGGCAGCGCTTCGCCGAGAGATCGACGCCGACGGCGTCGAGCCCGAGCTCGTTGGCGACCGCGAGGATCGTCCCTTGCCCACAAAACGGGTCGACGATCCGCCGCAGCGCGGTCATCCGCAGGACATAGCGGCAGGCGAGGCGAGCGGACTCGATCCCGGTCGCCCGCGGCCACGCCATCCATCCCCCGTCGGCGAGCACGTCCGGCAGGGAGCGCGCTGGATCGTCGGCGAGGCCGCGGGCGAAGGCGAGGAGGTGGGCGTAGGCGGGGCGACCGTAGGTCACGCGGCCCGGCGCCTTGCGGCAGACGATCTTGTGCCAGAGGAGATCCATGCCGGACTCCTCGGCCGCCCGTTGGCAGAGGTAGGCCTTGTCGATCCAGACCCCGTCGCGCTTGATGTCGGTCTGATAGAAGATCGCCGGCGAACCGTCGGGGAGGGCGGCGAAGATCGTCTTGGCTGCGGCGATAAACCAGCGTCGCCACTCGCCTAGGCTCAGCCCGTTGAACTCGCAGACGTCGGGGAGCGAGGTGATCACCGCGGCGCCGAGCAGCGGCTCGCCGTCTGCGAGCCACTCGAGGGCGTCGGCGCAGATGACCTCCCGGCTCGGTGAGGGTCGCGGGGCGGGGTTAGCGGGCGACGGCAAGGATCCTGCGCTCTCTGGCTCGCGAGGGGCCGCGCGCTCGGGTCGGCCTGTGTCTGTGCCCGCACCGGCGGCGCGCCCCTGCGATACAGTCTTCCGCGGCGGCCGACGAACGCCGCGAGAGAGGGTGCGGAGCTCTCATCACGCGCGGCTACGGCGAGGGGGAGCGGACGGCGTCGGGGGGGATGACCCCATGGCACGCGAACCAGGCGTAGGTGTCGCGGACAGTCTCCTCGAAGCTGCGCGGCGCGTAGCCGAGGACGGCGGTGGCCTTGTCGTGACGGATGTCAGGGTTGGCTCGGAGGGCGGAGAGGGACTCGCGGGTGTAGAGCGGCTCGCGGCGGAGGATGCGGCCGCCGAGCTCGGCGAAGGGGGCGGTCGCGCGGGCGAGCCACATCGGCGTCATCAGGCGTGGCGGGCGGACCCCCGTGATCCGCTCGGCGATCTCGGCGATCTCGACGACGCTGACATAGCGGCCGCCGAGGATGTAGTTCTCGCCGGTCTCGCCGCGAGTCTCGGCGCTGAGGATCCCGCTGACGACGTCGCGGACGTCGACGAAGTCGAAGCCGCCCGGGGTCAGGGCCGGAAGGCGACGACGGTAGAGCTGGAGGAGCACCCGGCCCATCCGTGAGGGGCGGTAGTCGTAGGGGCCGACGATCCCGGTCGGGTTGACGATCGTCGCGTCGAGGCCGCGGTCGATCACCCGGCGCAGCTCCACCTCGCCGGCGTTCTTGGAGATGTTGTAGACGGGCTCGTGGGCCTCGACCGAGCGCGGGCGGGTCTCGTCCAGGGGGGCCGAGCGGTCGTCGAGCCCGAAGGCGTGGATCGAGGAGACGTGGACCATCCGCCGCGCGCCGACCCCGAGCGCCGCCTCGGCGACGTTGCGGACGCCGCGGACGTTGATCGCCTGGACCCGGCCGCCGTGGTCGCCGCTGATCGAGATCATCGCCGCGAGGTGAAAGACGATCTCGGCGCCGTCGAACGCCTTGACCAGGGAGGCGGGGTCGCGGACATCGCCCTCGACGTAGTCGATGTCGAGGCCGTCGAGGCCCAGGCGCTCGTTGTGGATCATCGCCCGAACCGGACGACCGGCGGCGATGAGCGAGCGGATCAGGTTGGCGCCGACATGACCGCTAGCTCCCGTGACGACGACCGACATGGGGGCAACCCTGCCAACAGCGGGCGCGGCTGTCGAGCCCCGTTTGTGGGCCTCGATGGTCCTTCGCGGGCCCGTCGATGGCCCGTCGATGGCCCTTCGCAGGGGCCCCTGAGTGCGGTAGATCGGGCCGATGGAGCAGACCTTCGTCGATCTACGCTACGAGACCTCCGCCACCGTCCGCGGGGTCGTGACGATCACCCTGGATCGTCCCGACGCCCGCAACGCCTACTCGGAGGCGATGGTCGACAGCCTCTGCGCCGCCCTCGACGCGGCCGAGGCCGATCCGGCGGTCCGCTGCGTGATCCTCACGGGCGCAGGCTCGGCCTTCTCCGCCGGCGGCGATCTCAAGAAGATGCGCGACCAGACGGGGATGTTCGCCGGCGGATCGGTCGCCCTGCGGCGCGCCTACATCGACCACATCCAGCGGATCCCCCGGCGCTTCGGGCTCTTCGACAAGCCGATCATCGCCGCGATCAACGGCCCGGCGATCGGCGCGGGGCTCGACCTCGCCTGCATGTGTGATCTTCGGATCGCGGCGGCCGGGGTCAAGCTCGGCTCGACCTTCGTCAAGGTCGGTCTGGTCCCGGGGGACGGGGGGGCCTACCTCTTAGCCCGGACGATCGGCTTTCCGAAGGCGCTAGAGCTGATGCTGAGCGGGCGGGTGATCAAGGCGGAGGAGGGGCTCGCGCTCGGCCTGGTCAACCGGGTCGTCGCCGCCGAGGAGCTGCTCTCGGCCGCCCTTGAGCTCGCCGGGTCGATCGCCGCGAACCCGCCGCTCGCGGTCCAGCTGACCAAGCGCGCGGCCTACCGCGCCTGGGACGACGGCCTCACGGTCGCGCTCGAGCAGGCGGCGAGCTATCAAGGGATGGTCCAAAGGACAGATGACCATCAGGAGGCGGTCGCGGCCTTCCTCGAGCGGCGCGAGCCGGTCTTCCGCGGGACCTGAGCGGCGCCCGGGAGCCAGGCGCACAGGACCTCCACCCGCGAGTCCGGGTCGCCAGCGACGAAGTTGGTGCAGCGGGTGACGACACCGTCGCCGTCGAAGTCGATCCGCGTGCCGTCGATCTCGGAGTAGGGGTAGTGGAGCGTGTCCGGGCGCCGCTCGGCGAGCCAGCGGTCGATCGTCTCCGGATCGCCGCCGGACTGGAGCATCCGCCGGGCGAGGCGCTGGCGATCGACCGTTTGTGTGCAGGCCTCCTCGCAGATACACAGCGCTCGCTCGCGATGGGTGTCCGGGCGCTCAGGGTGACAGCGCGTCCTCGCGCGGCGGTCGTCCGGCGCCTCGGCCTCGGCGGGCGGCTCACGGCGATGGGCGGTCAGGAGCTCGAGGAGCTCAGGCTCGATCTCGGCGTCGGCGGGCGCCTCGCTCGCACCATCGGCGACCGTGACCGCTGGCGGTGCGGGTGCACGCGCGGGTGCATCCGCGCCTGCACCCCCAGTGGCGCAGGCGAGTGCGAGGCACGGCGCGAGGATCCACGGGCTGCGCCGTCCCGCGTGGCCTCGCAGCGTCATCGGCGGACGATTGTATCAGAGGGCTGCGGCCAGGCCACGGACCTCAGCGACGAGTTGGTGCGGCGCCCGAGGCCGACACCATGGATCTTCCGAGTCGAGGCTGCGGTGCAGGTGCTCGCGGTGTCGTCTGTCGGATCAGGGGGGCGCCGAGCGGCACGCCTCGAGGTACTCGGCGGAGGCCTCGTCGACCGTGCGCGGGCCCCCTCGCGCGTCGAAGCCGGTGAGCGCTGTGATGGCGTTCATCGCCTGCACGCGCGTGCGATCTTCGCTGCCGGCGCGCATCTTGAGCGCGCCGGTGCGCTCAAGATGCGCGCCGGCCATGGGAGCGTTGTCACGCAGGAGCTTGAGGAGCGGCGGGAGGAGCCGCGGCGTCCCCAGGACCGAGGCCATGGAGGTGTAGCGCTCGCGGACCCACCACGCGCCGCCGTGCCGCACCTCGGCGGTGAAGCGCGCCTCGAATTGAGCTCGGTCGATCTCGTCGAACTCCCCCGCGACGGGCTCAAAGGGCTCAAGGAGCCGAGCTAGCGGGTCCATGGCCGCGCTGAGGCCGAGATAGTCTCGCTGTCCCGAGCTGCCCGGGTAGCCGCTGTATCGACCGGAGAGGGAGCGGCCTGAGGCGTCGGTGAGCTGCACGACCGCGTGAAAGTCTGCGGTGCTCGAGCTGCTCCGCCGTCCCTGCCCGACGCGTCGCGCGGGGGGCTCGAGCTCGCGGACCCGCGCCGTCAAGCCGGCGCGCACCTGCCCGAGGATCCGCTCGAGGTCCTTCGCCGGGAGCTCGTCGCGGATCCGCTCGACCTCAAACTGGGCCGCGATCTCGTAGGTGTACTCCTGGTAGGATCCCCCGGTCCTGCGGTACGTGAGCCCGCGTACCTCAAAGGTGTCGGGTCGCTCGCTCATCCGGCGCAGGTGGTAGAGGGACAGGGATCCGCCGTGTCCGGAGCCTCGTTCGACGATCAGCTCGTCGATCTGCTCGCCCATGCCGTCGCAGGCGAAGCTGACGTCGACCGTGCTGCCGGGGACGGTGTGGAAGAAGTCCTTGTTGATCGCGCGGGCGACCGCGCGCTCGTCGACGCGGTTGTCCGCGCACAGGGACCGCGGCGGAGCTGCGGCGACGAGCGGCGCCGTCTCCAGCTTGGGGATGACGCAGCGGGGCTGGGTCGGCGTCGTCTCCGGTGTTGCCGACGCCGGCGGAGCTGCGCTTGTCGGCGCTTGGGTCGGTGTCGCGGCGATCGGAGCCGTCGGCGGGGGCGAGGCCGTGGAGGCCGTGGAGGCCGTCGGGGCACAGGCGGCTAGCCAAGCAGCGCTGCAGATCGCGAGCAAAGATCGTCTGGGAGCCGGCCCGCCCCCGCTTGGTCGCCGCACCATGAGCACGAGAGTACCAAGGAGAGTTGCAGCGTCCCCCAAGAAGCGCTGTGACGACTTGCGGAGCCGAGCTGGCGCCGGCCGGGGGGACGATGCCTCAGTCGCAGCGGGGGTCGCTCATCTGGATCTGAGCGATCTGCTCGTCCGTGAAGGGGAGCGGATCGCAGCCGTGCCCCTTCTCGCAGATGAAGTCCCACTGCGGCTCGGCCTTGGCGTGGCAGTCGAGGCAGTTTCCGCCGAACTGGTTGACCACCTCAGCGAAGCCGCGGACGCCGATCTCGGTGCCGCTCGCGGTCGGCTTGAGCTCGAAGAATTCCCAGTCACCGCTCTCGGGGCTGAGGCCGGCGCCTCGCTTGACCATCGCCTCGCTCGGGACCAGCTGGATGACGGTCCCGACCGGGTAGTCCCCGCCATCGACAGACTCCGCGACCGCGATCGCATCGTCCAAGTGGCCGAGGAAATTGTGGATTCGGAAGTTGCGCACCTGGGTCCAGTCGAGGATGCAGACGAAGTCGTCGGCGACGGCGTCATAGTCCTCGTCCGGGACGGTGGCCGAGCCGGCGCTGGTCGACTCCGAGGAGGTCGAGCCGGAGGTCGAGCTGGAGGTCGAGCCGGAGGTCGAGCCGGAGGTCGAGCCGGAGGTCGAGCCGGAGGTCGAGCCCGAGGACGAGCCCGACAAGGACGTCTCTGCGGTGTTCCCCGCGGTCTCCGTCGCGGTGGCGCTCTGGGCTTCGTTGCAGCCGCTGGCGAGGGCGAGGGCGAAGGCGAGGACGAGGGGGGTGCGCGTCATGTCGCCCATCGGTGTAGTGCACTCTGGGCTCGAGGTGAAGCCTCGGGCCTCGGGGGGCTCTGGGCCCCGAAAGGGGGCGATCTCCGGCGCGAAGCCAGGTCATTCGAGCCGTCAGCTCGACGCCAGCCCCTGATATCGTCCCGGCGCATGCTCGAGGTCGAAAAGCTCGGAAAGACGTTTAAGCTGCCGCGGCGCGCGAAAGCCGGGGGCAAGACCGGCGGTGTCGATCCGCGGCAGGAGGGTCGGAGCTTCCACGCCCTGCGCGAGGTGAGCTTCAAGGTCGAGGCCGGCGAGATCCTCGGCCTCCTCGGGCCCAACGGCGCCGGCAAGACCACGCTCCTGCGGACCCTCTCGACCGCGATCGCGCCGACGCGGGGGACCGCCCGATTTGACGGGGTCGACATCCGCGAAGAGCCCCGCCGGGTCCGGCAACGGATCGGCTTTCTCTCGGGCAGCACGGGGCTCTACGGTCGCCTGACCCCGCGGGAGATGGTCAGCTACTACGGTCGTCTGCACGGGGTGCCGGCGGCGGAGCTTCCGGCTCGGGTCGACGCCCTCTTCGCGGAGCTCGAGATGCAGAGCTACGCCGACAAGCGCAACGATGACCTCTCGACCGGGATGAAGCAGAAGGTCTCGATCGCCCGGACCCTGGTCCACGACCCCGACATCATCATCCTCGACGAGCCGACCTCGGGCCTCGACGTCCACGCCGCCGCCGGGATCCTGGCGATGATCGAGGGCCTGCGGAGGACCGAGAAGACAGTGCTCTTCTCGACCCATCATATGCACGAGGTCGAGCGCCTCTGCGATCGGGTGGTCCTGATCGACGTAGGTATCAAGGTCTTTGAGGGGAGCGTCGCCGAGATGCGGGAGGCTGGCGGGGACGAGGCGCTCGATCGGGCGTTCCTCGGCCTCCTCGGCAAGGGGCAGGGCGCGACCCTGCGGAAGGGAGCGGCCTGATGAGGGGGATCTCAGCTGTCTGGATCGTCGCCCGGAAAGAGTTCGTGGAGATGATCCGCGACCGGAAGACCCTCTTCTTTATGCTCGTGTTGCCGGTGGTCATCATCCCGGTCCTCGGCAATGTGGTCGTCGACTTCACGTTGGACGTGGCGAAGGAGGAGGCGACCAAGACCCTCGAGTACGCGGTCTTCGACGACGCCGGCGAGCCGGAGGTCGAGGCCGCGATCGGCCGGGCCCCTGCCTTCGCGAAGGTCGAGATCGGGTCGCGCGAGGCGATCAGCGCGGCGATCGCCGCGGACGAGATCGACTTTGCCCTGGTGATCCCCGAGATCGATCGGGCGACCGAACCGCTCACCGTCGAGCTCCACTTCGACAACGCGAGACAGACCAGCAGCGTCAGCAAGCGGGTCCACGGTGCGTTGGCGGGGTACGGCGAGCAGCTCCGAGATGCGAAGCTCGCGGAGGTCGGCGCGACCACGGCGGAGGCGCGCGAGCTGCTCTTGGAGCCGATGGCGGTGGTCGAGCGCGGGACGGCGACGGCTCGCGAGGTCGCCGGTGAGGTCGCCGGCGGCATTCTCCCCTATATCTTCATCATGTTCGCGCTCCTGGGCGCGCTCTATCCGGCGATCGACCTCGGCGCTGGGGAGAAGGAGCGGGGAACCCTGGAGACGCTGCTGCTCGCGCCGATCCGCCGGCGCGACATCGTCCTCGGCAAGTTCCTCGTGATCTTCGGCGCTGGGGTGGTCTCCGCGACCCTCGTCGTCATCACCATCACCGTGTGGATCGCGGCGAAGATGGAGAGCGTCGGCGGGGGGGCGGGTGAGCTGCTCAGCACCATTGGTCCGCTCGACATGGTGCTCGCCTGGGTGGTCGTCCTGCCGATCACGGCGGTCTTCGCCGCGATCCTGCTGAGCATCTCGATCTACGCCAAGTCCTTTAAAGAGGCGCAGTCCTACTCGGCGCCGCTGCAGATCTTCGCGATCCTCCCAGCGATGGCGCCCATGCTCCCCGGGGTCGAGCTCGGCTGGGGGACCGCGCTGATCCCCGTCACCAACGTCTCGCTGGCGATCAAGGAGATCATCAAGGGGACGATCGATCCGATGATGCTCGTCGTCATCATCGCCTCGAGCTCGGTGATCGCCGGCGTTCTCCTCGGCCTCTGCACCTGGTGGTTCTCGCGTGAAGAGGTGCTCTTCCGCCAGTAGCTGGGGGGCGTGGGCGAGCACCGGCTGCGAGCGCCCCATACGAGCTGCTCGGTGGGCAGTCTGGACGCGGCACCGAGAGCCGAACGCGCTGGGGCTGCACATCGCCGAGGATCCCTACCGCTACGAGGTCGTCATGGAGCCCACCCATCGCCGCGGGGGGGACGGCGGATCGAGCATCTGCGGCGGTGTCGGGTTCTTCATGGGCTGGCTGCCGTTGGCCAGCGCCTTCTTTGACCAGTATAGCTCCAGCGCCCCTGGAGACGGGGTCCTCCAGTCGGGCTTCTCCTTCGCGCGCCGCGTCCTGCCGCTGGGCTGAGGAGGCGCGGAGGTTGTGAGGCGTCCGGGCGGGGCTCAAGAGCCGCGCAGATGAGCAGCGCTCTCGCCGGTGACGGGGCGTTCGACGGCCGCTCTGAGGTGAGGCCCTCGGCTCGCAGTTGAACGCGTCGTCGATCGAGGCTCGTCATGGGCGCTCGATTGTCCATAGTTGGCTCACTTCACGAGACGTCTGTGATGGGTGTCCGCACGTTGGTTTGCGGTGTCCGCATGAAGGGGGTCTTCAGAGCACACTATTCGCGGCTGTCGATCACGATCCTGGATGCGCTCACGCGCCTGTGCCCGGTCACGTAGCCACGTGATCGCGCTAACGGCTGAAGAGCGCCGTTCTTGCGGCCTTTGGGCCGCATTCCCCGGACATGCGGCAATTGTCCAGCGGACCATGTTCCTTCGCCATACGGAGGCGTTCGTCGGCGGTCAGGCGAGCGACATGATCGGTGTGGGTCAATGTATAGACAGTGTCGCCAGCGACCTCCGAGGACGACAGGTCGAGCCTCAAAATAGGGGGTCGATGCCCCCGTCAGTCTATGTTAGGCTTCTCAAGCTTTAGAGAATCATCGCACTCGCTCGCCAATGTGTGGGTCGTGATTTGACGTTGTGAACGACGGGGCTTGTGCGCACGGACCTCTGTCCGCGGGCTGGTGTCGTGGGGGGGTAGATAGTGGTGGATTTCTTGGTGGAGCGACGGGAACGATGGGAGCTGCGGCGCGGAGCCGGAGCGACGCGACTCTTGCGATATGCCGGCCTTGCGCTGGCGCTCACGGCCTGTAGCGGCGACGATAGTGCTGCCTCTGGGGATACGACGGGGACGTCGACGGGGGGGCCGACGACCTCGACGACCGGCATCGAGACTGACAGCACGACGGGCCCGACGACGACCGCCACCGGGACGGACTCGGACACCGGGACGACCGATGATAGCAGCACAGAGTCGACGACCGACGTGACGACGACGACCACGACGACGACCGGGGAGAGCGAGAGCGCGACAGCGCCGACGACCGGGTTCGATCCTGTCTGCGGTGATGGGGTGGTCGACGATGGAGAGGCCTGCGACGACGGGATCAACGATGGCTCCTACGGCGGCTGTGCCCCGGACTGCTCCGCGCTCGCGGCCAATTGCGGCGACGCTAACGTCGACGACGGAGATGGTGAGGTCTGCGACGACGGGGTCAACGATGGCGGCTACGAGGGGTGCAACGCCGACTGCCTCAGCCTCGCGGCCTACTGCGGTGATGGCATCATCGACGACGTCGAGGCGTGCGACGGCGACGCCCTCGGCGACAACACCTGCGAGTCTGAGGGGTTCGACGGCGGCGAGCTCAGCTGTGGCGACTGCGCCCTCAACACCGAGAGCTGCTTCAAGCTCGACGGCGCGTCGCAGGCCAACGCGGGGCTCTCCTGCAAGCAGATCAACGATGACGGCTACGCGGACGGCGACGGGATCTACTGGATCGACGCGAACGGCGGAGGCACCGAGGACGCGGTCGAGGTCTTCTGTGACATGACGACGGACGGCGGCGGCTGGACCGCGCTGGCGGCCAATGGTGAGATCGAGGGCCCCGAGACCACCGCGGCCGACGACTGCTATCCCTTGATCTCAGACGATGGGGACGCTGGCTGCGGGAGCCCTGACGATCTTCTCAGCGACTTCACCGTCGACGGCAGTCAGCAGGCGGGGATCGCTTGGCAGCACCTCATGGCGATCGCCTACAGCGATCAGGGGTACAGCGAGAAGCTCGCCTACTTCGCGATCGACTTCGGCCTTGAGGCGGCGACCACAGAGGAGCGGCTCGCCGGGACCGCCTTCGCTCCGCCTGGGCTGAACACGACGTACGGCAAGATCGCTTGCACCGGCGCCGGGGACATCGTCCATTTCACCAAGGCCGGCACCTACAACTCCAGCGCCAGCTACATCGCCAACGGCAAGGGGACGGTCTTCGGCCACAGCACCGTCAACAACATGACGACGTCCTCGCGGCGGACCTTTGGCTTTACCGATAGGCGGCACACGCCGCCGGGTCAGACCGGGATCGGGATCGACGACTACCAGGACGGCTGGTCCTGCGGCGACAGCTGGGGGCCCAAGGAGGTCAAGGGCGGGCGCATGGTAGTGCTCGTCCGCTGACTTCGGGTTTGTTGACCTGCTCTCTTGAGCACGTTGATCGGCCAGCGCCGGGCTGGGCCAACGTCGCGGGAGCACGTCATGCGGGGCCGCGCGGGGGCGGACAGGACGTCCTCATCGAGCGGGTCGCCGGTGGAAAGCCCACGCGGGACCGGAGAGCTGGTCTGCCCGCCTTGGCGGCCGGTGAGGAGCGTCGGGGCCCGCATGCGGAGCTCTGGCGGCGATCGGAGCCCGTCATCCGGGCCTCGTCGGGGACCCGGGGGACGGGATCGACCGATGCGCCCGATCGCCCTCGCGTGCCATTGTCGGTCGCGGGTCGCTGTGGGAGCTAGCGGGTGTGTTAGCGTCGTCCCGTGGACACCTCGCGCGCTCTCATCCTCCTAGCGTTGGTCGTCGGCTGTAGCGGCGACGACAGCGTCGCCTCCGACAGCGAGACGAGCGGCGTCGCGACGGACGCCCCGACCTCCGGGACGACCGAAGATCCGAGCGCCGGCTCGGAGTCATCGACCGCTGGATCGACAGGGTCGACGGGGTCGACGGGGTCGACCTCCAGCGACGGGGGCTCGACCTCCAGCGACGGGGGCTCGACCAGCGGCGAGGGCAGCTCGACCGGCGAGGTCGACGGCATCGCCCCCGACTTTGGGCTCCTCGACGTGAACGACAACTCCGCGTCGTTCGGGCAGGAGGTGTCGCCCCGCGACTATCTCGAAGAGGTGTCTGGCTGGTACTTCGCGCACGCGACGTGAGGCTACTGTCGGAGCCAGTTTGGCCTCCTCAACACGATGCAGGGCGAGCTCGACGACGAGCTCCCCGAGCTCCCGATCAGCCTCCTCGGGGTCAACGGCGCTGGCTACGAGTCGGCCGTCGCGACGATGATCGAGGGGCGCGTGATCCCGCTCCTCCAGGACACGGCGGAGGCGGACGTCTGGGGGGACTGGCAGGTCGTCTATCGCGACGTCATCATCCTCGATCGTGACAACGCGCCGATCGGCGTCTTCAACCTGACGGAGAATGACCTCTCCAACATGGCGGACTACACGGCGCTCAAGACGATGCTCATCGACGCGGCCTCGCTGTAGCGTCGAGCCTCGCTGGGCGCCTCCGGGCCTCGCCTCCGCCCGAAGGGGCGCGCTAGCGCGGCGCTGGAGGCCGACGGCGCGGCGAAGTCGCGGGGGCAGGTGCTTGTGCCCGCTCGCTCTCGGCCGAGCAGACCACGACGAGGAGGTCATCTCGCCGCTTGAGCGGGAGGTAGCGCGGACAGAGCTCTATCGAGCGGCCGGGTGGTCGGCGAGCCAGGCCCTCACCTCGCGGCGCTCGTAGTCGAAGCCGACGAGATCGCCGAGCGTTGTGAGGGCCTCCTCTGCGAGGGCGCGAGCGTGGGCTCGATCGCCGGGCTTGCGAGAGGCTCGGGTGATCGCCTTGGCCCGCTGCAGCTTGGTGTAGGCGACCTCGGCGGGCTTGGAGTTGCCGAGGTCGTGGATCAGCTTGGCCTCGTAGAGGGTGGCGAGGGCCTCCTTGTGTTGGCCCCGCTCGGAGAGCGCGCGGCCGAGGCGCGAGAGGGCGTACGCGTGCTCTGGCGCCTGCGGATCGTTGGTCTGGAGCACTGCGATGGCCTGCTCGAGCAGGGGCTTTGCGAGCTCGGGCTCGCCGAGATCATTGTGGACCTCTGCGAGGCCGACCTTCGTGTAGGCTGTCTTTGGGCTCCCTGGGCCGAGCGCGGCCTCGCGGAGGGTGACGGCCCGTCGGATGTGGTCACGGGCGCGGATAAGGCCCTCGCGCCTTCGCTTGAGCGTTCCCTTGGGGGTGCTCTCGGGGGTGCTCTCGGGCATGCTCTCGGGCATGCCCTCGGTGAGGGCGCGTCGTTGCTCGAGGGCGCCGAGGTTGAGCTCGAGGGGGGCGATGTCGGGGTGGTCGGGGCCGAGGAGCGTCGTCGTGCGGTCGATGAGCTCGAGCATCAGCGCCTCGGCCTTCGCAAAGTCTTCGATCTGGTGGTAGGCGTTGCTCAGGTTGCCGCCGACCATCAGCGTGTTGGGGTGGTCGGGGCCGAGGTACTCGCTGGACAGCTCATAGGCCTCCGCGAAGAGCTCGCACAGCTTGGCGGTCTGGCCGTGGTGAGCGTGGAGGACCGCGAGGTTGTTGAGGGCGATGCCGACGCTGCTGTGGCGCTCGCCGTGGAAGTCGCGGAGGAGCTCGAGCGCGCCCTCGAGGAGGGGCCGCGCCTCCTCCGGTTGTCCGCGCGCGAGGGTGATCGACCCCTTGGTCAGGAGGAGCGCGCCGCGGAGCCCCGCGTCAGCGTCGACGCGGTCGACGATCGACTCGGCGATCTGGAGCCACGGTTCGGCCTTGGGGCCCTCGCCGAGCCGCATCGCCAGGACGTAGGCGAGGCGGCTGCCCGCGTTGACGGCGAGACGGTCGTGGGCGCAGGCGATGGCCTCGGTCAGCGCCTCTTGAAAGCGCTCCTGGGCGCTCTGGTAGTCGCCGCGGAGCTCGGCGCATCGCCCCCGCGACATCGCCAGCTCGGCGATCAGCGGGCGGTAGGCGAGCGCCTCGGCGGTCGCGGCAGCGCTGTCGAGGCGAGGGCATTGGTCGGCGTGGCTGGTGTTCGCCCTGGCGTTGACCGCCGCGATCGTGTCGCGGATCGTCGCGACCTCGGCGGCCTTCTTCGGGTCTGTGACCGGCATGAGGCCGGTGACGAGGCTCTGGCGATCGCGGCAGCGTGCGATCCGAGGCAGCTCTTCGCTCGCCTTGAGGGCGCTCTCGACGACCTTGGCGTCGGCGTCGGCGTAGACCGTGACGAGGGCCCCGAGCTCGCGGCGGCTGCCGTCGAGGCAGGCTGCCGCGCGCTCGTAGAGGCTGTCGGTCAGGACTCCGCTGCGCCGCTCCTCGCAGCTCGTCCTGTCGGCGACGATCCACTCCTCCGCGTAGGCGTCGAGGCGCTGCTGAATCTTCGACCAGGTGTCCTCGGCGTAGGGGAGGGAGGTCGCGACGAAGGACTTGTCGACGGCAGCGCGTCTTTCGTCGCTCCAGACGGCGGCGATCCGGGCCTCCGATCCCGCGCAGGCGGCCGCCTCGCGGGCGGCGTCGTCGTTGCGTTGTTTGGCGAGGAGCGCGAGGGTCGCGACGAGCGCGAGGCTCAGACCGCCGATGAGCAGGGCGAGCTTGCGGGCGCGCCAGGGGTCGCTCTTGAGCTGGTCGAGGAGCGCCGACATCGACGGGTAGCGATCGCCTGGCAGCGGCTGGAGGGCGCGGTCGATGATCCGCCGCAGGCGGGTCGGGAGCTTGGTGT
This sequence comes from Polyangia bacterium, assembly GCA_030424595.1. Classification (GTDB taxonomy): domain Bacteria; phylum Myxococcota_A; class Polyangia; order Nannocystales; family Nannocystaceae; genus JADJRG01. Next base: position 64,837 of record JAUHWG010000014.1, read on the forward strand.
CGGTCGAGCTTTGGCGGTCATTGGCGATCACCGCGGCGGAGATCTCGCGCACGCTGCGGCCGACGAAGGGACGCTCGCCGTAGAGCGCCTCGTGGAGGGTGACGCCGAAGGCGAACTGATCCGCGCGGGCGTCGACCTCCTGATCGAGGTGCTGCTCGGGGGCCATGTACGCCGGGGTGCCGGCGTGGGTCTGGCTGACGAGGCTCTCGCCGGGCCGTGCTTCTGCCTGGTCCGCGCCGAGGGGGGCGGGTCGGTAGGCGAGGCCGAAGTCGAGGACGCGGGCTCGACCGTCGTCGCCGAGGAGGACGTTGGCAGGCTTGAAGTCGCGGTGGATAAGGCCCGCTGCGTGGACCGCCGCGAGGCCCTCGCCGGCCTGGATCAAGATGTCGAGGATCGCCGCCCGTTCGCGCTTGCTCTCCCGCAACCAGCGGCCCAGCGTTGTCCCTGTGACGAGCTCCATGGCGATGAAGATCTGGCCATCGCCGTTCACCTCGTCGAACTCGCCGACGTCGTAGACCTGGACGACGTTGGGGTGGGAGAGGCGAGCCATCGCCTTGGCCTCGCTGAGGAGCCAGTCGCGGTCGAGGCGGCCAGCGGGGCCGTCTGTGCGCAGGAGCTTGATCGCGACCTTGCGGTCGAGCTCTTCGTCGTAGGCTGAAAAGACAGAGCCCATCCCGCCTTCGCCGAGGAGGCGGAGGATCAGGTAGCGGCCGAGCCGTCCACCCTCACCGGTCTTGCGCAGGCGGCTCTTGAGCAGCTCGTCCAGGGGGATCGCGAGCCTATCCTCGAGCTGGTCTGTCCGTTGGGTGTATTGGGGGGGCTGAGCGTCGCCGGAGACGACGGTCCGCTCGGTGTCTGGAGGCTCCTCGGCGCCCGTCACCACCGTTCGATCATCAGGCTCCGAACGATCCACGCCCGCCTATGGTAGCCGAAGGGGCGTTGAGCGACCGCTTGGTCTGTCGCCGAGCGAGGGCGCTCGGGTGTCCTCGATCGGAGCCTGCTCCAGAGTCGCACCAGCGAAGAGGTCTGCGCGCAGCACCGCTGGAGAGTCGGCAACACAGGGAGCGGGAAGACTCACCAGCCCTCCAATTTGCGCAGATCGGCCAACGCCGAGAGGTACCCCCTCAAGGCGTCGTGCAGCGCTTTGCGCTTCGCCTGCAGCCCGTCCTCCTCGATCGCCTCAGCTCGACTCTCGAGCTCCCTTGACAGCTCAACGATGCCGCGGGCGCCGAGGGTGCCGGCGACGGACTTTAGGGTGTGGGCCGTGCTCCGGATCGCCTGACGCTCGCCTCGCTCGCAGGCCGCGTCGACCAGGTCGACGGCCTCGACGAGGCCCGGCAAGATCTCATCGATGAAGGAGGCGAGCTTCTCGGGGTCCCCCTCGACGAGGATCCTCAGCTCGTCGAGCGCGGCGATGTCGACGTGTGCGGTGTAGAGCCCTGAGTCCGGCTCTGCGTCGTCGCCAAGCTCCGCCCCGCGCGGCCCCTCGGAGGGCATTTCTGCGCTGCGGCGGGCCTCTGCGTAGCGCCCGAGCACCCGGCGAAGGTCCTGGAGCCGATAGGGCTTGCTGATGAAGTCGTCCATCCCCGCGGCGACACAGACGTCACGATCCTGGACTGTCGCGCTCGCGGTCATCGCGATGATGTGCGGCTGCGCGAGGCTCGGATTCTCGCGGATCCGGCGCGAGGCCTCGAGGCCGTCCATCCGAGGCATGTGCACGTCCATCAGGATGATGTCGTAGGGGGACCTTCGGACCGCGCGCAGCGCTTCGAGCCCGTCGGCGACGATGTCCGCCCGCAGCCCGAGCCGACCCAGCGAAAGCTTCGCGACCATCTGGTTGTTCGAGTTGTCCTCGGCGATCAGGATCCGGACCTGCCCCGGGAGCGCCACGGTCTCCTCGCCTCCACTCCCCCCCCGCTGGCGCGCCTTCACTGGTCCCGCGTCGCCGGCCGAGTAGAGCATGCTCAGGCAGTCAAAGAGGTTCGACGGCTTCACCGGCTTGGTGAGCACCGCGGCGAAGAGCGACGGAGAGGCGCTCGGTCGGCCTTGGCTGAGGGAGGTCAGCATCACCAGCGGTATCGAAGCGGCCTCGGGGCGGCGGCGGATCGCCTCCGCGAGCTTGATCCCGTCCATCCCCGGCATGTTCATGTCGAGGATCGCGCAGTCGTAGCCGTCGGCCGTGTCGAGGAGACGCAGCGCCTCTTGCCCAGAGTTCGCGGTCTCCGGCTCGACGCCCCAGAGGTTGAGCCAGTAGCAGAGGATCTCGAGGTTGGTGGCGCTGTCGTCGACAACGAGCACGCGCCGCCCCGTGAGCGGTGACCCGTCGGAGACGAGGTGGCTCGGGCGGACGTTGTGGGCGATTCTCCCGCGCACTGTGAAGCGAAAGGTCGAGCCGACGCCGACCTCGCTCTCGACGGCGATACGCCCGCCCATCGCCTCCGTGAGGCGCTTGCAGATCGCGAGGCCGAGACCTGTGCCGCCGTAGCGTCGGGTCGTCGACGCCTCGGCCTGGGTGAACGCGTCGAAGAGAGGACCTATCGCCTCTGCCGGGATGCCGATACCCGTGTCGGCGATGGAGAACTCGACGATGCACTCCTCCTCCTCCCAGGACGCGATCCGGACCTTGACCGCCACGCCCCCCCGCTCCGTGAACTTCACGGCGTTGCTGAGGAGGTTGACGAGGACCTGCTGCAGGCGCGTCGGATCGCTGAAGATCGCGACGGGCACGTCGGCTTCGACCCAGTGGGTGAGCTCCAACCCCTCCTCGGAGGCGAGGACAGAGACGACGTTGAAGGCCCCCTCGACGCACTCCCGGATCGACGTCGGGATGCTCTCGACCGCGAGGTTGCCCGCCTCGATCTTGGAGAAGTCGAGCACGTCGTTGATCAGCGCCAGCAGGGTCTCGCCGCTGCTGCGGACGATCTCCGTGAAGCTCCGCTGCTGGTCGTTGAGCTCGGTCTCAAGGAGGAGCCCCGTCATGCCGATGACCGCGTTCATCGGCGTCCGGATCTCGTGGCTCATGTTCGCGAGAAAGTCGCTCCGGGCCAGGGATGAGGCGATCGCGATGTCTCGCGCCTGCCGAAGGTCTGCCTCGAGCGCTTGCCTCGTGGTGATGTCGGTCGCGACCCAGACAAAGCGGTGGGCCGTCCTGCCCTCCTGCTCCAGGTGCCGCAGCGAGAGATGGACCGGGATCTCCCCCCCCTCCGCGTCGACATAGTGGCTGTTCTCCTCGTGGGTCTCGCCGAGCTCGAGCCCGGCGAGGATCGCCTCCAGCTCCTCCGCAGGCGGTCCTCCGACCGCAGAGATGTGCTTGCCTAGGAGCGACTTGAGCGAGCGGCCGGTGAGGCGTGAGGTCGCCGCGTTCGCGAGACAGACCGTCCCATCCCGTTCGATGACGACCAGGGAGTCCGGCATCGAGTCGATGATCGCCCCCACATAGTCGAGCGAGACGGTCGAGCTCTGCAGCTCTTCGGCCAGGGCGTTGATGCCGATCGCGAAGGCGTCGAGACGCTCGTCTTCACCGGTGACCTCGAGCGTGTGGTCAAAGTTGAGGCCGGCGAGGGCGACGAGGGCGTCGAAGAAGCGATCGAGCTCCGAGTTCGAGGCCCGTGCCTCGAGGTTCAGCTTTGTGATCTCGGCCTCGGCCTCGCCGACCCGATCGAGCAGCTCCGTGGGATCGAGGCTGCTCCCCGAGCGCTGAGCCTGCTCCAAAACGCGACGTAGTTCCGTCAGTGCGCGCACGACCATGCCCACAATAGCTTTGCCGGCAAATATTTCACTAGCCTTTTGCCGCGCGACGAGGTCATCGAGCCCTCTAGGTCTCCCGGACCTCGAGTTCGCTCTTGCGCACGGAATACCCGTCGGGAGACAATCTGACGGAGGCGCTCCGCTGGGCCAGAGACGGGCCAGAGACGAGCCAGCGCGGGCGAAAATGGACCGAGACGCGCCGATGAGCGGGCGAGGACGAGAAGCAAAGCTGGACGCTGCGACGATCGCGATCGCTGACGGCGTTCTCGTCTTCACCTACGCCAGCGGTGTCTACGTTGACGAGGACATCGCCCGCTCCGTCATCGCCGCGGCGACGGAGCTCGCCGGCCCCCTCGCGCCCTTGCCGACGCTGGTACGCCTAGAGCAGGTCAAGGGGACGAGCAAGGCCGCGCGCGACTTCTTCGCCACGAGCCCCGAGAACGGCGCGCTCTCCAGTCGGGTCGCGATGGTCATCGGATCACCCATCGCCCGGATCGTCGCCAATTTCTTCGTCGGCCTCAACAAGACCGCCCATCCGACGAAGCTCTTCACCGACGAGTCGCGAGCTTGGCGCTGGCTCCGGGACGAAGCCGCCGACGCCGAGCCCTGAAACAGGCGCCAGCGCAGGTCGTCCTCAGAACTCAGGGGAGAACCGTCGATGATGCGGGGTTCGCACTCCGGCTGCACCTGCGCGCCGACGGGCGCGAGCTCGCCGACCTGGCGACGTGGACGCGAAGAGCCCAGGGCGTGGTCCGCGTTGGCGGCCGAGGCTCGCGCTCGCGCGCTCGCGCGCATCCTGTGGTGCGATCGGCCTGTCCACGCGTCCCCGAGATCGAGGGCGAGAGGGGCTCTGATTGACAAATACGGGGGAGCACGGCAGAACAGTGCGGTGGTTTTGCGCCCTCCCACACGGACCGCTCCTGCGTGGGTAAAGGCTGCGGCTGTGGCGGGGCAGCCCTTTCATTTCAAGACGAAGAGCGCCTTCGTCCACAATACGATCAACCTCAGCGCATTCGCGCTCTTGCTGGTGTTGCAAGGCGTGACGCTCGTCTATCATGACATCGTATCTCCCTATATTTATGTCCCGCTAGCGGCGCTCGTTCTTGGGGCGCTCTACTTCTCGTGCATCATCTTGGTCGTCCACGAGGCCTCCCATAACATGTTCGTCATCGGCGGTGACCGCAGGGCGCAGAGGCTCTGGAATAGGCTCTTCGCGTGGCCTGTGAGCGTCTTTTACGCGGCGTCGCACTACGGCAACCATTGGGAGCGCGGTCATCTTGAGCATCATGTGCGACCGCTCATGCCGACGGACCCTCAGCGGTTCAACGTCCTCGTCGGCCCCGCTCTCTACAAGAGGTTGGCGCTCGAGCTCTTTGTCCCGGGGTATCTATTCCTGGCGCGCACTGTGCTGCGAAAGCGTACGGTCGGCGGCAAGTCATCGAGCTCAGGATGGGTCATCCTCGTGTTCGTCGCCCTTTGGACGGGTACACTCACGCTCCTGACCATGGTCGCCGGCGGCCATGTAGCCCTCGCGGTCTACCTCGGGTTGCACGTGCTCTCCTGTCTCAATCAGCTCAAGGGGTCGCTCGAGCACGGCGGTGAGATTGGCCGTGAAGAGGAGCCATTCCTCCGCTCACGCACCACATTCTTCTTTCTTCGGCGCCTGCTCATGCCATTCAACATTACGTTGCACTTTGAGCATCACCTCAACTTTTGTGTACCTTGGTATGATCTCGTCCGATACCATCGGCAGCTCCGACCGATCGTGCCAGATCATGTGTGGAGCGCCGTGATCAACGAGCATCCGTACATGCAGCTCTCCGGGCAGCTCGGCGGAGTGCCGGACCCCTCTTCGCAGCCCGTAGGGGCTTGAGCTGCCGCGCTGACTTTCGCCACAGGCTCCTCGGTCACGCGCGGCCCTGATGACGTCGGGCCGCGCCGCGGGATCGCGAGCGAGCATCGACTCGATCGCGGCGACCAGCGTCGCCGGGGTCCCAGGCGCGACAGAGCCCAGGCGCGGCGAGGGCGCGGCGAGGCGCTCCGCATGCGCTCTCCATGCGCTCTGTGGGCGAGGCGCCTCTGGAGCTCGATCGTGCGGGCCTCCACGCCGGCGATCATCGGGGCCAAGAGATTTTCTGAGCTCCTCGCAATTGTTCTCGGACGGCCGGGTACCACCACCTTGAACGTCGGCGAGCCCGACCGACGAGGAGCCCCGACCGATGTACGCCCGCAGCCACGACCACCTCCCCGAGACCGCCGACCCCGAGGCCGCCCTCGTCGCGCGCGCCGCTGGCGGTGACCGGCGGGCGCTGCGAAGGCTCTACGAGCGCTCACTCCCCCAGGTACGCGCCTTCCTCCTGCGCATGCTCGGTCCCGACCCTGAGCTCGACGACATGATCCAGACCGTCTTCATCCGGGCCTTTAACGCCCTCGGGACCTTCCGCGGCGACTCCAAGCTGAGCACCTGGCTCTACCAGATCTGCGGCAACACCTGCCGCAACCTCATGCGCAGCCGCTACCGCCAGCGTCGCCTCCACGACGCCCTCCACTTCTTCACCGTCGCCCGTGAGGGCGACCGCGACAACGTCGACCTCAGCGCCAAGCGAGAGGCGCTGCGCCTCCTCCAGAGGCTCCGCCCGGAGCTGCGCGAGGTCTTCGTCCTCTACCACCACGAGGGCCTGACGATCCCCGAGATCGGCGAGATCCTGGGCACCGCGACCTCGACCGTCGGCGACCGCCTCCAGCGCGCGCGGGGGCTCCTCCACAAGCACGCCAACGCCGAGCCCAGGAGGTCGCGCCCGCAGCCCTTCGCCCTCGCGCTCGGCTGAGCGGTCCTCCTCTCGGAGGCGAGCGGGCGCAGATCCTGTGCGGGTCGTTGGCGCTTCGAAGGTGCCCTCGGCGCCGTAGATCGGACGTCCTCACGGCTTTGGCGTCGCCCGCGCTCTAGGGTCGAGTGGGATACTCTCCGGAGCAAAGGTGGTCGGACTGGTGGGAAGAGCGATAGGGACTTCGGCGGGCCTCGTCTGTGGGGGGGTGATCGCCCTTCTCGCGATCTCCTGCGCGGGCGGAGGGGGTGGCGAAGGGGAGACGAGCGAGGTCGCAGGCGAGCTCGAGCAGTACACGCCTGACCAAGCGAAGTGGGAGACCTTCGCCACCAAGCCCTTCGAAGGCGGCACCAACACGGCCCACGACCCCGATGGTGTCGGCTGGATCAGCGCAGAGGACTGGGCTGCGGCGGAGTGGGACGGGACTGTCTACAATCCGTCGAAGATGACGAAAGAGGAGTTCGCCGCCGCGATCTGCCCGAGCGTGGACCGCGTGCGGGGGATCCGAGAGGTCTTCTATGCCCATAAGCCCTTCGCGGACAATGAGAACCCGACCAAGGCCGAGGTCGATGAGTGGCACAGGATCGCGATAAACCACCTCCGAGCGCTGATCGGCTACACGAGCGACGATCGGCAGGTGAAGAAGGACCACTGCATGCACGCGCGGGCGTTGTGGGGCGACGAGCGAAAGTTCACGACCATGTGGGATGACGAGTACCCGGGCGACGTGGGATCGGCCGCGGGACCTTGCCAGGGCTCAGGCAACGCACATTGTGGCGCGAGCTTCATCCCCGACCTGGAGGATCAGGCCCCCTATCTCCCCGAGGAGCACCCCGGCTGCAGCACCCAGGCGGGCTCCGAGGGCGTCTTTGGCGGGCCCAAGTCGAACATCCCCTGGTCGCTCAAGTGGTCTCGCGGGTTTTGCAACACGCTCCTGGCGGAGGGCTACTGGGGCGGCCACGTCGGACCCTGGTTTCATCGTGAGAAGTTTGGCTTCAGCTTTTGGGACGACGACCCCGACGACAACAACAACAACGCTGTCCTTCGCGCGAAGTGGACAGGCAGCTTGATGTCGAACCTCTACTGCAACCCCGCGGAGCCTGACTGCGACCCGGAGAACACGGGGCCGGGCGTCGACATGTAGAGTGGAGCGGCGGGAGGTTGCCGCCCCATGATGGCGCGCTGTGTTGCCTCAACGTGCCCTCCTCGATCGACGAAGACATCCTGCACAAGCCTACGCCCTGCAAGGTGGGTCGCTTCGAGCAGCGACGGCCGCCGCGAGTTTATCGTGCCTCGGGGCACGCACGTACCCCGCGGCAGCGATGAGCTCATCGAGTCCTGGACGAGCGGAGGGGGCCGACGAGCGCGGCGCGAGAGCAGACGCTCCTGCCGCTGCGGCACGACCTCCTAGGGGGCCGGGGGCTGGACGAAGGTGATCTCGACGCGCCGGTTGATGGCCCGCCCGTCCTTGCTCCGGTTGTCCGCGATCGGCTCCGACGAACCCTTGCCGAGCGACGTGATCCGCGAGGGATTCACGCCCTTCTCGACGAGGTAGGCCAGGACCGCGTCGGAGCGGCTCTTGCCGAGGGTGAGGTTCGCGGTCGTACCTCCTCGGTTGTCTGTGTGGGCCTCGACGATCACGGCGAACTCGGCGTAGGTCGACGCTAGCCCGGCGAGCTTCTCGAGCGATGCTTTTGAGATCGGTGCGACGAAGGTCTCCCCGGACTCGAAGACGCCCCGCAGGGTCACGGTGACGCCCCGGTCCGAGACGCGGCGGGTGTCGCCGGTCGCCTTGACCGCATCAAAGAGGCCCTTGAGCCGCCCCTCATAGGTCCTGCGGGCGCGATCGGCCTCGAACTTTGGGGTGGCGATCTGCTTCGCCTGGGTCGCGCTGGCGGTCGCGTTGACGGAGAGCTTCTCGGCGCCGGCGAGGTCTCCCTCTTTCAGCGTGGCGGTCGCGACGGCGAGCGTCTGCTGCGCCCGCAGGTAGGGGGCCGGGGCGAAGACGGAGGCCTGGACCGCCTCTGCGTCCTTGAGCGCGGCCATCGCGGCGAGCATCGCCGTGTTGGTCGCGGCCTTCGCCTTCTCGTTCTGCTTCTGCGTCGCCATGGCCTTCGACGCCGAGTCCATCTGCTCCTGCAGCTGGATGAGCTTCTCCAGGCGGGCGAGCGCTAGCATCTCCTCGTCACGCTCTGCCTTGGCGTTGGCGAGGGAGGCCTCTGCGGTGGCTAGGCGCCGATCGGCGGTCGCGACCCGAGCCTCCGCGTCGAGCGTGTGCGAGCGAGCCTCGGCTGTCCGCCAGAGCAGGACGGCGACCTGGGAGTGGTGCGCCACCGCCTCGTCCTCCTTGTCACGCTCGGACTTGATCGCGGTGGTGTACTCGACCTCCGCCGCGTTGAAGAGGTCGGGGCTCCGCTCGCGGATGAGGGAGGCCTCCTCGGCCTCCTTCGCCTGCTCGTAGCTGACCATCGTCGGCGCACGGTCGGTGTTGTGGGCACAGCCCATGGCGAGGGACGACAGGGTGATCCCGGTGATGAGGGTGATGAAACGGGTCTTCACTGGGCCACCTCCTTCTCGAGCGCGACGTGGCGGTCGTGGAGCGCGTCGAGCTCGTCCTCCACGCGGCGAAGCTCGGCCTCTTTGGCCTCCGCCCGAGAGATCGCGGCGCTCGCCGCATCCTCTGCCTTCGCCCGGAGGATCAGGGCCTCGATGAGGGGCATGACCGCGTCTAGGCGATCGAGCGCCCACTCGAGCTGCTCGCGCTTGCGACGGTTGTCGACGTAGGACTGTGCTTCGCCGAGCCAGGCCCGGGCCATGCCGAACTCCGCGGTGGCCACTCGCCGCTCATCACGTTCTCCGAGCTGCTGGAGGGTCACTGTATGGGATTGGATAGACGTCTGCGCCTGCGCAGAGGGCTGCTTCGCCACGGCGGTGGAGCCAAGGCTAGAGGATAGGAAGAGCGCTCCCACGAGGGCTGTAGCGCCTGTATATCTTCGATTCATGAATTCTCCGTCGACGGTAGTTCGTCGATACCGTCGCAACATAGGTCGCGCATGAGCGATGACCACTCCGAGAACCGCGCGATCGCGGCGCCTCGCTGTCGGAGAATCGTGCTGTCCGGACAGTCAGGACCCCATTGCTGCCCGAGGGGGGAATTGAGTCGCGGACTGGCTCGTGAGCGTGTGACCTATAGGCGAAGGGCCGTGCTCGGCGAGCGGGGCCGAACGGGCAGAAGCCTCGCAGTATGGCCTTAGGAGGCCATGTACGCCGCCGGCACACGGCGCTGTAGGGTCTTTGGCCCGCATCTCACAGAGGGCGCTGGCCCGTGGCTTTAGTCACCCCCAAAGGGAGAACTCACGGCAAAAAATACTAGGACTCTCGCGATGAGGATATCCCCGTATTGCTTTCTTTCTTTCTTTTGCATTGGATCTTCGCCGAAGAGCTCGCAATAGTCGTATGGACCCAGGCAGCTGGCGCCGGGGGCCGCTGTGAGCCGGCGCGAGCGTGGCGCTCTGCGAAGCCCCTCGACGCGAAGAAGATGTGAAGAGGCCGCTCCACCTCGGAGCGGCCTCGGAATTTCGGGCGTTGTGAGCCCCCCGCGACACCGGAGGGCATCGTCGATCGCCGGTCGAGCGCCGCTAGATGCAGCCGACGATCAAGCTGTCGTCGGCGGCCGCGTGGACCCCCGTGGTCCCCGGGAAGTCGGTGCCCCCAGAGCAGGTCAGGGTGGCGCCGGAGGACACCCACGCGCCGTACCCACCGCCGGGCCCGACCTTCGCGTCGACCAGCTCGAGGGAGCCGTTGGCGACGACAAAGAGCGACGCCTCGGTCGTCGGGTCGCCGTTCCAGGGGACCGATCCTGCGTCCAAGACCTCGACGTTGCTCAGCCGGTTGGCGGCGTTGTTGCTCTCGAATTGCAGCCCACGCCAGAACCCCGCGGCGTTGCTGTTGGCGCCGCGGAAGACGATCGGGCTCTCCGCCGTGCCGCTCGCCGTAATGCTGCCGAGCTTCTTGACTTGCATGCCGATGTCCTGGGCGTACTCGAGCTGGGTGCCCGCCTCGATCTCGAGCGGCGCCTCGACGTACATCCGATCGGCGATGTAGTAGGGGGTCCCGAGATCGCGCCAGATCGCCGCGCGGCTCACGGTGTCGTTGTTGCCGAAGACCACCCAGACGCGATCGTCGGTGTTGCCGTCGAAGGTGCTGGTCCCCGCGAGCTCGCCGACCCTGTCGGGGTGGACGCGCATCGGCACATTGTTGTCGTGAATATGGTTGTCGGCGAAGCCCGTGACGCGGGCGTCCTGCGCCAGCCACAGGCCGTAGCCTGCGCCGTTGTGGACCTCGGTGTTGGTGATCAGCGCGGAGCCGGAGGACTGCATAAAGATCGCGGCGACGGTGTCGCCGTTCCCGTTCCAGGCGTTGGAGCCGGTGTCGGCGATCCGCACGTGATCGAGGACGACGCCGTAGCTGAGCGGCTCCTCGGTGCCGCCGACCTCGACGGCGAGCCCCTGCCAATAGCCGCGGGTGCCGACCGAGGCGCCCTCGAAGACGATCGGGCTCTCGGCGGTTCCGACGGCCGAGAGCGAGCCGTCCGCGCGCACGGTGAGCGACGAGCCCTCCTCCATCTGGACGACGACCCCGGGGTCCAAGGTCAGCGGGGCCTCGATGAAGCTCCGGTCGGTGACGAAGTAGGGGACCGCGAGCGCGGCCCAGGTCACGGCCTCGCTGAGGGTCTCAGTGTTGCCGAAGCCGACGTGGATACGGTCGTCGTCGTTGCCGTCAAACACGGTCTCTTGGCCGAAGGCCGCGGCCCCTGCCATCGACACCCACGCCGTCTCCGGGTTGCCTGTGAACGCGAGGTTCGCGGCGGAGAGCGCTACGTCCCCGCCCGCCCGCAGCGCGCGTCCGGTGTTGTCTTGGAAGGTGACCCAGGAGAGCGAGAGGGTCGTCGAGCCGTCGAGCCAGAGCGCGCCGAAGGAGTCGCTCGCGCCGTTCCACTGCGTCGACGCGGAGTTCTCGAGGACGACGTGCTCCCAGGCGTTGTCGCTCCCCTGGCTGTCGACGAAGGAGACGCCCTGCCAGGAGATCAGCGGATCGGCGGTCCCGAGGTAGACGGGCGCCTCCGCGGTGCCCTTGATCCTCAGCTGACCGCCGGTGCGGATCGAGACCGCGATGTCGGGGCCAAAGCGTAGTTCCGCGCCCTCCTCGATGGTGACGATCCCGTCGCTTAGGTTGAGCTTCTCGTCGACGGTCCAACAGGTCCCGGCGGGGATGACGAGCCCGCCGACGAACTCAGCGTCCGTCAGGGGGAGCGACTCCGGGCACAGGATCATCGACCCGGTCTCGGTTTCGGACGTCGAGCCGGTCGTCGACTCCACGCTGGTGTCGGTCCCCTCCGTCGTTTCGGGGGTCGCGTTCGGACACGCGACGAGGAGAGGGGAGAGGGCGAATAGGATCGGCAAGCGCATGAAGACTCCAGAGGTGTGTTCTGCTTCGGTCCACAGGGAAGAGCCGCGAGAGGGGCCAAACTTTCTTGAAGTTCCCAAGGGCCGGTGCAAGGCTGGGTGGCCCTGGAGATCGCCCTGAACGACGGTCCCCCCATCACGGAGCTGTTACAGCGGCTGGCGAGCGGAGACGCCCACGCGGCCGAGCGCCTCGCCCCCTCGCTCTATGCCGATCTTCGGCGGATCGCCCACGGTCAGCGGGCCCGCTGGCGCGGCGAGGCGACGCTGCAGACGACGGCGCTCCTCCACGAGGCCTGGCTCAAGGTCGCCCGCGCGCGGGGGCAGGACTGGGCGAACCGCGAGCACTTCTTCGCCGTCTGCACCCGGGCGATGCGACAGATCCTCATAAACCACGCCCAGGCCCGGCTCGCCGCCAAGCGAGGCGGCGGGGTCATCCCTGGGCCCGTCGATGGGGTCCCCGATCTGAGCACTCGCGACGCTGAGCTGGTGATCGCGGTCCAGCAGGCGATCGACGGCCTCCGGGCCAAGTCCGAGCGTCTCGCGAGCATCGTCGAGTACCGGGTCTACGGCGGCTTTTCGGTCGAGGAGACCGCCGATGTTCTCGGGGTCTCGGCGAGAACGGTGAAACGAGAGTGGCAGCGCGCCAGGATCTGGCTCGGCGCGGCTCTGGAGGACGGGAGCCCCGCGTGGTCAGCTCTGGACTCGAGATAGACAAGTCCACCTGGGAGCACCTCGACGCCCACCTCGACGCCGCGCTCGACCGCACCGGCGCGGCGAGGGAGTCCTACCTCGAGGGGCTGGGCCCGGAGGATCGCGCGGCCCTGCGCGAGCTGCTCAAGCACGCCGATCGCTCGGGTCCGGTGGAGGAGCTGCTCATGCTCACCGCCGCGGCGTCGGAGCCTGTGATCGGCTCTTGGCGGCTCGGCCCGGAGATCGGCGCCGGAGGGATGAGCACGGTCTACGAGGCGCACCACGTCGACGCGTCGCTCGACCTGCGAGGGGCGATGAAGCTGCTGCGCGGGGGTCCGGGGACCGCCCACTTCGTCGAGCGTTTTCAGCAGGAGCGCGACATCCTCATCGGCCTCCGGCACCCGCACATCGTCGGCGTCTTCGACGGGGGCACGACCGCGGCCGGCACCCCCTACTATGTCATGGAGCGGATCGAGGGTCCGGCCTGGTCGGAGTGGTGCTCGGCGAACCCGCTGCGCGAGCGGGTCCGACGGTTGATCCAGATCTGCCGCGCCGTCGACTACGCGCATCAGCGCCTGATCGTCCACTGCGACCTCAAGCCCGCCAACCTGCTCTTCGACGGTGAGGGGGAGCCGCGGGTGCTCGACTTCGGGATCGCCAAGCTGCTCGCCCTCGGAGAGCAGACGATGACCGGCCAGCGGATGCTCACCCCCCGTTGGTCCGCGCCGGAGCAGGTCAGCGGCGCAGCGGTGACGACGAGGACCGACGTTCACGCCCTCGGCCTCCTGCTCTGGTCGACGATCACCGAGCGGGTCCCGCGGGAGAGCCTCTCGGGGACCGCGCTCCTCGCCGATGTCGGCGTCCGCCCGCTGCCTGCCCCTTCGACCGTCGCCTCGGTCGCGCGGGGGGACCTCGACGCGATCGTCCTACGGGCGACGGCCCTCGATCCTGCGCATCGCTACCGCAGCGCGGCGGAGCTCGCCGATGATCTCCAGCGCTACCTCGACGGCGAGGCGGTCATCGCCCGCGCCGGCGCCCGCTGGTACACCTTCTCGCGGTGGCTCCGGAGCCACCGGCGGAGCGTGCTCGCAGGGGGAGTGATCATCGCCCTCGTGATCGGCTGGTCGATCTCGACCGCCGCCCAGAACGCCCAGATCGCCGCGGAGCGGGACGCCGCCCGTCAGGCGGCTCGCCGGGCCAAGACCAGCCAAGAGCTCCTCGTCGGGCTCCTGGAGTCGGCGGATCCGGCCAACGCCCGCGGCGAGAGCCTCACCGCCAGGGAGGTGCTCGACGCGGGCGTCCGTGAGCTGCAGATAGGCTCGGTCGACCCCGATCTGCGGGGGGAGCTGCTGACCGTGATCGGTCGGGTCCAGCTCGCCGTCGGCGACGAGGAGGCCGCGAGGGCCTCCCTCGAGGAGGCGCGCTCGCTGACCCTGGAGGCGCTCGGTCCGGACGATCGCCGGACCCTCGAGGCGTCGCTCCAGCTCTGCCGGACGATTCACCCCGAGGGCGACGCGGCGGGGCTCGCCCGGACCCTCGCGCTCCTCCCCTGGCTGCGCGGGCCAGACAACGCCGACCTGCGGGCTGCGGCGCTCCTCCACGCGGCGGAGCTCCACGGCGATCTCAAGGAATTTGAGCTGTGTCGCGGGCGGGCGGAGGAGGCGGCCGCGGTCTACGACGAGCTCGGCGACGTCCGTCATGGCGCCCGCGCCCGCGCGGTCCAGGGGTTCGCCGCCCACCGCCTCGGCGATGAGCAGGGGAGAGAGCTCCTCGTCCGGGCGCTCGCCGACCTCGAGGGGCTCTTCGGCACCCGCGTTCACCCCGAGATCGCCGACATGCTCCACGAGCTGACGATGATGAGCGAGGCTGACGACACTGTCCGTATCGCCCGCGAGGTCGTCGAGATCCGGCGCACTCTCGACGGCGGCGGCTGGCGTACGGCGGTCGCCCTCAACAACCTCGGGCTCGCCCTCGAGGGGAGCCGCCCCGAGGAGTCGCTGAGCCTCCTGCGGGAGGGCGTCGCGCTGGCCAGCGAGGCCCTCGGCGCCACGCACCCCAGGGTCGAGTCGCTGCGGGTGAACCTCGGCGCCGTGCACATGACCTCCGGCGATCCGCTGGAGGGCGAGCGGGTGCTGCGGCGGGTGCTCGACAATCCCCGCGCGTCGGCGGCGACCCGGGAGCGCGCTCGCGTCTACCTCGAGAGGACGACGCCCGCTGCCGCGGAGGGCTAGGAAGGAGGCGGCTGGGGATTGTCGACGATGACCTTCGGGATGTCCGAGCCGCCGTCGTCCGCGAGCGCCTCAGCGGGCGGACGCTGGGCTCCTCAGCCTGTCCGCGGGCGCAGGCGCATCGCCAGCGCGAGGTCTTCGAGGTCCTTGGCGATCGCTCGCGCCCGGGAGAGCGCCCGCCTGGAGGTCTCCCCGTCGGTCGCCGCCGCCAGCAGCTTGAGGGCCATCGCTCGCAGGCGGAGGGAGCCCCGATCCCCTGCCGCTTCGACGCTCGCGCGGGCGTGGGCCTCGGCGGCCGCCCGGTCGCCGAGCTTGAGGCGGCTCCAGCCGAGGCCGTTCTCACGGCGACAACGGGCGAAGAGGGGACCTTCGGGGTCGATGCGCTCGTAGAGCCGGGCCGCGGCCGAGTGGTCGGGAGGGCCCGACGTCGGCTTGTTGAGGGGGTACGCGCGCTGGTCGATCCAGCGGGCGAAGAGGCAGGCCCGATCCTCGGCGGGCATCGACTGTGCGGCGGGGGACTCGAGGAGGGCGCCAGCGCGGGCGAGCGCCTCGGCGGAGGCGCTCGGATCGACGCGTCCCCAGGCGAAGGACTGGACCAGGAGGAGCTCGACCTGGGCGGCCGGCTCCGCCCGAGCGGCGAGGAGCGCAGCCTGTTGGAGGAGCGCCGAGACATCCCCGCGCTGGCGGAGCCCGAGCCCGACCCAGCCGAGCAAGACCCAGATCCGGGCGGGGCTGTCGCTGACCGGGGGGCGGTCCCAGGGGCGGAGGAGCTCTTCGCCGATCGACGCCGGCAGGTCGGTGAAGCGCGAGTGGTACTGGCCCATCCAGCGGATCCTCGCGTCGACCTCGCTCGGCAGGCCAAAGCAGGCGAGGGCTCGCTGGCCCCAGACGCCGCCGCTTTGGCTGCCGCGTCCGCGCAGGCGTCGAAGACCGCGCTCGACGCTCTCGACGTCCTCGGCGAAGCCCCGTCGCTCGGCCATGTGCAGGGCGACCGCCGCGAGGGTCCCGCGACGGGCGACGAGCTCATCGATGTAGTCCGCCCAGCTGAGGGCGTGGGGGTCCCGAGAGGGGCCGCTGGCGGCGTTTCCGGGCTCGTGTCCGGGATCTTGTCCGGGTGGTCGGGGCATCACTCGTCTAGCTTGGCCGCACTTGAAAGGACACGACGATGGAACGACGAGATTACCTAGTGATCGACCTGGAGGCGACCTGCGACGATCAGGGGCAGGTCCCCCGGCAACAGATGGAGATCATCGAGATCGGCGCGGTCTTGGTCGACGGCGAGACCTTCGCGCCCAAGGCGGAGTTTCAGAGCTTTATTCGGCCGGTTCGCCACCCGCGTCTGACACCCTTTTGTCAGAAGCTGACCTCGATCACCCAAGAGGAGGTCGACGGGGCCCCTGGCTTCGTCGCCGTGATCCGGGCGCTGACCGAGTTTATGGGGCACGAGCGGCCTCTCTTCAGCTCCTGGGGGAACTACGACAAGGGACAGTTTGGCCTCGACGCCAAGTACCACGGGATCAAGCTCCCCTTCGGCAAGGACCACCTGAACATCAAGGGGGCCTTCTCCAGGGCGCTCGGGACGAGCAAGCGCTTCGGCATGGCCGGGGCGCTGCGGAAGCTCCGGATCCCGCTGGAGGGGACCCACCACCGGGGGATCGACGACGCGCGAAACATCGCCAAGATCCTCCCCTTTGCGGTCGGCGCGGCGGCGATCCCGGCCTTCGCGGCCAACGACGACGGTGGCTTCGAGGGGCGTCGTCGTCCCCGGCGATAGCGACCGGGGACAACGGTCGTCACGGGTCATCCCCGCGCTCCACGGCCAACAGCAGGGAACCCCCCGCGTGCTCTCGTTCGCCTTCGTCGGCGGTGGGGGCCGCGGGTTTTTTCTTTGGTCTCTCTTCGGTTCGTCGTCGTCGCCGTGGAGGCGCCTCGGTCGGGCTGTCTAGCCGAGCAGGAGCGGCAGCGTCTTGTACTGGTGCCAGCCGATCCGCGCGGCGAGCTCGATCGTCTCCGGTTTGACGGCGAAGCGCAGGTTCGGGTTGCGCTCGAGGAGGGTGTGGAGGGCGATCTTCGTCTCCATCCGGGCGAGGGGGGCGCCGAGACAGTAGTGAACGCCCATGCCAAAGCCGAGGTGGCGGTTCGGCGTGCGGCCGATGTCGAAGACGTCGGCGTCGGCGAAGACCGCCTCGTCGCGGTTCGCCGAGCCGAGGAGCGGGAGCACCGCGGAGCCCTTCGGGATCAGGACGCCGCCGATCGTCAGATCCTCGGTCGCATACTCGGGCTTGGTGCTGTGGACCGGGCCGTTGAAGCGCATCACCTCTTCGATCGCGAGGTCGATGAGGCTCGGATCCTCGCGCAGCCGGCGGAGCTGGTCGGGGTGCGTGAGGAGGGTGAAGACCGCGTTGGTGATCAGGTTGTAGGTGGTCTCGTGCCCGGCGATGATGATCAGGAAGACCATCGCCGCGAGCTCGTCCTCGCTCAGCCGCTCGCCGTCCTCTTCGGCGTCGATGAGCCGGGTGAGGATGTCGTCGGCCGGATGTCTCCGCTTCTCGGCGATGAGCTCGCGGATGAACGCTGTCGCCCGCGGGAGATCCCAGAAGAAGGTGCGGAGGAGGGTCATGCCGCCCATGCCCTCGGTGATCGCCCGGATGTAGCCGGCGAACTTGGGGACCTGGTCGGTGTCGACCCCGACCATCGCCGCGATGACGGCGACCGGGATCGGCCGGGCGAAGTCGGCGACGAGCTCGACCGATCCCTCGGCCTCGGCCCTGTCCAGGAGGGCGTGGCTCAGGGTCTTGATCGATCCCTCCAGCGCCGTGATCGCCCGCGGGGTGAAGGCCTTGTGGACCAGGGAGCGGAGGCGACGGTGATCAGCGCCGTCGGCGTTGAGCATCCCGTTGAGGAGCAGGGCGGCCGATCTCGGGAGAGGGATCGGGGTCCTCCGACCGCCGGTCGCGGTGGTCCGATTGCGGACGAGGCGCGGGTTTTTGAGCATGCTCGCGCAGTCGTCGTAGCGCGCGAGGAAGGTCGCCCGAACCATCGGCATGACCCTTCCCCGGTGGACCGGATCGTGCTCCCGCAGGTACGCGTAATAGGCGTACTTGTCGGCCGCGAACCGCTTGGAGCGGAGGTTGAGCGGCTTGTTCATCGCTGCGAGGGGAATGGTCGCGGTGTGCACGGGGTGCCTCGTGTCGGAGCAGGGGGTGGTCCAGACTCTGCGTGCTTGTGAGCTGGGGCGAGCCAGCTCTGCCGTGGCTGTCCGAGACGGATCCCCGATGAGCGCCTAGATCCCCCGAAAAGTGGAGATGAAGGGCGATATGAACAAATTGGCATTTTTGGTCATTTTGTCAAATCTCTTTCTGGGGGGGGCGTACATGCGCGCTGTGTGGGGTCGAGGTCGCGCGGAGGAGGAGCGCACGACGTGGAGCCGGGCATCGTCGCCGCGATCCGCTCCGGGGAGCCGACGGGGCTCGTCGGGTGCTAGTGTCGCTGGGCGATGAAGGTCCTCCTCGTCGACGATGATGACGATCTTCGGATGTTGGGACAGCTCAGCCTTCGCCGTCGTCAGTGGGAGGTGTGGGTCGTCGGCGACGGACGCGAGGCCCTCGAGGTGGCCCTACGTGAACTCCCGGACGCGATCCTGCTCGACGTGCAGATGCCTGGTTGGAGCGGGCCGGAGACCCTCGCGGCGCTGCGCGAGGAGCCGACGACTGCGGCGATCCCCGTAGTCTTTCTGACGGCGCAGGCGGAGAGCAAGGATGTGCTCCGCTATCGCCAGCTCGGGGTCCGAGGGGTGATCTGCAAGCCCTTTTCGCCTCTGCAGCTCCCCGATCTGCTCCTTCAGGCCCTCGCGGCTGAGTAGCTGCGCCGGTCGGACCCTTCGGCAGGCGAGGGCGTCGACGCTGGGTCGACGGCTCTGATAGCGTGACACCGTGGATCCATCGGTGATCGTAGTGAGCCCCGCGTCGAAGCTCCTCGGTCTCACCGTTGACGCTGCCGGAGCTGCGCTGCGGGGCGGGCTGCGCCTGCTCGCCGCGCCGACGCTGATCGAGGGGCGGGTGTTCACCGAGGTGCTCCGGCCGACGGCGCTGGTCGTCGACGCTGGCTTCGCGGAGGACGGCCAACGCCTCCTCCTCGCGGCGGCGGTCGTCGCCGGGGCGACGCCGGTCTTGCTCGGCGGTGAGGGGGAGCTGCCGGCGGGGTTTGTCGCGCGGGTCCCAGCCGATCGCGCAGCGCTCAGCGCTTGGCTCTCCCCGCTGCGGGCCGGCGAGGCCGCGGGCCCGCCGGAGGGGGACATGCTCGCGGTGGTCCGGGCCCGCTATGCGGCCTCGCTGGGGGAGAAGGCGGCGAGCATGGTCATCTCTGCGGCGGCCGTGCTCGAGGGCGCCGCCGACCCGGAGAGCGTCGAGGTGGCGCGGAGGATCGCCCATCGTCTCCGGGGCAGCGCTGGGTCCTACGGCTTTCCGGCCTTTGGTGAGGTCGCCGCGCGTATCGACGCGGCCCTCCTCGGCGGGTTGATCCAACCCCCCGCCGCTTCGTTGACCCGGGCGATCGAGATCCTCGAGCTGTGGCGAGGCGGGGCGGATCCTCTGGGCGAGGCCTGGCCCCGAGTACAGGTCATCGGCGGGCACGCCCTCGTCGGGGAGGTCGCGCCGATCGCCCATACCTTGCGCGTCGACGTCGAGGTCGGGGCTGAGGCGAGGCCCGAGGGATCCTGTGTCGCTCAGATCATCGAGGTCGAGGGCGATCCGGACGACGGCGGGGCTGGCGGTTCGGCCAGGCCGATCCTCTACGTAGGCGCGGAGCGGGCCTGGGTCCCGGCGAGCGAGGTCTCCTTCGCACGCACGCGGCTCGGCGCGCGCCTGCCAGGGCTTGTGCGCGGCTGGCTCGCGAGCTCGAGCTCGGGCCCGAGAACGACGTAAGGCCCGACGCCGTTGGGCGTTCGGGCCTCGAAGTCGGGGTGGTGGTCCGTTCGGGGTTGATCGTGGGGGGACTAGAGGAGGATCGCGCCAGCGTTGGTGCGGTGGACCAGCTCGACGCGGTTGTGAACGCCGACGCGGCGGTAGATCTGACGGACGTAGGTCCTCACCGTGCTGAACGAGAGGCCAGTGCGGGTGGCGATCTGCTTGTCCGTGCAGCCGGAGACCACGAGGCGGGCGATCCGGGCGAGGCGCGGCGGAAGGTGGGTCTCCGTGAGCTCCTCGTCGCTCTCGTTCTCCACGGGCGGCGGCACGAAGAGCTTGAAGACGCGGTCGCCGATCTGAACGGTGGCGGAGGTCTGAAGCTCGACGCGCTTCTCGGTCTCCTCGTCGAGGAGGCGACCGGCGGCGGCGTTCATGCAGATGACCTCGCCGCGCTCGTCAGCCATGTAGGCCGGGCGGTGGTAGCTGTGGATGAGGTCGCTGATCGCCGCGATGGCGCGAGGAGCACGTGGGCGAGCCGGGACGCTTTGCGTCGGAGCGGGCGAGTGCGCCTCGGGGAACCAAGTGGCCGGTCCGAGGTCCGAGGAGATCGCAAGTGAATCCGAAACTGTCGTGCTCATGGCCGGCTACACCTGCACGAAGCGATCCATCTGCGCAGATGACGGGGGGGGGCTGCCCCCAGAGCATGAATTCTATGATCACAGGGGTTTAGAGAACGTGCCAAGATCGTGGTGGGCCGTGGCAAATTGGGGCACCGGTAGCCTTTTGACCCGTCTGTGATCTCTAGAACATTGGTCTCGCGCTTCTAGTGGCGATAGGAGGCGGTTTTGGGCGATCCGCGGAGGTCCAACGACGGGAACCTACGGTGGAAAGAGTCGCGCAAAACACGCATCGTCTTCGTTTGAACGCCTGTAGCTGCCCTTGTAGGGGACTTCAGATGCGCGTTCTTGTCCCCAATCGCGCATCGCCTCAGCTGGAGAATCCGCGAGTGTAGACAATGGCCACAGGGGCCACATCCGTTCAGCGGGGGGACGTCTGCTCGACGCGCAGGGAGCCTAGCTCTCCCGCGGTCGTCGGGCTCGGGCTCCCTGGAGGTGGGCCTGGTGGAGGCGCTCCAGGAAGCGCTCGACCACCTCGATCACCGCGACGGTCCGCATCGACGGGAAGATGTCGAAGGCGTGGGCTGCCCCTGGCAGCTCGGCGTAGAGAACATGGTCTTCGGAGCAGCCGCGCATCCGCTCGACGAAGGCCCGCGCGTCGCGGACCGTCGCGAGGTTGTCTCGGGTCCCGTGGATGACGAAGAAGGGCGGGGCGTCGGCGCGGACGCGGTCGATCGGCGAGGCGCGGCGGAAGGCCTCGGGGTCGTCGGCGATCCGGCGCTTCATCAGGACCCGCTCGATGAGGCGGAGGTAGCTCGGAGGTTTTGTGCCGAGGCTGTTGGCGATGTCGAAGACCCCGTAGAAGACGATCGCCGCCTGGACCGAGGTGTCTGCGCTCTCAAAGCCGGGCTGGTACTCGGGGTCCCCGGCGGTCAGGCCCATCAGCGCGGTCAGGTGTCCGCCTGCGGAGCCGCCGGTGACGACGATGAAGTCCGGATCGACGCCGAGCTCCTCGGCGTGCTCGCGGATCCAGGCGAGCGCCCGCTTGACGTCGATGAGGTGGTCGGGAAAGGTCGCCCGCGGGCTCAGGCGGTAGTCGACGTTGAAGCCGACCCAGCCGTTCGCGGCCATATGGGTGAGCAGAGGGATCCCCTGGTATTGCTTGAAGCCGATGAACCAGGCGCCGCCGTGGACCTGGACGATCGCCGGACGTCGCCGCGGGGATGGGCCGTCCGAGGCGCGCGGTCGGTAGATGTCGAGGTTGAGCGGCTTGCCGTCGATCTCGGCGAAGGGGACGTTGTGGACGACCTTGACGTCGCGGCGCCAGAACATCAGGGGCGGGACGATGAGGTGGCTCCTGGGGTAGCGACGCAGCGGCGGGCCGAGGCCCATGCCGACGTCGTCGAGGGCCGCGCGGATCGCCAGGTCGGTGCGATGGCCCGCCGCGTAGATGTAGAGGAGGCCCGCCCATGCGGGGAGCAGGAGGCCCATGCCGACGATCCCCGGCAGGGCCGTGAGGCCGCCGTCGGCGATGAGGAGGAGGGCGAGGAGGAGCTCGCCCAGGAGGAGGTGGAGCGGCAGCTCGGTCGTCAGCCAGGCGGCGAAGAAGCTCGGCACCAGGAGCAGCGCGTCTCGTCGCGGCCGCAGGGCGTTGCTCGTCAGGAGCCCGCTCAGCGCTCCAAGGGCGAGGAGGAGCCAGGGGGTCTCGGGCAACATCGGTGGGAGCGTAGCAGCTCGCTCGCGGCCCGGTGAGTCGGCGATGACCGAGGCCCCGCCGCTCGCTCCGGCGAAGGATCTGGCCCGACGAGCCTGTCTGGGCGCCTAGAGGACGCCGAGGGCGTGGAGCATGACGATCACGATCGCGAGGGGCACGGCGTAGCGCAAGAGCTGCAGCCAGGCGAGGTAGACCCCGGGGAGCGAGCCCAGGCGGGAGCCCGCGCGGAAGGAGGCCTCGCGGGCCTTGCCGCCGAGGCGCCAGGCGGCGAAGCCGGCGATCCCGAGGCCGCCGAGGGGCAGCATCCAGTTGCTCGCCAGGTAGTCGAAGGTGTCGAACCAGTTGCGCTCGCCGATCCAGTGGATCCCTGCGCCAAAGACCATGTTGTCGCTGCCGCTGAGGGCTGAGGGCACGCCGAGGGCGAAGATCACGCTCGTGGTCAGGAGCACTGCCTTGCGCCGGCTCCAGCCGCGCTCGTCGATGAAGTAGGCGGCGGCGACCTCGAGGAGCGAGATCCCCGACGAGAGGGCGGCGAAGAAGAGGGGGATGAAGAAGGCGACGGACCAGAGCTGACCGCCGGGGAGGCCGGAGAAGGCCAGCGGCATGTTGATGAAGACGAGCCCCGGGCCGTTCGCGGCCTCCATCCCGGCGCTGAAGGTGATCGGGAAGAGGACGAGGCAGGCCATCAGCGCGACCAGGGTGTCGAGGGCGGTCGTCGCCAGCGAGACCGCGATCACGTCGTCCTTGCGCGAGAGGTAGGAGCCGTAGGTGAGCATCGCCCCCATGCCGAGGCTGAGGGTGAAGAAGGAGTGGCCGAGGGCCTCGAGCACCGCCTCGCCGGTGATCGACTCGACATGAAAGCCGAAGACGAAGTCGACGGCGCGGCCGAAGCCCTCGAGGGTCGTCGAGTAGGCGAGGAGCGCGGCCATCATCAGCAGGAGCACCGGCATCAGCACCCGGGCCGCGCGCTCGACCCCGCCTTGGATCCCGCCGAGGACGATCATGGCGGTCAGGCCCATGAAGATCGTGTGGTAGCGGAGGTTGATCCCAGGGTCTGTGTAGGTCGCGTTGAAGAGCTCGCCGAAGGCCTCCGGCTGGGCTAGGGAGAGCCCGCCGGAGAGCGCGAGCCAGACGTAGTGGAGAGACCAGCCGGCGACGACGCTGTAGTACGAGAGGATGACGACGCCGGTGGCGACGCCGAGCCAGCCGACGCCGACCCAGGGGGTCGGCTTACCGCCGCTCAGCTTGGAGAAGGTGCCGACGACCGAGGACTGCGACATGCGCCCGAGGAGGACCTCGCCGATCATGATCGGCAGGCCGATCAGGAGGATGCAGACGAGGTAGATCAGGACGAAGGCGCCGCCGCCGTTCATCCCGGTGATGTAGGGGAATTTCCAGAGGTTCCCGAGGCCGACCGCCGATCCGGCGGCGGCCAGGACAAAGCTCAACCGGGATCCCCACTGGCCGCGACCTTCGCTCATGACATCTCGCGTACCGTCGGCGACGCGGGGCTGTCAATGTTGGCGGGGGGTAGGGGCCGAGCAGCTTGTGGAGCAGCTCTCGTGTCCCCCCACGCCGACGAAATTCCGCTGTAACCGGCTTTTCCGCGGGTTTTTCCGGCGTCGAGACGGGCGACGAGGGCAAGCGAGAGCGCGAGGGTGCTTCGCCATGGGCTGGTCGGTTCGGGTCGGTCCGGGTCAGTCCGGTCTGTCGTGAGCGGCGTTCTCTCGCGCGGCGCGGTCGTCTTGCAGGTCCGCGGCGCGTGCCCTCGGAGCTCCTCAGACCTTGATCCCGACGGCCCGCATCAGCTCGAGGGCGTTGCTGCGGCGGACGATCCCCGGCCGCATCCGGTAGTCGAAGCGGAGGCGTCCGCTCTCCTCCTCGACCTCGTCCTGGAAGTGGACGTTGATCGCCCGCTCGCCGAGGTCGGTGATCGACTCGGCGAGGGCGAGGTCGTGGGTCGTGACGAGGCCGAGCGCGCCCTGGTCGACGAGCGCCCGGATCAGCGCTTCGGCGCCGATCTTACGGTCGTGGGAGTTGGTCCCGTGGAAGATCTCGTCGAGGAGGAAGAGCAGCGGCGGCTCGCCCTCCTGGGCCCTGTCCATCAGCCGACGGAGGCGGGTGAGCTCGGCGTAGAAGCGCGAGCTCGCCTCGCGCAGCGAGTCCTCGACCCGGAGCGTCGCGCCGAGGGCGAGCGGCGAGACCCGCAGCCGGCTCGCGCGGACGGTCGCGCCGGCGAGGGCGAGGACGACGTTGATCCCGACGGTCCGCAGGAGGGTGCTCTTGCCCGACATGTTCGAGCCGCTGATCATCAGCACCCGCAGCGGCGAGCCGAGCAGCACCGAGTTGGCGACACACTCCGGCAGGAGCGGGTGGCGGAGATCGTCGCCTTCGAGGAGCGGACCCGCGGCGGCGTCGACGAGCTCGGGGTGGGGCTCCTCCGGGTGCTCGTCGGCGTAGGTCGCGAGGGAGAGGAGCGCCTCGAGCTCGCTGAGCGCCGCCAGCCAGCCGGCGATCGAGCGGCCGTGGCGGGCGCGCCAGCGCTCGATCGCGAGGGCGCAGTGCAGGCCCCACATCCAGGCGAAGGCGATCGGCGCGAAGAGGGCGCTGCGCCGCGACTCGAGCCAGTCGACGAGGCCCGCGAGGGCGGTGATCGCCTCGGCGCCGACGACCCCATCGCTGATGAGCCGGCGCTGGAGGTCCTGCAGGCGCGGATCCTCGCCGAAGTCCTCGCGGCTGAGGCGGGCGAGGAGGAGGGCGACGACCGCGAGCTCGCGGCGGGGCTCCTCGACCGCCTTCGTCACCGCCTCGGTCGCGGGGCCGAGGCGACGGACGACGAGCGCCTCGACGACGAGGACGGCGGCGGCGAAGAGGGGGCTCAGCCCAGCGGCGAGCCAGAGGGCGACGCTGACGGTCGCCGCGATCGCGAGGAGCCAGGCGAGGGCGCGGAGGCGGCCGATCGAGCTGAGCTCGAAGCGCGGCGGCGCCTCGGCCCAGGCCCGGAGCCGCTCGGGGTCGAGCGCGAGCTCGAGGTCACCGCCGAGGAGGGCGAGGTCTTCGCGGAGATCGATGCGTCCGCGCAGGGTGGTGCTCGCGGCCTGCCGGGCCCGAACCTCCTCCGGGGTGGCCGGCGCGAGGAGCCAGGAGGCGAGCTCTCCATGGCCGCCGCGGGTGCGCGCGGTGGAGAGGAGGGTGAAGAGGGAGGCCTCGCCGAAGAGGTCGAGATCCGCGGCGTAGATGTGGCCTGCGGGGACGAACTCCGCCCCGGTCGGGCCGTCGTCCTGCCAGCACCCCTCCAGCCGACGTAGCGCCCGGTCGTAGAAGCCGACCGCGAGCTCGGCCCGGGCCCGGGCCCGCTCGACCCCCTCGTGGGCGATCGCGACGCCGACGAAGGCGAGGAGCGGGGCGAGCGACCAGGGGAGGGCGAGGCCGAGATCTGCGAGGCCGGCGACGAGGCAGCCGGCGAAGGCGAGGAAGATCAGCACGCGCAGGTTGGAGAAGCGGTGGCTGCGGGCGATGAGCGCGTCGACGGCCGCCCGCCGCTCGGCGCGGCGGCGCTGGTACTCGGCGCGGAGCTCCGACATCCCCGGGATGATGCGTCATACGCCGCGACGATGCAGCCGCGAAGCTCCGACGAACGCCGCTGTGCCGGGCCCGTCCCGCGAGGGCGCACAGGACTCTCGCCAGGGGCTGCTAGAGCTGGATCTCGACCTCACCCTGCCCGGGGGCGAGCGTGGTCGTCGCGAAGCGCCCTGGTCGTGCGGCAGTCACCGTGCAAGTCGGGCGGTCACAGGGATCGACGCGCGCCAGGCCCTGCGCGTCGGTGATCACGAGGGACTCGGGCCCCGACCACCCATCGAGGCTCGTCGGGGGGTCGTCGGTCCAGGATTGGGATTGGAGGCGGACGATGGCGTTGGCGATAGGCTCGCCCGCGGGGCTCTGGACGCGGACCAGGGTCCGCGCCTGGGCAGCGGCCGGCAGCGTGACCTGGGTCGTCTGTCCAGGGCTCACCGTGAAGCGGGTGCTGAGCGGACTCTCGCAGGGCCGCTCCTCTGCGAAGAAGCCGCGCTCGCGAACGTAGGCGTAGAGCGGCCCGGGGGGCGCGTGCTCGACGATCGCGACGCCGCGCTCGTCAGTCTGGACGCTCCGCGCGATGTTGCGGACCGGGTAGTCGTCGTAGGGGGAGCACGTTCGAATGCTGATCAATTGCCCCGCACCGGCGCGGCTGGAGCGGAGCTCGATCCGTCCGCTCGCGGCCATCGTCAAGCTGACCTCCGTGGGGGCGTCAGCGGTGATCGTGACCTCCGTGGGGGTCTCGACACCGGCAGGGGCCCAGATCTCCCGCCAGCCGTCGAGGTCGACGATGAAGGTCCCAGGGGGCAACGCAGGGATCTCAAAGCGCCCCTCGGCGTCGGTTATCGCGTCCGGGTCGATGGTCATGAAGTTGCCCATGCTGATGTACCCGTTGGCGTCGGCGTCGGCGCTCAGCGGCAGGCTCTCGCGCTCGGGATCGCGGTAGGAGAGCTTGACGCGAACGTCGGCCAGCGGCTCGCCGTTGACGTCGAGGAGGCGGCCCCGCAGCGCCTGGCCGCGGCTCACCGTGAGCCTTGGGATCGCCTCCCCCGAGAGGCCGACCGAGAGCGCCTCGTAGGGCGGCGCGCCGATCCTGTCTGGGCACGAGAGTCCGCCGACGAGGTAGCGGCCGTTCGCGATCGGGACGTCGATGAGGCCCTCCTCGTCGGTCCACGCGAAGAGCGATAGGCCGACGCGTGACCTGTACTCGAGCTCGTCGGGCCCGAGCATGACCGCGCACCCCGCGAGCGGCGAGCCGTCCGTGTCGACCACCCGAGCGCGCAGGGGTCGAAACGGCTGCGAAAGGGTGATCTCGACCCCCTCGCGGCTCTGTGCATAGTCGACCCCGATATCCTCGACGTACCCGCCGCTCTCGTCGTTGTGGGCGATGAGCCTGTAGGTGCCGGGCGTGAGCCCCCCCAGGCGAAAACGACCCTCGGCGTCCGTGCGGGTCGCGTCTCTCGGGAAGCCAAAGGACGGTCCCATGGACCTGTGGGCGACTCGGGCTCCCTCGACAGGTCTGCCCGCCGCATCGATCACTCGACCCGTGATCGTCGACTCGGGCAGGAGGACGAAGGTGTTCGCGCGGGGGAGCAGGGCGCCGATGTGCCCCGGCGCTGTCGCGTGCAAGTAGGCGCCTTCGGCCGCCCACAGCTCGAAGTGGCCGTTCGCGTCGGTGCGGGTGCTGACCCAGCGAGAGTCCCACGCGAAGGCGTCGACGCGCGCGTCGACGATCGGCGCGTCGTCGAGATCCACGAGCCGACCGGCAAAGCGGCGGCCGCCAGGGCGCAGGGAGAAGTCGTGCGAGAGACCGGTCTCGGAGGCCCGCAGCGCCAGCGTCTCGCTGCGCGGCTGGTGCTCGCGGGCGGAGGCGCCCACGAGCCAGACGCCGACCTCGAGGTCGAGGACGTAGGCCCCCGCGGCGTCGCTCTGCGTGCATTGGGGCTCGACGTCCTCGCGGACGGCCCGGACCCGCGGACCGCGTCGCCAGGCGCAGACTTGAGCCTTGGCGAGCGGCTGGTCGTCGGCGGTGATCGTACCGCGGACCTGCCTGTAGACGCGCGGCGGCGCGACGGGCTGGCTTCGACAGGCAGAGGCGACCAGCATGGCCGTCACACAGGCGGCCGTCGGCCGACGCCAGCGAGAGAGCGCGCGCGGTGACGAGGTCATCGAGGGGACGAGCGTAGCACGACGGACGTGAGGCCATCGGAGCCTGCGCTAGCGTCGAGTTCTTTCGCCGAACTCTTTCGCCGAGTTCTTTCGCCGAACTCTTTCGCCGAACTCTTTCGCCGAACTCTTTCGCCGAACTCTTTCGCCGAACGCGTCGTCTCCACTCTCCACCGGGGGGCGGGTTGTGGCGCGAGAACACAAGGGTCTCTCACCAGGATCCGCTAGAGCGATTCAAGCCGATAATACGGAGACTCCGTCGGTCCGAAGACGATCTCCGTCTGCATGTGCTCGCTTATCGTGATCCCCTCGAGCACCGGCGTCCACGGCCCGTCTTCGCTGTCGCTGGCGCTCAGCTGGTAGGTCTTCGCGGGGTCGAGGAGGGTCGTGGTGATCGTCAGGCTCATATCGTCGGGGTCCCACTCGACCGTGCTCGCGCCCCAGGGCCGGGCGAGCGGCTCGCCGACGAAGATCCCCTCGCCGGGCCAGGCGACGCTCTTCCAGTAGGCCTCGATGATCGTCTGACCGCGGAAGTAGTTCGGCAGGAGGACGGTCGTGTCGGGGAATTTTTGCGGATAGTTGCAGGGCTCGACGACGGTGCCGTAGCTGGCGGTCGCCCCGGCCTCGAGCCACTTGATGATGCTCATCTGGCCGCTGTCGGGGATCTGTCCCCCGTAGGAGGTCAGGTGATCGGCGACCGCTCCGGGGATGTAGGTGTTGGTCGCGATCTCGCCGACGTTGGCGAGGCCCGTGAAGTAGAAGAGGATGTTGTCGGTGTCGGCGACGACGTTCGAGCCCATGCCCTCGGAGTTGTCGATGTAGGAGAGGTCGAGGCCGCCCTCGTGATCCCAGGCGTCGACGGTCGAGATGAACTCGGGCCAGCGGACGCTGCGGGCCTGGTCGGTGGTCCGCACGAGGAAGCCGTCGCCGGTGGGAAATGTGTCGTCGGAGGCGATGCCCCGGTCGATGAGCGCCTTCGCGGCCTCCTCGGTGGTGGCGGCGATGTTCATCGCCAGGCGGATCCCGGCCTCGGTGTAGGGGAGCGTGACGTCGGCGTTGTAGAGGCCTGACGGCGAGGTCGGGTTGCAGGGGGTCGAGCAGTACTTGTCGTCAAAGCCGAGGGCGAAGGCGGAGGTGACGGACATGCAGCCGACGCGGTAGGGGGTGGTCCAGGTCAGGGCGAGCGCCTGGATCTCCGGCCCGAGGGCGTCGTCGACGGTCGCCTTCAGCGGCGCGAAGAGCTCCGGCGAGAGGGTCTTGCCGGTGGGGAAGGAGAGCTCGATCCGGTTCTCCGCCAGGATCCCGCGGGCCTCCATGTAGTAGTCGGCGATCGCCGTCGAGAGGGGATCGTCGGTGTTGACGATGACCGCGAGCTCCTCCGGCAGGAGCCCCTGCTTGGGCAGGAGGACCGTCGGCTCGACCGGCATTGGCCCGGTCTCGGAGTCGGAGTCGGAGTCGGAGTCGGAGTCCGTGGCGTCGGTGGTCGTCGTCAGGTCGGTGGTCGTCGGGCCCGTGGTCGTCGTGTCGGTCTCGGAGCTGCCAGTGCCGTCGGTCGTCGACGAGCTCGCGGTCGTGCTCGTGGTGGCGCTCGTGGTCGTGGCGGTCTCGCTCGTCACGCCGCCGTAGCCCTCGGTGGGCTGCGTCGTCGCGCTGTCATCCCCTGCGCAGGCGACCAGCGCGAAGCAGGTCAGGGCCAGGAGCAGCGAGGTGGACGCAGAGGGGGGCGACGTGGGCGACGACGATGGCAGCATCGCCAGCGATGATAGCCCCTACGCCGGCTCGCGGAGGAGCGCCGGTAGGACCTCGGCGAGGCGCTCGTAGTCGGCGTCGGTGTTGTAGAGAAACGCGGAGATCCGGATCAGTCGGTTGGGGTGCCCAGGCCACGGTACGATCGGCACCTCGATCCGGTGGCGCTCGAAGAGGGCGGTCTGGAGGGGCGACACGTAGAGCGCCGAGGTCGGCGGGGGATGAGGGCTCGGCGGCAGCGGCAGGGCTGCGAGGGTCCCGATCATCGTCGCCGGCGCCGGGATCGGGACCTCGAGGGCCTCGGCGAGGCGAGCCTGACCGCGGAGCGCCAGCTCGCGGCAGCGCGTGCGGACCTCTGCCCAGCCGCCCGGGAGCATCCCGGCGATCGTGTCGATCGCGGTCGGCACGGAGAGCCACGAGGTCGGGTCGTCGGTGCCGGTCCAGTCGAACTCGTCGTGAAAGGTGAGGCCGCGGGCGCGGTTGGAGTATCCGTGGGAGATCGACGCCGGTCGCAGGCCCGCCTGGCGATCGCGGCGGACGTGCAGGAGCGCGGCCCCCTTGGGGGCGCAGACCCACTTGTGCAGGTTGCCGGTGTAGTAGGCGGCCCCGAGCGCGGCCAGGTCGAGGTCGAGCATCCCCGGCCCGTGGGCGCCGTCGACGAGCGTGTCGACGCCCCGCTCTTCGAGGCCTGCGACGATCTCCTGGAGGGGCAGGACGAGCCCCGTCGGGCTGCTGACATGGTCGAGCAGCGCGAGCCGGGTGGTGGGGCGGACGGCCCCGAGGATCGCCTCCGTCGCCTCCTGGGGGCTCTGGATCGGGAAAGGGATCGAGGCGACGTCGACCGCGACGCCGCAGCGTTCGGCGACATAGTCGAGGACGTTGCGGCAGGCGTTGTAGGCGTGGTCGGTGGTGAGGAGTCGGTCGCCGGGGGCGAAGTCGAGCGAGCGGAGGACGGCATTCACCGCGCTGGTCGCGTTGCGGACGAAGACGAGGTCCTCCGCCTCCGCGCCGACGAACTCGGCGACCCTCGCCTGCGCCGCGGCGAGGCGTGGCGCGAGGGTGCGGACGTAGAAGTGGACCGGCTCCCGCTCGAGCTCCGCGCGGAGCTCCGCCTGGGCCTCGAGGACCGGGATCGGGCAGGCGCCGAAGGACCCGTGGTTGAGGAACGTGATCGCGGGGTCGAGGGTCCAGCGCTCGCGGAGCTTCATCTGCGGATCCTATCGCGACCGTGGCGCGTTGGGGAGGTGAGCGCCCGCGCCGGCGCTTCGCCCGGCGGAGCGAGCTGCTGCCGCTAGGTTCGCCTCTGCGGGGGGGCCCGCGGTGTGGGGTCGTCACGATCGCCTCGCCTGGACCGATCGTCGGCAGCCGGGCGCCGCGCTCAGGTCGAAGGGGCGGCTCTGCGGCCAACACCGGCCAGCGTCCGCTCGAGCTCGCCCAGCGCGACCGGCTTGTGGAGGACAGCGGTCATGCCGGCGGCGATGCAGCGCTCCCTCGTCGACTCATCGGTGTCGGCGGTGTAGCCGAAGATCTCCGGTCGCACCCGCGACTCTCTGAGGATCCTGCGCGTGACCTCGAGACCGTCGCAACCGTCGAGGTAGACGTCCATAAGGATCGCGTCAAAGCTCCGCTCGGAGGCCCGCGCGAACGCCTCGTCACAGCTCGAGGCGGTCGTCACCCGGTGGCGGAGGACGCTGAGCTGGGCGGAGATCACGGTCAGGTTGAGCAGGTTGTCGTCGACGACGAGCATGTCGAGCGGGTCCGTGGCGACGACCTGGGTCTTGTCCGTGGGGAGCGGAGCGTCGCCGCTCTTCGGCACGACGAGCTCGAAGGTCGAGCCCTCCCCAGCGGCGCTTCGGACCCGGAGCTCGCCGCCCATCGTCGCCGCGGCCTGGCGGCAGATCGCAAGGCCGAGGCCCACACCAGGCTGACCGCCGCGGGTCCCGGCGACCTGCTGGAAGGGATCAAAGATCCGCTCGATCGCCTCTGCGGGGATGCCGATGCCCGTGTCCTCGACGGCGAAGCGGAGGGTGTCCCCGTCCTCGCCCTCGTCGACGATGACCGCAACATGACCGCGCTCGGTGAACTTGAGCGCGTTGCTCACGAGGTTGATGAGGACTTGGGTCAGGCGCGCCCGGTCTCCGGCGATCAGCGGCCTCGCGAGCGAGATCTCAGTGCGGAGCTCGACATGGGGGCCTGGGTCGCGCACGCGGGCGAGCTCGACGACCTGGGCGACGAGCTCCGCCGCGTCGATCCACTCGACCCGGAGCTCATCGCCGCCGTTCTCGCCCTTGCTGAAGTCCAGGGTGTCGTCGATCAGGATGCGCATCGTCTCGGCGCCGCGGTGGATGACCCGCAGCTTGGGCTCGAGCTCGGGCGGCATCTCAGCGCGGATCAAGAGCTCGCACATCCCGGTCACGGCGCCGAGCGGCGTCCGCAGCTCATGGGCCATCACCCCGAGGAATCGACGCCGGGTCTGGGCCAGGCTTTCGGCCTCGACGCGGGCGGCGATCAAGCTCTGGCGCGCGCGGACGGCGAGGAGCGCGGTCGCCAGGGTGCTCGCGAGCTGGCGCACGACCCTCATGTCATTGGCCGTCCAGGCGCCCTTCCTCCGCCAGCCGAGGTTGAGGCTGCCCAGGCATTGGTCGCCAGCGAGGAGCGGCGCGGTGATCGCCGAGCGGAGGCCCGCGCGCGCGAGCATCCGAGCCTCGCGGTGGTCTAGCTTCGTGAGGTCCTCATGGGCCAGCAGGGTCTTCGCGTCCATCACCTGCGCGAGGAGGTGGGTGCCGGTCGTCGGCAGCCGGTCAGGGATCCCCTTGTCGGCGCCGGTGAGCAGGAAGACCCTCGCCTCGTCGACCCCCGGGGTGACCACCGTGACGCTCATCCTGTCACAGGAGACGAGCGCCTCGGCGCTCCGACGTGCGGTGTCGAAGACCGCCTCCTCGGTCCGAGCCATCATCAGCTCGAAGCCGCACTCGGTGACCTTGGTGAGCCGCGCGGAGAGGTCACGTGTGTCCTCGAGCGCATGTCGAGTCTCGTCCCAGCGCCGGTGAAAGTGGAGCTGGGCGGCGACGATCCGGGTGACGTCCCGAAGCCGGTCGATAGGCTCGCTCCAGTCTCGCGGCGACTGGACGGAGCCGAGGTTGAGCAGGCCCATCACCTCGTCGCCGATGACCAGCGGGAGCGCGACACAGCTCCGGATCCCGGCGGCGTAGAGCGCCTGCAGATCCGTCCATGATGTGCCGGGGGGGATGCTCGCGGTCGGCCACGGCGAAGCGCTACGGAAAGCTTGGCCGACGACCGAGGTCTCGATCGGAATGCGGACAGACTTCGGGATAGCTCGGTTGCCATCGAGGGCGACGACCTCGAGGTGGTCGTCGACCGGCAGGACGACGCTCGCCCGATCGATCTCCGCGACGATCTGGGGGATAGCCCGCGCTAGGGCGGCCAACGACGACTCGACGTCGCTGGCATGGCTGCTCGCGACGAAGAACTCTGTCAACGCTGATACTACGCGCTCCATGGCGGGAGGATTACGAATAGCCGCTTCCACGCTACGCGGCAAACCTCGCAGCCCGTGGCAAAAGTCCGCGCGCTCTCGCTTGCCCTCGTCGTCCCGCTCGACTCGGCGAAAAACCTGCAGGCAGTACGACCCGGAGGCGCCTTGTCCAAGCCGAGAGGACCCATGATTGCGGCGGGAGAGCGCACGGCCAGCGCACGGCCAGCGCACGGATGGCGCACGGATGGCGCGCGGGTCGACTGCGAGGCAATCGCTCTTCGCCCGCTCCGCGCGCTAGCGCTCTGCTCGGGGCGCGCAGAGTCGTCCCCCCGCGACCGCCGGAGGGGCGCGGAGGGGCGCGTTCACGGAGCCGCGACCTTCGTCGTGGCTCCGACGCTCGGCTTGCCCGCTCAGGCGAGGTCGAAGCGATCGAGGCTCATGACCTTGTCCCAGGCGGCGACGAAGTCGCGGACGAAGTCACCCTTGGCGTCATCGCAGGCGTAGACCTCGGCGATCGCCCGCAGCTGGGAGTTGGAGCCGAAGACGAGGTCGACGAGCGTCGCCGTCCACTTGACCGCGCCCGTGCTGCGATCGCGCCCCTCAAACACCCGCCGGGAGTCGTCGGCGGGGCTCCACGTGGTGTTCATGTCGAGCAGGTTGACGAAGAAGTCATTGCTCAGGGTCTCGGGACGGTCGGTGAGGACGCCGTGCTCGCTCTCGCCGGCGTTCGCCTTCAGGACCCGCATGCCGCCGATGAGCGCGGTCATCTCCGGCGCGGAGAGCTTGAGCATGAACGCCTTGTCGAGGAGACGATGGGCGGGCGAACTCTCACAGCCGGCCTGCGCGTAGTTGCGGAACCCGTCGACCTTCGGCTCCAGGACCGCGAAGGAGTCGACGTCGGTCTGGTCCTGGCTGGCGTCGGTGCGTCCCGGCGTGAAGGGGACCTGGACCGTGTGGCCGGCCTCCGCGGCGGCGACCTCGATCGCCGCGCAGCCGCCCAGGACGATCAGATCGGCGAGCGAAACCCTCTTGGTACCGTCTTTGCCGCTCGTCTGCGCGTCGTTGAAGGCCTTCTGGATCCCCTCCAAGGCGTCGACGACCTTGGCGACGCCGGAGCTGGCGTTCACCTCCCAGCCGGCCTGCGGCGCGAGGCGGACGCGCGCCCCGTTGGCGCCGCCGCGCTTGTCGGTGTCGCGGTAGGTCGAAGCCGAGGCCCACGCGGTCTTGACCAGCGCCGAGACCGAGACGCCAGCGCCCTTGATCGTCTCCTTGAGGGCGGCGATGTCCGCCTCATCGATCAGGGGATGGTCGACCGCGGGGACTGGATCCTGCCAGATCTCGGTCTTCTCCGGGACCTGCGGGCCGAGGTAGCGGGAGACCGGCCCCATGTCGCGGTGGGTCAGCTTGAACCAAGCCTTGGAGAACGCCTCGGCGAGCTGATCGGGGTTCTCGTAGAACCGCTTCGAGATCTCCTTGTAGACAGGATCGACGATCAGGGCGATGTCCGTCGTCGCCATCATCGGCGCGTGCCTGCGGGCGGGGTCGTGGGCGTCCGGGACGGTGCCTTGGGCCTCCGGGTCCTTCGGGGTCCACTGGACGGCGCCGGCGGGGCTCTTGGTCTTCTCCCACTCGTACTTGAAGAGGTTCTCGAAGTAGTTGTTGTCCCACTTGATCGGATCGGTGGTCCACGCCCCCTCGAGGCCGCTGGAGATCGTGTCTACGCCGGCTCCGCTGCCGAGGCTGTTTTTCCAGCCCAGGCCCTGCTCCTCGACGTTTGCGCCCTCCGGCTGGGGGCCGACGTACTTGTCCGGGCTCGCAGCGCCGTGGGTCTTGCCGAAGGTGTGGCCGCCGGCGATCAGGGCGACGGTCTCCTCGTCGTTCATCGCCATCCGGGCGAAGGTCTCGCGGATGTCGCGGGCCGACGCCATCGGATCGGGCGTGCCGTTGGGCCCCTCGGGGTTGACGTAGATCAGGCCCATCTGCACGGCGCCCAGCGGATCGTCGAGCTCACGGTCGCCGCTGTAACGCTCATCGCCGAGCCAGGTGGTCTCCGGGCCCCAGTCGATGTCCTCCTGCGGCGCCCAGATGTCCTCACGACCGCCGCCGAAGCCCTGGGTCTTCAGGCCCATCGTCTCCAGCGCTCGGTTGCCGGCGAAGATCATGAGGTCGGCCCAGGAGATGCTGCGCCCGTACTTCTGCTTGATCGGCCAGAGGAGCCGGCGGGCCTTGTCCAGGTTGACGTTGTCGGGCCACGAGTTGAGCGGCGCGAAGCGTTGTGCGCCCGAGCCCCCGCCGCCGCGGCCGTCCGAGATCCGGTAGGTGCCCGCGGAGTGCCAGGCCATGCGGATGAAGAGGGGCCCGTAGTGGCCATAGTCCGCTGGCCACCAATCCTGGGAGTCGGTCATCAGGGCGTCGACGTCCTTGGTCAGGGCGTCGAGATCGAGGCGCCCGAAGGCCTCGGCATAGTCGAAGTCCTCCCCCATCGGATCGGCCTTGGGGTGGTGCTGGTGGAGCATGCTGATCTTGAGCTGATCGGGCCACCAGCCCTGGTTCGAGCGGGATCCTGCGGAGGTGTGGGCGCCCGCCATCGGGCACTTGCTTGCTTTGCTGTCGGACATGGGTTGCCTTTGCGGTGTTTGGCGAGATCGACCGAAGGAGTAGATGCTGAGTGAGCCGCGGCGATGGCTCACCGGCGCACGTGTGTGTTAGCGGACGTCTCGCATCGCCCGACGGTCACGGCTGCTCGTCTCCTCCTATAGCCGGCCATCGCGCCATCGCAAGCCGCGCCGGCGTCACCGGGCTCTATTTCCTGCGCAGACAGGGCGCGCAAGCGCGCGGGCCGGCGATGGCGAGGGCTCCTGTCGATCGTAGCGACCGCAGCGGCTCCCGTGTGAGCTGACCACGGGCCGCGGGAGTCTCCTCGAACTCGCGGTCGGCGCACGCGCTCGTCAGGAGCCGGGAGGGTCGATCCGAGCTCAGACGTCTGCTCGCGCGGGCGATCCGATCATTTACGCCAGGTCTCGCGCCAGGTCTCGGCGGGCCTCGGTGGCGGCTGACCTTCGACCTGACAGGGCCCGAAGGCGATGATGTCCAGGTGAGCGGCCTCGCGAGCGGGTGTCCCCGGAGCGGCCTCGCGAGCGGGTGTCCCCGGGCGGCCCTAGCAGCCCGTGGCAAAAGTCCCGCGCGCTCTCGCTGGCCCTCGCCGCCGCTGATGGTCCCGTCGAAACTTGTAGTACGCCCAGTACTACGGCGTTTCGCCGAGCCCATCAGCGACGACGATTGCTGTGCGAGAGGCCGCGTCGACTTTCGCCATAGGCTCCTAGAGGGCCAGGTCGATCCTATGGCCACTCTGAGGCTATTCGGTCGCGCAGGTGATCGAGATGATCTCCGTGCCGTCACAGTTGTGCTTGTCCAGGGTATCGTTATACCAGTAGCCGTCATCCCAGTCGCACCAGTGGAGGAGGTTGTCCTCGTCGTAGGTCGAGCAGGGGAAGAGCGAGCCCTTCGGCGCGTCGCAGTCGCGGGCGCCGAAGCCGATCGAGGCGAAGCCCTCAAAGCCGAGCTGCTGGCACCACACCGGGTAGAACGCGTTGCCGGCGGGGTGTGAGCGCGGGATCCCGCCGACGGTGTTGCCGTAGCGGATCTCGGGGTTTTTGCAGGTGTTGCCGCCGTCGGTCACCTTCTCACAGCGGGTGTACTGACCCTTCGTCCCCGCCTGGAGGCACCACTCGGTGTCGAAGGTCTGGCCGCACTCGAGCTCGAGCTTGCACGCCGGTGAGCAGCCGTCGCCGCCGTCGGTGTTGCCGTCGTCGCAGTCCTCGACGTCGGTCTGGACCAGCCCATCGCCGCAGCTCGCGGCCGTGCAGTCGAGCAGGCAGGCGCCATCATCCGCGTTGCCGAGCCCCTCGTCGCACTCCTCGACGTCGGCTTGGACAAAGCCATCGCCGCAGGTCGCCGCCTTGCAGGTCGCGAGGCAGGCTGCGTCGTTGCCGTTGGCCTCGCCGTCGTCGCACTCCTCTTCGCCCTCTTCGAGGACCCCGTCGCCGCAGGTGGCCTTGACGCAGGTGGAGAGGCAGGCGTCGCTGTCGTCGTCGTTGCCGTCATCGCACTCCTCCTCCGGGTCGACGATCCCATCGCCGCAGGTCTCGATGAGGCACTCGTTGGTGCACCCGTCGTCGTCGACGTCGTTGCCGTCGTCGCACTCCTCGACGCCGGCCTGGACGAGTCCATCGCCGCAGGTCGCGGCCCGGCAGTCTGCGAGGCAGGCGGCGTCGTCGGCGTTGTCCTCGGCGTCGTCACACTCTTCGGCGTTGGCCAGGACGTAGCCATCACCGCAGGCGGCGAGCGTGCAGATCGGGGTGCAGAAGGCGGCGTCGGCGTTGGCCTCGCCCTGGTCGCACTCTTCCCCCGGATCGACGCTCCCGTCGCCGCAGATCCCATCGCCCTCGCTGTCGCCGACCGACGACTGATTGCCGCCGCTCAGCCCCGACATCGGCGGGCCGACGGATCCCTCGGCGCCCTGAGAGCAGCCGGCGAGCCCGAGGAGGGCGCAGGGGAGCGCCCGCAGCAGAGTCCAAGTTAAGCGATGATAAGACATGACCCCAAGGTAGCACGTAGGCCACAAATGCCAGAGAAGAGGCCGTGGGGTCGGTTCCCTGCGCAGATGTAGATAGCGACAGTGTCGCTATATCGCGCCCGAGGAGGGCCTCATGCGGCCCTCATCGAGCATGTCTCTAGGGTCATGTATTCCGACCTCCGCGAGCGGAGACACCCGTGATCCCGACTCGGGTCGCGGGCCCGCTCTCCGGCCCTCGCCGCTTTGCGAGCAGCCCGTGGTCTGAGGCCTGAGTCCCGCGCGCGTCGGCCCCCGTCGGCCCTAGTCGGCTCTAGTCGGCCTCGCGGATCCGCAAGAATTCGCTATAGAGCCCGCTAGGGCGGCTCTCTTGTCCAAAGTCCAAACCATGAGGATGGACGAGCGCGGCTCCTAGGCGGCGGGCCAGAGCTGGCCGCGGAGCTCGATGATCGCCTCTTCGAGCAGATCCAGCTCCGCGCTAGTGCCGACGCTGACGCGAACGCAGCCCGCGAGGCCGGTGATCTTCGACACATCCTTGATCAGGATCCCGCGGGCAGCGAGGGCCGCCCGCAGGCGCGGGGCGACCGCGGGCGGATCCAGGCGAGCGAGGACGATGTTGGCGTGGGCCGGGAAGACGTGGGCGTTGGGGAGGTCTGCGAGGATCCGGACCAGACGTTCGCGGTTGGTCAGGGTCTGTCGGATCATCGTCGCCTGGACGTCGCTGTGCCGCTCGAGGATCCGGTCGGCGAGCACGGCTGTCGGCTCGGGGATGTTGTAGGGCGGTCGGACCTGATCGAGCGCGGCGGCGAGGGTCGGGTCGGCGACGCAGTAGCCGAGGCGGATCGCCGCGAGGCCGACCTTCGAGAGGGTCCCCATATGTACATAGTTGGCCGGGCGCTCCTCGTCCCAGAGCGACTCGCCGGGGGCGTAGGCGATATAGGCCTCGTCGATGACGAAGACGGTCGCGGGGAACTCTGCCATCAAGTCGAGGATGATCGCGCCGTCCCAGAGCGACGAGGTCGGGTTGTTGGGTCGGGCGAGGAAGCACAGCGCGGGGCTGTGCTCCCGCAGAGCGCTGCGCATGGCCGCCGGGTCGAGCTCCAGATCGGGGCGGAGCGGCACCTCGAGGGTCCGCAGGCCGAGGGCGTGGGCGCTATGCCCGTACATCACGAAGGTGGGCGAGGGGAGGAGGATCGTGCTCGGCCGCTCGTTGTCACCGCTGAGCACGGTCAGGAGGAGGGCGATGATCTCGTCGCTGCCGTTGCCGAGGACGACCCGCTCGGGCGGGCAGCGGTGGAGGGCCGCGAGGCGGGCCCGGAGCCGGCGCGGCGAGCTGTCCGGGTACCGGCCGAGATCGATCTCGGCGATCGCCGCGGCGAGATCCTCCATCACCGCCTCGGGCCAGGGCTCCGGGCACTCGTTGGCGTGGAGGCGGGCCAGCGCGACCACCTGGGGGACGTCGTAGGTCGTCAGGCCCCGCAGCGAGGGCCGCAGGTGGCGCTCCCAGGGGCGTTGTGGAGGGGTCTCAGTCATGACGCGGCTCCCCGTGGTGGTCGCTTGTGAGGTCGTCGGTGAGGCCGTTCCCAAGACCCCGCCCAAAGCGAAGCTCGGCGGCCCGAGCGTGGGCCTCGAGGCCTTCGGCGCGGGCGAGGGCGACGATCGCCGGGGCCTGCTCGCGCAGCGCCGCGGGGCCCATCCGCAGGATCGACGTGTACTTCAGGAAGTCCCAGACCCCGAGCGGGGAGGCGAAGCGAGCGGCGCCAGCGGTCGGCAGGACGTGGCTCGGACCGGCCGTGTAGTCGCCGGCGGCCTCGGGCGTCCAGCGGCCGACGAAGATCGCCCCTGCGGTCCGCAGCGCCGGGACCAGCCGTTCGGCGTCGTCGACCAGGAGCTCGAGGTGTTCGGGGGCGTAGTCGTTGGCGGCGGCGACCATCGCCGCGCGGTCGCGGACGAGGACCAGCGCGCCCTGCTCGGCGAGGGCCCGCGCGGCGATCGTCGCCCGCGGTAGTGACGCGAGCTGGGAGGCGAGCTCGGCCTGGACCGGCGCCAGGAGGTCCGCGCAGTCGGTCACCAGGATCGGGCAGGCGAGGGGATCGTGCTCCGCCTGGGCTAGGAGATCGGCGGCGATCAGCGGAGGCTCGGCGCGGCTGTCGGCGAGGATGAGGATTTCGCTCGGCCCGGCGATCCCGTCGATGTCGCAGAGGCCGAAGACCTGGCGCTTGGCGGCGGTGACATAGGCGTTGCCGGGGCCGACGATCTTGTCTACGCGGGGGATCGTCGCGGTCCCGAGGGCGGCGGCGGCGATCGCCTGGGCGCCGCCGATGGCGAAGATCCGGTCGACGCCAGCGAGCTGCGCGGCGAGGACGACGACGTCGGTCGGCCGCGGCGTGAAGAGGATGATCTCGTCGACCCCCGCGACCCGGGCCGGGATCGCCGTCATGAGCACCGAAGAGGGGTAGGCCGCGGTCCCCCCCGGCGCGTACACGGCGACCCGCGAGAGGGGGGTGACGCGGCTGCGGTGGTGGGCGTCGCCGCTCTCCCGGCCGCTCTCGGCGAAGCGTTGGGTCCGGTGGAAGGCGTCGACGTTGGCGGCGGCGACCTCCAGCGCGGCGCGGAGCTCAGGGCGGACCCGCGCGCACGCCTCGCGACGGGCGTCGGCGCAGAGCTCGAAGTCGGCGGCGAGGAGCGTTCGCCCCTCGAAGCGAGCGGTCGCCTCGATCACCGCCTCGTCGCCGCGGGCCCGGACGTCGAGGATGATCGTCCGCGCGGCGGCGTCCGCCTCCCCCTCGAGGCCGGCGCTGCGCTCACACATCTGTCGCCAGCGGCGGCGCTCCTCGGGGTCGTCGCCGCGGAGATCGACGACTGGGGCTCCGGGAAAGGGGGTCATCGCCGGCAAGGTACTGTGCCTGCGGTCTCCAGTGAAGCCAACTCGGGGCGCCGCGTCGGCGGGGACTCGGGTAAGCTCGGCCCAGTGGCGCGGATCGCCGACAATCGCTGGGAGAGGCCTCGGGGGGAGGGCGGGGCCGACGTGAGAGCGGCCCCCGCAGGGTCCGGCCGCGGTCCGGCGCGCGCTCGCCTCTCCACAGAGCCTGGGACATGGGGCCAGAGCGTGCCGGGGCGCCCACTCCGAGAGGATCCGCGGTCGCGGCGCAGGGTGCTGCGAAGGACGCCGATCGCGGCCTCGCTCGGTCCGCTGGCCGCATGGCTCATCCTCTGCGGGCCAGCGTGCACGCCTGGGACCGGCGAGACGAGCGAGACGAGCGAGACGAGCGCCAGCGACGGGGACACCTCCAGCACGGGGGACTTCCTGCCGCCGGCGCCGGTCGCTGAGGAGAACTGCCTCGTCGCGCCGATCGTCGATCCGGGGCGAATCTCCGGGTCTCTTCGGGAGATCGAGGCCGGCGTTGGGGTTTGCGGCGTCGCGGGGCCGACGACCTACCTTCAGGTCGCGCCGCAGCTTGATGCCGACGTAATCGTGATCGCCAACGCGACAGGTTTCTCGCCGCGTCTGGGGATCGCTCCGGACGGCTGTGGCGCCGGCCGTGAGTTCGCGTGCGTCGACGGCGAGACGCTCGAGTTCCGCGACGTCGCGGCGGGCACCGTCCTGACCCTGGAGATCGGCGCTGCGGCGACCGATCCCGGGCTCGCAGCGCCGCCGCCCGAGGACGGATCCGCCGATCCCCTCGACTTCACCGTCGACATCGGCCTTCGTCGGATCCTCGACGTCGGCGAGCGCTGCCTTCCCGAGAGCCGCGGTCGCTGCCCGGGGGGGACGATCTGCGCCGCGCCGGCGGGCGCCGATCCAGAGGATCTCACGGCCTGGATCTGCGAGCCCCTCGCCGGGGACACCTGCGTGAGCGCCGAGATCCTCGTGATCGACAGCGGCAGCGGCGACTTCACCGTCGACCGTGCGGACCCGCAGACCGACGCCCACGCCCACGCCTGTACGGGAGAGGGCCTCCTGGAGCGGGTCTTTCGCCTGGAGATCGACGCCCCCTTGCCGCCGGGGGCGAGCCTGGTGGTCAGCACCAAGGCTGCGGTGGGCCTCGCGGCCCGCGGCCCGGGTTGCGCGGCCTCTGCGGAGATCGCATGCGCCGAGCCGGAGGCTGGGGTCTCCTTGACGATCGAAGATCTGGAGGGCCTCGCGGCTGCGGACGCGGATCCCTATCTCTTCGTCGAGTGGCCCTCCGGGGAGCTGGGGGAGGAGCCGGTCTCCCTCGCCTGGACCATCCTCGGCGGCTGAGGCCCCGCGGTCTGCGAACGCGGTCTGCGCGGCCCCTGCTCCGGCAAAGGACCGGTGGCCGTGAGCCGGCCTGCGTTCGGGCCTGCGTTCGGGCCTGCGAGAGGGCCTGGGATAGGTTCTGGGAGAGGTCCTGGGATAGGGCCTGGGAGAGGTCCTGCGTTCGGGCCTGCGTTCGGGCCTGCGTGCGGGCCTGCGTTCGGGCTCTTCGATCGGGTCCTCGAGCGGACCTTCGCTCGGGCCTCGAGCGGGGTTGTCGGAGATCCCTCCCGGGGTGGCGCTGCTGGGTTGCTAGCGCGCGCGCATGGGCCTATGCTGCCGCGCCAACGAGTCCTAGATATGGCAAGCCGTCTCTTCACTAGCGAATCGGTCACCGAAGGCCACCCTGATAAGATCTGCGACAAGGTCAGCGACGCGATCCTCGACGCGATCATCGCCGAGGACCCGGCTTGCCGGGTCGCGTGCGAGACCCTCGTCAAGACCGGCTACGTCAACGTCGCCGGCGAGGTGACGACCACGACGTACATCAACATCCCGAAGATCGTCCGCCAGACGATCCACGAGATCGGCTACGTCAGCTCCGACATGGGGTTCGACGCCGACTCGTGCGGCGTGCTCGTGGCGATCGAGGGGCAGAGCCCCGACATCGCGATGGGCGTCGACTCCGACGCCGACAAGGAGCAGGGCGCCGGCGACCAGGGCATGATGTTCGGCTTCGCCTGCACCGACACCGACGAGCTGATGCCGATGCCGATCAGCCTCTCGCACAAGCTGACGCGGAGCCTCACCGCGGTGCGCCGGCGCGACGGGGTCGACTCCTTCCTCCGCCCCGACGGCAAGTCGCAGGTGACGATCGAGTACGTCGACGGCCGCCCGAGCCGCGTCGACACCGTCGTCATCTCGAGCCAGCACCGCGGCGACGTCAAGCAGAGCGACCTCCGTGAGTTCATCATGGAGGAGGTCATCAAGCCGGTGATCCCCGCGGGTCTGATCGACGCGAAGACCAAGTTCCACATCAACCCGACCGGTCAGTTCATCATCGGCGGACCGATGGGCGACACCGGCCTGACCGGCCGCAAGATCATCGTCGACACCTACGGCGGCATGGGTCGCCACGGCGGCGGCGCCTTCTCGGGCAAGGACCCGTCGAAGGTCGACCGCAGCGCCGCCTACTACTCGCGCTACATCGCCAAGAACCTGGTCGCGGCCCGCCTCTGCACCCGCGTCGAGGTCCAGCTCGCGTACGCGATCGGCGTCGCTCGCCCCGTCAGCATCGCCGTCGAGACCTTCGGCACCGGCACGGTCAGCGATGAGCGCCTCGCCGAGCTGGTCGAGTCCCATTTCGACGCTCGCCCGGCGTCGATCATCCGCGAGCTCGACCTCCTGCGGCCGATCTTCTATCAGACGGCGGCCTACGGTCACTTCGGCCGCACGGAGCCGGAGTTCACCTGGGAGCGCACGGATCGCGCCGAGGCGATCGCCGCGGCGGCCGGCAACAAGAAGTAGTCGCAGGCCCTTCGGTTCGCGCCGTGGAGGGCGGGGCTTCGGCTCCGCCCTCTCTGCGTCAGGGCTCTCTGCATCTGCGCCCCTGCGCCCCTGCATCGTCGCACCGCGGAGCGGCGAGGAGCCGTTCCCTCCTCTGTCGTCGGGGGGTCGCCGATATCGCCGATGTCGCCGATGTCGCCGATGTCGTACGGGGCGTCGCGGAGCCTATCCACGGGCTTCGGCGCCGTTGAGGAGGCGCTGCGCTGGCCGTGACGAGAGCACGAGCAGCGACCGCAAGAGCGCGCCTTTGCGAGGGGGGCTGCGGGAGGCGGGTCCGTCTCCCCGCTCCGTTCAGATGCAGACGTCGTCGTCAGGTCGGGGTATGGCCAATCGATCGTCGGCGATGGCGGTGCTTCGGGGCGACGGGCGAAAGAGAGCCCTCGCTCTCGAGCGTGGCTGTACAAGAAATGCACACTTCGCAATCAGCCAAGCCTGCATTACCTCAGCGAGACGAACTCGACGGTGGTCCGCGTGACCATGCATGCAGGTAGAGCGCAGCTCGTCGCTGCCCCCGATGTCGCCGCGGCTACGTGAGCGGCGATGCTGCCTCTACGAGGACGTCGTACGATGGTGGTCGACTTCGCGCCGCGTCCATCGGGTCTCTTTCTTGCTCCGTCAATGGGCGCTGCTGGTATAGTGGCGCACCGCATTGATGGATTGCGGCTCTTGACCAGGTTGATGCGTACCGAATGACTGACGTGATCACTCGATTTGATCTCCCCCAGACCGCGATTCCACGCCGCTGGTACAACATTCAAGCGGACCTGCCGCGGCCCCTGCCGCCGGTGCTCCACCCGGGCACGCAGGCGCCGATCGGCCCCGCAGATCTGGCGCCGCTCTTCCCCGCCGCGCT
The DNA here is from genome assembly GCA_030424595.1 of Polyangia bacterium. Lineage (GTDB taxonomy): Bacteria > Myxococcota_A > Polyangia > Nannocystales > Nannocystaceae > JADJRG01. The sequence continues at coordinate 109,219 of JAUHWG010000014.1, forward strand.
CATTCAGCAGGAGGTCAGTACCGAGCGGTACATCGATATCCCTGAGGAGGTCCGCGAGATCTACAAGCTTTGGCGGCCGACGCCGCTCATCCGAGCGCGCCGCCTAGAGAAGGCGCTCGATACCCCCGCGCACATCTACTACAAGTACGAGGGGGTCTCGCCGAGCGGCAGCCACAAGCTGAACACCGCCGTCGCGCAGGTCCACTACAACAAGGCCGAGGGCGTCCAGGGGCTGACCACAGAGACAGGCGCGGGCCAGTGGGGGACTGCGCTGTCCATCGCTTGCAACTTCGTCGGCATGCCCCTCGAGGTCTTCATGGTCAAGGTGAGCTTCTCGCAGAAGCCCTACCGTCGCGTGATCATGCAGAACTTCGGCTCGACGGTGCACGCGAGCCCGAGCGACACCACCGACGCCGGGCGTCAGATCCTCGCCCGCGATCCGGACACCACCGGTTCGCTCGGCATCGCGATCAGCGAGGCGGTCGAGGTCGCGGCCAAGAGCGGCGGCACCAAGAAGTACGCCCTGGGCTCAGTGCTCAACCACGTGCTCACCCACCAGACCGTCATCGGTCAGGAGGCGCTCGCGCAGATGGAGCTGGCGGGGGAGTACCCCGACGTCGTCGTCGCCTGCGCCGGCGGGGGCTCAAACCTCGCCGGTATCGCGGCGCCCTTCGTCCACCTCAACCTGACCGCTGGGAAGAACACGCGGGTCCTCGCGACCGAGCCTGCGGCCTGTCCGAGCCTCACCCGAGGGGTCTACGCCTACGACTTCGGCGACGCGATCGGCATGACGCCGCTGATCAAGATGCACACCCTCGGTCGCGGCTTCATCCCACCGCCGGTCCACGCCGGCGGCCTCCGCTACCACGGCATGGGCGCGCTGGTCTCCGCCCTCTACGATCAGGAGCTGATGGAGGCGGTCGCGATCGGCCAGGTCGAGACCTTCAAGGCGGCGATGACCTTCCTCCGCGCGGAGGGCATCGTCCCGGCGCCGGAGCCCTCGCACGCGATCGCTGGGGTCATCCGCGAGGCCCTCGCCGCCAAGGAGAGCGGAGAGAAGAAGGTGATCCTCTTCCACCTCTGCGGTCATGGTCACTTCGACATGAGCGCCTACGACGCCTTCAATTCAGGTCAGCTCGTCGACTTCGAGTATCCGCAGGAGCTCATCGACGCTGCGATCGCCGACCTCCCCGTCGTCGGCGAGCCTGGCGCGGCTTCCTAGGACCGCGAGCCCCGGCGAGGGCCCCGGTCTCGCGACGAGCTGCAAGAGCCCGTGACCTGGCTGGTCGCGGGCTCTCTTCGTCCGCGGAGCGCTGAGCGAAGCTCATCTCGCGGTGCAGGGGAGGGGGGCAGGGGTCTGCGTCAGCCGAGCTCGCGACGAGCCGCGCGCGGTGAGCTCGCCGACCTCGCCATGGCTACGCCGCGAGGTACAAGGCGGATGGGCGAGCGGGCCCTGAGCTACGATCTCAACCGTCTGAGCGGCTGCGTCGTCGTCGGTCTCACTCGCGCACCGCGCGGTCTTGCGCATGGGGGGCTCGCTCCACTCGCTCGACCTTCGCATTGCTCCGGGGTCGGGGCTCCTCTCGCTGTCGGCTGGAGCGCGACCGCACCTCGGTGAGTAGCGGCGGCGGATCTACTTCGAACGGCCGGTGCCCGGGCGAGGCTTGCCGCCGCGCGGAGCCTTGCCGCTGACGGCTCCCTTGCCAGCACGCGAGCTCGCCGAGCGCTTGCCGGAGCCGGACTTGCCGGGGCCGGACTTGCCGGAGCCGGACTTGCCGGGGCCGGACTTGTCGGAGCCGGACTTGCCGGAGCCGGACTTGCCGGATCCAGACTTGCCGGAGCGGTACTTGTCGGAGCGAGGCTTGCCGGAGCCGGACTTGCCGGACTTGCCGGACTCGCCGGGGCTGGCCTTGCCAGAGCTGGGGGCGCCTGCATCAGGCTCGCCGGAGCCCAACTTGCCAGACTTACCGGAGCTCTCGCGGCCAGAGCTCGGCTGACCTGGCCCTGTCTTTGGTCCCGCCCGGACTGGCTTGGGCCGCCTGGGCTTGCCGTCCTTCGCCGGCCTGTCTCGCCTCGCCTCGCTGCCTTTCCCTGCCCGGTCGCCCCGTCCGGATGTGGTGGCTGTCTCAGCCGAAGTCGGCCGATCCGATCCAGCGCTCTGGCGATCGACGCCGGTCGTGTGATGGGCGCGCCAGTGCTCGGCCAGGAGCACCGCGGCGGCGCAGGCGACGTTGAGGCTCTCGACCTGGCCCGAGCCGGGGATCGTCACGGTCATGTCGGCGAGGCCGAAGACCGAAGGGGCGAGGCCGTGGCTCTCCGAGCCGAGCATGATGACGGTGCGGGCGGGCAGGCCATCTCCGTAGAGGGAGTCGCGACCGTGGGAGGTCGTGGCCACCAGCGTGAACCCCGCGGAGCGGGCGGCGAGCAGCGGTCGTTGGCCGAGGGCGACCGGGACAACGTCGATGAACTCCGCGCCGCCCTCTGCGGTCCGGGTCATCGCGGTTGAGGTCGTCGTCGCCTCGCCGGCGAGGAGCACCCCGTCGGCGCCGAAGTGGGCGGCGACGCGGACGATCGCGCCGAGGTTGTGCGGGTTTTGGACGTTGTCCAGGTAGATGAGGAGGCGCGGGGTCGAGGGATCCTCGCCGCGCAGGCGATGGAGCAGCGAGCCCAGGGTCGGGGGCGGCGGCTGGCGGACGATGAACGCGACCCCGCCGTGGTGGACCGACTGGGTGATCCGCTCGAGCTCGCCCTCGTCGACGACGTGGTAGGCGAGGCGCTGGCTCGCGCACCAGCGGAGGAACTCGCCGAAGCTCGGCATCATCGCCTCGGTGATGTAGACCCGACGGACATCCTCGGGGCGGCGCTGCGCCACGGCGGAGCAGGCGTGGGCGCCACAGATCTTGATCTCGGGATCGCTCGCGGCGGGGATGGGCATGGGCGCGCGAGCATAGCACCGGCGCGCGGCGGCGAGCCCCGCGCGCCGTCGCAAAGTAGGCGGCGAGCCCTCGCAGTTCTCACGGACCGCCGGCCAGTCTCCGCGGCGTGGTAGGGATCGGCGTCTTCGAGTGTGGGGCGTGTCGCGATGGCGTCAGAGTTTGTCAGCTACGATCGAATCCCGGAGAGCACGGACCAGTGGTCGGGCGAGCTCGGCGAGCTGCGCAAGCTAGACCGCCTCCGCTGGGTGGTCACGGAGAAGATCCACGGGGCGAACTTCTGCCTGCTCGCCGACGGCACTCAGGTCCGCTGCGCCAAGCGCAAGGCGATCCTCGGCGACGGCGACGCCTTCTTCAATTACCAGCGGGTCCGGATCCGCTATGCGCCGGCGGCCCACGCCCTCTTCGCCGACGTCCAGGCCGTCTATCCCGGGCTCGTCCGCCTCTACGTCTACGGTGAGCTCTTCGGCGGGGTCTATCCTCACCCCGAGGTCGAGCCGGTCGAGGGCGTCGCGCCGGTGCAGACGGGGGTCCACTACGCGCCGGGGATCGAGCTTTGCGCCTTTGACCTCGCGGTCGAGCTCGAGGGGGCCCGGGGCCGTGAGTTCCTCGCCTACGAGGAGGCCCTCGGCCTCCTGCGCGCCCGTGGCTTCTTCGTCGCCGAGCCGCTGATGGTCGGCACTCTGCGCGAGGCGCTCGACTACCCGCTCGGCTTTGACTCGACGATCCCGGCGCGCCTCGGCCTGCCGCCGCTCGGCCGCGACAACCACGCCGAAGGGGTCGTCCTCAAGCCGATGGAGGCCTTCACGATGGGCGCCGAGGGTCGACGCTCCCGGCCGATCCTCAAGCGCAAGATCGCCGCGTTCGCCGAGGATGATCGCTTCCACCGGGCCGAGGCCTGGGCCGAGGCGCCGACCGACGCTTCGCCGAGGGGTCGCCTGGAATGGTTGGTCGGGGCGCTGGTGACCGACAATCGCCTGGACAACGCGCTCTCCAAGGTCGGCTCTGTCACCGCGGAGGATCTCGACGGGATGATCGAGCTGGAGGAGCTCCTGGTCGACGATGTTCGCGAACAGCTGGAGCTCCTGGAGGGGGAGGCGGTCGCCGCCCTCGGAGACGACGACAGGCGGCGCTTGGCGGCCTGCGTCGCCGAGTCGGTCGGCTCCCTGATCGTCCGCCGCTTCGGCGCTTGAGGCTCGAGGTCGACGGGCAGGTCGAGCGGGCGCCGGTGTTCGCCTCGCGTTGGCTGGACCCGGGAGGGGTGGCGTCGAGGCAGATGGACGCTGCGCCGCTAGTCCGCGGCGGGCTCCGGCGGGGCGACCTGCGGCGGCTCGTACTCCGCGTCGGGGTCGAGCTCGTAGACGTAGGTCGAGCCCCAGAGGTCGCGGAAGATCCGGCCGACGTCGGCGGCAAAGGGGGCGCCGTCGACGATCACCCCGAGGTTGCGGCTCTTATAGAAGTAGTCGCCGCTAAAATTGCTGGTGCCGATCCAGGTGGTCTGGCCGTCGACGATCATCAGCTTGCTGTGGATGACCCGGGCGAAGGGGATGAAGCCGTCGCTGGCGGGGGGGATCGTCGCCATCCGCACCTGGATCCCCGGGACGCGCTGGAGCGACTGGAGGTCGGCGAGGGCGGGGGGGCGCTTGTTCCAGTCGGCGACGAGGAGCTCGACCTGGACGCCGCGGGCCGCGGCTGCGCGCAGGGCCAGGTCGATCCCGTCGAAGCGGGCGCCGTCGTAGCCGACCAGCGCGTAGGAGAGGAGCTGGATCTGGACCTGTCTCTTGGCGCTGTCGATCATCCCGAGGAGGCGGGGCAGATCCCAGCTCGCGGGATCGGGGAGGAGATCGCGGGGGCTCGCGACGAGGGCGAGCCGATGGGCGTGTCCGGCGTAGGCGAGCTCGACCTGGCCGGAGCCCGAGCGGGGAGCGATCGGGGGGGGGCTCGGCAGCGGCGGGGCCGGTGCGCGATCCACGGGATCGGGCGGAGGCGCGGCGGCGATGGCCGGGGGGTCCGCATCGGCGGCGGACCAGTCTTTGGCCCAGATCGCCCGAACCGCGGCGATCAGCGCCGGCTCACGGAGGCGCACGCCGAGCTCGTGAATGTGAGCGAGGGAGCGCCAGTCGAAGTTCGCCGATCCGATGTAGGCCGCCCGGCCGTCGACGACGAAGTACTTCGCATGCATGACCCCACCGAGCTCCGAGAGGTCGAGGCGACGGACCTCGACGCCCGCCGCCCCCAGGCGATCGGCGACCTCGGGCTGGCGGGCGTAGAACTTCGCGTCGATCAGGAGTCGGACCCGGACGCCGCGGGCGACCGCCGCCTCGAGGGCCTCGAGGATCGGCTCCAGCGCGGAGCCGGGCGCCGTCGCCCCGTAGAACTCGCCGAGGTCGATACTCTCTTCGGCGCCGGCGAACATCTCGAGCCAGACGGTCGCCGTGTCGGCGATGTCCGGGTGATCGAGGGTGGTCTCGCGGGGCCAGGTCTCGACCAGCTCGACGGCCCTCAGGTCGGAGGGGCCAGGAGCGCTGGGGTCGGCGGTGTCGGGCGAGAGCACAGTGAGCGCCTCCGGAGCGGTGACCTGCGGGGCAGACCTGGAGCAAGCGACGAGAGCGACGAGCGTGAGGAGCGGAGCGTGAAGACGAGCGAGCACGAGACAGACCCCTACGCGCAGCCCGTGGCCGCGGGCGCTGAGCATCGACGAGGAGAGCAGGCGCGCGCAAGCGCCGGAGCGGAGGGCGCCGCTCGCGGTCAGGGGTCGGCCCCCGGTTGTCAGCCTCTGTCGCGTATGCGACTCCTTGGGCCCGTGCGTGCCCTCGGACTCCTCTCTCTCGTCGCCTTTGGCGGCCTCCTCGGGGCGGCCTCCGCCGAGGCTGCGATCGGCTGCCCCAAGGGGGAGCACTGGGTGAGCCACGAGATCGTCTCGGGGGACACGCTCTCGGCGATCGCCGTCAAGTACGGGACGACGATGCGTTCGATCGAGCGGCAAAACGCCAGCCTCGATCGCGACAACCTCAAGCTCGGCAAGAAGCTCGGCTTTTGCGTCGTCTCCCCGGACGAGCCCGCCGTCGTCGCCGACAAGGGCTCGAAGCAGAGCAAGAGCAAGACCTCCAAGGCGAAGCCGAAGAGCTGCGGCAAGGGCGGGGTCATCAGCGAGTACGAGGTCGTCAGCGGGGATGTGCTCGGGACGATCGCCAGCCGTCACGGCGTCAGCGAGGGCGAGATCGTCGCCCGCAACAGCAAGCTCAAGAAGGACCGCAACAACCTCAAGGTCGGGCAGAAGCTCGAGATCTGCGTCGACAAGCAGCGCGGCAAGGGAGCGGCGGCCTGCGGTCATCGGACGCCGATCTTTGAGCACATCGTCCTCCCCGGCGACACGCCCTCGGAGATCGCCGGTCGCTACGGTGTTCGCCGCAGCGACCTCTACCGCCTCAACTCCAGGCTCAAGGGCAACGAGCACAAGCTCCAGTTCGGGCAGAAGATCCGGGTCTGCCCAGAGATCGCGCCGCGCTCCCGCGAGAAGGTGATCCACACGGTCTCCTCCGGCGAGAGCATCGGCTCGATCGCGGTGAAGTACGGCCTCACCCCGAACGAGCTCGTCGGCTTCCAGGACGGGCGTCTCAAGGACCGCAACAGCCTGAAGGTCGGCCAGGAGCTGACGATCTGGCGCGACGGCGGGATCGCCCCGGGCTTCGGCGGCAGCGAAGACGACGACAAGGGCGTGCTCAAGGCCGGCGTGCAGATGCCGGAGGGCTCCCACTACGTCGTCAAGCACCCGAGCAACGCCTGGGGGACGGCGAAGACGGTCCGCCTGATCCAGTCGGCGATCAGCCGCTACAACAAGAAGGTCGGCGGCAAGGGTCCGAAGGTCCACGTCGGCGACATCAGCCGCAAGGGCGGCGGCAAGTTCCCGCCGCACCGCTCGCATCAGCACGGTCGCGACGTCGACGTCGGCTATGTGCTCAAGGGCGACGTCGCCGACGAGATCCGCTTCATCAGCGCGAACAAGGGCAACCTCGACGCGAAGAAGACCTGGCGCCTGCTCAAGGCCTTCGTCGACACCGACGAGGTCCGCTACATCTTCATGGACTACAAGCTGCAAAAGCTGGTCTATGAGGCAGCCAAGGAACTCGGCGAGAGCGACGCGACGCTCAACGAGCTCTTCCAGTACCCGCGAGGCACGGGGCGGACCCACGGGATGATCCGCCACTGGCGTCGTCACGTGAACCACTTCCACGTCCGCTTCCGCTCGTAGGCGTCGCCCTGGGCTCGGCGAGCGGCCTGGGCCCTGCGTGTTCGCTGCGGAGCTCCTCCGAGGAATCGATCTCCGGCCCCGCGCGTTTCGGGCAAGATGATCGCTGTGGCGAGCGATGGATGTCTGAGGGGGGGGCCGGTCGCGCTCCTGGTGGGGGTGCTCGTGTGCGCCAGCGTCCTGCTCGCCTGCGAAGCAGCCCCGGCGGCGACGGTCGCCCCGAGCCCGCTCTCCGCCGCGGAGGGGAGACCGTCGAGGACGGCTGCGGAGGCCTCTGGAGCCTCAGGGGGCCGGGCGGGCTCGCCGTCGCCCGGAGACCGCGGAGCCGATGCCCCGGCGACGGAGGCCTCCGCGAGCGGCTCCCTGATCGCCGAGGTGCCGCCCCTCGGCGCCTCGGCGACGCCTGAGGTGAGCCCGAACGCCGAAGAGGGCTCCGAGCCGGTCAAGGCCGCCAAGGCGGGTGAGGGCGCCGAGGCGAAGCTCCGCTACTGGCAGCGCGGCGATGAGGACAGCGGTCGCTCGGGGGCTGAGCGCGAGGCCGCGGCCTTCGCCAACAAAGAGGCGGAGGTCAAGGAGCTCTTCGTCGCCGCTGGCGTCCGCTTCCCGCCGAGCCAGGTGCTCTTTCGCGTCTTCAAGGAGGAGTCGGAGCTCGAGGTCTGGGCGACCGACGATCGCCGCGAGCCGCTGCGTCGGATCGCCACCTACAGGATCTGCGCCGCCTCCGGCGGAGCTGGCCCCAAGACCCGGAGCGGCGATCACCAAGTGCCCGAAGGGTTCTACGAGATCGACTTCTACAAGCCCCGCAGCGACTACTACCTGGCCCTCCACGTGAACTATCCCAACCGTCGCGACAGGTCCCAGCGCTCGACGGGCTCGGCGATCATGATCCACGGCCGCTGCGCCTCGATCGGCTGCCTGGCGATGAGCGACGATCGGATCCAGGAGCTGTGGGTGATCGGTCGCTCGCTCAAGAGCGGTCGGGTCCAGGTCCACATCTTCCCCCAGCGAGCGATGGACGCCCTCGTCGAGACGACCACGAGGGAAGGGCTCAAGGGCTTCTGGCGCAGCCTCGCCGAGGGCAAGCGCCGCTTTGACGCCGAGCCGCGGCTGCCGAAGAAGATCAGCTTCAACGCCGACGGCGACTACACCTTCGACTGACGGTGCGACCCAGCGACGGTCGACCTCCGGCCATCGCCTCCGCCATCGCCCTCACGGCGTCCGAGCGGAGCACGCCCAGGCGCTCCGCTCAGCCTGGACTCGACAACTCCCTGCATAGGCGTGATGCGGTGGCCAAGCAGCGCGGCCCACGTCCTCAGCTCACCTCCCACAGGAGGACGAGCCTCGGGGGACGGGCGAGGGGGGACCACGACCGCGCCAACTCGAGAACTCCCTGCATAGGCGTGATGCGGTGGCCGAGCAGCGCGGCCCACGTCCTCAGCTCACCTCCCACAGGAGGACGAGCCTCGGGGGACGGGCGAGGGGGGACCACGACCGCGCCAACTCGAGAACTCCCTGCATAGGCGTGGTGCGGTGGCCAAGCAGCGCGGCCTACGTCCTCAGCTCACCTCCCACAGGAGGACGAGCCTCGGGGGACGGGCGAGGGGGGACACCGCGAACGAGTCTAGGACGCGGATCGACCCCTTGGAACAAGGGGGCGACGCGCGCTCCGACCTGTCTGAGAGAGTGGTGTCCCCCCTTGACCGGCCTTCAGCTCAGCCTCCGCCCCTCCCCATGGACCTTCGCGCCCGAGGACGCCGTCGAAGAGCGAGCACCCCCACGCGCCGCTCCAGAGACGGGCGCGCTTTCGCGCGCGGAGGGCGGAGGCGCGGCGCGAAGCTGCCAACAGCGTGCGAAGCCGCCGCTGCGGACGCGTCTGCGCTTGACGTCCCTCCGCCGAGCCCCGACGATGGGCGCCGCGAAATGGCCAAACCGATCATAGTCAATTGGAAAGGTGTTCAGTCGAGCTTCAAGCTGGAGAAGCTCGATCGGACCAAGCTCTACGGGAAGCGTCAGCGGCAGGTCCTCGACCCCGGCGGCGAGCGCTGCGAGCGGGCCGAGCTGACCCGCGACGGCTCCCTCTTGATCCGCACTGGGATGACCGCCCAGGGGTACTTCGACGGGGACGGGACGTGGATCGCCAACCGCGAGCTCGTCGGCATCGACGCCTCCGGGGAGGTCCTGCCGAAGGTCGACTCGACCCTCGGCGCTGAGCAGCCGCTCGCCGGTCCGGTGGACCCGACGGAGGTCCTCGATCTGGCGGTCCGCTCGGTCTACATCCTGACCCCGGACGGGCTCGATCCCGACCTGCAAAAGCGCCTCCTCGCCGGCGAGGTCTTCCGCTTCTCCTTCAACTACCGCGCCGACTACAACGCGGAGACCGCGTTCCTGGTCGGCAACAAGAGCGGCTTTTTCGCCTTGGTCGGGCAGTCCACCGAGGCGCCCTGGGGCGAGCTCGAGACGGTCGCCCAGGAGACCTTTGAGGACGAGGGAGACGACGACGACGATCTCGACTTCGAGATGTTCTAGTCCTGGCTTCAGCCGAGCTCGGGGCCGCGATGCGGCCTCCTCCGTGAATTTTTTTGACCCGCGCGGGCCCAGGGCCCGACAGATGAGTAGGGGACGATGCGCAAGATCCACCTGATGAACGAAGCGTCACGCGACGCGACCATCATTATCGATACGGTGAAGACCAAGCCGGGGCCGACGATGGGCGTCCCGGGCAAGAAGCTCGCCTTTCGCCGCTATCTCGCGGCCACCGACACCGGCCTCCACGAGGCGCTGATCGCCGCCCACGGCGAGGCCTACGCTCAGGCGTTGATCGACGGGGACCCCGAGATCGACATCGAGCAGGTCGGCAAGTACATAAGCGACACCTCGCCGGTCTTCCTCTCGGCGAGCGGAGAGGTGCTCCACGTCTCGCCGAACCTCACCGACGTCATCTTCGGACCTGACGGCAGCGAGCGCGAGCGCAAGGAGGCGGCCAACACCCCCGGCAACGTCAACGACGACACGCCGGTGCGCTGGACCGGGCGCAAGCTGCCGCGCTCCCAGGCGATCACCCGCTTCGCCTTTCGCCGGACGATCGGCGTCAAGCACGTCGACGGCCTCACCTTTGACTTCCTCTTCGCGATGGCCAAGCAGCTCCACGAGGAGGACGCGATGGTCATGCTCGGCGGCGGCGCCAAGGGCAAAGAGCCGCTCATCTTCCAGGAGAACGGGACGCCCTACCGCGGCTTCCTCGAGGGCCGGGTCGACGGCAACCGCTACAAGCTCCTCCTCCACCTCTCCAACCTCGAGCTCCGCGTCCCCGACGCGGCCGCCTCCTAAGCCACCCCCACGATCTCAGGATAGGAGCCCGCCATGAGCCTCTACACGACTGACAGCGCCCGCCCCCTCGGGGCAGGTCAACAATCCCCAGCCGGCAGCATCACCGACAGCGAGCTCGCGTCGATGGTCCGCGGCTACAAGCGGACGGTCGCGAGCCGCTACCGCTCCCTCATCGAGGAGGACCTCGACGGCCTCCACGCCGGCAAGTACCTGGTCTCGCCGAAGATCGACGGCGAGATGTGGTTCCTCATCTACGACAACGGCGAGCCCTTCCTCGCCTCGCCGACCGGGCGGGTCGTCTCCGGCGACATCCCGGTGCTCCGCGAGGCCAAGGCGGCCGCGTCGAAGGCCCACGGCCGGACCGTGCTCGCCGGTGAGCTCTTCGCCGCGCGCAAGGGCGGTCGGCCGCGGGTCGGCGACCTCGCCTCGGCGATGGGCGGCGAGACCAAGGCGGAGACCTCCCGGATCGCCTTCGCCGCGTTTGACTCGATCACCGGAGGCTTTCGCGAGTCGCCGGAGCGGATGCCCGAGTACACCGATCGCCTGGAGTCGATGCAGCGGCTCTTCGACGCCGGCAAGCGGCTCAAGGCGATCAAGACCGAGTCGGTCACCGGCGGCCCCGCGGTCTCGGAGCTCTTCCAGCAGTGGGTCGCGGGGGGCAAGGGCGAGGGTCTCGTCATCCGCACCCACGACAACGCGATCGTCTACAAGGCGAAGCCGTCGATCAACATCGACGCCGCGATCATCGGCTACACCGAGTCGAGCGAGGGCCCGGACAAGGTCGGCGCGGTGCTGATGGGGCTGATGCGCGAGGACGGTCAGTACCAGGTGATCGGCTCCTGCGGGAACATGCCCGGCGAGCAGCGGATCGCGTTCATGAAGCAGCTCCGCGAGATGCACGTGAACTCGAACTACCGCCACGCGAACTCCAAGGGGGCGCTCTATCGCTTCGTCCGCCCGGAGATCGTCATCGAGGTCAAGGTGACGGACATCCAGAGCGAGACCTCGGCCGGCGATCGGATCGAGCGCATGGTCCTGGAGTCGACCGAGGACGGCTGGCGCGCGGTTCGCCAGCTCCCGGGCGCGAGCATCCTCCACCCGGTCTTCGTCCGGGTCCGCGACGACAAGTCGGTCAACTCCACCGACATCCGCGTCGCCCAGGTGCTGGAGCGCTGCCTGGTCGACTCGATCGACAGCCACGCCGAGCCGCTGGTCCTGCCGGCGAGCGAGATCCTCCGCCGCGAGGTCTACGTCAAGAGCACCAAGGGCAAGGACGCGGTCCGCAAGCTGGTGATGTGGCAGACCCACAAGGAGTCCGTCGATCCGAGCTACCCGGCCTACGTCGTCCACTTCACGGACTACAGCCCCGGCCGCAAGGACCCGCTCAAGCGGGAGGTCCGCCTCGCGCCGACGATCGCCGAGGCCCAGCGCCTCGCCGACGGGATGGTCGCCTCGAACATCAAAAAGGGCTGGGACAAGCGGGCCTAGCCGCTCTCACCGGGGGCTTGGGGCTGCCTCGCGGGGCTCCCTTGCTCGCAGTTTCGATCGTGCGCGACGACGCGGCGGGCCACCGGGCTCGCCGCGTTTCTTCGTTCTCCCGGCCGACTTCCTGCGCTTGACGAAGTCCTCCGAGGGAGGTCCACTGAGGGCATGCATAGCTCTTACTACTCGACCATGCGCGCCTCGATCCTCCTCACCCTCGGCCTTGGCGTCGGCTGTACTGGCGGTGACGGCAAGACGTCCACCGGAGCCTCGAGCGAGGGCACGTCCTCGTCGTCCAGCACGGGCGAGGGCACGAGCGAGGGCACCGCGATCGCGTCTACCACCGAGGAGACCAGCGGCTCGGCGAGCGCGACCGGGACCACCGGGAGCACGGGCAGCACCGGCATGACCGGGAGCACCACCGACGCGACGAGCTCGGGGACCACGGGCGCCGTCGTCTGCGAGGGCTCGACGCCGATCGATCAGGCCGACGTCGACGCCGGGACACCGTCGGGCTTTGAGCTCTGCCCCGACGGCGGGATCCACCGGGTCGAGGCGGTCGAGTGCAAGTCGCCGGCGACGCCCGACTCCTGCACGGACAACTCTGGCGGCGGCTGCTCGAGCGCCGACGACTGCACCGAATTCCCCCACGGTTCGTGCCAGCAGGACATGGAATTCGGCGGGGTGCTCGGGGCGACGACCTGCTCCTGTGTCTACGGCTGCGCGACCGACGATGAGTGCGGCGCCGGGGAGATCTGCCGCTGCGCCGGCCAGGGTCTCGGGCTCTACACGGAGTGCATCGCCGGCGACTGCGTCGACGACGGCGACTGCGGCGACTATCTCTGCGGCCTCTCGCCGGACACCTGCGAGCCGGGCGGCTTCCAGACCGTCTGTCACGGCGAGTCGGACCTCTGTTACAGCGACTCCGACTGCCCTGACTTTCAGCCCTGCTACTACGAGAATTCGGATCCAGGGCAGTGGCGCTGCCAGGACGCGGTCTGCGGGCGGCCCTTCCTCGTCGACGAGGTCGCCCGGGTGGCGCCTGTCGTCGAGCTCGGCTCTGTCCGTGCTGACGGTTGGTCGACCGGGCTCCGGCCCCAGACCGGCGGCCTCTCGCCGTCGCAGCGCGAGCAGCTCGTCGATCACTGGTCGGCGATCGCGGCGATGGAGCACGCGAGCGTCGCGTCGTTCGCGAGGGCGCTGCTCGAGCTGATGGCCGTCGGCGCTCCGGCAGATCTCCTGATGGCGACCCAATCAGCGCTCTCCGACGAGATCCGCCACGCACAGCGGGCCTACGCGCTCGCCTCGGCCTACGCCGATCGTGAGCTCGGGCCTGGGGCGCTGCCGATCGAGGGGGCGCTCACAGGCGCCGGAGATCGTCGTCGTCTGGCGGAGGCCGTCGCTCAGGAGGCGTGCGTCGCCGAGACGTTGGCGGCCGCGGAGGCCCGGGCGGCGAGCGAGCGGGCGACCTGCCCGGTGGTCCGCCAGGCGCTCGCCGAGATCGCCGACGACGAGGAGGAGCACGCGCGCCTCGGCTGGCGAACGCTGGCTTGGTTGCTGGAGGGGCTCGATCAGGGGGACCGTGACGGGGTTGTGGCGGTGCTCGACGGCGCCGTCGCGTCGGCGCTCGAGGGCGTGCAAAACACCCCGTATGAGGACGGCGATCTCGAGGGCTTCGGCGTCCTCCGGGGGGCCTCACGGGGGGCTGTGGTCCGTTGCGCGGTCGCCGAGATCGTGCGACCCTGCGCGCGGGCAATATCCGGTCTAGAGGCCGCCTAGGTCCATCCCCTGGGCTGTCTCGGTCACGATCGGGGACTTGCCAACCCCCCCGAGATACACAGCAATGAACACAGACATCCTCCCTGAATTCCTCCGCCCCTACGGCGACCTGATCTTCGGCAGTGTCTACGCGATCCTGATCCTGGTCGTCGGGTGGATCGCCGCGAAGTGGGCCCACTCGTTCGTTCTCAAGGTCTTCCGCAAGCGCAAGGTCGACGAGTCGCTCGGGCGCTTCCTCGCGGCGCTGGTCCAGTACACCGTGCTGGCGATGGGCGTCATCGCGGCGCTGAACAAGGTTGGCGTCGAGACCACCAGCGTCGTCGCGATCTTCGCGACGGCGGGCCTGGCCGTCGGCTTGGCCCTCCAGGGGAGCCTCTCGAACTTCGCCAGCGGCGTGCTCCTGCTCCTCTTCCGCCCGCTGACGATCGGCGACATGGTCACGGTCGGCGGCCACTTCGGCAAGGTCGCGGAGATCGGCCTCTTCGCGACGACGGTGATCAGCCCCGACAACGAGACCTGCGTGATCCCCAACTCGGCGGTCACCGGCGGTAGCATCGTCAACCACACGAGCCGCGGCACCTGGCGCGGAAGCGTGTCGATCGGCGTCGCCTATGGCACCGACGTCAAGGTGGCGATGGCGGCCCTGGAGCGGGCGCAAAAGCGCGCTGCGCTGGTCCTCCAGGACCCGGCGCCGCATGTCGCCCTGGTCGGCTTCGGCGACTCCTCGGTCGACTTCCTGGTCTTCGGCTGGGCGAAGTCTGACGACTATCTCGACATGCTCCACAACCTTCGGGTCGCGATCTACGAGGAGCTCAACGCCGCCAACATCGAGATCCCGTTCCCGCAGATGGTGATGCACAAGGCCGACGCGGCCTAGTCCACACCACCTCCCGTAGTCACGACAGGACCCCAGCATGCAAGCCGAGATCACGACCGCTCCCGCGCCCGACGGCGTCGGAGTTCATCTCCACATCTGGCGTCCTGACGACGGGAGCACGCTGCGCGGGGCCGTGGTCATCAGCCACGGCCTCGCCGAGCACTCGGCCCGCTACGCTCGCTTCGCCGAGGCCCTCACGGGGGCGGGCTTCGCCGTCTACGCCCACGACCATCGCGGTCATGGGCGCACTTCGCCAGAGGCGGAGCACGGCTTCTTCGCGGAGGTCAACGGCTGGCAGCGGGTCATCGATGATCTGGGCCGCGTCGTCGCGCGCGCCCGCAAGGACAACCCCGAGGTCCCCTGCGTGCTCTTTGGCCACAGCATGGGGACCGCGGTCGTTCTCTCCTGGCTTATCGCCAACTCGGAGAAGGTGGACGCAGTGGTGCTCTCAGGGCCGACCGGGAGGGTCGGACCGCTCCTGTCGGCGGGCCGCGTGGTCGCGTCGGTGGAGGTCCGCCGGCTGGGCAAGCGGGGGCCGTCGAAGCTCCTCAACAGCATGGCGTTTGGCGCCTACAACAAGGCGTTCAAGCCCAACCGTACAGATTTTGATTGGCTCTCCAAGGACCCCGCGGAGGTCGACGCCTACGTCGCGGATCCGTGGTGTGGCTTTGTCGCGTCGGCCCAGCTCTGGGTCGATCTTCTCGGCGGTCAGGCGTTGATCCAGAGCCCGGCGCTCGGACGGATCCGCCGCGACCTGCCGATCTATGTCGTCGCCGGCGCGCGCGATCCGGTCGGGGGCCAGGGGGCTCAGGTGAAGGCCTGGATCAAGCTCGCCCGCGGCTACGGCTTGGCGGTCGAGGAGCGCATGTGGGTCGACGGGCGCCATGAGATGCTCAACGAGGTCGAGCGCGAGAAGGTCACGGCGGACGTGATCGGTTGGCTCGATCGCCAGCTCGCGACGGCCTCTTAGGGATCGAACGATCGTCGGCGTTGAGCGCCCTCGTGGGAGTTCGCCGAGATGCGGGCTCCGGGGGTCGAGGCTCATTCTGGCGGTGTACTTGCTGAGGGGTGCTCGCTCTTCCGCGGCGTCCTCGGGCGCGAAGGTCCATGGGGTGGGGCGGAGGCTGAGCTGAGGGCCGGTCAAGGGGGGACACCACTCCCTCAGACAGGTCGGAGCGCGCGTCGTCCCCTTGTTCCAAGGGGCCGATGCGCGTCCTAGACTCGTTCGCGGTGTCCCCCCTCGCCCGTCCCTCGAGGCTCGTCCTCCTGTGGGAGGTGAGCTGAGGACGTGGGCCGCGCTGCTTGGCCACCGCATCACGCCTATGCAGGGAGTTGGCGAGTTGGCGCGGACTGTCACCTCTACGCGAAACTTGCGTCCCCTGGGGTCGGCACTCGCCGGTGAAGACCTCTCGAGAAGGCGCAGCTCGAGGGTCTCCGAGCTGGTCCGAGCGGAGTTAGCTCGAGCAGACGAGGACAGCGCCGTCCTTGTAGGGAGAAGGGCAGATCGTGCCCATGTAGCGGATTAGAGCCCCTTCACCGAGAATCTGACGAAGCGTTGGCTCGGCTTGCTTGGCTGCGGTCTGGGAGTCGAAGTTGCCGACGACGACCACATAGAGGCTTCCGTCCTGCAGGATTTGGACGCTGTGTCCGCCGACGAGCGTGGAGGCCGCGACTCGTCGAGCGTTCTGCTCCGCATTGCGGAGCCGACTGTCTGCGGCTAGCCGGACAACCCAGTGGTGCGCCGCAAGGTTTGGGTTGGTCGGGATGACCCCGCGTCCTGTCCCGAGCAGGGGCATTCCGCTCTTCGGACGGGTGCTGCTCGGCTCGGAGGCCTCTGGCGAGGGAGGCTTCGTCGTGCTCGGCGACGACGTGCCGACGTGCGGAGGAGAGTCTGCTTCTTCCCCTGGCGTTGTCGGGCTTGAACTCTGCACAGCCCAGGCGAACATCGCGACAGCGCCGAGTCCAAGACCTCCGCCGACCCAGGGCATCAGGGCTCGCCGTCGTCGACTCCCAGAGTCGTCGATCGCTAGACCAGTCCTGGCATACTCCATCTGATGGTCACGCAGGAGCGACTCGAGTACGGAAGAGTCGAGCCCAAGCTGCTGTCGGTAGCGCTCGAGGGCGTGGCGATCGTCCTGGCCGGAATTGCGCACAGCCTCACGGAGGAGCTTGGTGCGCTCCGCAAGGGCACGATAGGGCTCCAGGACGCCGTGTTCGATGACCCGCGCCTTCGCGTGATCGATGGAGAGCTGCGCTCGCAGGTTGTCGAGGACAATTCGCCCAACGGCTGAGATTGTCCCGTTTCCGGCGCTAGCGAGGGTCTGCACCTCGTGTTGGTAGCGGCCTGCAGGATCGCTCTTGGCCGACCGGCAGACGACGATCCGGTAGCCTTCGCGGACCGTGAAGATCATCGGCGTCATCGCGACCGATGCCGTCTTCAGCTTTAGCTTCACATACTCATGGAGCTCATCGACCGTAATCAGGCCGTCGTTGTTGATGTCGGCGGCGCCGGTGAGAATGCCCTCCGTCAGCAGGTGCGTGTACGCAGAGAGGTTTCGGCCATCGGCGCCGTAGGCATACTGCGTGGACGACGATGCGGTGAGGACCGCCCGCCCATCGCCGCCGAGCTGGCTGGCGATGTCGACGACGCCGCTGTCCTTCGCCGCCATGTTGCGGGCGAACGCGCCGGAGAAACAGGAGTCCAGGATGACGATCTGTCGCCGCGAGCGCGAGCGCTCCATACTGTCGTGGATGACGTGTGCTCCCAGTGCGGTGGCCTTGGACAGCTCTCCGTTGGCTCGCTTGCGAGTCTGCGGGACGGCGAGGTGGAGCACGCCGCGTTCATCCTTGACGCCGTGGCCTGAGAAGTAGAGGAGGAGGGTGTCGTCTGCCGTTCGCTCGGCGAAGAGGTTTTCGATGGCCTCGGCGAGTTCCTGTCGTTGGGGGTTGAGGAGCTTGACGATACTGTCGAAGCCCCCGATCTGTGGGTGCCGTAGGACCGTCTCGATCGCGTCTGCGTCGCGCTTCGCCCACGGCAGTGGTTGGAAGCTTTCGACGTAGTCGCTGACTCCGACGATGAGGGCAAAACTCTTTCCCATGGCCTCTAGGCTCCTTGCGTATCCTTCGTGGCCGGGGCTTCGAGCGCCCGCGGGTCGGCCGATCGTTCCTCCACGAGCTGACCCTGGCCTGCATTCGGGGGCGGCTCATCGATGCTCGGCGCTGTCGGTGCTGGGCTCCGCTCCTCCGCGGTGGCCTCGACGAAGCGGATGCACTCGCTCACAGCAGCGCTGAGGTCGGACGCCGATCCCAATGACAAACGCAGCGAACGTCCGTTGGCGATGACCTCGAGGTTCGCTGCGCGACCGCCAAGGCGTTCGCGGAGGAATGCCAGGAAGGCGCGAATCTTCTCAGGGTTCACAATGGCGTAGAAGACGCCCAGGATCGTAGAGCCCAGGCCCTTGGAGCCGGGAGGCGCCTCTTCTCGGGGCCGGCGGACCTCTCCAAGGGCACCGCGTTCATCGCGTAGCTCGTCGATGATGGCGAGTACCTTCTCCTCAGCCTCGTCGTGGTCATCGTCGGGCCCGACGAGGCGAACGGTCACTGTGACGCTCGTGGCATCTCTTGAATTCATGACCACATCGATGAGCATACGCGCGCGCGGAGAGGCTCGGCAAGGACGGACCCCCAGGCAGGGCTCGGACGACGTGTCCACCACAGTGGACGCTCTCTGATGGCTCGGTAGGAGAGCGAACGGTGGCTTTGCGGGCGAGTGCTCGCGATCCGTGGGTCGTCCGCAGGTCATCTGGGGGACGAGCTCGTCTGTTCAGGAACGAGGCCTCGCGTCGGATGGTGCCGGGACCTGGGCGGAGATCCCGGCTGCTGCGGCCTCGACAGGCCCGCGCGGGCTACTTGGAGGCGGGTCCGTCGAGGTAGGAGTCGAGGGACTTGGCCTCGTAGACGACGTTGGCGAAGCGGTCCTGCCAGTCGCCGTCGGCGATCGCCTTGAGGTCGGCTTCGGCGCGGGTGGGATCGTCGGCGGCGATGAAGTTCTGGGCGCGCTGGAGGAGCCAGGTGGGGTTGGTGGGCTCGGCTGCGATGGCGAGGGTGAGGGCACGGTTGGCGGCGTCGAGGTCGCTCTCGTGGGCGAGGAGGGCGGCGACGCGGGCGTGGGCGGCTCCGTCGCTGGGGTGGCGCTCGGAGATGCTGGAGAGCTGGCGCCAGGCGGCGTCCGGGAGCTGGTGGCTGTAGAGGAGCTTGGCCGCGAGCTCGTCGATCCGGGGGTTGTCGGGGTCGTCGGCGCGCCAACGGTTGGCGACGGCCAAGGCCGCTTCGATCGCTTGGGCGTTCGGCTTGCCGTCGAGCCCCGCCTGGGAGAGGCGGGCGCGCATCTCGAAGGCGCGCTCGTAGAGGGTGCGGAGCTCCCCGAGGTCGGCGATCTCAGGCCTGGCGATCGCCCGCTCGAGGGCGGCTGCGGCCTCTCCGAGATCGCCGAAGGACTCGGCGAGGACTGCGGAGGCGATCAGGACGTCGGGGTTCTCCGGGGCGAGCTGTCGCAGGTGGCGGAGGAGGGGGCGGGCCTCGGTGTCCATACCGGCGCGGAGGAGGGCCTGGACGAGCTCGAGGCCGGAGCTGAGGTCGATCTTGCGGAGGTCGACGCGGGCGAGGACGCGGTGGACGGACTCGAGGTCGTTTAAGCGGAGGGCGGCGGCGATAAAGCTCGCGAGCTGGGCCGGGTCTCCGGAGGCCTCGACACGGTCGCGCCAGCGGCTCCAGCGGAGGTGCCAGGTCGCCTCGCCGCGGTGGCTCTGGATCGCCTGGCGGACGATCCAGTCGACCTGCGGGGTGGCGAGGAGCGAGCCGTCGGCGTCCTCCTCGAAGGCGGCGAGGAAGTGCTCGGCGGCGGCTGCCATGTCGCCGCGGTTGTAGCGGGCGACGCCGGCGGCGTGGAGGGCGAGGCCCCTCCAGGAGGGCTCGGCGTCGGCGAGCGCGCGCCAGGCCGAGGCGGCGAGATCGGGGCTGCGCCAGCTCCAACCGTTGCCGAGCTTCCAGGCGAGGATGTAGGCGAGGGTCGGCTCGTCGTAGTCGGCGAGGAAGCGCTCGTAGGTGGTGAGGGTCGCGGCGCTCGGCCGGGGTCGCTCGGCCTCGAAGAGGATGGCCCGATGGCTGGCGAGGAGCCCGGGGAGGGTGCCCCGGTGCGCTTGGCCGAGCTTGGCGAAGGCCCGGGCGTTGCCGCGGAGGGCGTCGACGTAGGCGTCGACGGGCCGCTCGCTGTCGAGGCTCTTGCGGAGCTGCTTCCAGGTCGTCGCGTCGAGACCGCGCAGTCCGGCGCTCGCGAGGACCAGCTCGCCGGTGGTCAGGCCGCCCTCGGCGGCGAGGAGCGGGGCGAGCACGGAGGGGAGCTGGTGGGCGCGGCCGAGGGCGAGGAGGGTGGCGATCTGTTGATGTCGGGCGCGGCGCTTGTCTACGCCCGTCGCCTCTTCGACGGCGGCCTCGGCCTCTTCGAGGCTGCCGTAGGGGGCGCTCAGGACCACGGAGAGGTCGTGTCCCGAGCTCGGCGCGGGCGCCTGCTCGGCGGCGACAAAGCTCCGCGTGCGGCCGTCCTGGGTGATCGTAGGTCCGGAGCTGGCGTAGGTGATCAGGGTCCTGCGGCTGGGGGCCTTGGCCGCGTCACCGCTGAGGAGCTGGATCAGCCGGCCGTCGGCGTCGAAGCTGAGCTCGATGGTCAGGGGGGGGAGACCGGGGGCGTCTGGCCTGTGGAGGCGGACGCGTTGACCGTCGATGACGTCGATCTCGAAGAGCCGGGCCAGGGCGTCGGCGCTCGGCAGGAGCCAGGGGGCCCAGCGCTCGTAGCCGAGGTGCTCGGCGCCGCGGAGGTCGCGGCGGACCTCGAGGTCGAGATCGGGGTAGCGGGTGCGGATCGCGACGCCGTCGAAGAGGAGCTCCTCATCGAGGTAGCCGCCGATCCTCCGGGTCCGACGGAGACCTCCGTCGGCGTCGACCTCGATCACGTCCCCGAGGTCGCCCTCGGTGAAGCTGCCGGTCGGCGCCTGGGCGCGGGCACGGTCCAGGATCCTCCGCGCGGGCTCGGTGATCGAGCCGGCGCCGGCGCGGGCGTGGAGGGCGAGGAGGTGCTCGCGCTCGCGGTCGATCGGGGCCTCGAAGAGCGCAGGGAGGAGGGCGGTGAGGTCGTCGAGGCTCCTGTCGCCCGCGTAGTGCCAGGCCTGCGGGTAGGGGTTCGCGATCCCGGCGGTGTAGCCGTAGTGGCCGCGATGGGCTCCGGTGGCGCCCGACCAGCGGCTTTGCGCCAGGGAGATCCGGCGGCGCCACGACGCCCCGCTCCCATCCTTCGAGTCACGGCGGAAGCTCGTGCGCTCCGCGAAGGACTCGGTCTCCTTGAGGGTGCTCAGGCTCGCGGTGTCACGATCGGCTGCGGCGGTCGGGCCGGAGAAGGCGCTGCCGGTGCTCGTGCCGCCGAGCAGGCCATCTCCTGAGAGGCCGATGATGCCCTCACCGACACCGCCGCCGCCGCGGCCGGTGCCGATGATGCCGAGGTTGCCACGGCCGCCGAACTCGCCGGCCCAGCCCTGCTCCTGGAGGCCCCACCAGTCGTTGTCGGCGTAGCCCTGGCTGGGATCGCGGAGGAGCTCCGGCTGGCTGCGGTGGACGTAGGTCCCGCGGCGGATGTCCCCCAGGCGACCGCGCGGCTCCTGGCGGACCTCGATCGAGGGAGGGGCGGGGTAGGGGGCCCAGGCTGACGTCGGTCGCTTGAGGCCGAAGCGCTTGGCCATCGCCTCGGACTCGACCACGAGCAGGGAGGTGTAGGGGGTGACCAGGAAGTGCTCGAGGGCGAGGGCGGTGATCGTCTCGCGGTGCTCCTCGGCGGGCTGGGCTCGGCCCCGGTCCTCGGCGAGGAGGGCGGCGATCCGGGCGCGGGCGCCGAGGAGGCCGACGAAGCTCGCCGGCTGGACTTTCTCCTGGGTCTGGACTTTTTCCTGGGCCAGGGTCCGGGCCAGGGCCTCTGTGGCGCTCGCGGGCAGGGCGAGGCGCTGGCTGAAGGGGGTGTCGCCGAGGTTTCCGCGGATCTCGACGGTCGCCGGCGGTCTCGCGGAGGTCGTCGTCAGGAGCAGGTCCTCGCCGTCGCTCAGGGTGCGGGCGCTGGCGTCGACGGGGGCCTCGCCCAGGGGCGTCCCGCTGCTGTCGAGGAGGCGCACGTCGACGCTCTGGAGGCGCGGCGTCGCGATGGTCGCGACGAGCTCGCGGGCCCGCCAAGCGAGCTCTTCGCCGCCGTCGATCGCCGCGACCATGCCGCCTGTGGCGTCGGCGAGGCTGGTCAGGAGCGGGGTGTCGATAGGATCGCCGAGGGCGGCGGCGACGAAGGTCGCCTGTTCGCCGATGATCGTCGCCAGCTCGGCCGCCGACTGGCCGTCGCCGTGGGCGAGGCCGTCGCCGAGGTAGAGGAGAACGGGCGCCTCTCCGGGGCGGGCGCCGTCCTCTAGGAGCTGGCGGCCGCGGCGGAGGGCGGCGGCGAGGTCGGTGGCGCCGACGTGGTCCTCGCCCTCGCGCTGGGTCCAGCCCCGCAGATCGAGGGTGTCGAGCGCGTCGACGTCCTTCAGCGGGCCGTACTCCCGCAGGGCGGTGTCGAAGGCGAGCACCGTCAGCCGATCATCACCGTCGATGGCGCGCAGGAGGTGGCTGAGGAGGCGCTCCTGCGCGGCGATCTCACCGGCGTCGCGCGACGCCGAGGTGTCGTAGAGGATCACCCAGCGTCGCGGCTGGGCCCGCGAGGTCGCGCCGAACTCGGGGCGGGCGCGGAGGAGCCAACGGTCGCCGTCGCGGGCGACCTGGACCGCGGGCGCCTCCTGTGTGGGCTTGAGCTTGAGGATCAGATCGTCGCCGAGGACGACCCCCGCGTCGCTCCAGGTGGCGAGCGACTCGTCCCCGTCGGCCTTGACGGTGAGGGGGTGGGAGGTCGAGCGCAGGGTCCAACCCTCGCCGTCGCGGAGGTGGACCGTGACGTTGACCGCGTCGACCGGGGCGTCGAGCTCCGGGAGGGGGACCCGCAGGGTCTGCTCGCCGTAGAGGCCGGCGAGGGGCTCGACGTAGGAGAGGAAGAGGCGCTTCTCCTGCCGGGCTGGCAGGGGGAAGACGCGGATGCGAAACTCGTTCCCCGACATCTGCTCCAGCAGGGCCGGGTCGCGGCGACGGTAGACGATCGACTCGTAGATCGTCCGTCCGCGCTGGCGCTCGACGATCCCTCCCTCCATGAGGTTGCCGTCGACATACATCGCCAGGCGAGAGATCGCGGCCTCGGCCGGGAGGGGGAAGGAGTAGATCCCCTCCAAGGTGCGGTAGGTCGGGTTGAAGAAGGTCTGGTCGAGGGTCGTCCGGGCGACCCCGTCCTCGATCACGACGTCGACGTCGAGGCTCCGCATCGGCAGCGGCCACTCGCCGGTCGACCAGGCCATCGTCGCCGGATCGCGGGCGAGGAGGTTTCCGCGGCGGGCGATCCCGCGGCTCGGGCGCGGATCCTTGAAGAGGGGCTGGGCCCAGCTGAGGAGGTGGGTGAGGCGTCGGCCGGCGCTGATCATCGGCGCCTCACCGCCGCCGAGGGTGACCTGCTCACCGGCTCGGAGGTGGCGCTTGGCTCGGTCGTCGCCGTCGTCGTCGTCGTCGTCGCCGTCGCCGTCGCCGGAGAGCAGCTCCGCTTGACCGCGCGCGACCGCGATCAGGGTCGTCGCCGCGTCGGCGCGGAAGAGAACCTCACCGCGGGCGCTCGCCGTGCCGTGCGCGGTCTCGACGGTGAAGGGGCGGCGCTCGTCGGCGACCTTGAGGAGCGCCTCGCCCGTGACCCGGATCTGTCGTCGACCGAGCACCTCGATCGACGCGCCGGAGCGGAGCCAGGCGGTGCTGCCGTCGGCGAGGGTGTACGCCTCGGGGTGATCGCTGGTGTTGGTGTGCTGGGCGAGGGACTCGCCGTCGGGGGCGTCGACGGGCCGGTCCCGCATCATCCGCGGGATCCCCCAGAGCAGGGCGAGGCAGGCGGCGAAGGCGAGGCCGAGGCCGACGGGCGACCAGCGCCGTCCCGGCAGGTCGATTACTTCAGCGGCGCTCGGCGAGGCGGCGGGCGTCGGGTCGTTGTCGTTGTCGTTGTCGTTGTCGTTGTCGTTGTCCGCGGCGTGAGCCTCGGGGTTCGCACGGGTCGACGGCGAGGCGACGGTGGGCTCGCGCTCCCGGAGGCGGGCGAGGATGCGGGCGCGGGCCTCCGGATCGATCATGGGTCGCTCGTCGGCGCGGCGAAGGAGCTGGTCGACGTTGGTCGAGGGGTCGGTCTGGAGATCGGTCTGGAGATCGGTCTGGGGGTCGGTCTGGGGGTCGTGCTCAGGCATCGGCGACCTCTCTCGGGGGCGACCCGTCTGCGCCCTCGGCGAGGGCGACGAAGGTGGTGCGGAAGGCCCGGCGGGCGCGGGCGAGGAGGGACTTGGCCGCGTCCTCGGTGATCGCCAGGGTCGCGGCGAGCGCGACCATGCTGTCCTCACGGACATATTTTCCCTCGAGGGCGTCGCGGTAGCGGGGGGGGAGGGCGGCGATGGTCGCGGTGACGAGGTCGCGGGTCTCGGCGCGGCCGAGCAGCTCATCGCTCAGGGGGCGGCGGTCGAGCGCCTGAAAGATCTGGGTCATGGTCGCGTCGTAGGTCGCCGCGGTGGCGCCGAGCCTGTCGCCGCGGCGATGCTCGCGGACGCAGTCGCGGATCGCGTTGCGGGCGAGCCAGGCGAGCCAGACCGCGAGCGAGCCGCGCTCTGGATCGTAGTCGTCGGTGCGGCCGAGGGCGCGCAGGAAGGTCTCCTGGACGACATCCTCGGCGAGGCTCCGATCTCGGCCGACCCGGGGGAAGACAAAGGCGTAGAGGCCGTCGACCTCGGCCTCGTAGAAGCGCGTCAGAGCGCGGTCGTCACCGGCCGCGGCGTTGCGCAGGAGTTCGCGGCGTTGTGGGTCAGGCGGGCTCACGGCGTCTGTGGGGATCTGTCAGCGAGCTCGCCGGAGGTGTCGCGGCTGGCGAAAGAAAGTCGAGGATGCCGCCGGGCGCCGCCCGGGGACCATCTTGGCGGCGATCGTCCGTCGTCGGCAAGGCCGCTCTCGCGGACTATGCGCGTTGCGGGGTCGCGTGAGAGCGCGGCGGAGCGGCGGCGCTCCGTCGCGACAGCGCGACAAGGCGACAGCGCGACCGCGTGACGATCGTTCTCGCGGAGCGCGCGCTCACCCTGAACAGATCCGCTAAGCTGGGCCGGCCTATGGCCCGCCGGATCTTCATCGTCGCAGCGATCGTCGGGATCGCGCTCGCCGCTCTGTGCACCTGGTCTTGGCCGCACGGCTACGTCGCGTGGCTGTTCGTCCTGCCGGTGGTCTTCCTCGGGGTCGTCGACATGGCCCAGGATCACCACGCGATCCGCCGCAACTTCCCGCTGATCGGCCGCCTTCGCTACGTCTTCGAGGCGATCCGGCCGGAGATGCACCAGTACTTCATCGAGTCCGACACCAACGGCACCCCCTTCTCACGCGAGGAGCGCTCGCTGGTCTACCAGCGGGCGAAGGGGCAGCTCGACACGGTCCCCTTCGGCACCCGCCACAACGTCTACGCCGAGGGCTACATCTGGATCGACCACTCGCTCCAGCCGCTCCACATCCACGACGAGCCGCGGATCAAGGTCGGCGGCCCCGCCTGCACCCAGCCCTACGAGGCGTCGATCCTCAACATCTCGGCGATGAGCTTCGGCTCGCTCTCGCCGACCGCCGTCCGGGCGCTCAACGGCGGGGCCAAGGACGGCGGCTTCGCCCACAACACCGGCGAGGGGGGGATCTCCCCCTACCACCTCGAGGGCGGCGATCTGATCTGGCAGATCGGCACCGGCTACTTCGGCTGTCGGACCCACGACGGCGACTTCGACAGCGCCCTCTTCAGCGAGAACGCCGGGCGCGAGTCCGTGCGGATGATCGAGGTCAAGCTCTCGCAGGGGGCCAAGCCGGGCCACGGCGGGATCCTTCCGGCGGCCAAGGTCACGCCGGAGATCGCCGCGATCCGCAACGTCCCGCTCGGCAAGGACGTCCTCTCGCCGCCGGCCCACACCGCCTTCTCGACGCCGAAGGGGCTGCTCGAGTTCGTCGCCAGGCTCCGCGAGCTGAGCGGCGGCAAGCCGGTCGGGTTCAAGCTCTGCCTCGGCCAGCGCCATCAGTTCCTCGCGATCGTCAAGGCGATGGTCGAGACCGGCCTGACCCCGGACTTCATCACCGTCGACGGCGGCGAGGGGGGCACCGGCGCGGCGCCCTTGGAGTTCACCAACTCGGTCGGACGCCCGCTCTTCGACGGCCTGGCCTTCGTCCACGGCGCGCTCGTCGGCGTCGGCCTCCGCGACCGGATCACGATCATCGCCGCCGGCCGGGTGCTCAACGGCTTCGACATCGCCGTTCGCCTCGCCCTCGGCGCGGATCTCTGCTACTCCGCCCGCGGGATGATGTTCGCCCTCGGCTGCATTCAGGCGCTGGGGTGCAACAACAACACCTGCCCGACCGGCGTCGCGACCCAGGATCCGGGGCTCTATAAGGGCCTGGTCGTCCCCCACAAGCGGCAGCGGGTGAAGAACTTCCACGCGAGCACGATCCGCCACTTCTTCGACATCATCGGCGCCGCCGGCTGCCTCCACCCGTCCGAGCTCAAGCCGACGATGGTCCACCAGCGGATGGGCGACAACCGGGTGGTCTCCTTCGCCGAGCTCTACGGGACGGTCGAGCCGGGGGCCCTGCTGAACGGGCCTGTCCCGGAGCACTACGCAGAGCCGTGGCAGCGAGCCCAGGCCGACCGCTTCTAGGGCTCGCGCTCGCCCCACCGCAGATCAAAAGCAGCTCCACCGCAGTCCTGATCGGCCCCCCCTCGTGGACTCGAAGCGCACCAAGACGATCATCACCCTCGCCCTGCCGATCGTCGGCGGGATGGTCTCGCAAAACGTCCTCAACCTGGTGGACACGGCGATGGTCGGCACCCTCGGGGCGGTCACGCTCGGCGCGGTCGGCATGGCCTCCTTCGCCACCTTCATGTCGACGGCCTTCATCACCGCCCTAGGGGCCGGGGTCCAGGCGATGTCCGCCCGGCGCTTGGGGGAGGGCAGGACCGACGAGACCGCCATCCCGCTAAACGGCGGCCTCCTCCTGGCGGTGCTCCTCGGGGTCCCGGTGGCGGTGCTGATGTGGTTCCTCTCGCCGACGATCTTCGAGTTCCTGAGTTCCGACCCGGAGGTCGCCGAGATCGGCATCCCCTACTGGAAGGCGCGCCTCTTCGGGATCGTCGCGGTGGGGATGAACTTCGGCTTTCGCGGCTACTGGAACGGGGTCAACCGCTCGGGGCTCTACCTGCGGACGCTCATCCTGATGCACGCGGTCAACATCGCCCTCAACTGGGTGTTGATCTTCGGCCACCTGGGGGCGCCGGCGTTGGGGGCGACGGGCGCGGGGATCGGGACGACGATCTCGATCTGCATCGGCACCCTCTACTACTTCTATCTCGGCAGCCGCTACGCCAAGGACGCGGGCTTCCTCGCCGGGATCCCGAGCGCGACCACCCTCAAGAGCATGCTCCGCCTCTCGATCCCCTCCGGGATCCAGCAGCTCTTCTTCGCCGGGGGGATGACCGCGCTCGCCTGGATCGTCGGCCGCGTCGGCACGGAGGAGCTCGGGGCGGTGAACGTGCTCCTCAACGTGACCATGGTCGCGCTCCTGCCGGGGATCGGCCTCGGCCTGGTCGCCGCCTCTCTCGTCGGTCAGGCGCTCGGCCGCGGCGATCCCGACGACGCGCGACGGTGGGCCTGGGACGTCGTCTGGGTCGGGGTCCTCCTCCTGGGGGCCCTCGGCCTGCCGATGCTCCTCCTCCCGGAGCTCATCCTCGGGGTGTTCATCGTCGAGCCCCACGTCATCGAGCTCGCCGCGGGGCCGCTGCGGATAAGCGGCGCGACGATCGCGATGGAGGGGATGGGCATGGTCCTGCTCAACGCCCTGATCGGCGCCGGAGACACCCGCCGAGTCATGTTCGTCTCGGTCGGCATGCAGTGGCTGCTCTTCCTGCCGGCGGCCTACGTGATCGGCCCAGAGCTCGGCTACGGTCTCATCGGTATCTGGGTCGCGAACGTCGCCTACCGCGGGGCCCAGTCCTTCGTCTTCGCCGGCCTCTGGCGCGGCGGCAAGTGGGCCTCGATCAAGCTCTGAGGAGCCCGACGGCCTCGACCGCGCAGCCCCAGGAGAGCGTGATCCCGGCGCCGCCGTGGCCGTAATTGTGGATCACGGGGGTGTCTCCGTGCATCTCGCGCTCGACCCGGACCTCGGGGCGACAGGGGCGCAGCCCGACCTGGGTGCCGAGGATCGGGGCGTCGCGCAGGCGGGGCTCGAGGGCGAGGCAGCGGGCGACGATCGCCTCGGTCGCCGCCCGATCGGAGTCGAGCAGCTCCTCGCCCTCGTCGGTCGTACCGCCGAGGATCACGTCTTCGCTCCGCGGGACGACGTAGGTGATCGCGCCGCCGCTGTGCTCGTCGATGATGACCCGGTCGATGCCGGGGTTTCTGACGCGGACGAGCTGACCGCGGACAGGCAGCATGCTCCCATCGCCCGCGAGCTCGCGGGCGCCGAGCCCTGCGCAGTGAAAGACGACCTCGGCGTGGTCAGTCGCCTCCGCGAGCCCGGCGAGCGCTCGCACCTCGATCGTCCCCTCTGCCTCGAGGAATCTACGGCGGAGCCAGGGGAGGTAACGGGGGGTCTCGATGACGTAGGAGTCGAAGACCTGGCCGTGAGCAAAACCCTCGGGGAGCTCATCGGCCCGGGCAGGGCGGGCGCCGGGGAGGGCCGCGCTCCAGGAGCGCTCAGCGGGCTCGTGGAGGAGCTCGATCGCCGATCGTGTGAGGACCCCTGCATCTACATCTTTGATCCGTGCGAATGCGGCGAAGCTGTCGCGGGCCCACCTCGCGACCCGCTCCTCGGGGTAGACGCGATAGGGGTACCAGAAGGCCGCGGCGACGTCGGACGTTGTTCTCGGCGACTGGGTCGCGGCCCAGATTCGGACCCGGTGGCCCTGCTCTTGGAGGAGTCGGGCGCAGCTCAGGCCAGCAACGCCGCAGCCTATGACAATGATGTCGACAGCCATCGCCCTGTGCCGCGGATTGTAGTCCCGGTGGGGGCTTGGAGCCTCGATGGTGGGGCTGGTTTGCTCACGCACGCAAGGCCGCCGCAGCGGACTCCACGCATCGCGGGACGATCGTCCCTGGGCTTGCTATTCGGCGCTAGGCCGTCATAGGGTGACAATGTGACGCAGCGAATTTCGTTGCGCTACGGAGGGAGATTACCGATGCGCTTGCTTGCCGGGACTGACCGTAGGTACCTGAGCGGGTTGACTTTGCTGGGTGCAGTGTTGGCCTTCGCGCCCGCGCTCGCCGACGCGGAGCAACCTTCTGTTGACCCCCATCCGGAGGATCTCGCCTCGGGGGAGTACTACCGCGCCGACCCGATCCCGGTCAGCGCAGAGCACCTGACGGACGTCCAGCCAGAGCCGCAGGGGGCCGCCTCGGGGACGCTCTTCGTCAACTTTGACGGGGCCCAGCTCTCCCCCGGAAGCGACAACGCCCCCAACAACACGACGCAGATGCCGTCGCAGTACGCACAGTACAATTACCCTGCCTACGGCAACGGCTCGAAGCGGGCCGCGACCTACCAGGCGGTGAAGACGGACTGGGCGGCGTTCGACGTTCTCGTCACCGACCAGCGGCCGCAAAGCGGCCCCTACCACATGTGCATGACCGGCCCTGGCAAGGGCAACGGCCTGCCCAACGGCGTCCTCGGGATCGCCCCGCTCGACTGCAACGACGCCCAGAAGAACAACGTCGTCTACGCCTTTCACAGCGAGAATGATCAGTTCCCGGCGTCGACCCAGGCGACGACGATCAGCCAGGAGCTGGCCCACGCCTTCGGCCTGGAGCACGTCACCCAGCCGTCGGACATCATGAACCCGTTCAACGCCGGCGGCGATCCGGCCTTCCTCGATCAGTGCTTCGGCATCGACGGCGGCGGCAACGGGATCGTCTGCGGCTCGCAGCACGCCCAGTACTGCGGCAACCAGACCAACCAGAACTCCTACCAGGAGCTCCTCGGCTTCTTCGGGCCCTCGTCGCCGGATCTCGAGCCGCCGACAGTCTCGATCACCTACCCGAGCAACGGCGAGGTCTTCGAGGAGGGCGCGTCCTTCACGATCACCGTCAGCGCCTCCGACGATGTCGGCGTGTCCAAGGTCGTGCTCAGCGAGGGCGGCCAAGACGTCGGCACCGATCAGGGCGAGCCCTACGAGTGGCCGGCGCAGAACATCGAGCCCGGGACCTACTCCTTCGTCGCGACCGCCTTCGACAACGCCAACAACCAGACCGCCAGCTCAGCGGTGATGATCACGGTCAACCCGGTGGGCGGCTCGACCTCGGGGACCACGAGCGGCGGCAGCACCGGCGACAGCAACTCGGGGACGACCAACGCCTCCGGGACCAGCGACTCCGGCAGCGGCACCGGCGGTGACACCGACGGGGGCCTGACGACCGGCGATGACTCGATGGGCAGCGGCGCCGACGACACAGGCGACGACGCGACCGCGAGCTCGGCCCTGCCTCCGGGCTACGGCGAGGGCGACGGCGGCGTCGACGGCTGCTCGATGCCGGGGCGCTCGGCGGGTGGCCTCGCGCTCTTCCTCCTCCCGCTCCTGGCGCGCCGTCGTCGTCGGAGCTGAGCTCCACAGGGCGCCCGAGCGCTCGCTCGCTCGGGGGGGGCGCCGGACCGAGACTGGGGCTGAGCGCGGCTCCGAGAACGAACGAGGGGATCCCGCAGGGTCCCCTTCTTCGTTCTCGGAGCCGCGGGGATGTTGTTCTGGTTTGGCTCTCCCGGGGTGG
The DNA here is from genome assembly GCA_030424595.1 of Polyangia bacterium. Taxonomy (GTDB): domain Bacteria; phylum Myxococcota_A; class Polyangia; order Nannocystales; family Nannocystaceae; genus JADJRG01. Next base: position 139,822 of record JAUHWG010000014.1, read on the forward strand.
AGTCGCCCCTTGGCAGGCGAGCGGAGAGTTGGCCTGGAGAACGAAGAAGGAGACCCCGTGGGATCCCCTTCGTCGTCACCGTCGGGCCCGTGACGTGCGGGAGCGACGATCTGTCAGGTGCAGCTCAGTAGCTGATCGACAGCTGGACGGTCTCCCCCTCGGGGAAGCTCAGGGAGCCCTCGGCGAGGATCCGGTTGCCGTCGCGGACCTGGATCTCGTGGCTTCCGGGGGGGAGGGAGAAGGAGCTGAGCGGAGCGACGCCGGCGTAGCGACCGTCGAGGAAGACGGTCCCGCGGCCCTCCCCGTCGATCGCGACGCTGAGGGTGACCGGCGACTTTGTCTTGAGCTTCCGCTCTTTGCGCTTTTGCTGGGCGGAGACGGTGCCGTCGGACTTCCACTTGGCGGTGCCGGAGTCGACGCAGAGGCCGGTCGGATCATCGCAGTCGGCGCTCGCGAGGTTTGGGGCGGCGACGCCCAGGGTCAGGGCCAGGGCGGGGAGGAGGGTCGGGAGAAGGAGGCGGAGATGCATGATCGTGGATCCTGTTCCTTCGGCTCAGAAGCGGCCAGAGAGGCTGAGCCCGGTCATCGCCGGGCCGATCGCGGGGGTCAGGCGGACGGCGGTCTCGTCGTTGTCTGCGCGGTAGGCCTTGCGCTTCTTGACGCCGATCGCGAGGAGCGCGACGCCGCTGATCAGGCCGACCGCGGCGACGCCGATCCCGGCGTAGCTGATCACGTTGGCCCGTTTGCCCTTGGCGTCCGCCTCGTCGAAGGCGTCGCCGGTGACGGTCGGATCCTCGACCTCTTTCTGCGCCGCCGAGCCCATCGCCAGGCCGGCGCCCATCATCCCGAGGCCGCCGACGCCGACGACCGTCAGCAGCGAGCCTGCGGCGATGAAGCCGCGGCCATCCTTGGGCCGGGGAGTCTTCTCGTCTTCGGTCTCGGGCGGCGGGGGCGGTGCCTTCTCCGCCTCGATCTCCTCGATGAGCGTCTCGCTGTCGTCGATGAGGGTCTTGGCCCGGCTGATCAGGTCTGTGACCTCGACCTCGGCGACGATCTCCCAGTTGGGATCGGCCCGCGGATCCTGGAGGAAGTAGAGGATGTCGAGGGCGATCTTCGCCTCGCCGATGGCGCTCTCGACCGGCTCGATCTCGCGTTCTGCGGCGCCGGCGGCCCTGTAGGCGTCGGCGGCCTCGATGAAGAGCACCGGGTCACCGAGCTTGCGCGCCTCCTCGGCGAGCATCGAGCCGGCGGCGCCGGGACTCTCGCTCATGCCCTCCGCTCGCTCCTTGATCGGCGCCCGTGCCTCTGCTGCCTGGGCGGCGGTGAGCTTGTTCTCGGGCTCCTTCGCCTTCTTCTTCTTTTTCTTTTTCTTCTTCTTCGCCATCGCGAAGGCGAAGCTCGGCGTGCTCGCGGCCGCCGAAGGCGAGACGGTCGCCAGCGGGAAGAATATGGAGAGGGCGAGGGCGGCGCTCCGCAGCCCGTTTGACCTTGAACGAGGGGTCGTTCGCATCGGCCCGCACGCTACCAAGGGATCGGAGCTGTTGACAACGATCCGAGCCGGCAGATTCGGCGAGGGCAGCGCTCAGAAGCTAGGGTCAAGGGGCGACGGGGGGCGGTCACCCCAGGTCGACCGCAAGTATGTAACCCGCATTTCTCTGATTACACCTGCGGAGTCCCCAGGGCCGCGACGTGGGGTGGTTCAGGTCTCGCGTCGACCGCCGTTCCTCTGGTAGGTTCACCTGCCTGCGAGAGCGTGGAGGGCACCAGGTCATGTTCCTGCGATCAAAGAGCTGTTGGATCCTCGGGGCCGTCATGGCGCTGACAATGACGGGCGGCTGCTACGACGGCGGCGAAGAGGAGGGCAAAGAGGCGCCTCCCGGCACCCCGGGCGGATGGTGCCTCGAGACCCTCACCTGCAACGAGGCGAGCTGGGTCTGCGACAAGGACGGGCTCTACTGCTACGACCTGGACGATCCCTGCTCGGGGGTCCACTGCGGCTGGAACGGCGCCTGTGTGATCGGCGAGGGGAGCAAGCCGACCTGCGTCTGTGATGCGGGCTACTCCAACGAGATGTTCTCGCTCTACTGCGCCGGCCCGGACGGGGCCTCGGGCGGCAGCGCGACCTTCTGAGCGCTCTCCGAGCCCGGGTACGCGCGGCGGGGCAGGTCGCGTGTTCGGGTCGCAGGTCTGGATCGCGGGTCTGGATCGCAGGTCTGGATCGCGGGTCTGGATCGCGGGTCTGGATCGCAGGCCTGGATCGAAGGTTTGGACCGCAGGTCTGGGCCGGTGAGCTGGACGGGGGCGATCCCGACCTGGAGTGAGGCTACCGGGGGCGCGGGCGACGGCGTATGCTCGCCGGGCCGATGTCACTCCTGAGCCGCTTCCTGCAGTCGCCACCTCTGCGGGTGCCGACCCTCCTCGCGCCGAAGGTAAGACCCGGCGATCCGCGGATCTTCTCGTTCAACGGCGAGAGGCCCCACATCATCCACGACCTGGTCACGCGGGTCGTCGAGCAGCAGGGCCGCGACCCGGAGCGCCTCCTCTACCACCTCAACGACGCGGCCAACGCTGAGGTCCGTCGCCTCGCCAGCCAGCGCGACGCCGAGGCCGAGGTCTCGCTCGACTTCTGGCGCCGGCTCCTCCACGGGCTCGGCAAGATGGACGACGACGAGCGGCGCGAGGCGCTGAAGACGATCGTCTCGCGGATGGGCGAGGACATCGCCGGCAACTTCGACGTCCGGGTCTTCGGCGCGACCCGGCGGATGGTCCCGGGGGTGCTGACGGCGATCATGAACCCGTCGTCGCTGCCGCGGGAGCTGGTCCGCTCGGGCTGGCCGCGGGTCGACTCGCTGGTCACCGCCGAGGGGCCGATCCAGCGCCTGCGTGAGCTCGCCAAGATCGGCACCTTGGTGCTGGTCCCGACCCACGCGTCGAACCTCGACTCGATCGCGCTCGGCTACCTCCTCGACCGCGAGGGGCTGCCGCCGGTGGTCTACGGCGCCGGGAAGAACCTCTTCTCGAACCCGATCATCTCCTTCTTTATGCACAACCTCGGCGCCTATCGGGTCGATCGCCGGGTCCGCGCGCGCCTCTACAAAGATGTCCTGAAGGCCTACTCGTGCCTGATGATCGAGCGGGGCTACCACTCGCTCTTCTTCCCGGGGGGCACCCGCTCGCGCTCGGGGATGGTCGAGACCCACCTCAAGCTCGGCCTCGCCGGGACCGCCGTCGAGGCCTTCGCCCGCAACGTCATGGTCGGCGACAGTCGGCCGGTCTTCATCGTCCCGGCGACCCTCAACTACGCGCTGTGCCTGGAGGCGGAGACGCTGATCGACGACTGGCTCAAGGGCGCGGGCCAGGCCCGCTACATCATCGAGGACGACGAGTTCTCGAGCATCGACCGGATGATCGCCTTCATGAAGAAGGCGACCAACCTGCGCTCGGCGATGGTGATCCGCTTCGGCGAGCCGCTCGACCCCTTCGGCAACCCGGTCGACGGTGACGGACGGAGCCTGACCCCGAGCGGCGCGTCGATCGATCCTGCGACCTACGTCAGCCGCCGCGGCGTCGCCTCGCTCGACCCCGCCCGTGACGCCGGCTACACCCGCGAGCTCGGCGAGCTCCTGCCGAAGATCTTCAGCCGCGAGACCGTCGTCATGTGGACGCAGCTGGTCGCGCACGTCCTCTACCGCCACCTGGTCGTCGAGAGCCCGGGGGTCGATCTCTTCGGCCGTCAGCGCCGCCGCGGCGAGGTCGGGCTCGCCCGCACGCGCCTGGTCCAGGAGGTCGGCGAGGCCCGCGATCGTCTGCTGGAGCTCGAGTCGGCCGGCGAGGTCCGGGTCGGCCCGGTGCTCCGCAACACCCGCCCTGACGAGCTGGTCGACCAGGCGCTCGAGGCCTGGCGCGGCTATCACACCAAGCCTGTAGCCCGCGAGATCGGCAGCGAGATCGTGATCGAGGATCCGAACCTCCTGCTCTACTACCAAAACCGCCTGGTCGGCTTCGCAGAGGCCCTGGCGACCCCAGATACGCTGGCGGCGGCGCGCGAGATCGCGGCCCTTGAAGCTTAAAAGGCCCACGGTGAGCTCGATGAATTCGACGAACGAGACGGACGAGACCAACGAGACGGACGGGACGAAAGCCGCGGGCGCGCCCGACGAGACCGGAGGCCCGGACCCCTCGTCGGAGCCTGTGGTCGCCGTCGTCGGCGGCGGGCGCTTCGGCTGGGGCCTCGCGGACACCGCGGCCCGCAACGGTCGGCGGGTGGTCCTCTGGAGCCGCAGGCCGCAGCGCCCGGCCACCGATCAGATCCGTGTGACCCAAGAGCTCGGCGATCTCGCGGAGGCGGAGCTGATCTTCATCGCCGTGCCCTCGCCCTACGTCGGCGCGCTCGCGTCCCAGCTCGGCGAGCACCTCGACGGGCAGCATCTCCTCGTCCATGTCTCTCGGGGCATGGTCGGCGCGGAGCTGCGTCCGCTGACCGCGGTGCTCCGTCAGGTCACGCCCTGCCGGCGGATCGGCGCCCTCGGGGGCCCCCTGGTCGCGAAGGCGCTGAGCGAGGGGGAGCCCGGCGGCGGCGTGGTCGGGACCCTCTTCCCCGAGGTGCGCGAGGCCGTGCGCGAGGCCCTCGGCGGGTCGAGCCTGCGGATCTACAGCACCGATGACGTCGCCGGTGTCGAGGTGGCGATGACCTTGGTCGGCCTCCTCTCGGTCGCGACCGGCTACGCCCGCGGCATGGGGGTCGGGCCGGCGACGCTGGCGGTGATGGCGACGCGGGGGATGGCCGAGGCGGCTCGCCTGGGCGTGCTCCTGGGCGGCAAGGCGGAGACCTTCTCCGGCCTCGCGGGGTTCGGCGATCTGCTCGCCGCCTTCGCCGGCGACGGTCGCCCCGAGGTCGCCTTTGGTGAGGCGCTCGCCCTGGGGGAGAGCCCCGAGGTCGCGGCCAAGCGCGTAGGCGCCAACATCGAGGGCTTCGCTGTCGCCCGCAGCTTCGCCGACCTCATCGAGCGGGTCGGCGTCCAGGCGCCCATGACCCACCTCCTCGCCGACGTGCTCGAGGGGAAGATGGGCGGTCAGGCGATGATGGCCGCGCTGATGGCCCGCAGCGTCGGCGCCGAGTAGCGCTTCGGATCCGCGGGCACAACACACGCCGAACGCAGGGGCGGGGGAGTGTGTCCAGCGGACTCGCGCGGATACTGTGAGCTGCACAAAGGGACAGGAATGAGCGCTTCACCGCGCTCCTGCACCACGTCTACGACGTCGAGCGATTGCGCGGCGCCTACCGTGCGCTCCGGAGGGGAGCGGCGGTGGACGGAGCGCCCGTGCCCCAAAAAACCAAGTGCCCACGCGCGGAGGCGATCGGCGCCCCGGGGATGCTCCTGGAGGCTGTCACGGTGAGCATCACGGTGATATCCTCCGCATTCAGAGGTTGTATGCGCTCGAGGCCTCGCTGTCGGCGTGGTAAGAGCACGGTCTGCTGCTCGCTGGACTGAATGGAGAGATCCTGCTTGCTCTGGCATCAACGAGTCCTTGTCTGCGCGGCGCTTGGATGCGCCTGTGAACGCTCATCTCAGCAGGATGAGACGAACCGCCCACGTGCTGCGCCTGCTCGTGTCTCATCGCTGGACAGTGATCTGGATGGTATCGCCGACCATGAGGATGACTGTCCCTATGAGCCTGAGGATCCTGACGGCTATCAAGATGATGATGGGTGCGCAGATCGTGATAACGACGGCGATGGCCTGGAGGATGCGCATGAATTCCGGGGCGGGAGGTGGACGAACTGTGACTTTCGCCTTCTGAGCGATGGGAGCGTCGAAGACTGTCGGGACCAACCCGAGGATTTTGATGGCGTTAGTGATTATGACGGTTGTCCCGATCTTCAAGAGTGCACATTTGCGAGGCCCGATGTCGTGATCGGATACTCCGCGGAGGGGGCGCTCGGCGATGCTCCAGACGGGTGGGCCCGTGACACGACCGAGCGGGTCCTGTCGTCGGCGTACTCGGCGATCACGCTGTCCCCTGGACATGGTACGTCCTTGGATTCGAGCTCTCTCCTCGCTGCGCTTGACCAGGTTCTTCTTGAGCTCTCGGAGGCGGGGACTCCCTCGGGGAGGATTCGGGTAGAGCGAGCGACACGGAGAGTTCTGTCTGGGCCGTCTGGTGAGCAGCGACGACCAGGGGGCGGCGCCGTACATGTCCATGTCTGGGAGCCTGACTGCTACTGTGTTGAAACCTGTCGCCGACAGGTTATCTGCATATAGCCTCCAGGAATTGACCGTTTCGAGCGGGTCGCCGGGCGCTCGGTCGAGGAGCTCTGCGTCGGCAGTGGCGACGGGGTTGAAGCCACGGCGGCGAAGGGGATGCGCGGCGTCGCACTGGCGGGGGCGCTCGCGTTGGCCGAGGAGGGGATCGATGATGCGCTGAGGAGCTGCTGGCGGCGATACACGCCTCAGCGCGGTCCTCGGGGGGTGGCGTTCAGCTCGGCTCCGGGCCTATGATCTGGGCATGTTCGACGATGACGCCGACCCTTCGTGGCTCACCAACCTCCTCGTGGCCCCCGATATCCGGCAGGACAGGCGTCTTCGGCGGCTCTCGGCGGAGGCCGCGGACACGGCGATCACCGCCGAGACCAACGCGAGGGCGATGAGGTCGCTGCAGGAGCGGACCGATCGTCTGGAGCTTATCTGCGAGACGCTGCTCGAGCTGGTGCTCACCCGGGGCCTCGTGACCCGCGAGGAGCTCGGCGTGCTCTTCGCCCAGGTGGACCTCCGCGACGGGGTGGAGGACGGCGGTCTCCACCCGGACAGGCCGAGGAGGCAGGTCCCGCTCTGCTCCGCCTGCGAGCGTCCCGTGAACCCGAAGCGCTCGGCCTGTGTGTACTGCGGGGCGAAGGTGGTGAAGGGCTCCGCGCCGCCGAAGCGGACGGCTCGCCTGGTCACCTGCGGGGCGTGCAAGCAGGAGGTCGACGAGCGAGAGAGCAACTTCACCGCCTCCGGCCTCCGCTGTGATCGGTGCTTTCGCGGCGAAGCCTGAGGCGACCCCGGTCTCCTCGGCTTCGATAGAGGGCTCTCTCGGCCGCCGGAGTGCGGCGCGTTGTCGGCAGATTGAAGGTCTTGGAGCGCTCGTTGGCCGTCGCGCTCTGTTGCTCCTGTGCGGGGGATGACGGGGACTCCTCCTCGATCGGAGGATCGGAGACGGCCTCGTCGGAGGCGAGCGCGTCGGCGGCCTCGATGAGCAGCTCCGGTGGATCGAGCGCGGGCACTGCGGCGACGTCGGCGACGTCGGCGACGTCGGCGACGTCGGCGACGTCCGATGGCGAGGTTACAAAGGCCGGGATCGCCGGCGCTTCGGTCCACTACTACTTCTACGAGGGTCTAGGCATGCTCCAATGTCCGGGCCTGATCGCCGGCTACGATAGCCAAGACGCCTGCGATGATCTGGGGCGGAGCCAGACGGAGAACGGCGACGTCAACCAGGTCGGGCTCTCATGCGACGGTGATCCCGAGGGCTGCATCGTCGGCGATCGTCTGCTGGTCACGGCGACCGATCGTTGCCCGGACTCGCCGCGCTCGGTACGGGTGACCTACAAGGGGACGACCTTGACCCTGCGGATCGTCGACCGAACGCCCGGCAACGGCGGCTTCGATCTCGGGCTCGACCCCTACGTCGACCTCGGCATCTATGACGACTACATGATCGGCGTCACCGGCCCCGAGGAGATCAGCTACGAGTGCTTGATCTGAGCGCTCCAGGGGGGAGCCTCGTGGGCTTGTGAGCTGCGAGCGGGGCGGCACACCGCCGGGCGAGGTCAGGCGGCCGCTGCGAGCCCGGCGGCGAAGCGCTGGGCGAGCGTGCGGGCGAGCATCGGCGGGATCCCGAGGGTTGGGGGGCTGACCTCGGACTGGGCGAGGGCGAGCGCCGGCAGAGTCTCCAGGCTCGCCCGGAGGAGCGACTCGGCGGCGTCGCTCCTCTCCTGAGAGATCTGTCCCTTGAGCCATGCATGCAGGTCCCACGAGAGCTGGGCGTGCTCGGCCTCGTCAGCGGCGAGCTCAGAGTAGACCCGGCGGATCTCCGGGTCCTCCGCGTGCTCTGCGATCCAGGCCGCGCGGAGGGCCGCCCAGGTCTCGAGCACGCAGCCTTCACGGGCGTTGTCGATCGCGATCTCGGCGAGGGTCGGGGTCGTCGGTCGCCGCTCCGCGGGGGGCACCTCGACGCCGCGGTCGCGGGCGAGGGCGCCGACGAGCGCGGCGTGGCGGCGCTCATCCGCGGCGGCGCAGCGGCAGCGCGAGACCAGGCGCAGCGGCGCGCCCGCGGCCTCGAGCGCAGCGGCGAGCTCTTCAAAGGCGGCGACCGATGCGGCCTCGAGGTGGGCGCAGCGGCCGAGATAGGCGCCGAGGGAGCGGCCGTCGCTCTCGGCCGCGACGTGGCCGAGGGGGCGCCGACCCTCGCAGAAATACTCATAGCCGGTCCCCTCGCACTGGACGGAGCCGATCTGAGCGTCGGCGTCCTCGCCCGGGTTCGGGGTGATGCTGAAGGTACAGGCGGTAGGGGAGCTGGCGACCCAGCCCTGATCGCGCTGGTACGCGTAGGTGCAGGCGATCTCGCAGGTGATCTCCTCGCGGGTCGCGAAGCCGTAGCTGTCGATGATCTCGGTGACGTCTGCTTGGGTGAGGGCCGCGTCGATCTCGTAGTTCTCCGACGGCGGATCGCAATTCCACGTCGACGGGCAGGCGCTGCCGAGGGCGGCTAGGGTGCTCGCGATCAGGAGTTGAATACGCATCGTTGGATCCGCGCGGGATGCTACCACGGCGCGTCCTGTGGGGATGGAATTGGGCGCTCGTGGGCGCGGCGTTCAAGCCGCGAGGCGGCCGCTGGGCCGTGCCTGGGCGTGTCTGAGCCTTGTCTGGCGGGGGCTGACCTCTGCTACCCTAGACGGCCACAGGGGCGTTGGTAGAGGTGGATCGGGCGAAGATCCTGGATCGGGTGAGCAAGCTGCTGCGGATGGCGCGGGGGCGGGCGAACGAGCATGAGTCGGCGGTGGCTGCGGCGACGGCCGAGCGTCTCATGCGTGAGCACCAGATCGAGCAGCGCCAGGTGATCCTCGACGAGCTCGCGGGGGGGGAGGCGCTCGGCTGCGAGGACGCGGGCGCCTGGCGACGCTGCCCCGACTGGCAGGGGCTGCTCGGGGTGGCGACCGCCCGCCTCTTCGACTGCGAGGTCGATCGCTGCGAGCACCCGAGCCGACCTGGCCTCGAGACCCTGCGCTTCTACGGCTACGCTGCGGACACGATCGTCGCGGCCTGGACCTTCGAGTACCTGGTCGACGAGGTCTGCCGCCGCTTCAACCGCTACTGCGAGAGCTCCGAGATCAGCCTCGACGGGCGCTACGACGCCCTGCTGGACTATCGCATGGGGGCCGTGCAATCCCTCCTCGAGACCCTCGCGGAGGCGACCGCGGCCAAGCGCGCGCGCCGTGAGGTCGCCGATCCGGAGGGGGAGTGCTCCGCGCTGATCGCTAGGAGCAAGGAGGAGGCGATCGGCGACGCCTTCGGTCGCTTCACCTACAGGCCGACGCCGCTCGCCGAGCGGGGCGCGGTGGCCTTCGTCCACGGGCGCCGGGACGGCCGGATGATCAAGCTCCATCGCTCGGTCCCGGTGCCCCACGGCGCGGCTTCAGAGGCCTAGCAGACCGTGGCAAAGTCCCGCGCGCTCTCCAGTCCTCGTGGGCCCCCTCGGCCCTCTCGGTCCCGCCGAAACGTGCGGTACGACCCAGTACAGCGGCGTTTCGTCGAAGCCAAGAGGGCCAACGATCGCGGCGCGAGAGCGCAGGGGACTTTCGCCACGGTCTGCTAGGCGGGCTCGTCGCGTCACTCTCCGCGAGCGCGACGCGGGGCGTGAGCGCTGCGTCGTCGGTACAGTGCGTGGGCGACGAGGCCAAAGATCACGCCGAAGAGGAGCCCCATGGTGATGCCGAAGCCGACGAAACCCGGGATCATCTCGGCTCGTGTGCGGCCGGCGATCTCGCCCGCCCACTGCGGGTTTGCCGCGAGGTAGGCCGGCAGGAGGGCGATCTGGATAGAGCCGGTGAGCAGCCCGGTGATCCCGCCGGCGAGGACCATCGTCGCCAGCGGCCGGGGCTCAGCGCGGGCGAGGACGAGCACGACCCAGGCCGAGTAGGCGAGCACCCACAGGAGCGGCTCGACCGGCGGGGGGAGGCCGACGAGCGCGGTGAGCAGCCCCATGATCGCGCCAGTGCTGGAGAGCGCGGCTACCCGGGCGAGGTTGAGGGGCTCCTTGGCGGTGTGTGTGCTCATGGTGGCAGCGTGGGGGGCGAGGCGGTGAGGGTCTTGGAAATTTCTTACCCGGTGACTTCTTATCCGGTGACTTCTTATCCGGTCACGAAGTTCGGCGAGGACGGGTCGTCGCCGTAGGCGCTGCGCCGTCGCCGGAGGTACTCCGTCGGCGAGATTCCTGCGACCCCGCGAAACTCACGGTTGAGGTGCGCCTGATCGCAGTAGCCGTGGGCGAGCGCGAGCTCCGAGAGCGAGGTCGGGGCCGCGCTTGCGAGCGCGCCCAGCAGCTGATGGAGCCTGACCTGGCGGGAGACCTCCTTCGGCCGGAGACCGACCAGGCGCTGAAAGTCCGCGATCAGGGCGCGGTTGGAGAGCCCGACGAGCTCGCAGACCCGACCCACAGGGAGGGGCTCGGCGGCTGTCAGGGCGTCGAAGGCCTGTCGGACTCGACGTATCCGCGGCCCCGCGCACTCGGCCCTGTCGGCGAGCCTCGTGGAGAGGAGGCGCTCCAACATCGCCAGGCGAGCCGCGGGGGTGGAGCTCTCGCCGAGGTCGCCGAGCTGGCGCCGGGCTCTCTCCGCGAAGGCGCCCCAAAGCGCGCCGAGATCGACGATCTGACCGGTCAGCGCATCGCAGGCGACGCCGAGCAAGGCGGCCGCGCCGACGCTCTTGAAGGTCGCGCCGACGACGTCGGTCCGGCCGACGGGGGCGTTGGTGATGACGCGCCGCTGCTGGCCGACGATCCAGGCCTCGGCGCCGACGAAGGGGGCGCGCCCATGGGCCGTGATGAGCTGCGGATCGCCCAGGTTGATGAGGAGCGAGATCTGGGCCGTCGGGAAGATGACGTCGACGTGCTCGCTCACCCCGCGGGCGCACCAGAGCGACTCGACGTAGGACGCCAGCGGGCCCCGTGGGGGGCGGGCGGTGAACACGAAGTCGACCATGGCGCCCCAGCCTACAGCTAGGCGCGCGAATTCGGCAAGGCGCGGGCCACTTGCCCTACCATGGCCGGGCGAGATGAAGCTCCACACCAAGATCCTCCTCGGCCTCGTCGTCGGCGCGACGCTCGGCGCTCTCTGCAACGTCGCCCTCGGCGGCGAGCACAGCGTCGTCACCTCGCTCAACCACTACGTCGCAGGTCCGGCAGGCCAGATCTTCCTCCGCCTCCTCTTCATGGTGGTGATGCCGCTGGTCTTCGCCTCGGTCGCCCTCGGGGTCGCCGGCATCGGCGACGTAAGGCGGGTCGGCAAGATGGCCGGGCGAACCCTCGCCTACTTCCTCGGGACCACCGCCCTCGCCGCGTCGATGGGGCTCTTGCTCGTCGGGATCGTCCGCCCGGGCTCGCGGATCACCCCCGAGGTCCGCGAGGGCCTGCTCTCGACCTATGCCGGCGACGCCACGGCGAAGATCGACGCCGCCCAGACGACGAGCTTCGGGATCGACACCTTCGTCGGGATCGTCACCCGCAACCCGCTGCGCTCCGCCGTCGAGGGCGACATGCTCGGGGTGATCTTCTTCGCCCTGATCTTCGGCGCTGCGGTCACGCTGATCCGGCGCGAGCGCGGCGAGACGATGATCGCCTTCCTCCAGGCGCTCAATGACACGGTCACCAAGATCGTCGAGGTGTCGATGCGGATCGCCCCCTACGGGGTCGCGGGGCTGATCTTCGGCGTCACCTCCCGCTTCGGCTTTGTCCTCCTGGAGCCCCTCGGGATCTACGTCGCGACGGTCCTCGGGGCGCTCGCCCTCCACGTCGCCGTGACGATGTCGCTCATCATCGCCTTTGTGATCGGCGTCCGACCGCTCGACTTCTTCTCCCGGATCCGAGCCTCGATCGTCACCGCCTTCTCGACCTCGTCGAGCGCGGCGACCCTGCCGACGAACATCGAGGTCTCCGAGCGCGACCTCGGGGTCCCGCCGAAGGTCGCCGGCTTCGTCCTGCCGCTGGGGGCGACGATGTGCATGAACGGCACCTCGCTCTTCGAGGGGATCACGGTGATCTTCCTCTGCCAGGTCTTCGGCGTCGACCTCGACCTCGGGCAGCAGATCGTCGTCATGGTTCTCTCGGTGATCACGGCGATCGGCGCGGCCGCGGTCCCTGGGGGATCGATCCCGCTGCTGGTCGGGATCCTGGCGATGTTCGACGTCCCCCCCGAGGGGATCGCCGTCGTCCTCGGCGTCGACCGGATCCTCGACATGGCCCGGACCTCCGTGAACGTCATCGGCGATCACACGGCCGCGGCCTTCATCGCCCGCTCGGAGGGGCTGTGGAGCGCGGCGTCGATGCCGGTCGAGTACGGCGACGGTCACGGCAAGGTCGACGAGAGCCCCTCGTGGCCGGAGAAGGACCCGAAGTAGCGCGAGAGCCCCAGGCGGGGACCTCCGCGGCGCTCGAGCAGCCCGCCCGTCTGCGGGATCGTCTGCGGGATCGACCGCCGGATCGACCGCGGGATCGACCGCGGGATCGACCGCGGGATCGACCGCCGGATCATCTCCGGAGGCGAACGCTGCGCGCGAGGGAGAGGGCACCGAGGCTGGCTACGCGGGCCCCGGTTCGGAGCTTGGCTCCTCCGCTTCGCTCTCGCCGTCCGCCGAGCTCCGCCCGAGGAGGAAGTATGTCCGCATGACCCCGAGCCCTTTGACGTCGACCTCGCCGCGCTCCTCAAAGCGAAAGCGCTCGCGGAGCAGCTCGTAGGTGGTCTCGGCGACGTGGACCCGCCCGGGCACGCCGTGGGACTCCATCCGGCTGGCGGTGTTGACGGTGTCGCCCCAGAGGTCGTAGGCGAACTTGCGGGTGCCGATGATCCCGGCGACGACGGGCCCGCTGTGCAGGCCGACGCGGATCTCGAGGTCTGCGCCGATCCGTTCGCCTACGCGGGTGACCGCGTCGAGGAGGGCGAGGGCCGTGTCGGCCATCGCCTCCAGGTGATCGTCGCGCGGCGTCGGCACCCCAGAGACGACCATGTAGGCGTCGCCGATCGTCTTGATCTTCTCGACGCCGTAGCGATCGCTGATCGCGTCGAACTCGGTGAAGACCTGGCTGAGCAGCTCGACGAGCGCCTCTGGGTCGGTGGCGGCGGCCCGCTCGGTGAAGCCGACGAGGTCGGCGAAGAGAACGGTGACGGACTCAAAGCTCTCGGCGATCCGCTCTTCGCCGGCCTGGAGGCGCATCGCGATCGGCCGCGGCAGGGTGTTGAGGAGGAGCCGCTCGACCCGATCGACCGCGGAGACCAGCTCGCGGGTGCGGAGGGAGACCTGCTCCTCGAGCTCGGCGTTGGCCCGTCGCAGGCCCTCGTCGAGGAGAGCGCGGCCGACCCTGGAGGCGGTCATCGACGCGATCGTCTGGAGGATCTCCTGGTGGGCGTCGGTGAAGAAGTCGACCTCCGAGTGCTCGCTGTCGATGACGCCGATGACCGTGTCGTTGAAGAAGATCGGGATCGCCAGCTCGGAGAGGCGGGCCTTGTCGTCGGTGATGTAGCGCGGGTCGAGGCGGGTGTCGGGGATCCGCGCGACCTCGCCGGTGAGCGCGACGGAGCCGACGATCCCGCTGCCGAGCGGGATCCTGATCGGGCCGAGGATCTCGCGGCCCGTCGGGTTCTTGGGCCCGTAGGCGGCGCGCTGGATCAGGTGCTCGCCGCTCGGATCGAGCAGGTAGATGACGCAGTCCTCGATCCCGAGGCGGGAGACCGCGTTGTTGGCGACGTCCCAGAGGATGTCGTCGAGATCGGTCTGGGTATAGAGCAGGGAGGAGGCGAAAAAATTGACGACGTCGAGGTGCCGGGCCTTGGCCTCGAGCTCCTGGCATCGCCGCCTCAGGGTCTCCAGCTCCCGCTGCTCGTCGTCATCCGCCAGCCCCACCGCGGCCAGAGTATCTCGCTTCGCGGTCGTCTTGCGCCGGGTGATCGGCGAGCGGCGACGAGCGGCGAAGGCGGGGTAGGCGGGGTAGGCGGGGTAGGCCGCGCGCGTTCTCACCGTCGCGGGCTGCGGCGGCGGGTCGCAGCGTTAACCTGTCCTCGGAGTCGCCCTGCGCAGGGGCGAGGCTGCGAGGTCTCGTCAGCGAGGGGGCGAGGCCGCGTCGGCGAGCATCCAACGGAGCGCGGCGGCGCTTCGCTCGCGGACATCATCGCCGTCGACCACCGCACCGTGGGCCGATACGACCCGCTCGAAGGGCCAGCTTAGGAGCTCGCGGACGCTGTCCCCGGCGGCCGCTCGATCGTCGACGAGGAGGCGGATGAGGCGGCTCTGACCGAAGCGGCGGTAGACCCCGGCCGTGCGGAGGATCCACGGGGTCAGGAGACCGCGGACATCGCCCATGTTGAAGATGAGGTCGGTGACGAGCAGGGTCGCGCTCGGTCGATGGAGGGCGACGACCTCGCCGAGGCGCCTGGCCCCGGCGATCGTCAGCAGCCGGACCTCTCCGCCCCAGCTCGGGGGCGGCGTGGCGAGGCCGCCGTCGATCGGCAGGTCGGGGCGCTTCTCCTGGAGCCCGGGGGCGGCGAGGATCGTCGCTTGCGGGTAGCGCTCCTTGGCGGCGGCGACGTAGAGGTGGTGCAGGCAGTTTGGCGCTACGAGCGCGGACACCTCGCCGAGATCGGCGATCTCCGCCGCCAGCGGCTCCTGGATGGGTCCCGGCGACCAGAGCACGAGGCTCCCGTCCCCGAGGCGGAGGACGGTCATCCGCACGGGCATATAGAAGCCTGGCCCCATGCGCAGCTCGTACTCGGAGGCCCAGAGGTTGTCGGCGAGGGGGACGAGCGGACCACAGTGGGGGTGGAGCGGCATGCTTAGTAGTCAAGTATGATTGACTAAATTAGTCAAGATCGATTGACCAATTATTCTCGCGCTCTACTCTAGGAGCCGTGTCGGGCCCCGCGGATCGAGCGACCCTAGAGGCGGTGAAGCGCGCGAGCTGGGCTCAGCTCCTGCTCAAGTGCGCGCGCTTGGTCAACGAGCGGGCGATCGCCAGGCTGCCGACGCTGGGGGAGGGCACCCGACTGCGGGCGGCCCACACCGCGCTCTTCCCCCATATCGATCTCGAGGGGACCCGCCTCACCGAGCTCGCCCGCCGTCTCGGGGTGTCCAAGCAGGCCGTCGGCCACCTCGTGGACGAGCTCGAGGCCGCGGGGGTGCTCCTGCGCGTCCGCGACCCGGCGGACCGGCGGGCGAAGCTCATCCGCTTCAGCGAAGAGGCGGGCCAGACCCTCCTCGACGGGATGGCGACGCTGCGCGAGACCGAGGGGGAGCTCTCGCGGGCGATCGGCGACGAACATGCCGAACAGCTCTACGCCGCGCTGCTCGCCCTCCACGACACGCTGGTCGCCGAGCAGGCCTAGCAGACCGTGGCAGACCGTGGCGAGAGTCCTGCGCAGACGCAGGCCAGGCCTTCGTGCGAGGACCGGCGCTTCTCTCGGGCGCTGCTATCCTCCCGCGCTCGTGAGTAGCCCCGTGAGCGCCGGTCCCGTCCGGCTCGTCGACGTCGCGCGGAGCTGGTGGCCGCTCGCGCTGTCGTGGATGTTGATGGGGGTCGAGCTGCCGCTCCTCTCGGCGGTGGTCGCTCGCCTCGCCGACCCGGAGATCCACCTCGCGGCCTACGGCGGCCTGGTCTTCCCGATCGCCCTCATCGTCGAGGCGCCGATCATCATGATGCTGGCGGCGTCGACCGCCCTCAGCAAACACCAGGCGGCCTACGACGCGCTGCGGCGGACGATGCACCGGCTCAGCGCTGTGCTCACGCTCGTCCACGTCGCCTTCGCCTTCACGCCGCTCTTCGACTGGGTGCTCGTGCCGCTCCTCGACACCCCCGCGGCGGTCGTCGAGCCAGCCCGCCTCGGCCTGATGCTGATGACCCCCTGGACCTGGGCGATCGCCTCGCGGCGCTTCAACCAAGGGGTGCTGATCCGCCTCGGTCGCTCGGGGCAGGTGACCCTCGGCAGCGTCGTCCGCCTCGGCGTCGGCGCGCTGGCGCTGGCGATCGGCTTCGCGGTCGGGGCCACCGGGATCGTCGTCGCGACCTCGACGGTGATCGCCGGGGTGTTGGCCGAGGCCGCCTACGCGGCGCTCAAGTGTCGCCCCCTGATCCGGACGCAGCTGGAGCCCGGGGATCCCGGGACCGTCCTCCGCGGCGCCAGCTTCCTCCGCTTCTATGTGCCGCTCGCCCTGACCCCGCTGGTCGCGCTCATCGTCCAGCCGATCGGCGCCGCGGCCCTCGCCCGGATGCCGCGGCCGCTGGAGTCCCTCGCGCTGTGGCCGGTGGTCAACGGCCTCCTCTTCCTCCTGCAAAGCTCGGGCTTCGCCTTCAATGAGGTGGTGATCTCGCTGCTCGATCGGCCGGGGGCGCCGGCCGTGCTCTTCCGCTTCGCCCTCCTCCTGACCGGGGCCCTCACCGCGATCGGCCTCGCCTTCGCCGCGACGCCGGTCGCGGACCTGTGGTTTGGCGGGCTCTCGGGGCTCCGCCCGGAGCTCGTGGCGATGGCGACGGCGGCGTTCTGGTTCGGCCTCGCCGTCCCGGGGGCGCGCGCGTTGGCGAGCTGGTACGGCGGGGTGCTCCTCCACGGCGGACGGACCCGGGCCCTCACCGAGTCGGTCGTCGTTTTTTTGGTGATCTGCTCTGCGCTCCTCGCACTCGGAGTCTATCTTGCGCACTACGCAGGGCTGCTCGTCGGCCTCTTCGCCTACGCCGTCGCCCGGGTAGGCGAGACCTCGTGGCTGTGGTGGCGCTCGCGGGATCTTCGCGCAGGGCTCGCGGCGCGGCTCGACGCCGACGCTCCGCCCTGAGGCAGACGTCGCCCTCGTGGCTCGTCGTTGGCTGAATCTCTCAGGGTGAACCGATAAATCCTCGCTGGCGACGTGAGCGCGGCGACGGTCGCAAACGAGCAGGCGACGCGGTATGTCCTGCTACTGCGCATGCTCTGCCCCCCACGCCACGTGTTCACCGGTGCGACCGGCCTGGTCGGCTCCGCGACTGTCCTCGAGATCCTGAAGACGGATCCTGACGCGCGTGTGCTCGGGCTCGTCCGGCCCGGGAGCGAGGGCGCGCAGCAGCGCTTTGTCGCGACCCTGGAGCGGGGGGCTCGGCTCTACGGTCTCGGCGGCTCGCTCGACCAGGCGATCCACAGCCGATGCGAGGCGGTGGCGGCGGATGTTCACGAGCCTCGCTGTGGCGTCGACGCTCTCCCTCCGGAGTGGAGGGGCGCTGAGATGTGGCACTGCGCCGCGGCGCTCCAGTTCCACGACAGGTTTCGCGCGAAGGTGATGCGGACCAACGTCGAGGGCACGGCCAACGTCGTGGGCCTGGCGAAGGAGCTCGGCGTCGGCGTGCTCAACTTTGTCAGCACGGCCTACGTCGCCGGGACCCGGAGGGGCCTCATCCGCGAGGAGCCTGTCCTCGAGAACGACGGGTTCTCGACCAACAATCACTACGAGCGCAGCAAGGTGATCGCTGAGCGGATGGTCCGCGAGAGCGGAATCCCGGCGAGGATCCTCCGCCCGAGCATCGTCATCGGCCACTCTCGCACCTACGGGACGCTCAACTTCAACGGGCTCTACGGCTTCATGCGCGGGGTCTGGAAGTTTCGCCGGATGATGGCCCGGACCCAGGCGGACCTGATGAACACGCTCGAGGTCCGGCTGATCGCCGATCCCGACGGCGAGCTCGATCTGATCCCGGTCGACTTCGTCGCTCGCGACGCCCTGGGGCTCTCCCGGGCCGGCGCCGATCCGGGCGTCTATCACCTCGCGTCGGTCGCCCGCAGACCGACCCAGCGGACGCTGGGGCTCATCTTTGAGTCGCTCGGGCTGCGCTGGCCGACCTTCGTCGACACGCGCGAAGAGCTGACCTGGATCGATCGCAAGCTCGACGCCGGCGTCCGGGTCTACAACGCCTATGTCGTCGGCGCGAAGTACTTCGATCGCACGGAGACCGATCGTCACCTGGAGCGCCCGGCGGGCGCGGACTACGAGCTCACCGACGAGCATCTCCTCGGCTTCTACCAGTGGTACATCGACCAAGACCTCGCGCATCGAACCCGCAAGGTGACCGAGTGAGCCGGCCACGGCCGGTCTTCGTCGTCGGCACCGGGCGCTGCGGCTCGACCCTCGTGTCGACGCTGATGCGCGAACACCCTGAGGTGCTCAGCATCTCCGAGCTCTTCTCCTTTGTCACCGATCTCGGCAGCCTGATCCCGCGGGCGTTCCCGGCCGAGCCGCTGAGCGGCCGCGAGTTCTGGTCGGTGATGGCGGATCCCAGCCCGCGGCTCAATCAGCTCCTGCGGGCGGGCCTGCGGATGGGCGAGATCGTCTACCCCTTCGGCAGCGGCCGCTACCGGGTCGACGGCGGGGTGCCGACCGTGAGCATGACGATGCTGCCCCACATCGACGACGATCCGGACGGGCTCTTTGACGCCCTCGCCGCGGCGATGCAGGCCCGCGGGGTGGCGTCGGCCGCCGAGCACTACCGCGGCATGTTCGAGCTCTTGATGCGCCGCTACGATCGCCGGACCTGGGTCGAGCGCTCTGGCGGCAGCCTCCGGATCATCCGCCGCTTGGTCGACGCGTTCCCGGAGGCCCGCTTCGTCCACCTGGTCCGCGACGGCCGCAACACCGCGATCTCGATGAGCCAGCACGTCGGCTTTCGGATGGCGCTCATCGGCTACGCGCTGCTCGAGTTCCTCGGCGTCGATCCCTGGGAGAGCGACGATCGCAGCGAGATCGACGATCTCACCGACGACCTCGCCGGGCTCCTCCCGGAGAACTTCACCGCCGAGGCCTTCGCCGACTACGACATCTCCCCCTCGCTGTGCGGCCACTACTGGTCCGGCGAGATCAAGCGGGGCCTGGCGGTGCTCCGCGAGGTGCCGGCCGAGCGGCGGATGACGCTACGCTACGAGGACCTGCTCCTGCGGCCGCGGGCGAGCCTTGAGCGCCTCGGCGCGGCGCTCGGGTTGGGGCCGGTCGATCGGGCGTGGATCGACAAATCCCTGCGGCGGATCGGCCGCGGGCGCTCGAGCTGGCAGGCCCTCGCCGAGGCGGAGCAGCGCGAGCTCCAGGACGCCTGCGCCCCCGGGTTCGCCGCGCTCGCGGCCGAGGGGATCCGCTGGCCCGACCAGTGCGGTCACTGAGCGCGGCTTGCCCCGTTTGAATCCGCGCTGGGCTCTCGCGGCTAGCGCGTCAGCCAGCCTTTGAGTCGTCCGCGGCTCCGAGATGGGACGCTAGACCCCGAGGCTCGCGAGCCCCTGTCCCCGAACACCCGTCGCCGCAGGGGCTCACTTTCGGCCCGGTCGCGGGCGCCGTCCCCGGATAAGGTGGTCGAGGGCGCTGCCAAGGACGTTAAGCGTCGTGAAGGGCGCGAGGGTGTTCAAGCTGTAGCCCAGGTGGAACTCCGGGTTGTGTCGGAGAAAGAAGGCGACGTATTCGTTCCCTTTGGCGATGTCCTGCGCGCGGGCCCGATCGGCCTCGCCGACGTCGCGAAGATGGGTGAGCGGATACCGAGTCGTGAAGGGATAATCCGCTCCGTAGCTCTCGCGCGCGCCGAAGCTCGCCTCATAGGCCGGGGCCACCTCGGGCGGGATAAACGGCGTCTTGAGGGACGGATAGCAGCGCGGGAAGTGACGCGTCACGGCGTAGAAGGTCGCCGGGTGGACCCAGCTGCTCTTCAGAAAGGCGCGCCGCCGCGGCCCTCGGAGAAAGAACTTCAGGTTCTCCTTGACGAAGAATGCCTGACGCCGGCCGAAGCCGCCGCGCTGATCCGGGTCGAACGCCGCCCCCTGCGCGACCAGCCAGCATGGACCATCAGCCAGATTGACCCGCTCCACCTTCATCATGAGGTGTCCGCCCAGAGTACCGTCGGGGCGGTAGTAGAGGCGGAGTCGGCTCATTTCGCTGCCGCGCTCCAGGTAGTCGGCGAAGTAGCGCTGGGCCGCTCCCTGCTCGATCTCGTAGCTGCGCGTGAGCTGGTCCGCGAGCCCCTCAAGGACACGCTGCTTCGTGGCCTCGTCCGCCCGGAGATAGTCGATGGTCTCGGTCGAGGACGCCCTGGCAGATTCGTTCGCCATGGTGCTTGCTTCGCCTTCGGTCAGTCAGGTTCACGCCTCAGTGCTGTTGCCCGACCCATGGCTGATGTCCTGCACGCCAACCATGATCTTGACCTTGACAGAGCTGCCGTCAGGTCCTTTGATTTCAGGCACTGGCCGGGTTCATCGCGTGGTTGGTCGCGCGAATCAATGAGGCTCGCGCGGAGCTCCTGTGCGGCGGTGGCCCTGGTCTGAACGCCAGCGTTCTCGAAGGCCAAAAATGGCAAGGACCGGCGAGAACGATCGCTGGGTATCTCCAGCGAGGGCGCCAACTCGCGGTACAGCCCGGCACGGCGGCGTTCTGTCCGAGCCCAGAGGAGCAACGATCGCGGCGCGAGAGCGCCCTGGGTCTGCTAGCAGCCCGTGGCAAAAGTCCCGCGCGCTCTCGCTTGCCCTCGTCGCCCCTCTCGGCCCCGCCGAAACTTGCAGTACAGCCCAGTACAGCGGCGTTTCGTCGAAGCCAAGAGGGCCAACGATCGCGGCGCGACAGCACACGGGACTTTTGCCACGGGCTGCTAGGGGACGAGCAGCGCGTGGTGGTAGGCGATCACCTCGCGGGCGAGGTAGTAGGGCTCGCGGCGGAGGCGGCGTCGCATCGTCGCGGGGACCGTGTAGGTCCGCAGGCCGGCGCGCTCGAAGAGGAGCTTGACCCGCGGCAGGTGGTAGTAGTGGCTGACAGCCAAGACCCGGGTGGCGCCGCGCGGGCGGGCCCAGGCGCGGGTGTTGTCGACGGTCGCGGCCGAGTTGACGCCCTCCTCGTCGAGGACGATCGCGCTGGCGGGGACGCCCGAGGCGATCGCCCGGTCGCGCATGGACGCCGGCTCGGAGCCGCCGTGGGCGCTGTCGAGGGCGCCGCTCATGACCATCACCGGGGCGAGGCCCTGCTTGTAGAGGCGGACGCCCTCGTCGACCCGATCCGCGAGGGCCTCGGAGGGACGACCGTCGCTGTAGACCTTCGCGCCGAAGACGACGATGCAGTCGGCGTTGCGAGCGTAGCGGGTCGGGCCGAAGGTGAAGATCAGGACGAGCGGGAGGAGCAGCGCCACCACGGCGCAGGTGGCGAGGCAGCGGAGCTGGCGGACCGTCGACCACGGTCCGCGCGGCGCGGGGGCGATGACCTCGAGGGCGAGGGCGAGGGCCGCGGCGATGACCAGAAACGAGGCTGGAAAGGGCAGCGCCGTGGTCGAGATATGGCCTGCCTCGAGGAGCAGGTAGTAGGTGACCGCGTCGACCATCGCCCAGCCGGCGACGAGGAGGAGGGCCGCGATCGCGAGCGGGCGCCACAGCCCCCGCAGCGGTCGCCACGCGTGGGCGATGAGGAGCGCGCCGAGGCCAGCCTCTCCGATCCAAGCGAGCCAGCCTGCGGGTCTGCTGAGCCAGGCCGCGGTCGTGTCGAAGCCGCCGACGAAGAGCTCGCCGCCAGCGTTTAGGAGGAGGAAGACCCCGAGAGCGACGCCGAGATCCGGGAGGAGCTGGCGGAGCGCTCTGCGGGCGCTGCTCAGCACCGGCATGGCCATGTCTACGTGTCAGGAGGCCCCTTGATTCCGAGGAGGGGACGCTCTCGAGGGCGGATGTGCTCGCTGGGCGCGAGGAGACCGTGGATCACCTCCAGCCAGGCAGGGGGAGGGCGCGCAAGGCGAGGGCGCTTGGGCCGGAGGCGGTCGGCTCTCCTGGACCTTGAAGACCGCGACGCCGCGCCGCGAGGGCGGCCGCTACTGGCAGTTGATCTTCATCCGGTGCTTGGGGCAGGCGTTGTTGCCCCCGCCGGCGATCGAGATGTCCGCGTACCCCGTCGACGCGTTGGGCCCTGTGCACCACTCGAAGGGGTCATCCCAGGTGTTGCCGAGCTCGAGCTCCAGGTAGCCGCCGCCGTACGAGAGCCAGACGTCGGCCTCATAGTCGACGCTGTGGTTGTGGTACGAGAGCTTCACCGTCTGGTCGACGGGGACGTCGATCGCCGGCGGGTCGACGCTGACCTGACAGAAGTTGTCGATCTCGATGTGGACGTGCTGAAGGTCGTCCCAGGGCGCCTCTGTCGTCGAGCCGGAGGTGGACGAGGTGCTGTCGTCGCCGGTGGTCGTGCCGGTGTCGCCGGTCGTGCCGGTGGTCGTGCCGGTGGTCGTGCCGGTGGTGTCGGTCGTGTCGGTGTCGCTGGTCGCGTCGGTGCCCGACGAGGAGGAGGTGGAGGCGTCGCTCGTCGCGCTGTCGGTCGTCGAGCTGTCGCCGCTGCTGGCAGAGACGCCGCCCGAGGAGGTCGACGGGGAGGAGGTGGAGGCGTCCCCGGTGGAGGCGTCGCTGTCCTCGGCGCACTCGCAGGTCCAGGCGCCGTCTCCACAGACAGGGCTGCAGTCGGCCGAGCACATCGGCGGCGAGGCGCCTTCGCAGGCCGCCCCTGCGGAGAGGGCGGAGCTCTCAGCGTCGTCGCTGCCGCAGGCGGAGAGGGCGAGCGAGGCTCCGAGGCCGAGGAGGACCCAGGCTGCGCAGAGCTGCGACGGGGCCCGGCGGAGGCGGGCGAGGCGGGCGAGGCTGGATCGCGGGGAGCGGAGCATCGAGGAGAGGGCGCTCATGACCGGCGTGGGGTATCACGGCGCGCATTTTTGCGCATCTGTGATGGGCTCGCCCTCGGAGCCCTTGGCGAGGGTCGCGTGCGCTCTCGCGGCGCAATCGTCGGCCCTCGCGGCGCCGCCAGAGCTTGCGCCCTCGTCGCCCTCTCGGTCCCGCCGAAACGTGCCGTAGAGCCCGGCACAGCGGCGTATCGTCGAAGCGAGGAGGCCGACGATTGGGCCGCGAGAGCACAGGGGGCTTTGCCGCGGGTTGCTAGGACAGGGGCCCGCGCCACTGGGCGATGACCTGCTGCGCGAGCTTCGCGACGTCCTCCGGGGTCGCGACGTACTCGGCGGGGATCCGCTTGTCGAGGATCAGCATCGCCAGGCCGTGGGTGAGCGACCAGGAGGCGACCGCGGCGATCAAGGCGTCGCCGTCGGGGCCGACGACGGCGCTCGCGGTCTCGACGAGGAGCTCAAAGGCGTCGGAGTTGGTCGCCTTCTCGCCTTCGCGGGCGGTCGCGGAGTTGAGCTCCGCCGAGAACATGACCCGGTGATGGACGGGGTGGGTGACGGCGAAGCGGACATAGGCCGCTCCGTAGGCGTCGAGGCGCGCGCGCGGATCGTCGACGTCCTGCATCGCCGCCTTGCCCTGCTCGGTGAGCCAGGTGAAGCCCTGCTCGGCGATCGCCCACAGGAGCGCCTCTTTGTCGGCGAAGTGACGGTAGGGCGCGGCGTGGGAGACCCCGGCCCGACGGGCGCACTCGCGCAGGCTGAGGCCCTGGAGCCCGCGCTCGGCGATGAGCTCGACGGCCGCGCCGAGGAGGGTCGCGCGGAGATCCCCATGATGGTAGCCGGCCTTTCGGGGCTTCCTGGGGGTCTTTTTGCCGGTCTTGCTCGCGATTTCAGGAGTGTGCCCTTTTATGTTGACGGTGGCAACATCTGCGGTATGTTGTCGGTGTCAACAATGATGTCGCCGTCAACATTGGCGACGAAAGCGAGCCGACCGATGCACGTCCATCCCCAGCGCCTCACCGTCCCCCCCGACCAGAATTTCGTCGTCTTCCTGATCGGAGCGCGGGTCAACAAGTGGTGGCTCGTCCCCTCGCTCTGGGCGATCGCCGCGGCGATGCGGCGGATGATGAAGGAGCTCGAGGAGGACCCCAGCTCAGGCCTCCTCGCCCACGAGTCCTTCGGCGGGCGGACGACCTTGATGGTCCAGTACTGGCGCTCGGTCGAGGAGCTGCAGGCCTACTCGCGGGCGAAGGAGTCGCAGCACGTGCCGGCCTGGCGGGCGTGGATCCAGCGCTGGGGCCTGGGCGGCGCCGTCGGGATCTGGCACGAGACCTACGTCGTCGAGCCCGGCCGCTACGAGAGCGTCTATCACCACATGCCGGCCTTCGGCCTCGGCAAGGTCGGACCGCTGGTGCCCGCGGAGGGCGAGCTGCGGACGGCCGCGGGGCGGCTGGCGGCCGGGGCCTCTGCGGGGGCGAGGGCAGCCGCCGCGGCGTAGTCCGGGTCGGCGCTACTTCGCCGGCTCAAAGACCACGCGGACGATGGGCGCGCCGTCGCGGTCGCTGCCGACCTGCTCTTGGCTGACGGCGACGCCGCTGCCGACCGCCTCGAGGGTGATGTGGTTGCGATCGGCGAGGTCGGTCGAGGCTGCGAGCCCGAGGCCGGCGAAGTTCGGCAGATCGCCGACGGTGACGACCATCCGCTGGGCCCGGGGGCGCTGGCCCGGGAGGGCAGGGGCGTCGTCGCTGGGATCGTCGACGGCGATCTTGGCGGTGGGGTCGTTGGGGTCGCGCTCGTGGACGACGAGGGTCTTCGGCGGGGCGACGCCGTCCTCCCGCGGGACCCCGAGGTGGAGCATCACCTGCTCGCCGAGCTTGCTAAAGCTCGGGGCCGCGACCTCGTTGCCGAAGTGCCCGCCCTCCGGGTTGTCGACCGAGACCAGGATCACGACCCGCGGGTCGGTGGCCGGCAGGGCGCCGATAAAGGACGCGAAGTACTCGTCGTCCGAGTAGCCCTTCTTGGCGTCGGCCTTCTGCGCGGTCGAGGTCTTGCCGGCGACCCGATAGCCCGGGACCGCGGCGTTGTTGCCGGTGCCGTGGCGCGAGTGGACGACGCTCTCGAGCATCTTCATCACCGTCTTCGCGGTGCCCGGGCGGACCACCCGCTCGGGCACGGGGGTGTGCTCGTAGACGATCTCTCCGCGGTAGTCGACGGCCCGCTTGACGATCGCCGGCTGGATGTACTCGCCGCGGTTGGCGAGGGCCCCGAAGGCGGCGGCGACCTGGAGCGGGGAGGCGCTCATGCCCTGGCCGAAGGAGATGTTCGCCGCCTGGATGTCGGACCACTTCTCGTGCGGCGAGAGCAGACCACGGGTCGCGCCTGGCAGCTTGATCGCCGGTCGCTCGCCGAAGTGAAAGCGGCGGACCCAATGGTCGAGCTTCGCCTTGCCGAGGCGGTCGGCGATCTTGGTCGTGCAGATGTTCGACGACTCGGCGAGGATGTTGGTGATGTCGAGCCACTCGGCCGCGTGGGTGTCGCGGATGACGTGCTTCGGCGTGTAGCGCCAGCGCCCCTTCTCGCAGTAGAGGGTCTCGTTGGCCCGGATCACGCCCTCGTCGAGGGCGGCGGCGACGGTGATCGCCTTCATCGTCGAGCCCGGCTCATAGGCCGCCTGGAGCGCGAGCGATGAGGTCTGGGCCAGCTTCTCGACCTTGTGGTTGGGGTCGAAGGTCGGCCGCGAGCCGAGGGCCAAGACCTCGCCGTTGCGCGGATCGAGGACGACGATGCTGGCGCCCACCGGGTGCCAACGATCGACGATCTCGTTGAGCTCGTCCTCGAGCATCGCCTGGATCGCCGAGTCGACCGTCAGGGTCACGGTGTCGCCGCGGGCGACGTCGGGGCCGGGGCCGCCGTCGACGAGGAGCTTCTTGCCGCGGGCGAAGTAGGCCGGGCTCTGGGCGTCGCGGCCGCGCAGGCGCTCGTCCATGCTCAGCTCGATCCCGAGGTTGCCCTCGCCCTGGCCGTTGACCCGGCCGATGATGTGCGAGCCGAGGAGACCGCGGGGGTAGACGCGGCGGGTCGCAGGCTCGAGGTAGAGGCCGGCGATCTTCCAGCTCTCGACGATCGCCGCCTGCTCGTCGTCGAGGAGCATCCGCAGCAGGCGGTAGGCCTTGTCGCGATCGAACTCGCCGCGGAGGTAGGCCGCGTCCTCGTCGGGGAAGAGCTGGAGGAGGAGGCCGAGCACCTCGTCGCTCTGGCCGTGGGCGCGGATCTGGCGGGGGTTGATGACGACCTGGTGGACCCTGTCGCTGGTCGCCAGGGTCATGCCGTTGCGATCGACGACGTCGCCGCGGCTCGCCGTCAGCTTGAAGGAGCGCAGCTGCTGACGGTTGCCGCGCTCGGCGTAGCCCTCGTGGTCGACGACCGCGACCTGGTGGGCCTTGGCGCCGACGCCGATGAGCCCTGCGAGGATGATCCCGCCGACGAGGCCGATCCTACGGTTGACCGCGCGGCGATCGCTGGCCATCGGCTGCGGGAGGAGGCGGCGGCGTTGGGTCATCGCGGGGTCTCCGATCCGTCCGCCCTCGGGGCGCTCGGCTTGGCGGCGATCAGCTCGATCTGCTGGATCCGCTCGGGCTGGGCCGGCTCCATCGCCAGGTGCTGGGTGGCGATCTGCTGGACGTGGTCCGGGTGGCGCAGGTAGGCGCGCTCGGCCTCGAGGCGGCGACGCTCGTCGAGGAGGCGGGTGTGCTCGTCGGTCATGTCGGTGATCGCGGCGCCGAGCTCGAGGACGCGGGCGCGGGTGCGGACCCGGAGGACGCTGATCGCGGTGAGCATCGCCAGGGCGGCGAAGGCGAGGAGGGCGATCCCCTGCGGGCGATGGCTGCGGACCGGCTTCGGCGGCGCCTCTTCGCCGATAGCGGTGTCGACGGGGGCTCGAAGGCGGGCCCTCCGCTCGGCGGCGGCGTTGCTGCGTGGGCGACGGACGGACATCTAGGCGGCGCGCTCCAGGACGCGGACGCGGGCGCTGCGGCTGCGCGGGTTGGTGCTGAGCTCGGCCTCGCTGGCGGTCTTGCCCTGGCGGAAGCTCGGCGGGATTGTGTAGGGCGCCTTCGGCATGTCGGCGGCGGCGATCGGCAGGCCCTGGGGGAGATCGGCGGCCTTCGAGAGGCGGACAAAGCGGCGCTTGGTCGCCCGGTCCTCGAGGGAGTGGAAGGTGATCACGGCGAGCCGACCGCCGGGGAGCAGCAGCCCAGGGGCGTCGGCGAGGAAGCGATCGAGCTCCTCGAGCTCGCGGTTGACGTGGATCCGCAGGGCCTGGAAGGTCCGCGTCGCCGGGTGGATCCGCTTGCCGATCTGCCGGCGCTGGCGCGCGCTCATCGCGTTCTCGACGGTGCTGGCGAGGGCGGCGGTGGTCGTCGGCCGGACCTCGACGATCGCGGAGGCGATCCGCTGGGCGTCCGGCTCGTCGCCGAAGTCGCGGAGGAGGCGGGCCAGGGTGCGGGCGTCGATCGCCTCCAGGACCTCCGCGGCGGTCGGGCCGACGGTCGGATCCATCCGCATGTCGAGGGGGGCGTCGCCGAGGAAGGAGAAGCCGCGCTCGCGACGATCGAGCTGGTGCGAAGAGACGCCCAGGTCGGCGAGGATCCCCGCGACCTCGGTGATCCCGAGATCCGCGAGGATGGCCCGGAGCCCGGAGAAGGGGGCGTGAACTGCGCAGAAGCGATCGCCGAAGCTGGCGAGGCGTTCGCTGGCGAACTGGATCGCCGCAGGATCACGGTCGACGCCGATGACATGGGCGGCCCCGAGCCGGCTGAGGATCGCCTCCGAGTGTCCTCCTCCGCCGAGGGTGCAGTCGACGATGGTCGCCGCCTCCGCGATCGGAGCTAGCGCCTCGCAGACCTCCTCGACCAGCACCGGCACGTGGTAGGCGGACATTCCACCGTGGTCAGTGCCAGGAGGCGGTGATCCGGTCAACTTTTCAGGGGATGCGGGGGGGCGAGATTTCCTCTGCGTTCATCAGGGGTTAGCGCATTCGAGGTTGACCGCAGAGGTGGCAGACAGTAGTTTCGCGCCCCCCACAGGGGCCATTGGAGGCCAGTATGCAGTCCCGGACCAGGAACTACCGACAAATTCACGAGGCCTCCGAACTCCTTTGGGAGAAGCTCGGGATGCTGTCTCAGTCGCAGCGCGAGAGCTTCGACGAGAAGCTGATGATGTCGTGGATTTATCACGACTTCGCGCTCGAAGGGACGGTGCTCACCGTCGCCGAGATCAAGGCCGCGATCGACCCCGAGATCATCTCGTCGTCGAGCTTGATCGCCTCCTACGACGACATCATCGCCGTAGGCGAGGGGATCCATCACCTCCTCTACAGCCGCGGCGACAAGGTCGTCCTCAGCCTCGAGTGGCTCAAGCGGATCTATCAGCTCCTCTTGCCGGCGGGAAAGAAGGACCAGGTCCAGTACCGGAAGGACAACCCGATCCATCGGATGTACTTCCACGACCTCGCCTCGGCCGACAAGATCAGCTACCGGATGCGCAAGCTCACTGACTGGTTTCGCACCGACGAGTGCCGGAAGGCGCACCCGATCGAGCTGGCGACAGAGGTCCACCGCGAGCTCATCCGCATCTTCCCCTGGCCCGACATCAGCGGCCGGGTTGCACGTCTCGTGATGAATGCCATCTTGGTCAACGAAGACTACTGGCCGGCGATCGTTCACGCCGTCGACCGCCACAGCTACTACGACGTTCTCCGCCTCGATCAAGACCAGCTCCTCAACCTTGTCGTCGACGGGATGGAGGAGGGCATTCGCTCCGCGAACCGCCTGTATCAGCAGATCGTCGACGCTTCCCGCGGCTTCTAGCCGCTCGAAAAAGTGAGTCGCCATGCCCTTGCCGCACAGCCTCGGAGCCGCCGCCCGACCCCGCCCGGTGCGCACCGTTGAGATCTTCGCCCGGGCCAAGCTACCGAGCCGCTTCGGCGACTTCGAGATCGTCTCCTTCACCGACGAGCGCGGCGCGACCCTCGACGATGTCGCGATCGTCCGCGGTGACGTCGCGGGTCGCGAGTCCGTGCCGACGCGCGTGCACTCCGAGTGCCTGACCGGGGACGTCTTCGGGTCGATGCGCTGTGACTGTCGCGAGCAGCTCGAGCTCGCGCTCGAGCGCTTCGCCACCGAGGAGGCGGCGGTGATCATCTACATGCGCCAGGAGGGCCGAGGGATCGGCATCGCCCACAAGGTGCGGGCCTACGCGCTTCAGGAGCAGGGGCTCGACACCGTCGAGGCCAACATCCACCTCGGCTTCGACAGCGATCTCCGCGACTACGGCGCGGCGGCGGCGATGCTCCGGGCGCTCGGGGTCGTCTCGGTCGGCCTCCACACCAACAACCTCGAGAAGATCGCCGGCCTCCAGAAGTACGGCGTGCCGGTCACCGAGCGGATCTCGATCCAGAGCGTCCCAGGCGAGCACAATGAGCGCTACCTCGCGACCAAGCGCGAGAAGTGTGGTCATCTGCTCTAGGAGGCCGTGGCAAGAGTCCCGCGCGCTCTCGACCACCGGCCGACCACCGCGAGCCGGTAGCGCGGTGTTGTGTCGATGGCTGGGCGGGAGCACATGGCTGATTCGCAGTCACGGGCCGCTGTGATGCCGCCCCCCACGGACGGCGTCGAGCCGGGGGAGGACCGTCACGTCCTGCCGTCGCAGCAGTGGTCCTACGAGGGCCTCCCTGCGCTCTCGGAGGCGGTGCTCTACCGTCGGCGCGAGGGGATCTTCCTCCTCCTCGCCGGGTTCTTCCTCGGCTCCCTGGTGATGCTCAACATCCTCGGGATCAGCCGCTTCCTCGATCTCGCCTTCTTCATCGAGGGCTCCAAGGACTGGACCTATCGGATCGGCATCGCCGTCGGTGTGTTGCCCTATCCGCTGACCTTCCTCTGCACCGACTTCATCAGCGAGCTCTACGGTCGCCGGCGGGCGAGCGCGGTGGTCTGGGTCGGTCTCCTGCTCAACCTCTGGGTCGTCGCGATCCTCTGGGTCGGCGGCGCGTGGCCAGGGTTTGAGCCCGGCGGGGTCCAGGAGGGCGTGTTCTTCGACATCCGTCGCCTCGCCTTCGGCGCTGTGACAGCGTCGATGGTCGCCTATCTCGCGGCTCAGCTCGTCGATGTCCACGTCTTCCACTTCTGGAAGCGCTTGACCGCCGGTCGCCACCTCTGGCTCCGCAACAACGGCTCGACGCTGGTCTCGCAGCTCGTCGACACCACCGCGGTCATCCTGATCACTCACTACTATGCGGGGGTCCTGCCGATCGACCCGACGAGCGCTGTCTTCCCCCAGCTCGCGGCGTTCATCGCCACGGGCTATGTCTTCAAGGCGGTGATCGCCGCCCTCGACACGCTGCCCTTCTACCTCGGCTCGGCCTGGCTCAGCCGCTACCTCCGGCTGCCGCCGGCGACCGTCGACGCGTCGCCGAAGCGCGGCTGATCGCGTATAGTTTGCCGCCGAGGCAACCAGGCATGACCGGTCAGCGCACAACGATCGAGCTCTTCAAGGAGGAGATGAAGTTCTCCGCGGGGCACTTCACGATCCTCTCGCCGACTGAGCGCGAGCGACTCCACGGCCACAACTTCACGGTCTTTGTCGCGATCACGGGGATCGTCGACGAGGGCGGCCTGATGGGGGAGTACGGGGCCTACAAGCGCTTCCTCTTCGAGGCGTGCCGGAGCCTGAACGAGTACTTTCTCCTCCCGGGTCTCTCCCCCTACCTGACGATCCGCGAGGAGGGCGAGCACCTCTACGCGCTCTTCAACGGCGAGGAGATTCCCTTCCTCAAGCGCGACGTCCAGGTCCTGCCGGTGCGCAACGTGACGATCGAGGAGCTCGCGCGGATGTTCACCGAGCGCTTCGTCGGCGACGAGCGGCTGGTCGGCGAAGCGGTCGAGGCGCTGGTGGTGAAGGTCGCTTCGGGTCCGGGGCAGTTCGGGTCGTATCACTGGAGCAGAGAACGATGAGCGCAGCGAGTTCAGGAGCGGGCGCGACCGAGCGGGTCGCGGTGATCACAGGATCGAGCGTCGGCATCGGCGCGGCGATCGCGGCTCGTTTCGTCGCCGAGGGGGCCCGCGTTTTCGGCCTGGCTCGGCGGCCATGTCCGATCGATGGCGTCGAGAGCGTCGAGGTGGACCTCGGCGATCTCGCAGCGATCGACGCGGTGATAGGGCGCCTGCTCGGGGCGATCGAGCGACCGGTGGAGCTCCACCTGATCCACAACGCCGCGGTGATGCCCCAGGACTCCACCGTCGAGCTCCGCGGCGCAGAGGTCGAACGGGCGCTCCGGATCAACCTGGTCGCGCCGATGCTCCTGACCGCCGGCTTGCGGCCGCGGATGGGCGCCGGGTCGTCCGTCGTCTACATCGGCTCCACCCTGTCGGAGAAGGCAGTGCCGGGGCGGGCGACCTACGTGGTCAGCAAGCACGGGATCGTCGGCCTGATGCGCGCGACCGCTCAGGACCTCTTCGGCCAGCAGATCCACACCGCCTGTGTTTGCCCGGGCTTCACCGACACGGAGATGCTCCGGCCGGTGCTCGATGCCAATCCCGAGCTGCGTGAGGCGGTCCTCAGGATGGTCTCGTTCGGGCGTCTGATCGATCCCGAGGAGATCGCCGACGTCGTCACTTTCGTCGCCAGGACCCCCGCGCTGAACGGTGCGGTGCTCCACGCCAACCTGGGCCAGCGAGAGTCCTAGAGAGGCCTTGGCAAGAGCCCCGCAGGCTCTCGCGGGCGCGCCCTTCTTCTCGGCTGGCTCCGCCGAAGCTGCGTCTGCGGGCGCCTCGTCGCTTCCCAGAGGACCGACGCTCGCGCCGCGAGAGCGCGCGGCGGCTCTCGCCAAGGCCGCTCGCGCCGGGCCCGAGAGCGCGGAGAACGGCCTGCACAATTGAGCACGGCGGAGGTGATGGCTCACCTCCGCCGTGGGGTCATCTCGGGCGCAGCGCCGGTTCTTGTCTGCGGTCGAAGCCGTCAGTGGTTGGTCGAGTCGGTCGCGGTCATCCGCGGCCGGGGCCACGTCCTGTGGCGGGCGGTTGGTGTTGAGGCCCCAACCGGGGTGACCTTGGGGTGGGGATGTCTCCCCATGAGGATCAGCGATCGACCGGGTGGGATCGCTGGGGTGAGCAGGGCTCACCGTGGCTGACTCTTGCGCTGATGATGGTGCCGGAGCGGCCTTGGGGCTCCTGATCCTGCGGGATCAAGGGCCCCTAGGAGCGGCTACAACACACCTCCTCGGCGCCTGGCTAGTCGAAGGGGTTGGCAGATCGTCTTCACGGGGTTCGTCTGTTGCATCACACCTCCTGTTGCCGGGTCCTGAGATGACACTTCTGAGGCTAGCAGAGGGCAGGGGGCTGGCAAATGGGCGTGTTTGGTTTGACATGCGCGATGGTGACGTGGCACGTCGGCCAGGTGTCGATCAGCGCCCCTCCTGACCACGCCGATGACCGGCTCCTCCGCGCGAACCCGGAGCGCTTCGGCGTCCGCATTGTCGATGATCGGATCTTCGTCGAGAACGTCGACGTCGCCGCGATCGCGGAGGCCGTCGACACCCCCTGCTACGTCTACGGCGCGGCGTTTGTCAGGTCGCAATTCCGGGGCCTGCGTGAGGCCCTCGCCGGACGACCGGCGCTCATCTGCTACGCGGTCAAGGCCAACAGCAGTCAGGCGATCCTACGCCTCCTCGCAGGCGAGGGCGCCGGCGCCGACATCGTCTCCGGCGGAGAGCTCGAGCGGGCCCTCGCGGCGGGGTTCGCCCCGCGGGTGATCGTTTTCTCCGGGGTGGGCAAGCGGGACGAAGAGATCGACGCGGCGATCGACGCCGACATTCGGGCGATCCACGCCGAGTCGATCGAGGAGCTCGAGCGGATCGCTGCGCGGGCGCGGGCGCGGGGCACCGTCGCCAGGGTCGCCCTCCGGGTCAACCCGGACATCGACCCCGACACCCACCCTTACCTGGCGACAGGGCTGCGCGAGACCAAGTTCGGGATCGCCATGCGGGACGCCTTGGCCGTCGCCGATCGGGTGATCGCGGAGCCTGCCCTCCGGCTCGTCGGCCTCGCCTGTCACATCGGCTCACAGATCATGGACGCGGCGCCCTTCCTCGCGGCGCTCGGTCGGGTGCGCGAGCTGATCGCGGCGCTCCAGGAGCGGACCGAGCTCCAGTACATCGATCTCGGCGGCGGCCTCGGGATCCCCTACGGGGTCGACGAGCCGCGGGTCGACGTGAAGACCTTCGGCGCCGAGCTTGTGCGGGCGCTCGCCGACCTCGATCTGGAGCTGGTCTTAGAGCCCGGCCGCTACCTCGTCGGCAACGCGGGGGTGCTCCTCACCCGAGTGGTCAACGGCAAGGAGAGCGGGGGCAAGAGCTTCGTCATCGTCGACGCGGCGATGAACGATCTGATCCGGCCGGCGCTCTACGAGGCCTACCACGCGATCGTCCCGGCGACCTTGCCGAGCGCCGAGACCCCGCGGATCCGTGCAGACGTCGTCGGACCGGTCTGCGAGTGTGGTGACTTCTTCGCCCGCGATCGGGAGATGGCTCCCCCGGCGAGCGGCGAGCTCCTCGTGGTCCTCAGCGCCGGGGCCTACGGGATGACGATGGCCTCAAACTACAACAGCCGACCCTTGGCCCCTGAGGTGCTCGTCGGCGGTGATGCGTTCGCGGTGACCAGGCCGCGGCGCTCCGTCGCTGAGCTCATCGCCGAGGAGGTGCTCCCGGCCTGGCTCGTGAACGGTGGCTAGGGGATCGCTGCCCCGGCGAGGGGCGGCTGCGCTTGCCGCTGCGCGCGGGTCGACGCTATCCTCACGGCTGACGCGTGAGTCGATGGTCGATCCGTGGAAAGGCGCTGAGCGGGCGGACGAGGGCTCAGCAGACGACGGAATGGACCGCTCTCTGGAGCTCACCCGCCTCCGCGCCGAGCTGAGGGCGGTGCGTCGTGACCAGCTGCGACTGCGGACGACGGTCGCCTCGGTGTCCGAGCTCGTCGCGGTGGTCGCCGAGGATCGCTCGCTGGTCTCGCTCAACTCCGCAGGCCAGAGCTTGCTCGGCTACGAGGCGGATCAAGCCCTGGGGCTCCAGATCTGCGATCTGCTCGCGCCGGCCGACGCGCGCCGGCTCGCGCGAGAGATCGGCCCGGCCTTCTTCGAGGGGGAGCAGCGGTGGACAGGCGACGTTGACCTGCGCCGTCGCGACGGAACGCTCATCGTGGCCTCCGTCGAGATCCGGTCGGTCACCCACAGCGGCGGCGAGCATGAGTCGATCTGGGTCGCCCGTCTCCGGCGCGCGGAGAACACCGGCGACGACGAGGGCGGCCGACTCCTCGCGCGGCTCCGGAGCCTGACCGCGGTCCTCGAGAACACCAGCGACTTTGTCGCGATGGCCGACACCGGGGGGCAGATCCTCTACGTAAACCCCGCAGGGATGGAGCTCGTCGGCCGCGCCGGCGAGGACCCGCAGACGCTTCAGGTCTCCGACCTGCAGGCCCCCCGCGACTACGAGCGTCTGATCACGGAGACCTTTCCCTTCGTCCGCGAGCACGGCTCCTGGCTCGGCGAGCTCTTCCTCTGGCACGCGGACGGCTCGGAGATCCCGGTGTCGCAGGTGATCACCGTGGTCCGTGACGAGCGCGGTGAGCTGGTCGGC
Source organism: Polyangia bacterium (assembly GCA_030424595.1). GTDB lineage: Bacteria > Myxococcota_A > Polyangia > Nannocystales > Nannocystaceae > JADJRG01. The sequence continues at coordinate 174,425 of JAUHWG010000014.1, forward strand.
TACGCCACGATCTCCCGCGATATCACGGAGCTCAAGCGATCGGAGGCGGAGCGGCAGAAGGCGGTCGACGCGGCCGAGGCCGCGAACCGGGCCAAGACGGTCTTCCTCGCCAACATGAGCCATGAGCTGAGGACCCCGCTCAACGCGATCCTCGGCTTCGCCCAGCTGATGATCCGGGGCGAGGGCCTGAGCGACGAGCACTACGGTCACCTCGAGGTGATCAACCGCAGCGGCGAGCACCTGCTCACCCTGATCAACGACGTGCTCGAGATGTCGACGATCGAGGCCGGTCGCTTGACCCTCAACGAGCGGGCGTTTGACCCGCGGCGCCTCTTCGCCGACCTCGTCGACATGCTCCGCCTGCGCGTCGAGGAGAAGGGGCTCGCGCTCGTGGTCGAGGTCGATCCCGGGGTGCCGAAGGAGCTGCGCGGCGATCCTGCGAAGCTGCGGCAGGTGGTCCTCAACCTCCTCGGGAACGCGATCAAGTTCACCGACGTGGGCTCGGTCCGGGTCCGGGCCGAGCTGCGCGGGGAGTTTCCGCAGCACCGGCTCTGGGTCGAGGTCGAGGACACTGGGCGGGGGATCTCGGTCGACGAGCTGCCGCGGCTCTTCCGACCCTTTGAGCAGACCAAGAGCGGTCGGGTCTCGCAGGACGGCACGGGGCTCGGTCTGACGATCAGCCAGCACTTCGTCCGGATGATGAGCGGCGAGATCGAGGTCCGCTCCGAGCCCGGCGTCGGCTCGAGCTTTTCCTTTGAGGTGGAGGTCGCGATCGGGCCCCAAGCCGTCGAGCCCGGGGCCGTCGAGGTCCCCTCGGCGCGGCAGATCGTCGGCCTCGCGCCGGGGCAGCCGCGATGGCGGCTCTTGGTCGTCGAGGATCGCTGGCAGAACCGCGAGATCCTCCGCTCTTTCCTGGAGCCGGTCGGCTTCGACATCCGCGAGGCGGTCAACGGAGCGGAGGCGGTGGCGATCGCCGAGGAGTGGGCGCCCCACCTGATCTGGATGGACATCCGCATGCCGGTGATGGACGGGGTCGAGGCTACCCGCCGGATCAAGGCGCTCCCCGGGGGGGCGGCGATGGTGGTGATCGCGGTGTCTGCCAACGTGTTCGAGGGTGATCGCTCGCGGATGGAGGAGGTCGGCTGCGCGGACTTCGTCGCCAAGCCCTTCCGCGGTCAACGTCTCTTCGAGATCCTGACTCGCCATCTCGGCTGCACCTATCTCTACGGTGACGAGGAGCGGTCATCGCGGCCGGCGGTGGGCGCTGTCTCCGGGGCTGAGCCTCTGCCGCCCCTGCCTCGAGGGGTCGGGGCGGAGCTGCGGGGCGCCGCTGAGGCGGCCGATCCGGTCCGCCTGCGCGGGCTGCTGGCCGAGCTTCCGGGGGAGCATCAGGAGTTTGTCCAGCGGGTCGAGGCGGCGCTGCATGAATTCGCCTATGGCGCCATCATGGAGCTGCTCGTGGCGGTGGAGGAGGTCGGAGCGGGGTCCCGTGGCTGAGCGACGCCCCCCCGGAGACATTCTCGTCGTCGATGACACGCCGACCAACCTGCGGGTGTTGGCGGAGGTGCTCGGCGGGCGAGGTCACCGAGTGCGGCCCGTTCTCAGCGGCGAGGTCGCCCTCCGAGCGGCCGCGGCCGAGGTGCCAGAGCTGGTCTTGCTCGACGTACAGATGGGTGGCATCGACGGCTATGAGGTCTGTCGTCGGCTCAAGTCCGACCCCCGGACAGCCGATGTCCCGGTCATCTTCCTCTCGGCTCGACACTCGGTCTCCGGCAAGGTCGCGGCCTTTGACGTCGGCGGTGTCGACTACATCACCAAGCCCTTTGACCTCGACGAGGTCGTCGCCCGGGTCGAGATCCAGCTCCAGGTTCGTCGTCTCCAGCTGGCCCTGGCGGCGGAGCGTGCCAAGAGCGACGCGCTCCTCGATCGGATGGTGCCGTCGCAGGTCGCGGAGGAGCTGCGGCAGGGGCGACGCCCGGCTGGTCAGCGCTACGAGGCGGTGACGATCCTCGTCTGCGACATCGTCGGCTTCGCCGAGCTCACCGCGAGCCGCGGCCCGCGGGCGGTCTTTGAGCTCTTGGATCGCCTCTACTCGGAGTTTGACGCCCTTACCGCGGCGCACGGGGTCTTCAAGGTCGAGACCGTGGGTGATGCCTATGTCGCGGTCGGTGGCCTGTCTGATCGGACAGATACGGAGATCGAGAAGAACGAGGAGATCGAGGGGATCGCGGAGCTCGCCCTGGCGATGGTCGAGGCAGCGCGACGCTTTGAGATCGAGGGGGCGACCCTGGCCATCCGCATCGGCGTCCACTGCGGCGATGTCGTCGGCGGGATCGTCGGCGCCGATCTCCCGCGCTTTTGCCTCTTTGGCGCCGCGATGGCGATGGCGGCGAAGATCGAGGCGACCTCGTCGCCGATGAGGATCCACCTCAGCGACGCCGCCGCCCGTCGGCTGGCGGGTGGACGCTTTGAGGTCGAGGCGCGGGGAACGATGAGCCTGCCCGGCGTCGGGTCGCTAGAGACCGCTTTTCTCCGCGGTCTTCGCGGTCTCCGCGATCGCGAAGAGAGCGCTCGATCGAGCGCGGAGGTGAAAGGCTGAGGGCGCGGCCCGCCGGGCCCGGTGTTGGCGGCCTCCTGCCTCGGAGCTCGCGCGGGCGAGCGATCCAGGAGGCGCACCTGTGGTGCTGTGAAGAGGCGGGCTCAGCCGAGCGCGAGGGCGAAGGGCTGCGGGCGCGACCTCCTGGGCTCGGCGTTGGCGTGCTTGTGGAGGAGCGTGCGCGCGCGCTGGAGGCGGTCGCCGACGGTCGAGGTCGCGGTGCCCAGGATCTCGCCGATCTCGGGGATCGTCAGGCCCTCGTGGTGGTAGAGGACGAAGACCTCGCGCAGCTCCGGGCGGAGCCTCTGGAGGAGGCGCAGCGCCTCTCGCTTGGCGCTGAGGTCGACGTTGTCGCGGTCGCCCTCACGGGCGACGGTGAAGAAGTGGAGGGCGTCGTGGAGGCGACGCTGGCGGTAGCGGCTGCGCATGAGGTTGCGGCAGGTGTTGCCGCAGATCTGGTAGAGCCAGGTGCTCAGCTTGGAGTCGCCGCGGAAGGTCCCGAGGGCGTTAAAGGCCCGGATGAAGACGGTCTGGATCATGTCGTCGAGCTCAGGGTCGGGACCGAGCATGCGCAGGAGGAAGGCGCGTACCTGGGGGAGTGAGCGCTCGTAGAGCCTTCGCAGCGCCCGCCGGTCACCGCCAGCGGCGCGCGCGACGAGGGCGGCCTCGGGGTCGGCGGTCTCGGGGAGGTGGTCGTGGCTGCGGGCGTACATCGGTCGGGGCTCCTCGTCGGTCGGGCTCGCCGACGTTCAAGGTGGTGGTACCCGGCCGTCCGAGAACAATTGCGAGGAGCTCAGAAAATCTCTTGGCCCGCGAATGCGGGTCGCACGCGCGGAGGCAGGCCCGCCGTCGTAGGGGCGAGGCTGCCCGCGGAGAGGGCCTGAGCCGCGGAAGGGTCCAATGAGCGCGCGAGCCCCGACGAGCTCTGCGGCTCCTCGTCGCCGACTGGGGCAGCCGTCGGCGGTACGAGTCCCGCGCGCCCTCCAGCCCCAGCGTTCGCCTCTCGGCGCCTCCGCCCGAGCTCTCGTCAGAGCTGGTGCGGCGGCGCCTCGTCGGAGCCCAGAGGACCGACGAGCGCGGTGCGACGGCAGACGATGGACATCGCGAGGGCCCGCTAGGCGAGGAGGCGATCGACGAGCGCCGGGAGGACGGCGCCCGCGGTGGACCTGGCCCAGTGCCCGCGATGACTCTCGCGGGCGAAGGTGGCGAAGGGGTTATCGTGGGGGTTGATGTCGACGATCGCTGCGCCGGCGTTCGAGGCCTCCGCGGTCGCGTGCATCGGCAGGGCGGCGGCCCCTGAGGCGCCGACCGTGATGAACAGATCACAGCGCGAGGCGGCCCGCATGGCGCTGTCGGCCCGGTAGACAGTCTCGTCGTAGCACTCGTCGAACCACAGGATGTGCGGCCTCGAGGGGCCCCCGCAGCGGGGGCAACGGAGGAGCGCGTACTCCTCGTCGGCGAGGGCCCCCCCCTTGGTGGCATGACTGACCTGCGGCGGCAGGGGATCGACCGCGGTCGAGCAGGCAGAGGCGCAGCGCATGAAGTCGATGTTGCCGTGGACCTGGTAGGTCCGCGCCGGGCTCTGACCGGCGTGGAGGTGGAGGCCGTCGACGTTCTGTGTGATCACGTGGACGCGCTCGCCGAGCGCCTCGCCGAGGCGGGCGAGCGCGAGGTGGGCGACGTTGGGTGCGGCCGCACGGCAGACCCCGCGGCGATACAGGTACCAGTGCCAGACCTCGCGCGGGAGCTGGCGAAAGGTCCGCTGCGTCGCCATCTCCTGCGGGTGGTACTCGCGGGCGCCGACGGTCCAGTAGCCCTCTTCGCCGCGGAAGGTCGGGATCCCGCTCTCGGCGGAGATCCCCGCGCCGGTGACGAAGGTGATGCGTCCGCCACGGTCGCGGGTTTCAACGATGAGCTGAGCGAGGGCGCTGTCCATGGGGGTCCCTTTCAAGAACGGAAGAGTGTCCTGTGTACACTAAGTCGAGGCCGGACGACAAGCGGAGGTTCGGGCGTTTCGACGTAGGGCGTTGAAACCCGCCCCCGGGGTCGTCGAGGGCGATGGGCTCGGCGAGCTTGGAGGCGAGGGCGAGCGCGGCCCTCGGGCCGCCGGGTCATCGCCGCGCGGTGGCCTCGGCGATACAGGCTTCGTAGGCGGCGGTCGCAGCCGCCTCGTCCTCGGCGAGGAGGCGGACTCGCTCGCGCGGGGCGAGGCAGACCGGCGACGCCCTCCACAGTCGATCTTGGAGGGACTCGGGGCCGAAGTCAGCGCTCCAGATCCGGGCGTTGCCGTCGTCGCTGGCGCTGATGATCGCCCGGCCGTCGGGGCGGTAGGCGGCGCTGACCACCGGCGCGTAGTGCCCTCGGAGGAGGATCGCCTCGCCGCGGCCGTCCGCCGGCCAGACGCGGACGCTGCGGTCCTCGGAGGCGCTGACGAGCTGGCGCCCGTCGGGGCTGTAGGCGACCGACCATACGGGCCCCTCGTGGCCGGTCAGCGTCGCCCGGAGAACGCCATCCGTGCCCCAGACGCGGACGCGCTTGTCCCAGGAGGCGGTCGCGATCTCGAGGCCGTCGTCGCGAAAGGCGAGCGCGGTCACCCGCCCGGAGTGGGGCCTCAGGACAGCCCTGACCTGACCGTCCGCGCGCCAGATACGAGCGCTCCGATCGCTGCTCCCGGTCGCGAGGAGACGTCCGTCGGCGCTGAAGGCCAGGGCGTGGAGGGTGCCGCTGTGGCCGCGGAGCACGCGCTCGGCGACCCCTTTGTCGGTCGCTGTGAGCTGCGCCTGTTCGACCATCGCAGCGCTCAGAAGCCGCGCGCTCGTCGGGTGATAGACCGCCCGGCGCAGCCCCTGCGCCCCGGGGGCGGCGAGGATCGTCGGCGGTCCTGAGGATGGCCACTGCCGTACCGCGCCGTCGCTTGTCACCGTGACGATCCTGTCGTCGTCGACGAAGCGGGCGTCGATGACCCGGGCGTCGTGGACCATGCGTCGCTGTGGCCGCGAGAGGTCCTCGCCGCGCCAGCGCCAGACCTCGCGCTCGCCGCCGCAGGTGAGCAGGGAGCCCCCGTCCGGCGAGTAGGCGCCGCAGCGGACCTTGGCCCCCCGGTGCCGGAGCTGGACCGTCTGCTGATCGATCTGGTCGATCGGCCAGATCCTCGCGGTGTTGTCGCGGGAGGTCGTGATCACCCGCTCGCCGTCGGGGCTGAAGACCGCGGACGAGAGCTCCTCGGTGTGCCCCTGGAGAACGAGGGGAGGGGCGTCCGGCCGGCGCCGATCCCAGAGGCGGGCGGTGCCGTCCTGGGAGGCGGTCAGGAGCCTGCGCTCGTCGGGGCTGAGCTCGGCGCTGTAGATCCGCCCGTCGTGACCGCGGAGGATCGTCACCTTGCCATCGGCGAGGGACCAGAGGCGCGCCGTGCCGTCGAGGCTCGCGGAGACCAGCATTCGTCCATCCTTGGTGAAGGCGACGGCGACGACGTCGCTCTCGTGACCCCGCAGCTCGCGGGGCGCGTCGCCCTTGCCAGGCTCGTAGATCCGGATCACGCCGTCCTGGGCGGCGGTGGCGACTCGCACACCAGCGGCGTCGAAGGCGATGGCCCGGACGGCCCCGGGATGATGGCCGAGGACGGCGGCGCTGGCCTTGGTCTTCAGGGGCCACAGGCGGGCGGTGCCGTCGGCGGAGGCTGTCGCGATCCGGTCCCCGCTGGGGCTAAAGATGAGGGCGTGGATCGGCCCGTGGTGGCGGCCGAGGACCCGCGGCGTGCCGCCGTCGGCGGGCCAGAGGCGGACGGCGTTATCGCGGGCGGCCGTGGCGATCGAGCGACCGTCGGGGCTGAAGCGGGCGATCGTCACCGGGCCGGGGTGCTCGAGCTCGACAGGCGCCGAGTTCTCCGCCCAAAGGGTCACCTTTCCGTCCTGAGCGGCGGTCAGGAGCTGGGCGCCGTCGTTCGAGAACTCGACCGACGCGACCGGGCCGCGATGGTGCCCCAGGCGCAGGGTCTCGCCGCTGCGCCAGCGCCAGAGGAGCACCTCGCCGTCGTCCGCGGCGGTGGCGATAGTCTCGCCGTCGGGGCTGAACGCGGCGCCGCGGACCGTCCCTTGGTGCGCCCGCAGGATCGCCTCGGAGACCGGCTTGAGGAGGGTGTCGACCGCGGCCGAGACCCAGCCGGGCGTCTCCGCGGGGGCCTCGGTCTCGCGGAGGAGCGCGAGGACCGTCGTCGGGTCATCGGCGGCGGCGCCGAGGGATTGGGCGAGGCGGGTCGCGTCGCGGGCCCGCCGGGCCTCGGCGACCGCTCTGCCGGTCTGGTGCTCCGCCTCGTGGCGCTGGCGCTCCGCCTCCTGGCGCTGCCCCTCGGTCTCCCGTCGCTGGGTCTCGGCCTCGCCGCGGCGCTCCTCCGCGAGGCGGGTCTGCTCCTCGGCGCGGCGGGTCTGGGACTCGGCGAGGAGCCGCTGCTGCTCGGCCTCGGCGAGGGCGTTCTCGGTCTCCTTGAGCTGGTCTTCGAGGTCGGCGAAGGCCCGGTCGCGCTCGCGCTCGGCGTCGTCCTTCTTGCGCTGGGCGGCCTCTTCGGCGAGCGCTGACATCTTCGCAGCTTCGCTCCGCTCACGGACCAACCACGCCAGGCCGAGGATCACCGCGGCGACCGCGACGATGATCAGCAGGGCGGTCCGCCGGACACGGGCGGTCCGCTCGGGGTCGCGGGCGAGCTCGGTCAGGAGCGCGGCGATCGTCGGCCAGCGATCCGCCGGATCGTTGGCGAGGCCGCGGGCGAGGAGGCGGGCGACCCAGGCCGGGACCTTGCTCTCGCGCGGCGGCTCGCGGAGCTGACCTGCGGTGACGGAGGCGCTGAGCTCCTGCAGGGTCTCGCCGGGGAAGGGGAGGAGGCCGTAGAGCGCCTCGTAGAGGGCGACGCAGAAGGAGAACTGATCGCTGCGGGCGTCGGTCGTCTGACCCCGATGCTGCTCCGGGCTCATGTAGGCGGGGGTGCCCATGATCATCCCCGTCATCGTCAGCGAGGTCGACAGGGGCGTCCGCGGGGCGGAGTCCTGGTCGGCGAAGGCGGTCTCGTCGAGGGCGTCGCCGGCGGTCCTGACCAGGCCGAAGTCGCCCACCATGATCTGGCCGTCGTCGCCGACGAGCACGTTCGCCGGCTTGAAGTCGCGGTGGACCAGGCCGACGTCGTGCGCCGCCGCGAGGCCCTGGCCGGCGAGGACGAAGCTGTCGACGATCGTCCGCCAGGGGCGGGGCTCGGCCTGCAGCCAGTCGCGGAGGTTCTCGCCGCGGACGAACTCCATCGCCACGTAGACCTGGTCCTCGAAAGTGCCGACCTCGTGGACCGTGACCACGTTCGGGTGGGAGAGCTTGGCCATCGCCTGGGCCTCGCGGAAGAGCCGGGCGCGGTCCTGCTCGGAGGAGCCGGAGCGGAGCAGCTTGACCGCGATCCTGCGGTCGAGCTCCTCGTCGAAGGCGGCGTAGACCATGCCCATCCCGCCGGCGCCGATCGGGCGGACGACGGTGTAGCGGCCGATCTTGACCGGAGCCTGGGCGCCGGCGAAGAGCGACGCCTTGACCAACTGCTTGATCCGCTGGTTCTCGGCCCCGGCGAGGACCTCGGGCGGCGGGCCTGCGGGTCCATGCCCGGTCGACGTCTGTCCGACGCCGCTGCGCGGCTGGCTGGGTTGGTCGGACATGATTCCGGGTCGATCAAGCATCGGTGATCGACCCCTGCTCTTCAACGCGCAGCGCTCGGCGACGGCGTAGCGGCGGCCTTGGGCGCCAATTCCCGAGCTTGGACGCCGCTGGCGGCCCGTCGTGAAGGTCCTGCGCGCTCTCGCGTGCCCTCGTCGCCCCTCTCGGCTCCGGCAATCCCGCGGTAGAGGCGGGCACAGCGGCGCAGGAGACTTCGCCGCGGAGTCCGAACGCGCTCTCGCGTGCCCTCGTCGACCCTCTCGGAGCCGCCGAGCTCGCGGTAGAGGCGGGCACAGCGGCGCAGGAGACTTCGCCGCGGGTCGCCAGGGCGAGAGCGGCGGGCAGAAACGGTCCGTAGAGGAGGCTGCCGAAGGGAGCGTCGTCGCTGCGGCTGGCACGAGCGCGGCCGCCGACGCTACCATCGCACTATCACAAGCGCTCGCACAGCCGTGGTGGGCGGAGCTCGCCGACGCCGTCACCCTCGCCACTACGCCGTCCTCGGGGCGATTGTGGTCGCTCTCCTAGGCGGCGAGGCTTCGGCGCGGTCCTTGGTCGATGCGGAGCCCCCTGGCAGGTCCGGGAGCGCGCCGCAGGGCGAGGGAGCCGGGAGCGCGGAGGGGCCGGGGAGCGCGGAGGGGTGGGGGCGTCCGGATGGATCGGAGAGCCCCGACGGGTCAGAGAGATCCGCGATCCTCGAGGGCCCCGTCGGGGCGTCGCCAGCGACCGAGTCGACCGAGCTCTCCTCCGAGGACGAGGCGCTCCTCGAGAGCACGCGGCGCTCCGCGGCGGCGCAGGTGCGCTGTGACGCGGGGGACTTTGACGGCGCGATCGCCCTCTGGAGCGAGCTCCTCGCGGAGGTCTCGCCGACCCCCGAGCAGGCGCCGCGGCGGGCCTCGATCCTCCTCGCGATCGTCGACGCCCACGAGCGGGCCTACGTCGCCGAGCGGGATCCTCGGCGTCTGCGGGTGGCGATCGAGCTCCTCGATCACTACCTCGGCGAGCTCGCGCCGACCGACGACGAGAACCGTGTCGCGGTGGAGGCTCGGCGCAGCGCGCTCGTCCTCCGCCTCGAGGCGGCGGCGACGGGACCCGAGGGCGGAGGCGGCGATGATGCTGGACCTGTGCGGCGTGGCCCCGATCCGCAGGTGCTGGAGCGGGCGGCGAGGCGTTGGACCGTTCTCGGGGGGGCGCTCGTCGGCGTCGGCGCAGGCGGACTCGCGATGATGGGCGCAGGCATGGGCCTCGGTCGACGAGCCGACGTCGCCCTCACCGAGGCGGTCGACCGATCGCCGACGGACCCCCAGAGGAGCGGCGCTATCGAGGATGCCTACGCCGACGGGCTCGCGGCGAACCGCCTCGCGTACGCGGGGGGGATCGCGGGCGGGCTCCTGCTCGTCGGCGGCAGCGTGGCCCTGCTCCGGGGCCGTCGCCTCCGCCTCGCCCCGGGCCCCGTCGCGCTGGGGCTCGCGGTGGGCGGTCGATTCTAGCGACGCTCGTCGCCTCCGCTCGTCGCCTCGGCGATTCGACCCGCCGAGCCCGGCTTGCGTCGGCCAAGCTCGGCTCGGCTCGGCTCGGCTCGGCTCGGCTCGGCTCGGCTCGGCTCGGCTCGGCTCGGCTCGGCTAGATCGGATGTTCCGTGAGCCAGATGTTGATCGTCGGCGCGAAGGCAGGATCGGCGCCGCTGAGGGCGGCGATCGCCCGGGCGCGGGCGGTCTCCTCATCGCCCGCGTCCCAGAGCTGCTTGGCGAGCTGGAGGCCGAGCTGCGCGGCCTTCTCGGGCTCTCCTTGGCTCTTGCTCGCGACCTCGATCGCCCGCGCTAGGTGCTCGGCGGAGGTCTCGGGCTTGCCGCGGGCCATGGCGATCTGGGCCCGGAGCTCGAGGATCGGGAGCAGCTTCGGGGAGTCCTCGCCGTAGCGGACGTCGACGACGGCCTGGGCCTGCGCGGCTCGGCTCTCGGCCTTTCGCAGGCGCCCCTGCGCCTGGGCGACGCGGGCCAGGATCACGAGCACCCCGTTGGTCCTGCGCGTGCCGCCGCGCGACTCGGCGATCGCCAGAGAGCGCTCTCCGTGGTGCTTGGCGGCCTTGAGGTCTCCTAGCGTGAAGTTCACGCGGGCGAGGTGGTTGGTGACGATCTCGATGATCTCGTGGTCGTCGCCGTAGGCTGGGGCCCAGATCGAGAGGGCGTTGTCGAAGTACTCGCGGGCCTTCTCGGTCGAGCCCTCCTTCTCAAAGGCGCGGGCCTCATTGTTGTAGAGGTGACCGACGTGGGGGTGTCGCTCGCCCAGCGCCCCGACCAGCGCCTCGCGTGCCCGGCCGTAGAGGGCGTGGGCCTCGTCGTACTTCTCGTCGCGGGAGCGGAGCATCGCCAGGCCGTTGGCGGCGCTCGCCAGGTCGACGCGGGCCTCGGGGCCTAGCGCCTCGAAGGACCCCAGCGCCTCCTCGAGCACGGCGTTGGCGCTCTCGGGGTCTCCGAGGGCCATGTAGCTCTCGCCGACGCCGACCAGGACGCGGCCGAAGATCACGTCATTCTGGAGCTGGCGGCGCTCGACCAGCGCGCGGGCGAGCGGGACGAGCAGCTTCATCCCGTCCAGGCTGCCGCCGCCGTGACCGTAGGCGGCCAGGAGACCGGCGAGGGCGCGCAGGCGCTGCTCGTCGTCGCCGGTACGCTCAGCCAGGGCGAGCGCCTCGGGGAAGATCACGTCCGTCGCGCGGGGATGCTCGGCGGTCTCGACCGCCAAGAGCCCCTCCTCGACCAGCGCCTCCGTGAGCACCGGCGGGTAGTCGATGGTCCGCGCCTTGGCGACCGCCTCCGCGGCGATCGGCTTCGCCGGGAGGAACTCGCCCAGGTGCTGCATCGCCCGGAGCTGGTCGAGCGTCGCTCGGAGCTCGGCGACGGCGGCGGCGGTCTCGGGGTCTTGCGGGGGCGTGACTTGGGCGAGGAGCGACTGGACGTCGCTACAGGCGCTGAGCGGGGGGAGCTCGGCGACGGCGGTCACCGTGTGTTCGAGGCGCTTGGCGTCGCCCTCAGCGAGGAGATCCATCAGGGCGACGAGCTCGCCGCGCCGGCGGTCGAGGCAGTCGACGCTCAGGTCGTGCAGGGAGTCGGAGATCCGGCCGCCGCGATGCCCCTCGCAGGTCTCGCTGTACATCCTGTGGAGCCCGCTCGCGTAGCTCCCGAGCGGCTCGTCGATCTGCTGCCAAGTGATCCTTCCGAGCGAGGTCGGGCCGCCCTGGAGGGCCTCGGCGACGGCGGCCCGCTGCTCCTCCAGCGAGCGCTCGACAGGCGCATAGGCCTCGGCGCAGGCGGCCACAGGATCGGTCCGGAGGGCCGCGCCGCCGATCGCCGCGCCGACGACGAGGGCGCCGAACCCCGCGAGCCGCAGCCGATTACGCCGGGTCGCGCCAGGATCGCGGCGGAGCTCGACGAGGAGCGCCTCCATCGACGCGACCCGCAGGCTCGGCTCGGCGACGAGCCCGCGCCGGATCAGGCGCAGGAGCCTGGGCGGGACCGGCGGGTCCCGTGTCGGAGGGTCGAGCTCGCCGAGGATGATCGCCCGGGTCAGCTGAACCCGGGTCTTGCCGGAGAAGGGGCGCTCGCCGTAGAGCGCCTCGTAGAGGACGACGCAGAAGGCGTAGATGTCGGCGCGGGCGTCGACCGGCTGGCGCATGTGCTGCTCGGGGGCCATGTAGGCGGGGGTCCCGAGCAGCGTGCCGGCGACGGTCAGCGGCGAGTTGAGGGCCGACGACGAGGCCGATATCCCAGAGTCTGTGGAGGGGGCCTGGGCGAGCGCGGCGGGGTCGATAGCCGGAGCCTCGTGCTCCTGACCGAGCTCGGAGGCGATGTGCTCAGAGCGGGCGAGGCCGAAGTCTGCGACCCGGACGCGACCGTCCTCGCCGACGAGGATGTTGTCGGGCTTGATGTCGCGGTGGATGAGGCCCGCGGCGTGGGCGGCCGCCAGCCCCTCGCCGGCCTGGAGCATCACCGCCTGTACTTCGCGCCAGGTACGGGTCTTGGAGCGGCAGTAGGTGCGCAGCGTGGTCCCGTCGATCAGCTCCATCGCCACGTAGAGGCGGCTGGCGAAGCGGCCGACGTCATAGATCTGGACGACGTTGGGGTGGCTCATGCGGGCGAGGGCCTGGGCCTCGCGCTGCATCCGGACGCGCACCGACTCGGAGTCGCCGAGGCGGACGTGGAGGAGCTTGAGCGCGACTCGGCGGTCGAGCTCCTCGTCGTAGGCCATATAGACCGCCCCCATCCCGCCCTCTCCGAGCTTTCGGATCAGGGTGTAGCGGCCGATCCGCGGCGGCAGTCGGACGTCCTTGTCGGCCTGCTCAGACCCCGAGTTTTGCTCGACGAGGGTGGCAGCCTCGCTATCTGCGGTCGCCGCCGGGTCTGCGGGGTCGCTCGCCACCATCTGCGATCGAGTGTACGCCTTCGTCTCCGCAGCTCGGCTGTCCGCGCAGGGCAGACGTCGTACTCAGCGCGAGAGGGCGCGGGCTCGATCCTCGCGGTGGTCGATGGGGGCTGCTGCACCGGCTCCACCAGAAGGGGCGCCGGAGGGGAGGCGGCCCAAGCCAGGGTCTAGGAGGGCCCACGGTCGCTGAATCGCCTCGTATTCACGCCGCACGGTCGGGGACTGCGAATTGTCTTGCACACCGTCGGAAGTGCTCTATTTTTGCACGGTCATGCAAAAAGTTTCCGCGCGTCTTCAAGAGGCACCTCTCCAGCTCCTTCGGCGGGCGATGGGCGACCGCTTCACTCGCCGGAAGAAGATCCGCCGCTTCGCGAACGCGCTGCGGAGCTTCGGCGACGAGGCTCGGGTTCGCCCCCGCCTCGTCCGCCTCAAAGAGCTCGGCTGGATCGAAGAGGTGCCGACCCGGGTCCAGCGGATCGTCGGCGCGCTCGACATGGTCCGCTTTTGGATCGTCCCCTGCGCGGCCGACTACTACAAGTCGAAGGGGATCAACTTCTACTTCCACACGCTGCTCCGCTTCCTCGACGATCCGGCCTCGCTGATCGATCCGCTCGGCCTCAACTCGGAGCGCGACACGATCATCGGCCACGTTCTCCAGGTGGTGCACGCCAACCCCGACTACGACCTCCAGCTCCTCGAGTCGTTCGAGGACGGGCTCGACGCGATGGAGGCTCAGGTGCGATCGATCCTCGACGGGACCCATCCGCGGGCGAGCTCGATCCTCGCGACGGTCGAGGACCCCGAGTATCACGCCCGCCTCCTCGAGCATGTCGCCCGCTTCAAGCGATCGCGCGGGCAGGGGCGCTCTCTGCTCCGAGAGAACATCCAGGAGGACAGGCACTTCCAGGTGCTCGAGCGGACCTTCGGCGAGCTGCCGAACGCGATGCGCTACTTCTCCAAGCTCCCGCGGACCCCACGGGCCGCGGCGAGGCACCTCTTGACCTGCCGAACGTTCCCCCACGAGCTGGCGGAGGTCCCCGCCTCGCCGCCGTCAGGGCGAAGTTCTAGCGGCACGATCGCCAAAAGCTGACGCAACGGCGGGAAATTCTTGCGCTTCTTGATCGAAGAGAACGGTCCTACTGTGGATCTGCGACGTCGACATGACGTCGCGCAGAACAGGACCGATCTCGCGGTGGCCGACGTTGCGGCGCACGGGATCAGGAGGGTGCACACATGTCGATCGCTACAATTCTTCTCATCCCCACGTCGGAATTCATCGCCCTCTACGGCGTCTGGTTGGTCGGGGCGCTCGGCGTCGCCGGGCTGATGGTCATGCTGATGATCCGTCTTCGGGTCCTCGGCCCTGGCGAGGAGTAGGCCCCTCCAGCCCGCTGGCCCCGGCCCTACACCGGTCGGCCAGCGATAGGCCTCGCGGACTATCGCGCAGGGCCTGCGCGTGAAGGTCGGGCTGCGCTCTCTGTGCAGCGCGGAACACGACGGTGGATCCTATTCGCAGCGCCGATGATCGCCGCTTCGGGGGGGCCTTCGGGACCTGCTTGTCACTGTCACGATGGTCGGCGTAGACTCACCGGGCATGGATATCTCGTCGTTCCCCGGAGTCCACGCCACGGGACGAGCGAGTCGGCGCTCCGGTGTCCGCGCGGGCCCGATGAAGAGGACCGACCAGGGGGGCGGGGAAGCCTGCATCGCCGACATCTTGTCGGACCGGCGATGCGTTCGCGCGCGCACGCGGAGCACGCCGCGGTGGCGCTTTGGCCTCCTTCGGACCCGCCGAGCCGCGCTCATCGTGGCGTTCATGCTCGGGCCTGCCTACGGCTGCGCGACCTCGGGCTCTGGGACCCCGTCGGTCGTCGGCGGCCCGGGCTCACCGTCGACCGCGGCGGACACGTCGGAGACGGAGACGGAGACGGAGGCGGAGACGGCAGATCCCACGGATGTGCCGATCGACGGGCCGACGAGCCCGCGAGCGCAGGCGATCGACGCCGACGTTCGCCGCCTGCTCGCTGAGGTCTACGGCGCTGCGTCGTTGGTGGGCGAGGAGCGGATCGAGGGCGCCGGGGAGACGATCGAGGAGCTCCGTTACCGCCTCGGTCGGGCTCACGGTCCGGAGGACGGGGCCACGCTCGTCCAGGCGCTCGGCGAGCTCGGCTATGCGATCGAGCGTGCGCTGGTCGACGACGGGGCCGCGGCGATCTTCGCCTTCGCCCACGGGTCGAGCCTGATCATGAAGGCCGACGTCGGCTCGACGAGCTTGGTGATCTCGATCGCCACGCACGGCGCGAGCGAGGGCTGAGTCCGACGATGAGCCGAGGTCGCGACGAGTGCCGCGGTCGCGAAGAGTGCCGCGGTCGCGCAACGGGCTGAGGTCGCGCAACGGGCCTCGCGCGGTCGCTCGGGCGAGGTGCCTACGGGGACCTGTAGAGGCCCTCGATCCAGCGGCGCCAGGCCGTGGGCGAACCATCCTCCGAGCGGAAGGTCGGCGCAGAGCTGAGGTCGTCGACGCGGGCGGCCAGCTCCTCGGCGCTGCGAGGGAGCCAGAGGGCCAGCCCCGAGAGGCCGCTGTCAAAGGGGGGGCTGTCGTAGAGAGCGCCGGCCGCGGACGCGAGGACGGTCGCCGCGAGAGCTCCCTCAAGGGCGGCGATCTGCTCTCGGAGGGCGGCGGTCGTCCTGGAGGTCGATCCGCCTGGACGGCCCAGCTCTTGCGCGGCCAGGCGATCCAAGGAGCGGAGGGTGAGCCCGAGATCACGGGTACCGCCGAGGAAGGCGGGGATGCCCCGAGGCGAGAGCAGATCCTGGAGCCCGATCGCCCGCAGCGGCTCTTCGTCGACCCAGGCCGTGAGGGCGCGGGCGAGCGCTTCGATGCCGGGCAGGAGCCGCTGGCGAAGCGGCCGGCTGGCGACGACCGAGATCGCGTAGGTCGAGGCGGCCGGCGGTTGGGCGTCGACGCGGCGCTCGTAGTGGCCGTCGCGTATCGCCTCTGCGTAGACGCTGGGGAGCGCGGCCGCGAGCCGGCAGGGGCGACCGGCGGGGGGCGCCGGGCAGGTTGCGGAGGCGGTCGGCGGGTCCGCGTCGAGCCGGGGCAGGAGCGCGCTGTAGGGCAGCCCTGGGTAGGGGGCGATCGGCTCGTAGGCGCCGATGAAGTCGGCCGAGTCGGCGAGGGCCGCCGTCACCTCGACGCTCTGCATGAGGCAGGCGTCGAGGAGGAGGAGGTCGAGCGGGGAGCTCTTGGTGTCGGCGTCGGCGTCGGCGTCATCGGTGTCGTCGGTGTCGTCGGCGTCGTCGTCGACCGCGGCGTCGAGCGCTGCGGCGAGGCTGGGGATGTCGAGCACCTCGCCCTGGCTGTGGTCAAAGGCGATCCCGCCGACAAAGCCGCCCTCGCGCTCCTCGTAGCGGACGGGTCCCGCAGACGGACCCGCAGACGGACCCGCAGACGGACCCGCAGACGGTCCCGCAGACGGACCCGCAGGTCGCCATCCCTGACCGTGCCCCCAGATGATCACGGCCGTGTGCTCCGCCGGATAGCGCTCGACACCCCAGCGGACGAAGTCCTCCAGCTCCGCCGCCGCAGGTCGACGCTCATCGTCCCGCAGCTCGACGATCGGCGAACGGATCCGCGCCGGGGTCGCGTCGACGAAGTCGGCCGCCGAGGTCGCGGGCACGGCCTCCGGATCATGAAAGAGGTGGAGACGGCGCAGGCCGCTGGGACCCTGGAGATCGAGGTGGACGATGATGTCGTGATCCAGGGTCGACGCGGCGCCGAGGGTCGTCTCGATGTCGTCGAGGTTCCAGTAGGCGTGGAGCGGCAGATCCTCGTTGTCCGCGGCCATGTAGAGAAGCACAGTCCAGACCTTGCGGCAGCGCTCGCGCTCGGCGCGGGCCGCATAGTCGGCGTAGCCGAGGTTGCCGCGCGGGCTCCTGCTGGCGTCGCGCCCGTGATCGTATTCGCCCGCCCTCGTGTCGCCCCAGCGCTCGCGACAGCTAGGGAGCGCGGCGGGAGTGGCCTGTGCGTCTGCGGCCTCGGTCCTTGCGTCCGACTCCGGGGCTCGGGTCGGGGCTGCGTGGCAGCCGAGGATCCACAGGCTGGCCGCCGCGATGCGGAGGCGATCAGCCATCGGCCAGCTCGATCAGCCCCTCGACGATCCGGGCGAGCGGGGCTGCGCTCGTGAGGGACGCGGCGGCTCGGCTCGCGGCGTTGCGCCAGCTCTCGGGGAGCGGTTGGTTCGGGTCCCAGGCCCCGCGGGCAAAGGCGTCCGCCGAGGTCTTGGCCCGGGCGTCGACCGGGGGCGTCCAGAGGAAGTCGGGGTGGCGGTTGGTGTACCACTCGCCGCCGATGATCGTGCCGGCGGCGTCGAGCTCGAGATCGTAGACGTAGCGGACCTCGTGGATCGCGTCGCGGGCGGGGCTGTCGGTCGGCGCGTGGCTCGGCGCGGTCTCGACGACATAGCCTACGGTCATGACGATCCCGGCGATCGAGGCGACGTTGGGCGAGCGATAGGTCCGAAACCAGTCGCGCGTGAAGTCGCGGTAGGGGACCTTCGCCCCGTGGAGCGTCGGGCTGAAGCGGAGCGTCTGCGGGTTGAAGTGGTGGTAGCGGTAGGAGAAGAGCGGCTGGTTCCAGACCTCGTAGTCGAAGGTCGCGTCGATGATCATCGACCGTCGCGCGTGGCCAATCTGGTTGACCACGGCGAGGTGCCAGGAGCCGGGGTTGGTGTCGAAGCAGTGCTGCGAGACCACCCGGCCGACGCGATCGCGGGCCGGATCCCTGTCGTTGCAGCGGCCGCCGATGAAGCGGCTGACGGTGTCGGTGTGGGCCCAGAGGAGCGAGGCGAGCCCCTTGATGTCGGAGGGGAAGAAGCGCAGGCGGGTGACGCCGTCGGCGGCTAGCACGGTCACCTCCCGCCGCGGGCGACGGAGCATGTAGGCGGCGGGCGCCCAGCCGTGGCAGATCCCCATCCAGGTCTCGACCTTGCCGTAGCGCTCGAAGTAGCCCTCGCCCTCGGCCCACATCGCCCGCGTGAGACCACCGCTCCGATCTCCGATCAAGAGGTCGTACTTCTCGGAGGGGGAGAGGCGCTCGATCGCAAGCGCGTCACCGCTGGCGATGATCGACGCAGGCGGGCGCTCATGGGTGTAGCGCCGGTTTTGCTCCCAGCGATCGCCGCCGGGGAAGGCGGGGTCGGCGTAGCGGGCCCCGAGGATTCCGCGGCAGATAGCCCAGTAGTCGTCGGACCAGGGGGACTGGCGGAGCTCGGCGCTGCGCAGGTTCGCCTCCTCCATCGTCGCCAGATCTGTGTAGGTGAGGCGATCGACGAGGCTCTCGGCGCGATCGCTGAATTCGTAGGGGGCGCGCCCGGGGAGCACGTCGCCCAGGCGTATGAGCACGCCGCGGTCGATCATCGCCTGGGCGCGGCGGAGGTCATCGCGGCCGTCGACATAGCGGCGGCTGGCGATCGAGTCGGCGGCGAAGGCCGTCTTGTGGACCTCCCGACCCTGGCGATCGTGCTTTGGGGGCAGGGCGTCGAGGGCCTGCGCCGGGTCGCGGGCGAAGGCCTCGAGGAGTTGGTTTACCGAGCGTTCGTCGGACATCGTCGCCGCTCCAGGGTAGCGGGGGTCTGCGCCTGGGGTGGCCGGGAAAGGGGCGAGGGTCGAGATTTGCGGGGCTGGCGCGAGGGGGCAGCTTCGCGCGGCCGTGAGGGAGCGGCCGTCAGCCGTGGTCGTTCACCGCGACGAAACCCTGGTGATACACTCCCGATGGCAATGGACGAGACGAGAGCCGCCACGGAGGCCGCTGCGTGAGGGGACCCCAGCGCAAGACCGAAGAGGCGTGGATCGGGAGAACTCTCGACGAGCGCTACAAAGTTCAGGAGGTGTTCTCGGAGACCGAGACCCACACTGTCTTTGTCGCCCAGCACCTCCGCCTTCGGAAGCTCGTCGCGATCAAGATCATCCAGCAGGAGTACGCGAGCGACGGTGAGGTCGCGGCTCGCTTCGCCCGCGAGGCCTCGGCCGGGGCGCAGTTCGATCACCCGAACGTCGTCGGCATCATCGACTGCGGTCGTCTCAGCGATGGTCGGACCTACCTGGTCACGGAGATGGTCCGCGGTCCGTCGCTCCGCCAGTTCCTGCTGGAGCACGGGCGCATGCACTGGACCCTCGCCTGTGACATCGGCTCGCAGCTCTCCGAGGCGCTGATCGCCGCCCACGCGGTCGGGATCATCCACCGCGACGTCAACCCGGACAACCTCCTCCTGGAGGTCCGCGACGACGGCTCCTACTGGATCAAGCTGACGAGCTTCGGCATCGCCCGGATGACCGGTAACGCCCTCGTCGACCCGAGCCATGAGCTCGGCTCGACGCTCACCCGCCAGGGGATGATCCTCGGCACCGCGGGATACATGGCGCCCGAGCAGGCGATCGGCGAAGAGGTCGACGAGGCCGCGGACGCCTACGCCCTCGGCGCGGTGCTCTGGGAGTGCGTGAACGGCCGACCGCTGTGGACCGCCGACAGCATCGAGGACGCGCTCGCGCTCCAGCTCCACAACGACCCCGCGCCCTTCGATCCGAGCCCGGACGGCCCGCTGCCCGAGGCCCTGACGACGACGATCCTCCGCCTCCTCGCCCGCGATCCGCGGGAGCGGCCGCGGCTCATCGATCCGGTGTCGACGACCCTCCGCAAGCTCGCCCACGGCTCCGACTTTGAGGAGTCGCTGGTCACCCAGATCCCCGAGACCTCGGGGGTGAGCGGGCTCGGCGGCTATCCGAGCGTCGGCGGCGTGCCCTTTGACGTCGAGCGCGGCGGTACGGTCGTCGTCGACGACTTCGTCTTCCCCACAGGACCGGCCGGCGGGAGCTCGGTCAAGGCGGTCTTTAGCCAGCTCGGCGACGTGCTCAAGGCGCTCTGGCGCGGTGCGTCTGCCGGAACTCGGGCGGTCCTGGCGATGATCTCGCTGACCCCGGTGATCCTGATCGCGGTCGCCCTGATGGTCGGCGGTCGCTCGAAGGACGAGGACGAGGAGCCCGCGGAGACCGTAGCCAAGGCCGACGAGCCGAAGGCGGACGCGGAGGTCCCGAAGGAGGATCCGATCGTCGACGACGACAAGGACGAGCCCGAAGCGCCGTCCGTCCCCCCCGAGGTCGAGGCGGCGGTCAAGCTCCTCCTCGATCCGGAGGTGAGCGACAAGGAGCGCAGCGTCGGCGCGACCAAGGTCAGCGAGTTTGAGCCCGACGATCTGCTGCCGGCGCACGTTCGCGCGAGCGCTCAGCTCGTGCTCGCCTCGAAGTGCGCCGACAAGAAGGCGATCCTCCTCAAGCTCCGCGAGCTCGACGCGGCGGAGTCGTTGCCGGTCCTCCAGGCGCTCGACAAGGCGCCGCGCAACAAGTGTGGGACTAAGAAGCGGAAGAAGGACTGCTACGCGTGCCTGCGCGAGGACCTCGCCCGGACCGTCGGTCGCTTTGAGGTGCTCGCCGAGCTGGCCGAGAAGAAGGGCTCGTAGGGCCCCCGCTCCGGCCGAGACCAGCCTGGTCGTCGTCCGCTCACCGGTCGACGGGGCCTTCGCCGACGTGTCGATCGGCTGCTCCGGCAACCTCGGCGGGTGGATGCCGATCGGCGAGAACGAGTACACGCGGGTCGACCTGGTCACCGGCAACTTCCAGGACGTCAACGGTTGCTCCAACGGGCGCCATGAGATGACCAGCGACAACCCCTTCGGGGTTACGGTCTGGGGCTGGGGCTCAAACGCGAGCCAGCAGTTCAACACCGTCTACGTCTCCTACGCCTACCCGGCGGGGGCGAGCGTCAAGGGGATCAACGACGTCGAAGTGCTGCCGCAGTAGGCCTCGATACGCTGACAGGGGGACGGAGGAGCGTCGCGCTCGCGGCAGAGGTCTCCGCCCCCCGGTCTCGACCCCGCAGGATGGCGATTAGGTCTGCAGTCAGCGGCCTGGATCGTCGTTTCGCCCGCGATTGTCTCGTGCTAGCGTTGTTCCGCGGCGCCAGTGTCAGCGCGCAGAAGAGCCCGCGATGCCGATGGAGACGAAGGAGGAGGCGGAGGCGCTGCTCGGGCTGGTGCTCGACGGCAAGTACCGCCTCGAAGCCTTGATCGGTCGCGGGGGCTTCGGCGTAGTCTACCGCGCGCGCCACCTCATCTGGGACCAGCTCGTCGCGATCAAGGTCCTGACCAAGCTGACCAACGTCGGCGAGGAGACGCGCGACGAGGTGCTCGGCTTCTTCGTCCGCGAGGGACGGCTGCTGAGCGCCCTCTCGAGCAGGACTACGGGGATCGTCCAGGCGCGGGATATCGGCACCTTGGTCACCGAGACCGGTCTGTGGATGCCCTACATGGTCCTGGAGTGGCTCGACGGCGAACCGCTGGGACGGATCCTCAAACGTGAGCGGTTCGCCGGCGGGGCGACCCGCAGCGCTGAGGAGGTCTTTCAGATCTTCGACGGCGTCGCGCGGGCGCTGGCCGTCGCCCACGCCCACAACGTCGCCCATCGCGACATCAAGCCGCCCAACATCGTCGTCGTCGGGCGGAGCCTCGCGCCCGGCGTGGTGATCAAGCTGCTCGACTTCGGCATCGCCAAGGTGATGCAGGCCCACTCGAACGAGTCGCTGGAGATGACCGGCTCGCAGCAGTCGATGTTCACCCCCTACTACGGCGCGCCGGAGCAGTTCAACCGCGGCCTCGGCGGCTCGGGGCCCTGGAGCGACGTCTTCGCGATGGCCTTGGTGATCGTCGAGGTGATGATCGGGCGCCGGGTTCTCAGCGGGCAGAGCTACAGCGAGCTCAGCACCATGTGCCTCGATCCTGAGACTCGGCCGACGCCGCGGGCCTTCGGCGCGGAGGTGGACGACGCCGTCGAGGCTGTCTTCGCCCGGGCGCTGGCGATCAGGCCCGAGGATCGCTTCAGCAACATGGGCGAGTTCTGGCTGGCGCTTGTGGACGCCCTCGAGATCGACGGCTATCCGCCGCTCTCCCTCGAGGTGGTCGCCGACGTCTCAGGGATCTCCTCGACCCTGGACTGGGCCAACGCGAGCGTCAGTCAGCCGCGGCCGGAGGACAGCCTCGGCAGCCTCCGCGCCCTCGACTCGCAGGCGCACGAGCTGGGGATCAGCCGGACGGGGCCGCCCAGCGCGAGCTCGTCGCGGCCGGTGACCGAGGAGCCTCCGAAGCGGCGCGTGGCGATGTTCTTCGGGGCTGGAGCCATGGTCTGCGGGGCGGGGCTGGCCTACCTCAACTTCGCCGGTGATGACCGCGACGGTGCGGTCAAGGCGAGCGATGTGCTTGAGGACGAGGGCTCGGGGGAGGGCTCGGGGGAGGGCATGGGCGAGGTCGCGGTCGAGCCGCCCGCCCCCTGTCCCGAGGGCATGGTGAAGATCGAGGGGTCGTCGTTCTTCATGGGCACGGACGATGTCGACGTCCCGGTGCTCGCGCTCGCTCGACCGGCGCACAAGGTCGAGGTCGCCGACTTCTGCCTCGATCGGACCGAGGTCACGGTCGCGGCGTTCCGCGCCTTCTCCGAGGTCGGGGAGAGCAAGCGGGCCTTCACCGACTCCTTTTGGCCGCAGGGGAGCGCCGACAAGAGAGAGTGGCAGCGCCAGCGCGAGGCCCTCAGCCCGCTCTGCAACGGCGTCGAGCCGGAGCGTGACGAGCATCCGGTCAACTGCGTGACATGGTCGCAGGCGGACGAGCATTGCCGCCTCGCGGGGAAGCGCCTGCCCTCGGAGGCCGAGTGGGAGTACGCCGCCCGCGGTCGTGATGGACGCATCTTTCCCTGGGGCGACGAACCGCCGACGGCCGAGCGGGTCAACGGCTGTGGGATCGAGTGCTCCGCGTGGCAGGAGGAGGCGGGCCTCGACGTGACGCCTAGGCTCTACGAGGGCGACGACGGCTACTTCGGCACCTCTCCGGTCGGCGCCTTCCCGAAGGGGGCGACCGAGGCGGGTCTCGTCGACATCATCGGCAACGTCTTTGAGTGGACCGCCGACGCCTACCGCCCCTACGACGACGAGAGCGAGGCGGATCCGAGCCGGCGAGTGATCCGCGGCGGCGCCTTCAACTCGTTCCAACCAGAGCACGCCAACCCGGCGCTGCGCTACCCGATGGCCGCCGAGGCCCACAGCCACGGGATCGGCTTTCGTTGCGCCGCCGCGGTGCTCGATGGCGGCGAGGGAGCGGCCGAGTCCGAGGGGCCCGCCGCAGGGGCGGAGGCGGAGGCGGGCTGAGGTTCGGCCCCGGGTTGGCGCGTCTCGACGCCGTTCTTGGAGGCCGTGATCACGACACCTCGGCGGCGCTCGAGCTCCCCGCTCTCGGGGGGCGATCGCCCGCGCAGCTCCTCGGTCTCAGGCCTCGTCGGGCTCCAGCGCTGCTAGCGGGCGCGGCGCTTCTTCTTGCGCCGCTCGCTCTTCGGGTTCCAGGTCGACGGGTGCGGGAGGAGGTCGCCCTTGAAGGTGAAGGCGAGGACGAAGTAGGGGATCGCTGTGCTCACCTCTTGCCCGGTCCGGTGGCGATGCTTCGCCCACCACTGGGCGAGGAGCACCAGCGAGGGCTGGTTGAAGCGCTGATCGGGCCGGTTGTAGAAGCTGTAGATCAGCGCCGGGCCGACCCGGTGGGTCGGCCCGTTGATGTCGGTCGTGTCTTCGTCCGGGGCGAAGTGCTCGTCGCGGTAGAAGGCCTTGGTGACGGTGTAGCGGGCGCCGACGGTCAGGCCGAAGTCGAAGAGGTAGAGGAGGTCGAGATCGTTGGTCATCGCCCACCCCCGGTCGCCGACCATCATGTCGATCGTCTGGTTGTAGAAGGTTCGGTCCCCTTCGCGGAGGTCGAAGTCGTACCAGTAGAACTTGGGGTTGTCGCGGACGGCGACGTTCTTGACCTTGCCCTGGAGGAGCGCGGAGAGGGTGATCTGGTGTCCGCCTGCACCGTAGTTCAGGTCCATGTCGGCGAGGTCGGAGATCACGTCCTCGTGCCACTCGTCATTGGCGCTCGGGAACGACTGGAGCGAGCCGAAGGCGCCGAAGAAGCCGATGTAGTCGTAGGTTGCGGAGAGGTTGAGCACCGCGGCGGGCTGGATGTCGAGGCGAGGACCGGCGCCGACATAGGCAGGCGTGACGATCGTATGGGCCTGGGCGGCGATGAAGCTGTCGCGGAAGAGGACGGTGTCCTTGTTGATCAGCTGGTAGCGGTAGCCGATGTTGAGCTCTGAGCTCAGGCCGAGGGGGTTGTAGCGGAGACCGAGCAGGTGGTTGTAGATGAGGCGGTGACGGGGCCGCTTCAGGGGTTTGGCCGCGCTGGTCTCGGTCTCGGCGTCGGCGTCGGCGTCGGCGTCGGCGTCTGACGTCGCTGCGGGCTCGGGCTCGGGTTCGGCTGCCTCCGACGGCTGCTCCGGCTCGCCGCTCAGCGACGCGTCGTCGACGGGAGGGGGCGCTCCTGCGTCGAGCGGCCCGTCGTAGTCAGAGCGGGTGCCAGCGGTCTGCCCGACCGAGCTAAGCTCGGGGGGATCCGTCGCGACCTTGGCGTCCGCGGGGGCGGCCTCGGCAGCGCCCGCGGGGAGATGGACGACGAAGAGGAGCGCGCCTACAAAGCCGACGAGTTTGGACCTGTAGGGCTGCGTCATCGAGGCTTCGACGATACACGGCGGGCCCGGCGCGTACCAGCCAAGGGCGCCTCGCCCCGCGATCGCACATTCGGCTGTGCTCGACAGCGATCCTGCGATCGGCCAGCGTTACCCTCCGGAGAGGGCCTCGCGATGGGCTTGGCCAGCATCGCGCGCCGAGCCGACGGGCGAGGGCGAGACGAGCGGTGCCTCGGCCTCAGCCTCGCCCTCGGCGTTCGTGGTCCTCGGCTCAGCCGCGCGATGGTGGCGTGATCACCCCAAAGGCGCCGCCGGTCGGGTCGCTGACGACCGCCATACGGCCGACGTTCTCGACGTCGAAGGTCGGGGTGAGGGCCTTGCCGCCGTAGCGCTTGACCCGCTCGATCGTCGCGTCGACATCGCCGACGTCGACCCATGAGAGCCAATAGGCGGGGGCCCCCGGGGCGCGCTGGGTCATCGCCCCGCCGAGCTGTCCGCTGTCGCCCGAGAGGATGTAGTAGTCGCCGTCCGGCATCGGCATCTCCGCGCTCCCCAGGCCGAGCGTCGAGCGCAGCCACTCGAGGTCGGCGGCGACGTCCGTGCTGTGGAGCTCGGTCCAGTGGATCCCGCCCTCGCCGGGGGGGGCGTTCTCGGCGCTCGGATCGGCCTCGTGGAAGAGGCTGATCGCCGCGCCGCTGGGGCTCGTGACGACGCTAAAACGACCGGGCGGGATGTCGGTCGGAGGGACCAGGATCTGACCGCCGTTGGCCTTCGCCGCCGCCGAGCAGGCGTCGACATCCTCCACCCGAAAGTAGTTGTCCCAGTGGCTCGGGACGCCGGGCATCGGCGGCTCGGAGAGGTGGGCTATCGGAACGCCGCCGGCGACGAACATGGTCGCCTCGCTGTCGCCCATCGGCGCTGTCATGACCTTCCAACCCAGCGCCTCCGAGTAGAACGCCTTGGCTTTCTCGGTGTCGGTGCTAATGATCCCAAACCAGCAGAACTTGTGATTTTGATAGGGCATCTCGTGGACTCTTCCTCGTTTGTGGAGTGAGCAGAACCACCGCGATACAAACACACTCGCGGGTGCTCCGGCGATGCCCAAGAGGGATGCGGAAGGGCTGGCAGCCAGCTCGTGAGGGCGCTGATGGGGGTCGCTCAGAACGACGGTCGGCGTCCATTCACGCCGCCTCGCGGACGATAAGTAGTGCTATTAGTTGTTCCAATTGCTGATATTACAGGTGGGCAACGTCGGGGCTACGGAGATGCAATTCACTTTTGTTCGAACTGTCGTGATGATCTCGCCGGGCGCTCGCGGGGGGAAGGGCCAGTGATCGAGCCTTTGGCTGCGGCGCTCCTCGCTGCGGCGGTCGCTGAGCTCCGCCCCGCGAGCCCGCTGCGAGTGGCGGCGCTGGTCGATCGGAGCACGCCAGCGCTCCTGGATCCCTACCTGCGGGCGGGGTGCCTTGCGCGTCGAGTCGAGGTCTCCTCCGAGGAGACGACGCGGCTGCGGCGGACGCCTGCGCGGCCCTACCACGACGTCTGCCGACTTGTCCCCGGGGCCAGCTTGGAGTCCGCCGGGGTGCTCGACGCCAGCCTCGATCTCGCGCTCGTCGGTCCCTCCGGGATCCCTTGGTTGGGCGAGGTCGTCGCGTCTCTCGCTGAGGGCGGAGTGCTCGTCATCGGCGATGAACCGTCGGCCCGTGCTGCCCTCTTGGAGATCGGGGCTCAGGCTTCGTCGGTCGCGGTCGACGGGGCGCAGGTGCTCATGCTCCGGCGGGGTGGAGCTGGGCGACGCGCCGGAGGGTCGACCACCCCGCCGTGGTCGACGCTGGACCGCTGCGCCTGTGTGGACCGTCGGCGGGTGGCCGCAGCGATCGCGTGCGCTCACCCGCCGAGGAGATCGCTCGATCCCTCCGACCACGGCGAAGCTCGCGGGGCTTCGTCCCGCGGAGCCGAGGCGGCCCTGGGCTGGGCGCGGATCCAGGAGCGCCTCGCCCGTGCGGTCGCCTCACGGCTGGAGGATCCAGAGCTGGGCGCGGCGCTGCTCGAGGACGTGGCGGGGCTCATGGCGACCTGCGAGCGTGCGGCGGCGGACGGCGCTGCCGACGTCCGCAGCCCGAGCGCCTCCGATCGCGCCGGTGTGGATCTCCTCCTCCTGGTCCCGCATCCCGACGACGAGACCGTCTACTTTGGCGGGGTGGTGGCGGCGGCGATCGGGGCTGGCCTCCGCCTTCATGTCGCGACCCTCACAGGCGGGGAGGGGGGGCTGGATCTCCGGGGCGTCGGTCCGGCTGCTCCCCTCAGCGCGAGGGCGGGAGATGGGGTCGTCGCCGTCGCGCCGAGTCGTGGGACGGCCGAGCCTGCTCCGCCGCTCGGGCTCGCCGAGGCGCGAGCCCTGGAGCAGAGCGCTGCGTTAGAGGCGTTGGGGGCCGGCTCCTGCGGCCGCACCGGCTTGGGCTTTGCCGACACCGGCAAGTACGTCGACGGCCGACGGTCGCGGCCGATGTCGGCCTCCGAGGCGCTCGCCCGTTGGGACCTGGCCGTGATCATCGACCGCCTCGTGGACCTGTTCAGAGAGGTCCGGCCGCGGGTGATCGTGACGATGGATCCGATCCGTGACCCGAACTACTCGCTGCACGCCCATCACCTCGCCTGTGGAGCGGCAGCGCTGGTCGCCGCGGGTCTCAGCGCCTCCGACGAGGGGGGGGAGGGCTCTCTCGCCGGGCTATGGACGGTGCAGCCGAGCCATGTCGCCGCGGACGTGCGCGCGGCAGGGGACAGGGCGACCGAGACGGACACCCTGGGACTCGCGCAGATCCCAGTCGAGATCGGCCGCAAGCTCGCCGCCCTAGCAGCCTACCCCTCCCAGGGCTACTCGACACAGCGGCTCGTAGAGGCGCTAGAGGCCGCTCAGGCCACGGACCGGGAGATCTGCGAGGTGCTCCTGCGGCGGGTCCGCTTTTCTCCTGCGGCCGATCCGATCCAGTTACTTCCCAGGACCGACGGGCGTTGTGCCTAGTCCCTCTGGCCAGCTCGGCGTCGATCGTGCAGCACCCACCCATCACCGCGAAGGCGCCTGCGCTGGACCCAAAGGCGCCGCTGCTGCGGGCGCTCCGCTCCTGGGATCGGGACGCCGCCGCCCTCTTTGATCTGCCTGCGTCGCCTCGGGTCGACAACGCGCCGCCGTGGCTGCCAGGGCTCCGGGCGCGGGCAGCGGAGGTCCAGGGGCGCGACCTGCCGCGGGCCGAGCTCGCCGAGCTGCTCGTCCGCCAGGCGGAGGGCCGAGGGGCGGGGGCGGAGAGCGTGGCCGCGGCGGAGCGCCTCGCGGAGAGGGAGACGGTCGCGGTGCTCACGGGGCAGCAGGTCGGGCTCTTCGGCGGACCGGCGTTGACCCTCTACAAGGCCCTGGGGGCGGTCGCCACGGCGCGCGCCCTCAGCGAGAGCGGCGTCCCGGCGGTGCCGGTCTTCTGGATGGCCACCTTCGACCACGATCTCGACGAGGTCGCCCAGGTCGAGGTGGTCGCCGGCGGGCATGATCGCCGTCGGCTCCGCCTCCGAGGCTGTCGGCGCGGCCCGCCCGTCGGCGGAATGGTCCTCGGAGCCGGCGTCGACAGGCTCCGCCGGGGCTTCATCGACGGTCTGCGCGGGGTGCGGGCCCTCGCGGGCGGCCTCGAGCGCGTCGATGACCTGCTGGCGGAGCTCTACGCCGCCCCCGCGACCTTCGGCGGCGCCTTTGCTCGCCTCTTGGGGGGGCTTGCGGATCACCTCGGCCTCGTTCTCCTCGACCCCAGCGACCCGGAATTCGCCGGCCTCGCGCCGGCGCGGGCGCTGCTCGCCCGGGAGATCCGGGGGCGCGGCGGGTGGTCGGCGCGGGGGCTTGCCAAGAGCCGGGCGGAGCTGGCCCGTCGGGGCTTCGACGCCCTGGTCCCGGAGCGTCGGGGGGGTCGTCTCGGGGTCTTTTTTTCCGACGACGAGGGGCGCCGGGTCGCCCTCATCGGCGGCGCCGACGGTGTCCGGCCGATCGACGGGTCATGGAGCCTCTCCTGGGCCGAGGTCACGGCGCTGGCCGAGGAGAGCCCCGCCCGATTCACCGCCGATGTGCTCCTGAGGCCGCTCCTCCAGGACGCCTGCCTGCCGACCGTGGCCTATGTCGGGGGCCCGAGCGAGCTTCAGTACCACGCCCAGCTCGGTGCGCTCTACGCCGAGCTCGGGATCCCTCGCCCGCTACCCCTGTGCCGGCCCTCTTTCACCCTGGTCGACACCGAGGATCGCGAGATCCTCCGCGATCTCGGGTCGACGAGCCGGAGCAGGCGGGGAGACGCCGCTTCAAAGGGGGGCCCGCGCGCTGGCGATGGGTCCGGCGATGGGACGACCACGGGTCCTGAGGACGAGCTCGCCGCTCTAGCGGGGCTCCTGGCGGCTCCGTGGGGCGAGGTTCGGGCGGGGCTGGCCGCGGCGGCGATGACCTCTGTGGAGCGCTCGCTCATCGAGGCGCTGGACCACCTTCAGGAGGACGCGTGCGCGGCCCTGGCGGGGCGACTCCGCAGCGGGGCCTTCAGCGGTCCCCGGGGGCTGAGGGCGCAGGTGGACGTGCTCCAGGCTCAGGTCGAGGGGCTCCTCGGTCGCCTCGGGGCGAGCGTCGGCCCGGGGAGGGCGGTGCCTCCCGGTCGTGCGGTGCGGGGCTCGCTACGGTTGCTGGTCGAGGGCGTCGTCGCGGACGTGCGGCGGGCCTTGGAGCGTCAGCGGGCCGCGCTGACGGTCGCCGAAGCGGCGGGCCAGATCCCCTCCGGGCGGGGGCTCGCGCAGGGCCGGAGGCGCCTTCGCTGGTTGCGCACTCAACTTCAGAAGCGTGCGCGCCGCCGCGCATCGGCAGCGTTCGCGGCGCTAGGGAGGCTACGACCGCAGGGACGGCCTCAGGAGCGGGCGCTCTCCCTCGCCCAACTCGCGGCGTGGCTCGGAGGGGGCGCTGCGGATAGGCTGCTGCCGGTGTCGATGCCGGCCAACTCGCATACGCTCGTGGCGATCCCACGAAACAACGCTCCGGTCCGCCCGGTCGGAGAACCTGCGGTGCGGATGCGATCCCGGACGACGCAGGAGGGCGAGAGTGCGGGCGGCGCTCCTGTCGCGGTCTCCCCAGGCCCGAGCTCGCGGGCCCCGATCGGCGGCCTGCGGATCGGCGTCGTCTGTCTCGGCGGGCTCGGCGGCAGCACCAAGGTCGCCGTCGAGCTCGCGGCCGGGCTGGCCGAGTCGGGCCATGATGTCCACCTCTTCCACGGCTCCGAGCCGGAGGCGCTCGCCGCTTGGCTGCCGGGCTCGCACTACGGGTCGATCACCCTGCACAGGTTGCCGCTGCGCTCGACGCCGGGCCCGACGCTGCGGTCTGCGCTCGATCGGGCGAGCGCCCGCCTGCGGGAGGTGAGCGCCGCGGAGCGGCTCGACTGCCTCCACGTCCACTACGCCGCGGATCTGCTGGGATGCTCGCTGCAGGCGGTGCAGGGGCTCGGTGTTCCTGTCGTCGCCACCCTCCACGGGACGGACGTCACGCCATGGCGTCGTGGCGCAGGACCGCGGGAGATGCTCGCCGCGGATCTCCGCCGCTGCGCCGCTGTCACAGCCGTGTCGACCTGGCTCTCCGAGCAGGCGCGAACGATCCTCGAGCTCGACGCTTCGCCGACGGTGGTCAGCAACAGCGTCGACTCGACGATCTTCGCGCCGCGGCCGGATCCCGATCTGCGCAGGCGCTTGGTCGGCGGCGACGAGCTCCTGCTCGTGCACGTCTCGAACCTGCGGCCGGTCAAGCGACCCGGCGATGCCGTCCGGATCCTCGCGGGCCTGCGGGCGCAGGGGCTCAAGGCCCGCTTGCTCATCGTCGGCGAAGGGCCCGGGCTGGGCGAGCTCGGCGCCGAGGCTGCGGCGCTCGGCGTCGGCGATGCGGTGGACTGCGTCGGCCGCCTCGCCCCCGATGAGCTCGCCCGCTATCTCAGCGCGAGCGACGTCGCCCTGATGCCCTCGGAGAGCGAGAGCTTCGGCCTCGCCGCCCTCGAGGCGATGGCCTGCGGGACGCCGGTCGTCGGCAGCCGCTGCGGAGGTCTCGAGGAGGTCGTCGCCGCGGTCGACGCTGCGATCGAGGCGGGCGACGAGCCGGGGCTGGGGCGGCGCTTCCCCCCGCTCGCCCGGCTGCTCTCTGAGGTCGGTGATGTCGCCGGGATGGTCGAGGCGATCCGAGCGCTCGCGATCGAGGCTGAGCGGTCGCCGGCGGATCACCGCGCCCTCAGCGTCGCGCTGGTCCGAGGAGCAGGCGAGGCGTTCCCGCGGGGGGTGCAGCTCTCGGCCTACGCCGCGATCCTCTCACGCGCGGTCAGGCGGCGAGCGGACGACGATGGGGTGAGGGCCGCGGGGTGACGGACGCTCCCCCTGAGGGGGGGCGGACCGGCGGTCGGAGCGAGGAGCTGCGGGTGCTCATCGCCCTCTGGCTCCTGGTCTTCGCCTCGAGCGCTCAGGTGCTCATCATCGCGCCGATCCTGCCGCGGATAGGCGAGGAGCTGACGATCGACGAGTCGCTGCTCGGGACCCTGATCACCGCCTACACCGTCGCTCAGGCGATCTTCGCCCTGATCATCGGTCCGATCTCGGATCGGATCGGCCGGCGTCCGGTGCTCCTCCTGGGCACCGCGGCGATGCTCATCGCCCTCCTCCTCCACGCGCTCCCCGACGACTACCTGTCGATGGTCGCCGTGCGGGCCCTGGCGGGCGCAGCCGGCGGTCTCCTGACCGGCGCGGCGGTCTCGTACATCGGCGACTACTTCCCCTATCGCCGCCGCGGCTGGGCTTCGGGCTGGGTGATGAGCGGCTTCGCCTTCGGTCAGATCCTGGCGATCCCGGCGGGCACGCTCCTCGCCGCGGCCTACGGTTTTCGCGCGCCCTTCCTCCTCTTCGCGCTGCCGATGGTCGCCTCCTTCCTGCTGATCATCGGCGGTGTCCCGCAGCCGGCGGTCACCCGCGAGGTCAGCCCCGGCGGTCTCCTCGTCGCCCTGGGGACCTACGTCGAGATGCTCCGGACCCCGGCGATCGCGGCGGCCTCCCTCGCCTTCGGCCTGATGTTCATGGCGATGGCGGGCTTTCTCCTCTACATGCCGACCTGGCTCGAGGCGGAGCTGAGCGCGACCCCGGGCGACGTCGCGGCGATGTTCCTCGTCGGCGGTGTCGCCTCGGTGCTCGCCGGCCCGCGGATGGGAAAGCTCTCGGACAGGGTCGGTCGCCGGCCGATGATCATCGCCTCCTGCCTCGGCATGGCCGGGCTCCTGCCGGTGCTGCCGTGGCTCATCACCGAGGTCTGGATCGCCTATCCGGCGTTCTTCCTGATCATGGTCCTCTTGGCGATGCGGCTGGCGCCGATGCAGGCGCTGCTGACCGGCCTGACCCCGTCTTCGCGGCGGGGCTCGCTGCTCAGCATCACCGTCGCCTGCGGTCAGCTCGGGTCTGGGGCGGGCGGCGCTGTGGCGGGCCTGCTCTACGCCGGCTACGGCTATGTCGCCAACGCGACGCTCGCCGCAGGGGCGATGATCCTCGCCGCCTTGGTGGTCTACCTCGGCCTCCCAGAGCCGGACGACGGCTGAGCGGGGCGAAGTGCCCAGGCGCGCTCGTCCTCGGGCCCGAACGTGCGACCACTAGAGCGACCAAACGCGGTCAACGGTGTGAACGACGAGGGCGACCACGCGCGGTCAAGCGTGCGAACGACTAGGGCGACCACGTGCGGCCAAGCGTGCGGCCAAGCGTGCGGCCAAGCGTGCGGCCAAACGTGCGGCCAAGCGTGCGGCCAAGCATGCGGCCGCAAGGTGCGGCCCAAGGTGCGGCCCAAGGTGCGGCCCAAGGTGCGGCCCAACGTGCAGCCAGACGCGCGCTCAGACGTAGTCCGTCAGGTGCCTGCGGCTGCGCCCTGCGGTGACCTCGTTCTCCTCCTCAGCTTGGCAGCCGGCGCAGAGGCGGACGTGCGGCAGGAGGAGGAGGCGCCCCTCGGGGATCGGCTCGTCGCAGCCCTCGCAGAGGCCGAAGGACTCGGGGTCGTCGGAGATCCGGTGGAGCGCGTCGGAGATCCGGTTGAGCGAGGCGACCCGCTCGCGGTTTCGCCGCGAGGCGATCACCTGGTTCATCTCGGTCAGCGGCGCAGCGTCCTCGTCGACCTTGGAGACCGCGTCGTCGCGCAGCGACTCAAAGGGCACGTCCCCCGCGGCGATCAGCTCAGCGCGGAGCGCGAGGAGGCGGTCGCGGAAGGCCGCGATCTCGGCGGGTTTCATGGGACCAACCTAGCAGAGCGCAGGGACCTTGGACCAGGAGCGCAGAGACGGTGAATTCTAGGAGGAGGGCGTCTCTGCGTCGAGGAGGTGACCGCGGACCTCGGCGGCCCAGCGGTCGAGGCCGGAGATGGTGCTCTCGATGATCTCCAGCGAGGTGCCGATCGCCTTCATCGCGTCTTCGAGGAGCTGCTTCGCCCGTCGGATCCGGGTCCGGATCGTCCCCTCCGGCAAGCTCAGGATCTCCGCGATCTCGCGCGCCTTCATCCGCTCCCAGAAGTAGAGCTCGAGGATCTCCTGGTGCTCCAGCGGGATCCGTCGCAGGGCTGCGAGGAGCGCTCGCTCCTCGTCACGGCGGGCGAGGATCGCCGTCGGCGAGGGGCCGAGGTCGCTGACCGAGACCTTCGCGAAGTCGAGGTGCTCGCCGCCGCGGCGCTTGCTCCGATAGTGGCGGCCGAGGACGTTGTGGGCGACGGCGAAGATGAAGGTGCGAAAGCTCGACTCGCCGCGGAAGCGGGACCGACTCTCGATGAGCGCGAGGAAGGTCCGCTGGATCAGGTCGGGCGCGGTGTCGTGGCCGACCTTGTTGCGGAAGAAGCGGGCGATCGACTCGTAGTGGCGCTCAAAGAGCGCCTCGCCTGCGCTCGGGTCCCCGCTGCACCAGGCGGTCAGGAGCTCTTCATCGCTGATCGTGGCCGAGGTCAACGGATCCAGCATAACGGAAGCCGTCGGCGGTGTCGGTGCGATCGGGCCTCGGCGGGCGAGGCCGCTCGCCCGCCGCCTGGGTAGGCCCGGAGGAGATCCGCGCGCGAGCGGCTAGACGTCCTTGACGTAGCTGTTGTGGGCCCAGCACCAGGTCCAACGGGCGTCCGGGTAGTGGACGACGACCGCGTGCCCGGTCTCCTCAAAGTGCTCGCGGGAGTGGGCCTCGCCGGAGGAGCAGCAGACGACCTCGCCGCAGGTGATGCACTTGTGGAGGTCGATCCAACGGGTCCCGTTCTCGATGCACTTGCCGCACCCCTCGGGGGTCCGGGGGGCGATGTCGCGATCGGTGCCTTCGAGGTGTTCGTCCATGCCGGCAGCCTGTCACGGGTCCGGCGCTGCGGCCACTCAGCGCCCAGGCTCGCCGCCCTTCTTGAGCAGGCTGAAGTTGGCGATCACCGCCGCCAGGTTCTCAGCCGAGGTGGGATCGTCGGCGATGCTGTAGCCGGGCTCGCGCATCGACGGCGGGAGCAGCGGGCGCAGGAGCTTGTTGACCTGGGACTCGACCGTGTCGGCGACGACCCCGGTGAAGAGGCTGGCGAGGACGCCGTCATCGTCGAGGATGAGCGAGAAGCGGGCGCGGGCGAAGGAGTAGGTGAAGCCGCGCAGCTCGTAGTTGAGGACGGCGGGGCCGTCGACCTCGAGGGGCGGGGTCGCGGTGAAGTCGATGCCTGCGGCGCTGAACGCCAGGGTGAAGCGTGCGCCGCTGCGCATGCGGATGCTGACCGCGTTGTTGGCGAAGAGCTGCCGTCGGCCCTTGTCGTCGACCGGCAGGCGCTCGATCAGATCCGCGACTGGGGCGCCCCCGGGGGCCGGACGTTTCAGGTTCTTGCGGATGACCGACTCGATGATCGCGTTCTCGAGCTGGCCGAGCCCGCCGACCTGAACCTCGCCGGTCGGGATGTGGTAGCGGGCGGTCATCACCGTGACGCGGATGCGGAGCGCCGGCAGGGCGACCTTGAGGCCGCGATCGCAGCGAAGCTCGACCTCGGCCTCGCTGGCGGTGACGACGATCGTCTCGTCCGGATCCATGGTCAGCCGCGCTTCGCCGTAGCCGGGGACCAGCGGGACGCTGAAGAGCTCGATCGCGCCGGCCTGGGGGGTGAGGAGCGGCGGCGGCTGGACCCGACGAAGGCCCAGCGGTTCGAGCGCGGCGGGGAAGCGCGGGGTCACCAGGACCCGCAGGAGGTCGCTCAGGATCGACTCGGTGACCGTGCTGACGCTCTCCGCCTCGTGGTAGTGACGCTCTTCGATGCCGCCGAAGCGGAGGTCGAGCGCCCCGTCTGCGAGGGTGTAGCTGAGCTTCTCCAGGCGGATCATCGGCAGCCAGGAGGCGCCGGCGAGATCGATGAGGAGGCCGGCCTCGCACTCGACCTCGAGCATCTGCCGGTCGAGGGCGACGCGGAGGCTCGCGCCGGGCGGCAGGGAGAGGGTCGCCGGCCCTTGGGTGGAGTCGCGGGCGAGGATCGCGAGGACGCCCGGAGCCGCGTCGTCGGGCCAGAGGTGGCCGCGGACGAGGCCGATCAGGCGGCGGGCGAAGGTCGTGAGCAGGGCGCTCTCGAGGTCGCCGAGGGCCGGGGTGCTGGTGACGAGGAGTTGGTTGGAGTCGGCGGAGTACTCGAGCTCCTCGAGGATGACCTGGAGGCCGAGCTTGCGGACGCGTCCCCGCAGGCCGCCCTCGATCGTCACCGAGAGGTGACGCTCGGCGTCCGCGGTGAGCATGACGAAGTAGCCGCGCTTGAGGGCGAGCTCGAAGTCGCCGATCCTCGGCAACGGGCGGCGCAGGAGCACTGAGCCCTGGGGAGCTGGGGGCGGCGGCGGGAGGGCGGGGCCCTCGGGCAGCGCGAGGGCGTCGCGGAGCCGGTCGAGCACAGGCCGTCCGAGCTGGCGGACCAGATGCTCCGCGACCTCGTGGAGCAGGTCTCCGGCCTCGGGGGAGGTCGAGACGCCGAGCGAGTCGGTCGCCGCGGCCCAGGTGATCGACCGGATCGTGACAGGGGATCCCGGGCCGAGTTGCGGGTCGCGGAGGAGCAGCCCCTCGCGGGTGCCGAGGCTGAGGCCGTCTGCATCGCGGCGCAGGCCGATCGCGTCCCCAGCGGAGAGCACGAGGTCGAGGTCGAGATCGCCGATCGAGCGGCGGACGAGGGTCCAGGGCTCGTCGGGGTTGTTCGGGGGGCTCCAGGGGCCGAGGTGCGGCGCCAGCTTGTCGCGGTAGAGGTCCTCGAGGATCGCGATCAGGACCGGGCCGGGCGCGGGCTCGGCCGTCACCCGGACAGCGCCGTCAAAGCTGAGCGAGAGCGCCTGGAGATCGACGTGGAGGTCGATCCCGCCGACGCTGAGGAGGAGGCCGCGCTCGCTTTGGACGACGAGCCCCGCGCGGTCGAGGTCGGCTGTGATCGTGTCCGCTGGATCGAGGAGCAGCTGGACAGAGCCGACCTCTGCGACGTTGACGGAGTACGCCGCGTGCGTCCGCTCGCCGACCGCCACTTCGGTCGTCGGGGCGTCCCCGGCGGGGAAGCGGAGCGCAGAGCGCAGCGCGGGGCTCAGGCGAGGGGCGAGGCGATGGTGGAGGAAGTGACGGAGCGCCGCGTGCTCTAGAGGGCCGAGCGCGGGCTCGGAGGAGACCTCGACGTCGCCGTCCTCGTACCCGTAGCGGAGGCGTTGGAGGGTCACGTCCGGCAGCGGGAGACCCTCCCAGCGGAGCTCGACGCCGGGGCTCAAATTCAGCTCTGTCGCGGCCTCGCTGTGGTCGACGCGGATGACGACGTCGGCGGGGGCGAGGAGGGTCATCGAGCGTCCCTCGCCGAGATCGCGACGCCAGCTCAGCGGCTCTAGGGGGCGCTCGCGGCCGGCGCGGAGCAGCTCCTGGAGGAGCTGCGGGAGCTTGTCCAGGCTGCGTCGCCAGTGGTCGCGGGCGAGCTGGGCCAGGGTCGCCTGCGGCAGGGATCCGAGCGCCGGATCGGTCGTCACCTCGAGGGTCTCGCTGGCGAGATCGAAGCTGGCGTCGAGGATACGAAGACGCTGGAGGGTCGGCTGTCCGTCGGCGTAGACGAAGAGGCCACCGTCGGCGCGCAGGCGTATCTGGGCCACGCTGATCTCGGCGTGGATCGAGCCGCCGTGGCTGGCGCCGATGCCGATCATAGGCTGCCGGGAGGGGCTGACCGGAGCTTCGGGTTCGGGGGGGACCGCGTTGGGGGCCAGGTTGGGGGCCAGGTTGGGGGCACTGGGGGCCGCGTTGGGGGCCAGGGTCGGGGCTTCGATCGAGGCCAGGTTCGGGGCTTCGAGCGGGGCTTCGGTCTCGACCGTGGGCCCGATCGGCACCCGAGCGATGAGCCAGACCTCAGGGCCCGGCGCGTCGGCGGTGAGGTCGGCGGTGAGGGTCTCGAGCGACGGGAGCGAGGGATCGAGCGCCGGCTCGGGGGTCGCGGCGGCCTCTGTCTCCGCCGGGCGCAGGGCCAAGAAGGCGCTGCGCAGGTGTCGGAGGCGATCTTCGTCGGACCAGGGATCGTAGCCCTCGACGCCGACCGGGGCGGGGAGCTGGCGTCGGAGCCAGCGGCTGGCGATCCAGGCGACGAGCGCGAGGATCGGCGCGGAGAGGAGGCCGCGGAGGCCAGGGCCTCGGTCGAGCTCGATCCGGCGGGCGGCGAAGATGTAGCGCGCCGCGGCGATGCCGATCCCGACGCCCAAGACGACCACCCGCAGGGCCTCGGAGAGGGAGAGCTCCGCCGCCTGGCGATCGACGCGGATACGGAGGTCGACGTCGGGGTCGAGCCAGAGCGAGGTCCGGGCGCCGCTCACCGCGAAGACCTGGCGGCGGCCGCTGGGATCGCTCGCCTGCCGGGTCAGCCAGTGATCGACGAGCGTCTGCTGCGGGCTCGGAGTGAAGCCGAAGCGGTGGAGCGCGAGCTCGTTGCCGGCGACCCCGAGCGCGAACCCGAAGGCGCCGCCGAGGCCGTCGGCGTCGAGGTCGAGGTCGAGGGTGCCGAGGTCGAGGTCGAGGGAGCGGACGACGATCTCCGGGAGCTCTCGGCTGTTGGTGACGTGGAGGCCGCCGCCGGCGTCGACCCGCAGGGCCCGGCGGTTGACGGACACCTCGAGGTGGACGCCGAGGTCGAGGCTGACCTCTAGGCTTCCGAGCGGACCCCCCGGGAAGACGCCGAACGACTGCCGCGGCGCGCCGCTCCCCTGCGGCGCCGCATTGGGTTCGGCGGCGGGCTGGCGATACGAGCCGAGCTCCCGCTCCCCGTCGACATCGGCGAGCTCGTCGCAGGGCTCCTTCGGCGTGCTTTTGTTGGCGTCGTCCATGGTGTGCTCGAAGACCTCATGCCGGTGTAGCGCAGACTCGCGGCGTACGACAGCAGACCGCGGAGCCTTGCCGGAGAGGCGCGCTCTACGCTGCGGCTCGCCGATGCGCGCACCTCGGGTCGTGGCGTCGTCGTCGGCCGCTCGCGACGGACCCGCGGGTCCGCGTGGGGTCCAGGGGAGCGGGGCCCTGTGCGGGCGGGCGGCAGCGGGAACACTCTGGGATCCGGGGAGCGGGTCGGGGACCCCGGTGGCGGCTACGGGACATTCTCGAGGATCACCGAGCGGAGCTTGGACGCGATCATGTCGAGCGCGACTCGGTTCTCGCCGCCCTCGGGGATGATCAGATCGGCCCAGCGCTTGGAGGGCTCGACGTACTCGACGTGCATCGGTCGGACGCTGCGGTAGTACTGCTCGCGGATCGAGTCGAAGGTCCGGCCGCGCTGCTCGATGTCACGCCGTATCCTGCGGAAGGCCCGGATGTCGGCGTCGGTGTCGACGTAGATCTTCGCGTCGAGCTGGGCCCGGAGCTGGGGCTCGACGAGGGTCAGGATCCCCTCGACGATGATCACCGGGGTGGTCTCGACGCGGCGATGCTCAGCCTGGCGGCGGTGGGTCTTGAAGTCGTAGACCGGGACCATGATCGGCGTCCGCTCGCGCAGCTGCCGGAGGTGCTCGATCAGCAGCTCTGTCTCGAGCGACTCGGGGTGATCGAAGTTGAGCTGCGATCGCTCCTCGAAGGTGAGGTCCGGTCGGTCGCGGTAGTAGGCGTCGTGCTCGATGATCGAGACAGCCTCGCTCGGGACCGCAGCCGCGATCTTCTGGGCGATCGTCGTTTTTCCAGAGCCGCTGCCGCCTGCGATACCGATGATCAGTGGACCCATGGACTGGCCTGTTACCACGTCGCGACACCGAGTCGAAAGCGCGAACCCGCCATCTGCATGCGCTCCTTCTGCGTTTCGCGTGGGGCGAGGCGGTGGCCGCGAGAGGGTCGCTGTGTCGGTCTGGGGGCCGCTCGGGGAGCTCCTCTGAGCAGCGGGAGCCCGGAGCACGGGGGGTGGAGCGCCTTGCGGTCTCTGCGCGCCCGCGGGATGCCGCTATCATCCGCGGATGCTCCCCCAAGCGATCCTCCTCATCGAGGACGACGACTCCGGTCGCGAGCTCGGGCTCTTTAATCTGCGCCGCGCCGGCTATCGGGCCGACGGGGCCGCCAGCGGTGAGGAGGGCCTCGGACGCTTCACGCGGGGGCGCTACGACCTCGTGATCACGGACGTGAGAATGCCCGGGATCGACGGCCTCGAGGTGCTCGCCCGGATCCGGGAGCTGGCGGGCGAGGCCTTTCCGGTGCTCGTCATCACCGCCTACGGCGACGTCGAGCTCGCGGTCACGGCGATGAAGGCGGGCGCGACCGACTTCATCGGCAAGCCGTTTAATCGCGACCACCTCCTCCTCTCGGTCGGCCGCGCCCTCGAGCGCCGTCGCCTGGAGCAGGAGGTCGTGCGCCTGCGGATCCGGGCGTCGGGGATCGAGCGGCCGATCATCCACGCGTCGGCGGCGATGACCCGGGTGCTCGAGATCGCCGATCGATTGGCGGCATCGTCGGCGCCGGCGTTGATCACCGGCGAGAGCGGCACCGGCAAGGAGCTGATCGCCCGGCGGATCCACGTCCACAGCGAGCGGGCGGGGGGGCCCTTCGTCGTCGTCCACGGCCCGGCGATCGCCGGCGAAGGGGCGGAGCTCGAGCTCTTCGGCGATCGTCGCCGAGGCGGACGGATCCGCCAGGCGGAGGGCGGTACGCTCCTCCTCGACGGTCTCGGCGAGCTCAGCCCGGCGATCCAAGGCAAGCTCCTGCGGGTGGTCGAAGAGGGGATCGTCTGCCCGACGGGCGGCGCCGACGAGGTCGCGGTCGACTGCCGGATCCTCGCGTCGATACGGCCCGAGGCGCGCTCGGAGCTCCGCGATGATCTGCTCTATCGCCTCGCCGTCGTCGACCTCGAGGTCCCGCCCTTGCGCGAGCGGCCGGCGGATATCCTCCCGCTCTGCGCCCACTTCGTCGGCACCTTCAGCGGCGAGCGGGAGCTCGAGCTGAGCCCCGAGCTCATCGAAGAGATGATGCGGCGACCGTGGCCGGGGAACGTCCGCGAGCTCGAGAACGCCTGTGAGCGGCTGGTTCTCCTCAGCCGTGGCCCTCGCCTGGAGCCCTCGGATCTGCCGGCGAGCGCCGGCGCGGGCGACGAGGAGAAGAGCGGCCCCGCGACGGGCGACGGCCTCGACGGCTTCCTGGCGGAGCTCCCCGAGGAGGGGCTCTCGCTCATCGATCTCGAGCGTCGGCTGATCCGCC
This sequence comes from Polyangia bacterium, assembly GCA_030424595.1. Classification (GTDB taxonomy): domain Bacteria; phylum Myxococcota_A; class Polyangia; order Nannocystales; family Nannocystaceae; genus JADJRG01. Next base: position 214,407 of record JAUHWG010000014.1, read on the forward strand.
GGGTGCTCGATCTCAAGCGCTGGAACGTCTCGCAGGCGGCCCTCTACCTCCAGATCCCGCGCCATGTCCTCGCCTACCGGATGGAGAAGTATGGGATCCGCCGCCCCGGCTGAGGCGCGCTCGCTCGCCGAGCCTGAGCGCCAGCTCTTCGGCGCGCGGATGCTGGCCTTCGTCTGGCTGCCGATCGCGGTGATCACGACGCTGCACTACAGCACCGGGATGGAGCAGCAGTGGATCCACGACGTCCTGCGCCGGTGCTACTACCTGCCCATCGTCGTCGCCGCCTTCGTCTGCGGGCTCAAGGGGGCCCTCGCCGCGGCGCTCACGACCTCTGCGCTCTACGTGCCCCACGCGTTCCTCGGGCACGTGCTCGGTCACCACCACCACGACCCCGCCGGGACTTTGGAGAAGGTGCTGGAGATCGTCCTCTACAACGGCGTCGGCGCGGCGGCGGGGACCCTCGCAGAGCTCGAGCGGCGGCGGCGGGTCGAGCTGGTCCGGGCCCTCGACGAGCAGCAGGCGCTGGTCGGGCAGCTCGTCCGTGCGGGCCGCCTGAGCGCGCTCGGGCAGGTCGTCGCCGGGATCACCCACGAGATCAAAAACCCGCTCCACGCCCTCGCCGGGACGGCGGAGCTGATCGACCCGCTCATCCCCGAGGAGGCGGAGGAGCGCGGCATGTGGGAGATCCACGTCCGCGAGATCCGTCGCCTCCAGCGGATCGCCGAGCGCTTCCTCTCCTTCGCCCGGCCGGGCCCGAGCGAGCTGCGCGAGCTCGACCTGCGCGACGTCGCCGGGCGCCTGCGGGAGCTCATCGACGCCGACGCCCGCGGCAAGGGGATCCGGGTCGAGGTCGATCTTCCGGGGGAGCCGGTGCCGGTGCTCGGCGATCGCGATCAGCTCGCCAGCGTCGCCCTCAACATCGCGGTCAACGCCTTCGAGGCGCTCGCCGAGGGCGGCGGAGTGCTGCGGATCGCGGTCGCGAGCGCGGGCGCGGAGGAGGGCGGACGGGCGATGGCGGTCCTCCGCCTCGAGAACGACGGCCCGCCGCTGGCCGAGGGGGAGCGGGCGCGGCTCTTCGATCCCTTCGTCAGCGGCCGAGCCCAGGGGACGGGCCTCGGTCTGGCGATCGCCGCGCGGATCGCCGACCAGCATCGCGGGGAGATCTCCGCCGAGAACGGGGGCCTGGGGGTGATCTTCAGCTTTCGCGTGCCTCTGCTCCGCGGCTAGCGGGCGGATCCTCGACGAGGCCCTCCGCAGCTGAGCAGTGCCCGGCAAAGCGGCGCTCGTCGAGGCCGAGAGGACCGACGGCCCTGCGCGAGAGGACCGGACGATGTGCGCGTGCGGCCTCCCGTGCGCCGCCGTCGTGGCGGTGGCGGAGAGCTCCTAGAGCTTCTTGACGTAGGCGGCGACCGCCTGAATCTCGTCGTCGCTCAGCTTCTTGGCGAAGGACTTCATTTTGGTGTCCGGGACGCCGTCCTTGATGACCTTCGCGATCTTGGCGGCCGACATCTTGGTCTTGCTGATGTCGGAGACGTCGTGCTTCTCGGCAAACTTGGTCTTGCCCTTGCCATCGGCCCCGTGACAGCTCTTGCACTTGGCGAGGTAGAGGGGCTTGCCGTCGATCTTCGGCGAGGTGTCGGCGGGCTTGCTCGCCTTCTTGGTCTTGGCCTTGGGCTTGTCCTCGTCGGGCTTGTCCTCGTCGGGCTTGGCCTCGTCGGGGGCGGCCTCGTCGGGGGCGGCCTCGTCGGGGGCGGCCTCGTCGGGGGCGGCCTCGTCGGGAGCGGCCTCGTCGGGAGCGGCCTCGTCGGGAGCGGCCTCGTCGGGCTTGGCCTCGTCGGGCTTGGCCTCGTCGGGCTTGGCCTCGTCGGGCTTGGCCTCGTCGGGCTTGGCCTCCGCGGGCTTGGCCTCGTCGGGCTTGGCCTCGCCGCCGTCACAGCCTGCGAGGCTGAGGCCCATGACCATGGCGGACGCGCTTACGAGATGAACGATCCAAGTCTTCATTCTTCCCCGAGGCTAGCGGAAAGCGAGGCGTCGGGACAGATCGCGGCGGAGCGAGCGGGTGTCCGAGATCGAGCTTGGGAGCGCGGAGGTGCCCTGCGGCCTCCCTTCGTGGCCTCAGCCTGAGGGTCAACCGCGCTCCTCGAGCTCAGGAGCCCAATTGAAGCGACCCGCGCTCCTGGGGAGGAGGCGGGTCGCGGGTCGTAGCGCCGCGATGGGGCTACTGAACGAGGATCGTGAACTCGATCCGGCGGTTCTTGGCACGTCCGGCGGCCGACTTGTTGGTGTCGATCGGCTCGTCCGGTCCGGCGCCGCGGTTGGTGATCCGCGACTCGTCGATGCCCTTCTCGACCATGTAGCGCTTGACCGATCCGGCGCGGCGCTCCGAGAGGTCGAGGTTGTACTCGCGAGTACCGGTGCTGTCGGTGTGACCGCTGATCTCGATGTTGATCGACGGGAACTCCTTGAGCACGTCGACGGCGCGGTCGAGGACCGGCATCGACTTCGGCTTGATGGTGTCCTTGTTGAGATCGAAGTAGATCCCGCGGATGACACCCGTGAACTGCTGGACGTTCTCGGGGACCTCGTCCGGGCAGCCGTCCTCGTCCTCGAACCCGTTGCGGGTCTCGGGCTCGGTGATGCACTGGTCGTCCGGGTCGAGGATGCCGTCGCCGTCGGTGTCCGGGATCGGGCAACCGTCCGGCGGGACCCCCGGGGTGTCCGGGCAGGCGTCCTGGCTGTCGAGGATGCCGTCGCCGTCGCGGTCCTTCTCCGGGCAGCCGTCGGGGGCGATGCCGGGGGTGTCCGGGCAGGCGTCCTGGCTGTCGAGGAAGCCGTCGCCGTCGCGGTCCTTCTCGGGGCAGCCGTCGGGGGCGATGCCCGGGGTGTAGGGGCAGGCGTCCTCTTCGTCGAGGAAGCCGTCGCCGTCGGAGTCCTTCTTCGGCTGCTCCTTCTCCTTCTTGCGGTTGAGCGTAAAGGAGAGGCCGAGGAGGATCTCGGGGTAGTTGGTCGCGCCACCGTCGACCCGGAGACGCGCGCCGACGACATCGCGGATGTCGAGGCGGAGCATCAGGAGGTCGTTGATGAAGAACTTCACACCACCGCCGAAGTGGGTCGACTCGTCGACATCGAAGCCGAGAGCGCCGGTGGTACCGATGAGCCCGCCGCCCCAGACGATGAAGGGGACGATCCGCCAGAAGGGGATCTGGCCGACGAGGTGAGCGCGGAAGTTGAAGAGCAGCGCCCGATCATCGGTCTCGGCGGTCCGGGTCGGCATCACGCCGCCCTCGATCTCGCCGCCGATGAAGGCGAAGGGGTACCAGCCGAGGCGAGCGCCGAACTCCGGCGCGACGACCTTGTACTCCTGGAAGAACATGTCCTGCATGTCCAGCTGCGTCTGAGCGTTGAAGAGCTCGTGGCGCTTGGAGGGGAACATGACGCCGCCGAAGACGCCGAGCTCGAACATGTTGTTCGTCGGCCGATACTTGCGCATCGGCTTCTCGCCGTCGCTCGAGCTCTTCTTCTTGGAGGAGCGCTCATCCTTGGCGCCGGCCTTGCCGTCGGCGGACGCGTCCGCGGTCGGGGCTGCGCCGAGGCTTACGGAGCCGCCCGCCGAGGCGGAGCCCTCAGCGGGGGTCGAGGCGGGGGCGCCTGCAGTTGCGGGAGCCTCATCACCAGCGGCTTGGAAAGACGCCGCGGGGTACGCGACACCGGGAATTCCGGCCTGGGCTTGCGGCATCGCGACAAAACCAGCCAGCAGGGATGCGCCAAATCCAACACCAATTTTCTTCATCGTGGTCACTCCTCAGAGGGATCAGGGGTCTCGGGTGCAATCCATGAACACACAGCGGTCGGCCTGGTTGGCCGGAGCTTGAGCCGTCTCTGGGCTTGGGTTGGCTGTGTTGATCACGGCGAGGATTGCTTCGCAGGTACGCGTTAGAGAGGTTGTCTCGTGAACGACGGCCCCTTATGGCACACGTCGGCTTCAATTGGAACGAAGCGGTCTGCCTGTGAGTGTAAGCAGGACTACAGAAGATGTTGGAGGTGAAGGGCCGGCAAGGCAAAAAGTCGCTGTGAGCTTGGAAATGCCAGCCTGCGGGCTTGATCTCGCAGTAAGCGAGCCCCGCAACTCGACCACCCGCAGGAGGGGGACCCGGCCCGTGAGTGCTGTCGCAGTTGGACCCCAGGGGAGGAGTCTGGGTCCCCCATGTGTCGGTCTGGGTGGCGCAGGGGTCTCACGGTGGGGGTTGTCGACGTCTGGTCTGGCGCAAAGGGTTCGTGATAGTTGGACGAGCATGCGCCGAATCTTCGCTCTGTCTATCCCTACGCTTGCACTGCTGCTGGCCCCGATGCAGACACAGGCCGCCCCCTGGATGGTCGCTCCACAGTCCACCTTCAACGACGCCCCGCCGGGATACTGGTCGACCAAGGTTGAGCTCGCGGACATCAACGGTGACGGCTGGGTGGATATTCTCTTCGCCAACGTCGGTGGCTATCAGGCGGGGACCCCTGACTCGATCCTGGCGAACCAGGCGTTCATCAACAACGAGGGGATGGGCTTCTCGGACGAGAGCCTCGCCGTCTTCGGGCCGAACCCGAACGACCCGATGAGCCCGGACATCGACACGGCGCGGGTGATCAAGGCCTACGACTTCGACAGCGACGGGGATCTCGATCTCCTCGTCGGCAGCACCTGGCAGTCGAAGAGCCGCTACTACATGAACGAGGGCGGCGGCGTCTTCACCGAGGTGCCGGGCAACGTCCCTGATCAGCTCGTCAGCATCGGCGACTTCGAGGTCGGCGACGTCGACTACGACGGCGACCTCGACGTGGTCTTCACCAACTGGGGCTCCGCGCCGGTCGGCTTCGTCAACTCCCCCGGAGGGGTGACGGGCCTGTGGCTCAACGACGGCTTCGGCGTCTTCACCGACGCGACCGCCGACGCGATGCCGCAGATCTCGGTGAACTGGTCCTGGGAGCTCGAGCTCCTCGACGTCGACAACGACTGGGATCTCGACATCGCGATCTCCTGCCGCGCTTGCCCGACCGGCGGCTTCCTCTTCGAGAACGACGGCGGCGTGTTCAGCAACGCGACCCCCGGCAACCTCCCGCAGAAGGCCGGCAGCGTCGACTTCGAGGTCATGGACCTCAACGACGACGACTACGTCGACCTGGTCACGCTCCAGGACGGCGACGGCGGCGGCGAGGGCTTCCGGAACCGGGTCCTCATCAACAACAAGAACGGCGGCTTCACCGACGAGAGCAGCACTTACTGGCCGCCGCTCGAGAACGCGCTCTCCTTTGACTACATGGTCGCGTTCCTCGACGCGAACGCAGATCGCAAGCCGGACATGGTCACGGGCGCCTTCGCGGACTTCAAGGATCGGCTGGTCGAGAACGTCGGCGGCAAGTTCCAGTCGAACACGGACCCCTGGGGGGCGCTCAAGACCGACGGCACCTACGCCCTCGCGGTCGGCGATCTCAACAACGACACGAAGATCGACCTGGTCCTCGCCGAGGGGGAGAACACCTTCCGCAACCGGGTCTTCCTCGGCGATGAGATCGACCTCGACACCGCCAAGCCGGTGATCCAAAACCACGTGTTCGAGGGGATCTGGACGATCGGCGAGGTCATCTCGATCAACGCCCGCGCCCACGACAACAAGAGCCCGAGCAAGGATCACGACTGGAACGAGGTCGTCTTCGAGTACGCGACGGACGGCGCGGACATCGAGACCGACGCGATGGAGACGCCGCTCGAGTGGTACGGCGAGTACCTGTGGCGCGGCATCTTCGACGTCCCCGACGCGAAGACGATCCAGTACCGGATCTGCGCCGAGGACGCCGCCGGGAACCGTGAGTGCACACCGATCCAGGAGACGGAGATCGAGGATCCGAACGACACGGACACCGACACCGACACGGACTCGATGACGGACTCGAACACAGACTCGATGACGGACTCGAACACGGACTCGATGACGGACTCGAACACGGACTCGAACACGGACTCGATGTCGGACTCCAACTCGGCGACCGAGAGCGAGTCGAACAGCGCGTCGGCGAGCGACTCGGTGACGGCGAGCGACTCGGCCTCGGCGAGCGCGTCGGCGACGGACTCGGTGACGGCGAGCGACTCGGCGAGCGTCACCGACTCGGTGACCGCGTCGGACTCGAACACCGACAGCGACTCGGCGACCACCGGCGGCTTTGAGCTCGACGACGACGGTTGTGGCTGCAACGCCGCGGACCCCCGCAACGGGGCGATGACCGGGCTCGCGCTCCTCGCGCTCCTGGGTCTCCGTCGCCGTCGCCGCTAGGCGCTTCGGGCCTGCGCCGAGAGGGCTGGCGACCTGGGGTCGCCGGCCCTCTTTGCAATTGCTGCCGGTGAAAGTGGCGAAGCTCCCGATCATCCTCTTCCTGGTCGAAACCGCGTCGAATACGCAGAGCTTTTTCTCCGGGAGATCTCGCGCATCGGGCTTGGGTCGGCGCTGCTCCCCGGTTGGGAGCGCCGGCGCGGGCGATGGGGAGAGGCCCGCTCGTTGGCCCCCCTGGACCGAGCGGGCGGGGGCAGGCCTGCGAGGGGCCGCGTCGACCGCCTCGCAGGACCCGAGCGCTACGCTGCCTGCATCGGCGCTGGCGGCTCGGCGGGCGCGGTGTTGAGGCTCGCGGCGGCGAGGAGACGATCGCGCTCGCCCGGGTTGTCGCGGAGCCAGGCGATCGCCGACACGCGCCCCTGACCGATCCTGAGCTCGCCGCAGGAGTACCAGCTGCCGGACTTGCTCATCGATCCCTCGGCGAGCGCCCAGTCGAGCAGCTCCGCCTCGCGATCGATGCCCCGGCCGAAGGCGATCTCAAACTCAGCTTGGGCGAAGGGCGGTGCGCACTTGTTCTTGACCACCTTGACCCGAGCCCGCGCCGCGACCGGGTTCTCGCCGTCGCGGACGGTCGCGATCCGGCGGATGTCGAGGCGGACGCTGGCGAAGTACTTGAGGGCGTTGCCGCCCGTGGTGGTCTCGGGGGAGCCGAAGGTGACGCCGATCTTGTGCCGGAGCTGGTTGATGAAGACGACCGTGGTGTTGGTCTGGTGGGCGATGCCCGCGATCTTGCGCATCGCCTGGCTCATCAGCCGCGCCTGGAGGCCGAGGTGTTGGTCCCCCATCTCCCCCTCGAGCTCGGCGCGCGGGATCAGGGCGGCGACGGAGTCGACGACGATCATGCCGATGCCGCCGGTGCGCGCGAGGGTGTCGACGATGTCGAGCGCCTGCTCGCCGTAGTCCGGCTGGGCGATCAGGAGATCCTCGCGCTGGACACCGATCTTCTCGGCGTAGCTCGCGTCGAGGGCGTGCTCGGCGTCGACGAAGGCGCAGACGAGCCCTTGGCGCTGGGCCTCGGCGATCGCGTGCAGGGTGAGGGTGGTCTTGCCGGAGGACTCGGGTCCGTAGATCTCGACGATGCGGCCGCGGGGGAGGCCGCCGATCCCGAGCGCGCGGTCGAGGTTGAGGGAGCCGGTCGAGATCGTCTCGAAGGATGCGATCGGCCGAGGATCACCACCTAGGGCCATGATCGCGCCCTTTCCGAAGCGCTGGACGATGGTCTCGATCGCCTTGCTGATGATCGTCCGGACCTCGCCGGTGGCGCGGGTCGGGGACTCCATGGGCTTGAGCTTGGACTTGGACTTGGACTTGGAAGATGCCATGGGCGCCCTCTAATGCGCGCGCTGTGCCGCTCACGACCGCGGGCCAAACCCCTGTGATCACGACGATCCTCGGCCTGCCGAGGGAGCGGGTCGCGACCCAACGATGAGCCACCTACCGGCGAAGCGGCCACCACCCGTGGCGCTCGCCCGTCGGGCGCTCGGTGGGCGGGGCGGCGACGCGAGACGACACCAGGGGGGCGCCGCGTCGCAGAGCGCCGCCTCTCGCGGCTGGCTCGGCGACGATCCTCCGTAGCGTCGGTTCGCCCGCCTCGCTGCGCTCGCCGCGGGTCCAGAGGCGAGGTGCGAGGTGCGAGGTGATCACGGGGGCGGGACTTCGACGATCAATCCATCGCCGAGCACGTCGACCTCGAGCGCCGCCGGGGCGCAGAGGAGGATGAGGTCGCCTGTGCCGGTCATCGTCCCGCGGATCGTCCCGTTCGCGCAGAGGCGTACGTGCGCGGAGCTACCGTGCTCTAGGGTCACATCCCCGGCGACGAGGTCGTTGCCGTTGACGGTCGCCGCGTCGGCGGTGACGAGCGCGACCGTCATGATGGTGCCGTCGAGGGTGAGCGCCGAGTCCCCGCGGAGATCGGCGTCCAGGGTCGCGAGGGCTCCGACGGCGTCGATCGTCGACTGATCGCGACCGTCGAGCGCAAGCCCACCGCTGACGAGGCCTTGGATTGTCAGGGAGGAGGCGCCGCTGACATAGGCCTCCTCGACGTTGGCCGTCGCGACGCGGACCTCGGGCGCCGTCGACGGTCGGGTCTCGGACGTCGCTGTGAGTCCGAGGCCGAGAACGTCGGTGGAGTGGAGCTCGGTGATGATCCGATCGATGAGGTTGGCGTCGCCGAGGACCTCGAGGCTCGCCCCTTGGACGAGGTCAGGGTCGAGGGCGACATCGACCACGAGCCCGTCGAAGACTTCGATCCGGCGGATCGGGTCGTCGATCGTGCGGCTCTCGCGGGTCAGGTCGCCGTCGCCGACGATCGGACAGCCGCCCGCGCAGAGCACTCCGAGGCCGAACGCGAGCGGACGGATCACGGCAGAGAGGATACCGCGGGGGCAGGGGGGCAGCGCGCTCTCTTCGAGCCCTGCGGTACGAGGTCCGCGCTCACCTGGCGGGACCTCGACCCTCGCCGCGCTTCGGGGGTAGGATCGTGGCAGCGTGGTCCCCTGGGCGATAGGGCGATGGGGCGATGGGGCGATAGGGCGATAGGGCGATGATTCGATGATCAACTTCATGGGCATCCTGACCCTGCTCGTGGCCGTCCTGATCGGCGCGACGCTCTTCGAGGTCTTCCCCGCCTTGGGCGGCGACGCCCGCATCGCGGTCGGAGCGCTCGTTCTCTTCGCGACCAGCCTGCTCGCCGAGCTCGTCGGCGTGCAGCCGCGGGTCCTCTTCCTGGTCCCGCTGTGGCTGGCGGCGCTAGTCGCCATCGGCGTCTATGTTCATGACCACCACGGCGTGCTCGCGGTCGTCGGCCTCGTCGCCTGCGCGATCGCCCTCCAGGGGTTGATGATGGTGATCGGCGCCTACCACGAGCGTCGCCGCGAGCGCAGGGAGCTCGGCCAGCGCCTCCAGGAGATCGATCTCGGCGGGCTGAACCCCGCCTTCGATCAGGCGTGGGAGACCCTCTCCGAGTCGATCCTGATCCCGAGGGTGACCCCGTGGACCGGCGAGCTCCTCAAGAACAATCGGCGCTCCGCGGAGCTCCTCTTGGCCTGGATGGAGGGGCGGATCCCGGAGCCGCGGCTCCTCCGGCGAGCCGTCTTGGCCTTCGCCGAGGGAGCGCTTGAGCCGGCGAAGGTCGACGCTGACAAGCTCCGCCAGGAGGCTGAGCGGATGCGTTCGATGATCCTCCATCGCGACGCGTTGGCGAAGAAGACCGCGGCGCTCCGAGAGCTCGCGGCGGCCTCGGGCTGAGGGCCGCACGAGGTGCCCGCGAGGGGCCCCGCTGGATGTGGCCGGCCGCTCTACGTCATGGCGAGTGTCGGGCGCCGTCCCGTGCTCGCGGCCGAGTCCTAGCCGGCGATCGCGGCGCGGAGCTCGGCCGCCGTAAAGACCCCGCGCTCGGTCACGTAGCCGTCGACCAGCTCCGCCGGGGTCACGTCAAAGGCGGGGTTGCGGGCGCCGACGCCGAGCGGCGTCATCCGCCGGTCGCCGTGGACGTGGATCTCGAGGGCGTCGCGCTCCTCGATCGGGATCGCCGCGCCGTCGGCGAGGGAGGCGTCGATCGTCGTCCACGGCCCCGCGACATAGAAGGGGATCCGGTGGTGACGGCAGAGCACGGCGACGGTGTAGGTGCCGATCTTGTTGGCGACATCGCCGTTGCGGGCGATCCGATCGGCGCCGACGATCGCCGCCTTGATCTCGCCGCGCGACATCAGGTAGCCCGCCATATTGTCGGCGATCACCTCGACCGGGATCCCGTCGCGGTGGAGCTCCCAGGCGGTGAGGCGGGCGCCCTGGAGGACGGGGCGGGTCTCGTCGGCGAAGACTTGGATCCGCTTGCCCATGGCGTAGGCTCGGCGGATCACGCCGAGGGCGGTCCCGACCCCCGCGGTCGCCAGGGCGCCGGTGTTGCAGTGGGTGAGCACGCCGCCGGCGTCTGGGAGGAGCGGAGCGCCATGGGCCGACATCGCCAGGCAGCTCTCGAGCTCGCGCTGGGTGTGGCTCACGGCGATCTCGCGGATGGCGCTGCGGAGGGTCGCGGCTGTGGTCTCCGGCGGCTGGGCGGCGACGCCCTCGCGGAGCTCGCGGAGGGCGACGAAGAGGTTGACCGCGGTCGGCCTGGTGTGGGCCAGGCGGTCGAGGGCGGCGGCCGTCGCCGCGCGAAAGCCTGCGGGCTCCTCCGGGAAGCTCCAGGCGCAGGCGGCGAGGCCGAGGGCGGCCGCGCAGGCGATCGCTGGGGCGCCGCGGACCGCGAGGGACTCGATCGCCAGGGCGAGCGCCTCGACCTCACGGATCTCGAGCCAACGCTCTTCGCCCGGGAGGGCGCGCTGATCGAGGAGGTGGAGGGTCTTGCCGTCGTCGGAGAGGCGGAAGGCGCGGACGCCGAGGAGCTGCTCATCGGTGGGCATGGGGGGAACCTCATAGGGGCGGCCATGGGGCTCGCCGACGCCCGCACCCTAGCAGTCTGCGGCTCGCTTCGTCATGCCCGCGGGGCGGCGGAGGCTAGGTGGTGGAGCGTCCGCGTGCGGGCCGTCCGGCGTCGCCTCGCCGGCCCCCTGGGCGACGGCTGGCGAGCCGCGCCCGCTGAGGGTCCCGCGGGCGGGGCGAAGCGCGCGTCGGACGAGTCTGCGGAGTCGGACACCGCACCGCACCGCTCTCCCCGCTCTGACGCCGCCTTTGGTGACAGCGCAGCCCGCTCGGGGTACACCTGTTTGGATGGTGCCGAAGAACGCGGCACGCGCGGGTCTCGGGCTGGCCTTCGCGTTCGGAGCGCTTGGGGTCGTCGCCTCCTGCTCCGCGGTCGAGGAGGACGGGCGCGTGATCCGTGCGCTCGACGACGAGGCTGGCTCCCGCCTGGCGCAGGTTCACGTCGTGCTCCAGCCGCAGCCCGACCCGCTCGGCGTCGAGCCTCAGCTCGACATCTCGGCCCACTTCGTCCACTACCGCGGCTTCGACGAGGACGCGGTCCGCACCCGGGTCGGCCTCGGGGCGCTCCCCTTCGAGCGCCTGAAGATGGGCGCATGTGTCGCCAGCGAGTCCCTCGAGGGCATGGCGCTGCGCGACCTGCCGGCGCCCGCGGAGCGCGAGCTCCAGCTCGTCGACGCCGGAAACGTTCAGCTGCGGCTCGGCGAGATGGTCAGCGACGTGCCGCTGGTGCTCATCCCGGATCTCCTGCCCTACATGTCCGGCGTCGAGTACGAGCAGGTGGTCGACGCCTTGCCGTCGGTCTTCATCTACGACGCTCTTCGCGAGCTGAGCGTCGACATCGAGGGCTCGGGCGACGATGAGATCCCGCCGACGATCCTGCGGGCGCCGCTGCCGGTCCAGCTCGGCCTGGAGGCCCGCAGGGGCCTCGACGCCTCGGTGATCGAGCTGCGTTGGCGGGCCAACCGCCGCAGCGACGCGCCCTTGATCATCCGCATCGCCGGCTATGTCGGCTCGGAGCCGCTGGGCGCCGAGGTGACCTGCGCGACGCTCGACCGCGGCTTCTTCCGCCTCGACCTCCGCGAGCTCCGCGAGCTCGGCCTGGGGGACGCCGGCGAAGGCCTGCACCTGCGGGCGAGCCGCTACCAGACCTCGACGTTCGACGCGGGGGAGTTTGTCGGCGGCGACTTCATCGTCGAGGTCCGCGACAGCCAGTTCATCGTCCTCCGCTAGCGGAGGTCAGCCCCGGCTCGACAGAGTTCGACGAGGATCCTCGTCGTCCTCCCGTCGTCCTCCCGTCGTCGGCGGCACGTCGCTTCGTCAGCGGCGCGTCGGCGGCACCTCGGCGGCACGTCGGAGGGTTCGTCGGCGGCGCGTCGGCGGCGCGTCGGCGGCTGTCAGCGGCTGTCAGCGGCTGTCAGCGCCGGGGTGTCGCTCTGGGCCGAAGATCGGCGGAAGATCGGCTATGGTCTGGCGATGTCGCGCGCGTTTCTCCTCTCTCTCGGCCTGGTCACCGCCGCAGCGACGGCGGGCGCGGGCGCCTGTCAGCCAGTGCAGCGGCCTGACGGCGGTGAAGGCCCGCTCGCGGTCGGGGCGATGGCGCCGGCCCTGACGGCGAAGGATCATCGCGGCGAGACGGTCGACCTGGCGGCGCTGCGCGGTCAGCCTGTGCTCGTCTACTTCTACCCGAAGGACGGGACCCCGGGCTGCACCAAGGAGGCCTGTGCGATCCGCGATGTCTGGGGCTACTACGTCGTCGCCGGGGTCGCGGTGATCGGCGTCTCGACCGATGACGACGCCTCCCACGCGGCCTTCGCCGAGGAGCACAAGCTGCCCTTCGCCCTGGTCTCCGATCCGGAGCTCGTCTGGGCGAAGGCCTTCGGCGTGACCTCGTCCTTTAAGATCCTCCACCGCACGAGCTTCTTGCTCGACGAGCAGGGCCGGATCGACAAGATCTATCTCGACGTCGATCCCGGGGTCCACGCAGATGAGGTGCTCGCCGACGTCAAGGCGCTCTATCGCAAGGACGGGGGCGCCGGCGCGACTGTTGAGGGCGATGGCGGGGGGCTCGGGGGCGGCGCGGATACGCCCGCGCAGGCCGTCCCGGGCGCCTCCTGAGACGACGCCGGACGCTGGATCCGTGCGGGCTGGTAGGCTCGCACGGTCATGCTCCGTCGGCTCGTCTCTCGTCTCCGCACGTTCTCTGTCGCCTCGGTCTCGCTCGCCCTCGCGGTCGGCGGTCTCGCCTTCGCGGCGCCGACGATCGCCGACGCCTTCTGCGGCTTCTATGTCAGCGGCGCGGACGCTGAGCTCTTCAATAACGCGACGATGGTCGTGATGATGCGGGAGGGCACCCGGACGGTGCTGTCGATGCGCAACAACTACCAGGGTCCGGCGGCCGACTTCGCGATGGTCGTGCCGGTGCCGGTCGTGCTCCAGGAGGAGAACGTCAAGACCTTGAGCGACGAGGTGTTCACCCACGTCGATCAGCTCGCGGCGCCCCGCCTGGTGGAGTACTGGGAGCAGGATCCCTGCGCACCGATGCCGCCGCCGATGCCGATGCCGTCGATGCGGAGGATGAAGGCCAGCGGCGGGGCCTTGATGGAGTCGGCGTCGGACGACCTCGGGGTGACGGTCGAGGCCAAGTTCACCGTCGGCGAGTACGAGGTCGTCATCCTCTCAGCCAAGGACTCGAACGGGCTCGACACCTGGCTGCGCCAGGAGAAGTACAACATCCCGGCCGGGGCGGAGCCGCTGCTGCGCCCCTACGTCGAGGAGGGGATGAAGTTCTTCGTCGCCAAGGTCGACGTCGCCAAGGTCAATTTCAACGCCCAGGGCCAGGCCCAGCTCTCGCCGCTGCGCTTTCACTACGACACGCCCGAGTTCCGCCTGCCGGTGCGCCTCGGGCTCATCAACTCCGCCGGGACCCAGGACCTGCTGGTCCACATCCTCGCCCGGGGGAAGCGCTACGAGCTGGCGAATCGGCCGAACGTGACGGTCCCGACCAACCTCGACGTCGACGACTCGGCGCGCGCGCGCTTCGGCGAGCTCTACGCGGCGCTCTTCGACGCGACGCTGGGCAAAAACCCGGGGGCGGCGGTGACCGAGTACTCGTGGGACTCGGCGAGCTGTGATCCCTGCCCGACGCCGCCGCTCGACTACAACGATCTCGTGACCCTCGGCTCCGACGTGCTCGACGGCGCGCCGATGCCCCCGTCGCCGTCGCCGTCCCCCTCCGCCAGGCGGCCCTCCCGTCCGCCGAGCCCGCCGAGGATGGGCGGCGGCTTTGTCCTGACCCGGCTCCACCTCCGCTACGACAAGGACGGTCTCGGCGACGATCTCGTCTTCCGCGAGGCCGAGGCGATCGTCGGCGGCCGCGAGTTCATGATGGGCGACAAGCTCGAGAAGGGCTCGCGTCCGGCCGGCGTCAACAACTTCCAGGCCCGCTACGCGATCCGCCACGCCTGGGAGGGGCCCATCACCTGCAAGGATCCGCGGCGGGGGATCTGGGGCGGTCCGCCGCACAACCCCCACGGCAAGCCGACGCCGACGGCCGCGAAGGACCTCGCCTTCGCCGCCCGCGGCGGGGTGGAGCTGGCGAAGATGATCCGCGAGCCGGTCCCGGAGCTCGGCCTGATGACCGTCGACGTCCCGCCGGTGGGGGGCAAGGTCGAGGGTCTGGAGCCGCCGCCGTCGACCGACAAGGGCGGGGCGCCGGCCGAGGCAGGCTCGGCAGGGGACGATGCGGTCGCCGGCGAAGGTGCCGAGGCTGCGCCGGAGGCGAGCGACAAGGGATCCGCGGCTGAGATCGCGAGGAAGAGCGCCGCGGGCTGCGGCTGCCGAGCGGAGGAGAGCGGGGCAGGGGGAGGCGCCGGCGCCGGGCTCCTGCTCGCGGGGCTCTTCGGCTGGCGGCGACGGAGAGGAGGCGGGGCGGCGATCTAAGCGACCGTCGCGCGGACCGAGACCCTGACGCCGCGCCGCCTCGGGTGGCTCGGCGTCGACTCTTGGACCGGCGAGGTCGGCATGCTCACCGGGGCGTGACAGAGCGTGGCGCTCGAGATCGGCGCCATCGCTCCGTCGCACCCTCGCCGCCGATCGTCTAGAGGTGCTCCGACACCCCGCGGGGTGTCACGTCGACCGCCGCGAGTTCGAGGCGATGACCCACGCGCGGCCCGGTCGGATCACGGGATCGAGAGCAGGATCATCTCCGGGCTCCCGGCGACGACGAGGTCGTCGAGGCCGTCGCCGTTGAGGTCACCGGCGACGCTCGCCGTGCTGTAGTTGGGCTCGAGTCCGGCGATCGCCAGGTCGACCGCGGGCCCCGGCCAGGGGTCGCCCCCGAGGAGCGCCCAGGTCGGGGCGTCGCCCAGGCCCACGAGGTCGTCGAGCTCGTCTGGGTTGAACCGGCCGACGGCGAGGGTCATCGCCGTGTCCAGGGGCTCGAGAGCGCCGAGCTGACCGTCCGGGTCGATCGCCAGGTAGTAGACGGAGGGGTTGCCCAAGGTCCTGGCGAAGAGGGTGTGGCCGCCGAGACCGTCATCGGCGAGGTGGATCGTCTCGACCGAGGGCTCGACGGCGAGCGTTTCGCCGACCGTGAGAACGCCGAGGCCGTCGCCGGGGAAGGTCGCGATCTGGTCGTCGCCTGCGACGATCACGTCGAGCTCGCCGTCGCCGGTGATGTCGGCGGTGAGCACCGCGCTGAGGGGCGCCTCCGTCGGGAAGATCGACTCGACGAAGCCGCCCATCCCGTCGGCCATGAGAACGGTGAGCCCGTCTTTGCCGGCGACCGCGAGGTCATCCCTGCCGTCGCCGTCGAGATCACCCGCGGCGAGGTCCTTGGGAGGCGTCGACGGGACGTGCTCCGCAGGCTCCGCGAGGCCGCCAGCGCCGTCGCCCGCGAAGCTCCGGACCATGGTGTTCTTCACCAGGAAGGCGACGTCGATGTGTCCGTCGCCGTCGAAGTCGCCCGTCGTCAGTCCGTTCGCCCACTCGTCGGGCGCGTCGACGTCGAGGCCGCTGGCGAGACCGCCGTCGCCGTCGCCAGGGGCTGTGAGGAGCGAGAACGCCGAGACAGCGTCGTGGACCCCAGGGAGGGTGAGGTCGTGGTGGTGATCGCCGACGATCGGGCAGGCGAAGGTGGCGATGACGATCAGATCGAGGGCGCCGTCCTCGTCGAGGTCGGCGAGCGCGAGATCGGTGATGTACTCGCCTTGGAGGGGGAGGCCCTCGAGGGGTACGCCCATGTAGCAGAGGACGCCCTCCTCGAAGGTCCCGTCGCCGCAGCCGGGGGGCAGCTCGGGGTCGCCGGTCGAGGTCGACTCTCCGTCGGTCGTGTCGGTCGTGTCGGTCGTGTCGGTCGTGTCGGTCGAGGTGGGATCGCCGGTCGGCCCGTCCGTGGAGGATGATGAGGTCGTGGTGCTCGTGCTCGGCTCACCGCTCGTCGACGAGCTGGTGTCTCCCTCACTCTCGGTGCTCTCGGTGCTCTCGGGGCTGGGCTGCGGGGTGCATGCGAGGAGCGATGAGGCGAGGGCGAGCGGGACAAGGGTCTTGCGAGGCATCGGCGTTCCTTGGCTCTTGGCGTGGAGCCCTCGATTACACGCACGGGATCTCAGCGCGGTCCATAGTTTTCCTCATTTCGTACCGGCGTACGTCGGCGACCTGTGGCCCTCTCGCGTTATCTACAGTCCGCTAGCCTGCCTTGGGACCGAGCTCGATCCGGAGGTGGCGGGGGTAGAAGCCGTCGGCGAGCTCGAGCTCGCCGGCCTCCCCCTCGGCCCGCCGCAGGTCTGGGCGCGCGAGCACGGGGGTCAGGAGGAGGGGGAGCATCGCCTGACCGGCGAAGCGGCCGAAGCACTCGTGGAGGCCGTGTCCGAAGTGCATGTAGTGGTAGTCGGGGCGGTCCGTGCGGATCGATCGAGGGGCGTCGAGTTCGAAGCTGTCGACCATCGCCGAGGCGAGTGAGGCGAAGACGAGGGTCCCCTTGGGGATCAGCGTCACCCTGCGGTTGCCCTGGGAGAGCCGGTAGTCCTGGGTCGCCCGGCGAAAGAGGCCCGGGTTTATCGGGTTTAGGCGCAGCGCCTCCCAGAGATAGGCGCGGACGGTGTCGACGTCGCCAGCGCGGGCGGCGGTCTGGGCCTTCGCGAGCTCCTCGGGGTGGCGGAGCAGCTCGTCGAGGGCGAGGGCTGCGGAGCGGGCCATCAGCGTCGCCGTGCCGTAGACGTAGATCATCAGCGTTGAGCGGATCGAGAGGTCGTCGGCGCCCGCTTGGCCGAGCTCCTGGAGCTTGAGCAGGCGACCGAGGACGTCGTCTTCGTCGCGGCGATCGAGCTTGCGCGCGGCGATCGTCGCGTTGACATGGGCGGCGAACTCGGCGGCCGCGGCGAGGGAGGGCTCCGAGACAGCCGGGTCGTCCTTGATGTCGCCGAAGACGTAGCGGAAGATCGACTCTGCCCAGCAGGCGAGCTGACCGGGCTGCGGATCCGGGAGGCCGATGTACTCGCCTATCACCTGGAGGGGGAGGACGCCGGCGAGGTCCGTGACCAGGTCGAGCGAGCCCTCGGCGGCGTCGACGATCGCCGCTGCGCGCTCGCGGGTGGGCGCGGCGAGCCGCGCCTCGATGTCTTCGCGGCGAAAGGTCAGGCGCATGAGGCTGACGTCGCGCATGTACTCCGCGGTGTTCGGGCCGCCGACCGCCCCGCGTCCGCCGACCGCCGCGAGCTTGGGCGTGTAGAGGGTCTGGAAGACGTCGCCGAGGGCGAGCACCTCCTGGACGTCGTCAAAGCGGGTGATGATCGCGACGTCCTTGTGGACGACGATCGGTCGGATCCGCCGGAGGATCGCGAAGAGCTCGTCGGTGTGCTCAAAGGCGAAGCTCTTCAGCTTGTCTGTCAGCCCGTCGAGGTCTTCGCGGACGGTCGAGAGCCCCCGCGAGACCACCTCAGAGACATCCTCGCGGATGTCTTTGGATGTCTCGTCGAGCCTTCCGGCGACGTCGTCGTACTTGTCCTTGAGAAAAGAGAGAAATGACATCAGCTCGGCACCCTATCTACGTTGTCCGCCCGCGCCGACCACGTCGCTCCTCGGTCGGGCTCGAAGCCTCACCGACCGACGCGTCGATCCTACGAGACGTGAGGCTACCGCATGGGCGCGCGCGTCGGTGGACGGCAGGGTGGTCGTCGCGGGGACGGCATCGCCCGGGCTTGCCCATGGCGCGAGCTTGCTCAGCGGACGATCGGTCCTCGGGGACAGGTTATCGGGATGGCGGCTCCGCTCGGTGCGTCCTTGACCTCGAGCTCGTTGGGGGCAGCTCGGCGCCGAGGAGGCCTCGAGGGAGCGGGCTCGCTCAGCATCGCGCGGGCGAGCGGTGGGAGTGCCGGGCATCGCCGGGCATCGCCGGGCATCGCCGGGCATCGCCGGGCATCGCCGGGGTGGGGAAGGCGGAGGTGGGATCGTCCTTGGCTCGGCGTTGGCGGTGTCGATGGCTCGGGCTCGGCGGTCCGCATGCGAAGCCCTGGCCGTCGACTCCGCGCGCTGTGGAGCTCGCCGTGCGCGTGGTGCGGACTCCTCGCCGCCCGCGGCGCTCGGGCTCGCTGCGCGCGCGGGCAGGCCGAGATCGGCGCTCAGGAGGGCCTCTGCTCCGTCAAGGGGCGGACTTGAGCCCGGGGTCGGCGGGCCACGGCACGCTCCGAGCGGGGCCTGCGGGTAGCGTACTCCCTGAAAAATTGCGCCGGGCGGTCCGGATAACGACAATGCCCGCGAACCGGGTGGGGCCAGGGAAGCCGCGCTCGCGGTGAGCGCATGCTCTTCCCGACCTTCGACTTTCTGCTCTTCGTCATTCCCGTTCTCCTCGGGTTTTGGGCGTTGGCGAACAGGCCCCTCCTCCGGGTCGTGTTCCTCCTCGGGGCGAGCTACTTCTTCTATATGGCGGGGCCGCAGACGGACCCCGTCGGCGCGCCCTGGTACTTCGTCGGCCTCCTCGTCTTCTCGACGGTGCTCGACTATGTCGCGGGGCACGCGATCCATCGCCTGGAGCCGGCGGCGGGGTCCGAGGACGTCAGCGTCGCCGCCTCCGCCAAGCGCCGCCGCAACCTCTGGCTCGGCCTCAGCCTGACCGGCAACCTCGGGCTCCTAGGCTACTTCAAGTACGCCAACTTCTTCATGGCCGCCTTCGCGGACATGGCCGGCGCTGTCGGGATCTCGATCGAGGCCTACCACCTCGACGTGATCCTCCCGCTCGGGATCAGCTTCTACACCTTCCAGAGCCTGAGCTACACGCTCGACGTCTGGCGCGGGAGGCTGACGCCGGAGCCGTCGCTCCTCCGCTTCGCCCTCTTCGTCTCGTTCTTCCCCCAGCTGGTCGCCGGGCCGATCGTCCGCGCTAGCCAGTTCCTGCCGCAGCTCCAGGCGGGGCCGCGCTTTAGCCGAGAGGGGATGGAGACCGGCGCCTTCCGGATCTGCCGCGGTCTCATCAAAAAGGTGATCCTCGGCGACTTCATCGCTGTCCACCTCACCGATCGGATCTTCGACAGCCCGGGGATGTTCACCTCGGCGGAGCTCCTGGTCGCCCTCTACGGCTACACGCTCCAGATCTACGCCGACTTCTCCGGCTACTCGGACATCGCCATCGGCCTGGGTCTGATGCTCGGCTTTGTCCTCCCGGAGAACTTCGACCGGCCCTACCAGTCGCGGGACATCGCCGAATACTGGCGGCGCTGGCACATGACCCTCTCGTCGTGGCTGCGCGACTACCTCTTCTTCCAGCTCCTCGCGCGCTTCGGCGCCCGCGCGGGCTACGTCGCCGTCTGGTTGACCATGTTCCTGGTCGGGATGTGGCACGGCGCGAGCTGGAATTTCGTCATCTACGCGAACATCCACGCAGGGGCGGTGGTCTTCAACCGCTGGAACCGGATGCGCCGCAACAAGCGGGGGCAGGCGCCGGCGAAGGTCGTCAAGGCGCTGCGCTGGGCGCTCGGATCCGCCGCGGGCTTCGGGATCAGCTACGCGCTCGGCCTCTACCTCTTCAAGCTCCCGTCGGAGCTCGCGCTGCTCCTCGCCGGGTTTGTCATGGGCGCCTTCCTCCTGGTCACGGCGCTGCCGCTGTCGAAGATCCGCGACGGGCGGACGCGGACCGCGGTGCACATCGCGATCACCTTCCACCTGCTCGTCTTCTCCAGGATCTTCTTCCGCGCTCCGGACCTCGAGACCGCGCGCTCCTTCATCACCGGCCTCCTCAGGCTCGACGGCTACGGCCTGCGCCCGGGGCTCGCGAGCGAGTGGGTCTGGATCGCCCTCATCGGCGGCCTCGCCTTCCACTTCACGCCCAAGGAGTGGGTCAACGTCCGCGCCCTCGCGGCCTTCCGCCGGATCCCAGGGCTCGCCCTCGGCGTCGGCTTCCTCGGCCTGGCCTACGCCCTCATGAAGGTGCTCGAGGGGGCGCCGCGGGCCTTCATCTACTTCCAGTTCTAGGAGCCATGAGCGGATCGTGAGCGAAGAGCAGGCAACAGGAGCGGGCGACCCGAAGGGGTTGATGGACGTCGACGGGCGCCTCAAGGAGCGCGTCGAGATCGAGCCCGAGCTGCCGGTGTTGCGCCCGAGCTGGTCGACCCTCGGCAGCGTCGGGCCGGCGATGATCGTCACGGTCGCGGGCCTCATTCTCGCCTACTCGGTGCCGGCGCTCGAGTTCGCGCGGCCCTGGAACCCCGGCGATCCTGTGCCCTTCTGGAACCTGCTGGGTCGCCCCTTCGAGGAGCCCGCGCCGGTAGAGGAGGCGGAGAACATCGAGGCGATCGAGGCGGTCGCCCAGGAGGTCCTCGCCGCCGAGCCCCCCAAGCCGCCGATCGATCGCGCGCCGCAGGAGGTGATCGAGCTCGACGAGGGGGAGAAGCTCCCGCCCTACGTCGCCCGCGCTGGCGACGACGCGGAGGTCGTCCAGCGGATCGAGCTCTTCGAGGGCGACGAGCTCGACCGCTTCTTCACCGCCCTCGCCCACAGCGACGCGGGGGTCGCCGACGCGATCACGCGGGTGGTCCACTGGGGCGACTCGGCGATCGGCGTCGACGGGATCCCTGGGGCGATCCGCCAGCGGATGCAGGCGCGCTTTGGCGACTCCGGCCACGGCTTCCACCTGATGGCCCAGCCGAACTCCTCCTACCGCCACCGCGAGGTCGAGTTCTCCCACAACGACAGCTGGCGCAAGTGCTTCATCATCTTCAAGTGCAGCGATGACGGCCGCTACGGCCTCGGCGGCACCACCTTCCGCTCGCGGGGCGGGGCCGAGAGCTCCTTCCGCCCGCATCAGGAGCGCAGCGGCGGCAAGGTCAGCCGCTTCGACGTCTGGTACGCCGCCCAGCCCAAGGGGGGCGCCTTCACGGTCCGGGTCGACGGCGGTGAGCGGGACCGGATAAGCACGGCGGCCGATGAGATCGAGGATCGCTGGCACACGATCGAGCTCGAGGACGGCGATCACAAGCTCGAGGTCCGCGCCGCCGGCGAGGGCACCGTCCGCCTCTACGGCGTGACGATGGAGCGCTCGCAGCCGGGGGTCGTCTGGGACGGCCTGGCCCAGATCGGCGCCTTCACCAACCGCATGCTCGAGCTCGACGCGGAGCACCTCAAGGCCCAGCTCGGTCATCGCCAGCCCGATCTCGCGGTCTTCATGTTCGGCGGCAACGACATGCAGCGGAAGATCAAGATGGCGACCTACGAGGCGGAGTACCGCGAGGTGATCCGGCACGTCGTCGGCGCCCGTCCGGAGATGGACTGCCTGGTGATGGCGCCGCTCGACCACGGCGAGCGCGTGGGGGCGCGGATGGGCTCGAAGCCGGTGGTCTCGCGGATGGTCGCGGCCCAGCGGGCGGCGGCCAAGGCCGAGGGCTGCGCCTTCTTCGACACCTGGTCGGCGATGGGCGGCGAGGGCTCGGCCGGGCGATGGTTCCACCGCAAGCCGCGGCTCATCAGCGGCGACCTCTCGCACGCCACCTCCAAGGGGCATCAGGTCATCGGCGAGCTCTTCTATCGCGCGCTGGTCCACGCCTACGTCCGCTACCGGACTGGCGGGACGGATGAGGCCAGCTCCGGTTCTGATACGGACGGCACGGACGGCACGGACGGCACGGACGGCACGGACGGCACGGACGGCACGGACGGTGACGTCAAGGCCCAAGCCCCAGGCGATGTTGCGGCGAAGGTCGACGACCTGCCGACCATCGACGAAGGCGCAGCCCAGGTCGACGACCGGCCGGACTCGGCGGCGGCAGGCTCTGAAGGCGCGGCGGCGAAGGCCGAGAAGAGGCCGGCGAATGAGGTCGAGGGCACACCCGCGCTCGGGGCGGGCCCGACCCGGGCGGACGAGAACCACAGCGATGAAGGCGGAGGCGATGCGACCCCCTGAGGCGAACTCGACAGCCGCGGCCCGGACCCTGCACGGGGGCTTCCTCCGGTCGGCGGCGGCCCACCCTGAGCGGCCGGCCCTCGAGGTCGACGGCGAGGTGCTCTCCTACGCGGAGCTCCACCGCCGCGCGCTCGTCTTGGCGGCGACCCTCCAGCAGGCACGGGCGAAGCTCGGCGACGGGGGACCGCCGCTGACCTGTGTGCTCGGGCAGCGCTCCGCCGCTGGCTTCGCTGGGATCCTGGGGGCGCTCGCCTCCGGTCACGGCTACGTGCCGATGCTGCCGACCTACCCGGCGGCCCGCCTCGCCCAGGTCGTCGAGCGCTCGCGCGCGGGCTCGCTGGTCGTCGACAGCGGCGGTCTTCGGGGCCTTGAGGGGCTCCTGGGGCTGATCTCGCGGCCGCTCGTCGTGGTCTTGGCCGCCGACCCGGTCGACCCGGAGCTCCGCGCTCGCTTTCCCCAGCACCTGCTCATCGGCGCCGACGAGCTCGCGAGCGCCGAGTCCTGGGAGGAGCCGACGGTCGGCGGTGATGACATCGCCTACCTGCTCTTCACGTCCGGCAGCACCGGCGTCCCCAAGGGCGTCATGGTCGCCCATCGCAACATCGTCCGCTTCCTCGACGTGGTCACCGAGCGCTACCAGCTCGCCCCCGAGGATCGCTTCTCGCATATGTTCGAGGTCACCTTTGACCTCTCGCTCTTCGACCTCTTCGGAGCCTGGAGCGTCGGCGCGTGCCTCTGCGTCCCGAACGGCAAGCAGCGGATGCTGCCGGCGAGGTTCGTCGCCGAAGCGCGCCTCAGCGTGTGGTTCTCGGTGCCGTCGACGGCGCTCTTGATGAAGGACATGCGGACCCTCGAGGCGGGCGCCTTCCCGGGGCTTCGCCTCTCGATCTTCTGCGGCGAGGCCCTGACCGTGCCGGTCGCGCTCGCCTGGGCCCAGGCGGCCCCGGCCTCCGTCGTCGAGAACCTCTACGGTCCCACCGAGCTGACCCTCGCCTGCACGGTCTACCCGATCGTCGCCGAGGATCCGGCGCTCGCCCTCGCGGACGTCGTGCCGATCGGCGCGCCGCTGCCGGGGATGCGGGCGAAGATCGTCGACGAGGAGCTCTGCGAGGTCGCGCCCGGGGAGAGCGGAGAGCTCGCGCTCGCCGGCCCCCAGGTCGCGCTCGGCTACTGGGACGATCCGGAGCGGACCGCCGCCGCCTTCGTCGTCCTCCCGGGGGAGACCGAGGTCTTCTACCGCACCGGGGACCGGGTCCGGGTAGGCGAGGGCGGCACGCTGCTCTTCCTCGGTCGTCTCGATCACCAGGTGAAGATCCGCGGCTTCCGGGTCGAGCTCGGCGAGGTCGAGTCGGCGCTTCGGCGCGAGGCGGCGGTCGACGCCGCGGTCGCGCTCGGCTGGCCCGAGACCACCAGCGGCTGCGCGGCGGGGATCGTCGGCTTCATCGACGACGCCTCCGTCGACGTGCCGGCCCTGCGGCGGCGCCTCGGCAAGCTCTTGCCGCGCTACATGCTCCCCAACAAGATCCATGTGGTCGACGCCTTCCCCCTCAATCAAAATGGGAAGATCGACCGCAAGGCGCTCCTCGCCACGCTAGGCTGAGGACTACGATCACCACGACCACGACCGCGACCGCGCGTCGACCGACAAACCGCCATGGCACTGACAAAATCCGATCTTCTGGAGCATCTCGCCGACCACGCCCGGGACGACCTGAGCGAGGTCACGGAGGAGACTGAGCTCTTCTCGACCGGCCTCATCGACTCGTTCGCGATGATCGATCTGCTCCTCTTCCTGGAGAAGCACACCGGCGCCAAGCTCGGGCCCGAGGACATGCGCGTCGACAACCTCGACACCATCGGCCAGATCCTCAAGTTCGTCGAGAGTCGCAGGAAGGGCTGATGTCGGGCTCGGCGTCAGCATCTGCGAAACCGCAGGGGGTGGTGATCCTCGGGGCGCCGCGCTCGGGGACGACCCTCCTGCGCCGCCTCATCGGCGCCCACTCGCGGATCGCCTGCCCGCCGGAGACCTACGCCCTGAGCGCCGCCGCCCGCTTCCTCCACGAGGAGTCCTTCGCCGAGGGCCTGCGGATCGGCGTCCTCCTCGGCCTGAGCTACGCCGGCTTCTCCGAGGAGGAGGTCCTGAGCCGCCTGCGCGGCTTTGTCTTCTCGTTCTTCGAGGAGCACGCGGCCCGCGAGGGGAAGCCGCGCTGGGCGGAGAAGACCGCCTTCAACGCCTTTCACCTGCCGGCGATCCGCAAGCTCTGCGGCGACGAGGTCCGCTACGTCTGCATCCAGCGGCACGGGCTCGACGTCATCCTCAGCCTGGAGGAGCTGGTCAAGAAGACAGGCGGATACGTCCAGGAGCTGCACGACTACCTGCGCCGCTACCCCGAGCCCTACGAGGCCTTCGCCCAGGCGTGGATCGACTGCGCGGGGGCGATCCAAGCGCTCATCGACGGCGATGAGCGGGCCCTGGGTCTGCGCTACGAGGAGCTGGTCGCCGACCCCGAGCAGGCGCTGCGGCGGATCCTGGAGCATATCGGCGAGCCCTGGGAGGAGGGGCTCGTCGAGCGGGCGTTGGGCGAGGCGAAGAGCGTCGGCTTCGGCGACTGGAAGACCTACGCGAAGCCGACGATCGACCGAGCGAGCGTAGAGCGCTGGCGCAAGCTGCCGCGGGCGACCCTGCGGCGCCTCGCCGATCGCTGCAACCCGACCCTCGCGCGCCTCGGCTACGACGAGGTCACGGTCGCCGAGCCGGAGTCCGACGCCGACGCCCGCCGTCGCTACGAGCTGGGGCTCCTCCTCAACAAGATGCGGGCCGACAAAGAGCGGGCCCGCGCGGCGGCCGAGGAGAAATCATGAGAGCACGCGACGCGAGACCCCGTATCCGCCGAGGAGGCCGCGCTGAGAGCCCCACGCCCTCTCGCCTGGCCTCGTCGTCGTCCCTTGCCCCGCCGAGACCTGCTGCGCGCCCCGACACAGCGGCGCTGCGTCGGCACCTCGGCGACGGCCTCGCGCCGCAGGAGCGCCCGCGGGGCGACCGTCACCCCAGCCTCGCCGCCGTCACCCTCGCGTGTCTCGCGATCGCGGGCGGCTGTCGACCCAGCGAGAACGCGACGACGACGACGACCCCGGTCCCCGATCCGGTCGAGCATGTCGCCGAGCCGGAGCCGGAGGGCCCGCCGCAGATGCCCCCGCACGCGGTGCTCGACGAGTCGTTTCAGAGCGCCCGTGAGGCCGCGCAGCGGCGCTTGCTGAGCGGCTCGGCGGAGCTCCAGCCCGAGCTCGGGCCGCTCCCGGAGGGCCCGCTGCCGGGGAGCTCCCTCGCCCCCGAGCCGCTGCCCGGCTTCTTCGCGCCGATGGAGCTGCCCGGGGAGGGCACAGAGGCCGAGCACAACGCCCTCGCGACCTTTGAGGCGGCGCTCGACGGGCTCGACTCCGGCGAGCGGAGGACCCCGGCGCGCCTGGTCATGTACGGCGCCTCCGGGACCGCGGTCGACCTCTGGACCGGCTATCTGCGGACCTACCTCCAGGAGCGCTTCGGCGACGGTGGCCCCGGGATGATCTCGGCCGCGCCGCCGACCCGCTGGTATCGCCACCACGAGTTTGAGGTCACGGCCTCGAAGAAGCACTGGACCAAGCACAACTCCTTCCGCCTGGAGTCCGAGGAGGACCCCGGGCACTTCGGGGTGATGGGCCTGGCGATGAGCGCGAAGTCCAAGCGCGCCTGGGCGGAGATCCGCCCGCAGCCGGGCTCGACGAGCGCCCGGGCGGTGAAGTTCTACGACGTCTTCTTCTTGACCCAGCCCCGCGGCGGATCCTTCTCGATCAAGGTCGACGGAGAGCTCGTCACGAAGGTCTCGACCAAGCTGCCCCGCGGCGAAGAGGCGCCGCGGCTCGGGGTTCATCGGGTCGAGGTCGAGCCCGGCGAGCATCGCCTCCGCCTGGAGCTCAAGGGGGACGGGACGGTCCGCTTCCTCGGGGTCTCCGCCGAGACCGGCGAGCCCGGGGTCATCGTCGACACCCTCGGGGTCGACGGCGCGAGGATCTCCAATTGGCGCTCCTGGGACGATGGACTCTGGTCCGAGCATCTGCGCCAGCGTGAGCCTGTGCTCTACGCCCTCCACTTCGGCACCAACTCGGCGGTCGACACCGACCTCTCGATCCCGCGCTATGAGGAGACCTATCGCGGCGTGCTCGATCGCCTGCGCGCGGCGGCCCCGGACGCGAGCTGCGTGATCCTCGGCCCCGGTGACTTTCCGATGGTCAAGGAGCCGGAGGTCGCCGAGGACCCGGAGGCGGCGAAGAAGAGCGCGAAGGGCAAGAAGAGCGCGAAGAGCAACAAGAGCAAGAAGAGCAAGAAGAGCGACAAGGCCAGCGAGGAGGAGGAGGCGGCGCCCGTCGAGCTGATCCCGCGGCCGCTCCTGTCCGAGATCCGGGAGATCCAGCGGCGCCTCGCCCCCGAGTACGGCTGCGCCTATTGGGACATGCTCAAGTTCGACGGCGGTCACGGTGCCAAGGCTGCGTGGGCCGAGGCTGGCCTCGCCCGCGCCGACTACCTGCACCTCACCCGCGGCGGCTACCTCCGCTGGGGGATAGGCTTCGCGGACGCGTTGATGCAGCGCTACGACTGGCGTAAGAGCCAGGCGCCGCTGGAGCCAGAGATGCCCGCGGAGCTGGCCGAAGGCCCCGAAGGGGGGGCGAGCGCGACAGCCCTCGCCCCGGCCGAGGCTCCCTCCGCGACAGGGACGCCCGAGGGCTGAGCGTGACCGGACCGAGGCGGCGAGGATATGCGCCAGCGCGGATCCGGGGAGTTCGCGTCGGAGCCCGAGCGATGGTGACGTCGTCGGGGTAGACTACCGCCATGGATCTTCCGTGGTGCAGGTCGGGCGCGCTGCTCCTGGGGCTCGCGCTCCTCTCGGGGTGCACAGAGGATCCCTGTGTCTCGCCAGAGAGGCCCGAGGCTGAGCGAGGCGAGCGCGTGTGGACCCAAGCCTTCACGGCCGGAAGCTCGGACTATGGTCGCAGCATTGCGGTCGAGCGCTGCGGCGGGCAGGTGATCGTCGCCGCGACCTTCGGCAGCGGGGACGCGTGGCTCGGCGGGATGACGAGCCTCGGCGAGCCGCGCTGGGACAGGCGTGTTCAGGCGCTCTACGAGGGTCGCGGGGCCGTGGTCATCGACGACGGGGAGGGGGGCTGGATCGTCGCGGGGCAGAGGGGCGTCGGCACCGAGAACGACGGCCCCGTCGACGCGGGGTGGCTCCTACGGGTCGAGTCTGACGGCACTGAGGTGTGGCGGGCGCACATGCTCGAGGATGCGGAGGAGAGGGCCTCTTTTGCGTTTGAGAGCGTCGCCCAGGGCGACGACGGTGTGATCCTCGTCGCGGGTCACACGAGGATCGCGTATCAACGCACGCCCCTGGCCGCGGCCTACACCGCGGGGGGAGAGCTGCTCTGGGCCCATGTCCGCGAGCCGGCGGACGGGCTCGGATCGCTTCGCGCAGCCCTGCCGCTACCGGACAGCTCGGACACGCTCTTCGTCGGCTCCTTGGAGAGGGACGAGGGGAGGGGGCTCTTCCTCCTCCGCCTCTCCGCGGAGGGGGAGGTCCTGTCGGAGCGCCATCGGCCCGACACCCAGATCGGCTCGGCGCGGGCGGTGCTCATGCCAGAGGGGGAGTCGGTGCTCATCGCCGCCAGCGGCCGAATCCTCGAGATCGATCTCGACGGCGAGGTCCTCCAGGAGCTCGCGCTGGAGGAGGCAGAGCAGCCCTTCGCCCTCGCCCTCGACGGCTCTGAGGGCATCTATGTCGCGGGTAGGCTGAAGATCGAGGAGTGGGTCTACCAACCTTGGATTCTCCGCCTCACCCGCGACTTTGCGCGCGAGTGGCAGACGACGGAGCCGCGCGAGGGGGAGCTCTCAGGTGTGACGGTCGGCCCCAGGGGAGACGCCTTTGTCGTCGGCTATGTCGAGGCGCCGCCGACCGGGGAAATGCTCGACGTCGGCAACGCGGACGTCTGGATCGCCCGCTTCGCTCGCTAGCCGCCGCGGTGAGAGCCCCGTGTGCTCTCGGGCCGCAATCGTCGGTCCTCTCGGCTCGGAGAAACGCCGCTGTACCGGGTCGTAGTGCAGGTTTTGGCCGGTTCGAGCGGCCGCGGCCAGGATTTTCGGCTCCCCTCGGCCAAGAGCCCCTAGTCCTGAAATAAGCGCTGCTGTGAGGCGTCCTAGACAACCCGCGTAGAATCGTCAGTGACACGGGGTTTGCGCTTCGCGCTGTATCCGTGTGGGTGAGCGCTCACCTCGTGCTTGGCGAGGGGCGGAGC
>JAUHWG010000052.1 GCA_030424595.1 Polyangia bacterium
TCAGACCAGCTACCCGTCTTAGCCTTGGTGAGCTTTTACCTCACCAACAAGCTGATGGGCCGCAGGCTCGTCCTCGGGCAATCCTTGCGGATCTTTCCCAACCAGTTCCGAAGAACTGATCGTCGCATCCGGTATTAGCACCTCTTTCGCAGTGTTATCCCGAACCCGAGGGTTGATTACCTACGTGTTACGCACCCGTGCGCCACTGACTGCCCCGAAGGACAGCCCGTTCGACTTGCATGTGTTAGGCCCGCCGCAAACGTTCGCTCTGAGCCAGGATCAAACTCTCCAGTTTGATGCTGTTGTTGTCCTGCCGACACCGAGGCGTCGACGGACGGGGTTGGCCAACTTCACAGCTGACCGAATCCCACAGGCTCATTTTGCTTTCGCGTCTCAGCCTTACGGCTTGATCCGCGAGCGTTTCTCGTGGTTTCCTCTTCCTCAACCAGTTTTCAGAGAGCGTCCGGCCGTGCTCGCTTCCGCGAGCGCGGCGGAGGGAAGGTCTATCTCCGTTCCCTCTTTCCGTCAAGTCAGTTTTTGAGCTTTTTTGCGGTCGGGGTTTTGGCCCCTCACACGGCTCTTCTGTTCTTGTCGGCCTCGGTGCGAGCGCTGCTCGTCGCCGGGGTCCAGAGGTTTAGTCGTCTTCCCGGGGGCCGTCAAGAGCTTGGGGTCTTTTTCGCGGGCTCGACCAGGAGCGCAAATAGGCCCCCTTAGCGCGCCTTTCTGCGGGTTTCTCAGGCTCGCAGGAGGACTCGGCCTCGACTTTTTCCGCCGCCGATCTTCGCGCGCTGAGCGAGAGGGAACGATCTCCGCCCGCCGATGCGGAACCCGCACCAGTGTTCCGGGTCCAAGCCCGGGGTCCGATAGGCGGGCTTCTCCATATAAAGAGGATCCCAGGGACGGTCGGCGCGCCGACCTCCGGCCCCCCCCGCGAGGGCCACAGACCCGCAAGAGATCGACCGTGGTGTCTGCGTCAGCGCGTGCAGTACGGCGGACACGTCATGCTGAGCTCCGCGCCGCGTCCGCCCTCGGACGAAGCAGCCGCCCTCGACCGATCTCCCTCCGGGCTGCGGTCGGGGCGCTGGCCCAGCGCCCGAGATGCGGGCCCGAGCGGGCGAGCCCGGGAAGTCTCGATTCAACCGCGCTTGCCAGGTGCCAGGTCCCGGGTGCTCCCAGCTCGGCTGCACGGAGCTCAACGCGGCTGCACGGAGCTCAACGCGGCTGCACGGAGATCAGCTCGGCCAGCCGTAGTAGATCCCGACCATCTCGCGACGGACATCCTCGAGGGCCTTCATGTTCTCGGGGCTGTGGACGTCGGAGCCCTGTGGGAAGTACTCGCTCGGCTCGAGCTTGGTCCGCAGCATCTTCGTCTGCCAGATGTTCTCGCTGTTGAGGACGAGATCCTCGCAGCGGTAGTTCTGGAGGATCTCTGGGCTGACGAAGTCCTGGATCGAGCGGACCGTGTGGTCCATGTAGACCCGCTTGCCCGCAGCGTCGCGGGTGAAGCCTCGGACGACGTAGTCGACGATCACGACGTCGTTCTCAAAGCTCTCGAACATGTAGTCGAGGGCCCGCAGCGGGACGATGGTCCCGCAGGTGGCGATGTCGATGTCGACGCGGAAGGAGCAGATCCCGTTCGGATCGGTCCAGTCCGGGTAGGTGTGGGCGCAGAGATGACTCTTGGTCAGGTGCGCAGCGACGCTCTGATTGCCCTTCCCGGGCGTCGGCTCGTGGCCGAGATCGCTCATTAAGACCAGCGAGCTCGCGCCGTGCGGATCGTAGTCCTGATCCGACACCGACAGGACCTCTGCGTCGATGATCTCGGCGATCTTGCGGAGGATCCCCGTGATCCGCGCAGCCGAGAACTGCTCGTCGATCCGCTCGACGTAGTCGAGGCGCTCCTCGTCGGTCCGGGCGACAAAGAAGTCGTAGAGGTTGAAGCTGACGACCTTTGTGAGGTTGTTAAAGCCGCTAAGGCGCACTTCGTCGTGTTTGATCGACATGGCTGAGGGGGGTGAGATTCGCCGCCCGAGACCGAGCGCGTCAAGGACCGCCCCTCCTGTGGATTCCCGCAGATGACGGTGCGTGTGAGGCGCACTGGCGCGCAGATTTTTCGCGCAGATTCAGCATCTCTCCTCGATGTCGGTGCTCTTTGCGCTTGCGCCCGATTTCGACGTTCCCGACACTCACACACCTATGCTTGGGCTTGCTGCGGCCGCATTTTCTGCATTTTCGTTCCTCGAGGATCGGATCCCGAACGAGGACGCGATCGCCCTCGCGCCGACCGTGGGTTGGTGCATGGTCTTCTGCGCGGTCTGCGTGTTCACGATGTTCATCGTCCAGAGCGACCGCTTTCGGCGGCTCTGGCTGACGATGGAAGACCCGAGGCCGATCGCCTTCTTCCGGATCGCCTTCGCGTTCTTCGCGATCTGCAACATCAACGACCTCTGGGAGTACTTCGAGATGCTCTTCACCGACGAGGGCGTCTTTTTCACAGACGTCGCTCGTCAGGTCTTCGCCGCCGGCCAATTCCAGGGCTACGGCGATGGTATCGGCGACGATCCCAAGGGCTTCTTCGACATCCACGGCCTGCTGCTCTTCCTTAAAGGCCAGAAGTACTCGCTGCTCTTCTTCTGGGACACGCCCTTCGCCTGGTGGACCCAGTGGGGGCTCTTCCACGTCACCGCGATCCTCTTCATGATCGGCTGGCGGACCCGGATGATGGGGGTGATCACGTTCCTGCTGATGAACGGGATCTTCCTCCGCAACCAGCTCTTCTGGGAGGGGACCGAGCTCGTCTACCGGGTCTTCTTCGTCTACCTCCTCTGCGCCCGCGCCGGCGCGGCCTACAGCGTCGACAACTGGCTGCGCTGTCGAAAGCTCCGCAAGCAGGGGCTCCTCAGCGAGCGCGACGGACCCGGCGGCGGCGCCGGTGTGGAGCCCTCGAAGGAGCACCCGAAGGGCCTCGCCGCGGTCTACCGCCTGATCCCGGCCTGGCCCCGCTGGCTGGTCGTCTTCAACCTCGGCGCGCTCTACTGCTACACGGGGACGGTCAAGAACGGCGCGGTCTGGGCCAAGGGCGACGCCCTCTACTACGCCCTGAACATGGACCACTTCTACCGGTTCTACCCGCAGGAGATCTCGTCCATCGCCGGGACCAACCTCTTCCGCCTGGCGACCTGGATCACCCACTGGTGGGAGGCCTTCTTCCCGGTCCTCGCCTTCGCCGTCGTCGCCCGCTGGGCCCTCCGCGAGCACCTAGAGCCCCTCAAGGGGACCCGCCTCTGGGTCGTCCGCGCGTGCTGGCTCTTCCTCGGGATCGGCGCCCTGACGACCGCCCTCGTGGCGATGCCGGTTCACTACGTCCCGGGCGTCGCCTTCAAGCTCTCCACCGCCGAGTTCCAGATCGCCTTCGCGGCGGCCTGGATGGTCCTGATCTCGCTCATCGGCATCTTCTGGTGGCGCCTCGGCAACCGTCCGCGGACGGTGACCATCCGCGGTCGCGCCTACACGCTCGACCGCGAGTGGTTCTGCCGCTGGGTGCTCGGTCGCCGGGTCTGGCTGACCCTCGGCGTGATGTTCCACGGCAACCTGCACACGCTGATGAACATCGGCATGTTCGCGCCGATCATGCTCTCGCTCTACCTCTGTTACCTGAACACAGACGAGCCTGGGCGGATCCTCCGCTTCTTCGCCAAGCGCCTGCCCTCATGGGTGCCGGGGATCCCCGACGATGTCCGCCGCGGTGAGCCGCCGCTCCCGGCCGAAGACCGGACCCTCAGCCATCACATCCGCGACTCGCGGGCGCTCCCCGAGTCCCTGATGTTCGTCGTCCTCGCGGTCGCCGTGATCGGCGTCGCCCTCCACGCCTACGCCGAGATCAACTTCGGCTGGACGGCCCTGTGCATCGGCTTCGGCCTCCTCCTCTTCGCCTACGTCCAGGGACATCGCGGGACCTCAGGCTTCGCGGTGAAGATGGTCCTCGTCCTCGCCTCGGTCGGCGGGCTGATGTGGCTCTTCTCGCGGGACGGTGAGCGTTGGACGGCGATCCGCGCCGGCCTCCTCGTCCTCGTCGCCGGGACCATGCTCCTGCGCCGGTTCTCGCCGGCGCTGGACCGGGCGCTCTCGCGGCTCGGGCTCACCTTCACCCCCGCAGATCGCCCTGAGGAGCCCGATCTCCCGCTCAGCGATCCGCACACCGACCACGTCCGCGCCCCCTGGGCCTACGGCCCCTTCGGCCGCCTGATGGTCGGCGGCATGCTGGTCTGGCACATCACCGGCCTCGCGGTCTGGCTCCTCCCGGCCAAGGACTCCCTCGACTGGGGCGGGGAGGCCAAGCAGACCTGGCGTCGCTGGCTCCTGACCACCGCGACCGACCAATCCTGGGGCATGTTCGCCCCCAACCCGCCGCGCCATAACGTCTTCATGCGGGCCGTGATCGTCGATCAGAACGACGAGAAGTGGGACCTCCGCACCGACGTCTACGCCGACGAGCGGCGGCCGATCCCGTGGACCTGGAACGACCGGATGCGGAAGATGAACCGCCGGATCATCGGCGGCGAGTCGGGCAAGGGCGACTGGTACCAGAAGTGGTACGCGCGCTACCTGTGCCGCAACTGGGCCCTCGCCCACTACGGCACCCCGCCGAAGAAGGTCGAGCTCTTCAAGATCTCCTACCGGATCCCGAGCCCAGAGGAGGTCAAGAAGAAGGGCTGGTACCAGCCCGCGATCCAGATGGTCCTCGGCGGCTCCGAGACCCGCAAGCACACTGAGACCTGCCGCGATGGGATCAACACCCAGGTCCCCAACGACCAGCGCGCACGCCACGGACTGCCGCTGATCGACGAGGATTCGGTCAAGCAGTGGGACAAGAAGCGCAAGAAAAAGTGGGACGCCCGCCATGATCCCAAGGGGATCTCCAAGCCGGCGATCCAGAAGGTCAAGCGGACGATCAACAAGGCCAAGGCCGAAGAGCGCAAGGCCAAGGCTGAAGAGCGCAAGAATCGCTCCCTGAAGAAGTCAGCGACCTAGCGATGATCAGCACGTTCGGTACGGCGCTCGCGATCGCCGACGCAATTCCTAATGAGGAGGCGGTCGCGCTCTCGCCGACGATCGGCTGGCTGATGCTGGCCGCGGCGGCGACCCTCGCCCTGATCTTCACCCTTAATCGCGAGACCTGGCGCCGCTTCTGGCTCCGCGCCGAGGATCCGCGCACGGTCGGGCTCTTCCGCATCGCCTTTGGCCTGGTGACCCTGGCCAACATCAACGGCCTCTGGGAGCTCTTCACCTACCTCTTCACGGACGAGGGGATCTTCCCCACCGATATCGCCCGTCAGGTCTTCGCCGCCGCCCAGTTCGAGGGCTTCGGCGACGGCTTCGGCAAGGACGACCCCTACGGGTTCTTCTCCTGGGGCGCCTTCGTCGAATTCCTGAAGGGGCCGAAGTTCTCGCTGCTCTTCTTCTGGGACTCGCCGACCGCCTGGTGGATCCACTGGGGGGCCTTTCAGGTCGCCTGCGTGGCGATGATCGTCGGCTACAAGACCAAGTACGCGAAGTGGATCACCCTCTTCCTCTTCCACTCGATCATCCTGCGCAATCAGGTGTTCTGGGAGGGGACCGAGAACGTCTACCGCTGCTTCCTCTTCTACATTTGCCTCTCCGCCTGCGGGAAGGCCTACAGCGTCGACAATTGGCTGCGCTGCCGAAAGCTCCGACGCGAGGGCCGGCTGAGCGAGCGCGACGGGCCCGGCGAAGGCGCAGGCGTCGCCCCCTGCAAGGAGTACCCGCGCGGCCTCGAGGCGATCTACCGCCTCGTCCCCGCCTGGCCGCGGATGCTGATGATCCTCCAGACCGCGGCGCTCTACTCCTACACCGGGATCGTAAAGAACGGTCCGGTCTGGGCCAAGGGCGACGCGTTCTACTACGCGCTCAACCTCGACCACTTCTACCGGTTTGAGCCGCAGCAGCTCTCGGCGATCTTCGGCACCAACCTCTTCCGGTTGATGACCTGGGTGACCCACTACTGGGAGGCCTGCTTCCCGGTCGTGATCCTCGGGCTGGTGATCCGCTTTCATCGTCGGGAGAAGATCCCGCCCCTCGCGGGCTGGCAGGCCTGGGCCCATCGCGGCCTCTGGACCCTCTTCGGCCTCCTCTGCCTGAGCGTCGTCCTGGTCGCCTTCCCGGTCCACTGGCCGAGCAACCCCCCCAAGGGG
This sequence comes from Polyangia bacterium, assembly GCA_030424595.1. Lineage (GTDB taxonomy): Bacteria > Myxococcota_A > Polyangia > Nannocystales > Nannocystaceae > JADJRG01. The sequence goes on from JAUHWG010000052.1 coordinate 6,213, forward strand.
ATGATGACGCTCGACCAGGTGAGCCTCCTCTTCTCGGAGATCTGGCTCGGCTGCATGGTGGCGATCGCCATCCTCTGGCCCCTCCTCTCCGGCAAGCGGGTGTTCGGTCTCCGCTTCCCGGCGTGGCTGAACCTCGACAGCGTCTGCACATGGTTCATGGGTCGCCGGGTCTGGCTCGGCCTCGGGGTGATCTTTCACGCCCACCTGATGATCCTGATGAACGTCGGCTGGTTCACGCCGGCGACGGTCACCACCTACATCGCCTTCCTCAACGGCTCCGAGATCGCCCACGTGCTCCGCCAGCTCGGACAGCGCGTGAGCAAGCTGCGGATACCGCTCCTCTCGGGGCTGATCTCCGAGCGAGTCCGCGAGGGCGCGCCGATCATCCCAGCAGAGGATCCCAGCCTCCCCCACCTCCACCGTGACGCCGCGACGCTCCCCACCTGGGCCGTGGTCGCGGCGATCACGGCGGCGGTCGGCGGGGTCTTCCTCGCCCTCCCCCGCGAGGTCGTCGACGAGGCGGGCGAGATCGTCACCAAGCCGGGGACCCACTGGGCGTTTACGGCGATCGGGATCGCCGTCGGCCTCGCGCTGGTCGGCTACCTCCAGTCGCGGCGCTGCGGACATGTCCAGCTCTCGACGATCGACCCCAACACCGGCAAACCCCGCCGCCCCTGGGCCTACGGACCCGCCGGGCGCTACCTCGCGGGGCTCATCGCCCTCTACCAGGTGATGGGCGTCGGCCTGTGGCTGCTGCCGCCGAAGGACTCCCTCTCGACCTGGCGGACCAAGACCCACGAGCCCTTCAAGTGGTGGCTGCGGACGACCCAGACCAGCCAAGGCTGGAAGATGTTCGCCCCGAACCCGCCCCGCTCGAACCTCTTTATGCGGGTCTTGGTCACCGACACCGACGGTCAGATCTACGATCTGAACACCGACGTCTATCACCCGGCGAACAAGCCGATCCCGTGGCTGACCTACACCCGACAGCGGAAGATCAACCGCCGGGTCGTCGGCGCCGAGGGGGGTAAGGGCTCCTGGTACCAGAAGTGGCACGCGCGCTGGATCTGCCGCGACTGGGCCCTGAAGCACGGCGGCGAGGAGCCGAAGAAGGTCGAGCTGGTCAAGCTCTGGTACGCGATCCCGACGCCCGAGCAGGTCCGCAAGGACGGCCCCTATGTCCCGGAGGCCCGCTACGCGGAGACTCACCGCGAGAAGGTGGTCTATACGGCGATCTGCAAGAACGAGCCGCTGGGGCAGCTACCGGACGACATCCGCGCCCGCCACGGACTCGACCCGCTCCCCCCTGAGCGGCCCTACAAGCCGTGGATCAAGGCTCGCAAGCCGAAGTGGGACAAGAAGACCGAGGAGATGGCGAAGAAGGGCCGTGACCCGGACCGCTTTCCCTGGGGTCCGCTCGGGGTGTTCGCGGTGGTGTTCGCCTTCGGCTGGCGCTGGCGGGAGCTCGACCTCGACAACAAGATGCTCGCGATCCAGGCCGACGCCGCCAAGGGCCAGAGCAAGAGCGAGAGCGAGAGGGATGAGCCGAAGACGCGCAGCGACGGCTAGGGTGGAGCGGGTTGGCGGCGTCCTCGTAGCTGAACAAGCTCTCTAGACTGCGCGAGCAAGGGGGAGTTGGAGGTGGAGGCTGAGGCGTTGGCCGGTCAAGGGGGGGCAGCACTCTCTCAGACAGGTCGGAGCGTGCGTCGCCCCCTTGTTCCAAGGGGTCGATGCACGTCCTAGACTCGTTCGCACTGCCCCCCCTCGCCCGTCCCAGCGGCTCGTCCTCCGGTGAAGGTGAGCCGAGCGCGTGGGCTGCGGTGCTTGCAGAGAGGCTGCATTCCTCTGTGCTGCTCGGAGGCTGAACTGGCCGAGGCTGCGGTGCTTGCCGAGGCTGCATTCGTCTGTGCTCCTCGGAGGCTGAACTAGCCGAGGCTGCGGTGCTTGCCGAGGCTGCATTCCTCTGTGCGACTCGGAGGCTGAACTGGCCGAGGCCGAGGTGCTTGCAGAGAGGCTGCATTCGTCTGTGCTCCTCGGAGGCTGAACTGGCCGAGGCCGAGGTGCTTGCCGAGGCTGCATTCCTCTGTGCTCCTCGGAGGCTGCGCGAGAGCGCAGGAGCAGGGCTCTAGCGCCGCTCGCCGGCGAGCTCGCGGGGGGCCATCGACGCGGCGGGGAGCTTCTTGTGGCCGTTGGCGCGGGCCTCGGCCCGCATCTTCCGCTCGAGGCTGCGGATCTTCGCGGTGAAGAAGGCCTCGGCCCCGGCGTAGAGGCAGACGAAGGTCCACACCGGCGCCAGGTGGGTGATCCAGGCCAGGCTCCAGACCGCGAAGACGAGCGAGGCCCGGCCGATGTCGCCGTTCAAGAGCTGACCTGTCCCCGGGAGGAAGAGGCTCAGCAGGCCCGCGGTCGCGGGCAGACGTGGCTCGTCGTCGTCGAAGGGGACGAGCGCCGTCTCGCTCGAGAGGCGAGCCATGAGAGCGTGCTCCCCGAGCTCCTCGGCGGCCTCGAGGAACTCCTGCTCGAGCTCCTCTTTGACGTCGAGGGGGACCGCGTAGCGAGGGGTCGAGCCGGGGATCCCGACGAGGATCCCGGCGGCTCGCATCGCCTCCATCGCCGTCTCGACGTCGAGGCGAGGGACCGCGAGGGCGGCCGCGGCGGAGTCGACGGTCAGCACGTCGACCCGGGGATCGGCGAGGAGGCTGAGGATCTGGGGCTGCAGCGGCGAGTTGCTGCCATCGTCGCGGTAGCCGACGTCTGGCGCGCTCCCCGAACGATCCCAACCGATGTCCGGGCCCCGGACAGGCTCACGCTCTTGCACGGCCCAGCCCGAGCGATCGCGCGACGGATCGGCCGCCTGCTGGGGTCCTCCGGAGTTTCGCCGGAGTCGGTGGAGCCGCGAGCGGCGACCGCGGATGGGCCGAAGGCGAGACATGATCCTGAGAGAACGATACACGATCGCGTCGTTGCGGCTGCGGGGATGAGCCCTTACGACGTCGCCTTAGGAGAGTAACACCGCCTGAGCTGGCGCCAAGGGGCGAAGAGCCGCCGATCTGCGCGACCGCCGAGGTCGCGCACCTGCGACCCCTCCGCCGACATTCGAGCCCCGACCGCCACGCGCGCGACTCACACCGGGACCGCGAAGTCGCGGAGCGCGTCGTTGAGGCTCGTCCGCTTGTCGGTGCTCGCCTTGCGCTGACCGATGATCAGCGCGCATGCGAGCTGGAACTCGCCGCTCGGGAAGCTCCGCGGGCGAGTGCCGGGGATCACCACCGAGCGCGCCGGGACTCGGCCGCGATGGGTCACGGGCTCCGGGCCGGTGACGTCGATGATCGGCGTCGACGCGGTCAGGGTGACGTTGGCCCCCAAGACCACCTCACGCTCGAGGTGCACCCCCTCGACGACGATCGCACGCGAGCCCAGGAAGCAGCCGTCCTCGACGATCACGGGGGTGGCGCTCGCGGGCTCGAGCACGCCGCCGATGCCCACGCCCCCCGAGAGGTGGACATGACGGCCGATCTGCGCGCAGGAGCCGACCGTCGCCCAGGTGTCGACCATCGTCCCGCCGCCGACCCAGGCGCCGATGTTGACGTAGCTCGGCATCAGCACTGCGCCCGACTCGATGAAGGCGCCGCGGCGGGCGGTCGCCGGCGGCACGGCGCGGACGCCCGCCGCCTCCCAGCCGCGCTTGAGCGGGATCTTGTCGAAGTACTCGAAGGGGCCGAGCTCGACGGTCTCCATCTTCTGGGTCGCGAAGTAGAGGAGGATCGCCTGCTTGACCCAGGCATGTACGGTCCACGGGCGACCCTCCTCGGTCGGGGGAGTCGCCACCCGGACAGCGCCGCGATCGAGGAGTGCGATCGCCTGCTCGATCGCCGCTTTCGCCTCGGTCGAGTCGAGGCGGGAGCGATCGGCGAAGACGGCCGAGATCGTGGCGGCGAGGGCTTCAGTGTCGGGGCTCATGGGCCCGAGATCGCACGACCGGGCGACCCCGCGCAAGCCCGCGCAGGCGAGATCCGCCGCGGGCGGACCTCCACAGCCTCGCCCCTCGGATCACGGCGCATTGGACGGGCGAAATCAGCCCCTCACCCGGACCTACCAGGTCTCCCCGGCGGCTGCGCGGGGATCACCGTCGACGGGGCGTAGGCCCGCCGATAACCTCAGGGGGATGAGCCTCGTCCGCCGCCTCGCCCTCGCCCTCGCCCTGCTCCCCTCTACCGCGGTGGCGAGCGGCGACGCCGTCGCGGCCGAGCCCGCTGAGGCGACAGCTCCGTCAACGTCGTCATCGTCGTCGCAGAGCCCGTCGGACAAGGCCTTCCTCGAGGCCCGCCGCAACGCGAAGAAGGCGACCCGCCGCGCCGACTCCGACCCGCTCGGCAGCTTCGCCCTCAACGGCTGCATGACCAACCCGGCCAAGTGCACCTGCCAAAACGAGGACGCCAAGAAGAGCTCCGCCTGCGGCGACGTGCTCGGCTACTTCTGCCGCGAGAGCACCCAGCAGTACCTGGCCGCCTCGTGCATGGACCTCTTCGGCGGCGCGACGGTGTGCAAATGCGCGAGCGCGCAGCAGATCACGAGCCACCTCAAGGCGGAGGAGACGGCCGCCAAGAAGAGCTCCAAGGGCAAGAAGAAGAGCTCGTCCAAGAAGAAGAGCTCCAAGAAGAAGTAGACCGACGACCGCGGTCAGCCCGCTGCGAGAGCCGAACGATAGAGACCCCAGCCCGAACGGCCTGGGGTCTCCTTGATCCTGGGTGATCCTGGGTGATCCTGGTTGATCCTGGATTTCGGCGCCGAAGGGGCCGGCTCAGTCGTGGGAGAGCTTCTTGTAGCGGACCCGGGTCGGCTGCAGCGCCTTGTCGCCGAGGCGGCGGCGCTTGTCGGCCTCGAACTCCTCGTAGTTCCCCTCGTACCACTCGACGACCGAGTCCCCCTCGAAGGCGAGGGTGTGCGTCGCGACCCGGTTGAGGAACCAGCGATCGTGGCTGATGACCACCGCGCAGCCGGGGAAGGCGAGGAGCGCGTCCTCGAGATGCCGCAAGGTGTCGACGTCGAGGTCGTTGGTCGGCTCGTCGAGGAGGAGCAGGTTGCCGCCCTTGCGGATCAGGCGGGCGAGGTGGACCCGGTTGCGCTCGCCGCCCGAGAGGTCGCCGACCCGCTTTTGCTGATCGGGGCCGTTGAAGTTAAATCGGCCGACGTAGGCCCGCGAGTTGAGCTCGACGCCGCCGACGTTGAGCGTCTCCTGACCCTCCGAGATCGCCTGCCAGACCGTCATGTCGGGGTCGAGGGCGTCGCGGCTCTGGTCGACGTAGGCGATGTCGACGGTGTCGCCGACCTTGATCGAGCCCTGATCCGGGGTGTCTTGGCCCGTGATCATCCGGAAGAGGGTGGTCTTGCCGGCGCCGTTGGGGCCGATGATCCCGACGATCCCGCCGCGCGGCAGGCTAAACGAGAGGTCCTCCACCAGCAGCTTGTCGCCGAAGGCCTTGGTCAGGCCCTTGGCCTCGACGACGATGTTGCCGAGGCGGCGGCTGAAGGGGATCTTGAGCTCGGTCGTGTCGACCCCGCGATCGTCGGACTGGGCGAGCAGCTCCTCGTAGGCCTTGATCCTCGACTTGCTCTTGGCGTGGCGCGCCTTCGGGGCCATGCGCACCCACTCGAGCTCGCGGGTGAGGGTCCGCTGGCGGTTCGAGGCGACCTTCTCCTCCTGGGCGAGGCGCTTTTGCTTCTGCTCGAGCCACGACGAGTAGTTGCCCTTCCAGGGGATCCCAGCGCCCCGGTCGAGCTCCAGGATCCAGCCGGCGACGTTGTCGAGGAAGTAGCGATCGTGGGTGATCGCGACCACCGTGCCCGGGTAGTCGTGGAGGAAGCGCTCGAGCCATGCGACGCTCTCGGCGTCGAGATGGTTGGTCGGCTCGTCGAGGAGGAGGAGGTCCGGCCGCTGGAGCAGGAGCCGGCACAGCGCCACCCGACGTCGCTCGCCGCCGCTCAGCTTCGTCACGTCCGCGTCGCCGGGCGGGCAGCGCAGGGCGTCCATCGCGATCTCGAGCGTACGGTCGAGATCCCAGCCGTTGCCCGCGTCGATCTTGTCCTGAAGCGCGGCCTGCTCCTCTAGGAGCTTGTTCATCTCCTCGTCGGAGGAGACGTCGCCGAAGGCCATCGACACCTCCTCAAAGCGGGCGAGGATCCCCTTCATCTCGGCGACGGCCTCCTCGACGTTGCCCTTGACGTCCTTGGTCGGGTCGAGCTCCGGCTCCTGCGGCAGGTAGCCGACGCTGACGCCGTCCGCGGCGAAGGCCTCACCCTGAAACTCGGTCTCGACGCCAGCCATGACCTTGAGGAGGGTCGACTTGCCGGCGCCGTTCGCCCCGAGGACGCCGATCTTCGCGCCGGGGAAGAAGGAGAGATAGATCCCCTTGAGGACCTCTTTGCCGTTCGGGTAGACCTTGCGCAGGTCCTTCATCGTGTAGATGTACTGATACGAGGCCATGTGTGACTCCTTGTCGCCAGCGCGAGCGAGCGGCCGGAGGATAGCTCATTCGCGATCGTAGGTCGGCGTCCTCCGACGTCGGCCGATGGAAACGTCTTGGACCGCGGCCCTCGCGGGCCGATAATCCCGCCGTCGTCGACATGTCCAGCCGCAAGCCCACCGAGAACCTCGTGATCGTCCATCCGCCCGAGAACCCGCCAGAGCACGTCAGCGTCAGCGTCGACGAGCAGCGCCGGGCCTCGGACAAGCGGAGCGCCGATGATCGCTCCGTACGGGCCGAGAAGAGCCTCTACTACGCCCTGGAGGGATCTTTTAAGCGCTACGGGATCCACCGCTGGGGTCGCGAATTCCTCGCCGCGAACGAGGAGGGACACCTCGTGTTTCGCGCCCCAGGGGTGCCTGAGGTCGATCTCCACGAGCTGACCTGCGAGCTCAAGCGTCGCGGGATCCACACGCCCTACGTGGTCCGCTTCCCGACGATGATCACCCGCAAGATGCAGCGCCTGCGGGCGGCCTTCCAGAAGGCGTTCAAGGAGAACGAGTACTCCGGGGGTCACATCGGCGTCTTCCCGCTCAAGGTCAACCAACGGCGCGCGGTCGTCAACACGGTCGTCAAGGCCCGCGCGGAGACCGGCTACGGGCTCGAGGCGGGCTCCAAGCCCGAGCTCCTCCTGGCGATGGCACAGCCGCCGCTCGCCGGCTCGCCGCTCGTCTGCAACGGCTACAAGGACCGCGAGTTCATCCGCATGGCCTTCCACGCCGCGGAGCTCGGCCACGAGGTGATCATCGTCCTCGAGAGCACCCGCGAGGTGCACCGCTACGTCGACGTCTACACCGAGCACGACTGGAAGGCGATCCCCGCCGTCGGCGTCCGGGCCAAGCTCTACTCCAAGGGCAGCGGTCGCTGGCAGAGCTCCGGCGGAGAGTCGTCGAAGTTCGGCCTGACGACCTCCGAGATCATCGAGGTGGTCCGCCAGCTCAAGGCCTCAGGCCTCGAGGGACAGCTCACGCTGCTCCACTTCCACATCGGCTCGCAGATCACCCAGATCAAGCGGGTCAAGACCGCCGTCCGCGAGGGCGCCCGGATCTACGCCGAGCTCCTCAAGAGCTGTCCGTCGCTGCGCTACCTCGACCTCGGCGGCGGGATCGGCGTCGACTACGACGGCTCGAAGACCTCCCACGCCTCGTCGGCGAACTACTCGCTGGTCGAGTACGCGTCGACGGTGACCTTTGAGATCGCCGAGGTCTGCGAGGAGGTCGAGGTCCCGCAGCCCTGCATCCTCACCGAGAGCGGCCGGGTCCTGGTCGCCGCCCACGCGGTGACGATCGCCGATCTCCGCGAGGTCCAGGGCGAGCTCCTGCCGGTGCCCGAGCCGACCGAGGACGAGCACAGCATGGTCTCGGAGCTCCGCTACACCCTCGACAACATCACCACCAAGAACCTCGAAGAGTACTTCCACGACGCGATCGACTTCCGCGACGAGTGCCTCCAGCTCTTCTCGCGCGGCTACCTCTCGCTCGCCGATCGGGCCTCCGCCGAGGGGCTCTTCCAGCGGATCCGCAACAAGGCCGCCTCCCTCGTCGAGTCGATGCCCCGGATCTCCGAGGAGATCACCGACTACCTCGGCCGGGCCCAGGCCAAGTACCTCGTCAACTTCTCGATCTTCCAGTCGATCCCCGACGCCTGGTCGGTCGGCCATGTGTTCCCGGCGGCGCCCCTCTCACGCCACCTCGAGCGGCCGACCCTCCACGTTAAGATCGTCGACATCACCTGCGACAGCGACGGCTGCGTCGACACCTTCGCCCACCCCGACGACAACCTCCCCTACCTCCCGCTGCACGACCGCCGCGACGAGGACTACCTGCTCGGCTTCTTCATGACCGGCGCCTACCAGGACTCCCTGGCGAACACCCACAACCTCTTCGGCCGCTGCCATGAGGTGATCCTCCGCGACCCTGAGGACGAGCTGCTCCTGGTGGGCTCGGAGCGGATCGAGCTCTCCCCCGAGATCACCTTTGAGATCAAGATGGGCTCGACCTGCGAGGACGTCCTGGAGAGCATGGACTTCGACGTCGAGACGATGATCAAGTCGCTCCGCGATCGTCACCTCTCGCACAAGACGACGCTCGGCCAACCGTGGGCGATGGGGCTGCTGCAGTCCTCCCCCTACCTGAACCACTGAGCCTTGGTCGGCTCGCGCTCTCTGCCGTCCGCGCGATCCCTGTCCGAGAGAACAGGTGATCTATCTCGCGGACTCGCGGACTCGCTGACTCGCGGACTCGCTGACTCGCAGCCGACAGTTCAGCCGACAGTTCAGCCGACAGTTCAGCCGACAGTTCAGCCGCTCGCGGCGATGACGTCGACCTCGACCTTGAAGTTCAAGGGCAGGCGGGCGACCTCGACGCAGGTCCGCGCCGGCGGCCGCGGGCCCTTGAAGAACTTGGCGTAGATGCTGTTGAAGGCGTTGTACTGGCTCATATCCGTGAGATAGACGGTCACCTTGAGCACCTTCTCCATGCTCGAACCGGCGGACTCGAGGGTCCGCTTGAGGTTCGTCAGGGTGGCCTGCGCCTCCGCGAGCAGGTCTCCACGCTCGATCGCGTAGGAGTCGATGTCCACCGCTGCATGACCTGACGTGTAGATGAGCCCGTTGTGGTCGCGATACCAGGAGAAGACGGGCACACGATCGACGACGTAGGGGGTCTTGCGAGTCACCATGGCGATGATCGGATAACACGCTCGGGGGCGACGACGTTACCTTTTGCCGGCTTTCTCCCGCCGGCCCTAGGAGGCTGCGGTGATGGTCCCCTGTGCTCTCGCGCCGGATCGAGGGCGCGAGCAGGGTCTGCTCTCTGCCGGCCTCCTAGCGACCGCGTCGGCGAATCGCCTCGAGATCGCGGTAGCGCTCCCGCAGCAGGGTCTGCCGCGAGACCATCGGGATCGGCGCGCCGCGAACGTAGACCTGGGCGGCGAAGTGCTCGAGCTCGAGCGGGTCCCCTCCCCAGGTGACGAGGTTGGCGATCTTGCCGGCGCTGATCGTCCCGTAGTCCGCCTCCAGGCCGTAGGCCCGGGCGATCGTCAGGCTCATGCCGGTGATCGCCCTCTCGTAGGGCAGGCCATTGGCGACCGCGATCCCGGCCTCCTGCGTCGCGTTTCGCAGGTTGTGGGCCTCGCCGAGGACGGCGATCCCGACCTCGACCCCAGCGGCGTCGAGGAGCGCCGCGTTGTCCAGGCGAGCGCCGAGGCGATCGAGCGACCCCGGCAGGTTCTCGCTCGGCTGGAGGATCACCGGCACAGACGCCTCGGCCAGGCGATCGCGCACCCGCCAGGCCTCGGTCCCGCCGATGATCACGATCCGCAGCTTCTCCTCGCGGGCGAGCTCGAGGGCGGCGACGATGTCGCTCTCTCCCTGGGCCCGCAGCGTCAGCGGCACCTTGCGATCGAGCGCTGGGAAGAGCGCCTCGAGATCGCGCGGATGGGCGGCGAGATCGCGGAGCTGACGGCGCTCGTGGGCGCCCCGCTGCTTGCGATAGAGGCGGGCGTCATCGATCACCCGCCGGAGCTTCGCCAGGGTCGCGGCGCGGGATCCATCGACCACCTGGCCGAGGCTGCCGCCGACGGCGATCCGCGGGCGTGTCGGCAGCGCTCCGTCGTCGCCGCGGGCGAGGTCGACCCAGGCGACCAGCCCTGAGAGGAGACCGCCGCTCGGCGCGACCGCGGCGCTGGTGATCCCCTCGATCGCCTGGACCTGGATCAGGCTCGAGCGGGCCCGGATCGCCGACGCGGCGTCGTAGGAGGCGCGGATCGGCCCCTCTCCGCCGGTATCGTCGCGGGTGCCGGGCTCCATGCCGATCTCGACGAGGCCGAGGTGGGAGTCAGCGGCGATGAGCCCCGGGGTGAGCAGCTTGCCCTTGAGGTCGACCCGGGCCGCGTCGGCGGCGAGCGATCCGCGGAGGCTGGCGTCGCCGACCGCGATGATCCGCTCGCCCTGGAGGATGACGGTCCCGTCCTTGATCACCGTGCCGTCGCCGACGTGGATCTCGGCGCCGATGAGGGCCAGGGTCGGGCCGGCCGAGGATGCACCGCGACGCCTCCCTGCGGGCGGAGCTGCCGCGGCCGGGGCTGCTCCGGCAAGGCCGGCGAGGCCGACGAGGCCGACGCAGCCGAGCCCGCGCAGGAGGTCGCGCCGACGATGACCTCCACGATGACGTTCACGATCACGAAGAGAGCTCATGGCGCCACCCCCTCGGCGTCCCCGCCGATATCACCCTCGCGAAAGCCGAGCTCAAAGTCGCTGCGCGGCTCGTGGGAGCCGCGCTCGTAGACCAGCTCGCCGGCGATGTAGACCTGCTCCGCCGCCGCGTAGACGCTGAAGGGCGAGCCGCTCCAGACGACGACATCGGCGAGCTTGCCGACCTCCAAGGTGCCGGTCCGATCCTCCACGCCGAGGGCCCAGGCGGGGTTGTAGGTGATCCAGCGCAGCGCCTGGTTCTCCGAGATCTCGAGGCCCGCGCTGCGCCCCGCGTACATCGCCTTGCCCGCCTCTTGGTTGAGGCGCTGGATCCCGATCGCCGAGTCCGAGTGGATGATCGCCCGGGCCCCGGCGGCCTCTAAGAGCGCCGCGTTCTCGCGGATCCCGTCGAAGGCCTCCGCCTTGAAGCCCCACCAGTCGGCCCAGACCGACGCCGCCGTGTCAGCGTCCGCGAGGCGATCGGCGATCTTGTAGGCCTCGACCGCGTGGTGGAAGGAGCGAATTTTAAAGCCGTAGGTCGCGGCGAGGTCGAGCATCAGCGACATCTCGTCGGCGCGATAGCAGTGGTTGTGGACGAGGATCTCGCCGTCGAGCACCTTGACCAGGGTCTCCAGGCCGAAGTCGCGGGCTGGCGGATCCGCGGGCGCCTCCTCCTTACCGCCGCCAGGGCTCGCCGAGACGCCCTTCTTGCGGTCGGCGTCGGCCTTCTTCTTGGCCTTCTCGTACTTCGCCCAGCCGCGCCTGTACTCGACCGCCTTCTGGAAGGCGTCGCGATAGCCGTGGACGTTGCCCATCCGCGTCTGCGGCCCGGACTTCTCGCCGTAGACCCGCTTCGGGTTCTCGCCGCAGGCCATCTTGAGGCCCTCCGGCGCCCCCTCGAAGCGGGCGTCCTCGGCGGAGCGGGCCCAGGGGATCAGGCGGACGACGAAGCTGCGCCCGCCGATCAGGTTGGCGGAGCCCGGGAGGATCTGCGCGGTCGTCACCCCGCCGGCGCGGGCCCGCTCGAGCTGCGGATCCTGGGGCCAGTAGCCGTCGACCGACCGGGCGTAGGCGGTGTTCGGCGCGACCGCCTCGTTGCCGTCGGAGTGGGCCTTAAAGCCCGGCGACGAGTAGACGCCCATGTGCGAGTGGGTGTCGATGATCCCGGGCGTGATCGTCTTGCCGGCGACGTCGAGCACCGTCGCCCCGGCCGGCGCCTCGATCGACCCGCCGACCGCCGCGATCGCCCCGTCCTTGAGGAGGACATCGCCGCTCTCGAAGATCTCGCCGGCGGCGGTCATCACACGACCGCCGCGGAGGAGGATGACGGGCACCTCGCGGGGACCGTCGACCTTGCCCTTTTTGGTCTTGCTATCGCCCCCGGTCGGCGGGAGAGCGGAGGCCCTGACGGGATCGGAGGAGGCCCCCTCGGGTGGGGTCGTCGCCTTGCCGCGACAGCCGAGCGCCCCGACAGGTCCGAGCGTCCCGAGGATCCCGCACAGCGCGACCCTCCCCCACGACTCTGTCCACCCGCGGCCGCGCGTCCCTGGCGCGGCTGCCCTCCTGCCCAAGAGCGTCATCGAAGCCCACGCTACGCCCCCACACCGACCGCCGACAAGGGCGCATCGACGGTGATTCTCCCCTACTTACCGCGGTTTCGTCGCGCCGCGAGGCGCCCGGGCTCGTCGCCGCAACCCGCGATAGGACCCTGACCGCCGACTCCGCGGGCTCCATCGACCGAGCTCCTGCGCCCCACAGCGGGGGAGCGCGAGCTCCGAAGAGCGCCGCGTGGGGGGAAGTCGCCTAGACACGCCGCCGTGGGTCGCACCCCGGGGAGCTTTCGGGCATCCTCCGCCCGTGCACCTCGCCCGCCTCCCGTGGCAGCGCCGCTGGCTCTACGCGCTCAAGGTGAGCTCCTGGCCGAAGCTCCTGGCGCCGATCATCCTCGGCCAGGCGATCGGCGGGGTGACAGCAGGGGCCTGGGACCCCGGAGCCAGCCTCCTCGGCCTCGCCTTCGGCGTCAGCCTGACCTGCGCGATCGTCCTCCTCAACGACTACAGCGATCGCGAGATCGACGCGCTCAAGCGCAACCTCTATCCGGAGGGGTGCTCGCCGAAGACGATCCCGGACGGGATCCTCGGCGCCCAGAGCGTTCTCCTGGCGGGGACCGCCGCCGCCGCGATCAGCCTCGGGCTGGCGATCCTCGGCGAGTTTGGCCTCGGCCGTCCGGGGCTCTTCCTCGCGGCGGGGCTCTCCCTCGGGATCTTCCTCGCCTACTCCTTTCGCCCCCTGCGCGCCAACTACAGCGGCGGCGGCGAGTACCTCGAGATGATCGGGGTCGGCGTCGTCCTGCCGTGGTTCTCGGCCTACCTCCAGGGCGGAGACCCGGCGCCGGAGCTCGCCTGGGCCCTCCTCCCGGGCTTCGCCCTCCTGTCCCTGGCGTCGGCCGTGACCTCGGGGCTCGCCGACGAGGTCAGCGACCGCCTCGGCGGAAAGACGACGATCGCCAGCCGCTACGGCAACCCCTTTTGCCGGCTCGTCGGCGAGAACCTGCTGGGCGGCGGGGCGATCCTCTGGGCCTTCTCCGCGCGGATGGCCCCGGATCTGCTCTCGCCCTGGACGATCCTGCCGGCGATCGTCGTCCTGATCGCCCACTGGCGCTCGATCGCCGCCCTCAGCGAGACGGCGAAGACCGCGAACTTCCCGGCGCTGCGGGCCTACAAGGGGCGGATCAACGAGGCTATCGCCCGCTCGACCGTGACCCTGGCGCTCGGCCTCGTGGTCGCCTCCCTGCTCGCGACGGCGGTCGGGAGCGCCGGGTGAGCCGGACAGACCTCAAGGCGACCGCGGCGATCGCCGCCGCCGACGCGGCGATCGATCGGGCCTCGCCCCAGCGGCACACCCTCGCCCCGGGGCGCACCCGCGCCAACACCCTCGCTCAGGTGCTGCGCCTGCTGGACCCGCCGCCCGGAGAGCTGGCGATCGCCCTGGCGCTCGGCCTCGCCGAGGTCGCGTTGGCCCAGCTCGACGCCTTCCCCGGCAACCTCTTCTGGGACTTTGACCTGATGGCCGCGACGGTGCTCGCGGAGGCGCGATCCGGGGCCCAAGGTGACCGCCAGGCGGACCAGACGGACCAGACGGACCAGGCGGCGATCGCGCAATCCAGGCTCCGTCAGATCGCCGAGCTCCAGCACCTCTACGGCCGCGAGACCGCGATCCACTTCACCTACGTCCACGACTTCGGCTACGGCTACGACTGGGCCAAGTGGATCGCCCGAGACCCCCCCGATCGCCGGGATCACGGCCCCTACAGCGCGACCTTCCTCGCCTACATGAACGATCGCGGCCACGAGCTCCTGGCCCTGATCGCCGCCGACGATCACAAGTACCCGACCTTGGCGGGCGAACAGCCGCGCAACCCCTTTCCGTTCCCGCGGGAGCCGGCGAGCGAGCTCCTCCTCCACCGGGAGCTCGCCCGCCGCGGCGAGATCCCGGTCGAGGCCTGGCGGATCGACGCGGCCCCGCTGTGGAACCGCGGCTATGCGGCGATCCGGGCCGAACGGGCCCGCGCGCTCGGCCTGCGCCTGCCCCCCCGTGCTCCCTCCGCGTGTCCGACCGCCGACGGGCCGCCGCTGTGAGCGAGACCCTGCCGATCGTCTACGAGGACGAGCACTATGTGGCGATCGACAAGCCCTCCGGGCTCCTGATCCATCGCTCGTCGATCGCCCGTGAGAACGACGACGGCCGCTACGTCGTCCAGATCCTCCGCGATCAGCTCGGCGCCCGGGTCTACCCGGTCCACCGCCTCGACCGCCCGACCTCGGGGCTCGTCCTCTTCGCCCGCTCCTCCGAGGCCGCTCGCCGCCTCGCGCCCCTCTTCGCCGAGCGTGCGGTCGCCAAGCGCTACCTCGCGGTGGTCCGCGGCTACGCTCCGGAGACCGCCCGGATCGACTACGCGGTCGCCGCCCACGAGGGCAAGAACGCGCCGCTCAAGCCGGCCCTGAGCGACCTCCGCCTCCTCGACACCGTCGAGCTGCCGATCCCCGTAAGCCGCTACCCGGCGGCCCGCTACTCCCTGGTCGAGCTCCGCCCCCGCAGCGGCCGCTGGCACCAGCTGAGACGCCACTGCGCCCACCTCCGCCACCCGATCGTCGGCGACACCAGCCACGGCGACGGCAACCACAACCGCCTCTTTCGCGAGCACATGGACTGCCACCGGCTCCTCCTGGTCGCGACGTCGATGGCCCTCACGCACCCCTTCACGGGGGCGCCCCTCAGCCTGCAGACAGCGCCGGAGCCCGCGCTCGTGGACCTCTTCGCCAGGCTCGGCTGGAGCTGGCCTGTGCTGCCCGCACTTGCCGTCGAGCCCGCGCTGGCCTAGACCGGCCTGAGATGGGTCACCCGAAGAGCGCCGCGCATCCCCTCTCCTCTGCGCCCTCGCCGGGAGCTGCGCCCGCGCCCGCGCCCATCGTCCTGGCGATGCTCGTGAGCCTCGCGTCCGCGCCAGCCTGCACGCCGACGCCGGCGACCACCGACTCAGCGGCCAGCGCCACCGACGGGACCGACTCCGGCGCTACCGACGGGACCGACACCAGCGCCGACACCGAGACCACCGGCGAGCCCCAGGGGCCTCCGCCGGGCGCGGGGCGCAACCCCTTCCCCTGGTCGCTCGAGAGCTGGGACTCCGTCTGCGGCGACAACAAGGACAACGACAGCAACGACTACCGCGACTGCGAGGATTTCTCCTGCTCGCGCAACCCCTCGGTCGTCACCTGCGGCTCCGCCTCGGTCTACGAGAGCACCCCGACCCTCTGCGCCAACGGCAAGGACGACGACGGCGACGGTCGCTCCGACTGCGCCGATCCCGACTGCTTCAAGAACCCCTTCGTCAACGTCTGCGTCCAGCCGAAGGTCGAAGATCGCTGCGGCGAGGGGATCGACGGCGACGGCGACGGCCTCTTCGACTGCGACGATCGCGACTGCCTCGCGCTCGACCCAACGTGTGCGCTCCCGCCGGGGGCGCTGCGGATCCTCTTCGATCAGACCCTCGATGAGACCGCCTCCAACGGCCTCAACTCCGACTGGCTCGTCGACCCCTGGGGGCGCCTGCCGACCCCCTCCAACCCCACCTCGCGCAACGAGTGGAAGGGCTCGCTCTCCTCCTTCGCCTTCGCCCTCTACCAGGAGGGGCACACGATCGAGAACCTCACCGCCTGGGAGCAGACGCTGACCTTCGGCGACGCCGGCAAGCCCCAGGACCTGAGCCGCTACGACGTGCTGGTCGTCGTCGAGCCGAGCCGCCAGCTCAACAGCGACGAGAAGGCCGCGCTCATCAACTTCGTCGACGGCGGCGGCGGCCTCCTCCTCCTCGCAAACCACGTCTCCGCCGACCGCGACAGCAACGGCTGGAGCTCGGTCGAGGCGCTCAACGACCTCTTCGACGACAACCCCGTCCGCGAGGATCCCTTCGGCTTCCGCTTTGACACGATCGACATCGAGGACGAGCTGATCCTCGAGCGGGTCGAGGCGCCGGCCCACCCGGTGATCGCCGGCCCCGCGGGCAAGGTCGAGCGGATCGGCCTCTACCTGGCGACGACCGCCCGGATCACCGGCACCAACCCCGACGCGCAGGGGCTGATCGTCCTCGACGACGCCGCCTCGAGCTCGGTCAGCGTCGTCGCGGGCGCGGCCCAGGTCGGCGCCGGCCGGGTCGTCTTCGTCACCGACTCCGCCCTCCTCGGCGACGGCACCGACTCCCACGGCACCTCGATCGCCTCGAAGGACGCCTGGAACAACGCCGCCCTCGACCACGCCGCCCTCTTCGTCAACGCGGTCATCTGGCTAGGCGGCGCCTGAGCTGCGCTCGCGGTAGGTCGACCTGCCGCGCCGAGCAAGAGGGTGACGCCGACCTACCGCGCGCTCCCTCGACGTCCGCCCCCGCTCGCCGCTCCGTCCGCCCCCGCGCCGCTCCGCCCTCCCGCGCCGCTCCGCCGCCGCGCGCCGAGGTCGACCGCCGCGCAGCCCAAGAGCGTGACGCCGACCTACCGCGCGCTCCCTCGACGTCCGCCCTCGCTCGCCGCTCCGCCGCCTCACTCGCCGCTCCGCCCTCCCGCGCCGCTCCGCCCTCCCGCGCCGAGGTCGACCGCCGCGCTGACCAAGTCCGCCCCCGCGCCGCTCCGCCCTCCCGCGCCGCTCCGCCCTCCCGCGCCGCTCCGCCGCCGCGCGCCGAGGTCGACCGCCGCGCAGACCAAGAGCGTGACGCCGACCTACCGCGCGCTCCCTCGACGTCCGCCCTCGCTCACCGCTCCGCCGCCGCCTCACTCGCCGCTCGCCGCTCGCCGAGGTCGACCCGCCGCCGCGAACGGTGGCGCCGACGGACGGCGCCGACGGACGGCGCCGACAAGCGCCCTCGACGTTCTCGCTCAGCCTTCGCTCAGCCCATCAAGAGGATCGCGAGGTGGACCATCAAGCCGAGGGTCGCCAGCATGCCGATCCCGAAGGTCAGGCTCCGGAAGGGCTGAATCCCCTTGAGGTAGCAAAACGAGTAGAGGACCCGGGCCGCCGTGAAGGTCCCGAAGAAGGCCCACGCCATCGTCGAGCTCGCGCCCGCGGCGACGTAGATCTGGCCGAGGAAGAGGAAGGGGACGGTGTTGACGAGGGTGTTGGTGTGCGCCCGGAGCACCCGCGCGACCGTCTCCGGATCCTCGGCGGCGACGGCCGACCCCTTGGACACGGTCTTCGCGTCCTCGGGGTTGTGCGTCGTCTTGGACTTGACGCGAGCTCCGCCGCTGGCGAGCCAGAGGACGGTGAGGTTGAGACAGAGGATCAGGGTCGTGACCCCGTAGGCGAAGAATGCGTCGCTCATGGCCTAGGTAGAATAACGGTTGAAGGCGATGGAAGCCCCTGGGCGGTCGAGAACGCTGTACGACCCCGCTGCCTCCCGGACTCCGCACCATCTGCGCCGCCGCCCGCTTGACAAGGGTCTAGGCGCTTGCAGATCGTCATGCACGAAAATGCGCACCCACGCCCCAACACTCTCTCTCCTCGTCCTCTCTGCGCTCGTCTCGGGCTGCGCAGACGACCCCGGAAACACGGAGAGCGCGGGGTTCTCGGCGTCCGGCTCCGCGAGCGTCAGCGCCAGCGCCAGCGCCTCGGCGGGGAGCACGAGCACAGACACGAGCTCCGCCGCGGGCTCGACCGACCCGACCGGCATGACGGACCCGACCGACCCGACCGACTCGACCGACCCGACCGGTTCGACCGACTCGACCGACCCGACCGGTTCGACCGACTCGACCGACCCGACGGGGTCGGACTCCACCACAGGCGAGGACTCGGACACCAGCACAGGCGCAGATCCTGACGACGGCAAGGCCTTCCTCCACGCCGACCTCTGGAGCGTCTGGTGGAACGACCGCACCCGCTGCGGCGCAGAGCGAACCTTTCTAGACATCTGTCAGCGCCGCGGCGACGCCTGCGACCTCTACCAAGCCGCCGTCAACGCCTGCGATCCGGCGAAGATCGTCTACGGTCAGGTCGGCCCAGAGAAGCAAGGCGAGCCGCTGTGCCAGCGCGGAAAGCATCCTGAGATCGGCGGATGCATCGCCAGCGACTACGACTTCGACGCCCTCCGCTTCACCTGGTACGGCGCCGAGTGGCAGGGAAACTGGCCCTTCGCGACGCTCAAGGTCTTCCCCGCCGGCGCTGACTGGACCACGTCCGGCGACGAGCTCATCGCCCTCTCGAGCCTCCCCGGCGCTCCCCAGGCGGCGATGTCGGGGATCGCGAATCACGGCCTCGGGTACGGCTGCACGATGCCCGGCGTCACCTCTGGCGATGAGGCCTACCTCCGCCCCTTCGGCGGCTTCGCCTGGGTCGAGGTGCCGACGGGCGAGGCGCTGACCGTGGTCGCGGCGGCCGCGACAAACTTCGCCGACAACGCGTTCCAAGGCTGCTCCCGCGGCGCGGCCACCCAAGACCCGTGGATCAGCGGCGCCCCGGCGGCCCAGCTAGGCTGCGTCTACGTCGAGGAGGACATGGTCTTTGAGCCAGGAAAACACTACTTCTGGCGCTACGGACAGATCGTCGAGCTCGACGCGAAGGGACCGCCGCCGGAGCTGCTCGCCGGCTTTGGCCTGCCCGAGGTCGGCCTCGACGTCAGCGATCGTTCGGCTTGCTCCTTCTGATCGGAGCCGCGGACCCGGTCGCGGAGGCCCGCGACTGCCTGTCTCGCTGCCTGTCTCGCTGCCGACGCTTCCGGTCCCTGCGCCCCGCTACTGCCGGTCTCGCTGCTGACGCTTCCGGTCCCGGCGCCAACGCCAGACCTTGACGGCCGAGCCCGAGATCAGGTCCTGGGCCGACTTGCCGATCGAGGTCGCCAGCGACTCCTGCGTCCGCCGCCCCTGGAGCTTGCGGGCCTTACGACTGGCGTCGCCGAAGTGCTTGCCCACCCAGAAACCAGCCCCGACCGCGGCGATCAGGAGGACGATCGTAATTATCAGTTGGAGCGTTTCCACAGCGGCGATCACGACGTGATGTTCCCAGGTTCGGTTGGCGAGCGCCCTGACCGGCGTCGCCTCAGCGTAGCAGGCCTGAGCCTTGGCGCCCAAGCCTCGGCACCCAAGCCTCGGCCCCTCCGCCCGGCATCGCGCGCCCAGCTCAGCGACCGATCTGCGGGCTTTGCAGCGCCTCTCCGGCGCCTCTCCGGCGCCTCTCCGGCTGCCCAGAGAGGGCTGACGGGCCCACGTAGACCATGCTCGTCGGGTCCGGCGTGAGGCCGCTGCGCGCGGCGAGGTCTGCCGGAGGCCGCCTCGCCCGCGGCTGCGTTGGTGGGGAGGAGGAGGAGGAGGAGGTCTTGGGTGCCTGGAGAGGCGGGTGCGTCGCTCGTAGGTCGGTGGGGGGGAGGAGGCTGAGGCGTAGGCCGGGCGAGGGGGGCAGCACTCTCTCAGACAGGTCGGAGCGTGCGTCGACCCCTTGTGCCAAGGGGTCGATGCACGTCCTAGACTCGTTCGCGCTGCCCCCCTCGCCCGTCCCCGCAGCTCGTCCTCCGGATGAGGGAAGCCGGCGTTTCGGTGGCTGCGCTGCTTCGCGAGGTGCGCTGGACCTCCGCTGTGGGAGGCCGGCGTTCGGTGGCTGCGGTGCTTCGCGAGGTGCGCTGGACCTCCGCTGTGGGAGGCCGGCGTTTCGGTGGCTGCGCTGCTTCACGAGTGCGCTGGACCTCCGCGGTGGGGGGCCGGCGTTTCGGTGGCCGCGGTGCTTCGCGAGGTGCGCTGGACCTCCGCGGTGGGAAGACGGCGTTTCGGTGGCTGCGCTGCTTCGCGAGGTGCGCTGGACCTCCGCGGTGGGAGGCCGGCGTTTCGGTGGCTGCGCTGCTTCGCGAGGTGCGCTGGACCTCCGCGGTGGGGGGCCGGCGTTTCGGTGGCTGCGCTGCTTCGCGAGGTGCTCCGCGGTGGGAGGCCGGCGTTTCGGTGGCTGCGCTGCTTCGCGAGGTGCGCTGGACCTCCGCGGTGGGAGGCCGGCGTTTCGGTGGCTGCTCGGCGAGCGTCGCGTCGCGGCGGGCTGCTAGCCCTCGCTCAAGAGGCGCAGGAGCTGGCCGACCCAGGACGGGTAGAAGGGGAGGAGCACTTGGTCCACCGCAGACAGGGTCTCGTCTGGGGCGGCCATGCCGGCGGGCACCTCGGGACACTCACAGCCCCAGGACTCCGGCATCTTCGGGCAGGCGAGCGAGGCTATCCGCAGGTGACCGTCGGCGTTCGGGTGGATGTGATCGAAGGAGCGGAGCTCCTCGCGCATGAACCACTGGGGGAGCTCCGCCGCCTGCGCGGCGGCCTTGTCGAGCTCCGCGTCGCGCTCGTCCTCGCTGAGCTCCTTGAGCCGCTTCTTCCAGCTCGGATCCTTCTCTAGCGCCTTGCGCAGCGGCGCCAGCTCGCGCAGCGGCGCGTCGGCGTGGCGCAAGTAGGGCGCGTGGTAGAGGTCGACGGCGATGTCCGGCAGCTCGCTCGGATCCCAGGGCGCGTCGGCGTCGACCTTGCGCTTGCTCGCGTAGTCGCCGAGGGCCTCCGCGGGATCGAGGCGGCCGAGGGTGTAGTCGACCAGCTTGAGGGTGAAGTCGCGGTAGATGAGACCGCCGATCCCGGCCCAGCGCCGGCGATCGCCCTCGTCCCCCCACGGGGTCAGGGTAAAGCCGACCACCTTGATCCCCTTGCTGTGGGCGAGCACGTAGAGGTCGCGGATGTGGTGGTTGGTGCTCTCGGGCATCGCCACGCTGTTGAGTCCGCCCTGGAAGACCAACCAGTACTCGCTGGTGTCGTCGCCGCGGCCGAGCGGGACCCGCCGGTTCTCGAGCACCTGTTTCTTGAAGCGCTGCTTGAGGGCGAGCGCCCCGAGGCCGGTCTTCGACAGGTTCTTCGCCTCGACGTTCCTGCAAAAGCCCTCGAGCCGCGAGGAGTAGGGGTCCTTGGGCCAGGCGCCGACGGAGCCCGCGAGGAAGATCACCTTGACCGGGCGATCGGCGTCCTTGAAGCGCCAATTGACCGGCTCCGCCGCGGACTCAGCCTCGGCGGCCGCCTCAGGATCCTGAGCGACCGCGGTCGAGCTGAGGCCGACGAGGCCGAGGGCAAAGGCAAAGGCCGCAGCGGCTGCCACAGGGACCGACGCTCTGCCGGCAGATCTCTCAGGGGGGATCGTCGTCGATGCGATGCGCACGGGCGGACGATAGGACGGGTCGGCTCAGTCGACGACTTTAAAGGTCTTTGTCGCGAGCTCGACCCCGTCGACCGAGAAGATCCGCACCCTCCAAGCGCCGACGTACTCGCCGCGGAGGGCCAGGTAGGAGCGCGAACGGTAGGCGTGGGCCGCCGGGATCGTCACTCCGCGCCGGCGCTGGGCGAGATCCCCGTCCTTCTCCCAGATCACGTCGACGTCCTCCTCGACCCTCCCGTGGACCACGCGGAAGCAGACGTTGACCTCATCACCCCCGCTGATCGAAAAATTGTCGTCCTTGCCGCCGCAGCCCTGGCGGGTGTTCTTGGAGCCGAGCCAGATCCTGTCGATGTGGATCCCGCTGGAGCCGATCCCCTCGAGGGGCGGGCCGTCATGGACGGAGACAGGGAGGCGGCGGAAGACCTGGGCGATCTTCGCAGGGGTGTCCGGCGGCGGCTCGCGGACGGCGACGGGCGAGCCTCCCGGCCCCCCCCGATCGTCCTCACGCTCCTCCTCCGCGAGCTCCTCCGGTTCCTCTGGCGCGCGCTCCTCCAGCTCGGCGCGGGCGGTCTCCGCGAGCGGGGCCTCGGCCTCCTCGTCCTGCCCGTCGTCCTCGCCCTCGCCGGGGCTTGGCTCGTCGTCACCGCGCAGGCCGCGATCGGTCGGCCGGACCCGCTCTCTGCGCGGCCGCTTCGCCTTTGGCCGGACGCCGAGCGCCGCCTCTTGGCTCTTCACCGAGCCCGCCGCGGGGAGACGGACCATCGCCTGGCCCTCGCTTTGGCTCGGCAGTCGCCGCGCAGACTCTCCGTCACCGCCGCCAGCACCGCAACCGAGCGCTAGCCCAAGGCCGAGCGCTAGCCCGAGGCTGATCGAGCCCCCTTTCAGGCCCGGCCCTCCGCCAGGCGAGCCCAGGGAGGACGCCGCTCGACGGCTCCTCCACCCGGTGGGAATTCTCCGTCGCGCCCGATAGCCGCTCCCCAACGGCACGCGTGGCTCCCCCGATGCGGACACATCGGCATCGTAGCAGGGGGATCGCGACGGTGTGGAATAGACCGATCGCCTGATTCGTCGCGCCCCCCGCGATCGCGAGGAGGCGGGATCGATCATTGTTCGCGCGCATCGATGAGCGATCAGAGGGCGATCGGAGAGCGATAAGAGAGCTCTCCGAGGAGGGCCAGGACCAAGGAATAGGCGTCTTGTCGGTAGTCAGGCGCACGTCGAGAGCGCAAGCAGGGGGAGATCACTCCAGGCCTCGATGGCACGATTGATAGCGCCCGCCGCAGACCTCTCCTCGCAGTCTCTCCGTTCTGTGCGCCACGTGCGCGAACGATCATCGTCCGGTCGAGCTTGCTCGGATCTCGCCTCGCGGTCTAAAGACAGTGGCCATGCTCGGCTCACGCGTCCGTCGCTCGCTCCCCCGACTCCTCGTCCTCCCCGCCTTCGCGGGCCTGATGGCGTTGGGCTGCGACACCCAGCATTACACCTCGGACTGGGACAAGCACCCGCAGCGCGAGGTGCCGATGTCCGGACGCGAGGTCCCGGCGGGCTCCTTCGAGGGCGTGCCGCAGAGCCTCCTCAACGAGTACGCAGGACGGGAGATGGTCCCCCGCGAGGAGTCGGAGACCTGGCAGATCCCGGAGAAGAGCAAGCGGATCCCGGTCGCCCTCCTGATCGCGGCGGCCCACGACAACTACGAAGACCTCGACATGTTCTTCACCGAGGACGCCCGCTGGGGCTTCCCGGACCGCCGGGAGTTCGACTCCTTCCCGGTCTTTGACGACGACGGCGGAGCTCGCTTCGTCGAGGTCCTCCGCTCGACCGCCTCGCGCTTCAGCGGCAAGGCGGCCTTCACCTGCCCGCCGCAGATCAACGCCGCCTCTTCGCTGATCCGCGCTGGCGCCGAGCCCTACTGGTGCTGGTACATGAGCAACGACCACCTCGAGGTCATCGCGTTCAAGCTGGTGACCGAGGGCGGCCGCGCCAGGATCGACTACGTCGGCATGTACGTCGACCGCCCGACCGGGCCCGTCCCGGTCCGCTCCGAAGAGGGCGATCGATCGCCGCCCTGGGGGCCGGAGATGAAGAAGCGCTCGGCGACAACGCCGATGCCGCGGCTCTCCCCCACCCCCGGCGGCCTCGGCGGCCCCGGTGGCCCCGGCGGCGGCCTCTCCCCCCTCCCCCTCACTCCCCCCCCCGGCACCCCCGGCGGTCTCGTTCTCCCCCCGGGTGCTCCCCCCGCGACTCCCCCCGTCGGCGGGCCCGCTGCCGGCGGGACGGTCCCCGCTGGCGGCTCCCCTCCCGCCCCCGCTGGCGCCACCCCGACGCCGGCCGGCCCCCCCTCAGAGGGCGCTCCAGGGGCCCCCGCTGCCGGCTCCCCTCCGGCTCCCGCCGGCTAGCAGTGGCAACGATTCCGTGTGCTCGCGCCGGAATCGTCGGCCCTGAGCTTCGACGAAACGCCGCTGTGCCGGGCTGTACTGCACATTTCGGCGGGGCCGAGGGGCGACGATGGCTGGAGCGCGCGCGACACTTTTTTGCCACGGGCTGCGAGGCCCCGCCGGCGCCCACGCAACGCGCGCTCCTGTCGTGGGCTGACAAGCCCACAACGCTCCTCGCCCGAGGCAGTCACCCGCGCCCTACGGGAGCGCCGGGAAGATCGGCTCGCACGTCGAGGCATCGGCGACAGGTCCGGTGCGGACCAAGGCTCCACCCTCGAACCCATAGGCCCCGGCGCGCTCGAGCAACGCCGGATCGGGCTCCCCCCCCGCCGCCTCCGGCAGGCGACCCTCGACGCTGAACACCAGCGCGCCGCAGTCGAGGGGGGTGAGCGTGTGGATCGGCCCGACCTCCGTGTGGTCGATGACCGAACGCTCGCCCCACCACAGCTCGGCGAAGAGCACGCGCTCGCCGTCGAGGCCCGCGCCGAACCACACCTCGACCGGATGCTCGCTCTCAGGTCCCTCGACGATCGCCAGCAGCCCGGGGCCGACAGAGCTCGTCGCGCCCTCCCAGCGACAGCGCCCCGGCGCCTCCGCGCAGGGTCGTGGCGCCTCTACCGAGAGGCCCGCGACCCCGGGCGTCGAGCTCACGAGGCGAAGCTCGCCGTCGCTCGAGAGGAGCGCCCAAGGACAGGTCGCGCCGTCGAAGACCGCGAGCGCTGCGTCATCGACCGCGCCGCAGACGACCGCGACAGCGACCTCGTCTGGGGTCGAGGTCGACGTCTGGCTCGCCCCGCTGACCTGACCGCTGCAGGCCCCCGAGACGATGAGGCCGCAGCCCACGGCCGCGCCGAGGAGCCCGTCGCCGAGCCTGCTCGAGGTGCTGGCGTTCGCCACAGGCCCTAGCGCGCGACCGTCACCTGCATGCAGCCGCGACCGTCGAGGCCGGCGTTCGCGAGGCTGGTGCCGAACGCCTCGACCGCCCAGATCTGGGCGCCGTTGGAGTCGTAGCCGGCGACGGACGAGGGCGCGAGGGAGACCTGCGGCGTGCACTCGGTGAGGTTCTCGAGGGGGAGGGGACCTATCGGGATCTTGCGACCCTCGATCCCGGCGGGGTCGATGCCCGTCATCGAGATCTGGAAGTTCGCGTTCATGCCCGTGAAGTTCTGCTTGAAGCTCTGAACCTCACAGGCGAACGTGCCGGCGATCTCCTCGGAGCACAGGCGCTCCTCCCACTCGAGGAACACCTCCTCGCCCTCGACACCGTCCTGGGCGTAGTTGCTGTTGGTGCTCGTGTAGAACTCTTGGAGGCAGGTGCCGTAGTTGACCGTGAGCCGGATCTCGGTGGTCCCGGCGAAGAGCTCGCCGACCTTGTCCTGCCACAGGAGCGAGGGGCTCGCCTGAACACAGACGTACCCGTGCTCCTCCGGCGGAGTGTCCTCGGGGCAGCCCGACAGGCACACCGTTGCAACGCTGGAAAGGACCAGAACACGGGCAAGCGACTTCATCGTGCGGAGTTTCTCAGCCATCGCCTGCGGTCGCAAGACCCCATTCAAGCGCGCCTTCGCGAGCGATGAGGCCGGGGTGCGCAGACCTCTTGTGACGCCTGTCACCGGGTGCAAATCAGGGCCCGTGCTAGCTTTCAGCCGCTTTTGGACATGCGCGGACTACGCGCACATGTGCACATCCAGAGGCTCACCGGAGTTGGGACATCATGGGCAGCTACGCGGCAAACGGGACCGGCTACAGCCGTCTTGAGGCGGCAATCGATCGCTCCTTGGAGGCCGCGGCGCTCTGGCGCAAGCGGGCCCTCGATCCGAGCTCCCCCTGGCAGGTCCGCGTCCCCGACATCGGCGTCGCCGCGGAGGTGATCCTCGCGGATCGCCTCTTCCATGATCTGACCGACCCGGAGCGCGAGGGGCTGCTGGCGTGGATCCGAGCCCTCCAGCTCCCCTCGGGCGCCTGGGCCGATCCGGTCACCGGCGCCCCCGACCTCTCCTTGACCTCCCTCGGCTGGTGGGCCTGCGTCGAGGGCGGCGACGACCCGAAGAGCGAGCGCCTGGTCCGCGCCCTGCGGATCGTCCACGAGCTCGGCGGCGCCCAGCGGGCGAGCTTCACCGTCCGCCTATGGTTGGCGATCGCCGACAAGATCCCCTGGGGCTGGCTGCCGGCGATCCCCGCGGAGCTCTGGCTCCTGCCGCCGAGCTCGGTGCTCTCGCCGAGCCGGATGTGCCCTTGGGCACGGGGCCTGCTGACCCCCTACCTCCTCCTCACACGCGCCCCCGCGCGGATCCACCTCAGCGACGCCTCGCCGCTGCTGATCAGCCACGGCGGGACGACGATCCCGCCGCGGATCACCCGCGACGGGCTCGTCGGCGATCTCGTCCAGAACTTCGACACCGCGATCAAGCTGCTCCGCAAGCTGCCCCGCGGCCCCCTGCGGCAGATGGCCCTCGGCCGCGCCCAGACCTGGCTCGCCGGGGCCCAGCAGGCCCACGGCGGGTGGTTCTCCGCCCGGCCGACGCTCCTCAGCCTCCTCGCTCACCGGGTCGCCGGGGCGAACTTCGACGACCCTCGGATCCGCCGCGGCCTCGGCTACCTCCGCCAAGGTCGCGGCCTCACCCGGATCGCCAGCGGTGAGCATGCCGGCGAGGTCCACCTCTGTCAGGGGCTCACCGGCGCCCCGGTCGAGATCATCGCCCGCCTCTCAAGGGCCAGCCTCGCCCAGGAGGACACGATCCCCTGGCTCCTCTCGCAGGAGCTCAGCGAGCCCGGCGAGTGGCAGTACCGGACCAACGCGCCCGCCGGCGGCTGGCCGAGCGAGGCCGGCGCCCGCCAGCTCCTCGACATCGACGCGACCTCCGAGGTGCTCGACACCCTCCTGGCGATGCCCAAGGACTCGAAGCGGCGCGCACCGGCCTGGGCGGCGATGCGGCGGGCGCTCGAGGTGCTGATCGCCGCCCAGGAGCCCGACGGGAGCTTCGCCCGCTATGAGCGCGGCGAGGCCGAGGTCTGGCTCAAGGGGGCGCCCTGGCGCGACGCCGAGTTCCTCGCCGACGCCTCCGCCGACGGCGAGGCCAAGGTCAAGCGCACGGCCAAGGCGCTGCGTCACCTCGCGCGGATGGGCTGGCGCGCCGACGACGATCGAGTCGCCCGCGGCGTACGCTGGCTCGAAGGACATGTCGCGAAGAACATCGGCGTCGACAGCGTCGAGACCCTCGCGACCCTCGCCCTCAGCGTCGCCGATCTCTTCCCGCCCGAGAGCTCGCTGCGGCAGACGATCGAGCGCCACCTCCGGGGGAGACAGCGGGAGGACGGATCCTTCGGCGACATCGTCGCGACCGCCCACGCCCTCAGCGGGCTCCTCGCCTTCGAGCCCTCCCCCTGCGTCCAGACCATCCGCGCCGCCCGTCACCTCGTCGCTCAGATCGAGCTCCACGGCGAGGACCTCCCGGGTGCGACCGTCGCCGGTCACGGGCTCAGTCCCCACTCCTACGACCCCTCCGCCGGCATCCGCGAGGCCGGCATCGCCCTCCAGAGCTTCGCCGCCCGCGGCGGTCAGCTCTAGCCCCGAAGACCCGCGCCGAGAAGGCCGAGAAGGCCGAGAAGGCCGAGAAGGCCGAGAAGGCCGAGAAGGCCGAGAAGGCCGAGAAGGCCGAGAAGGCCGAGAAGGCCGAGAAGGCCGAGAAGGCCGAGAAGGC
>JAUHWG010000015.1 GCA_030424595.1 Polyangia bacterium
GCCCTGGCGCCGGCCTGCGGCTCGAACTGTCTCGACGACGGCTTCGCCTGGTCGCAGAAGAAGGACGCCTGCGTCGCCGCGGAGTCGGCGACGGAGTCGGAGACGGCGACGACGACGATGACGGCGACCGAGACGGCGACGGTGACGGCGACGGACTCGGAGACGGCGACGGCGACCATCACCGCCGGCTCGGAGTCGGACACCGGCGGCCCGACCCAGTTCTGCAAGGACGAGGACATGGACGGGCAGGGCAACCCCGAGGACTGCATCCCCGCAGACGGCGGCGATGCGCCCCCCGGCTACGTGCCGAACGGGGACGACTGCGACGACACCGACCCCGACACCTACAAGGGGGCGGCGGAGCTCGAGGATCCCGACGCGTGCATGACCGACAAGGACGGCGACGGCTGGGGCGAGCCCAACCCTGCGCCGGGCGTGGTCCCCGGGACAGACTGTCTCGACAGCAACGAGTTCGCGTTCCCAGGGGCGGCGGAGCTCGAGGACGAGAAGGCGTGCATGGAGGACGCCGACGAGGACGGCTGGGGCGACACGATGCCGCCGGACGGCGTCGACCCGGGCATGGACTGCAACGACGACGACTCCGCCACCTTCCCCGGCGCCGCCGAGAACGAAGATGGCATGGAGTGCAAGACCGACAAGGACGGCGACGGCTTCGGCGACATGGACCCGGCGCCCGGAGCTGTCCCCGGTGAGGACTGCGACGACGACAACGCGTTCACGTTCCCCGGCGCGGCGCCGAACGACGATCCCGAGGCCTGCATGAAGGACGAGGACGGCGATGATTGGGGCGACGTGGACGTGCCAGGCGGGGTCGATCCCGGCACCGACTGCGATGATATGAACGAGTTCACCTTCCCAGGTGCGGCCCAAAACGAGTTCGATCCCGACGAGTGCATGCGCGACGTCGACGACGACGGCTACGGCGACGACAACCCGCCCGACGGCGTGGTCCCTGGCATCGACTGCAACGACACCGACGCCGAGGTGGTCGCGAACTGTGCCGACTGCGAGCCGGACCAGCTCTTCTGTCTCGACGAGAACGTTCACCTCTGCAACATGGGCGGGACCGGCTCGAAGCTCGAGGAGACCTGCGAGTTCGGCTGCGACGAGGAGAAGGGCGCCTGCATCGAGGTGCTGACCGTCGACGCCGGCGAGTCGGTCTGCATCGATCAGGGGGCGATGGCCCAGCTCCAGGCGGTGGCGATGGGCGGCGACGGTGTGTACGCCTGGGACTGGACCCCGGCGGACTCCCTCGACGATCCCAAGATCGACAACCCGGTAGCGACGCCGGCGGGGGCGACGACCTACACGGTCACGGTCACCGACGGTCAGAACGACATGGCCAGCGACAACGTCTCGGTCTTCATCAAGGACGCGGCGCTGGTGCTCGACGATGTCGCCTGCAAGATCACCAACTTCGAGTGGGGCGGCGGTCCGACGGTCAATTGGGACTGGAACCCGAACCCGGGCGAGCTGTGCCAGCTCAGCAACTCGACGCCGACGGCCCGCTTTTGCGGCTGGTCGCTGGACAACGCCAACATCCAGGGGCGCTTCCAGATCAAGACCGGGGCCGACGACGACTACGTCGGCTTCCTGTGGGGCATCCAGCCCTTCGACCAGATGACCATGGAGCCTGAGCAGTTCTACTTCATGGGCTGGAAGCAGGCGAACCAGCTCGGCTTTTGCGGCAATGACTCGCCGCAGTCCGGCCGGGCGGGGATCATCGTCAAGCGGGTCGACGTCAAGGACGCGATGAACGCTCCGCTGACCTGCGCGGACTTCCACGACCCGAACGACACCATGAACTCGGTGACGTTGGCGGACGAGGACGAGTTCTCGAACGTAGGCTGGCTCGACAACATCCCCTACATCTTCGACCTCACTCACACGCCGATGGGCTTCACGGTCAAGGTGATCCGCGAGGACAACATGGTGGTCGTCGCAGAGAAGGAGTTCATGGACGACACCTTCCCGAACGGGCAGGTCGGCTTCTACGCCTACTCGCAGCAGAACGCCTGCTTCTCGCAGTTCAAGACCAGCTGCCTCTAGGCGCTGGGTAGACGAAGACAGACGGGCGGCGCCTCCGGGCGGCGCCCGTTCGTCGTTCTCGGGGGCCAAACGGATGCGTACGAGCGTGCGAGTCTGACCGTCGCCCGGGGTCCACGGCGGCCTCAGGGCAGACGACCGGGAACTCTACGGCGCGGGTGGACGGCGCGGGTGGACGGCGCGGGTGGACGGCGCGGGTGGACGGCGCGGGTGGAGGGCGCGGGTGGAGGGCGCGGGTGGACGGCGCGGGTGGACGGCGCGGGTGGGTATTCAGGGCCGGCGAAAGGGGCGGTCCGGCGGCGCGAGGGGGCGCAGGAGATACTCGAGCCCGTTGGTCTTGATCTCCAGCATCATCGCCAGCTGCTCGCCGAGCTTGCCCTTGGGAAAGCCCTCACGGGCGAACCAGAGCAGGTAGCGCTCTGGGAGCTTCAGGAGCAGCGAGCCCGTGTACTTGCCGAAGGGCATCCGGGCGTGGGCGAGGTCGATGAGGACCTGGGTGTCGAGGCCTGGGGGCGCCGTGGGCTCCATGGGCCTAGACTACCAGCCGGAGCGCGCCCGCGCGCGGGTCAGGGGGCCTCAGCTCCTCTGCGAGAGCTCCTGCTGGAAGCGGTCGTAGTGCCGCTTGGCGTCACCTAGCTGACCGAGCGCGTCGCGGAGGCAGGCGACGACCTCGTCGAGGTAGCCGTCGGCGGAGGCCGACCAGGCCCGGTTGACCAGGCGCTCGCCGCCGGCGAAGCGGGTCATCACCTCGGCGTAGCTGGCGAGGCCGAAGGCGGGGATCATCGACTCGCGGGCGTCGGCGAAGAGGGCCAAGGGCTCGGCCAGGTCGCCGTCGATCCGATCCTTGACCCCGTAGACGTCGATCGCCTCGCCGGTCTCGACCAGCCCCTCGAGGTTGATGACGACCTTGTTGAGGGCTGCGCGCATGGTCGCGAGATCCTCGTTGATCAGGTGCTCTTGGTGGAGGGCGCTCTTCGCCGTCATGCGGAGGAGGATGACGCCGACGAGGCCGAGGCCGATCGCGCCGCCGTAGGCCGCCCAGGTGATCTCACCGAGCTGGGAGACGCTGACGAAGGAGGCCGCGAGCACCCCGACCCACATCAAGATATGTCCTAGCAGACGCATGGTTCAGCCCCCCCCCGCGCCGGAGATCACGGCGGCCATCGCCTTGCCGACGCCGACGAGCGCCTCGCCGACGATGAGGCCGGCGGCGACCGGGATGCCGACGCTCTCGGCGAAGCCGCGGCCCTTGAACCGCTCGACCCCCATCCGCGCGAAGCAGCCGACGGTGTAGGTCATGACGATGTGGAAGGGCATGTAGAAGCCTAGGCCGATGAGAACGCCGATCCCGCCGAGGCCGCTCATCGCCATCAGGCCGCCGATCCCAGCCCCAGCGCCGTAGCGGAAGGCCGGGACGTCACCGCCGATGATCCCCTCGATCACCCCGGCGAGGGCGGTCGCCTGGGCCGCGGGGAGGCGGGCGGAGCCGATCGTGTAGGCCTCGTGGAGGACGTAGATGAGGCCCATCATCAGGATGGGCCCGAGCCAGGTCGCGGCGAGCTGGGCGAGCTGCTGCTTGCGCGGCGAGGCGCCGACCAGGTAGCCCGACTTGAGGTCGAGCATCATGTCGCTCGCCTGGGCGATGGCGACGCAGATCGCCGCGCCGACGACCACCGAGGAGACGATCGTGGAGACGTCGCCGAGGCCGGAGGCGACGAGGATCAGGATCGTCACCGCGATCAGGGTCATGCCCGAGAGCGGCGACCAGTTGGTCCGGCCGACGCACTCGGCGACGATCACCCCGGCCGCCCAGATCCACAGGGTGCCGAGCACCGCCATCGAGATCGCGTGGCCGAAGGTCATGTTCGGCGCGGCGAAGAAGGCGATCGCGACGAGCGCGAGCCCGCCGAAGAGGATCGCCCCGTAGAGGAAGCGGATCGGCAGCTCGTCGTGGAGGCCGGAGCCCTCGGCCTTGGCCTTGGCCGCGTCCTGCATCGATCGCAGCGCCGAGCGGATCAGCGGGAAGGCGGCGATGATCCCCCCGACCGCGGCGCCGATCAGGATGCCGATCCCGAGGGGGCGAAAGAGCCCCTCGCGCAGGGGCGTCGGCCCCTCGTGGACCACCGCGAGGATCTCCGGAGAGCCGGTCGCGGCCAGGAGCGGGCCGAGGAAGAAGTAGCAGATGAAGCCGCCGAGCCCGAAGTAGAGGCCGCCGCGCCCAGAGAGGAAGCCGGTGCCGACGGTCAGCAGCGAGAGGTAGAAGGTCAGGTTGAGGTACTCGGGCGCGCCGATCGCGTTGCCGAGGGACCAGGCCTCGACGTCGCCGAGGAGGGTGTGGACCACCCCCGAGATCGCCGCGCCGCCGAGGAGGAGGAGCGCCTTGCCTGCGCCGCTGCCGGAGGAGCGGAGGATCGTCGCGACCGCGATCCCGCCGGGGTAGGCGAGGCGGTTGAAGTCGATCATCTGCTTGCGCAGGGGGATGACGAAGGCGAGGCCCAAGATCCCGCCGGTGATGCAGGCGAGGATCATCAGCAGCGCCGAGAAGTCGCCGGTGCCCGGGAAGGTCCTGTCGAGGATGAAGAGCGCCGGCACCGAGAACATCATCCCGGCGGAGGCGCCGTTGACCGCGGAGGCGATCGTCTGGTTGATGTTGTTCTCGACGATGCTGCTGCGGCGGAGGATGCCGCGGAGGATCCCCCAGCCGAGGATCGCCGCGAGCTCCGAGCCCTCGATCGAGAAGCCGAGGATCAGCGCCGCGTAGCCGATCGAGACGCAGATCAGCGAGCCGATGAGGTAACCGACGACCAGCGCCGTCCAGGTCATCTCTGGGTAGACGCCGCGGCGGATCGGCCGTCCGCGGGCGTCGACCGTGTCAGGCGGGGGGGTCTGAGTAGAGGTTGGGGTCGTCGCCACCGCGGAGCATCGTAGGGGAGCGAAGGCGCCCTTGTAAACGCTACTCGTCGGTGATCACGAGGACAGGCGTGAGGTCGGGGCCGGACTCCAGCCCGTGGTAGAGGGAGCCGTCGGGGTCGGCGGGGATGAGCCCGAGGTGGAGGGTCTTCTTCTTGATGGCGTCCGAGAGCACCGCGGGGGGGATCGTCCGGCTGACCACGGCGCCCGGGTCGAGCACGACGCCGGGGTCCTCCAAGAGGAGGTCGAGGGTCGCTGGCGCGGCGGTGTTCAGGTCGAGGAGCGAGAAGCCGGCGACCTGGTGAAGCTCGCCGATCCTTCCCCCTGCCTTGGGTCCATCGGCGACGAACATCGTCAGCTCTGCGCTCTTGATGTTCAGCTGGCCCACCACCGGGGGCAGGGGAAAGCTCAGGTAGATCTGCGCAGGGCGTCCCATCGCCGGGAGGAACTCGGCGTCGAGGACGATCACCCCTTCGGTCTCCGTCGCGTTGTGGGCGGTGGCCGCCTCGGTGCAGTCTCGCGGGCTCCTGTCCTAGAGAACTTGTGGGACTTGTGGCTAGTGAGCGCGTGCGGGGCCCGCCCCTGACGCCGCTGACGGCTCTTCGCCTGAGTCTTCGCCTGAGTCTTCGCCTGAGTCTTCGCCTGAATCCTCGCCCGTATCCGCGCTCAGCAGGGGCGTCTCAGAGGTCCCTCGGACCAGCTCGCTTCGGAGCTCGCGGAGCTCGCTGAGGAGCCGCTCCTCGAGGGCCAGGATGTCGCCGGAGACGTCGCCCTCGCGGACCAGGAGCGAGGTCAGCGTCGCCGTGAAGATGCCGACGACGACCATCCCGGCGACGATCAAGAGGGCGGTCAGGAGGCGACCGGTGACGGTGTTGGGGTTGCGAATGTCGCCGAAGCCCCCGGTGACGACCGTCGTGAAGCTCCACCACAGGCTCTGGCCGAAGGTCTCGACGCCGCGGGCTCCGTCGGCGCCCTCGGCCATGTAGATCCCGAGGCCGCCGACGACGAGGACGACCACCAGGATGCTCACCGAGCGCCGGAGGATCCGGACGTCGAAGGCGGCGGTGAGCTTGTCCATGCCCCGCCAGAAGAAGAGGATCACCCGGACAAAGCGGGCGAGGCGGGCGAGGCGGAGGAGGCGGACGAAGCGGAGGAGGCGGAGCGAGCGGCCGAGGCGGAGGGTGTGGACCGAGGGCAGGGGGATCGAGGTGATGAAGTCGACCCAGTAGCGCCGCCAAAACCAACGCTTGTCCTCGGCGAGGCGGAGCCGCCAGAAGAAGTCGAAGAGGAAGACCGAGCAGGCGCCGATGTCGACGTAGTCGAGGACGACGATCGTCTCAGGCGGCAGGCGGTGGGTCTCCTGGTAGAGGAGGATCGAGATGACGACGACGATCAGGGCCATGATCACCCCGTCGTAGAGGAGCCGCCGGGAGCGGGAGCCGAGGCGCTCCTGGAGGGCGTCGCTGAGGAGGCGCTCGGAGAGGGCGTCGGCGACCTTGCGCCGGAGGATCTGGAGCTCGTCGAAGTCACGCCCGAGGTCGACCGCCCGCTTGCGGAGCTCCTCGACCTCGCGCCAGTCGTGCTCGGCGAGCGCCTGATCGCTGCGCTCGCGGAGGGTGACCTGGGCGGCGACGAGGGTCTCACCGTCGCCGAGGAGGCGGTCGCGGATCCCCTGGAGCTGGGCCGCGCTGAGGTCGGTGAGGCGGTGACCGAGGAGGGCGCTCCTGTCGGCGGCGTAGCGCCGCGCGAGGTCATCGTTGAGGCGCTTCGCGCCGCTGACCCGGCGAGCGAGCCTGGCGAGCACTCCTTCCATCGCGGCCTGCGACTCTAGCAGGCTGGCGCGAAACTCCCACGCCCTCTTGGGGTGCGCGGCGTCGGCCTCGGTGCGCGAGGAGCTCGGCCCAGAGCCAGGGATTGCGCCTCGTATGGCGCCTCGTATGGCGCCTCGTATGGCGCCTCGTATGGCGTCAGGGATTGCGCGCGAGGCTGAGCGAGGCGGACCCCGGCGCGAGAGCGCGCGTCGTCGACGGTTCTCCGATCGAGCGCGGAGGAGCCGAGAACGAGCGCGCCCCGTCGCGAGCGACGAGGCGGCAGCGCTCCGGAACACGTCCCGGAGGGTCGTCCACGCGGGACTAGTTGACGTCGGGGAGGAACGAGTAGTTGTCGGCGTAGTAGAGCATCTGGTCGGCGAAGCTCAGCGGGTACTCGACCATGACGTCGACCAGCTCCTCGCCGAGGTAGATCGGCACGAGCTTCGGCTGGATGAAGCCGGAGTAGGGGGCGATGCCGAGGGTGCTGTAGCGCTCCAGCACCTCCTTGTGCAGCGCCGGGTCGACCTTGACCCCGTAGGTCTCGATCAGCGCCTTGCCGGCCTCGTAGTCGCCGGTCGACTTGATCCGCTGGATCTCCGCGAGGAGCTCGCCAAAGATCCCGCGCAGCTTGTCGTAGTCGTTGATGACGAAGTAGGTCTTGCCGTCGCGCTGGACCCTGTCGATGACCTTGTCTGCGGCGCCCTTCTCGAAGGCCCAGCTCGCGACGAGCTGGCGGTTGCGCATGTGCGACTCCTCCAGGTCATCGCCGAGATCGAGGCGGGCGAGCTGGGTCATCAGGCCGTTGCGGATGTAGCCGTCGTACTCGGCCTTGCCGACGTCGAGCGAGGGCATGACGCCGATCTCGACCAGCTTCGGGTCGAGGACGAAGTAGAGGGCGACGAGGTCGGCGCGGGCCTCCTCGAGCGCCGAAGCGTAGCTCTTGAGGGTCTCCTTGGGGGAGCCGACGCCGTCGTTGATCTGGCCGGAGGCGTGGCCGATCACCTCGTGCATGTCGGTGTGCAGGGCCGAGGCGATGTCGCCGTACTGCTTGACCCGGGCGATCTCCTCTTCGGAGGCGGCAAACTCCCCGAGGGTCCCGCCGGCGCGCTTGGCCTGGTTGTAGGCGTTGACGATGTTGCCGAGGTTGACCGACTTGGAGCCGTGCTCCTTGCGGATCCAGTCGGCGTTCGGGAGGTTGATCCCGATCGGCGTCGACGGTGCCGAGGCGCCGGCCTCTTGGACGACGGTGATGACCTTGGCGGTGATCCCGACGACGTCCTTCTTCTTGTACTCGGCGGCGATCGGCGAGTTGTCCT
The DNA here is from genome assembly GCA_030424595.1 of Polyangia bacterium. Lineage (GTDB taxonomy): Bacteria > Myxococcota_A > Polyangia > Nannocystales > Nannocystaceae > JADJRG01. The sequence continues at coordinate 8,105 of JAUHWG010000015.1, forward strand.
CGAACCACTTCGCCTCGGCGGCGATCGCCGCGATCCGCTTGGTCGCCTCGAGATCCTTGAAGGAGACGACGGCCTCGTAGGTCGCGCGCATCCCGAGGGCGTCGTCGTAGACCTCGATGAAGCCGTTGACGGTGTCGACGAGGGACTCGGTGTCCTTGACCCAGGCGATGTTGTAGGCGTCCCAGTCGCGGAGGTCGCCGGTCTTGTAGAACTGGACGAGCTTCTCCAGGGTCTCCTTCTGCTGCGGGTTCTCGGCGACCTCGATCGCGCGGTCGAGCGACTTGGCGACCTTGACCAGCGCCGTGTGGTACATGCCGCCGATCTCCCAGGTGACCTCCTTGATGTCGCGGCCCTCGCCGACGAGCTTGGAGTTGAGGCCGTGCCAGACCGGCGTCGGGTCCTTCGGGTCACGCCGCCGCTTGTAGAAGGACTCGACGTCCTTCTCGGTGAGGCCGCGCTCGTAGAAGTTGTTCGCCGAGTCCGCGACCGGATCGGCCTCCGCGCCGCGGTTGGTCCGCTTGGCCTCGAACTCGGGGTCGAAGATCACCTTGGTCAGGAGCTTGAGCAGGTCGTCGACGCTCTGGCCCTCGGCGAGCGGCAGCTGCTCGGCGTCCGAGCCCCGGACGAAGGCGGCGAAGCTGTCGGCGTTGAAGTCCGGGACGATCTTGCTGCCTGAGTAGTGGTGGTGGATCCCGCTCGCGAACCAGACCTGCTTTGTGTAGGTCTGGAAGGCCGCGAACTCGGGGGTGGTCCGGTCGCCGCTGTAGCTCCGCCAGACAGCCTCGAGGGTCCGCCGGACCCGGAGGTTGTAGGGGCCGAGCTGATCCCAGGTGATGTCGCGACCGGAGAGGGCGGCCTCCGAGAGGTGGTAGAGGAGCTCCTTCTGCTTGAGCGTCAGACCCTCGAAGCCGGGGATCTGGTAGCGCAGGAGCTGGATGTCCTTGAACCGGTCGGCGAGGATGACGAAGCGCTCATCGGCCTGGTCGAGCCCGGGGCGGACGAGGTCGGCGGGGGTCGCCGGCACGACCGCGGCCGTCGGCTCCGAGGGCGAGCCCGCGACCGACTGAGGGATCGGGGCGCCGGGGGGGCGCGAGCAGGCGAAGGTCAGCGCGAGGGGGAGAACGCAGAGCAGATGGCGCAGCATCGCGCGGATGGTACCGCGACGTGGCCCTAGGGGGGTCTGTGCCCAGGCCGTTGCGGCGTGATTTTTGTCGGCCCTAGGGGGCGCGAGACATGGGCCAGGACCGGCGCGCTCTCGCGCTTTTCCCGGGCCTACGCGCTCTGGTACACCGGCGATGCCGTGACCAACGCCCGACCCGCCCATCCCACGACCCGCGATCTCCTCGACTTTGTCCACGCGAGCCCGACGCCCGTGCACTGCGTCGCCGAGGCCCGCCGTCGCCTCGAGGACGCCGGCTTCGACGAGCTCGTCGAGGGGGAGCGCTGGGCGCTCGAGGCCGGGCGCGGCTACTTTGTGGTCCGCTCTGGGTCGCTCATGGCGCTAAGGGTCGGCAGCGCACCGGCGGCGGAGGGGGGCCTGCGGATCCTCGGCGCGCACACGGACTCGCCGAACCTGCGGCTCAAGCCCCACGCCGATCTCCGGGCCAACGGCTACCTCCAGCTCGCGGTCGAGACCTACGGCGGGCTCCTCGAGTACACCTGGCTCGATCGCGATCTCGGCCTCGCCGGCCAGGTGATGCTCCGCGGAGAGGTCGGCGCGGGCGAGCTCGAGGCTCGGCTGGTCCGGATCGATCGCTCGGTGCTGCGGATCCCCTCGCTGGCGATCCACCTCAACCGATCGATCCGCGAGGATGGCCTCAAGCTCAACCGCCAGCAGCACCTCGCGCCGATCCTCGGGATCGACCCGGATCCCCAGGCGGAGGATCCGGTCGGCGCCCTCCGGCACCTGCTCGCCGGCGAGCTCGACGTCGATCCCGCCCGCATCCTCACCTGGGACCTCTCGCTGATGGACGTCGTCCCGCCGACGATCGGCGGACAGCGCGGGGAGTTCATCTTCTGTCCGCGCCTCGACAATCAGGCGATGTGCCACGCGGGCCTGCTGGCGCTGCTCCGGGCAGAGGTCGCCCCGGCGACCCAGATGGTCTGCCTCTACGACCATGAGGAGTGCGGCTCGGGCTCGACGAGCGGCGCGGACTCGAGCTTGGTCGAGGAGCTCCTCCGGCGCCTGGCGGAGGTCGAGGGCCCGGGCGCCGAGGCGGGGGCGCTGCCGCGGGCGGTCGCTCGCGGGGCGATGATCTCGGCGGACATGGCCCACGCGGTCCACCCCAACTACGCCGATCGTCACGAGCCCCTGCACATGCCGCTCCTCGGCGGCGGGCCGGTCATCAAGATCAACAACCAGCAGCGCTACGCGACCACGGCCGCGACGGCGGCGCTCTTCGAGGCGCTCTGTCAGGACGAGGGCGTGCCCTACCAGAAGTTCGTCAACCGGAGCGACCTCGCCTGCGGGACGACGATAGGTCCCATCGCCAGCTCGCACCTCGGGATCCGGACCGTGGACGTCGGCAATCCGATGCTGTCGATGCACTCGATCCGCGAGATGGGCAGCGCTGAGGATCCCGAGCGGATGGTCGCGGTCATGACCCGCTTCCTCGAGCAGACCTCGGTCTGACCTCGGTGCCCGCTCCCGAGCGGGCCGGGCCTGAAGTGCGGCAGCAACCGCGACCGTTCTCGAGCGATCCGCCCTAAACGTGGGCGAGTACGTGCGCGAGTACGTGGGCGAGTACGTGCGCGAGAACGTGCCCTGCAGGTCAAGAGATTGTGCTGGTTTTAAACAGGCATATGGAATACATATTAAAAATCGACACCAGGAGACAACACCGATGAGCACCTCCATCTACGAGAAAATTGGCGGCGAGCCGGCGATGGCCGCGGCTGTGGAGCTTTTTTACCGCAAGGTCCTGAGCGACGATCGCGTCGCCCACTTCTTCAGCGACGTCGATATGGACGGTCAGATGGCCAAGCAGAAGGGCTTCCTGACGATGGTCACCGGCGGCCCGAACAACTACACCGGCCGCAACATGCGAGACGCCCACGCGAAGCTCGTCGTCAAGGGGCTCGACGACGGCCACGTCGACGCGATCATCGAGCTCCTCGGGGAGACGCTGAAGGAGCTCGGCGTCGGCGACGAGGAGATCCAGCAGGTCGCGGCCATCGCTGAGAGCGTCCGCGATGACGTGCTCGGGCGCAGCTCAGCCAGCTGAGGTGAGAGATGAGCCACGCGAGCCCGACCCTGCGCTTCGCCGGCGAGACCATCGCCCTGGAGCGCGGTCAAACAGTCCTCGAGGCCCTCGAGGCCCGGGGCGTCGCCGTCCCCAGCTCGTGCCGCGCAGGGGCCTGCCAGAGCTGCACGATGCGGGCAGTCTCAGGCGAGCTCCCGAGTGAGTCCCAGGCGGGGTTGAGCCCGGCCAAGCGGGCGCTCGGGCACTTCCTGGCCTGCGTGTGCAGGCCGGCCGGGGACCTCGAGGTCGCGAGCCTGGGCGACGCGGCCGAGCTCTCGGCGACGATCGTCGAGGTGCGCCGGACCTCGGGGGCGGTGCTCCTGGTCCGCCTGCGCACCGCGAGCCCGCTGGACTATCGGCCGGGGCAGTTCATCACCCTGCTCCGCCCTGACGGGCTCGCTCGTCCCTACTCGATCGCGAGCGTGCCTGCTCTGGACGGACCCTCGGAGCTCCACCTGCACGTCCGTCACTATCCGGGGGGAGCGATGAGCGGATGGTTGGCGGGGGTCCGGGAGGGGGTTGAGGTCAGCCTTCGCGGGCCCTTCGGCGAGTGCTTCTACGTCGCCGAGGATCGCGACGCGCCGCTCCTCTTGGTCGGCTCCGGGACCGGCTTGGCCCCGCTCTACGGGATCGCCCGAGACGCGCTCGCCGGCGGTCACCGCGGGCCGATCACCCTCCTCTACGGCGCACGCCGGGCCGAGGATCTCTACCTGCGCGAGGAGCTCGCGCTCCTCGCCGCAGAGCATGACAACCTGGAGCTCATCGCCTCCGCCCTCGAGGTCGGCGAGGCGGTCGACGTCGACGGCAGGGCCCTCGACGTGATCGCCCTGGAGCGCGCCCCTGCCGACTTTTCCAGGGGGCTTCGGGTGTTTCTCTGCGGCGCTCCCGCGCTGGTCAACGGCCTTCGCCGCCAACTTTTCATGGCCGGCGCGTCGATGCGGTCTATCTTTGCCGACGCGTTCTTGCCCTCGGCGCCAGCGACGGGCCCATCGTCAGTGTAGTGTGGGCCTGGTCGCCGGCTGGGCCGGCGCCCTGGCCCGTCGATGCGTCTGACCAAGCACAGTGACTACGCCCTGCGGGTGCTCATCTACGCGGCGGCTCACCCCGAGGAGCTGGTCTCGACCGACGCGATCGCGACCTCCTTTGGCATCTCGGGGAACCACCTCGTCAAGATCATCAACAACCTCGGCAAGCACGGCCTCCTCGAGGTCCGGCGGGGGCGCAGCGGCGGACTCCGCCTCGCCCGCGAGCCCGAGGCGATCGTCATCGGCGAGGTCGTCCGCTTGACCGAGCCCGACTTCCACATCGTCGAGTGCTTCGACGCGGAGGGCAACGGCTGCCCGATAAGCGAGGCCTGCGGGCTGATATCTCCGCTCCATGAGGCGACGCGGGCCTTCCTCGCGGTCCTCGACGGCTACACCCTCGCCGATGTGATCGGCCCTCGCCGTCGGACGAAGTACCGCCGCTTGGTGCAGCTCCTCGGCTGAGCCTGGGCGCAGCAGGTCTCGGGTCGGCCAGGGTGCGGAGGACCGCGGAGGACCGCGGAGGACCGCGGCGGATCCTGGCGGAACACCGACAGTGCCCGCGGAGGTGCCGCTAGGTCGCGATCGGCGGGATCGCTCGCGGTGTAGGGCGCGGTCGAGTACCCTCGGCCGCGAGCGACCTATGGTTTCCGCCCGCGAGATCACCTTTGAGCGCGTCCTGGACGCGGTCCGCGACAATTTTATCAGCGGCGATGACCTCCTGGGGCGCGCGCGCGCGCTCGTCGAGGAGCGAGATCCCGCCGCCTTCGCGGCGTCGCTGCCGGCGGCGTCGCACCTCGCCGAGCTCCGCCTCGACCCGCCGGTGATCGCCGCGTCGCTCCTGGTGCAGGCGGTGATCGACGGCGCGGTCGAGCTCGCGGAGGTCCGTGAGCGGCTCGGCGAAGAGGTCGCGGCGCTGACCGACGGGGTCTACAAGCTCTCGCTGATCCGCTGGGACCACGTCGTCGACCCGTCGGCGGTCGAGCGCCTGCGGCAGATGTTCTTGGCGATCGCCGCGGACGTGCGGGTCGTCCTCGTCGCCCTGGCGATCCGCCTCCGCGACATGCGGTCGCTGCGGAGCGAGAGCCCCGAGGCGCGGCGGAGCATCGCCCGCGAGACCCTCGAGATCTACGCCCCGCTGGCGAACCGCCTCGGGATCTTCTCCCTCAAGTGGGAGCTCGAGGATCTCTGCCTGCGCGAGCTCGAGCCCGAGATCTACAAGCAGATCTCGACCGGCCTGGCGTCGACCCGAGAGGTCCGCGCGGGGCTCATCGACGAGGCGATCGCGATCATCGGCGAGCGCCTACGCGCGGCCCGCATCGACGGCAAGATCAGCGGCCGGCCCAAGCACATCTACTCGATCTACAAGAAGATGCAGCGCAAGCAGGTCGGCCTCGAGGAGATCTACGACGCCTCCGCGGTGCGGGTGCTGGTCGAGCGCCTAGAGGACTGCTACGCGGCGCTCGGCCTGGTCCACTCCCTCTGGACGCCGATCGCCGGCGAGTTCGACGACTACATCGCCAAGCCCAAGGGCAACGGCTACCAGTCGTTGCACACCGCCGTCATCGGCCCCGGCGGCAAGGCGCTCGAGATCCAGATCCGGACCCGCGACATGCACTACCTGGGCGAGTACGGGATCGCGGCGCACTGGCGCTACAAGGAGAACACGACCCGCTCGAACCGCGCCGCCGACGAGAAGTTCAACTGGCTGCGGCAGGTGATGGAGTGGCAGAAGGAGGTCACCGATCCCCGCGACCTCGTCGAGTCGCTGAAGACCGACATCTTCCAGGATCAGGCCTATGTCTTCACGCCGACGGGGGATGTCATCGATCTGCCGGTCGGCGCGACGCCGGTCGACTTCGCCTATCGGGTCCACACCCTGGTCGGCCACCGCTGCCGCGGCGCCCTGGTCAACGGGACGATCGTCCCCCTCGACTACAAGCTGCACACCGGCGACCGGGTCGAGATCCTGACCCACAAGCACCCGCAGCCGAGCCGCGACTGGCTGAGCCCGCAAAACGGCTACGTCCGCTCGCCCTCGACCCGGCAGAAGATCCGGCAGTGGTTTCGCCAGCAGGGGCGCGAGGCGGCCGTCGCCCAGGGGCGCGATCTCCTGGACCGCGAGCTGCGGCGGGTGGGCCTGGAGAAGTGGAAGCCCGAGGAGATAGCCGAGCTCTTCGAGCTGCGCTCCGCCGAGGACATGCTCGCGGCGATCGGCTTCGGCGACACGACCAGCCAGAGCTACGCGATGAAGATCCTCGACCTCGAGCGCGACCAGGCCCGGCAGCAGCGGGCGGTCGAGGAGGAGGCGGCGATCCTCGCGGCGGAGCCGGGCAAGCGCAGCCCGAAGGCGGCGAAGGCCGCGGCCGGGGTGAGCATCGGCGGCGTCGGAGACATCCTCTCCCAGCCCGCGCGCTGCTGCACGCCGGTGCCCGGCGACCCGGTGATCGGCTACATCACCCGCGGTCGCGGGGTGATGATCCACCGCCGCGACTGCCCGAACATCGTCTCGAGCCCCGAGCCCGAGCGCCTGATCGAGATCGACTGGGGGCATGAGCGCGGGCGCGCCTATCCGGTGACGATCGCGGTCCACGGGTCGGACCGCCGCGGGATGATGCGCGATGTGCTCGAGGTGATCTCCGACCACGGGGTGAACCTCAGCCACGCCAGCGCCTCCAGCAACAAGCGCGACGGGACGGCGACCGTCACGGTTATCCTCGAGATCCAAGACAACAGCCAGGTGCTCCGCGTGCTCAACCGGATCGAGCGGATCGACGGGGTGATCAACGCCCGCCGCTCGACCGACTAGGGCTGGGCGTGGATCCGGGGGAGGAGCGGGCGAGGCTACAGCGAGGACGAGCTTGGAAGGACGGCCCGATGAGCATGATCGAGACAACGCTACCCCCAGGCGCCCGCGCCATCCCAGAGCTCGACGATCTCTGGGCCGAGGTCCATCCCGGCCGGCGAAACCAAGAGGTGGTCGAGCGCGGTCGCGCCTTCCACGGGAGCTTCGGCGCGGACGGGCCGGTGGCGGCGATCCGGAGCCTCGACCTCGTCGCCTTCCCCTATCCCCAGGCCTTCGGCTTCTGGCAGGCGCCGGTCAACCGCGCCAAGTACCTGCTGCTGCGCAACCGGATGCAGGTGATCGAGTTTGTCGACTTCGCCGGCGAGCGCAAGACCCTGCTTGTGAACCCGAGCGAGCACGAGCTCTCGGCGAAGGCCCCCTTCTTCGCCCAGGCCCGGCGCGAGCTGATGAGCTGGCTGCCCGAGTCCGCCGAGCGGGCGATCCCTGGCCCCGCAGCCCGCCTGCGGGCGATCGGGATCGATCCGGCGAAGATCGACTACGTCACCTTCGATCACCTCCACGTCCAGGACCTCCGCCGCGGCTTCGGGGGGCTCGACGGCGCGCCGCTCTACCCCCGGGCCAAGCTGCTCGTGAACCGGCGGGAGCTCGAGGTCTTTACGGCGATCCACCCGCTCCAGCGGCCCTGGTGGATCCCGAACGCGCTCGAGGGGGTCGACCCCTCGCGGATCATCGCCCTCGAGGGGTCCGCCTGGCTCGGCCGCGGCGTCGCCCTGGTGTGGACGCCGGGGCACACCCGCGGCAACCACTCGATCGTCTTCAACGCCCCTGGGCGGGGGATCTTCGCGGTGTCGGAGAACGGGATCTGCCCCGACTCCTACCTGCCGCGGGCCTCTAAGCTGAGCAGCCTGCGCTACTACGCCGACACCTACGGCGCCGAGGTCGTCCTCAACGGCAACGCCCTGGAGGACACCTTCGCCCAGTACACGTCGATGCTCCTGGAGCGGGAGATCGCCGACCGGGGCGACTGCGGCGGCGAGGTGCCGAACATCTACAGCTCGTCGCCGATGCTCCGCTCGCCGCTGGCATGGGGGATCGCGCCGACGTTCAGGATCGACGCGATCCACGGCGGTACCTTCAGCGCGGCGGTTTGCTAGCGCGCGAGGGCGGTGGGAGGCCGGTCGTCGTCCTCCTGACCGACGATGAGGCCCGGACCGGTGGGGCTTCCACCCGATGGCGGGGATCGGCGGCGGGGTCGGCGGCTCGGTCGTTGTCACGCCCTGCCGCCGCGGGTATCGTCGGCGGCGGAGCCGAAGAACTATGCACCGCAGCCCCTGGATCGCCCTCACCCTGATCGCTGGACTCAGCCTCCCCGTCGCCTGCGGCGGCGACGCTAAGAAGGAGGAGCCAAAGGCCGAGGAGCCGAAGGCCGAGGAGGTGAAGAAGGAGGAGCCGAAGGCCGAGGAGGGCCCGAAGGAGGTCAAGCTCGACTTCCCCTGGATCCGCGAGAAGATCGCCGCGGAGATGAAGTCTGGGACGGTGCTCACCTACAAGCTCACCGGCACCGACGCCAAGGGCAAGGACGTCGCCGACGACTACCGCTGCGTGATCAAGACCTCCGACAGCAAGACGGTCGGTACGGTCTGCAACACGGTCAACAAGCCGAGCGAGGACAAGGGCGCGAACATGGTCGCGACCCGCGACTGGACCAAGTTCAGCCCCTTCTTCGCGGTCGAGAAGCCGACCGCGGATCTCGTCGAGGTCGCCGACGTGACCGTCCCCGCCGGCACCTTCAAGGCGGTCGTCGTCGACCTCAAGGACTTCTTCGGCGCCAACTACAAGGTGTGGATGATCGCCGACAAGCCCGGCGTCTACGCCCGCGTTGAAGAGGGCTCGCGCGGCCCCGATGACAAGACCGCGAAGGTCTATGAGCTCGCGTCGATCGAGGCCGGCTCCTAAGAGCACCTGCGATGAGCCGGGGGTCGCCGGCTCGCGCCGACCCTTCGCTCACAAACGCGCTGGGTCTTGAGCGCTTCCGATCCTGCCAGCGATCGGAAGCGCTCACCTGTCTGTACGACTAGATGCGGGCGTCGCTCGAAGGCTAGTCTCCCGAGCTGTCGGGTGCATGAAGCACCCATGGAGATCACGGAGAGACGATGAGCGAGCTTCGGCAGATGGCCCAGGAATTTCTACAGGAGGCGTGCTCGGCGTTGCCCGAGCACCCGTTCTCGGTGCGCCTTTGGGACGGGACGGTGATCGCCCCGGAGGCCCAGGAGCCGAGCTTCACCTTGGTGTTGGGTCATCCCGAGATCATCGCCAAGTTCATGGCGTCCTCTGATTGGAGCTCGCTCGGCGAGGCCTTCCTCCGCGGCGAGATCGACGTCGAGGGGAACATGGAGCACGTCTACCCGGTCGCCGAGTACCTCCAGGCGAAGTACGGCGCCGGTCCGCGCGAGGTGGAGAGCGGCGAGCTCTCCCCCTTCGCCAGCGAGGTCCCCGAGCCGCACACGGTGGAGCGCGACGCCGAGGCGATCGAGTACCACTACGATCAGGGCAACGAGGCCTTCGCCAAGATCCTCGACGCGACGCAGAACTACTCGAGCGCCTGCTACTACCGCGACGACGAGAGCCTGGAGCAGGCCCAGAAGAACAAGATGGACCGGATCTGCCGCAAGATCGGCCTCGCCGACGGCGACCGGGTGCTCGACATCGGCTGCGGCTGGGGCGCAGTGCTCTCGTGGGTCACCGAGCACTACGACGCGACGATCTTCGGCGTGACGATCTCGAAGGCGCAGGCGGAGTTCTGTCGGGCTCGCCTCGCCCGCGAGGGCAAGGAGGAGCGGGCAAAGCTCGAGATCTGCGACTACCGCGAGATCGACGAGGGGCAGCGCTTCGACAAGATCATCTCCCTGGGGATGGTCGAGCACGTCGGCGTGAAGAACCTGCCGACCTACTTCGCCAAGGCCTTCCGCCTGCTCGAGCCGGGCGGTCTCTTCGGGCTGCAGGGGGTCTCCAGCAGCGTCACCGAGGCCTCGACCGAGGCGATCGACTTCACGTCGTCGTACCTCTTCCCCGACGCCGACATGCCCTACTTGGCGCAGTACATCCAGGCCGCCTCGGAGGCGGGCTTTGAGGTCCGGGACGTCGAGAACCTCCGCGAGCACTACGGCTGGACCCACCGGGACTGGCGCCTCAACCTCGAGGCGAACGAGGAGGCCGTGGTCGCGGCGATCGGCGAGAAGCGCTACCGGGCCCTGCGGATCCTCTACTCCTACTCGACCTACTATCTGCTCAAGGGCAAATGCTCGGTCTACCAGTTCGTCCTCTGGAAGCCCGACGGCGACCGGCCTGCGGACGTCCCGCTGCGGCGGGAGGTATAGCGAATGGGGGCGACCTTGCCATCACTGCCGGTGATCGTCGGCACCGGTCTGACGGGCTGCTCGATCTCCCGCTCCTTGGCCCGGGCGGGCGTTCGCCACCTGCTCGTCGGACCGGCGGTGGAGGGAGACGGGGCCCGTCTCGGCGAGTCGCTCAACCTCGAGGGATCGCTCGACATCGTCGATTATTTTCCGGAGCTGAGCGACGGCTACCTGGCGAAGACCGCGGTGATCGCCCACGTCGGTGAGAAGCGGGTCCGCTGCGATCTCAACATGAAGCGCGGCGCCGCGTCGGCCTTGTTCTACCGGGCGCTGGGCTATCGCGAGCCCCCCGACGCCTTCCTCCACGTCGACCGCAAGGGCTTTGACGCGGCGGTCTTCGGCTCGGTCGTCGCCGACCCCCACTGCGAGCACGTCGACGCGCTGGTCGAGGGGGTCGACTACGACCGCGAGGGCGACAGGATCCGCCGCCTGCGGCTGAGCGACGGCCGTGAGGTCGTGCCGATCGCGGTCTTCGACGCGACCAATCACGTCCGCGCGGTCGCCCGCCACCTGGGGCTGGGGCTCGAGCTCTTGGGGCCGGCGCAGCGCTCGGTCTACGGGCACTACGAGCACGCTGGCGCCCACTCCTGTGACGACAGCCTCTGGCACGCGACCCACGTCGTCCGCCTCGGCCGAGCGGAGGACGGGGTCGACGGGCTCGCCTGGTACATCCCGCTCAAGGGCGTGGCCTCGATCGGCGTCGGGGTCGACCGCGCGGAGGGGGGCGGAGAAGATGAGCTGGGGGACGTCGAGCTGATGCGGCGGGTGGTCGCGGCGATCGAGCGGCGCGGCATCATCCCGGAGGGCGCCTTCGCCCCGCCGCCGGAGCTGCGGACGATCCCGCACTACCGGCACTTCCTCCACAGCCGCGCCTTCGGGCGCAATTGGATGCTCGCCGGCGGGACCTTCTGCGTGATGTGGTTCGCCGCCAGCGCGGGGATCTCGTCGGGCTTCACGGCGGCCAACGTGGCGCCGCACTTCATCCGCGAGCCGGAGGTCTTCGGTCCGGCCTACGAGCGGCTTCTCCGGGGGCTGCGGGCGCCGCACGGGGTCTTTGAGTGGCTCCGCCGCAGCGATCCCGTCGCCACCGATGTGGCCGAGCTCGAGCGCCGCGCGGACGTCCTGGTCGCGCAGAGCGTGCTCCGACTGGCGGAGTCGGTGGCGATGTTGCCGGGTCGGTCTCGTCGGGCGGTCGCGGGGGCGATCGCGGGGGCGATCCGCGGGGATCATTTTGACGCCTCGGGGATCTGCGTCCGCGCCCGCGAGCTCCCGCGCGAGGACGCCGTCGACGAGCGCCTGGCGACCCTCCGCCAGGTCCTCGACGTCTTCGCCGGCGAGCGTCCGCTGGCGGCGATCGACGCCTGCATCGCCGATGACGTGCTCGTCCACATCGACCGCCTGAGCTTCCGCGGGGTGCAGGGCTGGAAGAAGTGGGCGATGCACTCGCGCTCGACCTGGCCCTTTGACGCGATCCGCTTTGAGATCGTCGAGCACAGCTACGACGCGGGTCGAGATCAGCTCACCGTCCACGTCGAGGCGGTCGTCCGTGAGCGCGGCGCCGACGGGGAGCGGCGTTCGTCGGCGGAGCGCTTCGTCTACCGCTTTGACGGAGCGCGGGTCTGCGAGATCTGGACCTCGCGCCACAACTACGGCTTCCTCTACGGCCCGAGCTTTACGACCCTCCCGGGCTTTGTCGCCCATATCGGCCGGGTGCTCCTCTGGAACCTGCGGCGACGACCGGAGGAGGCGGACGAGCGGGCGGCGGCGGAGTGAGGCGCCGCGGGGGCGACCGTCCAGGCCGAGCTAGCTCGGCTGTGGGGCGATCGGCGAGGTCGGCATCTCGACCGTGAAGGTCGAGCCGACGTCGAGCTCGCTCTCGGCGCGGATCGTCCCGCCCATATGCTCGACGAGGCGCTGCGAGATCGCGAGGCCGAGGCCGGTCCCCTTGAAGTGCTTGCGGGTGCTCCGGTCGCCGCGCTCGAAGGGCTTGAAGAGGCGGCTGAGGGCCTCTCGGGAGATCCCGACGCCTGTGTCCTGGACGCTGTAGACGATCCACGAGCGCCCATCCCTGCGCAGGCGGCGGGTCGTGAAGGTGATGAGCCCGTCGTGGGTGTACTTGGCGGCGTTGCTCAGGAGGTTCAGCAGCACCTGATGCACGCGGCGACGGTCGGCGACGACCTCCCCGAGGGGCTCCTCTAGGGTGCAGATCAGCTTGTTCGAGCGCTTGGAGGCGAGGAGCTCGGCCGTGTCCCGGAGCTCGTCTACGAGGTCGCGGACCCGGAGCGGGGCGAGCGAGAGATCGAGGCGTCCTGCCTCGATCTTGGAGAGGTCGAGGATGTCGTCGATGAGCCCGATCAGGGTGTCGCTGGCCTTGAGGATCCGGGTCAGGTCCTCGACCTTCTCGTCGTCGCCCGCCTCGAGCGCGTCCTCCCGGAGGAGCTCGCTGAAGCCGACGATCGCGGTGAGCGGGGTCCGCAGCTCATGGCTCATGCTGGCGAGGAAGTCGCTCTTGGCCTCGGCCGCGGCGAGGGCGTTGTCGCGGGCGGCCCGCATCGTCGCCTTGATCCGCTCGTCGGCGCTGTTGTCCCGGAGCACGAGGATGAACCGGCGCAGCTCCTCATGGGCGAGGGGGGCGAGCGAGAGGGCGGCGGGGAAGGTCGTCCCGTCGCTGCGGCGAGCGGTCAGGAGCAGGGGCTCGCCTGGGGTCTCCGTCAGGTTGGGCCCGACCTCAGGGATGATCCTCTGCAGCGGCTTGCCGATCAGCTCCTCCGCCGACTGGTGACCAAAGCACGCGGAGCCGGCGCGGTTGACCGCCTCGATCGTGCCGTCCTCGCGGAGCATCATGATGACGTCGCCGGCGAGCTCGACGATCGCGCGGTTGAGGGCTTCGCTCTGGCCGAGACGACCGGCGAAGATCCGCGCCTCGTGCGAGCGCCTGCGGGCGACGGAGGCGGTGACGATCGCCGCGGCGGCGAAGAGGAGGGAGGCGAGGGCGGCGAAGATGAGGCCCGACCAGCTCGCGCCGAGCTCACGGGAGATCATGCCGTTGGAGCCGCGGATCTCTCGCCTCAGGGCGTCGATGTGCTCGGCTGCGAGGAGCGGATCGGGCTCAGGGATGACGGCGGCCTCGAGCTGCGCCAGCGCGGAGCCCATCGCCGGAGTGTGGTCCTCCGCTTGGACTCGAGCCGCGAAGGCGCGGACGAGGGTCGCGCTCTCCTCGACCAGGGTGTCGTCGTTCTCGCCGCGCTGGATCGAGAGGTCGAGCTCGTCGAGGGCGAAGAGCAGGCCGACGTTCGCCTCGAGCTTCGTCCGCAGGGCCTGGGCCGAGAGGACCATGTCGACGCACCAGACTGCGAAGCCGAGGATGACGACGACCGCGGCGACGAAGATCCCACGCCAAAGGCGCTCTCTGCGGTCGAGCGGTTCATCGGAGGAGAGCATCACGGGCGATTTCCAGGGCCTGCGAGCTGCCGATCGGACCGGCCGCCTACGCTGATCTACGGCGAGCCTCTATACCATCCGTCGCTTGATCTCGGGAGGTCGCGCTCAGCGCCCTGGGGGCTCGGAGAGGCCCAGCTCGACGCGATAGCGCTCGTGGAGCGCGTCCGCCTGGTCGCGGAGGTTGTCGGTCGTAAACCCGTCGCTCGGGATCGGCGGCAGGATCCGGATCTCGAGGCGACCTGGCCTGGTGGTCAGGGCCCCGTAGGGCATCAGGCGCTCCGCGCCCATGATCACCATCGGCACGATCGGCGCGCCTGTGACCCGGGCGAGCTCGAAGGCGCCGAGCTTGAAGCGGCTCGGCTTGTCCTCGCCGCGGCGGGTCCCCTCGGGGGCGATCAGGATCGAGAGGGCCTCATCGCGGATCCGCGCGGCCGTCTTCTTCATGGCCGCGCGTGAGCGCGGTCCGCCTCCCTTGTCGAGGACGAGGATCGGCCCGAGGACGAGGATCTGGCCGAAGATCGGCAGCCGCGAGCGGGCGGCGACCGGCATCCCTCCGTCGGGGAGGAGGGCGTTGACGATGAAGCTGTCGAGGGTCGAGATGTGGTTGAAGGTGACGATCCGGGCTCGCCTCCCGGCGAGGTGTTCGGCCCCCTCGACGACCAGCTCAACCCCGCCGATCCGCAGGAGCGCCTTCCCCCAGGTCCGGATCCCTGCGCGCCCGATCCCCTCGCGGAGGCGGCCGAAGGAGCAGAGCATCAGGGCGATCAGCGGGACGCCGATACCGGCGGTGACGGCCCAGGCGGCGGTCACCTGCCAGAGAGTGCGCAGAGCGTTCATCGAGCGCGCACGCTACCATCTTCACGACCGCGCCGCGGGGGCGATGGGGGCCGCGGGCGCTTCGGGCCGCCGCTCACCGGGCCTGATACAGAGGCTATCGCGGCGGCCTGTCGCCGCGGTCTTGGGGGACTGACGAGCGCTGGGCATGAGAGCGGCGAGAAGTCGGGTACAGTGGAGCCGATGGCGGCAGCGCGACGATGGATGCTCTACGGCGCGAACGGCTACACCGGCCGTCTCATCGCCGCAGAGGCCCTCGCCCGCGGAGAGCGGCCGCTCCTCGCCGGGCGTCGGGCGGAGGCGGTCGAGCCCATCGCCGCCGAGCTCGGGCTCGAGGCCCGGATCTTCGACCTCGAGGACGTCGACGGGGTAGCGGGGGCGATCGCCGATCAGGAGCTCGTGCTCCACTGCGCCGGGCCCTTCCTCGACACCAACAAGCCGATGCTCAAGGCCTGTCTCCGCAGCGGGGTCCACTACCTCGACATCACCGGCGAGGCGATGGTCTTCGAGCGGGTGATGCGCTGGCGTGAGTCCTTCGTCGAGGCGGGGATCGTCGCCCTGCCGGGGGTCGGCTTCGACGTGATCCCCTCCGACTGTCTCGCCCGCCTGCTCAAGGAGCGGCTGCCGAGCGCTCACCGCTTGACCCTCGGGATCCGCCTGCAGACGAGCGCGAGCCCGGGGACCGCCCGGACCTATGTTCACGCGCTGCCGGCGGGGGGGATCATCCGCCGCGAGGGGGCGATCACCCTGGTCCCGCCGGCCTGGCGGACGCGGATGATCGACTTCGGCGAGGGGCCGGAGGAGACGATGTCGATCGCCTGGGGCGACATCTCGACCGCCCATCACTCCTGCGGGTACACCGAGATCGAGGCCTACTTTCAGGTCCGCCCCTGGGTGATCTGGGCCTTCCGCCTGACCCGGCCGCTGCGCTTCGCCCTGGCGCCCAAGCGGGTCCGCGACGCGCTCGGGGGGGTCGCCGCGCGCCTCTACACGGGTCCGGATGGGGCCGCTCGGGCGGGCCACGGGGCGCGGATCTGGGGCTGCGCGGAGGACCCTTCGGGGCGCTCGGTGACGATGCTCCTGCGGGGGCCGGACGCCTACGCCCTCACCGTCGACGCGGCCCTCGAGGCGACCGCTGCGGTGCTCGCCGGCGAGGTCGCCCCGGGCGGCTATACCCCGGCGATGGCCCTCGGCGCCGGCTTCCTCGGCCGCCTCCGCGACGTCGAGGTCTCGACGGTCGCGGGCTGAGGGGCGTCTTCGCCCAAGCGCGGGGCCCAAGCGCGGGGCCCAAGCGCGGGGCCCAAGCGCGGGGCCCAAGCGCGGGGCCCGAGCGGGGGGGCCGCTCGCGGGGCCCGATCGCCAGCTGGTCGCCCGGTCGAGCGCCGCGGTACCTTGCCTCGTGTGGCGCCGCGTGTGGCGCCTCGTGTGGCGCCGCGTCGGCGCGGAGGGAAGCGATGTCTACGATCACGCGAGCAGAGGTCGAGCACTTCGTCGACACGGTCTTCGGCGGCCTCGACGAGTCGGTCCAGACGATGATCGGAGAGCGACTCGGGCGTCGGGTGATCGCCTGCGGCGAGCAGCTCTGGTCGGCGGGGGAGCCCGCGGACTACATCGCCTTTGTTCTCCGCGGTCGCCTCCGGGTGCGGGTGATCGAGGCCGACGGCGATGTCCGCGACGCCGGCGAGATCGGCCGCGGCCAGGCGGTCGGCGTCGCCGAGGTCATCGGTCGCCGCGACCGCGTCGGCGGCGTGACGGCGATGCGGGAGACCGAGCTCCTCCTCCTCTCAGCCGCCGACTTTGAGGCGATCGTCGACCACGCGCCGGCCTTCGTCGTTCCCTTGATGCGGAGCTTGGCGACGCGCTTGGGCGCGGCGCTGCGCGGGGAGCAGGGCTTCACCGCCCCCGAGACCGTGGCGATCGTCCCCCTCGATCGCCACACCCCGCTGAACCTCTTCTTGGAGCGGCTCGGGCACGCGGCCGGGCGCTACGCCAGCGTCCATGTCGTCGACGCCTACCGGGTCGACAGCGTGTTTCGACCGGGCAGCGCGCGCGAGCCCATAGGCGGCCCCGAGAGCGAGGCTATCGAGCGCTGGCTCGACGAGCGCGACGACAGCCACGATCTCGACCTCTACCTCGCCGATCCGGAGGACACCCCCTGGACCCGCCGCTGCCTGAGCCGCGCCGATCGGATCCTCCTGGTGGCCTCAGCGGGCTCGGGCCCGGAGCTGCGCGAGGTCGAGCGGCTGATCGCCGCCGACGGTGCGGTCCCCAACACGGCCCACCTGGAGCTCCTCCTCCTCCACCCCGAGAGCTGCGCCCAGCCGAGCGGGACCGCGGCCTGGCTCGCGCTCCGCTCGATCGAGCGGATCCACCATGTCCGCGGCGAGCGGCCCGGCGACTACCGACGGGTCGCGCGTCGGCTGCTCGGACGCTGCGTCGGCCTCGTCCTCTCCGGGGGCGCGGCCCGAGGCATGTGTCATATCGGCGTGATCCGGGCGCTCCTGGAGGCGGGGGTCCCGATCGACGCGGTCGGGGGGGCGAGCGCAGGCGGTGGTGTCGGCGTCCTCCTGGCGGCGGATCTCTCGCCCGATCGGATCGTCGAGGCGATCCGGGAGACCTGGCTCGAGAGCAAGGTCTTCTCGCGGCCGAAGATCCCGCTGGTCTCGGTGCTCGAGTCCGACGAGGTCCGGGAGGCGATGGTCCGCTGGCTCGGCGATCTGCAGATGGAGGATCTCTGGCGCGACTGCTACGTCGTCGCCACCAACCTCAGCCGAGCCCGCCTCGAGGTGATCGATCGCGGGCCCGCCTGGCACGCGCTCCTCAGCACCGCGGCGATCCCCGGCCTCCTGCCGCCGACCTTCCGCGACGGCGATGTCCTGGTCGACGGCGGTGTGCTCGACAACCTCCCGATCGGCGTGATGCTGCGGCGAAACCCCGGCAAGGTGATCGCGAGCGACGTCGGCGACGCCTCCGACTCGATCAGGGCCGACGCCTCGCTGCATGTCTGCCCGTCGAACGCCGCGCTCCTCCTCGAGCGGATCAACCCCTTCAACCAAGACACGGTCGTCCCCTGGATCGGCACGACCCTCTTCGCGACCGTCACCTGCGCGAGCCGGTACCGCGATCCGGAGCTGATGGACGACCTGCTCCACCTGTTCCGCCCCGACCTCGCGGGCCTGCCGGCGCTCGCCTTCGACGATCCGAAGCCGCTCCTCGAAGCCGGCTATCGAGCCGCGCTGCGAGCGATCGAGGCCGGGGCGTTCGCCGACTACATCGACGGCGACTAGCCGTCGGCGCGGGGCTATCTGGTCGCAGGCCGCCTCGGCGGCTAGGATGGGGCCATGCTTGCTCAACCTAGCTATGGAACACGGAGCCTCTCGCTCCTGCTCGCGGGAGCGCTCGTCGGCGCTTGCACGATCATCACGGTCGAACCCACAGAGTCGGGGACCTCGGCGACCTCGAGCTCCTCGGACGGGAGCGGTTTGACCGAGGGGACGGACTCCGGGGCGACCTCGGAGGGGAGCAACACCGCGACCCAGGGCTCCAACTCCGGCACCCAGGGGACGAGCGAAGGGACGAGCGAGGGGACGAGCGAGGGGACGAGCGTCGGCACCCAGGGGACGAGCGAAGGGACGACCGAGACCAGCGGCAGCACGACCGGCGCTGAGACGACCGGGGATGTCGGCTGCGACGGGGGCTGCGGCGCCGGCGAGTACTGCGACTGGAACGCCAACTCCTGCGGCTCTCTGCGCGGAGATATCGGCACCTGTAAGCCGATCCCGGACGGCTGCGATGATGACTACGCCCCGGTCTGCGGCTGCGACGGCGAGGTCCACTCCAACGGCTGCTACGCCAACGGTGCCGGGTCGGACGTGGCCGCGGCGGGCGGGTGTATGCCCCCCGCCGACTACTTTGAGTGCGGCTATCGCTTCTGCGACCAGGGGACCAGCTACTGCCAGGTCAGCTACAACGACGTGCTCGGCGAGCCGGACTTCTATGAGTGCATGCAGCTCCCGGAGGCCTGCATGAAGGAGCTGGTGTGCGGATGCTTAGAGGGGGAGCCCTGCTTTGAGTTTGAGTGCTCCGACGAGGGCGGCCTCACCCTCTACTGCCCCGGCGGCTAGTCCTGAGCGCTCCACGGTGCGCCCTGGCGATGAGCGTCGGCGAGCGTCCGGTCGCGTCCCGTCAAACGGAGCGCCGACAGGCATACGCCCTCGGAGGGACGGCGCTAGGCCGTCGGTTCATCCACAGCCGGCGGATCTGCGAGGCACCACTCGGCGTACGAGTCCAGCCCCACCTCGTGCGGAAAGGGTTTGTCTGGGCCTTCGCCTGGAGACCAGCCGAGCTGCAGCGCGAGCTCGGCGATGTTCGCGACAACACGCGGCGTGATCGCGATCCTCGGGTCCCTAGGCCTCCCTAGGGCGGATAGCCGGTGATCGATCGCAGGCGGCGGTAGAGGGGCTGGAGCCGGCCGTAGAGCGGGGCGTAGACCTCGCGGTAGATGGAGCCGTAGAGCCGGACGTTCTCCGGGATCGGCGTGAAGCTGGCGCCCGGCCGGGTCATCGCTCGGACGGCGGTCGCCGGGTCTGGGTGGACGCCGAGGCCGACGCTGGCGATGATCGCCGCGCCGAGGGCGGAGGCCTCGAAGGTGTGCGGACGGGTCGCGACCTGGCCGAAGATGTCGGCGGCGATCTGCATGACAACGTCGCTCTGGGAGCCGCCGCCGGCGACCCGGAGGGTGGTGATCGGCGTCTTGGTCCGCCGCTCCGTCAGCTCCTTGCCGCCGCGCAGGGCGTAGATGAGGCCCTCGAGGATCGCTCGGTAGAGGTGCGGCCGGCTGTGGTTCTCGGTGAAGCCGATGATCGCACCGCGGGCCTCGGGGCCGATGTGCGCCCCCGGGGACCAGGTCGGCTGGAGGATCAAACCCTCGGAGCCGGCGGGGATCGTCGCGATCGCCCGGTCGAGGATGGTCTCGACGCTGACGCCCTCGGCGACGGCCGCCGCCCGCTCCGTGGCCGCGAATTCTCGGAGAAACCAGCTCACCAGCCAAAAGCCGCGGTAGATCTGGATCTCGGTGCTGTAGGCCCCGGCGAGCGCCGCTGGGAAGGGCGGGATCAGGGGGACGACCTCGACGTAGCGCCTGCAGGTGGTGTTGACCGTCGCAGTTGTCCCAAGAGACAGGCTCGCCTGGTGGGGCTCCGTACAGCCGGCGCCGAGCACCTCGCAGGCCTTGTCGGCGGCGGCGGCGATGAGCGGGAGCCCGGCCGGGATGCCGGTGGCCTCGGCCGCGGCGGGGCTGATCACGCCGAGGGTCGAGCCCGGGTCCTGGAGCTCGGGGAGGCGGCCTGGATCGAGCTGGGTCGCCTTCCACTTCCAGTCCTTGGCCGCGGCCCAGCGCAGCTTCTTGTAGTCGAAGGGGAGGTAGCCGACCTGACAGCCGGTGGAGTCGACGTAGCGGCCGGTGAGGCGGAAGGAGAGGTAGCCTGAGAGGAGGAGGTGCTTGTGGGTCGCGGCCCAGATCTCGGGCTGGTTGCGGCGGAGCCAGTTGGACTCGGCGTCGGCCTGGAAGCGGGCGACCGTCCCGCGGACCCCGGCGAGGCGGAAGAGGAGGCCCCAGCCGCCGCCGATCGGGGCCTCGCCCCGGACCCTGCGCTGATCGGGCCAGACGATCGCCGGTCTCAGGGGCTCGCCGTCGGCGTCGACGTTGACGATGGTCGCCCGCTGGGTGGTCAGGGTGACGCCGCGGATGCTCGCGGGGTCGACATGCTCCCAGAGCCCGCGACAGGCCTCGGCGAGGCGGTCGAAGTAGTAGTGGGCGTCCTGCTCGGCCCAGCCCGGCTGGGGCGCGACGTAGGGCTCGATCGGCACCTTGCAGCGGCCCGCGATCTCCCCCTCCGCGGTGAAGGCGATCGCCCGCACGCTCTGGGTGCCGACGTCGAGCGCGAGGATATAGGGCGCCGCCACGCCTCGACTGTAGCAGGCATCCCGCGGGCGCCGCGGGGGAAACTCGTACGGGCGTAGGTCGGGATCCTCGGGGCTGCCGACGGGGCCGCCCGGGCGCCGACGAGGGGCTCGCCCCGACCTTCCCCGCGGCTAGGACCGCTGGCGCTTGCGGGCGACGAGCGAGCGCTCGAGGGTCGCCTCGAACGCCGCTCGATCGGTCGTGGCGAAGAGATCACGGCCGAGGGCGAGGGCCGCGACAGAGATCAACATCATCACGATCTTCGAGCGGATGAGGTAGTGGACCGCCTCGAAGGCGTCGTTGTGCTCCTTGCCCCAGAGCTTGAGGCCGTCGCGTGCCTCGGGCGAGTAGCGTCCGAGCCCCTCCCAGTCGTGAAAGACGAGGAGCGGGCCGAAGCGCATCTCCCGTTCGGCGCGGCGGGTGTAGAAGCGCAGGCACTCGAGGTCGGCGGTGCCGCGCAGGCGGGTGATGATGACGCCGGGGCTCGGGTTCCACAGCTCGGCCTGGAAGTCTGCGCCCTGGCAGATCTGTGCATCTGCGCGACTCCAGGCGAAACCCATCACGTCAAATGTGCCGAAGCTGGGCGCCGTTGTCGACGGTGGGCGGTCGCGGGCCTCTGCGCCCGTGGCGAGAGTCCCGCGCGCTCTCTTGCCCTCGTCGTCCCGCTCGGCTCCGCCAACACTTGCGGTACAGCGGCCGAGCGCTCTTCCGGGTGTGCTCGGGTCGCCGACGGTCGGCCTTCAGGTGGCTCGCGCGAGTCGTCCCGCTCGGTGTTCTCACAGGCGTTTCGGAGGCTCTCGATCGCTCGGACATCGGCACGGACCGAAGCTCGACCGGCGATGCGCGTTGTCGCTCATCAAGTGCGCGAGAGACTCGACGAGCATGTGTCGAGAGAAGGTCTGCGCTCGCGAGTCCTCTACGCACCCGCGAGCGGAGCCCAGGAAGACTTGCTCGGGCGAGCGAGGGGCGACGGGGGGACGCAGCGGGAGGACCCGTGCCTCGAGCGGAGACACGCGTACCCTGTCTCTTCAAGCAGATCAGCCTATCCCGTGGCGAGCACGTGGCATGGGAGGACCCGCGTCCGCGAGGGACCCGCCTCGTCGCCCCTCGCCCGCCCGCCTTTAGCCCCTAAGCTTCGCCCCTCGCCAAGCACGAGGAGAGCGCTCACCCACACGAATGCAGCCGAAGCGCGAAACCCGTGTCATTGACGGTTCTACGCGGGTTGTCGAGGACGCCCCGCAGCAGCGCTTATCTCAGGGCTAGCTCGGCGCGGTCTCGGACCCCTCGGGCCCTGCGAAGGAGCGTCGCCACTGCTCGAGATAGGAGCGCGCCTCCTCGTCCCATGTCGCCTGATCCCAGCCGAGCTCCTCGCTGCAGATCGCTCGCACGCGCGGGAGGATCGCAGCTCCGCCCTCCGGCAGGAGGTGGCCGAGCCGCGTCCGTCGGAGGAGGAGGTCGCTTAGATGGACGACCGCCTCGTGGCGGGCGGCGAAGCGGAGCTCGGCCCAGAGGGTGAGGGTCCCGGGGATCAGCGTCATCTCTCCGGGGGCTGCGGCCGCGAGGAGGGCGGCGGTGTCGAGGCCGTAGCGTCCGAGGATCCGCAGCGCTCGCTCGGGGGTCGCCGCCGCGCCGAGGGCCCGCGCGAGCGGAGCGCCGAGCTCGATCGGCGCGGTCTCGAAGATCGGCGCGTCGGCGTGCAGGGGGGGGATCTCCGGCAGGTCGCGGCGGAGCTCGCCGAGGGCGTCGAGGGCGATCTCGCGGAAGGTGGTCAGCTTGCCGCCGGTGACCGTCCACAGCCCCTCCTCGTGCCAGACCGCGTGGTCCCGCGCGGCCTTCGACGGATCTTCGCTGCCGTCGGAGATCACCGGGCGGACGCCGGCGTAGGTGGAGACGACGTCGCTGGCCCGGAGGTCCCGGTCGGGGAAGGCCTCGCGGGCGATCGTCAGGAGATAGTCGAACTCCGCCGCGGTGATCCGCGGCTCGTCGGCGAGCGAGCCGTCGTGGTCGAGGTCGGTCGTCCCGAGCAGCGTCGCCCCCTCCCAGGGGTAGATGTAGAGGACCCGGGAGTCGACTTGGTTGCGGAGGAGGACGGCGGCGTTGACCGGCAGGCGCTCCCGGGGGAAGACCAGGTGGGAGCCGCGGAGCGGCCGCATCTTCGGCTGCAGGTGGAGCTCCGCCCGCAGCTCGTCGGCCCAGGCTCCGGTGGCGTTGATCACCGCCCGGGCGCGGGCCGAGGTGAGCGCGCCGGTGAGCTCGTCGCGGATCGTCACCCCGCAGACCCGGCCCCCGTCGCGGAGGAGGCCGGTCGCCGAGGCGTAGTTGATCACGGTCGCGCCGGCGCGGCTGGCCTCGCGGAGGACCCGGAGAACGAGGCGGGCGTCATCGGTCTCGGCGTCGGTGTAGGACCAGCCGCCGCGCAGGCCCTGCTGCGTGAGCCCGGGGAAGCGGGCGGACATCGCCGCCGGGTCGTGGAGGCGGACGTCGTGGGTCCTCGAGAGCTTGTCGTAGACCCAAAGCCCGAGCCGGAGCTCCAGCGCCTTGGCCCGGTCGCGCTCGTAGATCGGGAAGACGAACTCCAGCGGCTCGACCAGGCCGCTGCCGTCGCGGAGCAGCCGGTCGCGCTCGCGGACCGAGGTGATCGTGGTCTTGATCTGGAGGTTGGCGAGGTAGCGCGCGCCGCCGTGGACCATCTTCGACGAGCGGCTCGAGGTCCCCCAGGCGAAGTCGTGGGACTCGACGAGGAGGGTGTGGAGGCCGAGGCGGGCGGCCTCACGGGCGATCCCTGCGCCGGTGATCCCACCGCCGACGATCAGCAGATCCCAGCGGCGATCGAGCGCGGCGAGGTCCGCCGCCCGGCGTCGCTGGTCCCACCTGTGCTCGTCGGTGCTCACCACGTGATCCCTAGCAGAGCTTGCCGGGGTTCATCCGACCGTCGGGATCAAAGGTGCGCTGGAGCCCGCGGAGGGCGGCGATCCCGAGCGCTCCCTTCTCGGCCGGCAGGTAGGGGAGGTGGTCGGCGCCGACGCCGTGTTGATGGGAGATGGTCCCGCCGCAGAGCACGATCGCCTGGCTCACCGCCTCCTTGAGCCGGCGCCAGCGGGCGAGCGTCGCGTCGGGGTCGGGATCCAGGCGGAAGACGAAGGTCGAGTAGACGCTCGAGCCGGTCGGATAGACGTGGGAGAGGTGGGTGAAGACGAGACCGCGCTCGTCGTCGGCGGCGAGCACCGCGTTGGCGGCGTCCTCGATGTGGTTCATGGTCGAGGTCACCCGCGACCAGCGGACCGCGGTCTCGACGGTGTCGATGCCGTAGCCGCGGGTCCAGAGGCTGTTGCGGAGGTAGGCGTTGCGGAAGCGTCCGCGCTGCCAGGCGTCGGCGATCTGCCGCGGCCCCGCGACCCCGCCGGCGGCGAGCACCTCCCAGCGGACCTGCTTCTCGAGGAAGCGGACCTCGCGGGCTCCCCCGGTGAAGCCGAGCATCAGCATGCAGCGCTCCTCGCCGAGGCCGCGGAGGCGGAGGAAGCCGCGGAGGAGCCCGGTCATCGTCGGGTGGCCGGCGAGGGCGAGCTGGGTCCGGGTCTCGACCGGGTTCGAGAGGCGGACCATCGACAGGGGCACGCGGGCCTGGGCGAGCGCGCGGACCAGGGCGACGCCCGCCTCCCAGCTCGGCAGGAAGTAGGGGCGAAAGCGCTCGACCTCGGGGAGCTTCGAGATCTGGACGACGGCGTCGGAGATGATCCCGAGGCGCCCCTCCGAGCCGAGGATGACCTGGCGGAGGTCCGGCCCGGCGGCGCTCGCCGGCACGCAGGGGAGGTCGAGGGCGCCGCTCGGGGTCTCGACGTGGCCGCCGACGAAGAGATGCTCGATCCGGCCGTAGCGCAGCGACTGTTGGCCGCTGGAGCGGGTCGCGATCCAGCCGCCGAGGGTCGAGTGCTCGAAGGACTGGGGGAAGTGGCCGAGGGTGTAGCCGCGGCTGCGCAGCTCCGCCTCGAGCGCGGGTCCGCGGATCCCGGCGCCGAAGGTCGCGAGGCGGCTCTCCTCGTCGAGGCGCTCGAGCTGGGAGAGGGCGCTGAGGGAGATCGTCAGGACCGGGCTGTCGCCGCGCGCGGGGCTGACATGGCCGACGACGCTGGTGCCACCGCCGTAGGGGATCACCCGCGCGCCGTTGTCGGCGGCGTAGCGGAGGAGGGCCGCGACCTCGCCGCGGTGGCTCGGCGTGGCGACCCCGTCGGGGGCCGCGTCGATCCGACCGCTGCGCAGATCGACCCAGTCGGGGAAGGACTGACCGCGGGCGTGGAGGAGGCGCGCCCGCGGGCTGAGGTCGACCAGCGGATGGGCGGGCAGGCGCGACGCGGGCAGGCTGTCGGCGGTCCCCTGGAAGGTGGCGTCGGCCGTCGGTCTGCCCGGACCGATGGCGGTGCGGAGGAAGGCCTCGGTCGCCGGCTTGGGCTCCACGTCGACAGACTCAAGGCCCCAACCGTTCCAGCGTCGCATGTTCGCTCCGTGTGTCGGCGCGTCGGCGCCGCTCTCCTCCAGGGTCGCCGAAGCGCGCGCGGGCCGTCAACCGCGGTCGGGCGAGGGCAAGCGAGAGCCCGCGGGACGTTCACCACGGCTGCTAGGCGAGGGGGTCGGGCTGGGTCGCCTCGGCGGCCTGGGCGGGCGCGGTCGCCGGCAGGCGGAGGCGGAACGTAGACCCCTCGCCTAGCGTGCTCTCGACCTCGACCTCGCCGCCGAGCATCCGGCAAAATTCGCGGGTGATCGTCAGGCCGAGGCCGGTGCCGCCGTAGACCCGCGAGGTCGAGGCGTCGACCTGGGTGAAGGCGTTGAAGAGGTCGCGCAGGCGCCCGGGGGGGATGCCGATCCCGGTGTCGATGACCTCGAAGACGAGCCAGGGCTCCCCGTGCACCTCTTCGGGGTGGACGGCGAGGCGGACGGTGCCGGTGTGGGTGAACTTGGCGGCGTTGCTCAGGAGGTTGAAGAGCGCCTGCTTGAGCTTGGTCCGGTCGCTGCGCATCTCTCGGACGGCGGCGTGGCAGTCGACGATCAGGCGGTTGTCGCCCTGGAGCATCAGCGGCTCGATCACCGCGGTCACCGCTGCCAGCAGCTCCGGGACCTCGAAGGGGATGACCTCGATCTGCATCTTCCCGGCCTCGATCTTCGAGACGTCGAGCACGTCGTTGATCAGGTGCAGGAGGTGCTCGGCGGCCTGGTGGATCCGCCGGTTGTCCTCGCCGATCACCTTGTCGAGGTCGTCGTCCAGGAGCTCCTCGACCTCCTCGTCGATGAGCTCGCTGTAGCCGATGATCGCGTTGAGCGGCGTCCGCAGCTCGTGGCTGATGTTCGCCAGGAAGGCGCTCTTGGTCCGGCTGGCGTCGAGCGCCTTGTCGCGGGCGGTCCGCAGGGCGTCGGCGAGCTGGCGCAGCTCCATCTCCGAGTGGCGGACGGCGGTCATGTCGTGGAGGAGGAAGACCGAGCCGATGATCACCTCGTTGGTGATGAGCGGGGTCAGGGAGCAGGCCACAGGCCGGGCGGTCCGACCGGGGCGGAGGAGGCTGGAGGAGTCGAAGCGCAGCGACTGCCCGTGCTTGTGCACGGCCTCGAGCGCGGCCTCGGGCCCGGTCGCCTCGGCGGCCCCCTCACCGCGGAGGATGAAGCGCTGGAGGATCGGCTCGCCGAGCAGCTCCGGCGCGGAGAGGCCGACGAGGCGCTCGGCGGCGCTGTTGAGGCGAAGCGGCAGGCCTTTGAGGTTGAGGACGAAGAGGCCGTCGTCGAGGGCCTCGACGATCGAGTTGAGGCGATCACGCTCGGCGGCGACCCGGGTCTCGCTCGAGCGGCGGAGGTTCTCGTAGAGCTCCTCCATCTCGCGCGAGGAGATGTCGAGCGAGCGCTCGAGCAGGTAGCGATCCTCCTCAGCGCTGGCATAGGTCCGCGACAGCACCGCGATGAGGTCGCTCCAGACCTCTTGCGACGGCGCCGCGTCGTCTCGGATGCCGAGACGTCGGAGCTGGCGAGCCAGCGTCCGATGGGTTGCGGGCTTATCCTTCACGGATGGTGGTGAGGGTCATCGTCTGGTTGTGGAGCTCGCAGGGCCCGGTCGAGGTGGGCGAGATCTCTCCGTAGGAGTAGAAGCCGATCTGGGCGCAGCGGTCGGGGAGGATGTCGGCGGTGGCCTCGACCTCCTCCTCAGTCCGCTCGGAGAGGACGAGGCGGCGACCGACGCAGGAGATGGCGATCGTCAGGATGTTCTCCTCGCCGGCGTCCATGTTCTCGCCAGCGGCCTCGGCGGCCTCCTCGGCGCCCTCGATCAGGCGGTCGAAGTTGGCCTTCATCAGCTGGACGCGGGCGCCGGTCGGGACGTCGCCGGCGAAGGTGAGGGACTTCTGCGCCTCGTCGACCCCGAGGATCGTCCGGACGATGATCTGCCCGCCCTCGCTCTCGCTGAGGAGGGCGAGGGGGAAGAGGAGCCCGGTCGCCGGCAGCCCGTCGGCGCGCTCGCCGAGGTACTCCTTGTAGAGATCGAGCGCCGGGCGCCCGTCGAGCTCAAAGAGGACGTTGTTCTCCGAGCGGGTGACCTGGCGCCGCGGGCCGAAGGGGTCCCAGCCGCCGCGGGAGCCGTGGCCGATAGACAGGCTCTCGCCGTAGAGGCCGACGGCGGTCACGGAGTCGCTGGTCAGCTCTCCCTCGCTGAGGGTCCAGGTTCGCTCGAATCGGGGGCCGTCGCCGGCGAGCCCGCCGGTGATGACGACGTGGTCGGGGAGCTTGGAGGCGAAGCCGCGGACGAGCTCGGAGCCGTTGACCTGGAGGCCGTCCGAGAGGACGAAGACACCCTTGAGGTCGTCGGCGTTGAGCGCCTCGGCGAGGGCTGCCCCGGCGTCGGCTGAGCCGGCCACGTTGGCGATCGGCGCGGTGATGTGTCGGAGCTGGCTGCGCTCGAAGCGGGCGACGGCGACCGCGAGGCTGCGGTCGTAGATCTTGGTCTTGAAGATCTCGCCGGAGGTCGAGCAGCCGACGATGGTCGAGGTGGGGAAGGCCGCCTTCAGCTCGGCGAGGGCCCGCTTGTCATCGCGGTACTCCGGCGCGCCGAAGACGATGACCAAGGTCGACGCCGAGTCGAGCGCGGGGAACTCCTCGCTCCATCCGTTATCAAGGTCGTGGCGTAGGAGAGTGAGCTTCAAGGAGGCCTCCGTGTTGATCGCGTCGGTGTCGACGAGCGCGTCGACGACCCCAGGATCATAGGGATCTGCGCCTCCTTTGCGAAGGATTCCCGCGCTGACCCTCATGTGCGGGGGCGCGAAAGCGTGCGCCTGCGGGGTCGGGAGCGGCCTTGTGGCCCTGGCGTCCGCCTCGTCGATGATCTCGCGAGGAGATCCCCGGGACCTTCGCGAGGTGCGCATTCGCGGGGGAGCCCCCTATGAGCCCCTAGAAGCGACCGGCGATGCCGAAGCCGGTCGGCACGATCCGGGCCCGCGCCTCGGCCTTG
Source organism: Polyangia bacterium (assembly GCA_030424595.1). GTDB lineage: Bacteria > Myxococcota_A > Polyangia > Nannocystales > Nannocystaceae > JADJRG01. The sequence continues at coordinate 36,305 of JAUHWG010000015.1, forward strand.
GCGGCGCCCTTGCTGCGGTTGCGGTTGCGCGTCCGGAGGAGGAGGAGGACCCCGGCGGTGAGCAGCGCAGCGCCGCCGGCGAGGGCCGCGGCGCCGCCCCAGCGGGTGTTGAGCACGTTCGGGCAGGCGAGGAGCTCCTCAAAGCCCTCTTTGTCCGGGTTCACGCGGTTCCCGTCGGCGTCGTAGACCGTGCTCACGCCGTCGCAGGTGCCGACGTAGCGGCCGTCGAGGGCGACGAGGGCGACGCCTGCACCGAGGGTCGGGATCCCGAGGCCGAGGCTGGCCCAGCCGATCGCGCGGAACTTCGCGGTCTCCGGGGTCCGCTTGAGCGGTAGCTCGAGGGTCTCGCGGACGCCCGAGACCAGGTTGACCTCCCGCTCGTCGGCGACGTAGCCGTCGAGCATCACCCGGACGATGTGCTCCCCTTCGATCATCGGCCGCTCGAGCGGGGAGGTGCCGACGAGCTGGTTGTCGATGAAGACGAGCGCGCCAGAGGGGGTGGTGTCGACGACGATCACCGGCGGCCCCTTGACCAGGTCCTCGAGCTTACGCCGGAGGACCGCGGCCTGGGCCTCGAGGAGCTGGCCCACCTCGGCGAGGCCGCACAGATCGCAGCGCTCGCGGGTCGAGGCGACGACGTCGGCGTCCTTGGTGTCGACCAGATCGATCTCGACGATGTAGTCGCGGTCGTCGACCTTGATCCGGGTCTTGACCACGTAGTCGGCGCTCTCGTCGGACTTCAGGCGCTTGACGCAGGGGGTGCCGCAGGACTCGCCGGCGATCCTCGCGACCGAGCCCTGATCGGCGATGCCGAAGGCGCCGCGGGCGAACCCCTTGGTGAGGTTGGTCAGGAGGCGCTCGTCGGCGCCCTCGTCGACGGCGCCGTCGATCTCCAGGGGGATCAGGGCGAGCCGGGCGCTGACCTCTCCGCGGTTCTCGGCCTCCGGGAGCGGGGCGAGGCCGCCGTCGGCGGGCTCGGGCTCGGGCTCGGGCTCGGGCTCGGGCTCGGGCTCGGGCTCGGGCTCATCGGTGGGCTCGGGCTCGTCGACGCTGTCCTCGATCGCCGCTTCGCCGGCGGGCTCCGAGGCGACGGCGCTCGGGATCGCCTGGGTCCACGCGATCGCGGCGGCGCAGCAGAGGGAGACGACCTGAGGGGTAAATCGTGCCATCTGCGGGGTCACTCTCCGGTCTTCTCGCGGACCCGTTTGATCCGATCCTTCGCCTTCTTGTTCCCGTACTCGTCGGCCTTCTCGTAGGAGCGCCGCGCGTCATTGTAGCGGAGCACCTTAAAATACGCGTCCCCCAGGCGGAGCCGGTAGTCGCCGTTCTTCGGCTCGGCGCGGACCGCCTGGTTGGCGAACTTGACCGCCCGGTCGAAGGCGCCGCGGTCGAAGTGGATGTCGCTCAGGCCCATCAGCGCGGCGGCGTTGCGGTTCCACGAGCCGAGCGCCTGGTTGTAGAGCTGCTCGGCCTCGGAGAGGGCCCCGCGGCGGCGAGCTGCCTCCGCCTCGCGGGTCAGCTCCATCGACTTGACGGGATCGTAGACCGGCTCGCCGTCGGCCTCGTCGCCGCCGCCGCTGTCGCCGCTGTCCTCCGAGCTGGCGCTCTTCGGCCCCTTGCCGCCGGTGTTCCTCGGCTTGGCGGCCTTGACCGCCGCTGGAGCCTCGGCCTCGTCGGCGGTGTCGTCCTCGCCGGAGTCCGCCGACTCGGAGTCCGCCGCGTCGCTGTCCAACTCGACCGCCGAGCCGCGGGGCGGGGCGCCGGAGTCCGCGGCTGGATCGGGCTGGTTGGCGGCGAGCAGCTTCTGCTTCGCCTTGGCGCCGCCGAGCCGCTCGATCACCGGGCCCATCACCAGCTTGCTGCTCGCCGAGCCGAACTCGGCGCGGTCCTGGAGGTCCGCGAGGCCGTCGGCGATCGCTTGATCGTCCGCGGAGGCGAGGACGGTGAGGGCCTCCGCCGCGAAGAGCTCGGCTTCGCCGAACTCCGACTCGTTGGCGCGCTCGCGGATGTCGGCGAGCTGTCCCGGGGTCATGCCGGCGCGCTCGAGGGCGCGGGGGCTGTCGGGCTGAAAGACCAGCGCCTGGATGTAGTAGTCGCGGGCGAAGGGGCGGGTGCTGTCGTCCTCGTAGTACTTGTCGCCGAGGACGACGAGCTGGTCGGCGAAGTCGATCCGCAGCTCCTTGGCCCGCTCACCGCCAGCGACGCCGGCGTCGCCCTCGAGCTCTTCGAGCTGCGCGATCCGGCGATAGGCGGTGTCATCGGTGTTGCCGTCCGCGGGATAGACCCACAGCTTGCGCTCCGCCGCGTCGCGGGCGCTCTCCTCGAGGGACTGGATCCTCGCCAGCTCCTCGGCGCTCGGCTCCCCCTGGCCGACGAGGCCGAGGGTCACGAGGACCGCGGTGACGACCGCGAAGGCGGTGACGCCGGGCCAGAGCCAGCGCGAGCGGGTGAGCGCCGGGGTACTGTCCTGGCTGAGCTCAGCCAGGAGCGTGTCCATCGACGGATGGCGCTGCTCGGGGTCGACGGCCATCCCGATCTTGAGCGCCTCGAAGAGCCAGTCGGGGACGTCGGTGCCCCGCGGCGGCGGGGTGAGGTCGCCGCTGGTCACCGACTCGGCGAGCGCTTGGTAGGTCTCGCCGGGGAAGGGCTGTTGGCCGTAGAGGGCCTCGTAGAGGGCGACGCAGAGGGAGAACTGATCGCTGGGCGCGCCCGTCGGCGCGCCCTCGTGCTGCTCCGGCGACATGTAGGCCGGCGTCCCCATGATCGTCCCGACCATGGTCAGCTTGGTGTCGAAGGCGCTGTTGGTCGTCCCGAGCGACGACATCAGCATCGAGTCTCCGGCGGTGCTGCGCAGGCCGGCGCCCTCGGCCCGGGCGAGGCCGAAGTCGAGCACGCGGGCCCGCCCGTCGTTGCCGACGAGGACGTTGTCGGGCTTGAAGTCGCGGTGGACCAGGCCCTGCTCGTGCGCCGCGGCGAGGCCTCGACCTGCCTGAACGAACATGTCGCGGAGCTCCTGCCAGTCGCGCTCCTCGGCGGCGACCCAGTCGGTCAGCGGGGTCCCCTTGACGAACTCCATCGCGACGAAGACCTGACCGGCGAACTCGCCGACCTCGTAGACCTGGACGACGTTGGGGTGGGAGACCCGGGCCATCGCCTGGGCCTCGCGGAGCATCCGCGAGCGCCCGTGGGTCCCCTCGTGGAGGTCGTCGCGGACCAGCTTGATCGCGACCCGGCGATCGAGCTCCTCGTCGTAGGCGGCGTAGACCACCCCCATGCCGCCCTCGCCGAGGACGCGGAGGACGGTGAAGCGGTGGATCTTCCCTGGTTGGCCTGGCGTCGTGAAGATCTCGGCGTCGAGCTTCGAGCGCATCACCGACTCCGGCGGCGGACCGGAGCCGAGGATCGTCTGCTCCATCGCCGAGCTCCGCATGTCCGCGCCGCGGACGACGGTGCCGGTGCCGGCGGGGTTCATCGTCCGGTCGGGCGGTGGGGGGCGCTCGGCCCCGGGCGCCTGCTCGACGCTGCCGACACCGCCGAGACCGCCGATCATGGTCGCGTCGTGGGCTTGGGAGCCTGCGGGCGAGCGCTTCGCCGACGCTGGGCGCTCGTCGCGGGTCGAGATCAGGGTCGCCCGCTCGCCGAGCGCGGGGTGGCGGCGCTCGAGCTCGTCGTCGCTGCCAGGCGGCGTGCGGCGCTCCCGGGTCTCGACGTCGTCTGGGCTCGCGCTCGACCGTGCTGGGCTGGTCGGCGCGGGGCCGCCAGCGATGGTCGAGCCGAGGTCTGCCTTGGCTCGCCTGGGCTGCGCGCGCTCCTGCGTCGGCGCTGGACCGCCAGGGATGGTCGAGCCGAGACTCTTGGGCTTGGCCCTGGGCCCGCCGGCCACCTCTCGGCTCTGCCCGGGGGCGCCGAGGAGGGTCGCGCCGAACGTGCCGCGCCCGGGCGGCGCCGCGGGGGCCGGGTCTGGCGGAGGTCCCCCGAGCATGGTCGAGCCGAGGGTGCCGGGCTTGGGCTTGGGCTTGGGCTTGGGCTCGGACTGCTCCGCGAGCTCCGCCGGGGAGCCGCCGAGGAGGGTCGAGCCGAGGGTGCCGCGGCGGGGCGCCGCCGGTCGCTCGAGACCCGGCGCCGGGCCGCCGACGATGGTCGAGCCGAGGGTCGGGGCGCCTCTTCCAGGGCCCGGCTCGGGCGCCTGTAGAGGAGAGCTGGTGATGGTCTCCAGCAGGCCCGCCTTGGGCCGGTCGCTGCGTTTGGGATCGCTGGGCGGCAAAAGACTCCCCGGGACTGCTCCCCCAAAGAGTCGCAAGCGTTGCGGTCGGGCGCAAGCTGCGGGAGCGTCCTCACAACCTGCGGATATCGCCGAGTCGCGTCGGGAGGGGCGGTCTCGCCCCGACTGCGGCACGCTAGAGGGGCTCTGACCGCTCCGCGTACGGGCCCAGGGCGCCCCGAGGTGTGGGGCGCCCGCGGATCTCGTCGCGTCGCGGGGTCCAGGAGGAGGTCATCCTTTGGGTCGTGGTGGACGGTGACGGTGCCCGGCGGTGTTGACCTGCGATGAGGAAGAGATCGGCGCGCGTGTTTCTGCCCGAGACCTACGACGGGATGGAATCGACGGAGTGGCCGCAGCGATGACGATTCTCCCGCGGCCGCTGCGGCTCCTTGGGCTCTCTTTGGCTGTCTGAGGCTGCCTCTCGGGGTCGCTCGACCCAGGCTCGGCGACGGCGACGGCGACGGTCGCGAGCTCGACGGGGACGATGGTCTCGAGCTCGGCCGGGACGACGGTCTCGAGCTCGACGGGGACGACAGGGACGACAGGGGCATCGGCGGCGTCTACAGAGGCGGACTCGGGGAGCGCGGAGACTCAAGGGTGCTCATTTCTCGGCTGTACCGGCGCCCCCGACGACGGCCCGAGAGGCTCTGACCTGTGGCCCCAAGACTGCCCGGACGGCGAGAAGTGTGCGCAGTGGGCCGACGACGGCGGAGGCACCCTCAACCGCTCGTGCAGGAATGTGGGGTGGGCTTCCGCTGTCAAACGAGCAATCAAGGCGACTTCGACTGTAGAGAGCTCTACGGCGGAGAACGAGATCCAGGGGCTACGGCGAGTATTGTCAATACAACAATGCGCGCCAGCCCGGGCTTATGTGCATGTTTGACGATGAAGACCCCAATTGCATAGGCGGCTCCTGTTGCACCCCGTGGTGCTCGACGTCGGCTGACGTGCTTGAAGAGACAGGGTACGCGTGTCTCCGCGCGAGGCACGGGTCCTCCCGCTGCGTCCCCCCCGTCGCCCCTCGCTCGCCCGAGCGAGTCGTCCTGGGCTCCGCTACCGGGTGCGCAGAGGACTCGTGAGCGCAGACCTTCTCTCGACACATGCTCGTCGAGTCTCTCGCGCACCTGATGAGCAACAACGCGCATCGCCGTCGTCCTCGTCGGGTCCGGAGTGACCCCGCGCTCGCCTTCGCGAGGGGGCCGCGCGCCCTGTCGCGTGGGGGAAGCTCTGTTGTCGGCGTCGAGGCGCTGGGCTAGTACTGGTTGCGGTAGTCGTTGATGTGCACTGTGGATATCCACAGACTTGCCCAAAGTCCGAACTGTATGATGACCACATCCCTTCGCAGCGTTTCGCCCACAACGCCCCTCGGCCTCACCTCGGTCCTGTCTACCCGACCTCACTCTCGTGCACGGGAGCGCCGGCGGGGCGTATGGGCACAGGTGCTCGCGTTGACGATGCTCGTCGCGTGCTCGGGCGACGACCTCAGCGCCTCGACCACATCGAGCGCCTCTAGCTCGAGCAGCGGCGGGGACCTCTGCCCGGACTGCCTGGCGACGCTGGCGATCGACTTCGCGGATGGACGCGAGGACTTCGAGCTCTCGCTCCAGCAGGACCACCTCGAGGCGACGCTCCGCTGCCCAGCGGGGGAATTGGAGACCAATATCGTGGTCGCGGAGCTGACCTGCGAAGGGAGCACGGCGCGCTTGAGCACGAGCTTCATCTCATGGGACGGGACGCTCGCGCTCTCGACGGCCACCGAGATGTGGAGCGAGGAGATCGTCCGCGGTGAGCTCGTCGAGACCTCATGTCACACGTGCTACTCGGGGTCCGTCTCGCTCGAGTGAGGGCGCCTATTGTTGAACAGATCGACGTCCTCGCACTCTGTTGGATAGGCCCAGCGTTCGGCGACCTCGTACTCCACCGCCCGAGGGTCCTTCGCCACGGGGTGGGTCGGAGCTTCGACCCATGGGTCGTCGAATTCTCTGCTGATGAAGCTCCATCGCCGCGGCCTCGGGTCGTCGGCCAACCATGTCTCCGCCGGGACGCCGTCCAGGCGAAGCTCTGAGAGGCGCAAGAACTCCGCCGACATCTTCGCCGGAAGACCTTCGATCTCATGGGCGGAGTAGACGTCACCCGCCACCAAGCGCTGCCCAGGCGCGAGGTGAACCGCCCACTCGCAGGTCGACTCGCGGCAGATCCGAAGCCTGCGCGCGTACGGCGGCTGCGACGAGGGATCGCTCGGAGCCCGGATCTCTTCTACGTGCACGCTATGCGGTTCTCCCAGGCGGACGACCTCGCCGGGGGCGAGCTCCGGCGACGCCGGTCTCAACCGAAAGACGAACCACGCAGGGGCGTCGTGATCACTGACGAAGCCGACCCCGGTGGGGTAGTCGAGCCATTGTTCGTCGATCTCCGAACACTCGCGCAGGCGGGCATACATCGAGCTGATCGTCGACTCTAGCGCGACTATGCGGATACGATCGGGCAGCGATGTGATGATGTCCAAGGCTCGCTGCCAGCGTACATCGGCGCTGATCCAGAGGCGCACGGCGGCGTCCGGCGGGGCGTCGAGGGCGGCCCTGAGCCCGTGGAGGCTCGTCCTCTCCACGCCCTGACCGGGATCGCGGAGGAACACCTCCGTAGCCGTGACGAAGAGATCGTTCGAGGGCTCGGCCGCCGGGTCCAGGTCGTGCAGCGGCACTTGCACGTCGGGCTCGAAGGGATCGGGCCCGAGCGCGCGCAGATCGAAGCTCGTCCAACCGGTCGCCTGCGCGCGGGTGATCAGCTTGGCGACCTTCGACCAGGGGACCCTCGGGTCGATCGCGAGCCGTAGCCGGGGCGGCTCGCCCTCTGGACCCGCGGTGGTCTCCGCGTCGGCGACCTGGCGCAGCTCTGCCACGAGCTTCATCCCCTCAAGAGGGTCGCCGTCCGCGATGGAGAGGGGGCTCCCTGCTCGGGACAGCCTCAATGACCTCCGGGGGTGCACCTTGAGCCGCTCGGGCGAGACGAGGAGCTCGGTCTCGTCCCTGTGGCTCGGCTCGCCCTTGGCTACCGCCGCGAGGCGCATCTCGAGATCACCCTCTGCGAAGGCTGCGCGTTGGCGCGTGATCAACGGCCGAACGAGCGCGCGAGCGATGGCCGGAGCGGCCCCGCCCTCGATCAGCCACGCGTTCAGGATGTGGGCGTCGAAGATCCAAGAGCCGAGCTCCGGCGAGCGCTCGACCTCCTCGCGACTGACGAGCCCTTGGAGGGCGAGGTCGCAGCGATCGTAGAGAAGGAGGGCGACAGACTCTCGATCCTCCGTCTGCTTGAGCGTGAGCACGTCGGGGCAAGCCGCGAGCCACAGACCGCGGGTCTCATCGTCGACGTCCCGCATCAGCGCTGGTGATCGATCGTCGATCGAGCTCGGAACGCCAAGCCCCATCCACGGGAGGAGCCCGGGGCATGCGTCGAGAACCCCGCGGCCGGCGATCTCGTAGTCGTGCGGCCGCTCTCCGCTCTCCGGGCGCCACGTCGCCATCGCCGCGACGCTCGCTCGGGCTGCGACCCCCAGCGCGGGAAGATCACAGCGACCCTGGCCGTGCGGACTGCAGGCCAGCGGGGCCAGGCTCACGGCAGAGATCATCAGGGCCCATCGCATCACCCATTCTCGCACAGATCCTGAGTACAGCGAGGGGACTCGGTGTGTTGCACCTCTTCAGCGAGCCGACCAAGCCGAGCATGTGCCCGAGCGCGGAGCTCAGTCGAAGAGCCCCCCGAGGCCGCCGACGATGGCCATGCTCAGCTCGAAGGGCACGGGCTTTCCCAACACCTTGGCCACCGCTCGGGTGACGAGCACGAGATCTGTATCCTGAAGCCACGCCCCGTGACGGCGACACCGTCTGGCGTAATCCGCCAGAACACTCGTCCCCAGCGATCACGCCGCGGGCAGGGGCGCCCACCTGCTCGGTCTTCTAGGAGAAGAGCCCGAGGTCCTCCCCCGCGAGGGGAAAGCGGAGGGCGAGCTCGTGATCGCTGATCCCCGCCAGGGAGCGCAGCGAGTGGTGGATGTGGGCGGGGGTCAGGGTCGTCCCCTTGTAGTCCTCGGCGTATTGCTGGTCGTCGGTGCTGCCGATCACTCGATCGCCTGCGATCCCGGCGCCCATCAACATCGCGCTCGTGATCGGCCAATGGTCTTTCCCCGCGTACTCGTCGAGGCCGTTGTAGCCGGGGCCGCGGGCGAAGTCGGAGCTTATGATCACGGTGATCTGGCCGCCGAGGCCGAGCTTGTCCGCCTCGTTCATCAGGAAGTCGACGCCGTAGAGGAGCTTGGCGAGCTGACGGATCTGGTCGCGGTCGTGATTGCCGTGGGTGTCGAAGCCGCCGAGGTTGAGGTTCACCGACACCGCGAGCCCGGCCTGGAAGGCGGAGAGGGCGAGCTGCGACTGCTGCATCATGCTCTGAAGATCGCTGAGCTCGTAGCCGGGGAGGGTGACGAGCTCGCCTGGGAAGGCCAGGCCGGCGAGGGCGTTGTCGTCGGCGCGGGCGAGGAAGAGCTCGTTCATCGCCGCCTTCGCCCGCGGCAGCCGTTGGCCCTCGATCTGCAGGCCGAGGCGCTCCGCGTTGGCCTCGCGGATCCGATCCATCCGCGACTTCGGCAGGTAGAGGCCGCTCTCCGGATCGTCGGGGCTGATGATGTCCGGGAAGGCGACCTTCTGCAGGGTGTCGAGGTTGCCCATCCGCGTCAGCGGGACGATCCCCTGGGTCGCGTCGTAGCCCCCGCTGCTGATGTAGGCGAGCGGGTTGTCGGGCGAGCGGATCGCCGCCGCGAGGGCGCCGAAGGAGGGGTGTCCCTCCTGGATCTGACCCGACCAGGTGGTGCGGGTGCCGCTGTCGTGGTTGTTGGTCGAGGTGTCGATCCCGTTGATCACCGTCAGCTTCGCCGCGTACTTCTCGAAGAAGGCCTGGTTCGACATCAGGTAGGGAGCGGCGTCGGGGCCGAGCCCCAAGGCGGCGGCGCTGATCGGCACCGGCGCGTACTTGATCGAGCCGGCCGAGGCCGGCGCGCCGGCGAGGCGGTTGAGCTCCGGGTTGGTCTTCGGATCGCAGAGGTAGACCGGATCCCAGCCGCCGCTGGCGTGGATCAGGACGAAGTAGGGGCCGTCGTAGGCGGTCAGCTCGGCGGCGGCGCGGCGGGCCGCGAAGGGGGCGGCGACGGCGAGGCCGGAGAGGGCGGCGAGCTTGAGGAAGCCGCGGCGGGAGTTGCCGGTCGAGGAGATCATGGAGTGCTTGGAGGAGCGGGAGTGTTTGCGGGTCATGGCGTGCTCCTGCGTCTATTCGTAGAGAAAGCGGTAGTCCGAGAGGAGGTGGACCATCACGCCCATCCAGGCGCGGACCGTGTAGTTCTCGTCGGTCTGGATCCGGTCGGCCTCGGCGAGCTCGACCCCGGTGTTGGGGTCGATCCGCCCCTGGCATTGCCAGGCGAGCCAGTCGTCCTCGGCCTCGCTGGCGACGTCGTCGAAGCCGCCGCGCCAGAGGTCGCGGAAGAGCGCGTAGGTCCGGTCGACCTCCGGCGAGTCGAGCTCTAGGCGCTCGCCCAGGATCCGCTCGTGGAGGTATTGGATGTTCGCGCGGATGTCCTCGACGGCCCCCGGCACCTCCTCGCCGGCGGCGGTCTCCGGCATCGTCGTGAGCTCGACGTAGGGGAAGAGGGTCCGGGCGTCGGCGGCCTTGGTGAAGTCCCAGGCCGTGGTCTGGCAGGCGACCTCGTTGGCGAGGCGGGCCGAAACCCCCGCCATCAGCCCGCTCATGCTGCCGAGGCGCTGGGTGATCGTGTCGGAGTCGATACCGCCGTAGAGGATCTGGTAGTCGGTCAGCAGGTAGTCGGAGAGGTCCCAGGGGCGGACCCAGCGGGCGCCGGTCGTCGCCTGGATCTTGCGCGCGAGCAGCTCCGGCGTCGACAGGCGGCCGCCGCCGACCGCCGCGAGGCGCAGGGCCTCGCCCTCGGAGAGCGCCTCGGTCGCGTTGTGGCCGCGGAAGTAGGGGCTGAGGATGATCCCGCTGATCGCGGTCTTGAGGTCGTAGTCGGCGGCGACGAAGTCCGCCGCGATCTCGCCTAAGAGCGCGTCCTGGGCCGACCAGGCCGCGAGCTTGTCGCTGAAGTCGGGATCGTCGTCGGCGGGGTAGGTGAGCGGCTCCAGGCCGGTCAGGCCGGTGAAGACGGTGTAGACCGTCGCCAGGGCGAAGCGCGGATCCTCGACCAGGCGCGTCGCCATCCACTGCGGCGCCGAGCCGTAGGCGTCGGTCGGCATCACCTCGTCGGCGAAGCCCGGCGCGTACATGTCCTGGTGCCACTCCTGATCGGGGATGAACTCCTCCTGGTCGTACTCGCCGAACTTCTGAAAGGCGCCGGCGATCGGATCCATCATCTTGTGGCAGACGATGCAGTCGGGGTTGTCGCGGGTGGGGTTGTTGTACTTGGTCGCCTCGGTCGGATCGATCGGCCGCTCGGCGATCCGGAGGATGTCCGTCGCCAGGAAGAGATCGAGCAGCTTGCGGGCCCGGTGACGGTTGCGGTTGGTCGGCGTCGTCGGGAAGCGGTTGAGGAACATCGGCGAGGTTAGGACGCCGGCGTGGGGGTAGCTGACCTGGGCCCCCTCGTGGTCGACCTTGAGCGTGCCCTCGACGAGCTCCCGCGGATCGTTGGCGTCCTCGAAGCCGAGCGAGAGGCCGTAGAGCTCGGCCGAGAAGGGCGAGAAGACCATGTAGGGCGCGGTCAGGACCTCCGTGAAGGGACGATCGTTGCGGACCACATAGGCGATCAGATCGAGCGGCTCGCGGGCGACGGCGAGGTTGATCGCCCGCTTCCGCTCGTCGCTCTGGGCCTCGTACCAGGCGCCCGCGTTCGGGAAATCCTCTTCATTGAGCAGGTTGACCGCGAAGCCGGTGTAGCGGAGGTAGCGATCGGTGAGGAAGCGATCGTTGAAGAGGTTCGTCAGGCGATCGTAGAACGCGTCCTCCTCCATCAGCTCGCGGAGGACGAGCTCGAGCTCCTCGTCGCCGCCCTCCTTGACCCGGTCGTACTCGCCGTCGGTCGGCAGGCGTCCGACCAGGTGGAGGCTGGCCTTGCGCAGGGTGGCCTCGGCGTCGAGCTCGTCGACCTTGGCGAAGTCCGCGGCGTCGCTGCCTGTCGGGCACTCGACCGGATCCTCGAGCTCGCCCAGGAACTTTTCGATCGCCTTGTACGGGTCGCTCCCCTCGTCGAAGAGCTTGCCGCCGCCGTGGTCGACCATCCCGGTCGGCTTGGCGAGGAGGAGGGGCACGCCGTTGTACTGATTGCCGGCGACTTGGCGGATGGTCTCAAAGTTGGCGTCGAGGAAGCCCGGATAGGAGGAGGGCAGGAGGATGAACTCTGCGTTCTGCTCCGCCGCGATCCCGTCGGGGCGGTGGCACGAGATGCACGATTGCGACATCACGGGCCCCCAGACCTTGTCGGTAAAGGAGTCGCGGGTCGACTCACAGTCGTCTCCGCGGAGCCCCGAGCATGCGCTCGTGGCGAGTGCGAGCGCGGCGACGAGGAGCGGCCGAGCGAGCGGGGTTGTGTGCATCTTCTCCACCTCCAACACCCGCAGGCTAGCGGAGATCTTCGGCGGCCGACAGGAGAGCGCGGGTCTTTGCCCCAGCCTGTGGAATCGCGCGTGGAGCCGAGCGTGGAGCCGGGCGTCGGGCTGGTCGTCGGGTTGGCCGTCGGGCTGGGGGAGGTCTGCGGGGATGGGCGCTGACGCGCGGAGGATCGGGGCTACCTGCCCCCGACTGCTGGTCGTCGAGGTGTCCTGAGGCGCGGGACCGGCCGACTGATCGCGTGACCTTGAGTCGGTCACGTTGCGGCCCGCTCTGGGCTGGCGTTCTCTCGCGCTCGTGCGTGGGCGGTCGCTCGCGGAGGTCCGGCTTGGTAGGTCCGGAAACGTCCGTAGCGGCGCTGTTCGGCCACAGGCTGAGCGTGTCCAGTCGGTCCAGTCCGCAAAGCTCGTCGTGGCCTCGCAGGAAGAGCAGGGCGGAGCCCGAGAGACTATGATGAATCGCTTGGCCCCCCTCGAGCGTGCGCTCCGATTTCATCGGGGGACACGCTATGGTGATTCTCCCTTGACGAGCTGCGAGCGTATTGCTAATAAGCCCAAACGCCGAGCGCTGGCTCGGCGGAGGATCATCATCATGGCCCGCGTCACGACACCGTCCCGCCTCAAGATCGCCCACATCGGCGATCCGGTGTCGTCGCTGCGGGTCGCGTAGCCTGCAGGCTGCGGTGACCCCCTGAGCGCCCGTACGCGTGCTCTTTGCCCGCTGTGGAGGACTCGTGGGGTCCCGTGGGCGACCGTAGAGGTCGTTCTCATGCCTGTGTCGGTGACGCGGCCCGCGGGCCTGCCCAGGAGGGCAGGCTCCCGATCGCTCAAGGCGATGTCGTGATGGGCATAGAGCCGGCCTGAGGCCGGAGCTCTGTGCATTGTCGCGGCGTCCGTCAGCTCGGACGTCGAGGTCGCCGTATTGGTTCGCGGCGCGTCGATAGGCCGCAGACGCCTCTACCTGTCTTGGGGGTGGTCTCTGTGTACCTGCGTCCCCCCTCGTATCTATGCACGAACCCAGCGTACGAGCCCTGCGCCCGCGGCGGGGCCCGATGGAGAGATATCATGCAAACCACAGCCCATACCCTGCACCCTGTCGCCGTCGCGACGGTTCATTCCGCGGACTCGATCACCGCGGTCAACGCGACGGACGACCTGCGAAATATCGGCATATCTGCCCACATCGACGCCGGCAAGACCACCCTGAGCGAGCGGATCCTCTTCTATGCGGGGAGGATCCGGGCGGTCGGCGAGGTCCACGATCGCGGCGCGACGATGGACTTCATGCCGCTCGAGCGCGAGCGGGGGATCACGATCCGATCGGCCGCGACCCAGGTCCAGTGGGAGGGGCGCGCGATCAACCTGATCGACACCCCCGGCCACGTCGACTTCACGGTCGAGGTGGAGCGGGCGCTCAGCGTCCTCGACGGCGCCGTGTTGGTGCTCTGCGGGGTCTCTGGGGTCGAGGCCCAGACCCTGACCGTCGATCGGCAGATGCGTCGCTACGCCCTGCCGCGCCTGGTCTTCATCAACAAGCTCGACCGACCTGGGGCGGACGCGGAGGCGGTCGTCAGGGAGCTGCGCGCGCGGATCGATCCCCGCGCTGTGTTCATCAATGTGCCGCTCTACGACGATGACGGGCGGGGCCCTGCGCTCTCCGGAGTCGTCGACGTGATCACCGGCGAAGCCCTGCGCTTCACCGGCGCGCACGGATCGGTCGTCGTCCGCGAGCCCTGCCCGCAGGGGATGGCGGGGGAGCTGCGACGCCATCGACAGCGCCTCCTAGAGGCGCTCGCGGACGTCGATGACGGGATCCTGGAGAAGGTGCTGGGGGAGGAGGAGCCGACCCCGGAGGAGATCATCGCTGTGCTACGCCGAGCTACGATCGAAGGACATGTGACGCCGGTCCTCTGCGGATCGGCCTACCACGACGTCGGCGTCCAGCCGCTCCTGGACGCGGTCGTCCGCTATCTGCCCCGACCTTCGGAGCGGCCGCGGACGGTCACGGACTTGGGGAGCGGGGCGCCGCTCCGCCTCGACCGCGGGGCAGAGGGGCCGCTTTGCGCCTTCGCCTTCAAGATCGACGACGGCGCCTACGGTCAGCTCACCTACGTCCGGCTCCTCCAGGGGCGCCTGCGTCGGGGGCAGCGCGTGGTCAACATGCGGACGGGGGATCGGCTCAAGGTCGGTCGTCTCGGGCGTATGCACGCGGGGGCGATGGAGGAGATCGAGGGGGCCAGCGCGGGGGACATCGTCGCCCTCTTCGGCGTCGAATGTGCCCATGGGGACACCTTCACCGACGGCGAGCTGCGCTGCGCGGTCGCCCCGATCACCGTGCCCGAGGCGGTGATGGCGGTCGCGGTCGCCCTCGCGGGCGGTCACGATCGTCGGGGGGAGGCGCGCCTGTCCAAGGCGCTCGGCCGCTTCACCCGCGAGGACCCGAGCTTCCGGGTCCGCCGCGATGAGGAGTCCGGCGAGACGATCCTCGCCGGCATGGGCGAGCTTCACCTCGAGGTCTACCTCGAGCGGATGCGCGTCGAATACGGGCTGGAGCTGGAGGTCAGCGCCCCCGAGGTGGCCTATCGCGAGTCGATCACAACAACGTCGGAGTTCGATCATGTGCACAAAAAACAGGACGGCGGCCACGGTCAGTACGCCCGGGTGCAGGGGCGCCTGCGGCCGGTCAAGGGCGAGGATCCGCTGGCGACAGAGTTCGTCACCGCGCTCAGCGGGGCCTCGATCCCGCGGGAGTTCATCCCGGCGTGTCAGCAGGGCTTCGCCGACGCGTTGGCGGCGGGGGGGCTCCTCGGGGCTCCGGTGGTCGGCGTCCGGTTGGAGCTGGTCGACGGGGCTGCCCACGAGAAGGACTCGAGCGCGCTGGCGTTCCGGATCGCGACGCGTAACGCGGTCCGGGCGGCGATCCGGGAGGCGGAGAGCATGGTGCTCGAGCCCTGCATGGCGGTGTCCTTAACCGTTCCCGCGGACTTCCACGGGGCGGCGCTCTCGTCGGTCATCCGTCGTCGCGGGCGGGTGGCCCTGCAGGAGCAGGGCTCGGCGCGGGCGGGCAATCGCATCGAGGCGGTGGTGCCCCTGGCGGAGATGTTCGGCTACGCGGCCGAGCTCCGCTCGCGGACCCAAGGACAGGGGTCGTTCTCGATGGTCTTCGCGGGCTACGAGGAGGTCCCGAAGGGGCTCATCCGCGGGCTGGTCGAGCGCTATGGGGCTCGCGGGCGTCGGTAGAGGCGGGGCCGCTGGCCTTGTGTTGATAGTAGGCGGCTCGATCTCTTCTGGGGGTCGGGCCGCCGATCTTTTCTACGGGGGGCAGGCGGTGAGGTGGTGGAGGGAGGCGCGGAGGTGTTGGCGGAGGCTGAGGTGCTTCGAGAGCAGGCGCTGGGGGCGGGATGAGGCTGGGAGCGGATGCTCGGCGAGAGGGGCGGAGGTTGAGGTGCTTCGCGGGCGGTTGTGCGGCTTGGAGGCTGCGAGGTAGGGGGGAGGCTGAGGCGTGGGCCGGTCAAGGGGGGACACCACTCTCTCAGACAGGTCGGAGCGTGCGTCGACCCCTTGTGCCAAGGGGTCGATGCACGTCCTAGACTCGTTCGCGGTGTCCCCCCTCGCCCGTCCCCTGCGGCTCGTCCTCCGGTGGTGAGTGAGCTCGGGTATCGTGGGCTGGGGTGCTTGGAGGGGGGCTCTGGGGGTACTGGGGGTACTGGGGGTACTAGGGGTACTGGGGGTACTGGGGGGTACCGGGGTATCGGGGTATCGGGGTACCGGGGGTGCCGGGGTACCGGGGGTACCGGGGGTGCCGGGGAGAGCGTTTGGATGAGTGGCTGGCTAGCCGGGGTCGGTGGCGGGGGGGGGGGTGACGTGGGGCTCGACGCGGCGGAGCTCGTCGGTGCCGTAGAGGTCGGCGTAGCGGCGGCGGATGCCGAAGCAGCGGCCTGCGAGGGCGCAGCCTTGGCAGGCTTCGGCTTGGACAAATTCGCCGTGGTCGAAGCCCTCGGGGATGGTGGCGAGGTCGAGGAAGCGGGCGACGCCGGAGGGGAGGAGGCAGAGGGGGATGCCGCACATGGACTCGAAGCCGCTGACGTCGACGCCGAGGGAGAGGGCGCGCCCTAGGGCGGCGGCGATGGTGGGCATGACCTCGGAGTAGCGGGGGATGAGCTCCTGGGTGTGGGGGACGAGGTCGGTGGAGGGGCCGACGAAGGAGATGCAGATCGCGGCCCTGGGCCAGCGCTCGGCGACCATCTCGACGTAGGCCGGGAGCTCGTGGAAGTTGGTCCGACAGGTGACGAAGTTGAGGCGGAGCGCGATCGAGCTGCGGTGGAGGGCGTCGACGCCGAGGAGGGTCTTTTGGAAGGTCCCGGGCGCGCGGGTGATCGCGTCGGAGGTCTCGGCGAGGGCGCCGTGGAGGGAGACGAAGGCGAAGTCGACCCCGGCGTCGCCGAGGCGCTGGGCGAAGCCGGGCTCGGCGAGGCGGACGGCGTTGGTCTGGAGCTCGATGGTGCTGGCGCCAGAGCTGCGGGCGAGGGCGACGAAGTCGACGATCCGCGGGTGGAGCGTCGGCTCGCCGCCGGAGAGAACGACGATGCCGCCGTCCGCGGCCGCCCGGACGATCGCAGCCTCGACCCGGCTCTCGGCGGCGGCGGGCAGGTGGGTCGAGACGAAGCAGAAGGAGCAGGCTTGGTTGCAGCGGAACTGGACGCGGATCGTCGTCGCCAGCTCGCGGACGCCCTTAGTCCGGCGGTAGACGTCCGCGGTCGTCAGCTCGCGCTCGATCTGGGCCTCGACGCCGGCGATCACCGAGAGCCGCCGACGCATGCGATCGTCTTTGAACGGCCTGACCTTGAGGTCAGGTTCGCGGGCGACGACCTCCGCCGGCAGGCCCGGGCAGCGGTCGGCCGCGGAGCAGACCTCGCAGGCGTCCTGGCGGACGTAGCCCGGGCGGTCGCGGCCGCCGGGGGAGAGGGCGTAGAGCTCGGCGACCTGGCGGGGCCTGGCGAAGACGCAGGGGGGGAGGAGGAGCTGCTGCGCGAGCTGGGCCCGGAGGCCGACGGCGCTCGCGATCCTGTGGATCTCGCTGATCAGGGCGGTCGCCTCGGCGGTGGCGAGGGGGGTGGTGCCTTCGGGGGTCGCGGCGATGACCATCAGCCAGAGGGTCGAGATCGCGAGGCCCTCGTCGGCGATCGCCGCGGGGATCGCCGCGAGGTGGGGGGCGCTCTCGCGGCTTATGGGCAGGCTGGCCTCGACCCGGAGCCCGGCGGCGAGGAGCTCGCCTATCGCCGCTCGGGTGCGCTCAAACCCGCCGCGGTCGCCGGTGATCCGATCGGCGGCGGGCCCCCACGCCGGGAGGTGGACGCGGGCGGTGTCGAGGCCGGCGTCGCGGAGGCGGAGCGTGGTCGCGCGGTCGAGCCTCGCGGCGTTGGTCTCGAGGATCGTCCGCGCCCCCTTGCGGGCGGCGTAGGCGACGATCGCCGGGAGATCGCGGCGGAGGGTCGGCTCTCCGCCGGTCAGCACCAGCTCCTCCGCCCCGGCCGCCAACGCGCCGTCGATCCGCGCCCGGATCGACCGGCTGCCGGCGATCTCCGGGCGCTCCGCCGGCCGCCGCGCGGTGCAGAAGGCGCAGCGGTGATCGCAGGTCTCGTTGGTGATGATCGGCGCGATTCGCATGGGCGAGCGAGGGCCTAGGCGGCGGTGTTGAGAGTCCCCTGTGCACTCGCGCCGCGATCGTCGACCCTCTCGGGTTCGACGATGCGCCGCTGTGCCGGGCCGCGCCGAAAACCTCGGCGAGGAGGAGGGGGAGGGCGAGGGCCAGCGAGAGTGCGCGGGGCTTGTGCCACTGCCTCGGAGGGTAACAGAGGTGGGGCTGTCGAGGCGCCTCGCAGCGGGCGATCGGGGGCCGCTTGGGCCGTTTTCGCGGCGATCTTCGGGCGATCTTCGGGCAATCTTCGGGCAATCTGCGGGCCTCATCTGAGCTATTGTCCGGCGATGGGGGTTCGCTACGCATTGGTGACCGGGGGCTTCGGCTTCCTCGGCTCGTGGATCGTCCGCTACCTGCTGGAGGACGGCGTCAAGGTGCGGGTGCTCGCGCGGCCCGGCGAGTCCCGCGAGAACCTCGCGGACGTCGACGTCGACGTGATCATCGAGGGCGACGTGGTCCGCCCCGACGACGCGGTCCGGGCGGTCGGATCGGTCGACACCGTCTTCCACGCGGCGGCGATCTACAGCGACTGGGCCCCCGATCCGACGGAGATGTACAACGTCAACCTCCGCGGGACCTTCAACATCCTCGAGGCCGCCCGCCGGGCGAAGGTGGAGCGGGTCGTCTACACCGCGAGCGTCGTCTCCCTCGGCCGGCCAGAGCCGGGCGAGCTCGCCGACGAGACCACCCCCTACGAGTCCTGGTCGATCGACTTCCCGTACTCGCGCTCGAAGTTCTTCAGCCGCGAGCTCGCCGAGTACTTCTCGGCGTGGGGGCTCGACGTCCGCGTGGTCTGCCCCGCCGTCGTCCTCGGCCCGGGGGATATCCGACCGACGCCCTCGGGCAAGGTCATCGTCAACGTCGCGGGCGGCAAGGCGCCGCCGGCCTACTTCGACGGGGGGGCCTGCTACGTCGACGTCCGCGACGCGGCCAAGGCCCACATCGCCGCGGCGACCCGGGGCAAGTCGGGGGAGCGGTACATCGCCGGCGCCCACAACCTGACCAACCGTGAGCTCATCACGACGATCCAGGACGTATGCGGTCGCCGACGCCGGCTGGTCAAGCTGCCGGTGCGGGTCGCCCGGACCGTCGCTCGCGGCTACGAGCTCCAGGCCCGTCGCACGGGCAAGCCGCCGCTCTTCAGCCGGGACTTCTTCGAGTTCTGCCTCAAGCCCTGCTACTACGACAACCACAAGGCCGTCACCAACCTAGGGGTCCGCTTTCGACCGCTAGAGGAGACGATCACCGACGCCGTCGACTACTTTCGGAGCACGGGACGGCTCTGAGATCCTGTGATGTGTGTGTGATGTGTGTGTGATGTGTGTGTGATGTTCGTGTGATCATCCGTGCCATTCGATCCTTCTCGCCCGCGGAGGGCGCGGGCCTAGGCTCTAGGTTCAGGGTCGCGACCACGGAGGTCGCGCAGTGCGGCGAGAGGTCGAGCAAGGGGTCGTCACGCCGTGTCTGTCCGCTTCGCGGAGCGCCCTTGCGGGCGTCGCCAGGAGACCTCAGCGGCCCCAGGGATAGCCCCCTAGATCGCGGGGGGATCGGCCCCCACGGGCGGCGGCGCATCGCCCAGTCGATTGCCTCATCTCGGCGGTCATGGTGAGATGGCGGACCAGAGGACCACTGATGCATCGCACTCGCTTCGCCTCCTCGCTCCCCTCACTCCTGGTCGGCGGAGCCTCGCTCGTCCTCGCCTGCCACGGCTCCTCGGAGACCGAGACCGACACCCAGACCTCGATCACGACGGCGACGGCGACCGCGACCGCGACGACGACGACCGGCTCGACCTCGCTCGTCACCGAGACCGAGAGCGGGACGATGACGACGACGATGCCCCCCGACATGGGCCCGCCCTGCGAGCAGACCTGCGAGGACGGCGTCTGCGTCGGCGAGGTCTGCTGTCCGACAGAGCAGGTCTGCGGCGACGTCTGCTGCGCCGGCACGGAGGTCTGCTCGTTCCAGGAGTGCCTCGTGCCGGGGGCGAGCTGCGTCGACGCGAGCGACTGCGGCGACGGCGAGTACTGCGAGTACACCCTCGGCGAGGCGGTCGACCCCCCCGATCCGATGTGCATGGGCGGCGCGCCGATGGCCACCGGCAAGTGCCTGCCCTCGCCCCCCGAGTGCGAGGACGGGGTCGAGCCAGACCCCGACGAGATCACCTGCCTGACCCAGTGCGAGGTCAAGCCGCCGATCGACGACTTCGCGATCGAGCTCAAGCACTACTGGGGCGGCGAGGTCGCGGCGCCGACCAGCACCGACGTGATGATGACGCCGATCGTCGTCCAGCTCGACGACGACAACTGCGACGGCAAGGTCAACGAGAACGACATCCCGGAGCTGGTCTTCAGCACCTTCTCGGGCGGCGCCTACTACAAGCAGGGGACCCTGCACGCGATCTCGATCGTCGACGGGGAGATCGTCGAGAAGTTCAGCCTGCCGGCGACGACCCACCCCGGCGGCGGCCTGGCGGGGGGAGACCTCGACGGCGACGGCGTCCCGGAGATCGTCGGCTGCGTCGATCCGGGCCCCGGCGGCATGAGCTGCTGCGACGAGCTCGCGCAGAACACCGGCGTCATAGCCCTCAAGGCCGACGGCACCCCCTTCTGGACCCAGCTCGACGTCGGCAAGGTCCACTGCGGCTACGAGAGCCCGGCGATCGGCGACGTCGATCAGGACGGGACCCCCGAGGTGCTGGTGGGCTGGACGCTGCTCGACGGCAAGACCGGCGATATCAAGATCGAGCTCGACCCGGAGACCGGACCGGGGGTCAAGCTGACCGGCCTCGTCGATCTCGACGGCGACGGTCTGCTCGACGTCACCGACGGTCAGCGGGCCTACCGGGCGACCGGCGAGGTGCTCTGGGACCTCCGCCCGGGCAAGGTGTCCAACCCGGACAACGCGATCCCGAGCGGCTTCCACGGGATCGGCGACTTCGACAAGGACGGGATCCCGGAGGTCACGGTGATCTCGTCGGGGGGGCCGCACTCGATGTCGCTCATCCGCTACGACGCCCAGAGCCCGGACGGGGCGGCGATCCTGCGCAAGGGCGTAGACATCAACAACGGCATCTCGACCAAGGACTTCTGCAACACCGGCACCGAGTACGGCGGCGGTCCGCCCACGGTCGCCGACTTCAACGGCGACGGGATCCCGGACATCGGCGCGGCCGGAGCGGTGGGCTATGTGGTCTTCGACGGCAAGAAGCTGCTCGACGGCCTGATCCCCAACGACGAGGTCGTCGCCTGGTTCAAGGAGACCCATGACTGTTCGTCGGCGGTCACCGGCTCGTCGGTCTTCGACTTCAACGGCGACGGCAAGGCCGAGGTGATCTACTCCGACGAGTACCACCTGTGGATGTACAACGGCGTCGACGGCGAGAGCCTGATCGAGAGCACCTGCAACTCGACCGGCACCCTCTACGAGTACCCGCTGGTCGCCGACGTCGACAACGACGGGCAGGCGGACATCGTCGTCGCCTCGAACGCCTACGGGGTGACCTGCCCGGACGACGACTCCAAGCAGTCCGGGATCCGGATCTTCGGCTCGGCGAGCGGCTCGTGGGTCCGCACCCGGCGGATCTGGAACCAGCACACCTACCACGTGACAAACGTCGAGGAGAGCGGCGCGATCCCGACGAAAGAGGTGCCCAACTGGACGGTGCCGCGGCTCAACAACTACCGGCAGAACGTCCAGCCGCAGGGCGAGTTCTCGGCGCCGGATCTGGTCGCGAAGGTGCTGGTCCGCTGCGATGACGAGTACGAGCTGATCGCTCGGGTGCGCAACCTCGGCCAGGCGGCGGTGCCCGCCGGCGTCGCGATCGGCTTCTACGCCGGGGACCCCGAGATGAAGGGGGAGCTGCTCGGCACCGAGTTCACGACCAAGGCGCTCTACCCCGCGGAGGCCGAGGACGTCGTTCTCTTCCTGCCGAACCCGCCGCCGGCGGTGAAGTTCGGCGATGTCGACGCCTTCGTCGTCGTCGACGACGACAACGTCGAGCAGGTCTGGGAGGAGTGCCGGGTCGACAACAACATCAGCAGCGGCTCCGGCAAGTGCTCGATCGCCGGCTAGCAGCCGGCGGTGAAGTCCGGCGTGCTCGCGCCGCGATCGTCGGCCCTCTCGGCTTGGACAGAGCGCCGCTGCACCGGGTCGTACTGCAAGGTTGGCCGAGTCGAGCGGGGCTCTTGCCACGGGCTGCTGGGGGCCGCTGGGGGCCGCTGCCTGCTCGACGCGCTGGACCGCCTCTCGCGCTCACCGGCGGCCTGCCCGGTCACTCTGGGATCGGGCAGAAGTCCATCGCCATCGGCGCTTCGGGCTTGGTGCAGGCGCCCTCGTCACAGTAGAGGCTCGGGTAGCAGGGGACGCCGTCGATGCCGATGGGGTCGCAGGGGTCGCCGACCTTGCCGAGCTCGACGCATGCGCTGCCCTCGCAGACCGCATAGTCGGCGCAGGGGCGGGTCCACTCGCCGCACTCATCGCCGACGTCGAGCGGCTTGACGCAGGCGTCCTCGTGGCAGATGTGGTCGCCGCGGAGGCAGTCCGAGTCGGACTCGCAGGGATCGCCCCTCTTGCCCCGGGCGACGCAGACGTTCTCCTCGTCGTCGCACTGGCTCGTGCCCCGGCACTGGTCGTCGTCTGAGCAGGCGGCGCCGTCCTTTCGCGGCTTCTCGCAGACCAGGTCCTCGTTGCAGAAGGTGCCGTCGGTGCAGGTGTCGCTGTTGCCGTAGTTGATCTCTTCGCAGGGATCGCCTTCGCGGGGCTGCGCGGTGCAGACCGCCGAGGCGCCGGCTGAGAAGTCGCAGTAGGTCCCGGACTCGCACTCCTGCGCCGAATCGCAGGGCTCACCCGCGGCGAAGGGCCCCGGGATGAAGCGGCAGGCGCCGGGGCAGCACTCGTCGGTGCAGGTCGGGTTGAAGCCGCAGATCGAGCGCTCGCCTCTGCACTCGTCGCTGAGCATGCACGGCTGCTCGGGCTCGACCGCGCCGCTCACGATCCCCTGACAGTCCTCCAGGACCTCGCTCTCATCTTCGCCGCGATGACACTTGAGCTTCTTGATCGCCCGGACGCAGCGGTAGGCCTGGGCGCTGTCGTAGTCGAGGCGGCCGGCGTCGAGGGCCGCGTCGAGGTAGGTCTCGGGCTGCTCGACGTAGGTCAGGTCCATGCAGGTGCGGACGTTCGGGTAGTCGCCGCACTCGACCCGGAGATCGCAGGAGGCCTTGGCGATCCGGTAGTCGAGCTTCTCGGCGCGGACGCAGGAGCCGAGGAGGGCGCCGGTCAGCAGGGCGAAGGGGAGCCATGGGAGCGCGGGACGGACGAGCATGAGCGCATACTCTACGGGGATTCTCGCGGTCGAACGAGCACCCTGGGGCAGCCCCTCGGCCGAAGGCCCTCAAGGCAGGGCAGGGCAGGGCAAGGCAGGGCAAGGCAGGGCAGGGCGGGGCAGGGCGCGAAGGGGCGCGGTTTCGCCTCGCCTGTGCTAGTGGTTGGCGTCGCTTCGCCAAGGGGGGCTCCCATGGGTCTGACGTCTCGAACGCTCGCTTCTCTCGCTTCTCTCGCTCTTCTCCTCTCGGCCTCGCCGGCCTGCAGCGGCTCGGGGCAGACCTCCTCGGCGAGCGCCGGGGCGACGGAGAGCGGCCCGGCGACCACGACCGGAGCGGCGACGGGGTCGACCGACACGGCGACGGAGAGCGCGACGGCGACGTCGACGGAGGGCTCGACGGGGACCGACACCGACACCACCGGCGGCGATCCGGGCCAGTGTCCGGGGGATGCCCCGCCGCCGGCGACGCCCGAGCCCTGGGCCCGCGGACAGGCGCCGCTTCAGGGCTGCGAGGTCCGCGGCGTCCGTGACTACCGCGCGATCATCCACCTCCACTCGCCGCACTCCCACGACGCCTGCGACGGCGACCCGCAGCCCGGCGGCGAGCTCGACGAGTCCTGTCTCGCCGACCTCCGGGCGGCGCTCTGCGTCAACCGGATCGACGTCGCCTTCCTCACCGACCACCCGGTCCACGCGATGGAGGCGACGATCGAGGAGATGGTCCTGAGCCGCGGCGACGACGAGCTCGTCCGCGACGAGGAGGACCGGGTCATCGGCAACTGGATCCGCTGCGAGGGCGGGCACCGGACCCTGATCATCCCGGGGGTCGAGAGCGGGTCGATGATGCCGCTGGGACTGCACGCGCACCCGCCGGAGGGGACCTACGGCGAGTCGTCGCCGGACTCCTTCGCCGCGGCCAAGGCGGCGGGCGGCGTGGCTTGGGTCGCCCACACCGAGGGGCGTGACATCGACGAGCTCGCGACCCTGGGCCTCGACGGGATCGAGCTCTACCAGCTCCACGCCAACCTCGACCCGGAGATCCGCGAGGAGGATCTCGGGCTCGACCCCAACGGCTTTTTGACCGACGTCCTGCCCTTCTTCTTCCCCGACAGCGATGACCCGCCCGAGCCCGATCTGGCGACGACCTCCTTCGTCGTCCCGAACGAGCCGTCGATCGTCGCCCTCGAGACCCTCGGCCAGGACCAGCGCCTGACGATCTCCGCCGGCACCGACGCCCACCAGAACGTCAGCGCCCAGAAGACCCCCGACGGCGAGCGGGTCGACTCCTACCGGCGGATGATCCGGTGGTTCAACAACCGCCTGCGGATAGGCGGCGAGCTGACGGTCGCCTCGGCCAAGGCGGCGCTGCGGCAGGGTCGCAACCACATCGTCTTTGAGTCCTTCGGCAACCCGCTAGGCTTCGACCTCTTCGCCCGGGCCGGCGACGTGATCACCGAGCTGGGCGCCGAGGTCGAGCTCGTCCCGGGCCTGACGATCGAGGCGACCTTGCCCCACCTCGACGGTCGCTCGCCCCAGGGCGGCGAGGCGCCGGAGCTGCGCGCGGTGCTCTACCGGGCCGACGGGGAGGGCCGCAGCGTCGTCGGCGAGTGGAGCGAGGGGACCTTCGCCTATCAGGTCGACGCCCCCGGGGTCTACCGCGTCGAGGTCCTGATCCGGCCGCGGCACCTCGTCCCCTACCTCGGCACCTCGGCGGCGCTCGCCGAGGTCGAGCGGGTCTGGGTCTACTCCGGAGCGATCTTCGTCCGCGGTTAGATCCCCGCGCGGTGCTTCGGCGGCGGCAAGTGAGTTCTCCCGTAGGTCCTGGGGTAGGCGGGCCCACCCAGATGGGGCAGGCGTCCGCACTGCGCATGACGCGTGGGTCGGCGTGGGTCGTCGCTCGCGCTCGGCCGCGGTCGACGTCGCATGGGCGGCGAGCGAGGGGGGCCGGAGGGCTCCGAGCGGGCAGGGCGGCGGGCCGCCTCCGACGAGGTGAACGAGCTTCGGGGCTCAGCCGAGCGGGCGAGCGGCTGCGCTACAGAGCCGAGAACGAGGCCGAGAACGAGGCCGAGAACGAGAAGAGCCCCCGCGGCGGACCGCGAGGGCTCGTTGCGCTCCGCGGCGGGCCTCAGGAGGCGGCCGAGTTCGCCCGCTTGAAGTTCTCGGCGACGAAGTCCCAGTTGGCGAGCTTGCCGAGGACAGTCTCGATGAAGCTGGGGCGCGCGTTTTGGTGGTCGAGGTAGTAGGCGTGCTCCCAGACATCGACCGTGAAGAGCGCGACCTGGCCGTGCTTCATCGGCAGATCGGCGTTCGCGGTGCTGACGACCTTGAGCTTGCCGCCGTCGAGGACGAGCCAGCCCCAGCCCGAGCCGAACTGACCGCCAGCGGTCGCGGCGAACTCCTTCTTGAAGGCGTCGAAGGAGCCGAAGTCCCGGGTGATCGCCGCGGCGAGGTCACCGGTCGGCTCACCGCCGCCGTTCGGCTTGAGGCAGTTCCAGAAGAAGGTGTGGTTCCACACCTGGGCGGCGTTGTTGAAGAGGCCGCCCTCAGCCGACATGATGATCTCCTCGAGGCTCTTGTCGGCGTTCGGGGTGCCCTCGATCGCGGCGTTGAGCTTGGCGACGTAGCCCGCGTGGTGCTTGCCGTAGTGGAAGCTGAGGGTTCGCGCGCTCATCAGGGGCTCGAGGGCGTCCTGGGCGTAGGGGAGGGGGGGAAGTTCAAAACTCATGGCGTGCCTCGTGGGGGACGTTGAGGGTCGTGGAAGGTGGAGAGGGTCGCCGTGCGACCGCCCGCAACTTGACACGCATACAAGGCGCCGCGCAACCCTGGCGCCCGGCGCCCGGCGCCCGGCGCTCGGCGCTGCCGGACGCCCCGGAGATCGTCAGACTCGGCGTTGGCGCTTCGCGTGCTCCCGCGCTGGAGCCCCACACGGCGAGAGCTTCGGCCAGAGGTGCAGCCAGAGGTGCAGCCAGAGGTGCAGCCAGAGGTGCAGCCAGAGGTGCAGCCAGAAGTGCAGTCAGAGCTGCAGCCGGCGCTTTTCCGACCTCGACCGAGCGGCTAGGACTCGAGCCGGCGCTCGATCCCCGCCCAGAACTTCGCCTCCATCGTCTCGTCGCCGCGCAGCCCGTGGAGCTTGTTGACCTCCTGCATGCCGGTGGGGCTGGTGACGTTGATCTCGGTGAGGTAGTCGCCGAGGACGTCGAGGCCGACGAAGAACTGGCCGCGCTCGCGGAGGAAGGGGCCGACGCGGGCGCAGATCTGGCGATCGCGCGGGGTCAGATCGGTCAGCGCCGGGCGGCCGCCCATGTGGAAGTTGTTGCGGAGCTCGCCGCTGGCGGGGACCCGGAGGACCGCGCCGACGGGCTCGCCGTCGATCAGGAGGATGCGCTTGTCGCCGCGCGAGGCCTCCGGCACGAACTCCTGGACGATCGTCCATTCGGCGCCGTCGTCGGTCGCGAGCTCGAAGAGGGTCGAGAGGTTGGGGTCGTTCTCGCGGGCGATCAGCACCCCGCGGCCGCCGTAGCCGTAGACCGGCTTGAGGATCATCTGTCCGCCGAGCTCGGCGAGCACCTCGCGCAGGTCGTGGCGATCGCGGAGCATGTAGGTCCGCGGGATCAGGCTCGGGAACTCGAGGATCGCGAGCTTCTCGCTGAGGTCGCGCAGCCCCGACGGCTCGTTGAGCACGAGGGTCTCGGCGCTGGCGCGGTCGAGCCACCAGGTCGCGGTGATGAAGTCGCTGTCGAGCGGCGGATCTTTCCGCATCAGGATCACCCGGAAGTCGCCGGCGCTCCGCCGCTCGGGCGGGCCGGCGGCGACCAGAGGCGGCGGCGCCCCGGACTCGCGCGTCGGTCCGAGCGCGAGCGGGGTGGCGCTCGCAAAGGCGCTGTCGTTGCGGAGGCTGAGACCGCCGAGCTGGACCGCGAAGGGGCGATAGCCCCGGCGGAGCGCCTCGGTGATCATGACGTACGACGAGTCGCCCGCCGGGTTGAGCTGCTCCAGCGGATCAAGGACGAGGAGGACATCGCCGCGGGTCGAGTTGGCCATCGCTCGCCGAGGATAGCAGCGCGCGGGAGGGGCGCGGGCACGCTCAGCGCCTGAAACTTGGCGGCCCGGGGACCCCCTGGCAAGCTCGGCGCTCCGTGAGCAGCCCATCGTCAGCCAAGGTCCACGCGCTCCCGACCAAGCCCGCAAAGGACGGCTCCGAGGGTCGACCGGAGGGGGCCAGCGCGCTCCTCCCCCCGGCGAGCTGGTCCCGTGTGCGGCGGCTCTCGCTGATCCGCCGAGAGGTGCGCGAGATCCTCGCGCCCAAGGCCCTGGACCTCCTGTGGAGCCGCCGCGAGGAGATCATCGAGGGCAGCCGGGAGATCGGCGGCCGCCAGGCGAGCGCCAGCTACTTCGCGACGGTGATGGTGACGATCGACCTGATGTCCTGTCGGGACCTCTTCCGCGAGCCCGCGGACGTCGCCACCGCCCGTCGGATCTCCGAGCTGATGCGGGACAGCGAGGATCTTCACGGACGCCTCCTGGGGCTGGTCGGCCCCCAGCTCGCGGCGCTCTCGCAGCGCTCCGTCGACGATCTCGACATCGCCCTCGAGTTCCGGGTGAGGGCCGACGGCCCCCGGATCCTGATCGACGGCGACGCGATGACCACACCTTCCTGAGCCGAGCTGCTATGACGATGCCCGTGACCCACGCCGATCCAGTGGCGCCGGAGGACGGACGGCGCGAGGAGCTCTTCTCGACCCGCGACGTCGCCCGCCTCTTCGGCCTCCCGGAGAGCCGGCTGCGCTACTGGGCCCAGACCGGCTTCATCCGCCCGTCGCGGAGAACCGGCGAGCGCGTCCTCTACGACTTCCGCGATCTGATCGCGGTCAAGGTCGCCAAGGAGCTGCTCGCCGCCGGCCTCTCGCTCCAGCGGGTCCGCCGCTCGCTCGACGCCCTCCGGATCAAGCTCCCCGACGTCACCGCGCCGCTCTCTCGCCTGCGGATCCGCTGCGAGCACGACACCGTGATCGTCGACGAGAGCGAGCACGCCTTCGAGGCCCAGAGCGGTCAGGTGCTCCTCAACTTCGCGGTCGACTCGCTCCGCGAGGAGGTCGCCGAGGTGCTCACCTTCCCGGTGATCGATCGCCAGGAGCCGGCGACCCCCGGCGACGCCTACGAGTGGTTCCTCCGGGGCTGCGAGGAGGAGGCCGAGTGGGACGGCGCGGATCCGGAGGACCCGGCCTTCGTCGCGGCGAAGACCGCCTACGAGCAGGCGATCGACCTCGACCCTGGGCTCGCCTCGGCCTACACCAACCTCGGTGCGCTGCTCGCCGCCGGCGGTGACCTCGACGGCGCCCGCGACTGCTTTGACCAGGCGCTCTACTTTGACAGCGAGCAGCCGGAGGCCCAGGCCAACCTCGCCGCCCTGGCCCTGAGGACCGGCGATCCAGAGACCGCGATCGCTGGCTACCGGCTCCTCCTCGAGGGCAGCCCCGATCACATCGAGGCCCACTACGGGATGGCCCGCTCGCTGATCCTGCTCGCCCGCAAGGACGAGGCCTTGGCCCACCTGGAGCGCTTCCTCGCCGCGGTCGCCCGCCTCTACCCGGAGGACGTCGACGAGGAGCTCGCGGCGCGTCGGGACATGGCGACGCAGGTGGCCGAGGAGCTGCGGCGCGAGCTCGAGGCCGGCTAGGTCGCGGCGATGGGGACGGGGGAGAGCGGCCGTGAGCGCAGCCTCGGGCGGCTCCTCGACAGCCTCCGGGCGACGGAGGTCGGCCGCGCCTTCGGCCTCGGGCGGATCTCGTCGCTCGCCGACTTTCGCGCCCATGTCCCCCTCCTGAGCCTCGGCGATCACGCCCGCCGGGTCGAGCCCCACTTGGGCTTCGGCCTCGTCGATCCCCGCGACCCGGCGGCGGCGACCCTCGCTGGGCTCGACTGGGAGCGGGCGGAGGTCGCCGATGTCTGGCGGGCTTTCCTCGCCGACCGGCCGCGGGCGTTGACGGGTCAGGCGGTGGTGCTCCAGGCCCGCGAGCTCGATCGCAGCGTCGATCGACTGCTCTGCGACGACCTCGCGGCGCTCGGCGTCACCGTCCGACGGATCGAGCGGGCCGACAGCGCGGCGGCCCTCCTGGAGCAGATCGCCGCCTGCGAGCCGACGATCCTCGCGGTCCCGAGCGCCTTTACGATCACGCGGCTCGAGCGAGAGGCGCGACGCCCCCTCGACAGGGCCCTCCCCTCGCTCGCCCTCCTCCTCGCCTCCCACGATCTTCGCCAGCGGGCGCGGGCTGGCCTGGCGGTCGAGTCGGCGGGCTGGATCCACCGCTCGGGTCGGCTCGGCCTCCCCTCGCCGCGGGCCCCCTCGCGCTCCTTCACCCTCGCGGTCGGCTCTCAGCTCATCGAGCTCCTGCCCCACCGCGAGCTCGACCACGAGGGCCAGCGGGTGCTCGACGAGCAGACGATCCTGCCGGAGCACGCGACCCTCGGCATGCGCTACGAGCTGGTGGTGACCTCGCCGCTCGGCTGCCTACGCCTGCGGACCGACGATCATGTCGAGGTGGTCAGCTTCGATCCGCCGACCGCCCTCGCGCCCTTCCCGAGGCCGCGGGTGGTCCGTCTCCGACCGCCGGCGGCGCGGGTCCCCCTGGAGGGGGTGTCGCTGCCGGGGGCATGGCTGACGGCCGCGGTCCGCCAGGCGTTTCGCCCGGAGGAGCCGGCCCTGCTCGCGGCGACGGTCGGACCGGACCCGAGCGCGGTCGGCCCTGAGGCGCGGCGATCCTCGACCTCGAAGACGAGGGGGGCGGGGCGCGGCGATCCCTTCGCGGACACCGAGCTCGGGGCGGCCCGAGTAGGAGCACGGACGCGGCCGCTGATGCCCCGGCGGCTGCTGGTCCAGGTCGAGGTCCAGGGGCTCGGCCGCTCGGCGCTGCCCCGCCGCTTGAGCGACGCGGTCGACCAGGATCTGCGCCGGCGCTCGGCCGCCTACGAGCATCTGCGTAGCGCAGGGGAGCTGCTGCGGCCCCACGTCGTGATCGTCGATCCGGGCTCTTTTGCCGGGGCGCAGGAGCGGCGGATCCTCTCGCTGCGCGGCCGCGTCGGGACTCCCGTGGTCCGCGTGGTCGGCCGCGAACGGGCGTCGCTCTTCCCGTCGTCGACCTACGGTCATTCGCACTAGGCCTAAAGTAAGCGCTGGTGTGAAACCGCCCCCCAGTTCCGTGTCGAAGTGCGCTCACGCGGACTTTTGCCGCCCGAGTGCTCGGGCGAGGGTGAAGGCTCACCTCCCGCTTGACGGCGGGCGGAGCTCGGAGGCTGAAGGCGGGCGAGGGGCGACGAGGCGACGAGGCGGGTCCCTCGCGGACGCGGGTCCTCCCATGCCACGTGCTCGCCACGGGTGAGGCTGAGGTGCTTGAAGAGACAGGTGCGCGTGTCTCCGCGCGAGGCACGGGTCCTCCCGCTGCGTCCCACCCGTCGCCCCTCGCTCGCCCGAGCGAGTCTGTCGGCGCTCCGCTTGCGAGTACGTGGATCGCCTGCTCCCGTAGGTCTTCGCTCGATACGTGCTCGTCGAGACTCTCGACGATGATGAGAAGCAACGCGCATCGTCGGCCGAACTTCGGCCAGTGTCGCAGTCCAAGCGAGCGCGAGCCTCCGAGGCCCTAGCGAGAACACCGAGCGGGACAACTCGCGCGAGTCATCTCAGGGCCGACCGTCGGCGAGAACGGAGCCCACAGGCAAGCGCTCGACCGAAGTGCAAGAGCTTCGAGCCTCCGCCGGTAGAGTTGGTCGTCGACCCGGCTCCTGTGACCCCCTTCGCTGGGCTCACGCTCGCGGCTCGATCGCCTCAAGCTCCGGCGCTCGATCAACGGCCGCGTGAAGGTCTTCGAGAACAAGCGCGGCTACTAGGAATCGACGCACGTCCTGAGCCACGTCTACAACCTCTTCCTCGGCGGCAGCTTCGTGCTCGGTGTTCTCACAGGCGTTTCGGAGGCTCTCGATCGCTCTGGCTTCGGTACGGACCGAAGTTCGACCGGCGATGGGCGTTGTTGCTCATCATCGTCGAGAGACTCGACGAGCATGTGTCGAGAGAACATCTGCACTCACGAGTCCTCTACGCACCCGGTAGCGGAGCCCAGGACGACTTGCTCGGGCGAGCGAGGGGCGACGGATGGGACGCAGCGGGAGGACCCGTGCCTCGCGCGGAGACACGCGTACCCTGTCTCTTCAAGCAGACCAGCCTATCCCGTGGCGAGCACGTGGCATGGGAGGACCCGCGTCCGCGAGGGACCCGCCTCGTCGCCCCTCGCCCGCCCGCCTACAGCCCCCAAGCTCCGCCCCTCGCCGAGCACGAGGTGAGCGCTCACCCACACGGATACAGCGCGAAGCGCAAACCCCGTGTCACTGACGATTCTACGCGGGTTGTCTAGGACGCCTCATAGCAGCGCTTATTTCAGCACTAGGAGCGCGCGGAGCGACCTGCGTCGGCGGCGGCGTTCACTGCCACTTTCGAGCGCGGTCTCCGGGCCGGCGGATCGAGCTTGCGGGTGGGCGCAGCGGCGCCCAGACTCGGAGGCTCCGGCGCTGTCGGCGTGGGTGGATAGATAGGCGGATAGATAGGTGGATAGATAGGTGGATGGGATGGACAACTTGATCGATGGATGGACGGACGCTCTAAAGGCGGAGCGGGCTGCCGGGCGCGGCGTCGGCGGGCCACAGCTGCGTAGGTCGACGCTTCGCGTCATCGCCTGGAGCTCGCTCCTGAGCCTAGGCCTAGGTCTGGGCTGCAGCGGCGGCGCGGGGGATACGGACTCCGAGTCCGGCGCGAGCGCGACGACGACGACGGAGACGGCGACGGCGACGTCGACGGCGACGACGACGACGACGGCGTCCGGCAGCGAGTCGGCCAGCGAGTCGGGCTCGGGGACCTTTGAGGAGACCGAGAGCGGGACCCCGGAGACGACGTCAACGTCGACGACCGGCGTCCCCGACCCCTTCTGCGGCGACGGAAACGTCGATGACGGCGAAGAGTGCGACGACGGCAACGCGGAGGACGGCGACGCGTGCCTCAGCACCTGCGTCGCGGCCTCCTGCGGCGACGGCTTTGTCGGCCCCGGCGAGGAGTGCGACGACGGCAACGCCGACAACACCGACACCTGCCTGGGCACCTGCGTCGCGGCCTCCTGCGGCGACGGCTTCGTCGGCCCCGGCGAGGCCTGCGACGACGGCAATCAAGAGGACGCCGACGACTGCACCAACGCCTGCGCCCTCGCGAGCTGCGGCGACGGGGCGGTCCAGGGCGGAGAGGAGTGCGACGACGGCAACGACGACAACGGCGACGCCTGCCTGGACACCTGCCTGAGCGCGATCTGCGGGGACAGCATCCTCTACGAGGGGGTCGAGGAGTGCGACGACGGCAACGCCGACAACAGCGACGAGTGCACCGAGCTATGCGCGGCGCCGAGCTGTAGCGACGGGATCATCAGCGGCGCCGAGTCGGACGTCGACTGCGGCGGCGACACCTGCGACAAGTGCGGTCTGGACCAGGCCTGCGGGGCCGACAGCGACTGTCTCCAGGGGAGCTGCATCGCCGACAAGTGCACGATCGTCGCGACCTGCGACGAGATCCTCGCCCTCGACCCGAACGCGGTCTCCGGCACCTACACGATCGACCCGGACGGCGAGGGCGAAGGGGAGGCCTTCCCGGTCTCCTGCGACATGGACACCGACGGCGGCGGCTGGACCCTGGTCTTCCACGTCTTCGACCTCGGCGGTCACCCGGGGGGGCTCAAGGAGAACGACTTCATCGGCCTCTACGATCACAACCGCTTCACCGACGAGACATGGAGCTACGACGCGATCAACACGATGATCAGCGACGGCGTCGGCGAGGGGATGGTCACCCTCGTCGATCAGGGGGCGCTCGACGTCGACCTCTTCGCCGACAAGTGGGATGACGTGCGGATGTCCTGCGCCCTCGGCAACAAGGTCGAGCAGCCGACCAACTACGCCCAGGTCAACGGCTACGCCACCGCCAACGGCAGCTTCAAGCTCCACGGCGCGACCGCGAACGGATCCTCGTATATGGTCGACGCGGGCCTCCAGTCGGTCGACCAGGGGACGATCTGGCACGACAACGAGGTCAACTCCGGCAATAGCGGCCACTACCTCTGCGACTACACCAACGCCGGCAGCTCGGGGGCGCAGTTCGGCTTTTGCTATACGGATCACCTCAACAACCCGAACAACCTCGACTACGGCGACTCGATCGTCTCGATCGCCTTCGGCACGGGCTACGGCGCCGACGGCTGGAGCGTCGGCTTTACGGCGGAGTGCGGGGACATGGGGACGACGGCCCAGCAAAACGCGGGCACCTACTCGATCTGGATCCGCTGAGGTCGTGATGGCTCGCGCGGGCGAGCCAGGTGAACGCGCTCGTCTCTTCCGGAGGCGGGCGCGCTTTTCTTCGTTCTTCTTCGTTTTTCTGCGTTCTTTTGTCTCGGCAAGGTTCACCTCTGAGGGGGCGGGCGGAGCCTGGGCGCTGTGGCCCCCAGGCCAGCCTGCGGGGGGCTCTGGTATCGTCGCTGGATGTCCGCCTCGCTCGTCCCCCGTCGCCTCTCGATCCTCCTCCTCGGGCTCTCGCTCGTCGGCTGTGCGGGTGATGACGGCCTCGGCGAGAGCGACACCGTCGATGAGACGGCGACGGCGACGGCGACGGCGAGCGCCGGCACAGGCAATACGGAGAGCTCGACCGGGAGCACCGAGCCGACGACGACGGGCGAGAGCAGCGCGGGGACGACGGACGCGGGGACGACGAGCGCGGGGACGACGAGCGCGGGGACGACGGACGGGGGGACGACGAGCGCCGGGACGACGAGCGCCGGGACGACGGACGGGGGGACGACGGACGGAGGGACGACGGAGGGCGACACGACCGGCGTGGTCCAGGAGGGATGCTCCGAGGACGCGGCGGAGCTGGTGACCCTGCTCAACGCCTACCGCGCCGAGAAGGGCAAGCCGCCGATCCCCCTCTCGCCCTCGCTGTGCATCGTCGGTGACACACACGCTCAGGACCTGGTCGACAACAGCCCTGACGCGGCGCCGGAGTGCAACCTGCACAGCTGGTCCGACGCCGGCAGCTGGTCCCCCTGCTGCTACACGGCCGACCACGCCCAGGCGAAGTGCATGTGGGACAAGCCCAAGGAGCTGACCTCGTACCCTGGCAACGGCTACGAGAACGCGGCCTCGGGCGCCCAGGGCCCCGCGGCCGCGCTCGAGCTGTGGAAGGGGAGCCCCGCCCACAACGACGTGATCCTAAACCAGGGGATCTGGAAGGACTTCCCGTGGGGAGCGGTCGGGGCTGGCTTTGAGGGCGGCTACGCGGTGCTTTGGTTCGGCCAAGAGGCGGATCCCGCGGGCTGAGCCGCGGCCGCGACGGGCTGCGTGACGTGCGAAGCTGCGCCGTCGTCCGCACGCCGACCGTCCTACAATCTCGAGGATGCTCCGCACACCGCAGGCCCAGGCGATGATCTCTCTCCTCGCGGGCTCGGCGTTGCCGCTCATCCTCGCCTGCGCGCCGACGCCGAGGTCGGGCACGTCCGCGTCCGTGCGCGGTCCGGTGGTCGGCGAGGGACCGCCTGCGGTGAGCGACGGCGGTGAGGCGGCGGCAGAGGGCGACGAGCAGTCTGCGGAGGGTCAGTCCGCCGAGGGCCGGTCTGCCGATAGCCTGTCCGCCGAGAGCAAGCGCGCCGAGAGCAAGCACGCCGAGAGCAAGCACGCCGAGAGCAAGCGCGCCGACGCGAGCAAGCCCGAGGTGGTGCCCACCTACGACAGCAAGTCCGCGGGAAAGTCTGGTGGCGCAGGAAGGTCGGACTACGACAGCAAGTCTGAGAGAAGGCCGGACGAGGAGGGCAAGCCCTACTACGAGAGCAAGGCCTACTACGAGAGCAAGCGTGCGGCGGCGGAGCGCCCGCGCGGGGCCCACGAGGCGCCCGTCGCCCGTCGCGACGACTTCGGGCCTCCTGGTCAGGAGACCCCGCTCGCCGTCGTCGCGGCCTACCTCGCAGCGGCCGACGCCAACGATCGTCCGCGGGCGTTGGCGGTGATGACCGCGAAATGTGCTGAGCGCGAGCGGACCTGGTCGAGGTCCTTCTCGACCGCGATCTTTGACCGCGGCCATCGCTTCCACGTGGTCCGCCTCGGCGAGGAGAACACCGAGGAGAACACCGCCGAGATCCGCCTGCGGGTGGTCTTCCTCGACTACGAGGGGAAGCCCGACAACGAGGGCATGCGCCTGACCTTGATCCGGCGCGACGGTCTGTGGTGGCTCGACGAGCTCCGCTGAGGGCCGCCGCGCCTCGGCCCTCGGCGCCGCCAGGCCCGGAGCGAAGGGTCCTCCTGCGGCGCCGCGCTCAGGGGCTCGGCGCCGGTCCCTGGATCCGGCTGAGCATGCCCTCGAAGAAGGGCGCTCGGACCACGCCGGCGAGCTTGTAGCCGTCGATCAGGACCATCGGCGTCCCGCGGATCCGCGACTTGGTGCCGAGGTTGACGTCGGTGACGATCGCGGCGGCCGTCGCCGGGTCGTCGAGGCAGCGCTCAAAGCTCGGCATGTCGAGGCCGAGGTCGGCGGCCGCCTGGATCAGGTCGGCGCGGCCGAGGTCCGGCTGGTTGTGGAAGAGCCGCTCGGCGTACTCCCAAAAGCGCCCCTGCGCCTGCGCGCACTCCCCCGCGTAGGCGGCGAAGCAGGCCTGCGGGTGGAGGGCGCCGTCGGTGTTGGCGTTGCAGGAGGCGTCGAGCGGGTAGTTGACGAAGACGACCTCGAGGGGCCGCGAGGTCGCGGCGAAGTAGCGCTCGGAGTGGTCCCAGAGCTGGCGACAGTAGGGGCACTCGAAGTCGCCGAACTCGACGATCAGGGTCGGCTCCCCCGGGCCGCCGACGCGGCGACGGGGCTGCCCGGTGAGGTCGAGGTCGGTGATCCGCGGGCGGGCGAGGGCGGCCTCGATCTCCTCGCGGACCTGGACGTCGACCATGGCGCCGATCGTCCCCAGGACCTTGGTGTAGCCGAGCTGGAAGAGCCCCAGGCCGACGGCGAAGGTGACGATCGCGATGACGCCCGCCGGCCGGCGCAGGGCCGGGAGGACATGGCCGACCCCCTCGGCGAGGGGGCGGTCGAAGGAGGCCGCGGCCGCGGCGAAGGAGGCCGCGCTCAGGAGGTACCAGATCACGCAGAAGGGGCAGTAGGCCCCCTCGACGAGCGAGAGCGCGCCCATCAGCAGCGACGCCAGGAGGGCCGCGCCGGTCAGGCCGAAGAGGACGGCGTGGCTCGCATGGTCGGGGTCGCGGCGGCGGACGAGGGCGACGATCGTCGTGACCAGGACAGCCAGGACCCCGGCGCCGCCGATCACCGCGACCGGGACCCCGAAGAGGTCGCCAAAGCGGCCGCCCGTGACCTCGCAGCCGGTCTTCGACAGGGCGTGGCAGATCCTGCCGATGCCGCCCGCGCCGGTGACCAGGTCGACGTGCACCAGGGTCAGGTAGGCGGCGTCGGCCAGCGAGACCAGCCCCAAGAAGAGGAGCGCCGCGAGGGCGAGGCTGCGTTGACCGGTGCTCATCGTCCGAGGCATCTTCCAGGTTTTTGTCGGCGATGCGCAAGGACGGCTTGACGCCCCCTGGGCGCCGCTGTATCCGCCTGCGGTGGCGCGCATCGGCTCGATCTTCCGCTCCGTCCCCCGCACCGGTGTCATCTACGTGATGACGGAGGCGGCCGGCCGTGGGTTTCGCTACGGGCATCCGGAGTGGTCGAACCTCGGCCAAGGCGCGCCGGAGACCGGCCTCCTGCCGGGCTCGCTCCCCCGCCTGACCTCGATCCCGCTCGACGACGTGAGCCACGAGTACGCCCCGGTCGCCGGCCTCTGGGAGCTGCGGGAGGCGGTCGCGGATCTCTACAACCAGCGCTACCGGCGAGGCATGGGGACCCGCTACAGCGCCGAGAACGTCGCCCTCGCCGCCGGCGGCCGGGTCTCGCTCGCGAGGATCGCGACCTCGCTCGGCGCGGTCCACCTCGGCCACCTGCTCCCGGACTACACCGCCTACGAGGAGCTCCTCGAGGTCTTCCGCGCCTTCGTCCCGCTGCCGCTGGTGCTCCGCGAGAGCGATGGTTTTCGCCTCGATCCTGCGCGCCTTCGCGAGACGATCATCGGCGCCGGCCTCGGGGCGATGCTCCTGTCAAACCCGAGCAACCCCACAGGCCACCTGATCGCCGGGGATGAGCTCGCGCAGTGGGTCGGCTGCGCCCGTGACTTCGGCTGCGCGCTGATCGTCGACGAGTTTTACTCCCACTACATCTACAACGACAGCTCGGACGCCGCCGCGGCGGGCTCGCCGGTGACGACGGTGTCGGCGGCCGCCCACGTCGAGGACGTCGACCGTGATCCGGTGGTGATCGTCGACGGGCTGACCAAGAATTGGCGCTACCCGGGGCTGCGATTGTCCTGGACGGTCGGCCCCCGGGAGGTGATCGATCGGGTCGCGTCGGCCGGTTCGTTCCTCGACGGTGGCCCGCCGCACGCGCTCCAGCGGACGGCGATCGGGCTCCTCGATCGGCCGAGCGCCGACCGTGAGGCGCGGGCGATCCAGGCGGCGTTCTCGGTCAAGCGGACGCTGATGCTGGAGCGCCTGGAGGCGATGGGGATCAAGGTTCCCTGTCCGCCCCAGGGGGCGTTCTACTGCTTCGCCGACGTCTCCGCGCTGCCGCCCGCGATCTCGAGCGGGATGGACTTCTTCCGCGCGGCGCTCGAAGAGCAAGTGATCTGCGTCCCAGGGGAGTTCTTCGACGTCGACCCGGGGAAGCGCCGGAGCCATATCCCCTCGCGCCTGCGCTCCTTTGTCCGCCTCTCGTTCGGCCCCTCGTACGATGAGCTGCTGCGGGGGCTGGAGAGGCTCGCGGGACTCGTCGAACGTCATCGCTAACTGCCGCTCCTGTAGGAGCGCTCTCGTTTCGTGCGCTTCTGCGGCCGGGCTCGCGTCTCCTTTGGGGGGACAATGGCAGGTCCACTGTGGAAGACTCCGGCGATGCGCATTCGCCCATCGATCGCCCCCTGCATCGTCGCTGCAGTGCTGGCCCAGGCCGCCGTCCCGACCGCCGCAGAGGCTTTCTCGACGCGCGTCCACATCGCCGTCGCCAACGCGATCCATGACGCGCTGGTCGACGCCGGCGACGGGACGATCGCCCTGCGCTTCGGCGACCACTCGGTGATCCTCGACCCCGACGACGCTGAGGCGATCCTGGACAACCCGCTGGCCTTCCGCGCCGGGGCGATCGGCCCCGACAACATGGTCTTCCCGGGGATGACCGATCCCTCGCACGCGCTCGGGCAGGGGCCCTTCGAGCAGTGCGAGCTGCTCTACGAGGAGGCGCTGACCGGTGAGGAGCAGGCCTTCGCGCTCGGCTGCTTTCTCCACGGTTCGACCGACGCCGTCGCCCATCACTACGTCAACTACATGACCGGCGAGACCTTCACGCTGACGCCGATCAGCAGCGACCGCGCCGAGTCCTTCGACAACGTCGTCCGCCACATCCTCGCCGAGTCGGCGATCCAAAACGCGGCCTACGCCCAGGACCCGGCGGCCTTCACCGACGCGAAGCTCGCCCACTCGATCCCGATAGGCTTCGTCCTCCGCTCCTACCTCGACGTCGAGAGCCCGCTGTGGCAGGCGATGTCGGCCCACGCCCTGGGGGAGTACGAGGCGACCGTCGCCGAGAACCCGGGGGCGTCGCTGCCGACGATCGTCGCGGCGATGGACGTCGCCGCCGCCGATCACCTGGTGCTCTCGCCGGTCTACCTCGGCGCGGTCGACCAGCTGATCACGGACAAGCGGGCGGAGCTGGTCGCGGCCGTCGAGGCGATGCAGGACCCGAACACGCCGGAGGGCGCCGAGCTGCTGGTCGAGCCCGGCGACGACGGCAAGCTCGGGACCAAGGACGACGAGACCGACTGCGCCTTCACCTGTCCCAACCTCTACGCGACCTACTTCACCTACGCAGGCCTCTTGGCTCCCCGCTACAACGCGCAAAACCAGGAGCTGCCCTCGGCCTTCGACAAGATCAGCGAGGAGCTCCGGGTCGAGCTCTTCGAGTTCCACATCGCCTATCTCGAGACGGTCAACAACATCTCCGGGCTCCTGAACACCGAGCCTGGGGACATGGAGGACGGCTTTGGCCTGAGCAAGGACGACCTCAAGGCGGCCTTCGCCCCCCTCGACGCCTGGGCGGAGTCGCTGTCGACGATCGACTACGACACCCTGGTCTACGCCGTCGTCCCCGACTGGATCATCGACCTCGACACGCTGATGCAGTCGGTGGGGATCGACGTCGATCTTGCGGGGCTCATCGCCGCGGTCTTTGATCCGATCATCCAGCCGATCAAGGACGCGATCTACGCTGGGTTCATCGCCGAGGCGCAGGTCTACCTCGACCAGCTCGTCGCCGAGATCGACGAGAAGAAAGACGGGGTGTACATGGAGTACGACGCCCGCCTCGCGGCCGCGGCCCACCCGGATCTCGGCGGCGACGTTCTCGACCACTACTACGAGAGCGGGCTCTACGGCCACTCCTTCAACATCGCCGCGGCGGCGCTCGCCAATCATCACGTCGTCCTGCCGACGGGCGATGAGCCCGGGGTCGGCGGGCCCGCCTCCTTCGACGCCTCCTACTCGGCGTCGTGGATGCAGGCCGGCGCCTGCGACTACCTCGAGTCGGCGATCTTCCCCCTCGGGGTCGACGTCCGCGGGGCCCTCTCGGTGCGCACAGCAGACATGGACTACCCGGCGGTGGTCGACGAGGACTCGCCGGTCGAGTGTCACGACGGATCGCTGAGCGCCTTCAGCGACGCGCCGACGCTGATGTCCTGCGCGATCATCAGCCTCGCGGAGCTCCTCGATCTCGAGGTGGGCTCGGTCTCCCGCTCCTATCCGCCCGAGCTCGACGCCGAGGGGGCGAGCTGCGAGGACGTGATCGTCCCGGGGCTGCCGGAGCCGCCGCCGACGACCGGGAGCGAGAGCGACAGCGACGGCTCTACGGACTCGGGGACAGAGAGCGGTGGTACCGACGGTACCGACGGTACCGGCGGGCCGACCAGCGAGAGCGAGGGCGGCACCCTGACCGAGGGTGAGACCGCGGGTGAGACCGCGGGTGAGACCGCCGCGACGACGACGGCGGGGGCCGACGATGCCGGCGACGAGAGCGGCTGCGGCTGCCGAGCGGACGCTCCGGCGGAGGGCGGCGATCTAGGCTTGGGTCTCCTGACGCTCCTGGGCCTGGGCCTCGGTCGGCGTAGGCGTAGGCGGAGGCCCGGTCACCGGGCAAGCTCAGGATCGAGCGCGTCCGCTGGGGCTCGGCGTCTCGGTCGAGGGGCGCTGGGGCTCGGCCTCATCCTCGGTGCGGGCGTGCTCGGGCTCGGGCTCAGCGGCTGCGCCGGAGACGACGGGATCGCGAGCGAGAGCGAGAGCGCGGGGGTCACCGGCGACGCGTCGATGACCGAGACCGGCGAGACCTCCGGCGGCGGGACGACGGGCGACACCGAGGACAGCGACGCCTCGGCGACGGAGGGCACGACCTCGGAGGGGACGACCGACGCAGCGACAGAGGGGACGACGGAGGGCACGACGGAGGGCACGACGGATGGCACGACCACCGGGAGCGACGCTGCGGATGAGCTCCTCGCCTCGCTCGACGGCACGGTCTGGAGCGGCGAGCAGACCCGCGACGGGATCACGCGGGCCTACGAGCTGCGCTTTGACGGCGAGGAGCGGCTCTGGTCGGAGCTGCGAAACCCCTACGGACCGGCGCGTCTCCGGGAGATGCGGGGCTTCAAGGTCGACGACGACGGGTTGACCGCCCACTCCACCGTGATCCAACCGCAGGGCTGGGACGTGCACCCCGACAACGGGCGCAAGGACGACTGGACCATCGAGCTCTTGGAGGGTGATCCGCGGATCCTCCGGACGACCCGCGAGGGCGCGGTCGAGGAGTTCGTCGAGGGCGAGTGGCCGGCGCCGGTCGGCGGCCTGACGGCGACGGTCCGGGTCTTTAAGGTCGGCGGCGAGGTCGACGAGGCCTTCTGTGACTCGGGCGCGAGCGGCTTTGACTACCCGGCCCTCTTCGCCTTCGCCCACGGTGATCATCCGGACCAGGTCGCGACCGACGTCGTCGCCGGGGCCGAGCTCCTGGGCTGGAAAGACCCGACCCAGAACAACCAGTTCTCGATAAGCGACGTCGCCGGCTTTGACCGCCTCGGCGGCACCGAGCTCAGCGACACGTTTAATTTCATGGTCACCTACAGCGGGACGATCAGCCATCCGGGCGGCGAGGTGGCGATGCGCGAGGCGGACGACGTGGTCGAGGACGCGGTCTGGGCCTTCCTCGGCGACGACGTCGGCAGCGAGCACGAGGACGATCTCTTCCTCGAGGTCCACGGCTTCGCCTGGTTCGACAAGACCCCCGACGAGCCGAGCGCCTCTTTCCCGGCGGGAGAGCTCCCCTTCGAGGCGATCGTCGTCCGCTGCACGGAGGCGATCAAGGACGTCGACGTCGAGCTCCGCCTGCCGGGCGAGGGCTGGGCGCTGGTCGGCGAGGTCCCGTCGACGCCGGTGATCGACGCGGAGCTCTTCCCGCCGACGTTCTAGGGGGCGGCGGAGGCTGAGGCGGGTCTCCTCGCCGAGGCCCTAGGCGAGCTCGTCGTCGTCGCTCGGGATCCCGAGCGGCGTCGGCTCGGCGGTGTGGGCCCCGGCGCTGGTCGGCGTCTCGCGGCGATCTGCCGCTGCGCTCTTCGCCGCTGCGTCCTCGGTCTCCGCCCTCTCGCTCCCAGCCCTCTCCCGGGGGACGGTCTCTGCGCTCGCCGGGGTCGCCCCGCCTGCGGAGACGCTCACGGGCGCCGGCAGGCTGAGGCCGAAGGAGCGCGCGACCTCGAGGACCTGGGCGATCCCGCGGGTGACCATCGTCGCCGGGTCGCTGGCGTCGCCGCCGATCTGGGTCAGGCGGAGCTCGCCGATGTTCTGGGCGAAGGCCTCGGCCAGCGCCGGCAGCGACTCCTGGGCGAGGGTCATCCGGATCTGCTGATCCGAGATCAGGTTGTCGACCTCGCGCTGACGGCGGGCGCTGGCGGCACGGACCTCGCCGGCGAGCCTGTCGAGAGCCAGCTCTCGCTCGCGCAGGAGGGATGCGGCGACGCTCTGGCGCTCGGCGAGCGCGGACTCTGCCTCGGAGCGCTGGACCTCGAGGATCGCCCGCAGCTCCGCCTCGCGCAGCGCGGTCTGGTGGCGCGCCTCGACCAGCGCGCGCGCCTCCTCGGCGAGGCGCAGCTCTCGGGCGAGCGCCTCTCGCTTGGCGGCCTCCTCCTGGCGGGCTCGGCTGCTCTCGAGCTCGGAGTCGGCGCGGAGCGCCTCCAGGCGTCGGGCGTGGGCGCGCTGGCTCTCCTCCTCGGCGGCCTTCGCCCGCAGCCCAGCGCGCTTGGACCCCTCGGCGATCTCGATCTCGGTGGACCGGCTCTCCGCCTCCGCGCGCATCTCTCGGATCGCCGCCTCGGCGCTGATCTTGGCGGACTCGATCGCCTCCGAGGCGCTCGCCTCCCGGGTCGCGCTCGCCTGCGCCGCGCTCAGCTCGGCCTCGCGGGCGCGCATCGCCAGCTCGTTGCGGAAGACCGCCTGCATGTTGCGAAAGACGTCCTCGGAGAGCACGCGGACGTCCTGGACCTCGACCGAGTCGAGGACCACGCCCCAGCCCCCCGAGGTCGTGTCCTCGGGGCGGCCGCGGCCGCTGACCACCGGCGAGAGCTCGCGCATGAGCTCAGCGGCGATCGCCTCTTTGCGGTGGGCGATCACGTCCTCGACGCTGAGGTTGGCGACGTGACGCCGGACCGCGCCGACGAACATCTCCCGCAGGATCCCGGCGAGCTTCTCGCTGGCCCGCTCGGAGAAGGAGAAGTTGAGCATGCGAAAGGTCAGCTCCGGCTCGACCACCCGGTAGACCGCGAGGCCGGTGACGCCGACGCCGATCTTTTCCTTGGTGATCTGGTCGGCGGTGAAGTGGAGGCGATTGATCGAGGTCGGGATGATCGCGACCGAGTCCCAGGGCCACTTGAAGCAGCCCGCGCCCTGACCGGTGCTGCGTCGGCGGATCTTCCCGCGGCGCATGTGGATCAGGTACTCGGAGGGCTTGGCGGTGATGAAGCCCCAGCGCTTGATCTTCTCCGGGTCTTCGACCGGGCGACCGCGACGCCAGCCGTCGGCCTCACGCGACTCGGCGTCGCTGAGATCGAGGTCGTGGAAGGAGAATGGAGGGGTCGGGGGTTGGAGGTTCTTCACGCCAGGAGGAGAGAGCACGTCGCGTGCCAAGCCCTGAGGACCCCCCTGGAGCGGCGGAGAGGCCTCGCAGCGGATCGCTGAGGAGCGGGTGTTCCGAGGTGAAACAGTGTGTCGACGGACAGGTGTTCTACTTTGGAACACCAGAGATCCACGCGGCCCGCTCTCAGCCCTCCGAGGGGATGTCGATCGCCAACGTCCGGATCTTGCGGATCAGCGTCGTCCGACCGATCCCCATCGCCTTCGCCGCGCGGCTGCGGTTGCCGTCATGGGCGCGCAGGACCTCGGAGATGTAGAGCCGCTCCATCTCGGTCCAGCGCAGGTCGGCGAGGGTCGACGAGCGGTCGCCGGTCGAGCTCGGCCTGGGACCGCTCATGGGCAGGTCGCGCTCGTCGATGAACTCGCCGTCGGCGAGGACCACCGCGCTCTCGATGCAGTTCTCCAGCTCGCGGATGTTGCCCGGCCAGGTGTGGTGGCGGAGGCGGTCGAGCGCCGCCTCGGAGAGCGGCCTGAAGGGCTTGCGGTGGCGCCGGGCGTAGCGATCGAGGAAGTGGTTGGCGAGCGCCTCGAGGTCAAAGGGTCCGCGCTCTCGCAGCGGCGGCAGGCGGATCGCCACCACCCGCAGGCGATAGAAGAGATCCTCGCGGAAGAGCCGGCGGGCGACCATGTCCTCGAGGTCACAGTGGGTCGCGGCGACGATCCGGACGTCGACCTCGACCTTTCGACGGCCGCCGACCCGCTCAAACGAGCGCTCCTGGAGGACCCTCAGCAGGCGTCCCTGCAGCGCCAGCGGCAGCTCGCCGATCTCGTCGAGGAAGACCGTGCCGCCGTCGGCCGCCTCGAACTTGCCGACCGCGCGGGCGTCGGCGCCGGTGAAGGCCCCGCGCTCGTGGCCGAAGAGCTCGTTCTCGATCAGGGTCGCCGGCAGCGAGGCGCAGTCGACCGCGACCAAGGGTTGGCGGCGGCGGGGGCTGTTGTAGTGGATCGCCCGGGCGATCGCCCCCTTGCCTGTGCCGGTCTCGCCGCTCAAGAGGACGGTCGCGTCGGTCGAGGCCGCCTTGGCGACGACCCCGTAGACCTCGAGCATGGCCGGGCTCTGGCCGACGATCCCGTTGTAGCGGTACTCGAGCTTGGCGGCGGTCGGCGCCCGCAGCTGGCGGTAGAGGCTGGTCGTCTCGATGACCATCGCCACCTGCGACGCGAGCGTCCGCAGGAGCGAGGCGTCGCCCCCATCAAAGTCGGCGCCGCGCTTGTTGAGGAGCTGGACGACGCCGAAGGTCTCGCCCCCGCGATCCTTGACCGGCACGCAGAGCACGCTCTGGGTGGCGTAGCCGGTCTCGCGGTCGACCGCGCGGTGGAGCCGCCCGTCCTCCTCGCCGCGGGCGAGGATGATCGTCTCGCCGCTGCGGGCGACGTGGCCGGCGATCCCCTGGCCGATCGCGAGGCGGATCTCGCGGACCTCCGGATAGTGGCCGGCCTTCGAGAAGAGCTCGCCGCGGGGTCGGTCGAGGAGGAAGATGGTCCCGCGATCGGCGTTCATCGCCGCCGTGACCGCGTCGATCACCTTGACCAGGAGCGTGTCGAGGTCGACCTCGCGGCGGACCAGCTCGCTGACCGCCATCAGGACCGAGTCGGAGTCGATCGCGACGCTCC
This sequence comes from Polyangia bacterium, assembly GCA_030424595.1. Lineage (GTDB taxonomy): Bacteria > Myxococcota_A > Polyangia > Nannocystales > Nannocystaceae > JADJRG01. The sequence goes on from JAUHWG010000015.1 coordinate 81,166, forward strand.
GCCGAGGGGCGCTCTTGCGCTGCTGCGCCCGGACCACGGCCTAGGATAGCGCGACGGCGCGAGGCGGTGGCGCGGATGCGATGGCGCGGATGCGATGGCGCGAGTTCGACGGCGCGGGTCGAGGGGGGAGTCGAAGACCTCTGCATTGACCTCTGCGTCGACCTCTGCGTCGACCACGGCTCGTCGACGTATCGGCGGTGTCGCGCCTCGCCGGCCCCGAACGGTCGAAATGCCGCGTCGCTGTCGGTCCATCCCGAGATCCTCCGTCGCGCGAGCCGGGGCGCGGGGGGGGCGGGCGGGCGCGCCTGCGCTGCGCAGGTGCGGTCCTTTGACAAGGCGCCCGCAGGTGCCGCAGATTGACGGAGGAATGGACGACAAGCTCGAGCCCTTCTTCCAGCTCAGCGCCCCTGAGCCTGCCGACGATGTCCGCGAGATTCGCCTCAGCGGTGACGTCATGGTGATCGGTCGCTCGCCGAAGGGGGACGTTGTCCTCGACCTCGACGGGGTCTCCCGCCGTCACGCCGAGGTGAGCCGCGATGACGAGGGGTGGTGGGTCAAGGACCTCGGCTCCGTCAACGGCACCCGCGTCAACGGAGAGCTGCTCACCGATCGCCACCTCCTGAGGATCGGCGACCGGATCGAGATCGAGGGCTTCGGCCTTCTATACCGCTGCTAGGGGGCCGTTGTGGAGCTCCTGTGTGCACTCGCGACGCGCTGCTGCACCGGGCCCGCGCGGCTGTGTCCGCGGCGAAGGGGAGCCGTCACGCTCCCGTCGCGGAGATCGCAGAGGTCGCGATCGGGGGCCCTTGGCTAGGCTCGCCAGCAACGGGCTCATGCTCGAGGTCGAGACCTTCGGCCGCGAGGGCGACCCGCCGCTGCTGCTGATCATGGGCCTGGGTTGCCAAATGATCTACTGGCACGAGGAGTTCTGCGAGGCCCTCGCCGCCGAGGGCTTTCGCGTGATCCGCTTCGACAACCGCGACATCGGCCTGTCGACCAAGCTCGACGAGCACGGCGTGCCGCCGGTGCTCCGCCTGCTCCTCCGCGGCGGGATCGGCATGCGCTTTCAGGTGCCCTACGGCCTCGCGGAGATGGCCGACGACACCCTCGGCCTGCTCGACGCGATGGGGATCGAGCGAGCGCACGTGGTCGGCGTGTCGATGGGGGGGATGATCGCCCAGATGATGGCGATCAAGGCGCCCGAGCGGCTGCTCTCGCTCTGCTCCTGGAGCTCGACGACCGGCGAGCGGCGCTGCTCGACCCCGACCCCACGGGCCCTCAAGGCGCTCCTCTCCAGGCCCGCCCCCGGGCGTCGCGGCCGTGTCGAGCACGCGGTCCGGCTGATGCAGGTGGTCGGCACAGGTCACCTGGCGGATGAGACATGGCTTCGGGATCGCGTCGCGCTCGCCTACGATCGCTCGAACTATTGGCCAGGGTTCATCCGTCAGTTCGCCGCGGTCGTCACGGCCCGGCCGCGGACGCGGGCCCTGGCCAAGGTCCGCGTGCCGACGGTGGTTCTCCACGGGGCGGCCGACAGCTTGATCCCGCCCGCTGGCGGGAGGGCGACCGCGGCCGCGATCGAGGGCGCTCGCCTCGAGGTGTTCGACGGCATGGGCCACGACGTTCCCCGGGCGCTCTGGCCGGAGCTGGTCCGGGCGATCGCCGACAACGCAAGCCGCGCCTAGCCTAGCAGGCTGTGGTGAAAGTCCCGCGAGCTCTCGCGCAGCGCTCGTCGGCCCTCGTGCCCTCGACGAAACGCCGCTGAACTGGTCTGTAGCACCGGGCTGTAGCACCGGGCTGTAGCACCGGGCTGTAGCACCGGGCTGTAGCACCGGGCTGTAGTACCGGGCTGTACCGCAGGCCTCGCCGGAGCCACGAGGGTCGGCGAGGGCAAGCGAGAGCGCGCGGGACCTCTGCCGCGGGCCCCTAGCCCTGAAATAAGCGCTGCTGTGAGGCGTCCTAGACAACCCGCGTAGAATCGTCAGTGACACGGGTTTTGCGCTTCGGCTGCATTCGTGTGGGTGAGCGCTCACCTCGTGCTTGGCGAGGGGCGGAGCTTGGGGGCTGAAGGCGGGCGGGCGAGGGGCGACGAGGCGGGTCCCTCGCGGACGCGGGTCCTCCCATGCCACGTGCTCGCCACGGGATAGGCTGGTCTGCTTGAAGAGACAGGGTACGCGTGTCTCCGCGCGAGGCACGGGTCCTCCCGCTGCGTCCCATCCGTCGCCCCTCGCTCGCCCGAGCAAGTCTTCCTGGGCTCCGCTACCGGGTGCGTAGAGGACTCGTGGTTGCAGACCTTCTCTCGACACATGCTCGTCGAGTCTCTCGCGCTCCTGATGAGCGACAACGCGCATCGCCGGTCGAACTTCGGTCGGTACCGAAGCCAGAGCCATCGAGAGCCTCCGAAACGCCTGTGAGAACACCGAGCACAAAGCTGCCGCCGAGGAAGAGGTTGTAGACGTGGCTCAGGACATGCATCGCTTCGTCGTAGCCGCGCTTGTTCTCGAAGACCTTCACGCGGCCGTTTTCCGAGCGCCGGAGCTTGAGGCGAGCGAGCGAGCCGCGAGCATGAGCCCAGCGAAGGGTGTCACAGGAGCCGGGTCGACGACCAACTCTACCGGCGGAGGCTCGAAGCTCTTGCACTTCGGTCGAGCGCTTGCCTGTGGGCTCCGTTCTCGTCGAGGTTCGGCCTTGAGATGACTCGCGCGAGTTGTCCCGCTCGGTGTTCTCACTGGGACCTCGGAGGCTCACGCTCGCTTGGGCTTCGGTACGGACCGAAGTTCGGCCGACGATGCGCGTTGCTCATCATCGTCGAGAGTCTCGACGAGCACATATCGAGCGAAGACCTACGGGAGCAAGCGATCCACGTCCCCGCAAGCGGAGCGCCTACAGATCTGCTCCCGACTTCATATGATCTGTACCAAGGGTCACTCTCTCGATCGAGACGATCGCCGAGCGTCCAGCGGAGCCCCGACAGACTCGCTCGGGCGAGCGAGGGGCGACGGGTGGGACGCAGCGGGAGGACCCGTGCCTCGCGCGGAGACACGCGTACCCTGTCTCTTCAAGCACCTCAGCCTCACCCGTGGCGAGCACGTGGCATGGGGGGACCCGCGTCCGCGAGGGACCCGCCTCGTCGCCCCTCGCCCGCCCGCCTTCAGCCTCCGAGCTCCGCCCGTCGTCAAGCAGGAGGTGAGCCTTCACCCGCGCCCGAGCACTAGGGCGGCAAAAGTCCGCGTGAGCGCACTTCTACACGGAACTGGGGGGCGGTTTCACGCCAGCGCTTACTTTAGGCCTAGCGGCGCATCGCAAGGCTCTCGCGTCGCCAGCTGTCCCCTCGGGTGCGACGACGCGCCGCGGCGCTGGGTCGTTGTGCACGTTGTCGTGGAGGTGGGGCAGAGGCGAGGGCAAGCGCGAGCAGGGGGGGGCACCTCCGCGGGCTGCCAGGCGCGCGCCGTGAGCGGTGCCGATCACGGCCGGCGGGCCGCCCGGAAACGGCCGCTGGGACAGGCCGCCCGTAAACGGCCCCGGGGACAGGTCGCCCGTAAACGGCCGCTGGGACAGGCCGCTGGGACAGGCCGCTGGGACAGGCCGCTGGGACAGGCCGCTGGGGCAGGCCCCGGGCCCGACCTGCGCCGGCGCTCAGCCGGCGCGCGAGCGACCCCACGCCACCGTCTTTAGTAGGAATAGAGCGCCGTTGAGGAGACACTTTGGGCACGGGTCCTCGCGGCCCGATGATCCTTAGGTACGGAGTTCTGTGATGTTCCAGAGACCATATAGCGCGCTCGTCGGGGCCCTCGGCCTATGCCTTTTCGCCGCCTGCGCCGGTGATGACGTCGGCGCCACCGCGGGCGAGAGCGAGAGCACGAGCACCGGCGACGAGAGCACCTCGACGGTCGACGCCTCGAGCAGCACGACCGGAGAGGACACGTCGACCGGGACGACGGAGAGCCCGACGGCGACGACGACGGAGAGCCCCACCGACAGCGAGAGCGACAGCGAGGGGACGACCGAGACGACCGGCGTCGAGCCGACCATGTGCGACCGCCTCGGCGGCGAGGAGGGGCTCTCCGCCCTCCACACCGGCCTCCTCGGCAAGGTGCTCCTCGACGAGCGGATCAACGCCTATTTCCTCAACACCCCGGTCAGCGGCGACAACCTCATCTCCTGTCTGACGGACCAGGTCGGTGAGGCGATCGGCTGCCCCGGCGTGGTCTACGCCTGCAAGAGCATGGCCGCGGCCCACAGCGGGATGGGGGTCAGCAGCGTCGACTTCGCCGACCTCGCCGAGGACTACAGCTTGGCGCTCGACGACCACCAAAAGGCGAACCCGGAGGTCACCGACGGGGACAAGGCGACGATCATGGAGGCGCTCGCGGCGATGGAGGCGGACATCGTCGAGGACCCCGACGGAGTCCAGACGATCTATCAGCGCCTCGGACGCAAGCCCGCGATCAAGGAGCTCATCGGCGGCCCTGACGTCGAGATGAGCTTCCTCAACGTCGTCGGCGGCGACGAGATGGTCAACGGCTTCTTCACCGGCGCTGACTTTGTCCGCCTCGCCACCTGCTTCACCCGCCAGCTCGGCAGCATCGACGGGCCCGTGCAGTACACGATGGAGGTCGACTCGCCGGGCGCGGGCGTCGACGAGGGGGTCTCGGCCGACACCCCCTGCGCCGACATGCTGAGCTCGCACGCGGGCCTCCAGGACAGCAAAGACGACAGTCTGATCACGATGCTGGACTTCACCCAGGTGCTCCAGGACATGGTCACGGCGATGGACGCCGCAGGGATCCCCGACGGCGATCAGCTGGCGATCCTCGGGGTCTTGGGGCCGATGTGCGAGGAGATCGTCGGCGATCATCCGAACGAGTGTCCGGGCAACAACGAGTCGATGACCGTCGACAGCAACGGGCTCAACCTGGCGATCCCCGACGACGCCTACAACGGGACCAAGGGGTCGATGATCTGCACGTCGCTCGAGGTCACCGACAACGGCGTCAACTTCGTCGACGAGGTCGAGCTCAAGGTCGGCATCGATCACCCGTGGCTCGGCGACCTCGTGATCAAGCTCTACAGCCCCGAGGGGTCGGTGATCACCGTGCTCTCCCGGGCTGGCTTCTTCGAGATCGCGGACGACGGCGGCGGGATCTCGGTCGAGGGCTCGGACCTCGAGGCGGGGGCGCCGATCACCTTCGCGATGGACGGCCCCTACAGCGCCGAGACGCTCGGCGACGGCAACAACCTCAACAACGCGGGCGTCGCCTGCAAGGACGACGGTCGCTGTGAGTACGAGCCGAACAGCGGCAAGGCCCTGCCGGGGAGCCTCAGCGATCTCGCCGGTGAGTCGGCGCCGGGGACCTGGCAGGTCTGCGTCGGCGATGCGGGCTCGGCCGACAAGGGGACCTTCGTCAACGTCGCGCTGAAGATCCGGAAGGTGAAGTTCATGCCCTGAGCGCCGCCGGCTGCGGCGAAGGCCCCCTGTGCTCGCCGATGTCGTCGGTCCGTGAGCTCGACGCCCCCCCCCTGTACCGGGCCTTCGTGGAGGTTTGGCGGCGCACGCGGGAGCTCGGCCCCGGCTGTGAGTCGGGCACCTCGGGCACCTGCGGCGTCGGGCCGCCGGCAGCGCTCCGCGATCCGGTCAGGGCCCAGGGGCTCCCGTCGCGGGGGCGGGTGGTTTAGTCTCCGGTCCATGTTCGGTGTCGCGCGTATCCACCTCCGCCTCCACCTCCGGTCCCTCGCCCTCGTCGCCCTGGTCGCGGGCTTCGCCTGTGACACGCCGACCGAGACTGAGCACCCCGAGGTCGCCGGCGAGCGCTGTGAAGAGGCCGCCTCGGCGGAGCCGGACGCGATCTCTCGCACCGGCCTGCTGGCGACCGTCTTTAACGCGACCGCCGCGGAGTACCGGGCGGCGGCGCTCCAGGCCTACGCGACGGCCAAGGTCAACCTCGACGTTGCGCTCGCCGACGGCATGTGGAGCGCCGCCCCAGAGCAGGCGGGGGACGTCCGCGATCTGCCCCCGGCGGTCATCCTCGACGTCGACGAGACGGTGCTCGACAACTCCCCCTACCAGGCCTGGCTCGCGCAGGTCGGCGGCAGCTTTGAGCCCGTGAGCTGGGGGGCCTGGGTCGAGGCGAGGAAGGCCCGGGCGATCCCAGGCGCCGTCGACTTCACCAAGTACGCGGCCTCCAAGGGGGTCACGGTCTTCTACGTCAGCAACCGCGACGTCAGTGGCGAGGCGGCGACCCGGGACAACCTCGCGGCCCACGGCTTTCCGATGGGCGACGGCGCCGTGGATGTCGTCCTCCTGAAGAACGAGCGGCCCGAGTGGGGATCGGCGAAGGGGACTCGCCGGGCCGCCGTGGCGGAGCGCTATCGGATCATCATGCTCGTGGGGGACAACCTCGGCGACTTCACCGACTCTAGCGACGGGTCGATGGACCAGCGAGGCGCGGTCGTCGAGCATCACGGCGACTGGTGGGGCACCCGCTGGGTGATGCTCCCGAACCCGATGTACGGCGACTGGGTGAAGGCCGCGGTCGGCGGCGCGGCGGCCAATACGCCGCTCGATCGCGAAGAGGCGCTCCTGCGGCCGGTGATGACCTGGGAGGGCCCCGGTTGACCGCCGCCGGAGAGGCCCCATGTTCAGGGACTATGAAGGGTTGGTCATGGAGTCTGGGGCGGATCTGTGGGATCGACACGCGCGTCCACGCGACGTTCCTGCTGATCGTGGGATGGGCGGCGTTCAGCGCGATCTCACAGGGGGGCACGCTGCTCGCGGGTTTGATCTCGGTCGCGTTCCTCTTGGCGGTCTTCGCCTCGGTGTTCCTCCACGAGCTCGGCCACGCCCTGACGGCGCGGCGCTACGGGATCAAGACCCGGCGGATCACGCTCTCGCCGCTCGGCGGGGTCGCCCAGCTCGAGGGCGGGATGATGCCGCCGCAGACCGAGCTGTGGGTGGCCCTCGCCGGCCCCGCCGTCTCCTTCGCCCTCGCGGGGATCTTCTTCGCCCTCGCGTCGCTGACCGGTGACTGGAGCCCGACGACCTTCATCGGCGCGCTCGCCTGGGCGAACCTGATGATCGCCGCCTTCAACATGCTGCCGGCGTTCCCGATGGACGGCGGTCGGATCTTCCGCGCGGCGCTCTCGCGACGGCTCGGCTACCGCCGGGCGACCGAGATCGCGGCCAAGGTCGGCCGTATCGCCGGGATGGCGATGATGGTGATCGGCCTCTTCACGCGGCCCCTCCTGATGCTGATCGGCGCCTTCGTCTACTTCGCGGCGGGCGCAGAGGCCCGCCAGGTCCGCTCCTTCTTCGGCTTTGGCGACGGTGGCGGCGGCGAGGAGCGGCCGCCGCGAGCTGAGGGCAAGCCCGGCTGGTACCGTCGTTGGCGCGAGGGCCTGCGCCTGAAGAAGCTGAGCGCCGAGCAGCGCCGCGGACCTCGGGCCCAGCGAGGCCCCCAGCGGAGCTCGCGGGCGCCGCGGAACCCCCGGGGGGGCCCGGTTCACTACGCCGCATCGCCTCCGACCTACCGAGTCCGCCGGTCGCCGCCGCGACCACAGCCGCAGCGCCGGGTCGTCATCGTCTTTGACGCCTAAGAGCCCGGCCACCTGTGGCCGCGGAGCAGAGAGCTCGCCGTCGCTTGCATCGGCGAGCTCTCTCGTTCGCAAACCGTGGGGCTGGAGCCGGTATGACGCCACCACCTCGCCGCGAGTCCTGAGATCGATCGTCTCAGAACCGGATGGCGATGCGTCGATCGCGGCTCCTGGATCTGCACCACCGCGACGTTTTGCATGAGGAACGTTAGGAAAAACCAGGGGAGGCAGGAGTCCCCATAAATCCTATGAATATTACCCGAGAGGGTGCTTGAGAGACATTCCTGCGGAGTTCCAAAAGAACGATGAGATTGAAAAAAGGGTATATGAGATCGCCGTTCATCGGAGGCGTGTTGACGGTCGTTCATCGTCGCCGCCGGAAACTGCGTTCTCAACTCGGTTCATCGGCCCAGTCTGCCAGCCTCTGCGCCCGCCTAGAACGCACGTTCTGGACCAGATAACGGGCTTCAAGCCGGACTTGTGCATAATTTTCAGGGCCCTCCCGTCGGCCCCCCAGGTTCGTCGGGCAATAGCAAGAAATGTGGGCATTGAGCAGCGCTACGCGGCTCTCTCTTGGAGCGCAGCGGATCCGAGCTGTGTGCTATAGGAGCGCCCATGAAGGCCACACAAATCACGGCAATTGCGATTCTGTCCTTGGCGATGGCGTCCGCCTGCGGCAAGTCAGAGCCCGCCGCCGACGGCGACAAGGCAAAGCCCGCCGCCGAGGGTGCCGAGGCTGGCGACAAGGCTGGCGAGGCAGAGGCAGAGGCGCCGAAGGTCGAAGTTCCGACGCTCACCATCAACGAGGCTGACTGGGTCGAGAAGGACCTCAAGGAGGTCTCGCCGATGATCAACGTCACGATCAAGGCGCCCAAGGACGCGACCTTCGAGAAGAACGGCAACGGCGGCGTCGACATCAAGCTCGCGCCCTTCTACATGATCACGGTCGGCAACCTCGCGGTCGGCAGCCTCAAGGAGGCGGTCGAGTGGGGTGACGCCTCGTCGATCGGCGACTCGTCCTACAAGGACGGCAAGAAGATCATCGACGAGGAGAACGGCTTCGTCTTCACCTACCAGATGAACGACGAGGACAACGGCCACAAGTACGCCCCCGAGTCGCACTTCTACTTCTTCATCGAGAAGGACGGCGCCGTGTACAGCGTCAACGACACCAAGCCGCTCGACGCGATGATGTCGACCCCGAACGAGGCCTACACCGAGGACATCGCCAAGCAGGTCTACGGGCTCGTCAAGGGCTCGGCGACCGCGAACTAGGGGCGTCGCGATCCTGCGGGATCGACGACCCTCGAGGCATGGGTCGAGGTGTCCCGGGTCGTCCGCGCACCATCGACAGATCCAGGGGAGGCGATGAGCGAAGGGCTCGGCCTCCCCATTGTCGTGGTTTGAGGGCGGCGCCGACGGTCCCTCGGCGATGTCGAGACTCACAGGACTGCCGAGTAGTGTCCGGCAGTGCCCGACAGTGCTCGACACAGTGCTCGACACAGGGCAGCACAGCGGCGTTTCGTCGAGGCCTAGAAGGGCGGCGACGGAGGTGCGCGAGCGGCTAGGCCTGAAATAGGCGCTGATGGTAGGCGTCCTCGATAACCCGCGTAGAACCGTCAGTGACACGGGGTTCGCGCTTCGACCTCCATCCCTGTGGGTGAGCGCTCACCCACGATCATCCAGTCGGCGTGAGCAATCCGCGTTACCTGCGGTTTTTCGCGGTTTTTCGCGGACTCCTACCGTCCGCGCTAGTTTCAGGGCTAGGATGCGGAGATGGCGAGTCCGAGCCTCACCCACGGAGACGTGACGCTCCGACCGCTGGAGGTCGAGCGCGACCTCGCGGCCTTGCACGCGATCTTCGGCGATGCCGAGCAGATGAAATACATGCTCGAGGCGCCGATGGCCTCCGCAGAGGAGACACGGGCGAAGATCGCGGCCTGGAGCGAGCACCCAGACTCGCCGCAGTGGGCGATCACTGGCGACGACGGCGAGGCCCGGGGACGGATCACGCTCATCGCCAGGCGCGAAGGGGTGATGGAGGTGGGCGTGCAGGTCGTCCCGAGCGCCCAAGGTCGGGGGTACGCCCGCCGGTCGATCATCGCCGTTACAGAGTACGGCCTGGGGGTGCTCAAGCTCGGGCGAGTGTTCGCGGACATCGACCCGGACAATCACGGCTGCGTCCGCGCGTTCGAGGCGGCGGGCTTCCGCTGCGAGGGGCGCCTCGTGAACAACTGGATGACCCACACGGGCTTCGCGGACAGCCTGATCTACGCGGCGACGACCGGTTGGCGCAGGCCCGCGGGTGTGTAGCTCCGGCGGCGAGAGATGCGGGGCCCGGCGCCGACGTCGTGTCGCACCCGCCGAGCCCGTCCGTGGGGCCCTCGCAGAGCCTGCTACGGATCGAGAGAGCCGAGCGCCTCGGCGCTGCCGCGGCTCCACAGACCGTCGCTGTAGCGGGCGTAGGTGATCCCGTCGACGATCGTCACGCCGACGAGCTCCTCCAGCGACCGGTCTGGCGGGAGCGAGAAGGGGCGGGGGTTGTCGCCGCGGAGGTCCTGCTCGGACACGTCGACGAGCGTGCCGTCGCGGCGCCACGCCAGCGCTTGATCGCCGCTGTAGGCGACGTCGATGATCGCCGCGTCGTCGCCCTGCCAGGTGAAGATCTCCGCGTAGAGATCGCCGTCGACCAGCCCCAGCGCCCGCTCTTCGTCGGCGAGGAGGCGGACTTCGCCCCGCTGTCCGCGGCCGCCCCGGAGCCAGACGCGGGTGACGGCCCCGTCGCTCGCGATCGCGACGACGTCCTCGGGACCGACAGCGGGGGTGTGCGACGCGTTCGGCTCGGGAGGGGTCTCGAGGGCGAGCCAGCCGGCTCCCAGGGGAGCTTCGCGGAGGCTCTCGGGGCGCAGCGCCCGGAGGTAGCCGTTGCGGTGGAGCACCACCAGCGCCCCGTCTGCGGCCATCACCCCCGCCACAGGGGCGTGAACGATGAGCTCGCCGAGATCCCCAGGCGACCCGACCGCGATCGAGCCGTCGTCGAAGAACGCCCGCACCCGGCCCTCGCCGTCGAAGGTCGCGTCGGCGAGCTCCTCCGGGGAGCGCTCGGGGGGCACGCGGTAGGTCCCGCGCTCGTCGGCCGCCAGATCGTCGAGATCACCCCGCAGCCACTGCTGGTCGTGAAGCCAGGTGACGAGACGACCGTCGAGGTCCGCGGCGACCGCGACGATCATCGACGGGTCGAGGCCCGCGGGGAGAACAAAGCGTCGCGGGCGGGCGTCGTGCAGGCGCGGCAAGAGCTCGCCCGCGGAGGTCTCGAGAGCGCCGAGGCTCGCCCGGCCGTCGCTGAAGAGGGCGATGAACGTGCCGTCGGCGGCGAGGGTGATGCCGAGGACGTCGTCGCCTATCCGGGTGCTCGGGAGCTGGAAGCTGGCGACCCGCGGGAGGTCGCCGATACCGGCCCAGGCGTCGCTGAGTCCGACAGAGCCGTCGGCGTACCAGGCGATGGGGCGCTCTTGCGGGCCGCTCGTCAGGCCGACGACGCGGCGGCGCCGGCTGTCGATGAGGTGGCGGACATCGTCCCAGTCGATCCGGGTCAGGGTGTAGCGGAGCACGTCTTCGATCGCCGCGTAGGCCTCCTCGCACTCGGCCCCGCAGCGTGCGTCGTCCTGTTGGTTGACCGCGAAGAAGAAGGCGACGCCGCGCTCGGGCTTGACGGTGCGCTCCTCGAGGTTGACGAAGTCGTCGGTGATCCGACCTTCGGCGTCGAGCGGCGGCAGCTTGATCTCGTTGCTCACGCCGCCGTGGCGGCCGAGGAAGGCGCGGCCGCCGGTGATCGATCCGGCGTGGCTGGTGCCGCTGCGCCAACCGCTGCGCCGGGTCCCGGAGGCGACGCCGCGGCCGATCTGGAAGCGATTGACGAGCTCGAGCATCATCGACGCCTCGCCGACGAGCCCGCCCGAGGCGTAGTGGTCGCTGTTCATCCCCGCCCAGTGCGGCACGGACCCCTGGACCAGGTCCCAGCGCCAGCGAAGGGTCTCGACAGCCCAGCTCGAAGAGTCGCAGCGATCGCCGCGCCAGACGCAGTAGAAGTGGTAATTAGGCGCCCAGCGGGGGGTGTAGGTGCCGTTCTCCCAGCGCCGGAATTCGGGCTCGCCGGGCTCCTCGGCGGCGCTGCCCTGCGGGAAGTACCATTGATGGCCGTAGAGCCCGTGCCGGCTCTCGACGCCCCCATCGACCTTGAGCTCGTCGCGGATGAGCCGGGCGAGGGTTGAGCGCGCGTGCTCCTCGGGGTGCCCCGGGCGGCCGGCGAAGGAGTAGCTCGGGTCGCCGCCGTGGGCCTCGGCCCAGAGGTGGTCGATGACCCGACCGAGGAGCGCGTGGCCGGTGTTGGAGTAGGCGACGCCAGCCCCCGGCCAGCGCTTGAGGCAACGCCCGGCGAGCACCTTGAGCTGCTGGTCCACCGGCATGAGGTCGCGCTGGTCGTGGTGGCCGATGAAGTAGACCGCGTCGCTCTCGACCCCGAGCGCCCGCGCGGTCAGGCTCCGGGCGCGCTCGATCGGCTCGGCGCCGAAGGCCTCACGGCTGAGCTCGTGGGCCTCCTCTAGGTCTGTCCGTCCGCTGTAGCCGCGGACCTCGGCGAAGCGCTCGGGGATCACCTCGTCCCATTGGGCGTTGGAGCGGGCGAGGCCGGAGCGATGGGTGAGCAGGTGACCGACGGTGACGGCGGGCCAGCGCCGGTCGGCGCCGACGCTGGGATCGCAGAGCGCCGAGACCTCCGGGGGGGGAGCATCGCCGGGGCTGGCGAGCGGCGGCGGGGTGCAGGTGTGAGCGAGCTCGTCGGGGCAGTCGTCGGGGTGGTGGAAGTAGCGGCGCAGGGAGGCCGGGAGCAGATCGAGCGTGGGATCGAGGAGCGGCGCGTCGAACTCGTTGTCGTAGGCGCCGGGGGCCCGCTCGCCGATCCGGGCGGCGACCAAGGGTCGGACGATCGCCGCGACGACCCCCTTGGTCACGCTGCCGATCCGCATCGGCGTCTCCGGAGGGGTGACAGGCGCCTCCGGATCCCACTCATCGCGGCAGCGATCGCTCGCGCCTGGGCGGTACTCGCTCGGGGTCGCCGAGCCCCGCAGCTTGCCGAAGCCGCGGCTGTAGACCCGATGCCCGCGGTAGGAGACCGCGAGGACGCCGGCGCCGACGCAGCGCCACTTCACGAGCTGGCGGGCGGCGATGTCGAGCTCTGCGAAGACCGGCGATGAACGTCCGCTGGTCGGGACCTCGCGCGCGAGCGGATCGTCCTCGGCCTCGCATGCGAGCGTCGGAGCCGCGAGCGCTGCCATCGCAGCGCCGACGACGAACATCCCGAGGGATCGGCGGCGGGGGGGCGGCGCTGCCTTTGTCGGTCGCATCGGCTGGGTCTCGGCTCGGGTGCCCGCAAGTGTACGCCTCCGGTCACCTCCGGGTGATGTCGACCGTCGACCGCGACCAGGTGTCTCTTCAGGCAGGGAGGAGAGCGTGCTCCTGCGCCCATTCCGCGCGCACATTCGCCCATGAAAATGTGTAAACCAACGCTTGACACTTTACGGTCGGTCCAACACTCTCATCCCCGTGCCGCTCCTCCGCCTTCAGCCCACCGATCGACGCCTCCGCGACACCCTCGGCCAGGTTCGCCGGGACCTGCGGATGGTCGTCGACGGGTTTCGTGGTCGCCGCCCGAGCCCGGTCCTGGATCGACGCCCGCGGGGGGAGGCCTACGAGAGCACCCCCGCGGAGGGGGTGGAGCCCGCGCTCAGGGTGGGCCTCGGCGGCCGTCAGGTCGTCGTCGCCGAGCGGATCCAGGAGACCGCCGACGCCGTCACCCTGCTCCTCCGCGACCCTACAGGGGCGTCCTTTGACTTCGCCCCGGGCGCCTTCTTCACGGTCGTCTTGAGCTTGGAGGACGGCGAAGGCGGCGTCGAGGAGGTCCGGCGGGCGTACTCCGCCTCGAGCTCTGCGCTCGAGCCGGATCGTCTGGCGCTGACCTGCAAGCGGGTCGAGGGGGGGCGGGCCTCGACCTACCTGAGCCAGAGCGCCGCGGTCGGTGACAGCCTCCGGATCCTGGGCCCCGCCGGCGCCTTCACCCTGGCGCCGCAGCCCGAGGCGACCCGCCGCCTGGTCCTCGTCGGCGGCGGCTCCGGGATCACGCCGCTGATGTCGATGATCCGGACCCTCCTGGTCGCTGAGCCAGGTTCGGAGCTGGCGCTGATCTACGGCAACCGAGCCCCAGAGTCGATCATCTTCCGCGACGGGCTGACCGCGCTGGCGAAGGCCCACCCCGGTCGCCTCCACCTCCGCCATGTCGTCGAGAGCGCCGAGCCCGGCTGGGGCGGCGGCGTCGGTCGCCTCGATCGCCAGGGCCTGGCCCCGGAGATCGCGGCGCTGCCGTGGCCGCACGACGAGGTCGACGGCTGGTATGTCTGCGGCCCAGAGCCGATGCTGGCCGCCGCCCGCGAGCTCCTCGTCGAGCTGGGCGTCGGCCCCGAGCGCCTGCACGAGGAGCGCTTCTCGGCGCCGCAGCGCCGCGCTGCGACGCCGACCCGCGGCGAGGTCGCGGCTCCGGTGACGATCCGCCGCAGGGACCGACCCGATGCCCCGAGCGCGGTCGTGATCGTCCAGGCCGGCGCGACCCTCCTGGAGGCGGCGACGGCCGCGGGCCAGGAGCTCCCCTTCTCCTGCGCGGTCGGGGGCTGTGGCGCCTGCCGAGTCCGGGTGCTCGAGGGCGAGGTGGTGATGGACGAGCCCAATTGCCTGACGGCGGAGGAGCGGGCGCAGGGCTTCGCCCTGACCTGCTGCGGCGCCCCGCTCGGCCCCTGCTCGATCGAGGTCGGATGATGGGCGGGCAAGCGACCAAGCCCGCGAGCGTCGATCGCGAGCGCTATCCCTACAAGATGCGTGATCTGTGTGATGAGACAGGTCTCGATCGGCAGGCGATCCACTTCTACATCCAGCAGGGCCTGGTCCCGGAGGGGTTCAAGACCGGGCGCAACATGGCCTACTACGGGCCCGAGCACCTCGATCGGATCCGCCTGATCCGCAAGCTGCAGCAGGAGCGATTCCTCCCGCTGAAGGCGATCAAGGCGATGTTTGACGGCCGCGACGAGAGCTTCACGCCGGAGCAGCGCAGCCTCCTCGCGGACGTCCGGCCGCACCTGGAGGCGGTCCTCGGCGGAGGCGATCGGCAGACCGTCGCCGCGGCGGAGCTCCTCGCGGCCCACGGGCTCAGCAAGGACGAGCTCCTCGCGCTCGACAAGCTCGGCCTCCTGACGACGATGAAGGTCGACGGCGAGCTCCGGGTCGCCTCGCAGGACGCCTGGATGATCGAGCTGTGGGGCGGGCTGCGCAGCGCAGGCCTCAGCCGCGAGCTCGGCTTTGAGGTCGCCGACCTCGCGCTCTACGAGGAGGCGATAGGCTCCCTCCTGGAGCAGGAGGTGTCGATGATCGTCCCGCGCCTGTCCCACCTGCCGCCGGCCGAGGCCGCGAGCCTGGTCGAGCGGGCGCTGCCGCTGATCAACGTCTTCCTCGCCCGCTACCACCTGACCCGGGTGCGCAACTTCTTCTCTGCGCTCGACTGAGGAGCCCGCGCCGGGCCTCCTCGTCCTGCCTCTCCGTCTTCTCCTGCTTGTCTCTCTGTCATCTGCCTCTGTCATCTGCCTCTGTCCTCTCCCTCTTCGTCGCTGACTGTCGCTGACCGCCG
Organism: Polyangia bacterium; assembly: GCA_030424595.1. GTDB lineage: Bacteria > Myxococcota_A > Polyangia > Nannocystales > Nannocystaceae > JADJRG01. The sequence continues at coordinate 96,482 of JAUHWG010000015.1, forward strand.
ATCGCCGATCACCGATCGCCGATCGCCACCAAGGAGCCGCTGCCATGGATCTCGCCAAACTCACCAACCTCCTCCCTCGTCGCATGCGCGAGCAGGTCGACGCCTACTTCGAGGCGGTCGAGGTGCTCGCCGAGATCCGCGACCCGCGGGTGCTCCGCTCGCTCGGGCCGGCGGGGCTGCGCGGCTTGATCCTCAAGCGCGGCAAGCAGGGGGTCCCGAGCAAGATGCCGGCGACCCACAGCGCCCACTTTGACTGGACCTACCCGGCCGACAACCCGGAGATGCGCGAGCTCTACCGCCGGGCCAAGCAGGGGCAGTGGGACGGCGAGCGCGACCTCGACTGGGGGATGGACGTCGACCCCCTAAACCCGGAGCGAGCGCTCGTCCCGGACTCCTTCGTCGACTTCGCCGCGCTCGCGGACAAGGGGGTCAAGCTCGACTACGCCGAGCAGCGCCGCTTCATCCACTCGATCACCGCGTGGATGCTCTCGCAGTTCCTCCACGGCGAGCAGGGGGCGCTCTTCGCCGCGGCGCAGGTGACCGAGGCGGTCCAGTTCTTCGACGGCAAGCTCTACGGCGCGACCCAGGTGATGGACGAGGGGCGCCACGTCGAGGTCTTCTCGCGCTACCTCGACGACAAGCTCGGCAAGCTCTACCAGGTCAACGACAACCTCTACGTGATCATCGACGCGCTGATGGCCGACGGTCGCTGGGACATGAAGTTCCTCGGCATGCAGATCATGGTCGAGGGGCTCGCGCTCGGGGCTTTTGGTACGCTCTACCGCCAGACCCAGGAGCCGCTGCTCAAGAGCCTGCTCAAGGCCGTGATCCAGGACGAGGCCCGGCATGTGCACTACGGGGTGCTGGCGCTGCGCGAGCACATCAAGGTCGAGCTCAGCGAGCGGGAGCGGCGGGAGCGTGAGGACTGGGCCTTCGAGGTCGCGCTGCTGATGCGCAACCGCTTCATGGCCTACGAGGTCTACGAGGAGTGGTTTGAGGGGTCGATGACCCGGGCGCAGTGGCGGTCGATCATCACGACGTTGCCGGGGATGCAGGACTTCCGCCGGGTGATGTTCACCCGCCTGGTCCCGAACCTCCGCGAGATCGGCCTCCTGACCCCGCGGATCCTCCCGCACTACGATCGTGTCGGCCTCCTCCAGTACATGGACGGAGCCTCCGCCGACCAGCTCACCGCCGAGTCGATGATCGCCGAGCTCGACCGCGCCGCGTAGGCTCGGGCCCGAGCGCTGGGCTCAGAGCCGCGAGGGGCGCGCGTTCGCGGGAGAGGCTGAGCGACGCTCAGAAGACCTTCTAGGGCGCGTCCTGGGGCGTGTTAGCGCCGGCCCGCGCGCGATCTCGGCACGGCCGACGCGCCTGTGCTAATTGCCGCGCGTGCTCGCGTATCTCCACGTCCGTGGCCTCGCGCTCCTCGACGATGTCGCCCTCGAGCTCGGCCCGGGGATGAACGTCCTCACCGGTGAGACCGGCGCGGGCAAGTCGATCATCGTCGACGCGCTCACCCTCCTCCGCGGCGCCCGAGGTCGGGCGGAGCTAGTCCGCAAGGGGGCGAGCTCGGCCCGGGTCGAGGCCCAGTTCGAGCTCGACGACAGCTCCCGCGCTCGGATCGAAGAGGCCGTCACCTCCCTCGACCTCGATCCGTCGTGGCGCGAGGGGCTGGTCATCGAGCGGGTGGTCGGCAAGGCCGGCCGCGGGCGCTCGGTGATCCACTCGCGCTTGACCACGCAGGGGATGCTCGAGCGGGTCGGCGGCGAGCTCGTCGACATCTGCTCGCAGCACGAGTACCACTCGCTGACCAACGTCAGCCGCCACCTCGACCTGCTCGACGCCTACGCTGGCCTCGACCGGGTCGACGGTCCGCGCCGCGAGTACACGGCGGCCTACGAGGCATGGCACGGCTGCACCCGCTCGCTCGCGGCGCTCCGGGAGCGGACCCGCGAGGGGGTCGCCCGCGCGGACTACCTCCGCTTTCAGATCGAGGAGATCGAGCGGGTCGCGCCGATCCCCGGCGAGTACGAGGCCCTCCGCGAGCGCCTGACCCTCCTCCGCGACGCGCAGCGCTGGGTCGCCTTCGCCCGCCAGGCCCACGAGATGCTCTACGAGGCCGACGACGCGATCGCGGCCCGCCTCGCCGGGCTGGTCGACGAGGCCCGCCGCGGCCCCGGCTCCTCGCACCTCTTGGCCGAGATCGGCGAGCAGCTCTCGACCGCCCAGATCGCCTGCGAGGAGGCCGCGTCGGCGGCCAACCGCTTCGCCGCCGAGGTCGAGATCGAGCCGGGGGAGCTCGACCTGGCCGAAGAGCGCCTGCACGAGCTGGAGAGCCTGCGGCGCAAGCACCGGGTCGATCTCGACGAGCTGGCGGAGCGGGCAGAGACGATGCGGGCGGAGCTGACCGAGCTCGACAACGCCGACGAGCACCTCGAGGCGCTCGCCGCCCGCGAGCAGGAGCTGCGGGCGCGGCTGGGCGAGCATGCGAAGGTGCTGAGCGACGCCCGCCGAGGCGCGAGCGCAGAGCTGGCCCGGGCGATCGAGGGGGAGCTGCGGGCGCTTCACCTCGCCGACGCCCGCCTCGAGGTGAGGGTGGAGGCGCTGGCGGAGCCGGGCCCGCGGGGCGCCGACCAGGTCGAGTTTCTCTTCACGGCGAACCGCGGCGAGGCTGCGGCGCCGCTGACCAAGGTCGCCTCCGGCGGAGAGCTCTCGCGGGTCTTGCTCGCCTTCAAGGGGGTCTTGGCGACCGGCGATCACATCACGACCTACGTCTTCGACGAGGTCGACGCGGGGGTGGGGGGCGCGGTCGCGGAGGCGATCGGGCGTCGCCTCTACGCGGCCTCGCGGGGGCGTCAGGTCCTCTGCATCACCCACCTGCCGCAGATCGCCGCCTTCGCCGACGCCCACTTTCGCGTCGACAAGGTCGCCCTGGAGGGGCGGACCGTCACCCGCGTCGAGCGTCTCGCCGACGGCGCCCGGGTGGAGGAGCTGGCGCGGATGCTCGGCGGATCGCGGGTGACCGCGAGCGCCCGCGAGCACGCGGTCCAGCTGATCGCCGAGGCGAGGCGGACGCCCGGAGACGACGGGGCGAGGGGCCAGACGGCGAAGACGGCGAAGACGGCGACGCCGGCGAAGACAAAGACGCCAGCGAAGACGAAGACGCCAGCGAAGACGAAGACGAAGACGAAGACCGTCTCGAGGACGGCGACGGCGTCGGCATCCAAGGCCGCGGTCAAGAGCGCTTCGACGGCCGCGCTCGGGGTCGAGGTCAAGGGCGGGGCCGGGGGCCGGGCGAAGACGGGATCGAAGGCGAAGCCCACGGCGAAGCCCAAGGCGAAGCCCAAGGCGGATCGCCCGGCGAAGGCGAAGAGCGGGCGAGGGCGTCGCGCTCGGGCCAAGGATTGATGCCAGAGCCCTCGCAGACCCCGGCTCCGGCGCCGACGCTGGGGGCGGAGCTGCGGACCTTGATCCGCCTCGCGCTGCCGATCGTCATCACCCAGGTGGGGACGATGATCCTCGGGGTCGTCGACACCTTGATGGTCGGTCGGCTCGGGGTCGACGCCCTCGCCGCGACCGCGCTCGGCAACGTCTGGTTGATGGGCACCATGGTCTTCGGCATGGGGGTGATGCTCGGGCTCGATCCGATCATCACCCAGGCCTACGGCGCCGACGACGGTCCGCGTCAGGGGCTCGCGCTGCAGCGCGGCCTGGTCCTGGCGATGCTCCTCAGCGCGCCCATCGCTTGCCTGTGGTGGATGACCGAGCCGACCCTCATCGCCCTGGGTCAGGCCCCCGAGCTGGCGGCGCTGGCCGGGACCTATGTCGAGGTCCAGATCCCGAGCATCCCCGCGTTCCTCGGCTTCTTCGCCCTCCGTCAGTACCTCCAGGGGCGCGGCGACGTGAGCCCGGCGATGTGGGTGATCCTCGGGGCCAACCTCGTCAACGTCGGCGCCAACGAGGTGCTGATCTTCGGCGGCCTCGGGATCCCGGCGCTCGGCGTCGAGGGGGCTGGGATGGCGACGGCGTTGACCCGCTACGTTCTCCTCATCGCCCTCGCCCTCGCGGTCCGCGGGCTCCGCCTCCACGAGGGCGCCTGGCCGCGCTGGAGCCGAGCGGCGTTCGACCCGGCAGGTCTGCGCGAGATCCTCTTCTACGGGATCCCGGTCGGGGTTCAGATCGGCCTCGAGATGTGGGCCTTCCAGGCGACGACGCTCCTCGCCGGCTGGGTCGGCGAGGTCTCCCTGGCGGCGCACACGATCGCCCTGAACATGTCCTCGCTGAGCTTCATGGTGCCGCTCGGGGTGGGGATGGCGGCGGTGACCCGGGTCGGCAATCTGATCGGCGCGGGCCGCTTCGCCGCGGCCCAGCGCGGCGCCTGGGTGGCGCTCGGGGTCGGCGCTGGGATGTCCTTCCTGTCGGCGACCCTCTTCATCGTTCTCAGCGATGAGATCGCGGGGCTCTACAGCGAGGATCTCCAGGTGGTCGCCCTCGCCGCGGGGCTCCTGCCGATCGCCGCCTGCTTCCAGCTCTTTGACGGGGTGCAGGTCGTCGGCGGCGGGGTCCTCCGGGGCATGGGCCGGACTCGGCCAGCGGCCGCCTTCAACCTTGTCGGCTACTACGTGCTCGGCCTGCCGCTCGCGATCTGGTTGACGTTTGAGGTCGGCCTCGGGGTCTCGGGGCTCTGGTGGGGCTTGACCTTCGCGCTCGGGGTGATCGCGCTGCTCTTGATGTTCTGGATCAAGCGGCGCGGTCCAGCCTCGATGGCGCCGCCGGAGCGGCCCTCGGGCGGAGCGTCCGGGCAGGGAGCGCAGGGATAGGAGGGATAGGAGGGCAGGCCTCGCCCCGACGTTCTCAGGCGCGCGGATCCTGGGGCGTGTCGCGAGGAGCGGTGGGCCCCGCTGGATGTCGGTCGGACCCGCTCGCTCCGACGTGTCGCGACGATCACGGTCCGTCGCGGCGGACTCCTGGCTCTCGGGGCTGGTAGCGTTGGCGGGCGCGCGGTCTTGGGGACGCCTCGCGCAGGCGAGGATGAGGCCGCGAGATCGTCATCGTTTGGTCTCCGACGGCGAAGGCGACGGTCGAGCGAGGACCGGTCCTGAGGCCCCAGGACCGGGGTCACGGGCGATCTCTGCGCTGTTGCGAATTGCTTCACACCGCCGCGAAGAGATGACGAATTACCCCCGGGGGGCGGACGGGTCAGGATCCCTGGCGATGAACGCCGGACGCCCGTCGATGGTCAGCCTCCTCCTCGTCCTCTGCGTCGGCTGCGGCGGATTTGATCCGCCCGGAGGCGGAGGAGGAGGCGGAGGCGGAGGGACCGGCGGAGGGACCGGCGACGGGTCGAGCTCAGGCGCGGCCACGGTCGCTGCTACGGGTACCGACGGATCGTCGAGCGGCGGAGGGGCGACACAGACGGGGGAGGGCTCGAGCGGCGCTGCAACAGGAGACCCGTCGACCTCCACGTCGACGGGCGGGGGGAGCTCAGGGACCAGCTCCGGCGGAGGCTCGGAGTCGTCGGGGGCGCCGGAGAGGGGGTCGAGCTGCGCCCAGCCCGAGGTCCCGTGGGAGTGGGAGGGCTGGCCCTCGACCGCGATGTGGGGCAGCGGACCGGAGGAAGTATGGTCGGTCGACCCAGCGCTCGGCGCTCTTCGACGCTACGACGGCGCGACGTGGAAGGTCGTCGACGTCGGGATCGCGGCCTTCCTCCCGGTGAGCGTGACCGGGAGCGGGGCCGACGAGATCTATGTCGCGGCGAGCGACGGCCTTGTCATCCGCTACGACGGCGCGTGGCAGCCCGACGGTGAGGTCATGGCCGCGCCTGTGCTCGCGGCGACAGGGCCGGGGACGGTCATCGCCGTCGGCGATGGGGACACAGTCATGGTCCGTGAGGAGGGCCTTTGGAAGCCCCAGGCCCTGCCGCTCGAGGCTTCGCTCCATGGCGTCGCCGGGGGCGGCCCGGACCACGTCTTCGCGGTCGGCGAGGGGGGTACGGCGCTCTTCTGGGACGGAGCCCTGTGGAGCGAGCTGGCGTCGCCGACGATGGCGAGCTTGAGAGGGGCGGCGATGTTGACCGAGGAGAGCGCGGTCGCGGTCGGCGATGGCGGCGTCATCCTCCGGCTCGAGGCGGACGGGATCACCAGCATGGAGCCGCTGCCCGCCCCCTATACGAAGCTCGGGATGCGCGGGGTGTGGGCGACCGACGATCGCGTCTTCGCGATCAGCGTCCAGACCCTCCACTACTTCGACGGCGAGGCCTGGAGCGCGCGCCTCTTGCCGTTCTTTGACAGCAGCGCCGCGGTCTGGGCGGCGAGCGCCCATGACGTCCATGTCGGCGGGCTCCAGCACGCGAGCCTGCACTGTCGGGTGTCCCCCTGAGGCGGACTCTGGCCTCGTAGGCGCTTCGGGGCCTTTCGACACGGTCCTCGCAGAAGCGGGCGAAGATCTCGTACATCGCCGAGAGGGCGACCGGCTTTGCACGTGAGCGCGAGGGCGCCCGCCTGCCTGCACTGTGGGGGTCTCGGCCTGAGCCTCGGCCTGAGCCTCGCTCTGAGCCTCGCTCTGAGCCTCGCTCTGGATTCTCTGGAGAGGCCTCCTCAGGAGGCTTCAGCGGACACCCGGCAGAAGCGGGCGAGCACCTAATGCAGCGCCGCGACGTCGATCGGCTTCGCCAGGTGAGCGTCCATCGTCGCGGTGAGGGCCCGCTCGATGTCGCTGGCGAGGGCGCTCGCGGTGAGGGCCACGATCGGGGTGCGGGCGACGGCCCCGTCGAGGGCGCGGATCCGCTGGGTCGCCTCGAAGCCGTCGACCCCCGGCATGTAGCAGTCCATGAGGATCAGATCGAAGCCCATCGGCGCCTTGGCGACGGCCTCGGCCCCCGCCTCCGCGAGCTCGACCTCGAGGCCGCGAGCCTCGAGGAGGCGGCGGGCGAGGAGGCGGTTGAGGTGGTTGTCGTCGACCACCAACACTCGGCCCTTGAACGACGCGGGGGGTCGAGCGGGGCGCAGCCTCGGCATCCTCGGCGGAGAGGCCGCACGCCGGCAGCCTGAGGACAAAGCGGCTCCCCTCGCCGAGCCTCGACGTCGCCTTCAGGGTGCCGCCCATCCGCGTGGCGAGGTCGCGGGCGATCGACAGGCCGAGGCCCGTCCCCTGCGAGACGTCGCCACGCCCGCGGACCTGGCGGAAGGGCTCAAAGATCGCCTCGATCTCAGCCTCTGGGATCCCCCTGCCGGTGTCGTCGACGGCGACGCTGACCATGCCCTCGCTCGCCTCGGCGCTGACCGTGATCTGTCCGCGATCGGAGTAGCGGATCGCGTTGGCGACGAGGTTGCGGAGGATCTGGCGCACACGTCGGGGATCTCCGCGGGCGCCGAGGCGCTCGGGCATGTCGGCGACCAAGGCTAGGCCCTTGGCGTCCGCCAGCGTCGCCAGCTCGCCTAGGAGGGTGTCGACGGTGGCGCTCAGGTCGACGTTCGCGTCCTCGATCTCGACCTCGGGGGTGCTCAGCCGGGCTGCGTCGAGGAGATCGTCGATCAGCGCGCTCAGCTCTTGGCCGGCTCGGTGGGCGATGCCGACGAGCTCGCGCGGCTCGTCGGCGAGGTCGCCCTCGACGACGAGCTGGGTCGAGGCGATGACCGCGTGGAGCGGGGTTCGCAGCTCATGGCTGACGTTGGCGAGCATCTTAGCCTGGGCCGCCGTCGCAGCCTTCAAGTCCTCCAGGGTCGTCGCGAGCTCGGCGTTGCGGCTGAGGAGCGAGTGGTTGGCCTCGTCGAGATCGGCTGTCCGGGCCGCGATGTTCGCCTCGAGCCCTTCGCGCAGGAGCACCTGGCGGCGGAGCAGAAAGAGGATCGCCGGCAGGATGATCATCGGAAACATGAACTCCGAGGCGGCCGGGATCGAGGGGGCCACGGTGAGGCGGAGGATCATCAGGGTCGAGATCAAGGCGGCGCCCCATGTGGAGGCGAGGACCAGCGCTCGCGCGACCCGGTCGTCGGTCCTGTAGCGGTGGCCGACGAAGAGCATCGCCCCGGTGGCGAGGGGGGGGACGAGGCCCATCAGCGCCGCCGCGGGGCCGAGCTGATGTCCCCAGAAGGGAGCGCCGCCGACGTCGTAGCGGAGCCGCGGCTCATTGGTGAAGATGAGCTCGGTGAAGCCGAGGAGGACGGCGAGGACGACGAGGGCGAGCGCCCACGCCGTGAAGCGCGGCGAGAAGAGGGGGCGTCCGTCGAGCGCGCGGACCCACGCCACCCAGGGGATCACGCACAGGACGTGGAGGAAGGAGTAGAGGTCGCCGCAGAGGAGCGCGAGCGGGACGTCGTCGGTGTATAGCTGGACGCCGCGGACGATCGAGAGGGCGCCGACCAGCGAGGAGAAGAGCGCCATGCTCACGTGAGGCGTCGACCGAGCTCGACTGAGGGCCCACAACCAAGCGTTCGCGGCGGCGTTGAGGCACGCAGCGCCGGCGAGGAAGACGAGGAGGAAGGGGACCGGTACGCCCACAGCGGTCTCCTGACGATAACGGAAGGGGCCGCAGGCGTCGCGGGGTGCTGTGGTCGTGGCTCCTCCGCGTACGAAGGGTCCGCGCGGGAGAGGCCGCTAGGCGGACATCGGCGGCGGAGCTATCGGCTGCAGACGTCGCTCGCGGAGGGCCGCGCTCACCCGGCGCTGAAACTCCTGCTCGTGGTCGTTGGTGACGGCGCCGAGGAGCGCGTTGATCTCGGCGTAGACCGCCAGGAGGAGCCAGGCTATCGGCCGTGGATCGTCCTCGCCCTTCGCCATGGCCCAGCGGACCTGCCAGTGCTCCGTGTTGAGGTAGATGTGGGCGCTTGTCCCCCCGGTTGGGGTGACGTAGGCGGGACGATGCGGGGCATCCTCCCACACCTCGTTCGCGATATAGACCGGTGAGCGGCCGCCAGGGACCTCAGCGCTCAGCGCAGCGTCGGGGCGGAGCGCCTCGATCCAGCCGGAGATCGTCGCGCAGAGGGTCATCTCGTCGAACGCGCGGGGCGCCTTCGTGGTGACGTTTTCGCTGGCGACATGGGGACGGCTGTGCGCCGACGGCCGGGCGATCTTGGCCGAATGTACATGCTTTTCAAGCCATGTCCTTCGGGGCTCGTCGAGGCGCTCAGCGGCGACGACGTCGACGCCGGCGACGGCCTGTCCGGGGCGGCGGCGGACCTCCCTGGCGAGGGCGCGGAGGATCGACGACGCGGAGATCGGCAGGCCGTGCGGCCCCGGGAAGAGGGGGATCCCCAGCACCTGGGCGGCGATCTCGGTCGCCGTCGACGGGCTTATCGCCCCCGACGGGCTGGCGACGAGCGAGAGGCTGCGGCCGGCGTGCTCGAGGAGCACCGTCAGGGCTCGCGTCTGCTCGATCGACCCCGGCTCGAACTCCGGGAGGCGGCGGGCGAGGGCGCCGAGCGCCGCCTCCGCGCCGCGGCGGATCGGCGCGAAGAGACGCTCGAAGTCCTCGCCTGAGCTCGCGACCTCGAGCTGGAGGGCCCCGACGACGCCGAAGTCATCGGCGATCCCGGGGAGGGCGTGGCGGACCCTCAGCGAGGGGTCAAGGAGGACGATGCGGGCGGCTTCGGGGGCGACGAGGGGTACCCCGAGCCTCCCGCGCAGGCCGCCCTCGCGAAGCTCGACGGAGGCCAGGAAGGTCTCCTCGGGCGGCGCCTCCTGGCGGCCCTTCGCCGCTGTCTCGTCGAGGGCGAAGTCAAAGGGGAGCGCGAGCGTGCCGAGCTCGCCCAAGAGGTTGAAGAGGAAGGGGGAGACCAGCAGCTCGTGGGGCGGCGGGCTGCCGGGCGGGCTTCGGAGGATCTGATCGACCGCCGGCGGCAGGGCGCCGTGGTCGTAGTGGGCGACGAGCGTGCCGTGGACGGCGAAGGCCTCGAGCAGCTCGCGGAAGTTGTAGCCCGATCCGTCCGGGGCGAAGACCAGCGGGAGGCCGCTCCCGAGCGGTTCGTCGGCGCCGGCCTGGATCGCCCGGCAGAGGTAGCGTTGGATGTGGCGGCAGGCCTGGCGGCGCAGCTCCTCCGCGAGCGCCGGCTCCATCCCCTCGGGAGGCTCGAGGTAGAGGTGGAGGAGCTTGGTCGTGAGCGCCTCCTCGGCGGCGGCGATGGCCTCGGGGGTGAGGAAGGCAGGATCGTCCGCCTCGAGCAGGAGGGGGTGGTCGGGGTAGTCGCGCAGGCCGAGGGCGAGGTCGCGGACGCGGATCCCCGCGTGCTCCGCGAGGACGTCGCGGGCGTCGACCCGGACGTACGCAGACTCGCCGACGATGGCGATGAGCAGGCGCTCGCTCTCGCCGTCGAGGTCGAGGATCCGCGTCGTGTCGAGGCCGCGAAGGTCGGCCTCGACCTCGGGGATGACCCCGTAGAGGAGGCCGTGTCCGGCGCTCAGCAGCTCTGGGAGCTCACGGACGGACAGCTCGCCGCCGCTCAGGGTCCGGAGAAGCCGGAGCCCGTGGAGATCGAGCCCCTCGATCTCGTCGATCGCGTCGATCGTCACCACCGCGCGCCCGCCCTGTCGTCGCATCCGCACGACCGAGCGCCGCTGGATCGCCGAGAGGGCGAGGTGGGCCTGCGGCGTCGAGGGGGCGACCGTCTCGGGGTCGAGGCCGTAGAGCGCCCGCCTGGAGGCGTCGCGGAGGGTCTCGGCGAGGTGGCGGGCGATCGCCCCAGCGGTCATCTCGTCGAGGTTGTCCGCGGCCTTGAGGAGGTCCGGGCGCAGCCCTGGGAGCTCGGCGGTGATCAGGTGGCCGGAGTGGGCGGAGACCACCGGGACGCAGGCGACCTCGCGATCGCAGGTGGTCAGGCGGACGCGCAGCGAGGAGGTCCCGCTGGCGTTCGCCGGGGTGTAGACCCTGGTCGTGATCTCGCCGCGGCGGCCGAGGATGTGCTCCAGGAGCGCCCGCGGCTCGTCTACGGTGTCGGCGTCGGCTTGGTAGTCCTCGCCCGCCTCGTCGTCGCCGCGGGCGGTGGCGGCGGGCGCCCCCGCGGGGCCGATGAGTGCGTCGATGAGCTCGGAGGTGGTCATCGGCGGCCCGTCGATCGGCGTCAGGAGCCAGGGGCGGGGCGGCTCTTCGGCGGTGGGGGAGGTGTAGACGGCGAGGTCGACCTCGCTGTTGACGTCGGGGGTGACGATGGTGACGTCACGGCCGGCGAGCACCCGCAGGCGATCGAGCTGCTCGGAGCGGGCGGTCAGGAGCTCCGCGTCCAGGGCATGGGCGATCCGCAGGGCCCTCTCCGCCTGCGCGGTGCCCTCGCCCACGGAGGGCGGGATGATGACGACCTTGCCGACCTCCCGCAGGAAGAGCCGGAGCTGCTTGCTCGGCAGGCGCATGCCGCCGAAGATCGACACCTCGTAGGCGTCCTTCACCGTCTGCGTCCCCCGCAGGAGCATCTCGGCGTAGGGGCGGATCCTGATCCAGAGGTCCTCCAGCCGCTCGTCGCGGACGATCCGCCCGTGGTCGGCGGACTTGTGGAGAACGTCGAAGTTGATCGTCCCGCCGAGGGGGGCGCCGCCGAGGAGCGAGTGCTCGATCGACTCGATCCACACACCGTAGGTCAGGAGGCGGAAGGAGGGGCGGCCGCCGAGGGGCTGGAGCCCGAGCGAGCCGAAGAGGTCGCCCTCGTCGAAGTCGATCTGTCGGCGGTAGCCGAAGGTCCGCGGGATCCGCTGGGTCGAGTGGCCGAAGAGCGCCTCGCTGTTGAAGATGATCGGCACCGGCGCGCAGATGCAGCGGTGCTCGATGACCGCCTGCTCGTCCTGGCCGTCGCCGGCGATCGAGAGCTGGAGCTCGCGGCTCATCTTCGACCGCTGCATCCCCTCAACGCGGATAAAGGTGCCGGCGAGCGGTTGGTCCGGGCGGCCGATCACGAGCTGATCGTCGCCGGTCTTGAGCTCCATCCGTGTCGTCCCCGGGAGGGTCCCGTCGCCGGACTCGATCACCACCCGCGTGGGGTGGAAGAGGAGGATCGCGTTGACCCCGAGGGCGAGCGCCCGCAGGGCCGCGAACTCGGTCCGCTCCTTCGAGGCGAAGAGGAAGTCGAAGAGGTTTTGCAGGCCGGCCTCGGGGAAGCCGCCGCCGACGTAGGAGAGGGTGAAGGAGTCCTGGTCGGCCTCGATCGTCACCCAGGTCGCGCCGCTGGCGATCGACGCCTGGACGAGCTCCAACACGTAGAAGTGCGGGTCCGCGAGGGCGAAGTGGCGCATCTTCTGGATCGCCCGGTTGCGGGCGAGGGTGAAGGTCTGGCGCTCCGAGAAGGAGCCAGGGCGGCGGGCGCGGGCGATGACGGCGTCGATCGAGCTCATCGGTCGTTCTCCTCTTTCTCGGGCCTAGCGCGCGGCGCTGAAGCGCTCCTCGATCGCGGGCAGGGCCGCGGCGATGAGCTTGGTGTCGAGCTCGAGCTCGCGGTCCTCGGCGAGGAGGAGGTCTTTGGCGAGGAAGTAGGCGGCCATCTCCGGCTCGTCGCGGCGCAGCAGGGTGAGGGCGTGGACCTGGGGATGGTCGAGGTTGAGCGCGGCCTCCGGGCGGATGAGGCGAAAGCCCTGGCCTAGACCCCCCGGCGGCGGCGGTGACATCAGCGGCTGGATCGTCCGGGCGACGACGAAGAGCGGCGGGTCGTGGTGGACGCCGGTGATCCGGCAGGCGATGAGGCGGCGGTAGCCTGCGCCGGTCGCCTCGAGGAGGGCGGCGGCGTCGGCGATGAGCTCGCTCGCGGCCCCCGCATCGCGGACCTCTTCGACCGCGAGCAGCGTCGCCTCCGGGACCTTGAGGATCTTCGCGAAGGCGCCCCAGTGATCAAAGCCGAAGACCGATCGCGCGCGGCCGAGGAGGGTGCTCGACGAGCGGTGGGCGAGGTAGGCGACGAGGATCGACGCGAGGTCGCCGAAGCGGTCGTCCTGGTCGCGGCGGGCGAAGAGCACCGGCGTGCCCTGCTGGGCGAGCGCCGCGCTGATCTCGGTCGCCTGGTCGCTGACGTAGAGCAGGCCGTCGGAGCGGGCGGCGCTCCAGACCTGCTCCAAGGAGATCGCGCCGCCGTCGACCGTCCGCAGCAGGGGGCGCTCGGCGTGCTCGGCGAGCCTGCTGGTCGGCTCCGCCGCGAGGAAGCGGAGGAGCTGGAGGTAGCGCTCGGCGTCGACGAGGTCCCACGCCGGGGTCGCCGAGAGGGTCGCGATCTGATCGACGAGCGCGGTGAGCAGGGGCCCCGAGGCGAGCGCGTCGACCATCGCCATCACCCGCCGGAAGTTCGCGTCGCGGACGACGGTGTCGCGGCTCAGCGTGTGCTCCAGGTAGCGCGACTTGACCTTAAAGGTGATCCGCTCGAAGCGGTCCGCGCCGTCGCCGAGGATCTGCTCGCGATCGCTGGAGACCGCCAGCGCCAGCCCCTTGTTGTAGAAGCCGTAGGTCGGGGCGTCGGAGTGGGCGGCGACGATCGTCCCGCCGTCAAAGCTCGCCTCGCACAGGTGCAGGCCGTCGACGGTGAAGGGCTCGTTGATCACCTCGTAGGCGTCCTCTTGGAGCGAGGAGCGGTCCTCTAGGGTGACCTCGACGTCGGAGTGGGCGCACCAGCGCTTGAGGGTCGTCCGGGTCTGGGCGACCAGCTCGCCGTAGCGGCCGCGGTCGCCGCTGAGGAACACCGTGACCTGGGTGCCGTCGACCGGAGTGTCCAGCTTGGCCTTGACGAAGGAGCGGTCGGCGCCGAAGCAGACCTCCCAGTGCTCGCCGTCGCGGCCGGTGTGGATCAGCACCGCCGCCGGCTTGCAGGCGAAGACCGAGACGAAGCCGATGCCGAACTTGCCGATCTTGGTCAGGTCCCCCTCCTTCTTCGAGGCGAAGAGGCGGGTGAGCTGGCGGTCGATGATCTCCTCGTTCATCCCCTCGCCGGAGTCGTCGATGTGGATGGCGATGGTCCCCTGATCGGAGTCGCCGGGGATGTACTCCAACCACACGTCGACCGTCGCCGAGCCGGCGTCGATGCTGTTTTGGATCAGCTCCCGATAGAAATCGAGCGTCGACGAGAACTGAGTGACCAGGTTGTCGACGGCTTGTGAGGTGAGGTCGCGAAGATCGAGCTCGGGGATACCCACGGCCGCAGTGTAGCGGAGGGTGACTTTGTTGAGATCGTTGCGGGGGCGGCCGCGTTGAAGATGAAAGCCGGCGACGCTGGCCTCCGAGAGGCTCCTGCCGACCCGCTACGACCCCTACGACCCCTACGACCCCCAACTGGCCACCTCGGCCGCCAAGGACCCCCCCATGTCGATGATCGCTACCCTTACGTTCGCCCTCGCCCTCCAACCGACCGCGCCGAGCTCGGCTGACGCTGACGCCAGCGCTCGCGTCGACGCGCCCGCGCCGAAGGGGGTCACCGCCGTCTACGAGTTCGACAACGATAATGTCGACGGCGACACCCTCACCCCGACCGGCGTCGAGGTCCCGGCCGCCCATCAGATCCGCTTTCCGAGCATGATCCGCGTCCGCGGCACCTTCGTCCGCGAGATGATCCAGATGGCCAACGACGTCTAGTCGTGACGGTCGCAGCCGCGCTCACCACAGGGCGCGCGCTCGCACTCCATCATCAGCGCGGATCAGCCGTCCAGCGGGGCTGGACGGCCGTCACCCCGGCGCCCCGTCGGCGCTCCCCCGGTCCATGTGATCAGTCCCTTGAGACAGATCCATGGCGAGGGGGACGCCGACGGGGCGCCGGTGATCGTTCTCGAGGTCAGCGCCCGCGGACCCCGAGCGGGGGCGGGTCGATGCCTGAGCTCACGGTGCGAACCGCGGAGTTCACGCATCCGCGAAGGTCCGTCGCGGGCCGACAGCTCCTGTCCCGGGTCGCTCCGTCGGAAGGGGTCCAGTTCAGATGAGAGACAACTCTCATGGAGCCCGCTGAAGACTGCCGGGGGAGTGCAGCGACACGGCGCGTTTGCTCAGCAAGTCGCCGGAAATGTGGCTAACAAAGCTAACTATTAGAAAAATTAGGAAAGGAAAATTTCTCTCTAGGCACTGGGCGAAGCAGGAAATTCTCCAACCTTGTGTGACCCGTTGCGCAGGAAAAAGGTTTCGCTTGATATTGACCGCGCCGTGAGCGGCGAGCTATGCGCCTAATCGTGCACCTGCTCGATCGAAGACAAGCTGCATTCGCAGCCGACCACAGGTGCGCGATCTCGGCGAAGACCGGATGCGCGTGTTGCGCAGGGTTCGGTTCTGGCGTGCGCGTGCGTAGGTCGCGCAAGCCGTCGAGTGACACCACGCGGAGATAAGCGAATGCGCAGGAACGCTTGGTTACCGATCGTCGGGGTGGCTGTCGCCGCCCAGGTCCTCATGGTCGAGGAGGCCCAGGCAGACTCGACCAACGCCGTCATGATCGGCGTGGTCAGGGACGCCAAGACAGGCGCTGGGATCGAGGGCGCCGTGGCGATCGTCACGGGTGAGAAGATCCAGGGCGAGCGGGTCGTCGTCACCGACGTCAGCGGTCTCTACCGCCTGCCCAACCTCCCGGTCGGCGAGTACGACCTGACGATCCTCCACAAGGACTACGGCGAGGGGAAGCGGCGCAAGGGGATCAAGCTCCGCGCCAACTCGACGATCCGGATCGACATCTCGCTGATGCAGGTGGGGGGCGACAAGCGGGTCATCGAGGTCCCGGCGCCGACCGTCGACGTCGGCTCGAGCTCGACCGGCCTCGCGATCGACAAGGAGATGGCGAAGCGGGTGCCGATCGCGACGCCGGGGGGCAAGGGGGCGGCCAACCGCTCCTTCGAGGCGATCGCCGAGGCGACCCCGGGCGCTGCGAGCGACACCTACGGCACCTCGGTCGCCGGCACGACGTCGCCGGAGAACAAGTACCAGATCGACGGTCTGTCGGTGAACGACCCCGGCTTCGGCCTCAACGGCACGGCGCTGACGGTCGAGTTCCTGGAGCAGGTCTCGGTCGAGGCCGGCGGCTACATGCCGGAGTACGGTCGGGCCACGGGTGGAATCGTCAACGCTGTCACCAAGACCGGCTCCAACGAGTTCCACGGCGGTGTTTGGGGCTTCTTCACCCCGGGCGGGCTCGAGGGTCGGCGACAGATCCCGGTCCGCGACGGCTCGACCCTCCAGACCCAGACCAACCTCGGCTGGCTCGGCGACACCGGCTTCGACCTCGGCGGCCGCCTGATCAAGGACAAGCTGTGGTTCTACGGCGGCGTCTCGGTCTCGCGCAGCGTCTACAAGCTGAACACCTCGTGGAACCGGACGGTGCTCAACGATGATCCGAACGCGGTCGACCCCGACACCGGGGAGTCGCTCTACGGCGCGCCCCTCACGAACGCCAGCGGCTTCGCCGTGACCGAGCGCCTCCCGGGCTCGACGGTGCTCCGCAAGGCCCAGGGGACGACGGTCCAGGCCCTCGGCAAGCTGACCTATGCGCCAGCCAAGGGCCACACCCTAGAGCTCCTCGGGATCTACGCCCCGAGCCTCTCCGGCGGCAACGGCACCTACGGGATCGATCAGCGGACCGGCCAGCCCGAGGTGGCCAACCCGCAGGGCGACTACAACGCCCTCGCCAACCGCTACAAGGACTCCTCGTCGGACGTCCAGCTCAAGTGGCTGGCCAACACCGAAGACCAGAAGTGGAACTTCGACACGACGCTCGGCTGGCACCATCAGGTCAACCAGCGGATGGCCGCCGACGGCACAGGGATCGCCTCCGGTAACGGCCTCTCGGCTGTCCCCGGGGTCATCTACCGCCGCGGGGGCGTCGGCCTCCACGACATCATCGATCTGCCCGAAGGGGTCGCGGCGGGCGCGTGCAACCCCTACACGCTCCCCGGTCAGACCATCGACGCGACGACGATCTGCCCCTACAACACCTACTCCACCGGCGGGCCTGGCTTCCTCGCCGATCGAACGCTCGACCGGATGCAGGTTCGGTCGATGTTCACGCGCCTCGCTCAGGGCGCAGGTCACCACCTGATCAAGGGTGGCGTCGACTTCGAGTACATGGGCTACTCGAACAACCGCGGCTACTCGGGCGGCACCCTCTACCGCGAGACCGCCAGCGGCTCGTACTTCCAGGACTACCGGCAGTACGGCTACCTCACCGGCCCGGACGAGGCGAAGACCCTCGACTCCCTGCAGTGGAACGTCCGCTCGACGACGATCGGCGGCTTCATCCAGGACTCCTGGGCGATCATGGACAAGGTCACGCTCAACGCTGGCCTCCGCTACGACGCCCAGCACCTCTTCAGCGGTGACGGGGCCCTGGCGATGTCCCTGCCGAACCAGCTCGCGCCGCGCGCGGGTCTGATCTGGGACCCGACCCAGGCCGGCAAGGCGAAGCTGGCGGTCAACTACGCCCGCTACTTCCAGAGCATCCCGCTGAACCTGGCCGACCGGGCAGGCTCCGGCGAGCCCAGCTCCTACAGCTACCACGACGTCACCCAGTGCGACCCGACCGACGTCGACGAGCACAACGGCATCTGCCAGAACGACTCCGCCCGCCTGGCCCAGGGCGGGCCGACCTCGCCGGACCAGTACTGGGGCCACTACGGCGCCGGCAAGACGGCGATCGACCCCAACCTCAAGCCGCAGACGAGCGACGAGATCGTCGCCATCGCCGAGTACGAGATCTTCCCCGACGGTCGCCTGGGCGCCCAGTACACCCACCGCTGGCTGACCCGGGTCATCGAGGACATGAGCCGCGATGAGGCGACCACGTACTTCATCGGCAACCCGGGCTACGGGATCGCCAAGGACTTCCCGAAGGCGAACCGGGTCTACGACTCGGCGGTGGTCTACCTCGACAAGCGCTTCAACGACCACTGGCTGCTCACCGGCAGCTACACCGCCTCCTGGCTGCGGGGCAACATCGCCGGGCTCTTCCGCCCGGAGACCGGTCAGCTCGACCCGGGGATCAACTCCGACTTCGACCTGATCTCGCTCCTCGACAACCGGACCGGCTACCTCCCGGGCGACACCCGCCACGTCATCAAGGTCTTCTCCGCCGGTGAGATCGTCCTCCCCCGCAAGCAGGCGATCCTCCTCGGCGGCGCGGTCCGGGCCCGCTCGGGCCGGCCGATCAACGCCCTCGGGTCGCACATCCTCTACGGCTACGACGAGGCGTTTCTGTTGCCGCGCGGCAGCTACGGCCGGACCCCCTGGAACTTCCAGATCGACACCAACATCGGCTACAGCAAGCAGTTCTCGAAGGACGTCGTCCTGACGGTGACGATGGACATCTTCAACGTCGCCAACTTCCAGCAGGTGCTCGCGGTCGACCAGCGCTACACGGTCTCCGACGTCCAGCCGATCAAGGGCGCTGGGATCGACGACCTCAAGGGGCTGAAGGACATCAACGGCGATGACCTCATCCTCAACCCCAACTTCGGCAACCCCGTCGCCTACCAGCGCCCGCGGATGTTCCGCTTTGGCGTCCGCCTGACCTTCTAGATCGATCGACCGAGGAGCGCACCGATGCCGACCTTTACGAGCCTGCTACTCCGCGTTCTCCCGACGGCCGCTGTCGCCGGGGGGGCGCTGCTCCTGACGACCGGCTGTCAGCAGCCAAAGATCAACTGCATGGCCGCCCACGGCGACTTCGCCGCGGTCTACGAGCTCAAGAGCGGGGACCCGGATTCGCCCTGCGGGTCGCTCGCCGGCGATGTCCTGGGGATGCAGTCCTACTCGCAAGAGGGCGGCCTCAACGGGACGCCGGACTACAACAACGCGATCGTCGCGATCCGTCCGGGGGAGCTCGGCGAGCTCTTCCAGCGGGCCCTCGGCGGGCCGGAGGAGGGCGGCGTCAACTACAACAGCGACGAGTGGTACGACGTCAACTCCATCGGCAAGTTCACCGCCGGGCTGCCCGACGAGAACGACTTCTGCATGGCGCCGGACTTTGACGGTGGGGCGATCTCTCTGCCGCTCCTGCCGCTGGTTGAGGCGATCCCGCCGACGGACGATGATCCCAATACCCCGGAGGACGAGACCGACCCGGGTGCCCCTGAGATCCCCGAGGTGCCGGCGACCTCGATCAGCTACACCTGGAGCGACGCCCGCTGGATTGTCTCGGCGGACGCTCAGGGCACCCAGTTTGAGGCCGACCTCACCTACGAGCGCGACGGCTGCACAGCGGAGTACCACGTCCTCGGGCTCTATCCGGTGGTCGGCTGCGAGAACGACGACGAGTGCAACGACGACGCGAACGGGATCAACCCCGACTTCGCGGTCCGCTGCGAGGCGAGCATCGGCATGTGCGTGCTCGCCGGGCCGCCGCCCTCCTACGAGTAGGGCCTAGCTAGTCAGCGAACACGACCCAAGACACGGAACCACGGAGCGACACCATGCGACGGACGGCGACGGACAATCATCAGAAGAGCGGCCCCAGGCGGCCCCATGGCGCTGTGCGGGCGACCGCCGCGGCGCTGGCGATCTTCTTCGCGACGGCCCAGGCGGCCGCGAGCGCGCCGGCGCCCGAGGGCCCCGCGCCCGCACCAGCGGCCGCGCCCGAATCGGCGCCCGCGCCAGCGCCCGCGCCGGAGGGCGCGGCGACGCCAGCCCCGGACTCCGCAGCGCCTACAGCCGCGGAGCCGGCCCCCGTCGCGGAGCCAGCCCAGGCGCCCGAGGCAGCTCCGGCGCCCGAGGACGCTCCGCCCGAGGCAGCTCCGGCGCCTGAGGGCCCTGAGCTCGAGGAGGGCCCGCCGCCGCCGATCTCCCCCAAGGAGCGAGCCAAGGCGAACAAGCTCCGCAAGGCGGGCGGCGTGATGATGGGGACCGGCGGCGTGCTCGGGGCCGTCGGCCTGGTCTTGACGATCGGCTACACCGTCCGCGGGACCGGCTACGAGAACGAGCTCATCGCCGCCCAGGAGCGCTACACCGACGAGGAGTGCAGCCGCGTCAACAAGGAGCGGTGCCCGCTCCTCGCCGCCAACGTGAGCGGCATCGAGGGCAAGATCGAGAGCGCCGACCAGGCCACCCGGATCGGCGGCCTCGTCTTCCTCGGCGGCGTCGCGGTGACCGCTGTCGGCGGCGTGCTCTACCGCCTCGGGACCAAGCGCCTCAAGCACAGCGAGTTTGTCCTCGCCCCGACGGTCGGCGGCGCGGTCATCAGCGGTCGCTTTTAGTCCGGTCGCGAGCGACGACCCACAGCGCTGCCCTCCCCTGGAGGGCGGCGCTTTGTCGTTGTCGGCCTACGCCTGGCTAGGTGCGGGCAAGCGCCGAGCACCCGGAGGATCGAATCGCTTCTCGAGCGGGAGATGGCAAGCGCGAGGGGAGCACCCGGCGTAGGTCGATGGGCTCAAGGAGCCGACGGAAGGTGTGAGGGAGCACCCCCGGCGTAGGTCGATGCGCTCAAGGAGCCGACGGAAGGTGAAGGGAGCCCGGCGTAGATCGATGCGCTCCGTGAGGACGACGGCGCCTCACCGACGAGCGCCGACCCATGGGGCGAAGCTGACCCATCACCGCCTTGGACCAGGATATTCTTGAGAGGCGCCCTAGGGTGGAGGAGCAGCGCGGCCCTCATCCTCAGCTCACCTTCACAGGAGGACGAGCCGGTGGACGGGCGAGGGGGGACACCGCGAACGAGTCTAGGACGGGCATCGACCGCCCCGCGAGGGGTGGTCGACGCGCGCTCCGACCTGTCTGAGAGAGTGGTGTCCCCCCTTGACCGGCCTTCGCCTCAGCCTCCCCCTCCCCGAACCTTCGCGCCCGAGGCAGCCCCCCCGCAGAGCGAGCGCCCGACCCGCGAGCGTCGACCCGCGACACCTCTCCGAGAACTCTCTTGAGAGTTCTTCACCGGCCAGCGCCCAGCGCTAGCGGAGCACCCGGCGCAGGGCGACGGTGTCTTCGTAGAAGCGGTCGAGCTCGTCGTCGCTCAGGGGCGCGCCGAGGCGGGGCGGCCGACCCTCGCCGCTCGACTGGATGAAGAGGGGATCGATCATCGCCTCTTCGCCGGCGTCGGCCCGCCACATCTCGAGGCGCACGCGATCGCTCGCGGTCTTGCCGCTGTGGCCGGCGAGGCCGACCACCTGCCCGGCGCGGACCTGAGCGCCAGGGCGGAGCTCGCCGACGATCCGCGAGAGGTGGGCGTAGCGGATGTGGAGACCGTCCGGGAGCTGGAGCTCGAGGACGAGGCCGGAGTCGCCGGCCTCCTCGGCGGCGCGGACCACAGCGTCGCTGAGGGCGACGACGGGCGCCCCCTCGGGTCGGCGGAACATCGCCCCGGTGCGTCCGGTGATCACCTCGAGGGTCGGCGCCAGGAGGCCGCGGGCCTCGGGGGCGACCCTGTGGAAGGCGAAGGGCGTGCGCAGGAGCTGACGGCGGCGGGGCTCCCCCTCGCGGGTGTAGAGCTCGCTGCGGCCGCCCTGGGGGCGGTGGCGGAGGTAGGTGAAGGTCCCCGCCTCGCCGGCGAAGCGGAGGCCCAGCACCTGCCCGAAGCGGTGGAAATGATCGCCGAGGAAGCGCTTTTCGATGGCGACCTTGACCCGATCGTGGGGGCGGGCGTCGGTCAGGAAGTCGACGTCGTAGGCGAGCGCCTCGGCGATGTGGGCGGCGAGTTCGGGGGCCTCGCCGGCGTTGATGACCGCCTGGCGGAGGTCGGCGTCGCCGCCCAGCTCGAGGTCGATGATCGCGACGTCGGAGCTCGGCGCGTGCTGGAGGTTGCGGACCTGGTAGCCCTCAGGGCTGCGGC
The DNA here is from genome assembly GCA_030424595.1 of Polyangia bacterium. Taxonomy (GTDB): domain Bacteria; phylum Myxococcota_A; class Polyangia; order Nannocystales; family Nannocystaceae; genus JADJRG01. The sequence continues at coordinate 118,159 of JAUHWG010000015.1, forward strand.
AGAGCTGGAGAACGTGGCCCTCGCCGAGGGCGAGCTCGGCGGCCTGGAGGGCGCCGAAGCGATCGCTGGCGACCCGCAGCGGGGTGTTGCTCTCGGCCAGGAGGCGGAGGTCGAAGGTCGGTCGGATCGCCGTCAGGGCCTCGCTGGTCGATCCCTCGTCGACGCCGAGCTCGCGCAGGGCGGTCGCGAGGTCGCGGCTCCCCTCGAGGGTCGACTCGCCGTAGAGGAGGTCTGTGAGGTCGTCGAAGATCCGCAGCGGGTCGTCGCCGCAGGCGTTCTCGGGGGGCTCGGCGTAGGTGCCGAGGGGTCCGGCGTCGTGGCTGCCGATCACCGCCGCCCGCTGGACGCTGAGGTCGGCGAGCGAGCCCTCGCCGCGCCAGAGGAAGACGTAGGCGTTGACGACCATCAAGAGGCCGAAGAGGAGGATCGTCCGGTTTCGCGCCTTGCGCTCAGCGACGTCGACCTTGCGTGAGCGTCGCTTGCGGCCGCTCTTCTTGCCGCCCGTCGATCGCCGCCGCCCCTTGCCGGTCGGTACCCTCCGGTTGCCCTTCTTTGCCACGGCCTCTGGCGCTATCAGAGAGCGGGCCTGGGTCGCAAGTTTCCGCCGTCTTGGCGCCGGCGCTCAGCAGTCTGCGGGAAGTTTGCCCTGGAGAAAGTGGACCGTGTTGGGCTCGCCGCGGCGAGACCAGCGGGCCCGGCTCGGCGCCATGGCGGTGCCCTCCAGGAGGCCCTCTTCCGGGGACCAGCTTGGGCGCTCGCCGGGGGCCAGCGAGTGGAGGCCGCTCTGCCAGGCGCCGATGATGTAGGTGTGCCCCGCGACCCGGGCGTTCATCCCCTCGCTGAAGCGGCGGGCGAAGTCCTGGCCCGGGACGGCGCCCAGGGTCTCGCAGGTGCGAAACCACCAGAGGGAGGCGGCGTCGGGGAGGAGGCGCTCGCGGATCGCCTGGAGGCGGGGGAAGAGCGGGCTTGTCTCTTCGAGCGCGGCCCTGTCGAGCACGTCGTCGCCGACCCGCGCCTCTCCCCACTTGCCGTGGCCCCAAAACTGGACGGAGCCGATCGGCGCGCCGCCGCCGACGCTCGCCAGCCAGTCGAGCGCCTGCGCCCAGGAGCTGACCCCGAGGGTGGCGTCGAAGCGGCGTAGGCCGCGGTAGAGGAGGGCGCCGCTGACCCAGGCGTGGCTGAGGCCGGGGAGGCCGCGACGGCCGGTGCAGGTCCGGTCGTAGACCATCAGCCGGAGGGGCTTGGCGCTCTTCACCGAGCCCTACTCCTCCATCCCGAGCTCGGCGAGGACGGCGGACTCCTCGTCGTCGAAGCCGCCCAGCTCGACCTGACCCGCAGAGGCGGTCGCGCCGGCGAGCCTGGCCGCCCGCGAGGCGGTGATCCGCCGGCGGAGGAAGACCAGCTCTTCGATGAGGCCGAGGGCGATGTAGCAGGCGACGAGCACGAGCAGGATCGCCGGCTGGTTTATCCGGGTCGCGACGACGACCACGAGGATGGCGACGACGCCCGCGGTCGCGAGGGTCCGCCGGGTCGGCTTCAGGTCCTTCATAGACCGGAAGTGGATCCGCGAGATCATCATGTAGCCGAGCACGGCGACCATCACGGCGACCATCACGACGTTGGTCGGTCGCGAGATCCCGAGGGCGTGGTTGACGAGGATGAGGCCGACGATCGCCGTCGCCGCGACCGGGATCGGCAGGCCGAGCATGTACTTGTCGACGACCTTCGCCTTCGCGCCCGTGCCCTTCTTGGCGAGCGCCTCGCTGGCGTCGAGGGTCTCGGCGTCGTCCATCCCCTCGCGGTTGGCGAGGACGTTGAAGCGGGCGAGGCGGAGCGCGCCGCAGGCGATGAAGATGAAGGCGACGGCGATCCCGACCCGGCCGAGGTCTTCGAGGCCCCAGCGGTAGATCAGGAGGGCGGGGGCGATGCCGAAGGTGATGACGTCGGCGAGGGAGTCGAGGTTGAGGCCGAGCTCGGACTGGGTCTTGGTCAGGCGAGCGATGCGGCCGTCGGTCGCGTCAAAGAAGAGCCCGAAGACGATGGCGATCGCCGCCTTGTAGAGCACATCACTATCGCCGCCCTCCTCGCCCAGTCGCGCGCAGAGGGTCACGGCGTAGAAGCCGCAAAACACGTTCGCGAGGGTGAAGAGGTTGGGGAGGAGGAAGTAGCTCTTCCAGAAGTTCACGGCGCGGCACCTTACCACGCAGATCCCGCGCCTTGCGGCGGTCGTTGAGGGTCGTCGAGGGCGGTCGTCGCTGGGGCTGTGGCCGGCGATCGTTGACAGGGCTCGTCGCCCTCGTCATCTTCGCAGGCCGATGAGCGTGGTCTTGAGGGTCGCCTACGACGGAAGCCGCTTTCACGGCTTTGCGAGGCAGAATCCGCTGCCTAACGGGCGCCCGATGCCGACGATCCAGGGGGCGCTGGAGGACGCGCTGGAGATCCTCTACGGTCGCCCTGTGCCGGTCCGCGGGGCCAGCCGGACCGACGCGGGCGTCCACGCCCGCGGTCAGCTGGTCGCTTTCGAGCCTCCCTTCGCGATCCCGATGCGGGGCCTGGTCCTCGGGCTCGCCGGCCGTCTGCCGAAGGCGATCCTCGTCACCTCGGCCTGGGAGGAGCATCGATCGGACGGACGGCCGCTCGATCCGCGGCGCGGCAACCTCGGCAAGAGCTACCGCTACGTGATCCGCTGCGCCACCCTCCGCGACCCGATGCGCCGCGCCTTTGAGTGGCACCTGCCGCGGCACTTTGACCTCGGGGCGATGCGCGAGGCGGCGGCGATGCTGGTCGGCGAGCATGACTTCGAGTCCTTTCGCGCCGCCGCCTGTCAGGCCCCGACCTCGGTCCGCACGCTCAACTCGATCACGATCACAGGCGAAGGGGAGGGCGACCGCGAGGGGATCGCCGGCGACCCCCAGGTCTTCGACCGGATCCGCCCGCTCTCCCGGGTGATCGTCGACGTCGACGGCCACGCCTTTCTCCACAACATGGTCCGGATCATCGTCGGCTCCCTGGTCGAGGTCGGCGACGGGCGGCGCTCGCCGGGGTGGGTAGCCTCGCTGCTGGAGGCCCGCGACCGGACGATCGCCGGGATGACCGCGCCGGCGCAGGGCCTGACGCTGGTCGAGGTCCGCTGGCGGCGTCCGCAGGGCTGAGCCGGCGGCTACTCGCCGGAGACGACCCGCAGTCGGGGGCGGGCGCGCTGGCGGAGGGCGTAGCGGCGCTCCGCGTAGGCGATGTCCTCGACCCAGAGCCGACCTGCGCGGCGGTTGATCATCCCGCGCAGAAGCGGCGCCAGGCGGCGGGCGACGCCGAAGCCCTTGCGATCGGAGCTGGCGATCGTCGCCTCGATCACCGCGCAGCGGTCGCTCGAGATCGGCGTCGCGTGGGTCTCGACGACCGAGCCCACCCCCTCGCCGTCGACGATCGTCATGACGATCGTCCTCCTGTCGGGGCAGTGGAAGGTCGCGTCGACCTCGACCGCGAGGGGCCCCGCGACCCGGTAGGCGACGCGCACGGTCAGGACATCGCCGTCGTCGTCCAGGACCACCAGGCGGGCGAAGGAGTGGGGGTGATAGTGGGCGCCGTGCCAGGGGTCGAGGCGGTTGGCGAGGATATCGCTCGGCTCGCAGCGGGCCTCCATCCGGATCACCCCAGAGAGGAAGGTGCCGGGCCGCGGCCGCGGGGCGAGGATCGGCGCGTCGGTGACGGTCTCATCGACCCCCTCGCGGTCGGAGGAGCCCGAGGCGGAGGCGCCCTCGCCGAGCTGGACCCAGACGAGCACGCCGTCGTCGTGGACCGTGCGCTCGCGCCAGCGGCCGTGGGGGCGCGAGCCGAGCTCGAGCCCGTGCCACGGGCAGACGATGTTGTCGCCGCGGGTCTTGGCGCAGTCGAGGGAGGCGCCCATGTGCGGGCAGGCCTCGGGGGCGGCCCGGACCACACCGCTGGGCGTCCGCCAGAGGACGAGCTCCTCGCCGGCGATCGTGTAGGCCCGCGGCCGCTCGCGGATCATCCGCCGATCGTCGACGGCATACCAGCCGCCGCCGCTGCGGGCGAGGGCGCGGGCGAGGGCGCGGTCGATGCTCGCCGGGTTGGCCTGGACCCAGTCGGGCTTGCTGGAGCGTGAGCCGGCGCCTTCGGGGAGGGGCGAGCTTGGGGGGTCACCTAGGGTGATGAGGCGTGGCATGGTCGAGGGGACAGGTCAAGGCCAGGAGAGGGCGCGGGCGAGGGGCAGGCGAGGGCAGGCGAGGGCAGACGAGGGGCAGACGAGGGGCAGACGAGAGACAGACGAGGGCAGGCGAGGGCAGACGAGGGGCAGGCGAGGGGCAGGCGAGGGGCAGGCGATATGGGCAGACGAGGGCAGACGAGGGGCAGGCGATATGGGCAGACGAGGGGCAGACGAGGGGCAGGCGATATGGGCAGACGAGGGGCAAGACGAGGGGCCGAAGAGAGGAGCGCTGAGGAGCAGCGGTCGCCGATGATAACGCGGAGACGCTTGGCGGCGGACGTCGCCCGCGGCTCGTGCTAGCGGGTCGCGGGGCGCATCCAGCGTGCGCGTGAACGGAAGACCTCGCGGGTCATCGCCGAGAGCGGTGAGGCCGACATCACCCGCAAGCATTCGCGGGGGCTGGCGCGGTCGGAGAGGAAGCGGACAAGGAGCTCCGGGGGCAGGCGCTCGAAGAGATCGGCGAAGAGATCGGGGCCGCGTTCGGGAGAGCGGTGGAGGTACGAGAGGAAGACCCGATCCATCGCCACCGCCCGCGCGGGTCGTGCCGCAGGCGGTCGCGGCGGGCGGTCTCCGGCCCGGAGGAGGCGGGCGGCCATCTCCTGAGAGTAGCGTTGGATCGCCAGGAACGCGTAGCCGGTCGAGGGCTTGGCGAGGCCGCCGCGGAGGCCGATGTCGAAGACCCGCGGTGAGGGCTGCGGGGACGCGGGGGCGGTCGTCATCGGGATGACCCCGCGCTCGCGGAACTCGATCGCGAAGTCACGGATCGCGAAGCGGCGCCCCAGGTAGTCGCGGATCCTCGCCTCGTACGTGGCAGTCGGCAGCGTCGACTCGCTGAAGTAGGTCGCCTCGACCAGCGCGCGGTCCGGTGAGAAGGGGAGCACGTAGAGGAAGTGGAGGCCGTCCGCTTGGGGGACGGCGAAGTCCATCAGGATCGCCGTCGAGGGATCAAAGGGTGTTCCGTCCACCTTGACCTCCCAGCCGACGAAGTGTTGCAGGAGGTTGACCTCGTCGACCGCGCCGCCTGTCTCGGGCTTGGCCAGGGACTCCGCGGACTCCGCCGTGGCGGGGCGCGAGTCGAAGGCGAGGCGCGCCCGCAGAGGACCGGCGCTGGTCTCGATCGTGACCCTGTCCCCCTCGTCGGTGATGGCGGTCGCGCGGACGCCGAGGTGGATCTCGACCCCGCGATCGCGGAGGCGGGCGAGCGCCTGCTCGTAGAACGCGTCGGCGGCGATGTGAACGTAGGGGAGGCGCTCAGAGCCGCGGATGATCGTCCGCTCGGGAGTCCGGACCTCCCAGCGGGACCAGCGGTGGCGGATCGCCGCGGTGAAGGGTTGGGCCTCGACGGGCCACATGCACCATGTGCGATCCCGGACATAGCGCTCGCGGGGCTCGACGATCACGATCCGAGGCGCCGCTCCCCGACCGGCGACCGCGGTCGACGCGATCGCGGTCGCCAGGCTGAGGCCGGCACAGCCGCCGCCGATCACCGCGAAGTCCGCTTCCACGCGCGCAACCATGGCCGGGGTCTGTGCGATCGACAAGGTCGACGGTCCGCGCCCCATGCTAGGGTTGGCCCATGCGCGACACCCTGCTCATTCGTGCACGCCTCCGTGCGGCGCTCGTCAGCGGACCCCTCGCCCTCGCAGGTCTCGCCTGCGGTGGCCCAGGGGGGCAGCCCGCGCCGACGTCGACCGCCAAGTCGGGGACCGCGAGCGTCCCCGGAGCGAAGGCTGCGGCGGCGCCCAAGCCCGGTCGAGCGTCGGTCCCCAAGACGAAGTCCAGCGCCGCGAAGGCCTCCGAGGCGAGCGATCGCCCCTTCGCCCAGTCTCCCTATCCCGAGCGCTGGGGTCTCGATCCCTACGATCCCGAGGCTGCCGAAGAGGAGGGCTGCGTGACCGGTGATTGGTGCGGCTCGGAGGAGGCCGCGCGCAAGTTCCAAAACAACACCGGCGAGCCCGATGAGCTCGGCTGTCCCCTGCGGATCAGCCACCAGCCGAAGAACGGGATCAAGGAGGGTGACAAGACCTACGAGGGCCTCTCCTTTGATCCGATGATGCAGGGCCGCCTCCGACGCCTCGCGACCGGCGAGGCGCGCGAGGGCGGGGCTGCGGACACCTGCTGCTATCACTGGTTCAACTACTGCAGCGGCCGACCCCTGATCGGCGGGGGGAGTGAGTGCGGCTCCGGTGCCTCCGCCGATCCCCTCGCGGATCTTCTCCGTGAGGATGCTCAGCTAGCGCCGCTCGTGTCGGGCGACGCTTGGGTCGCGGGTCTCTCGGGCGCTGGCCGAGCAACTCCAGGGGAGCTCGACCGTCACCTCGCGGCGGCCTGGCTCGCGGACGCGCAGATGGAGCACGCCTCGATCGCGGCGTTCGCCCGGGCGACCCTCGAGCTCTTGGCTGTCGGCGCGCCGCCTTCCTTGATCGCCGGGACCCAACGAGCGGGCCTTGATGAGGTCGAGCACGCCCGGATCTGCTTCGCCTTGGCCGAGCGCTACGGCGCCGGCGAGCGCGGGCCCGGTCCGCTCGCCCCGGTCCAGGCGCGGCGGCTCGACATCGTCGGAGTCGCTGTCGCGACCTTCGTCGAGGGCTGCGTCGGCGAGACGATCGCGGCGCTGATGGCGACCCGAGCGGCCCGCCGCTGCGAGGACTCGACGGTGCGCGAGTCGCTCCTCCAGATCGCCGACGACGAGACCCGGCACGCTGAGCTGGCCTGGTCGACGGTGGCCTGGGCCGCGCAAGAGGCCGCCCGCGTCGGTCGTGAGGGGGAGCTTCACGACGCGCTCCGGTCCGCGGCGCAGACCCTCCGCGACGCGGCTTGCGCGGCGGAGAGCGCCGATCCTGGGATCGACGCCTCGCTCCTCGCGGCCCACGGACGGCTGGCTCCGGGGGCCCTCGCGCTCGTCCGCGACGACGCCTGGCGCGAGATCATCGCGCCGATGCTGGCGACGATCATCGGCTAGTCGCCGATGAGGGCGCGGTGCGAGTCCTGTGTGCCCTCGCGCTGCCCTCGTCGGGCCCCAGGGCTCCGACGAAACACCTGAACTGGGCCGTAGCGCACGTCTCGGCGATGACGAGGGGGGCGACGCGGGGACCCGCGAGAGGACGCGGGACTTGTGCCGTGGCGTCTTCGCCGTGACCGGGTTGACGATGGGGCTCCCAGCGCCGAGCAAGGGAGCGCGCTCGGAGCCGCGAGCGCTCAGAAGCGCAGGTGGAGCGTCGCGCCGAGGGTGGTCATGCTCGCGTTGGGGGCCATCGACACTTGGCGCGAGCGGAGCCGTTTGCCGCCGACCGCCGTCAGGATCACGCCGGAGAGCGCCACGACACCGCCGGAGATCCCGGTCGCGAGGGCGATGGTGTTGAAGCGCTTGCCGTCGAGGTTGAGCGCCTCGATCCTCGTCGACTCCTCCTCGGTCAGCTCAGCGTCCGCGCCGGTGCGCATCGACACGTCTTCGTAGACCGTCTGGAGCTCCGCCTTGTTCTGGGCCCCGCGCGACAGGTAGAGCGCCATGACGCCGAGGCCGGCGGCGCCGAGTCCGATCGCCGTGCCGCCTACGGCCGTCAGCGCGATCGCCTTGCGGTCGCGGGCGGGCTCGAGCTCCGGGCCGAAGGTGTCGTCGACGGGTCCGCTCGGCTCGGTGTTCGCGGGCTCGCTCGGGGCGCTCTTCTCGGCCTGCGGCGGGAGGGAGGCGGGGCCGAGGGAGGCGGGTCCGAGCATCGCGACGCGCTTGCGTGGCGGGTCTTCGGAGTCGTCGCAGAGGGTCTCCGGGTCGCCGTGGGCGGCGATCATCAGGTCGAGCCCGCGGAGCTTGTCGCGGGCGGTGTGGACCTCGGAGAACTGCTCGCTCGCCTCGCCGTAGCCGGACTTGAGATCGGCGAGGTAGCTGTTCATCAGGTTGCGTAGGCGACAGGCGCGGTCGATCTTCGCGTTGTCGGTCTCGGCCGCCTCGTAGGCGGTCAGCAGCGAGACGTAGATCTTGGAGACCGCCGAGCCCCGCTGGTTGCGGTACTTGCGGGGATCATCGAGGAGATCGTAGGCGGCGATGAAGAGGTCGGCGGCGGCGACAGGTTGACCTTGGCGGATGCGCTGCTCGCCCTCCTGGAAGTAGCGGACGGCCTCGGCCAGCTTCGGGTCGGCGGGCGCGCTGTCGTCCGCGTCTGTCGTATCGGCCGTATCGGCGGCCGGCGCGGACGCGAGGGCGGGGACGTGTCCACAGAGCAGCGTGGCGGCGGTCGTCCAGGGGAGGAGGCGCTGGGCCGGTCGCGTCAGGGGGCGCGTCAGGGGCCGCGTAAGGGCGGGCCGGGACGCGGCGGCTGGGCACGAGGGCTGGGTTTCGGGGCTCATCGCTCGCGGAGTCTAGTAGGTGAAGGTGTGGGTGACGGTCGTGTCGCCCTGGGCGAGGGGGAAGGTCGCCCGCTTGACCGCACGGATCGCGCAGGAGCCGATCGGAGCCAGGGCGCCGCCGTTCAGATCCTTGACCTCTTTGACCTGGCCTGTCGAGCCGTCGATGCGGAGGCTGATCTCGAGGGTGTGCTCGCTCGACAGGCCGCCGCTAAATCGCTTTCGGCAGCCTGCCATCGCCCCTGAGAGGCGATCGAGGCGCCGATGCACGGTCGCCTCGGGGAGGGTGCGCGGGAGCGATTTTTCGGCGGCGATCGCGGGCTTTTCGGGGGCGATCTCTGGCTGCGGCGTGGGCTCAGGCTGCGGAGGGGGGGGCTCCTCCGCGGGCGGGGTCGGCACAGGAGCGGGGGGAGGCTGCTCGTCGGTCGTCTCTGGCCGGTGCTCGCTGATGCTGCGCTCCAGGCTCTTGGCCCGCTCGAGCTCCTTGGCGATCACCTCAGGCTCAGCTCGGCGGAGGAGGTCCGGGAGCGTGAGCACCGCGAAGAGGCTGACGAGGGCGGCGATCACCGCGATAGGCCAGCGTGAGCGGGGCTTGTCCGGCGCGGGAGCGGCGACGACCGCCGAGCGCGAGGCCAGCAGCGAGGTCGATCCTGTGAGGGAGGTCGCGCTGTGCAGCGAGCCCGAGCCCGCCTCGGAATTCTCGGCGGAGCTCGACGCCGCCTCGGCCCCGCCCCAGTCCCGGGGATCTCGCGGCAGCCGTTTGCCGAGGGGCAAGCTCTCTTCGGCGTCCGCGAGGGCGTCGAGGAGAGCCTCGGCGCTCTGAAAGCGGTCGTCAGGATCGCGCGCGATGGCCCGCAGGATCAGCCGCTCCAGGCGCTCAGGGATTCCGCGGTCAGGGGCCGCCTTTCGCAGGGGGATCGGCTTGCCGTCGAGCTGCCGAGCCAGGGTCCCGTAGGCGTTGAGCGCCGGGAATGGCATCTTGTTGGTCAGCAGCTTGTACATCAACACGCCGAGGGCGTAGATGTCGACGCGGTGGTCGTAGGCCTCGCCCTTGAGCAGCTCCAGGGCCATGTAGCCGGGGGTGCCGAGGGGGGTGCCGGTCGTCTGCGCGTCGCGCTCGCCGCTGGCCACCTTGGCGATGCCAAAGTCGAGCACCTTGATGAAGTCGGAATTGCCGCTACGTGTGACCCTGAAGCAGTTGGCGGGCTTGATGTCGCGGTGGATGACGCCGATCTTGTGGGCCGCGAGGAGCGCAGTGCAGATCTGCTTGGCGAAGCCGATCACCCGCGGGTAGTGGAGCGGCCCGTTCTCCAGGAGGGTCGTCGACAGATCTTCGCCCTCGAGCAGCTCCATCACGAAATAGACCGTGCCCTCGGTGTCGCCGAAGTCGGTGATGTCGATGATGTGCTCGTGACGCAGCTTGGACGCTGTTCGCGCCTCTTGGAGGAAGCGTCCGGCGATCTCCCGATCGTCGGCGTAGTCCGGGTTTAAGATCTTCACCGCGACCCGCTTTTGGATCGTGATGTGCTCCGCCTCGTAGACGGTCGCCATCCCGCCAAAGCCGAGCATCTCGATGATCCGGTAGCGGTCGTCGAGGACCCGGCCGGAGAAGTCGAGGGGCATCCATGGCTTGCGCGTGGCGAGGGGGGACGGGACCCCATCGCCGATCTCTTCGTCGGGATCTCGGGTCGCCTCACCGGTCCGGAGATTGTCGCCGTCGGCGACGACCAAGGCCGGTCGTCCCGTCGGCGCGTCTGCGCCGACCGGCACCGTCGGGTCCTGGTCGTAGAGTTGCGGTCTGAAGCTCATGGGGCGCGGCCGGTCAGAGCGGGCGATGATAGCCTATTGAGGGGGGTCACGTGGACCCTGGGCCTCCGGCCGAGGAGGCCGCCGGAGGGCCTCCAGCCGGCTCACGGGAGGCTCTCGGCGGGGGCTCGCCACGAACAAAATACTGTGAAATGGGGGTGTCTTCCGATACCATTCCTGCGGAGTTGGAGGTGCTGGTTACCTCCGACAGGTCCTCGTGAGGGGATGGGTTCTTGACCACCGCTCGACATCGCAACGCCCATGGTGCCGTCCTTCAAGGAGCAAAGCCGCTCCTCGACAGCGTTGTGCCCTCTCTGCGAGTCTGGTAACGATCGATGAGCATGCGGTCATACGCTCGGATCGGCACGCCGTTGCTAGCGCTATTGCTAGCGAGTGGCTGTTACGACGATGGAGTCTACGAAGACCTCGTCGCGCTGACCGCTGCCCGCGACACGATGTCGACGGACAGTGACGGTGTCGCCGAGGTCACGGGGATCTCCACCGTCACCGGCAACACCAGCGCGTCTGCGACGGGCGAGGACACGACCGGCGGCGGCGGCACCGGCAGCGGCAGCGGTGCGACCACCGGTGACACCGACGGGACCCACACCGCCGGCGACGCGGCGCCGACGATCGACGGGTTCACGGTCAACGACGAGCTCGAGTCGGTGCTGGTCAAGAGCGCCGGGCCCGTCGTCATGAAGGCCGAGGCCAGCGACGACGTCAAGGTCGCCTACGTCGACTTCTTCTGGGACGGCGAGCTCCTCGGCAGCGACGCCGAGGCGCCCTACGAGCTCTCCTTCGACGTCGACTCACAGGGGATGAACGGCTCGCACACCGCCTACGCCGTCGCCCACGACGGCGGCCAGGCGAGCGACTCGAGCGACGAGATCGCGGTCGACATCCAGCTGCCCTTCGGCGGCTCGCAGATCTGGGAGGCGGTCGACCCCTCAGTGTTCGCGAGCTGGGCCCATGCCGTGACCACCGACAGCAAGGGCGACGTCGTCGTCGTCGGTCGCGTCGCGATCTCTGGCGATGCGACCCGGACCCGGATCAAGATCCACAAGTACCGCGGCAGCGACGGCAAGACCCTCTGGGAGCGCGAGGTCCCCTCACAGGTCGAGGACCCCGCGCCGCAGGGCCCGAGCGTCGCCCACGGCGTCGTCGTCGACAGCGAAGACAACGTCTACGTGGTCGGCGATCTCAACCCGGACAACGACGGCGGTCACCTCTGGGTCGGCAAGTACACCGCCGACGGCGTGTCGAACCCCGACGGCTTCTACACGCACCCTGCGACCAACTCCAGCGGACAGGCGATCGTCGTCGACCGAGCGCACAACGATCGGGTCTTCGTCGCCGGGATCATGCAGAAGCTGAACTCCCGCAACGGCTTCATCGCCGAGCTCGACCCGTCGCTGGATCCGGTCTGGAGCGACACGCTAAACGGCGGCCAGATCGACAACAACGAGCTCTACGGGATCACCGTCGACTCGACCGGCGATCTCGTGGTCACGGGGCTCTTCTGGGTCGGCCTGAGCAAGTACCGCGGGCTCATCCTCAAGTTCGCGCCGAGCGGCGAGCAGAAGTGGTGGCGCGCCGCCAACACCCCGCCGGACACCAAGGACGTCGGCTACGGCCTGGCGATCGCCGAGAACGACGTGATCGTCGGCATCGGTCGCCGCGCGAGCCCGCAGTTCCAGGAGGCGCTGTGGCTCTACAAGCTCGACGCCTCGGGTAACGAGCTCGACACCCTCGTCGACAACGAGGCGATGTGCGGCAACGACGGCTGCCGCGTCGCCGTCGACATGAGCGGCAACCACGTGGTCGGCGGGGCCCTCTCCACCGACCAGGAGCCGGACTTCCTGGTCCGGAAGATGAACTCCGAGTGGAGCGAAGAGCTCTGGTCCGAGGCGATCGACGGCTTCGACAAGGCCCAAGATCGGAGCCTCGGCGTCGCCGTCGACAAGAGCGGCTTCGTCTACGGATCTGGCTTCAAGACCAAGGGCGGCAAGCCCCGCTGGTGGGTCGCCAAGTTCAACCCCTGAGAGCTCGCGGGCACCGTCGCGTGGCCCTCGGGCCCCCGCCCGTCGGCTGCGACAGCGCGCAAGTCCACCGGGCGTAGCGCACGCTGCTGCGGAGCCGCGACGGTCGACGTGGGCGAGCATCGGCGGACGAGCGCCCGGGCTCTCGTCGCCGCTCGCCCAGGCCGTTGTGTCGGAGGTCGAGCTCGGTCCGAGGGCCGTCGCCGCTGTGGATCGCCGGGGACATCGGACGTCACACGGAGCGCGCGAGAATCGAGGAGGGCTGGTCCGAGGAGGACAGGGCCGAGGAGGGCTGGTCCGAGGAGGGCAGGCCCGACGAGGGGGACAGGTCCGAGGGGGGTCCCTCTAGGACGCTTCACAGTCGTCGAGGACGTAGTTCAGCGCCTCGTCCATGTGCGGGATGTAGTCCTCGCAGTAGGTGCCGCCGTAGGAGTGATAGATCTCGTCGACCCAGTCGTAGACGTCGTCGTTGCTGTAGCTCGAGGAGCCACAATCGCCGCCCTTGTAGTGGTCTTCGAAGAGACCGACGAGGAACACCTTGTCGAACTTCCCGCCCTTGGTGGCGAGGAGGGTCTCGGCCCACTCCTGCGACGTGCCCATGGTGAAGTGGTCATTTTGGACCATCATCATGAAGACGATGAGGTAGGCGTCCTCGCGGAGGAAGCCATCGTTGCAGGCGCCGGGAGCGTTGAGCTCGGGGCTGACGGCGTCCAGCACCGACTGCACCTGCCTCCGCTCGAGGCCGCCGGAGAAGCCGACCATGCGGGTGCAGTCGAGCGTCTCCTCGAGGTCCGTCTGGCCGGTCTGGATGTAGCGCTTGCCGCCCTCGATGGGGCACAGGGTGTTGCTCGCGGCGCTCCCGGCGGAGATCGTGACGCCTGCTCCAAGGGTCATGTCGCAGGCGTCCGGCTCATGATCGCAGGGGTAGTCCTCGATCGCACCGTCGCAATTGCCGACCAGCTCGCAGCGCTCCTCGCAGTACTCGTTGCCCCAGACCTCGTCGCCCTTGACGACCATCATGTGGTAGTCCCAGTCGGCGAATTCGGTCTCCACGCGGTCGATGAAGTGCGGGAGCATCTGCCCGAAGTTGTAGTGGGCTGTCGTCATGTGCCCGTTGTTGTCGACCGCGAAGAGGATATCGATCTTCTTCTTGCAGGCGTTCGGGCTCTCGGTCGTGTTGCCGGAGGTGTCGGAGGCGCCGCCGGTCGTGTCCGAGGTCTCGGTCCCGTCGGTCGTCTCGTCGGTCGTCGTGCCCGAGGTGTCGTCGGTCGTCGGCTCGACGCCGGTCGTGTCACCTGTGGTCGGCGGCGTGCCGTCGGTGATCGTCACGAAGGAGGACTCCGAGGAGCTGTCCGGACCGCTCACCGACTCGAGCGTGTCGTCGGAGTCAGGCGCAGTCGCGCTCTCACCCTGATCGGGGATCGTGCAGGCCGCGAGCAGGAGCGCAGCTCCGACTCGCCGAACCCGGCGTTGCACACCCTGGATCATCGAAGGCGAGCCTAGATGTTCGCCAATGCGCGGTCAACATCGCCCTTGGTGACCGAAGCCGAGCCGAGACGTCCGAGCGCTCCGCTCTATTCATGAAGAACGGCGAACCGTTAGCCGGATTACGTGAATGACATTTGCGGCCGCGTCGTATCTGAACATATGTAGGGTCATCGGTTCATTTGTGTCTATACAAGAGACCAGTGACCTCACGTCTGTGAAGGTGCCGCGAGCGTTCACATCGCCCCCGCTGAGATCTCGCTTTCTTGAGATCCGGGCCCCAGGGCTGCCCAGGCGGCGCGGGGCACCGATAGGCGCTGGGCGAAGGCAATGTCACATCGCTGGGGGGCGGCGCTCCGCAGACGTCAGCAGTGGCCGCGAAACCCCGATGAAACCTGGCCGTCACATTCGTGTGGGCCAGGCTACGTGATCTCCGAAGCTCCCCTGAGACGGGGATCGGGAGTGGACGGGAGTGGACGGGAGTGGACGGGAGTGGACGGGAGGTGGCCCGGCCGGAGCGTGCGGTACGACCCTGGCATGTGTGCGTTTCGCCGATCCGAGATGACCGACGACTGCTGCCCGAGAGCACACAGGACTATCAGGGCAGCCCCCTAGCGGCTGGGGAGCTGTCGAAGGTCTCGCGCTTTCCAACAAAACAAGTGGGTCGGCGAGATCCGCAGCGTCGCTCTGGCCGCGCAGGAGCGGTCTTCAAGCCTGGGCCTGTCCAGCTCCATCACCGCCGTGGGGGCGTCGTGATGGAAGGGAGCATTGCGGGGCCGGCCGGCTCGTCAGGCTGCACGTCAGGCTGCTCGCCAGGCTGCTCGTCAGGCTGCTCGTCAGGCTGCACGTCAGGCTGCACGTCAGGCTGCTCGTCAGGCTCAACCCGTACGGGAAGCGGGCCTGGAGAGCGCCCGGAGAGATCCGACAAGGCATCGTCGAGCGTGGCCAGCCTCGGCGTGGCCTCGTCCGTCGGTCTCAGGGGCGTGCTCGGGCGCCCTCTCGATGGTCGCGGTAGATCCACCGAGCGAGGAAGCCACGGGGCCGTACGGTCCACAGGGGCTCGGCCGCGGCCCCATGGCGGCGGAGGAGCTCGTTCGCGGCGAGGATCCCCGAGGTGACCGCCCGCTCCATCAGCGCGGTTGGGAACGGTGTTTTCACAAAGTCACCGGCGAGGTAGAGGCCAGGCTCGGGGGTGACGACCGGAGGACGGTGGGGCCCGTCGCCGGGGCGGAAGGCGGGGCAGTCCTGGCGCAGGAGGAAGCGCTCCTCGAGGATCGTCGCGGCTTCGGTCTCCGGGTAGAGCGCGTAGAGCTGCTTGAGGAGGTCCTCCTTGATCGCCGCCTCGTCCATCTCTTCCGGGACCGCATAGGCGTGGAGCTCGACGATCGACCCGCCGTGGCGCTCGGCCCACTCCCGGCTCTCGTCCTCGAAGAGGTGGTAGAGCGAGATGTTGTCGAGGAGGCCGAGGCCGGTGGTGCCGACGAAGGGGGTCCGCTCAGGGGCGACCGGTCTGTCGAGCCAGAGCCGCCAGACCGCGAAGGGGCGGGTGACGCTCTGGCGGCGGATCGAGGCCCTCCAAGCGGCGTCGCCGAGGCTCGGCGAGCGCTCGACGAGGTCCTGGAGCGCCGGTACGGTCAGCCCGAGAACCACGGAGTCGGCGAGGGTGCTGCCGCCGTCGGCGTGGCGGACCCGGAGCTGCTCGCCCTCGGCTCCGACGGAGAGGGCGCTGGTGCCGAGCTGGAAGCGGCACCCCTTGCCCTCGAGGTAGCGGCGCATCGGCTGCCAGATCTTGGTCGAGAAGGGTCCGTCGACCACGTCGAAGACGATGCCCTCGCGGTTGCCGAGGAAGTAGAAGTGCATCATCAAGATCAGCTCCGCCGCGGAGAACTCCTCCTCAGGGTTGAAGAAGGAGTGGGCGAAGACGTCGAAGAGCATCTGCCGGGCCTTCGGCGGGAAGCCGAGCCGATCGAGGAAGTCCTTGGCCGAGATGTGATCGTAGTGCTCCTCGGTGGCGCTCGGGTCGTAGGCCATCATCGCCTGACCCAGGGTGTCGTCGACGCGGAGGGCGTCGCGGAAGCTCAGGGTCGGCGATCGCTTGATCAGGGCGATCAGGTTGAGCACCGGCGTGCGCGGCAGTCCGGAGAACGACTCGCGGAGGCCGTCGGGGCCGAAGAGCGGATAGTCCTCCAGGGGGGTGAGCATCGCCAGGTCTGGGTCGATCCGGCGCAGCCACGCGCGGACGTTGTAGTAGTGGCGGAAGAAGGCGTGGAAGCCCCGCTCCATCTCGAAGGTCTCCCCGCTCTCGAGGGTCTCGGTCCAGGCGCCAGCCCGGCCGCCGAGGAAGTTCTCGCGCTCTAGGACCGTGACCGCGGCGCCGCGCTCGGCGAGGACGGTGGCGGCGGCGAGCCCCGCGAGGCCCCCGCCGACGATCGCGACGTCGACCTTGCGCGGGAGGATCCGGGGCAGCCCTGCGGGCGCTGGATCAGGGCTGTGATAGGGCTTGCGGCGAGGGGAGGTCATCGGGGCCTCTCGGCGAGGAAGGAGTGGACGATGCCGCGCTGCCAGCCGTCCATCGGCAGGGTGCGGACCTCGGTGAAGCCCGCCCGTCGCAGCCGCGACTCAAAGGCCTTGACCCCGTCGAACTCGACGACGCTGCGGCGGAGGTAGCGGTAGATCGGCGAGCCGGGCGAGGTGACGACGCCCGCCGGGATGATCACCGCCCCGGCGACGAAGTTCCACAGGGCCCGTGAGCGCAGGGAGTCGGCGACCGAGTACTCGTGGAAGCAGATCGTCCCGCCGGGCGCGAGGAGGTCGAAGAGGTTGGCCAGGCAGGTGTCGGCGTCGGCGACGTTGCGGATCCCGTAGGCCATCAGGATCCCGTCGTAGGGCCCCTCAGCGCCGGCCGCAGCCGGATCCATCGCGTCGCCGAGGAGCCATCGAACCTCGCCGGCCCAGCGCTTGCGTTGGGCCCGGAGGAGCATCCCCTCCGAGGCGTCGAGGGCGGTCAGGCTCGCCCGCGGGTAGGTGTCGCGCAGGGCCGCCGTCGACAGGCCTGTCCCACAGCACAGGTCGAGGATCTTGGCGTCGTCGCGGAGCGCGAGGCGGGAGGCGCTGTAGCCGAGGTGTCGTCGGTAGCCGGGGTTGAGGCCGGTGAGCAGGTCGTAGCGTCGCGCGACCCGGTTGAAGGCGGTCGGGACCCGACGCTTCTGCTCGTCGAGGCTGGAGGAGGTTTGCAGAGACATCGGCGTCCTTCGCTGGAGCTGAGAGGGGACAGGGGCGACCGCCGCAGGCGCGTCGATCGTCGTCTGCGGAGTCTATTTCGTATTCTCTCGCCGTCGGGAGCCGCGGCGACCCCATCGGCGACGAGCCTCCCGGCGACGCTGGCGGTGCCGACGAGGTCGATCTCCAAACGCGATTTCCATCGAGAGGTGGTGCGGGCCTGCCCCGCAGGTGGGGCTGCTAGGAGGCTGAGGCGACCATCGCCGGTCGCGACACGGGCATCGCCGGCATCAGGCTCTGGGCCCAGTTGCTGACCAGGAAGACGAGGGTCTCGCGCCCCGGACAGCGGGGGATGAGGCGGATCACGGCGTTGATCAGGTCCTGCATCCGGTTGACCGCGCCGCCGGGTCCGAGCTGGTCGACCGCGCTCGGGCGCCTGTGGACCGCGTCTTGACCGACAGGCTTGCCGAGCATGTCGCTTTGGCCTGTGGCGTCGCGCAGGTCGTCGGCGACCTGGTAGGCCTCGCCGAGGTGGTCTCCGAGGCCGCGCCAGCCGCGGGCGTCGCCACCCCCGGCGATCGCGCCGGCGACGACCGCCGCTTCAAAGAGGGCGCCGGTCTTCGCCCGGTGGTAGGCGCGAAGGTCGATCCGCGGCTCGGACTCCCAGGCCTGGCCGGCGGTGATCCCGTGGGGTGCACCGACGCCGCGGGCGAGGCTCGCGAGGACGAGGCCGGTGTGCAGCGGCGCAGAGGTCACGAGCTCCGAGACGAGCTCAAAGGCGCGGACGATTAAGGCGTTCCCCGCGAGGATCGCGAGCTCCTCGCCGAAGGCTGCGTGGACCGCGGGCTTCCCCCGGCGGATCGCGGCGTCGTCAAAGCAGGGCAGATCGTCGTAGATGAGCGAGGCGCAGTGGAGGAGCTCGATGGCCGTCGCCGCGGCGATCGCGAGCTGGGGGTGCGCATCGCCGCACGCCTCTGCGACCGCGAGGCAGAGCCGCGGGCGAAACCTGGATCCGCCTGCGAACACAGCG
This sequence comes from Polyangia bacterium, assembly GCA_030424595.1. Classification (GTDB taxonomy): domain Bacteria; phylum Myxococcota_A; class Polyangia; order Nannocystales; family Nannocystaceae; genus JADJRG01. The sequence goes on from JAUHWG010000015.1 coordinate 136,307, forward strand.
TGGCGCAGGGCCTGCGCCAACCTGGGCGGGCAGGACTCGCACACAGGCTGCAGGGAGGCCTCTAGGGCGTCTTCGATACGGAGATAGGCATCCATGGCGCGGTTTGCAGTCTGGCCGGGTGTACAAGGATTGTCAATGTAAAGCCGTCTTATTTAGACAAAGCATGGACGTGCTCCGAGACGCGCGCTACCTTCTCCGCCGATGGATGGCTTGGAGTCGCGGGTGATCGTCGTCGGCGCGGGGCTGGGTGGTCTCTCGAGCGCAGTGGAGCTCAGCCGTCGTGGCATCGACGTGACGGTCGTCGAGCGGGCCGAGAAGGTCGGGGGCAAGATGCGGGAGCTCCTCGTCGACGGCCGCGGGATCGACTCTGGTCCCACAGTATTGACCATGCGCTGGGTCTTTGACCAACTCTTCGCGGACGCAGGGGCGAGCCTGGACGAGGCCGTGTCGATCCAGCCGATGGAGGTGCTCGCCCGGCACGGATGGAGCAGCGGCGCCCGCTTGGACCTCTTCGCCGACGAGGAGCGGACCGCCGACGCGATCGGTCACTTCGCCTCGGCTGAGGACGCCCGCGGCTACCGTCGCTTCGCCGAGCACACGCGAAAGATCTTTGAGATCGTCCGCGGACCCTTCATCGCCGAGGCGCGCCCGACGGTCACCTCCCTGGTCCGCTCGCTCGGCTGGCGCGGGCTCGGGGGGATCGGCTCGGTCGACTTTCACCGGACGATGTGGCGGGCGCTCGGCGACTTTTTTCGCGATCCGCGGCTCCGTCAGCTCTTCGGTCGCTACGCGACCTACTACGGATCGTCCCCCTTCTCGGCTCCGGCGACCCTGAACCTGATCGCCCACGTCGAGCGCAGCGGCGTCTGGACGGTCGAGGGCGGGATGTACCGCCTCGCCGAGGCGGTCGCCGAGCTCGCCCAGAAGAAGGGGGCGACGATCCGCTGCGGCGAGGAGGTCGCGGAGATCCTCGTGCGCGAGGGTCGAGCGCGGGGTGTCCGGCTCGCGAGCGGCGAGGTGCTCGAGGCCGACGCCGTGATCACCAACTCGGACGTCTGGGCGGTCACCGACGGTCACTTTGGGCCTTCGGTCGCCCGCGCGGTCAAGGCCCCGAGCAAGTCCCAGCGCTCCCTCTCGGCGCTCACCTGGTCGATGGTCGCGGAGGCCGACGGCTTCCCCCTCAGCCGCCACTCGGTCTTCTTCTCCGACGACTACCGCGCGGAGTTCAACGACCTCTGTCGTCTCCGGCGTCTGCCGCGGGAGCCGACCGTCTATATCTGCGCCCAAGACCGGCGCTCGGACGCCTCGGGCGACGTGGACGCAGCCCTCGAGGGCGCCGCGGAGCGCCTCTTTGTCCTGGTCTGCGCGCCCGCGCGGGAGGACGGCGGGCGATCCGAGGCCCGCGTAGAATCAGAGTCCAGCGGGGAGATCGAACGATGCGAAGCGGCGACCTTCCGCGCGCTGCGGCGCTGCGGTCTGAACCTACGGCGGGATCCAGCGCGGGAGCGGCGGACCACACCGGACGACTTTTCAAGGATGTTCCCGGCGACCGGCGGGGCGATCTACGGGGCGGCGACCCACGGCTGGACCGCGTCGTTGCGCCGGCCGGGGGCGCGCTCGAAGGTCGAGGGCCTCTACCTCGCGGGGGGCAGCGTGCATCCCGGGGCGGGGGTGCCGATGGTGACCTTGAGCGGGCGTTTCGCGGCGACCGCCCTGGTCGAGGACCTCGCTTCGACGGCGAGCTCCCGGCGCACGGTTACGCCTGGTGGTACGTCGACGCGCTCAGCGACGACGGCGAGTTTGGGCTGACGATCATCGCCTTCGTCGGCTCCGTCTTCTCGCCGAACTACTACCGAGCCAGGCAGCGCTCGCCGCTCGCAGATCCCCTCGATCATTGCGCGATCAACGTCGCGGTCTACGGTCGCGGCCATCGCCGCTGGGTGCTCAGCGAGTACCCGCGGGAGGCGGTCGAGAGGCGCCCCGAGGCGATGCGGATCGGCGGATCGCAGATCGCTTGGGAGGGCTCGGCGCTGGTGGTCCGCTTCGCCGAGCGGGCGGCGGTCAGCGGTCGCCGGGTCGAGGGGTCGCTGCGCCTGACCCCGAGCGCGACCTTCGACGAGCCGCTGCGGCTCGACGGTCGCGGCCGTCACTACTGGTGGGGGGTCGCGCCGCACAGCCGGGTCGAGGTGGAGATCGTCAGGCCGCGGAGCCTGCGCTTTCGCGGCCACGCCTACCACGACGCGAACTTCGGCGGCGAGCCGCTGGAGGTCGGCTTCTCCGACTGGCGTTGGCTGCGAGCGCGGCATGACGACCGGACGATCGTCCTCTACGACTCCCATCGGCGTGACGGCAGCGAGGGGAGGATCGCCCGGGTCTTCGGCGGCGACGGCCGGCTCCAGACGATCGACGCGCCGCAGGAGGTCGAGCTCGGCCGCTCGCGCTGGGGGATCCGCAGGACCACCCGCTGTGACGCCGGCGGCCGGGCGGAGATCATCCGCGGCCTCGAGGACGCCCCCTTCTACGCCCGCTCAGAGCTGGCGACCGAGCTCGGCGGCACCCGCTCGACGGCGGTCTACGAGTCGCTCGACCTCGATCGGTTCACGAGGCCCCTGGTCCAGCATATGCTCGGCTACAAGATCCGGGTCGAGCGCGGCGCGTAGGATGCTCGACGGGTCAGGTTCAACGTCCCGACCCTCGACCCCCCCGCGACGAGGTGACGGAGGGGGCGGCTACTCTTTGGGTGGCTCTTCAGACATGCATGTAGGGGCAGCCTTAGGGGGAGGCGCCGCCTCGCAGGCCTCGCGGTCGAGGTACCAGCCGACGCGGGGGAAGCGGGCGCTCGTGGCGGTGCCCCCCGTCAGCGGCTCGGCGAAGAGACAGCCGCGGCTGACGACCCGCTCGTCCCGACCGCGGCGGCGCCTCCAGGTCGGGCCGGCGAGGGTGAGCCAGGCGCCGTCAAAGTGGTAGCGCAGCTCCATCGCCCAGACCTCGCCGGAGCCGCGGAGGAGGCCGTGATGATCTCCCTCGGGCCCCGCCTCGCGGCGCAGGGCGACGCATTGGGTCCCGTCGGCCTCGCTCGTCAGCTGGAGGAAGACGCGGCGCGATTGTAGCCACGGCGGAGGGATCTCTGGGGCAACGCCGGGGGGCGCGAGCAGACGGTCGCGGGAGGGCAGATCGGCGAGGGTCGCGGGGCAGCCGAGCGGCAGGATCCGCCCCTTGGGGTCGTCGTCCCTGCAGGCGTCTGCGTCGACGAACCAGCGCTCGCGGCTGGCGAGATCGAGCCCCTCGGCGGAGCCTCCGCGGAGATCGACCTGGCCGGCGAAGACGCAGGGGAGGGCCCGCAGATCGCCGCTGCGCTCGATCTCGGGGCTCCGAGCGTAGAGGTGAGCGTCGGCGAGGTTGAGGGCGAGGCGGAGCGTCGCCTGCGGAGGGCCGGGCTCGCTGTGCTCGAGGAGCGCTCGCGTCCTGTGCTCATCGGTCCATCGCAGGGTCCACGGCTCGCAGACGACCGCGCCGTCCGAGGCGTGCCGCCAGTAGAGCTGCGTGGCTGCGCGGAGCTCGGCCGACGCGGCAGCCGTCAGCGGCGCGAGGCTCGACGATCGGTCGTCGGGGTGCGGCGCGGAGCTGCGGTGATCACCGCGACAGCCGGTGGTGATCGTCGCGCCGAGCAGGAGGAGGGCCGAGCTGGCGAGGGTCGCTAGCCGGCGCCGGAGGTGCAGGGGCGAGCGTGGGCGGCTCTGGGTGGGGGGGCGCGGCGACATCTGCCGAGGACCGTCCGAAGGATCCGCGGAGGCGGTCCTTCATGCAAGGGTGATCGCAGCGACGGCGCATGTCGCGTCGATCTCGCGAGTGCCCACGACGTCGCGGTCGTCGTAGAGTCGACGTCTAGCTGGAGACCTCCTGCCATGCCCATGAAGATGATCCACAGCCTCCCCTTGCTCGCCCTCCTCGCGCTCACCGGATGCAGCGGTGAGGACACCTCGATGAACGACGCGACGGCGACATCGACGGTGACCGCGACGGCGAGCGAGAGCGCCACCGGGTCGACGACGATGACGACGGCCGAGACCAGCGAGAGCACCGGCGAGAGCACGGACGCGACGAGCTCCGAGACCGGGACGACGACGGCGACGACGGGGATGACGACGACCACCACGGGGGTCTCCGCGACCGACACGACGACCGACGACACGACGACGGACATGACGACGACGGGCGACACGACGACGACGACGACGGGCGAGCCGGAGGGGTGCACGAAGGTCGACTTCCTCTTCGTGATCGACAACTCGGTGTCGATGAAGGATCAGCAGGCGGCGCTCAAGGCCGCGTTCCCCGACTTCATCGCGACGATCAAGGAGACCCTGCCGACCGACGACTATCACATCATGATCGCCGACTCGGACGCGGAGGGTCGCTGTGCGCCGGGGGTCTGCTCCCACGCCACCTGTCAGCCAGCCAACAAGTACGCCTGCAAGGACATCTTCACCGAGTGCGACACGGTCCGCGGCGCAGGGGTCAATCACCCGGCCGGAGAGGCCGCGAGCAACATGCTCTGCGAGTTCGACGGCGGCAATCGCTACATGCTCTCGAGCGATCCCAACCTGGAGGCGAACTTCTCCTGCGCGGCCTCGGTCGGGCTCGCGGGTCATCCCCAGGAGCGGCCGATGGACGGGATCGTCGAGGCGATCTCCGCTCCGCTCAACGGTCCGGGCGGCTGCAATGAGGGCTTCCTCCGCGATGACGCGATCCTCGTCGTCACCTTCCTCTCCGACGATCCCAACGTCGAGGACCAAAACAGCGCCCTCGACACCTACGAGGCGCTGGTCGCCGCCAAGAACGGCGACGACGATCGGATCGTCATGCTCGGCCTCATCCCCCAGCCCGACGACAATTGTGGCAAGGGGGGCGCGCATTGGTCGGAGATGATCGGCTATTTCGGTCCGCGTGGGATCGAGGGGCCGGTCTGCGCTCAGGACTACAACCCCTTCTTCCAGGACGCGGTTAGCACGATCCTCGACACCTGCGTGATCAACCCCGGTTAGGGCCGGGTTAGGGCCGGGTTAGGGCCCGGTTAGGGCCCGACGAAGACCGAGCGAGGCTCGGGACGGGCCCGTACGCAGAGGGTGGTCGGAGACGCGCGCTGGGATGAGAGGAGATCGCGGGCCAGGACTCCTCCGACCTCTGCGGGCGGAGACGCGTCTGATCGGCGACCGCAGGGACGCAGCCGATCGCGACCGTGGGGCCTCTCGGTCCTCCGAGCTTCGCGGAGACATCCTCGACGGTCTCGCGCGTCTCCCTGCGCGACCCCTAGCAGGTCGTAGGAAGAGCCCCGCAGGCGCTCGCGCCCGAGATGTCGGCCTCGCGGAGCCTCGATGTAGCGCTCTATCGGGCCACGTCGCCGCCGCCGCGGAGGTGAGGAGGCGCGGGAGTGTTGCGCGCTACACGGCGCCAGGGTCCTTGCTTCACAGGCCGCTGGTTGCGAGACTTGTGCGTACACGTGGAGGCACGGTTTGGCCGAGAGCTCGTACGTTCTCAAGATCCAGTACATCCAGAAGCCGGCTGAGACCCGGACCATCTCAGCGCCGGTGATCACGATCGGCCGAGATCAGGGTGACATCATCCTCGGTGATGCTCAGGCGTCCGGACGCCACGCGGAGATCCGCTTGGCCAACGGCAAGGTCGTCGTCCACGATCTCGGGAGCACCAACGGGATCCTCGTCAACGGCGCGCGTCAGACCGAGGTGGTCCTGGAGCCCGGGCAGACCTTCGTCTGCGGGCAGACGCCGATGACGGTGATGGCGATCCACGGCGCACGCCAAGCGTTCGGCGGGGGTCGGACCATGATCGCGATGGGTGCCCCTCCCGGACGACCGGGGCTCGGCCTACCACCGCCAGGGCTCGGGATGCCGCCGCTCGGCGGAATGCCGCAGGGCTCGGGCGCGGCCCCGCCCGGGGCCTTCGCTCCGCCGGGGGCGATGCCGCAGGCGGGTGGAATGCCGCCGATGGGAATGCCGCCGATGGGGGGAGCGCCGCAGGCGGGTGGTATGCCGCCGCAGGGCGGAGCGCCGCAGGCGGGTGGAATGCCGCCGATGGGAATGCCGCCGATGGGGGGAGCGCCGCAGGCGGGTGGAATGCCGCCGATGGGGATGCCGCCGATGGGTGGAGCGCCGCAAGCGGGAGGAATGCCGCCGATGGGGATGCCGCCGATGGGTGGAGCGCCGCAAGCGGGAGGAATGCCGCCGATGGGTATGCCGCCGATGGGTGGAGCGCCGCAAGCGGGAGGAATGCCGCCGATGGGAATGCCGCCGATGGGGGGAGCGCCGCAGGCGGGTGGTATGCCGCCGCAGGGGGGAGCGCCGCAGCGCGGGGGAATGCCGCCGATGGGTATGCCGCCGATGGGGGGAGCGCCGCAGGCGGGTGGAATGCCGCCGATGGGCGGGGCACCGCAGGCGGGACAGGCTCCGCAGTCGGGGTCGTTGGGCGAAGCGCCCGCTCAGAGCCCGGCACAGGGGTCCGCAGCCGTGCCTGTGCCGGTCGAAGAGGCGCCGATCACCGTGTCCGCGCCGGTCGCGGACGACGGACCCGATCACCCCGGCGCGGGCCTTCTGTCGAAGGGACCCCTCGCCGCCCTCGAGTCGGCACCACCGGCTGAGGTCCGCTCCGTCGCGCCTACGCCAGCGGCCGAGCCCGCAGCGGCCGAGCCGATGAAGGCGCCTGAGCCCGTGGCGGCCGGCGGTGCCCTCCTCGTGCCACCACCACCGACGGTTCGCTCGGGTCCCTCGCCGGTGGTGCTCATCGCCATCGTCGTGGTCGTGCTCGGGCTTGGCGTCGGCGCCTACTTCATGTTCTTCGCCTCCTAGGGCGAGGAGCGGCGAGGGTCGGCGAGCGGCGCTCGCCACCGACCCTCGGTTCGCCGCCTCGGTTCGCCGCCTCAGCTCACTCCTCGTGGGAGCGGGGCTGCGGCTCGTCTGTCGTGGTCGCATCGCCAGCCTTCGCGGGCTTCGGTCCTCGCTTGCGAAGCTCGTCGATCAGCGAGAAGCCGAAGACCAGCACCGTCAGCGGGATGACGAACCAAAGCATCGTCCGGCTGAAGGTCCCGAGGTTGCTGGCGGAGAGGGACGAGAGGATCAGGAAGAGCGTGTAGGCGACGTAGTAGGCGACGAAGAAGCCGCCCTCCCACCGCGAGATCTTCGAGCCGGTGATGAACGAGGGGAGGCAGGCGAAGCAGACCGCGACCATCACCGGAATGTCGAAGTGGAGCGCCTCGTCGACCACCGGGATCCCGCTCGGGGAGACCACCGCGGTCAGGCCCAGGACCAGGAGGAGGTTGAGGATGTTGGAGCCGATCGCGTTGCCGACGGCGATGTCCCGCTCGCCCTTGGCGACGGCGATGATCGAGGTCGCGAGCTCCGGCAGGGAGGTGCCGATGGCGATGATCGTCAGGCCGATCACGAGCTCGCTGACGCCGAGGAGGCGCGCGAAGACGATCGCGCCGTCGACCAGCCAGTTGGAGCCGAGCACCAGGAGGCCGAGGCCGGCGACGATCATCGCTAGCTGGATCGAGAGGCGCTGCGACCACTTCGGCGATTCGTCCGGCATCTCCGGCGGAGAGTCGGCGGTGCGACGGGCGATCCGGACGAGGAGGAGGGTGTAGATCAGGAGGCCGCTGAGGAGGATCACCCCGTCGACGACGCCGAGGCTGCCGTCCAACGCGAGCATGAAGGTCATGATCGCGGCGATGATCATCACCGGCACGTCAAAGCGGATGAGCTGACGCTGGACGAGGAGCGGCGCGACCAGAGCGGAGGAGCCGAGGATCGCGAGGATGTTGAAGATGTTCGAGCCGAGGACGTTGCCGAGGGCCATGTCGGCCTCGCCGTGATAGGCGGAGGTCACGGAGACGGCGACCTCGGGGGCGCTGGTCCCGAGCGAGACGATCGTCAGGCCGACCAGCAGCGGCGAGATCCCGAGGCGGCGGGCGATCGCCGTCGCGCCGCGGATCAGCACGTCTGCTCCCCCGAGGAGGAGCACCAGGCCGATGACAAAGAGGGTGATTGTCGTCGCCGACATCGAGAACGTCGCTGGGATGGTACGTGAAGCGGCGGGCCCGCGGGGAGTGTGCGTCCGCGGGGGTTATTCCGAGCGCTCGGGGGTCGTCGTGCAGAAGCGTCGGACCCGCTGGAACGAGTCGCGGTGCGCCCCGAGCAGCTCACATGCGCGCCCCAGGTAGTCGGCGAGCTCGGTCGGGTAGATCTTCGCGGTATTGTCGCGGGCGCCGGTGACGACGTAGCGGCCATCGCTCGAGAACTCGGCGTGGTCGACCGCGGCAGAGTGGCCCGCGAGCGTGGCGATCAGCTCATAGCCCTGGGAGTTCGCCGACCAGACCCGCGCGGTGTTGTCTCCGCTCGCGGTCGCGATCATCGACCCGTCGCCCGAGAAGGCGGCGTCGAGCACCGCCGACGAGTGGCCCTGGAGGGCGCCGAGCTGGTTGCCGGTCGCGGTGCTCCAGACCCAGGCGTCGCGGAGGTTCGCCGAGACCAGGCGCGAGCCGTCGGGGGAGAAGGCGAGGGCCTGGACTGCGCCGTGGTCGTTCTCGAACGTCGCGATGTTGGTGCCGTAGCGGGTGCTCCAGATCCGGGTGGTCCGGTCGGCGCTGGCGGTCGCGACGAGCTGACCGTCCTCGGAGAAGGCGATCTGGGTGACCGGGCTCGCGTGGCCGGCGAGGTTGTCGATGAACTGACAGGCGTCGGTGTTCCAGAGCTGGTTGAGGACCCCGTCGCGGCTCACCCCGACGAGGTGGACGCCGTCATCGGCGAGGGCCGCTCGGCGCAGCGCCCCCGCGGTCCCGGTGCAGAGGCGATCCTCAAGCGGGGCGCCGTCGCTCGCGCGCCATCGGCGGGTCGTATCGTCGGCGCCGGTCGTGACGACCTGCGAGCCGTCCGCGGAGAAGGCGATCGCCAGGACCGGGGCGATATGACCGCGAAGCTCGGCGACCGGCGCTCCGGTGTCTGAGCGCCAGAGGCGAGCGACCGGGTCATCCTCGGCGATGGTCGCGACCCGCAGGTTCGCGTCGGGGCCGAAGACCGCGTCGGCGACCGGTCCTGTGTGGCCCTCGAGCACCTGGATGAGCTCGGTCTGCTGCGCGTCCCAGAGGCGCGCGGTCCGGTCGTCGCTGGCGGTGACGATCCGCGTCCCGCCGCGGTTGAACGACGCCTTGCTGATCGCGAGGCGGTGACCTTTGAGGGTCGGCAGGCGGTTGTTGAGCGAGGTGTCCCAGAGCCGAGCGCTGCGATCGTCGCGGCTCGTGCTCAGGAGATCGTGGCCGTTGGGCGCGAACTCGACGCTGGTGATCGCCGCGGTATGACCCTCGAGGAGGCCGAGGAGATCGCCGCTGGTGGTGCTCCAGATGCGGATCGTCCGGTCCTCGCCGTAGGTCGCGAGGCGGTCGCCGCGGGGATCGAAGACCGCCCCCCAAAGGGGCCCCTTGTGCCCGGTCAGCGCGGAGACCTCCTCGCCGCTGTCGGTCCTCCACAGCCGCGCCGTCCCGTCGACGCTGGCGGTCGCGACCAGGCGTGAGTCCGGGGAGAAGACCCCCTGGGTGATCTGCTGGGAGTGGCCCTTGAGGCGGACGGTCTCGCGGCCGTCGCGGGCGTTCCAGAGGATCGCCAGGCCGGACTCGTCGTAGGTGAGCACGCGCTCGCTGTCGGGGGAGAAGAGGGCGCCGGCGACCGCGTCGCGATGACCGCGGAGGGCGGCCGTGGCCGCGCCGGCGATCGTCCACAATCGCGGCGTAAGATCGTCGCCGGCGGTGACGATCCGCCGCTCATCGCGGGAGAAGGAGGCGTGACGGATCGACCGGGTGTTGCCGTTGATCGTCGTGAGCAGCTCGCCGGTCGAGCCGTCCCAGACCTTCGCGTTGCCGTCGATGCCGTAGGAGAGGATCTTCCGGCCGCTCGTGGAGAAGACGGCCTTGGTCAGGCCGCGGTGCCCCTTGAGCACGTCGATCGACGCGCCGTTCACGGCGTTCCAGAGGCGGGGCGCGCGGGTCTGGCTGACGGTGAGGATGCGCTTGCCGTCGGGGGAGAAGCTCGCCTTGAGCAGGGTCGTGTCGTTGGCCGCGAAGACCCGCACGAGGGCCCCCGAAGAGGCGTTCCAGAGGCGGGCGTTGCGGTCCGCAGAGGCCGTGAGGATGCGGCTATCGTCGCGCGAGAAGACGGCCCAGGTGACGGAGTCGGTGTGGTCGTCGAGGGCGGCGATCGTCTTGCCGGAGACCGCGTCCCAGATCCTCGCGCTGCGATCGCGGCTCGCGGTGAGCACCCGGGTGCCGTCGTGGGAGAAGTGCGCGTCGAAGACGAGGTCCTCGTGACGGAGCACCTGCGACTTTCGCGGGGCGCTCGCGACCGCGGCGGCGAGCGCCTCGCGGACCCGGGCCGGCGGGCGGCGGCCGGAGAGCAGGCTCTCGCCGGCGGCCTCGACCGCGATCACCAACGCCTCGACCTCTCGACCCGGCTGTTGGGTCAGGAGGAGCGCCGCCGCAGCTCGCTCGAGGAGGAGCGACTCCTCCGCCTCGAGGTTGGCCCGACGGGTGGTCTCGGCGAGCTGGTCCTTGGTCGCCTGCGCGACCAGGTACTGCCAGACGCCGACCGCGAGCATCGCCCCGAGGGCCGCGACCATTACGGTCAGGATCGTGATCACGCGGCGCTGAGACGCGGCAGACTCCTCCGCCCGCTGCGCCCGCTCGCGGTCGATGTCGGCGGCGAAGCGCTGCTCCTCGATCCGCCGCTGCTGCTCGGCGTGGGAGGCCTGGGCCTGGATCTCCATCCGCATCGACTCGGCCGTACGGTGGCGATCCTCGGCCTCGGTGCGGGCGAGGGAGACGCAGGCGAGGAGGAACTCGTGCTCGGCGTTGGTGAGGTCAGCGCGGCCGCGGGCCCAGCGGAGCGCGTCCTCGAGGGCGGCGCCGCGGATCAGCCAGTCCTCCAGCTTGCCGGAGGCGAGCCAGCGCTCGACCGACTCGGCGAGGCCGTGCTCCTTCTCCTTGTTCTTCAGCCAGAGGAGGTCGTAGACCTCGGCGAAGATCAGGTTGCGCGGGCGCAGGAGCGTGTGCGCGTCGAGGTCCTTGTCGGCGGCGATGCCCATCAGCCGCAGCTCGGCCTGGATCGGCGAGTTGGGCTCGGCGAGCACCTCTTCGCCGGCGAGCAGCTTGCGGTAGATGTGGAGCATCTGCCGCATCCGCACCCGCGAGTCGCACATGTCGAGCCGCTTCTCGACGTAGGCCAGCGTCGGGTCGCTCGACTTCCCGCTGCGCAGGAAGATCTGGTAGGCGGCGTCGTCGATCGCGTCGCTCTCGGACTTGCCGCGCAGCGAACCCTGGCGGGCGACCTCCTCGAGGATCCGCTGGGTCATGTAGGGATGGCCCGAGGTCCACAGGTAGACCGCCGAGAGGAGGGCCTCGGTGTCGCCGCCGAGCTCCTTGAGCCCCGGGCTGAAGGCGTCGATCTCCGCCCGGGTGAAGTCGGCGAGGCGGATCCCATGGCCGATGTTGAAGGGCGTCCGGACCGGGTTTTGGATCAGGTCGGTGGGGGCCGCCACCCCGAGCAGGCAGAACGACAGGCGGCGGTAGGCCGGGTCCTCGGCGCGGAGGTTGTAGGCCGAGCGGATCGAGGCGAAGAAGTCGTCGGTGGTGAACGAGAGGGCGAGCACCGAGTCGACCTCGTCGATGAAGACGACGACCGGCTCGTCCGACGAGTCGAGCAGCTCGTTGCGGATGAAGCGGTACCAGCGGTGGACCGGGGTCAGGTGCTCGTGTTGGGTCCAGAAGAGCTCGGGGTTGTCGAGCCCGAGCCCCTCGGCGATCTCGTAGGCGATCGAGAAGTACCACTCGTCGATCGTCGAGCCCGAGCCGATCCCCGAGAAGTCGATGCTTACGCAGCGAAAGCCCTTCTTCTCGAGCTCCTTCGACGCCCGCAGGCGGAGGCTCGACTTGCCGATCTGGCGCGGCGCGAGGACGTAGCAAAACTCGCCCTCGGCGAGGGTGTCGACGACCTCGGCGTCGGCCTTGCGCTCGATGTAGAGGCGGCCAACAGGGATCGCGCCGCCGATCTGGAAGAGGTTCGTCCGCGTGCTCATAGCCGCAGGCGCTCATAGAGGCGGTAGCGCAGGCGGAAGAGGCCGGTCTTCTCCTCGACCGCGAGTCCGGCGCTCTCGAGCCTGTGCGAGACCTGGGGATCGAGCTCGGCGAGCGACTCAGAGCGGAGAGAGCGGAGCCCCTGGAGGAGCTCCGGTTGGTTGTGCAGGCGTCGGGAGTAGCGCTGGAGGAAGTCGTCGAAGAGCGAGGTGCTCTCGCCGATCAGCGAGTGGGCCGCGACGCCGCCGGCGAGCGCGGCGCGGTGCATCACGTGGCGGACGAGGTAGGGGTGACCGCCGATAAGATCGTCGAGCTCGGCGAAGTCGCTCGGGCTCCAGTGGAGCCCGTACTTGGTCGCGAGCTCGCGGACCTGCTCGGTGTTGAAGTCGCCGAGGACGATCGGCGGCGTCAGGTTGAACGGAGACTGGGTCGGCCGATCGATCAGCATCGTCGGCGTCGTCGAGATCCCGAGGATCAGCCGCAGCTTGCTCAGGCGCTTGTCCTGAGCCCACGCGCGGAGCATGCCGAAGCAGTCGTCCTTGAAGGGGAGGCCCCAGACCGCGTCGACCCGATCGATCGCCATGATCAGGCGGCTCTCCGCCTGCGGGAGGATGTGCTCGCGCATCATCCGGCCGAGGCGGACGTTGACGCTGCCGCGCGAGCCCCAGTGCTTGTCGATCCAGGCCTCGTCGCCGCCGATCGCCGCGATCACCTGGTAGGCGAGCTCGAGGATGAAGGTCGAGTAGTCGCGCCGGGACTCGTAGTCGAAGGTGTCGAGGTTGACCGCCGCGACCTTCGCCTTGCCGCCGTCTTGGTGGTTGACGCAGTCGACCAGGTACTGCGTCGCCCAGGTCTTGCCGAACTTCTCCGGGCCCCAGAGAACCACCGGCGCGCCAGGCTGGTCGAGGTAGTTGAGCGCCGTCTGCTCCTCCTCCTCGCGGTGGACATGCCAGCGCAGATCGTAGGGGGCGCCCGGCGGCTGGATCCGCGAGATGATCGAGATCATGTGCTCGCCGTCGGGGTTCGACACCGCGGTCGGCCGGGGGGGGGCGACCTCCGAGACAGGCTGCGACGTCGCCGTGCTCGGCGTCGCCAGGAGGTTGACCGGGGTCGTCCGCGGCGACCTCGGCCGCTTCGGCGCCGGTGTCCGCTGGAGGGGGAGGGCCTCGGGCCTCGTCCCCTGATCGTCCTCGAGCTCGAAGGCGTCGAGATCCTGAATAAGGCGCCAATGCCCCGCTGCGGCCCGTCTGGCGACCCGTGGCCAGAGCCGCAGGTGGGCCTTGTCGGCCTCGTCGAACTCGATCTTGCCGGCGGTGTAGCCGTGGCTCCGCTCGACGGGGGCGCCGTCGCCGAAGCTCTCGAGGCCGAAGAGCGAGCGCCCCTGGAGCTGGCGTCGACCGGGGGCGCCGCCGATCGAGACCACCGAGCCGCTGTGCTCGTGGAGGTGGCCGCAGATGTGGGCGGCGAAGCGACCCGGGGTGAAGATCTCGCCGTTGAAGTGATCACGCGCCTGCTCTGAGAGCCAGGTCGCGGGGTGATGGGTCAGGAGAAGCGCGAGCTCGTGCTCCTTGACCCAGGCCGGACCGTCACCCTCGCAGGCGCCGTGGAACTGGCGGACGTCGACGGCGAGCTTCTCCAGGTAGTCGCCGCCCGTGATCTGGAGGAAGCTCGAGTTGAGCCCGAGCACCCCGAGGCTGACGCCGTCCTTGGTCAGGGTCGCGGCGAAGTCTCCGGGGAGGATCCCGCGGCGGAGCTTGCTCGGCGCGGGGAAGGGGGAGCTCGCCAGCCACGCGTCGTAGTTGGCGAAGATCCCGTCGACGAGGCGGCGATAGAGCGAGTCTGGATCGCCCCAGAAGTCCTTCTGCACCGCCGGGTACTCCGCCCACCGCTGGAGGATCAGGACCTCGGGCTGGAGCGGGTCGGGGCGGACGAGGTCGTGGTTGCCGGGGACCGCGAGGAGCTTCGGCGACGAGCCGAGCGACTCGATGTGCTCCCACAGCGGTCCGAGCGTCGCGTTGAAACGATCGAACTCCTCGGCGGTCCCGCGCTGGGTGATGTCGCCGGTGAAGAAGACGAGGTCCCAGGGGCCGCAGCGATCGTGGAGCTTGGTCAGGTCCTCAAAGAGGATGTCCTTCACCCCCGGCCACAACCACGACTGGGCGTCGAGCCCCTGGTGGAGGTCGGTCAGGTGAAGCCAGCTAAACGAGCGCATGGAGGCCACGAAGGGTCAGCAGTAGAAGGTCGTATCGTCGGCCGGTCCCCGTCGAGATCGGAGAGGGCCTGCAGGCCGGATCGGGGGCCGAGGCAACGAGAGAGTGTAGCACCGGGTGGTCGGCGAACGCGGTCGCAGATCGTCGATTCCAGTGTTTTGAGGGGATTTGAGGGTCGTTCAGGAGGTGGTGGGTCGAGGTGTTCGCCGCCGGGCGAGTGTCTCATGGGGAGAACGCTCGGCTGACCCGATCGCTTTCGCCTGCGCGCAGACGACCCGGCTGAGCGCTGTCGACCGGCGTCGAGCGTCGATGGCTCGGGGAGAGCCTCGTCGAGGCATGCCGGAGCCTTGGTCAGAGACGACGAGGTCGGCGCGAGAGCGCACGGAGCGGGGCCTACGAGCGCGTTCGCGGGGCTCGGGCCCGTGCGTGCGGCTGAGAGTCCGTGACGGTCCGGGTCTTGCGGGCGTGGGCGTTGTCCGATGACGGGGGGACTCTAGCGGAGCGTGAGCGGGTGAGCGATGCTGGCGTCCTGTGCGGCTGAGACTGTCAGCACTGCGTCCGGCGGGCGTGATCTCCCCCGTGCCCATCCTCGTGTCCATCCTCGTGTCCATCCTCGTGCTCGTCGCGGGGGCGCTCATCGGCGCGCCCGCATCGGCTGCGCCTGCCGACGGGGCTCCGGCCGCGGAGGCGGACGAGGAGGGCGGCGACGCGGCCGCGGAGGCGGAGCTCGCCCCTCCGGTGGTCGTGAATAGCGCGACGATCGACTATCCGTCGGAGCTGCTCCGCGAAGACCCGCCGCCGAGCGGTCAGGTCGTGATCAAGCTGGTCGTCGGCGTCGACGGTGTGCCTGGAGATGTCGAGGTCGAGCGGGGGATCCACCCCCGCCTCGACGAGCTCGCCGTCGCCGCGGCGAGCACCCTCCGCTATCGTCCCGCGCGCTATCGCGGGCAGGTGATCGAGGCGCTCATCAAGGTGACCATCGATATCGCCCCGCCGCCTCGGATCGAGGGGCCGGCGGTCGGGGCGGTCGTCGGCGAGGGGGACGATGATGACGGCGGAGCGGGCAATGCACAGGGGAGCGAGGGGAGCGAGGGGGACGCCGCCAGCCAGGACAATGATGCGAAGGAGGGGCCCCTGCGGATCCGCGGAGCGCTCGTCGAAGCGGGGCCGCGTACGCCGATCTCGGGCGCTGTGATCCTGGCCGTGCCAGCCCCTCCAGGCCTCCCGCCGGGGAAGATCCGCCGGCGGATCTACGACGCGAGCGAGAGCGCGACCCCGGCCTGGAGCGTCCGGGCGACAAGCGACGAGGATGGCCGCTTTGAGCTGCGCGGGCTCCCCGACGGGCGGGTCCGCTTGATCGTCCTCTCGCAGGGGTACGAGCGCCTCGACTACGTCGAAGAGCTCGCGCCGAAGGCCCTCCTCGAGCTTCGCTACTACCAGCCGCGGCTGGCGGAGAACCCCTATCGGACGGTGGTCAAACGCCGTCGCTCGGGGGACGAGGCGGTCGATCGGCGGACGATCACGACCGAGGAGATCAACAACGTCCCGGGCACCCAGGGCGACGCGCTCAAGGCGATCCAGAACTTCCCCGGGGTCGCCCGCTCGCCCTTCGGGGCCGGGCTCCTGGTGATCCGCGGGGCGGCGCCCAGCGACTCCAAGATCTACCTCGGCTATCACGAGATCCCCCAGCTCTTCCACTTCGGCGCGATCACGAGCGTCTTCAACTCCGACATGCTCGCGCAGATCGACTTCATGCCGGGCAACTTCGACGCCCGCTACGGCGACGCGATCGGCGGGGTCGTCAACGTGGTCCCGCGAAAGCCTCGGCGCGACGGGTTCCACGGCTACATCGACGCCGACCTCTTCGACGTCGGCGCGCTGATCGAAGGCCCGGTCGGCAAGGGCTCCTTCGCGGTCAGCGGGCGACGCTCCTACATCGACGCTGTGCTCGGCCTCGCCCTACCGGACGACGCGGGGCTCAGCGTCACCCAAGCGCCGCGCTACTACGACTACCAGGGGCTCTTCGACTACCCCGTCGCCGGCGGCGAGCTCTCGGTGCGGGCGTTCGGCTCGGACGACCGCCTTAGCCTCATCACCAACAGCGCGAACGAGGCGGCGTCGAGCGGGCAGGAGGCGGGGACGGCGATCCTCTTCCACCGCGCAGACCTGGTCTACCGCAAGCGCGACGGGCCCTGGGACTTCCTGATCACGCCGGCCTACATCTATCAATCGGCGAGCGGGGGCTTCGGCGATCTCTTCAACTTCACCCTCGATCGCCACGAGTTCTCCGGTCGCGCCGAGGTCAGCCGCACGCTCTCGAGCCGCGCCGGGCTCCGCCTCGGCACCGAGGTCCAGGCCGGTCGCTACACGATCAACGCGGCGGCGCCGAGCTTCCCCGCGGGCTCTGGGCTCGGCGACACCGACATCTCCAACGTCGCCCGGGAGATCGGCGACACCTACGCTTCGCCGGCCCTCTACGCGACGGGCACGGTCCGCCTGGGCGATCGCTTCACCCTCCTGCCGGGCGTGCGCGCCCACTACTACGCCCGAGTCCTGCGCAAGCTCGCGGTCGATCCCCGCCTCCGCTTCGCCTGGGAGGTCGGCGATCGGACGACGATCAAGGGGGGCGTCGGCCTCTACTCCCAGGCGCCGGACATCTTCGAGTTCAACCCCGTGTGGGGCAACCCGCGGGTCTGGCTCGAGCGCTCCGTCCACAACAGCCTCGGCGTCGCCCATGAGCTTGAGGAGGCGGCGATCACCTTCGAGGCGACGGGCTTCTACAAGCACGTCTGGGATCGCGTCACGGGCTCGACGGCGATCGTCTTCGCCGATCCGAACCTCCGCCCGGAGAACTTCACAAACCAGGGGATCGGCCGGATCTACGGCGGCGAGCTGCTCCTGCGCAAAGCGCTGACGGGGCGCCTCTTCGGGTGGCTCAGCTACACGCTGATGAAGAGCGAGGTCCAGGACGCGCCGGGCGGGGCCTGGGTCCCCTTCGACTTTGATCAGCGGCACATCCTCACCGCGATCGCGGTCTACAAGCTGCCGCGCAATTGGCAGCTCGGGGGTCGCTTTCGCCTCGTCAGCGGCAACCCGACGACCGGTCGCACAGACGGGGTGTTTGACGCGGAGAGCGGCGGTTATCTCCCGCTCGACGGTCCGCGCAACGGCGAGCGGCTGCCGACCTTTCACCAGCTCGACCTTCGCCTGGACAAGCGCTGGGTGCTCCGGCGGGCGATCACCTCGGTCTATCTCGACGTCCAGAACGTCTACAACCGGCAAAACGGCGAGGCCTGGAACTACTCGTTCGACTATCGCTCGCGGGCGCTGACGACGGGGCTGCCGATCATTCCGTCGCTCGGGACGCGGATCGAATTCTGAGCTTCTCCGCGCCCAGCCGAGCCGCCCTGCGGAGGCGAAGGATCGTCGCGTGAAGCGCCGTCCGCCGAGCTTCGCGGCCACCGCGAAGCTCGGCGCAGGCGATCAAGATCGGGGGGGTTGACGTCCCGGAAGCCCGCACTAGCTTGGGCACCAGTCAGCGGGCGCCCCCCAACCGGCGCCCCTCCCTCAACGAAATCAGACGTTGTCGCCGGCGATGCCCGGCGCAAAGGAGACGCCATGTTCAGCTACACCCGTGCCCCCTACGATCCGATCCAAGCCCTCGGCCTCTTTCGCCGACGGATGGACCACATCTTTCGCGACTTTGACAGCACCCTGACGCCTGCGGTCCGGGCCCAGGCGTGGCCGCAGATGAGGCTCACGGAGGACGATGAGGCCTATGTCATCAGGGCTGCGGTGCCCGGCCTCAAGGTCGAGGAGATCGATGTCCGGGCCACCTCGGAGGGGGTGATGATCGCCGGAGAACGCTCCGTCAAGGCGCCCGAGGGCTACTCGGTGCATCGCCAGGAGCGGGTCGGAGCTCCCTTCTCGCGGAGCATCACCCTGCCGACGAGGATCGTCGTCGAAGAGGTCACCGCGGCGGTCAAGGACGGGATCCTGACGGTCACCCTGCCCAAGCACGCGGAGTCCCGACCGCGGGCGATCAAGGTCAGCGTTCACTGAGGTCAGCGCCGACTACCCGAAGAGAAGAATTTCACGGGGTCGGAGGAGCGAGCGCGGCGGCGCAGCGCTCCGACAAGACCGGCCGTACCAGCACGAGACACGAGACACGAGAAGGAGACAAGACGATGTACGACAAGAACAAGACCGCTGAGCTGGACCCTGTAGAGCCGACGGTGGAGCAGACGGTGGAGCAGGCCGTAGGACGGGCGACGGAGCCGGAGACGATGAGCTCGCAGCCGTCGATCGCCCCCGCCGTCGACATCTACGAGAACGACGCCGGGTATTTGGTGCTCGCCGATCTACCCGGGGTCGCGGTCGACGGGATCGACATCCGCTACGAGGAGGGCGAGCTGAGCCTCGTCGGCCGCCGCGATGAGTCGGCTCGAGACTACCGCCGAGTCTTTCGGATCCCGGAGGACGTCGACGCGGAGGGGATCGACGCCGCGCTCGACAACGGGGTCCTAGAGCTCCGGCTGCCGAAGGCGAAGTCCGTGCAGCCGCGGAAGATCGCGGTCCGGGCGAGCGCCTAGTCGCGAGACCAACGGGACCTGTACGGGCGAGCTTCGGGTGTGCGCGCTGATGCGCCGACCCGGAGCTTGCCGCGTCGCGTACGCAAAGGTCCCCTAGCAGCCCGTGTCTCGGCGGCTTCGGGGGCGACGCGCGGTGATGCGCTGTCATGGGGCATCGCCGCGCAGGTCGGCGGTGCTCGCCTTGGATACGATCGGCGGCCTCATGCCGCATGAGAGGCTGGCGCCGTCGCCGATCAAGTCCGCTACCATGGTCGCCCTCGCAATGCCGACATACCTCCCCTCCCGGATCGACGCTGTCACTGTCTATCGCCACGGGGCGCAGATCTCCCGTGTCGTCACGATCGCCGACGCCGCGACCTGCGGCGATGTGATCCGGGTGGGCGGACTCCCGCTCAGCCTCGAGGAGCGCAGCGTCCGGGTGCAGCTGAGCGGCTCGGGGCTCGTCGCCGCGGACGTCCGGCTCGGCCTCGACGTCGGCGGGGAGGAGCCCGGGCTAGCGCCCGCGGAGAGCGAGGCGCTCCGCGGGGCTCGTCGCGCCCTCGCTGCGCTGGTCGACAGGCGTCGACACATCGACGCTCAACGGCGACGCCTCAGCGAGGCGATCGAGGTCATCCGCCCGGCGGGGAAAGAGGGGGAGCGGCCGCCGCCATCGCCCTTCCGTGGGCGTCGCGCGGTGGTCGAGTTTCAGCGGGAGGCGCTGGAGGAGCTCGACTCCGCGAGCGAGTCCCTCGCCGTCGAGCTTCGTCGGGCCCAAGAGGATCTCGCGGAGCTCGAGGCCCGCGATCGCGAGGCTACGAGCGCGAGGCAGGCGAAGACCCACGAGATGCGGCGGACGGCGGAGATCCGCCTGGAGCGGAGGCCAGGAGCGATCGGCGGTCGCGAGCTCCGGATCGAGTACACGGTCCCCGGCGCACGGTGGGCGCCGGCCTACACGGTCACGCTCGACAAGGGGATGTCGCGGGCGACCTTGGCCCTGCGGGCGGTCGTCGCTCAGCGCACGGGCGAGGATTGGGGCCGGGTCAGGCTGACCCTCTCGACCGCAGATCGTCAGCGCTGGACCGAGCTCCCGGAGCTCCAGAGCATGCGGATCGGTCGTCGTCAGCCGACGCCTGCACGTCGCGGCTGGCGACCGCCGCCGGTCGGCGGCGAGGCGCTCTATGCCGACTACGATCGCTTCGCCCGGGCTCACCTCGGCGTGCAGGCCCCTGCGAGCACGATCGCTGTCGACATGGTGGCCGACCTCGACGAGGACCTCGACGACGTCTTCGCGCTGGAGGAGGTCGCAGAGGCCAGCTTCGACGGCTACGCGCCGCCCGAGGAGGCGCCGATGCCCCAGGCGCGCGGGCGCCGGGACATGCACAAGGAGCGCAAGAAACGATCGCCGGCGAAGCCGTCGGCGAAGGCGACCTTCGGCGGGGCGACGCGAGGCGCCCCGTCGGCGCCGAGCATGCCGCCGAGCATGCCGTCGCCGGGGGCGATGCCGATGCGAAGCTCGCTCATGGCTACGTCGGTGAACAGCCTCACCCTGGCGGGAGGCGGCGGCTCGATGGACACGGGGGCCTACGCGCTCCTCCGCGATGAGGCAGAGCCTGTCGAGGCCCGCGAGGATCCGAGCGCGCTGCTCGCCTATTCGGAGCTGCGGATGCCGGAGGCCGCCGCGCAAGGCCGCGGCAAGCTGGTCGCCGTCAGCCGCCAGCAGAGGATCCGCGAGCTCATCGTCGTCCGCGAGTCGACCCTGATCGAGACGGTCATCGGCGAGCTCGAGAGCGCCCGCTCGGCGGCGACGGTTCGGGGATCGTTGCCGCCTGGGCACGCGTTCCCGGCGAGCGTTGAGGGCTTTGACTACGCCTACCTCGCCGAAGGTCCGGTCGACGTCGACGCCGACGGCGAATTTCACGGGATCCCGCTCCTCGCCCGCGACGGTGAGGTCGAGCTGGGGCACGTCGTCGTCCCCCGCGAGAGCACCGACGTGTTCCGCGTCGTCACCCTGAAAAACCCGCTCCAGGCCCCTCTGCTCGCGGGCCCCGCGGACGTCTATGTCGGCGGCGACTATCTCCTGACCTGTGACCTCGGGCTCGCCCCGGTCGGCGGCGAGCTCAGCCTCGGCCTCGGCGTCGAGCAGGCGATCAAGGTCTCGCGTAACGCCAGCTACGCGGAGGAGAGCGCCGGGCTCATCGGCGGCTCGCTCCTCCTCAAGCATCAGATCGCGATCGAGGTCGATAACCGCCTCGATCGGGCGGTCGCGGTCGAGGTCCGCGAGCGGGTGCCGAGCCTGGAGGAGGGCGAGGACGAGATCCACCTCGAGGTCGCCTCAGCGACGCCTCGGTGGGAGCCCTACGAGCCCGAGGAGTACACGCTGCGCGGCGGCCATCGCTGGCGCTTCGAGATCGCGGGAGGTGCTCGTCAGCACCTCCGCGCGGCCTACACCGTCAAGATCTCGGCGAAGAGAGAGCTGGTCGGTGGAAACCGACGGGAGGTCTAGCGAGCCATGTCCACGTCATCCCCAAAGATCCTCGCGGCCGAGCCGGCCCCGGCCGAGCCGACCCCTCTCACGCTCCCTGTGGACGAGGTGATCCTCCTCGAGGACCGCGCCCACGTGATCCGCCGCGGGAGCGTCGAGGTCGGCGTCGGGACGACCCGCTTCGTCGTGACCGGGGTCGCGCCGGTGCTCAGCGATCGGACCCTCTGCGCCTCGCTGCGCCGGGTCAGCGGCTCCTCCGAGGAGGCCAGCGGCGCTCGGGTCCTGGACCTGCGGGCGCGCCGACGGGTCGTCGCGAGGGTCGAGGATCGGCCGGAGCAGGCGAGGCAGATCGAGCGCGAGCGGCTCGCGCTCGCCGAGAGCGTCAGGCGGAGCGACGCTCGGCGGGAGCGCACGCGGATGGAGCTCCAGGCGCTTGCAGGGCTCGCGTCGGCGCAGCTCGCAGAGTTCGGCGTCGACGCCTCGTGGGGGGACATCGACCGTGAGCGTTGGAGGGCGGAGCTCGCTGAGATCCGCGATGACGAGGCGGAGCTCCGCGGTCAGGCCTTGGGCTTGGAGGAGGAGCTCGCGGAGCTCAAGGAGGAGCTGGGGCGGCTCGGTCGTCGGGCCCTCGCGCTCGCCGATGTCCGTCAGACCCAGAGCGCAGAGCTGGTCGTCGAGGTGCTCGCTACGGCCCCTGGACGCTATCGGCTCCAGGTCGACTACATCGTCCCCGGCGCCTGTTGGCGACCCTATCACCGGGCTGAGGTGCGGGAGGAGAACGAGGCGGAGGGCGAGGGGGCGACGCTGGACTTTGTCTGCGAAGGCTGCGTCTGGCAGAGAACCGGCGAGGATTGGCGCGGCGTCCAGCTGATCTTCTCGACGGAGCGACCCTCGCTCGGCGCTGAGCCGCCGTCGCTCAGCAGCGACGTGCTCCGGGTCGGTCGGCGCCGTGAGGTCGTCGAGGTCGAGGTCCGCGATCAGGAGATCCAGACCGCGGGTCTGGGCGGCGAGACCCGAGCCGCGACCGAGCTGCCGGGGATCGACGACGGCGGCGAGGTCCTCTCCCTCCGGGCGCTCTCACGGATCGACGTGCTGAGCGACGGTCAGCCCCATCGGACCCCGCTCTTCTCCTTCACGGCGGAGGCGACGCTCGAGCGGGTGCTCCTCGCCGAGCTCGATCCGGCGGTGCTCGTGCGGAGCACTCAGGTCAACCTCGGCCAGCAGCCGCTGCTCGCGGGGCCGGTCGATCTGATCCGCGGCGGCGGTCTCATCGGCCGGACCTCGATCCTCTTCGTCGCCGCCGGCGAGCGCTTTGAGCTCGGCTGGGGCCCGGACAGCGCGCTGCGGGCCCTCAGGGATGTGGAGCTCGCCCAAGAGGATCGGAGCATGCTCTCGTCGTGGAGCTCGGTGGTCCACACGGTCTCGCTCCGGCTGAGCAACCTCGGCGCCGAGCCCCGGACGATCAAGGTGTCCGAGCGGATCCCGGTCTCGGAGATCGAGAAGGTCAAGGTCGACTTCGACCGACGAAAGACGAGCGGCGGACGGAGCCCCGACGAGCACGGGATCGTCACCTGGACGGTCGCCCTGGGGCCCTTCGCCAGGGAGCGGCTGGAGCTGCGCTACACCCTGCGCAAGCACGGCGACGTCGTCGGGATCTGAGCGCCGCGGTCGAGGGGGTCGCTCGCTCCGCCGAGCGTCGTCACCGGTCCCTGTGGCTGATCGCTCCGCCTCGCACCTACGAGAGCGGCTGCGCGTCGGCGGTCGCAGACGTGGAGACGGCCTCGGCCGGCGCAGACGTCGGATCCGGCGTGGCGCTCTCGGGCTGGGCCCCGGCGATGCTCCGACCGATCTCCGGAGGCACATAGTTGCCGCCGGAGAGGAGCATCTTGAACGCCTCCTCGACCGAGATGTCGAGCGTTGTGCAGCGCTCGAGCTCGACGATGAAGAGGCGCCCGCTCATCGGGTTGGGGACCTCGGGGATGTAGACGCAGCAGCGGCTGGGGTCGCCGCTGATCGGATCGCCGCTGGTGAAGGCGAGGACCGAGCGAGCGCCGTCGGGGACGAGGACGACCTTGGCGTAGATCCCCTCGCGGCCGCCGGGGGCGAGCGAGATCTGCTTCCAGGCCCCGTACACCTCGCGGAGGATCGGCACCTTGAGCAGGAGGCTGTCGATCCAGTCGAGGAAGAGGCGGCCGATGATCGACGAGACGATCAGGCCGACGATGTAGATCACGCCGAGGGCGACCGCGAAGCCGACGAAGGGGATGTCGATGCCGAGGAGCGCTCGCACCGGCTCCCGGCTCTTGCCCTCGATGTAGGCGATCACGGCGATCGTCACGACCAGAGGGATCGTCGAGAACACCCCGGTGAGCAGGGTCTTCTTCAGGTGTCTCCGGAGCCTCTGCGCTACGCCCACAGGGGACAGCTTCGCCTAGGCCTCGCAGGTCGCCAAGTCACGCGTGCGCGCGGTGAGTGGCGAGCGTGAGCAGGGTTCGCGCACGTCGGGCCCGGGCTTCATCGATCGGGTCGCGGCGGTGTGGTGGTCAGCCTCCAAGCTGACCCTACGGGCGAACATCGTCGGTAGAGCGCGAAAGAGCCCGCCGTTGGGCGGGCTCTCAGGCGAGTCTCTCGGCCGCGCGGGGCCGATGGTCGTCGGGGCCTACTGTGTGCGCAGAGCCCGCGATGTGTGGTGCATGTCGACCTCGGAGACCGCGATGGTCCGCCGGCTGTCGACGGAGATGTGCTCAAAGCTGGTGACCGAGTCGAAGTCGTCCGGGAGGGGGACGATGACGTGGGTGATGTCGCCGTCCGGATCGACCTGCACCTGCGCGCGCTGGGTCGCGATCACCGAGTCTCCGGCGCGGAGCTCGACAGTGTCGGTCGCGCTCAGCTCCTCGTCCCCGAGCGCACCGGGGACGGTGATCCAGGTGGAGTGACCGTCGGGGTAGACGGAGCCGACGAGGAGCGAGCCGCCGTAGATGTCCTCGCCGGGCGCCGGCGGGGCCTCGTTGGACCACTCGGTGAGCGTTCGGATCACCGGATAGACCTTGCTCCAGCCCCAGTTTCCGACCCAGGTCGGGCTGCAGTAGGTCATGAAGTCCTTGTTCACCGTCGGATGACGCATGCCGTAGTCGAGGACCCCAAAGCCCCACTCGCCGACCTCACCGTTGGGATAGGGGTAGGTGGGGTCGAACCCCGCCGCACCGCCGCAGTCGATGTGGTAGCGACCCTGGGAGTGCCCGACCTCGTGGACGAAGGTCTCCGAGGCGTAGGACACGTTGTTCTTGAGCGTGAGCCCGGAGGAGACCCGCTGATAGGCCTGTGCCTTCGTCGGCGGGATGTTGGGGATGCCGTAGGCCTTGCCGCCCGCCCCTCCGACACCGTTGGAGCAGGAGTCGACGAGCCCGTAGTAGAAGACCTCTGGAGGGGCGCCCTCGTCGAAGCGAAGGCCGCTCATGAAGCTGTTGAGCTGATCGAAGCTGGTGAGCTTGGTCTTCCAGTCGATCGGGTCGTGGATCGTGATGTCGAGCGTGTCGACCGGATTTTGCATGTACATCAGGTCGTAGTAGAGCTTCATCGTCTCCTCCGACGTGTCCGGGGAGGTGCTGCACCCGGCCCCGTCGTCGTAGTTGAAGGGGACGATGACGACCGAGAGCGTCTGCTGGCTGTTCTCGACGCCGATCAGGGCGTCGCCGTCGTAGGGGATCCGCGGCGGCGGATCGGGCTCGGGGGTGTCTTCGTAGCCGGGCTCCGTCTCCCAGAGGTCCATCTCAAAGCGGATCCCCGTGACCACCTGCTCGCGCATCAGGCCGAAGTTGAAGGTCTGCGCGAGGCTGCCCTCGAAGGAGTCGCCCTCGATGAGCACGGTCTCGTCGTCCTCGTGGACCGTGCCGTCGGGGTAGTAGACGGTCAGGTGGGCCCGGATCTTTCGCGGCTCCCAGTCGTCCGGGACGCTGTAGAAGCCGCGGAGGAGCATCAGTCGGTCGGCGATGAGGTAGGAGGAGCGCTCCGCACCCGGGACCCAAGCGCCGTCGCGGGCGATGTCGACACCGACGGCCTGGTTCGCCTGCACTCGGTCGAGCTTGACGCCCCGCGCCGGGATCGGGACAAACTCGACGCCTGTCGTCGCCGTATCCGTCGCGCCGGTGCTGCTCGCCGAGACCGAGCTGGTGTCGGTGCCCTGGTTGGTCGTCGAGTTGGTCTCGCCGTCCGTGTCGGTCTCCTGCTCGGCGCCGTTGCAGCCGATCAGGGCGAAGAGGCCAAGAGCGGTCGCGAAGCGGGACGGGCGTAGCGGATAAAGCATAGAGGTACGCTACAAACCGATGACACGATCGGCAAGTCACTGTGTCACGGTGTCGCCGCTGCATCAGTGGGTCGTCTCGCGACGCGAGGTCGTCGCGCCGCTAGCGCTGGCCCGGCTAATTCAGGGGGCGCGACGGGCCAAGATCCGCGGCAGGAGGGCGACCAGGCCGATGAGGTGGAGCTGAGCTGCGAGGATCAGCGACACATCGGCGATCCCGAGGACTTCTGCGAGGGTGAGCGTCCCTCCGAGCGCGCACAGGAGGACAAAGCCGAGGCGGTAGACGAGCCCGGCGCCAGCGCCGTAGACCTGCGAGAGGCTCGCCGCGCCGACCCCTGCCCAGGCGGCGAGGCCTATGGCCCCGAGTGCAAAGGTTGCGAGCGCCGCAAGCCATGCGCCGATCTCCCCGGCCGAGCCGAGCCCGCGCCTCCAGGCGCGCGCGAGAGCGCTCGCCCCATCGCTCGCCAGGACAGGTCCCTTCATCTCGCTGGCGAAGAGCGCCTCGAGGTCCGGGAGCCGGCGGCCCTCGGGCTCGATCGGGATCAAGGCCCGGCGTCCGGCGTAGCGGGCGGGCAGGCGAGCGTCGCTGTGGACCTCGACCATGAGGTCGACCGGCGCCGGCAGGATGTAGGGCCCCTCGTGTGAGGTCATCGTCTGCATCGCCCCGAAGGAGAAGCCGGGGACGGCTGTGTTAAAGCGCAGACGGTCGCGGTGTTCGCGGGCGACGATCGGGACCAGGACGTCGAGGCTGGGATCCTCGGGGTGGCGGAGGACGACGCTCCTCGCGGCGGCGAGCATGTCCCAGGCGGGGGTCTCGAGATCCTTGGCCCGGTTGATGAAGCCGAGATCGAGGCCCCGGGCGGGGGGCTCCAGGCGGAGGTGGAGGATCGATCCGACCTCGGGGAGAAAGCCCTCGGCGCCGACCAGCGCCGGCGGCAGCGGCTCCTCATCGCTGTCGACGTAGGGTCCGCGGTAGCCGAGCTGGAGGATGTCGCGGAGGCTCGGGTCGACCGGCGGGCCCTCGCGCTCGGGCTCGTAGAGCGCGAGGTGCTCGCCGAAGCGGGGGTGGCCGCTGATCGCCCGCTCGACGGCGCCGACGAAGTGGAAGTCGCCGAGGCCGACGTAGGGGCCCTCGAGGTTGCGGGAGTTCATCAGCGCCCGCAGGTTCGTCGTCGGGTCCTTCGGCGTGAGCTTGAGGAACGCTCCGGCGCGGGTGCTGACCACCTCGCGCGTGCAGGGGATGATGACGTCGTAGCCGGCGTTGTCGCGGCGCTTGGGGTCGCCGTCGCGGAGGATCAGCCTGTCGGTCTCAGCGGTGATCTTCCAGTCGGGGACGACGACGAGGTTGTCTTGCTCGAGCAGGCGGCCGACCTTGTGACCGCGCGGGTTCGAGCGGAGCACCATCGCGTAGAGGTTGCCCTCCTGGAGCGGGGTGTTCTCCTCCTCGGGAAGGACGATCGTCTGGCCGCGCTCGCTCGGCAGGAGCGCCCGGCTTTGGTGGGCCTCGAGGAAGACGAGCTCGCGCTCGGCGACGACCTCGTGGTTCGAGCCGAGCGAGAGCAGGGTGAGCGCTGTCAGGGTGCCGACGAGGCCAGCCCCGAGGAGCGGGCCGAGCATCGCCCGGGCGCCGCTGCGCTCGATGTCCTGGGAGTGCGCGAGCTCGGGCGCGAAGGCGGCGACGCCGAGGCCGGGGCCGGTCATCGTCGTCCGCAGGACCGCGTGGGTCAGGGCGGCGAGCGCCCCTCCGCTGGCCCCCCCGGCGATGGCGTCGGCCTGGAGGACATCGCTCGAGAGCGCTGAGCTGAGGGCGAGCTCCAAGGCGGCCCGGGTCCCCGCGAGATCGCCGAGGAGGGCGGCCAGGGCGACGCCGACGTAGACCAGCAGGAGCAGCGGCAGGAGACGCAGGCTGAGGTGACGGATCCGCGGGCCGAAGCGCGTGCCGGGGCTGAGGATCAGGGGCGCGGCGGCGAGGGCGAGGGCGCCGGCGATCACGGCCGGAGGCGCGCCCGCGAGCTCGCCAAAGAGGGCGCCGACCTGCTGGCCGTGGAGGAGGGCGCCGACGGCCGCAGCGGCGAGGGCGAGGGCGAGGGCGTAGGCGATCCCGAGGGCCGCTCCGGCGCCGGCGAGGCCGGTCTGCATCGCCCGGACAGGCGAGGCGTAGAGCGCCCCGTCGCGGTCGTGTCCGCGGGAGCGAAGGGCGGCCGTCGTCGACGCCCAGACCAGGCCCATGCCGAGGAAGGTGGCCAGCCACATCCACGGCAGCGCCCCGGGGCCGCCGAGCTCGACCGCCAGGGCCGCGCCGACGATGCTCGCCACGCCGACGCTCGCGGCGGCGCTGCCCCGGAGGATCGGCGTCGGATCATCGCTTCGGCGCAGCGCCTGTCGGAGCCCGCGGACCTGGATGAAGAGGCTCCCGAGGAGCACCAGGCCCCCGGCTCCGAGCACCACGTAGACGAGGGTGATCCCCAGGGCCGAGCTGGTTGGATCAAAGGCGCCGCTCATACGGAGAGGGATACCGGGCGCTGCGGGGCTCGTCTAGCTTTGGATCATCCGCGGCCTCGCGCGGTGCGGACGGAGGTGCACAGGAATCGAACCTGCCCAGGACGCTTCTCGCACCCCGCACCGGTTTTGAAGACCGGGGACCGCACCAGCGAGCCAAGCACCTCCGCCGCCGAGCATACCCGAAGCGCGCGGTGGCGACCAGATCCCCCCGGGCGGTCGACCTGCCGCCGCGGCGACGGCTATTCGAGGCCGCAGATCTCGGAGCAGCCGGTCTCTACGAAGAGGCTGTTGGCCTTCTGCCGGAGCTCGTAGGCGGAGTTTGTCGCGTTGCTCTCGAAGAGCCGCGAGGGCAGGGGCCGGAACACGAAGGTGACGTTGTTGTCCTCGACCTCGGAGACGACGACCGCCACCGGTTCACCGGGGGCGGGCTCGTCCTCGGCGGGGGTGTAGAGGAAGCCGCCCTCACCCTCGAACTCGGTGAAGATCATCGTCGTCTCGTTGAACGAGTAGTTGAAGCAGCGGCAGGTGAAGCCGTCGTTGCAGGAGCTCGTGGTCAGCCCGGAGTCGTCGGAGACGTCGATGCAGGTCGCGGCCGCGAGCTTTCCGGCGGGCTCCGACTCGGCCGCCGAGGTCCGGACAAAGCGCAGGAGGAACTTGTCCTCCCGGTTCGCCGAGTCGATGGTCTTGAAGGTGCCGCTCCCCTCCACGTCGTGCGAGATCAGGGACCAGGTGCCATCCTCGTCAAAGAGGGTGACGTAGCCTTCCTCCTGGCATCCTCCGGCGAGGACGCAGAGGCTGATGGATGCGGGAATCAGGAGCGACTTGATCGAACGCATGATGGTCTCCGTTGGGGGGTTCATCCCCAGGCGTCCCCAAGTGGGGGCGCATGCACCGGTCGGTTTTCGCCCAATCCGAGGGGTTCGCGCAATACCTGAGTGAGCTGCCCTGGCTCGGAGCGATTGACAGTTGAGGAGCCCGTGTTTAGGTTCCGCGCGCGGTGTCCGCCAAACGCGATTATTACGAGGTTCTCGGTGTCGATAGAGGCGCCGATCCACAAGACATCAAGCGCGCCTATCGCAAGATGGCGATGCAGTTCCATCCTGACCGAAACCCGGACAACCCCGAGGCGGAAGAGCGTTTTAAGGAGGCTGCAGAGGCGTTTGAGGTCCTCAGCGACGCCGACAAGCGCCGCCTCTACGACCAGCACGGTCACGCAGGTCCGAGCCAGGCTGGCTTCAGCGGCTTCCAGGGGACCGACGAGATCTTCAGCCGATTCGGGGATCTTTTTGGGGACCTCTTCGGCAACCTCGGCGGCAACGGTCGGCGGGGCGGTCCTCAGCGGGGGGGGGATATCAAGGTCCAGGTCTCGATCTCCTTCGCCGAGGCGGTAGCGGGGGTTGAGAGAGAAATCACAGTCCCCCGTCGCGAGGGCTGTGACGACTGCTCCGGGAGCGGCTCGGCGAGCGGCTCGGCCAGCACATGTCCCCAGTGCCAGGGGCAGGGGCAGGTCATCCACCGCCAGGGCTTCTTCGTCGTCCAGACCGCCTGCCCCCGCTGTCGCGGCGACGGCAAGCTGATCAGCGATCCCTGCCGGAGCTGCTCGGGCACCGGCGTCGTCCAGAAGGAGGCGAGCTTCTCCGTCAACATCCCCGCCGGCGTCGACAACGGCCAGACCCTGCGGATCAGCGGACGCGGTCAGCCGGGCGCGAAGGGCGGGCCGGCCGGAAACCTCTACGTGATCATCGCCGTCGAGAACGACGAGCGTTTCGTCCGCGATGAGTTCGACGTCCACTCGAAGGTGACGATCGGGGTGACCCAGGCGCTCCTCGGCTGCACCGTCGAGGCGCCGACGCTGGAGGGGGACATCGAGCTGGAGATCGATCCCGGGACCCAGCCCGGCGATGTGATCCTCCGCCGCGGCAAGGGGATCCCGGTGATCGG
This sequence comes from Polyangia bacterium, assembly GCA_030424595.1. Taxonomy (GTDB): domain Bacteria; phylum Myxococcota_A; class Polyangia; order Nannocystales; family Nannocystaceae; genus JADJRG01. The sequence goes on from JAUHWG010000015.1 coordinate 166,443, forward strand.
CCGCGGCCGCGGTCACGGCGACCACCACATCCACGTCGAGATCGAGATCCCGACCAAGCTCAGCAACGACGAAGAGGGGCTTGTCCGCGAGCTCGCAGAGCTCCTGGGCGAGTCGGTGAAGCCGGCCAAGCGCGGGCTCTTCGACGCGTTTCGCAAGCGTCGTCGCTCCTAGTCCGGGTCCACACCGCGCTCGCTCGCACGATCACAGCTCCGCCGTAGGCCAGGCTGTGATCGTCGTCTTCAGCGGAGGCCTCGTCGCTCGACGGCCATTAGATCTGCTCTCTAGGACAGGATCCGAGGAGGAGCCGGGGCTCAGGCCTCGCTGTCTGTCTCGGGCGTGGTCGCCGGGATGACCCGGACAGGGTCGCCCGGGCGGGCTTCTCCGGGGGTGAGCACCGAGGCGTAGAGCCTGCTCCAGCCCGGGTGGAGCTTCTCGGAGATCCGGCGAAAGGCCCGCTCGTGGAAGGAGTCCGCGATCGTCTTGCACGGGGGCGCCGGCGCGGTGATCTGGAGGCGCGCTCGCTCTCCGACGAGCAGCTGATCGCCGGGTCGCAGGGCCGCCCAGTCGAGGCCGCCGATCGTCAGGTTCTCGCCGGTCGTGCCCGGGGCGATCGGGTGTCCCTCCGCCGCGAGCGCGTCGATCCGTTCGGCGGCGAAGAGGCAGACCGCGCGGCGGGGACCGCCGTGCTCCTTGAGGTCGAGCTGGCGATCGCCGCGGACCCCGTCGGCGGTCAGCATGGCGACCTCGACCGGGTGTTTCGGCACGCCGCCCGCTGGGTTGACGTTGACCTGGAGGACTCTCGCCTGGGAGGGGCTATCGGTCATCGCTCCATCGTGCCTCGGGGAGGCGGACCTTGGCTAGGCGAGGCCGAGCTCGATCGATCGCGCGTTTGCCATGCGGACCAAGAAGACCAACCAAGAAGAAAGCGCGCGACCGAGGTCGCGCGCTTTCCTAGTCGCGAGGGGCGAGGTCTACTCGGCCTTCTTCTTGCTCGCGTCGCAGCCCTCGAGATCCTCGAGGGAGGTGGCCTTGAGGGCACAGTCGATCTCGGCCTTGGTGCCCTTCTCCTTGCACTCCTTGACCATCTCGGGCTTCATCGCCTCGATCATGCTCTTGGCCATGTCGGCAGCGGCGCCCTCTTGACCCTGAACGGTCAGCTCGACGACCTTGTCGGCGAACTTGTTGCAGTCTTCTTCGGAGGGCTTGCCACCGCAGGCGCCGAGGCTCAGAGAGACGGCGAAACCAGCGACGATGAGGGAGGCGTACGTCTTGCGCATGTTGGTCCTTTTTTCGGGGTTGGGGGGTCGAATCCCCAATCTCAGCGGAGGCTATCGAAGTGGCCCCCAGAGGACAATGCCTTTTTTCCTCGGAGGGGTCGAGAACTCGGCGGTAGAGGCGGCGCTAGGCGCCCTTCTTCGCGTCTATGCAGGGGATGGGCCGGCGTAGGAGACCGTGCACTCGGTCTGTGATTTCAACGCGTTGTCCCTACATGGCCTTTCGGCCGGGCTCGCTCCTTGAGCTTCGAGAGGGGCCTCTGCGGGGGCACACAGGAGGTGCGGCGGAGAGGGCCGAGATCGCGTATCCGCCTCCGTTCTCGCCCATCCCCGGGGTCACATTGACCCGGCGCGGGCTCGCCGACTCGCCGAGAGGATCGGTGATGACGGCCTGTCTCGAGAGGCGAGGTCGGGCTCATCAGGGCGAGAGGCGATCTGACCGGCGCCTACGGGGCGCCGCGTCGCCGCAGCGCGCCCGCCAGCACCGCAGGGACCGTCGCTCAGGACTCGCCGGTGAAGGGGTAGCGATAGTCGCGGAGCGGGACGAAGGTCTCCTTGATCGTCCGCGGCGACATCCAGCGGTGAAGGTTGAGGATCGATCCCGCCTTGTCGTTGGTGCCGCTCGCCCGGCTGCCGCCGAAGGGCTGTTGACCGACGACGGCGCCGGTCGGCTTGTCGTTGATATAGAAGTTGCCGGCGGCGAAGCGGAGGTGCTCGGTCGCCTCGCGGACCGCGGCGCGGTCATCGGCGAAGATCGCCCCGGTCAGGGCGAACTCGGTCCCGGTCGCGCAGACCTCGAGGGTCTCGCTGAACTCCGCGTCGGGGTAGACGTAGAGGGTGAGGATCGGCCCGAAGAGCTCCTCGCGCATCGTCCGGTAGCTGGGATCGTTGACGACGATCACCGTCGGCTTGATGAAGTAGCCGACGCTGTCGTCGTACTCGCCGCCGAGGATCTCGACGACCGCGCCGCCGAGCGCCGCCTTGGCCTCGTCGATCGCGCCGCTGTGCTTCTTGAAGGCGCGGTCGTCGATGACGGCGCCCATGAAGTTCGAGAAGTCGCTGATGTCGCCGACCTTGATCGTCGCGATCCCGTCGGCGAGGCGCTGGCGCAGCTCTGGCCACAGGGAGGCGGGGATGAAGGCGCGCGAGGCCGCCGAGCACTTCTGCCCCTGGTACTCGAAGGCGCCGCGGAGGAGGTTGTTGGCGACCGACTCGACGTCGGCGCTGGGGTGGGCGAAGACGAAGTCCTTGCCGCCGGTCTCGCCGACGATCCGGGGGTAGGAGGTGTAGCGATCGATGTTGTTGCCGATCGTCCGCCACATCCCCTTAAAGACAGGCGTGCTGCCGGTGAAGTGGACACCGGCGAGATCGGGGTGAGCGAGCACGGGGTCGCCGATCTCGCCGCCGCGACCGGGGACCATGTTGATCACGCCGGGGGGGAGGCCCGCCGCGGTGAAGAGATCCATCAGCGCCGCGCCGGAGAGGACCGAGGTCGACGCCGGCTTCCAGACGACCGTGTTGCCGCACAGCGCCGGCGCGGCCGCGAGGTTGCCCGCGATCGAGGTGAAGTTGAAGGGGGAGATCGCGAAGACGAAGCCGTCGAGCGGTCGGTAGTCGAGGCGGTTCCAGATCCCGGAGGGGGAGATCGGCTGCTCGCTCAGGGCCCGCTCGTAGAAGGCGACGTTGAAGCGGAGGAAGTCGATGAGCTCGCAGGCGGCGTCGATCTCCGCCTGGTGGACGGTCTTGGACTGGCCGACCATCGTCGTCGCGTTGACGCGGTCGCGGTACTCGGTCTCGAGGAGCGCCGCGGCGCGGAGGAAGACCGCGGCGCGGTCATGCCAGGGGAGGGAGGCCCAGCCGGGCTTGGCCCGCTGCGCCGCGGCGATCGCCTGCTCGACCTCGGCAGCGCCGCCCTGGTGGAAGGAGCCGAGCTCGCGCTTGTGATCGTGGGGGCTCGTGAGCTTCGCGAGGCGCCCGGTCTTGACCGGCGCGCCGTCGATCCAAAGGGGGATCTCGTGGGTCTCGCTCGCGGTCGCGGCGATGGCGGTCTTGATCCGCGCGCGCTCCGGCGTACCGGGGGCATAGCTGAGGATCGGCTCGTTTGCGGGGGGGGGGACGGTGAACACGCCGTTGGACATCGTGGGCCTCCCGCCGGCGCTCGAGGTGGTGGTGTCAGGAGCTCGCGCCAGCGTGGGGCGGTTCTACACGTTTGCAGGCCCCCACGCCACGGTCCCTGGGGCTCTCATCGCCCTGACGCAGAGCGCTGGCGACGGCCGATGACGCCGGCGAGCCCGAGGAGGAGGAGCGCGGCGAGGCTGAGCGGGGGGCTCCCGTCGGCGATGGTGCAGCCCTTCGCGGAGGCCTCGGTGGCCGGCGGCGTGGCGGTGGGCGCTTGCGCTGGGGGGTCGATCCGCGGCGGCTCCTGATCGCTGGGGGCGGTGGTCGGCGTAGCGCTCTCCGGGAGCTTGCCGGGGCCGTGCACCGCGAGGTCTTCGTCAGCGGAGACGAGGGTCCGCGTCCGCGAGCAGAGCGAGTCTGTGAGCTCTCCGCTCTGATCCGCGTAGGCGTACACCAGGTACTCCTCGTCGAGCGCGAAGCTGCGTCCACAGGCCGCAGAGTCGGCGGCGCTGCTGAGGCTCACGGTCGCGCCCGGATCACCCTTCCACGAGCGGCTGACCTCGAACTGGTAGCGGATCCGGCGGAAGGTGTCGCCGGCGCCAGCGTCATCGGCGACGACGACCCTGCCGACGAAGACCGCGTCCGCCTTGTCGAGCGCGTCCTTCGGCGGCTCCGGCGGCAGGCAGGAACAGGCCGACGCGACGTGAGGAATCGCCCACGATCCAGCGACGAGGAGGCTCACAAGACAGATTCGCCGCCCTTGCTCGGTCACCGTCGGCACGCTAACAACACTCGCCGTCAGCGGGCAAGCGCGGCGACTCCCTCGACCGGGCGCTCCGGACCGATGGAGCTGCCAAGGGGACGATGTTCCCCGACCAACAAGCGCGAGGGCCCGCGGCGAGAGCGAGAGAGCGACAATGCTTACGGTATCCGAAGTCACGAAAGCTTACGGGGGCAAAGTCCTCTTTGACGATGTCACGACGTCCTTTGAGCCGCGCCATCGCTACGGCCTGACAGGGGCCAACGGCGCCGGCAAGTCGACCTTCATGAAGATCCTCGCCGGCGAGCTCGAGCCCGACAAGGGGCAGGTCTCGCGGTCGCCGCGGAGCCGCCTCAGCGTCCTCCACCAGGACCACTACAAGTACGAGGACGACCGGATCCGCGACATCGTCATCATGGGCAACGCCCGCCTCTGGGCGGCCTTCTCCGAGAAGGAGAAGCTCCTGGAGAACACCGACTTTGATGACGCGATGGGCATGCGCCTGGGCGAGCTCGAGGTCGTCATCGCCGAGGAGAACGGCTACGAGGCGGAGGTCGAGGCGGAGCGCCTGCTCCAGGGCCTCGGGATCCCGACCGAGCTGGTCGAGGAGAAGCTCTCGGCGCTCTCCGGCGGCATGCGCCTGCGGGTGCTCCTCGCCCAGGCGCTCTTCGGCAGCCCCGACATTCTCCTCCTCGACGAGCCCACCAACCACCTAGACATCGACTCGGTGCGGTGGTTGGAGCGCTTCCTCGAGCGCTTCAACGGCGTCCTCATCGTCATCAGCCATGACCGCCACTTCTTGAACACGGTCTGCACCCACACCGCGGACGTCGACTTCGAGAACATCATCACCTACCCGGGCGGCTACGACGCGATGCTCCGGCAGAAGATCCAGTGGCGGATCTCGGCGCAGAAGGCCAACGCCTCCAAGCAGAAGAAGATCTCGGAGCTGCGCGACTTCATCCAGCGCTTCGGCGCCAACGCCAAGAAGGCGAGCCAGGCCCAGTCGCGGCGCCGCCAGATCAAGAAGATCGAGCTCACCGATCTCAAGCGCTCGAACATCCAGCGCCCCTTCATCCGCTTCGAGTCGAAGACCCAGAGCGGCAAGCTCGTCCTCACCGTCGACAAGATGGGCAAGAGCTTCGACGAGCCGGTGTTGGACGGCCTCTCCTTCACGATCCAGCGCGGCGAGAAGGTCGCGGTCGTCGGCCCCAACGGTATCGGCAAGACCACGCTGCTCAAGTGCATCGCCGAGATCTACACCCACGACAAGGGCAAGATGATGCACGGCCACGAGGTCAGCGTCGGCTACATGCCGGAGAACCACGAGGAGCTGATCTCGAAGGACGATCCGCGCACCGCCTTTGAGTGGCTCTACCAGTGGAACCCGAAGGCCAGCGTCGAGGAGATCCGCGGCCTCCTCGGACGGATGCTCTTCCCGTCGGCGGACGCCGACAAGCCGGTGGCGGCGCTCTCCGGCGGTGAGACGGTCCGCCTCCTCCTCGCCCGCCTCACCCTGACCGGCGATAACCTGCTCCTCCTCGACGAGCCGACCAACCACCTCGATCTCGAGTCGATCTGCGCGCTCACGGACGCGCTCAACCGCTTCGAGGGGACGATCATCTTCGTCTCCCACGACCAGGCGCTGGTCGACGAGGTCGCGACCCACGTGCTCGAGCTCAAGGGCGCCAAGGGCTACGACATGTTCCCCGGCAACTACGAGGAGTTCCTCGAGAAGACCGGTCGCGCGGAGTAGGTCGCCGAGGGCTCGCCTCCGCGGGCTGACGGGCGATGACGGGGCGGACCGAGAGGTCGCGCCCCGTCGCAATTGAGCCCCGAGGAGGGGCTCACGTGGGCGCCCCTGCGCGCTGCTAGAGCGAGCAGGCGTTGGCTAGGAGCAGCTCCGAGAACCGCGTCGAGCTGCCGTGGGGGCAGGTTAGGGCAGACATGTGAGCTGTCCTTTGGGCTAGGCCTTTGGGCTAGGCTTTTGGGCTAGACCTTTGGGCTAGGCCTTTGGCTAGACCTTTGGGCTAGGCCGAGGGCCAAAACTTAGGGCCAGGCCGAGGGCCAGACTTAGGGCCAGACTTAGGGCCAGACTTAGGGCCAGGCCTTAGGGCCAGACGAGCTTGACCAAGTTCGAGCGCTCCTGGACGTTCTTCACCGCGTTGAGCTGGCGGGCGAGGCCGCTGACCATGAAGTAGTAGGTCTCGCCGGAGGTCGGCTTCCAGCCCGAGTTGGCGTCGAAGGGGGCGACCTTGATGTGATCCCCGGCGACCGAGGTGATCGCCTTGCAGGTCTGATCGGGGCGGAGCCACTCCCACGTCCCGGCGTACCACTGGCCGTCCTTCTCGATGAAGATCCACGGGTTGCCGACGACCCAGGTCCCCGGGCTGTACTCCTTCTCGGGCCAGACGAAGACCCCCTCGTCTTGGCTGCTGTGGTTGAGGCAGATCTGGTTGCCCTGAAAGGTGACCGACTCGAGCGTCATCGTCTCCTCCCAGGCGGAGACGTTGGTGTGCAGCCAGATCACCTGATCGAGGTCCGGCGGCGGGTCCTCGGGGCAGGCGACGCTGACGTCGGCCTCGGCGAGATCGCCGAACCAGGCCTCGCCGTCGCCGCGGAGCATCTGCCAGTCGGTGTGGTACTCGGCCTCGAGCTCGGGCGCGACGAGGTCGAGGGAGAAGGTGTAGCTGTCGCCCGGGGCGATCTCGAGGTCTGCGGGCAGGTCGACGCGGACATCGCCCACCAGCGGATCCGAGCCGTCGACGGCGCCGAGGGCATAGCCCTGCGCCTGCGACCAGGTGCTCGTCCCGCTGTTGCGGAGCGTGATCTCGGCGGCGAGGGCAGCCCCGCAGGCGAGGGCGTCAGGGAGCGTCGCCTGGATGAACTCCGCGTCGTCGACGAGCGCATCACCGGTGGTGTCCGTGGCGGCCGTCGTCGCGCCTGAGGAAGAGGACCCGTCGGTGTCGGAGGTCGGCCCTGTCGACGATGACGAGGCGGAGGTCGAGGCGGAGGTCGAGGCGGAGGTCGACGTAGAGGCGTTCGCGCTGCCCTCGCTCGGGAGCTGCGAGCTCGTGATCCCCGGCTCGGTCGCGCTCTCGCTGATCGAGTCGTCGCCGCAGGCGAGCGAGCCCAGGGCGACGGGGGTGAGAGATGCGGCGAGGAGAACCCTGGATAGGTTGGACACGGCGCGAGGGTAGGTCGAGCCGGCGATCGCCGCAGTTCGCTGGCCTACCGTGTGTGCGCTTGCCGGTGCTCCCTCTCCCCCCGGAGAAGCTCCGCGGTGTCCGCTCAGCGAGGTCCCCGAGCGCTCGCCTGGGCACGTGTGATGCTCGCCCGGGCATGTGTGACACGTGTGATAGGCTCAGCGCGTCGAGGTGGGTTCGAGGCGGCTCGGCGGGCGATCGAGGGGTGGGTGCAGAGCGCGGAGTCACGATCGGAGACCGTCGTCGTCACGGTCTCCCGCGACCCACAGCGGAGCCTCCAGCTCCTAGGGGACGGGGACCTCGCTCGGGGGCAGCGCGCTCTCGCGCGTCTCCTCTGGGGAGCGCTGGAGGAGACGGACTACGCCTCTCTTCCTGACTACGCTTCGATCGAGGCCTTGTCGCGCGGCGACCTGGCCCATCTGGCGCAGCTCCCCGAGGACTCCGGAGCGGTCCTGGTCCTGGGGGCGCTCGAAGGTCGGCTTGTCGGCGCCTTTTGGGGCTACGAGCTCGCGGCGGCGCCCGGCGTGTGCCCGGAGCTACGTCAGCGCGCTCGCTTGGCCTGTGCGCACGCGTCAGCGAGGGCGGCCGGCCTCGACCGCTTCGGCGCGTCGGCGGCGACGCGTGCCTCCGCCGATGAGCTCCGTCAGCTCGCAGAGGAGATGGGGCGCGCACGCCCTGGGATCTTCTACGCGGACTGGCTCGCGGTGTCGCGGGAGCATCGGGGCCGTGGGATCGGTCGGGAGCTGTGGTCGCGAGGGCTCGACGAGGGCCTCGCAGACGGCCGCTTCGACGCCTACATCTCGCGGACGATCGACGGCAACCGCGGCTTCTTCGAGCGCTTCTACTGCCGCCACATGGGCGGTCGAGCGCTCTTCTCCTGGTCGAGCGACGGTCTGCAGCGGATCGCCTTCGGCGGGCGACGCTGATCGGAGGGGTCGTGCTTGGTGGCGAATCGCTGTACAGAGAAATGAAGAACCCGTGCGAAGCTGGAGCTTCGTGTCGGGTAGGCGAATCGTCGAGCGTTGTCGAGCCCCGCAGGACTTGGAAGAGTACTGTCGCGTGGGGGCGATGAAAACGATCGGCTTGTGATAGAGCTGAGGATCGATCGTATCCTACTTGCGACTGTTGGAATTCGACCGAGAACAAGGCCTTGAGATCGCGGCGACTGTGCCTGCGCTGCCTCATCGCTCTGGAGAAGCACATCTTCACCAGATCGGTCGCTATATCGTGATTCGCACGATCGGCGCTGGTGGCATGGGTGTCGTCTACTCGGCCTACGACGAGGAACTCGATCGCCGCGTCGCGATCAAGCTCCTCCGCGCCGAACTGCACGAGACGCGCCGGACCCGAGGCCTCTCGCGGATGCGACGCGAGGCCCAGGCGCTCGCCAAACTCTCGCACCCCAACGTCGTCCAAGTCTACGACGTTGGCGAGTTTCGTAACCAGCTCTTCCTGGCGATGGAGTACGTCCGGGGCCGGACCCTCGGCGAGTGGCTCAAGGCCGAAAGGCCCCAGCTCCGCGAGCTCGTCGACATCTTCCTCCAAGCGGGTCGGGGCCTCGCGGCGGCGCACGCGGCCGGGCTCGTCCACCGCGACTTCAAGCCAGACAACGTGATCGTCGGCGATGACGGTCGAGTTCGCGTGCTCGACTTCGGCGTCGCTCGGGCGGACGCTAGCGACGACGAGGAGGCTGACGCAGCGGCGGCGGCGGCGGCTCTCTACAGCTCGAGCGGCGCGAGCATGCGGTTTCGAGCGGAGCTGACCGAGGCTGGGATGATCATCGGCACGCCGGCCTACATGGCGCCGGAGCAGTTCGAGTCGCGGCCGACGGACGCGAGGACGGACATCTTCGGCTTCTCGGTCGCGCTCTACGAGGCGCTCTACGGTCATCGTCCCTTCCGCGGCGCAGGGGTCGAGGAGCTCAAGGTAGCGGTGCTCGCAGGGGAGTTGGCGGCGGCCCCGGACGAGCGGGTCGTCCCCGCGCGCATCCATCGGATCCTGGTCCGGGGCCTGCGGCCGAGCCCTAGCGATCGCTATCAGGGTATGGAGGAGCTGCTGGAGGAGCTCGCCTACGATCCCTCCGTCGCCCGGCGGCGGATCCTCTTCATCGCCGTCATCACCCTCGCCGTGGTCGCGCTGATCGCCGCGGCGATCTCGTTGACGCAGAGCAACGACACCGGCCCCTCCTGTGATGCGGCGGCGGTGTCGGAGCTGAGCGAACTCTACAACCCGGAGCGGCGCGCTCGCATCGGCGCGGGCATCCTCCGCTCGACGGTCCCGTTTGCGGGGTCGACCTGGGAGCGGGTGGCCCCGCGCCTCGACGACTACGCGGAGGCCTGGTCGAGCGCCCGACTCGACGCCTGCGAGGCGCACCGGGAGGGGCGGCAGTCACCCCGCCTCTTCGACCTCCGGACCGTCTGCCTCGACCAGCGCAGGGCCGGCTTCGCGGCGCTGCTGGAGGTCTTCGAGAGCGCGGACGACAGCACCATCCCGAAGCTCGCCGAGGCGGTGCTGGCCCTTCCGCGCCTGGAGCCGTGCGCCGACACGGAGGCCCTGACCTCGGCGATCCCCCCGCCCGAGGACGCAGCCACGGCGGAGACCGTGCAGCGCCTGCGCGAGCGGCTGGCGGAGGTGAAGGCGTACGAGAGCGCCGGCCAGTACCAGCAGGCAGCGGGGGTGATCGACGCGCTGCAGGCGGAGGCTGACGCCTTGCCCTACGCACCGATCAAGATCGAGGTGCTGCTCCGGCGGGGGATCCTGGCGATGTGGCAGTTTCAGTTCGAGGCCGCCGACGAGGCGCTCTCGGGCGCCCTCTATGAGGGCATCGCGATCGGTCATGAGCCGGCGGCCGCAGACGCAATATCTCGGCTCCTCTACATTCGTAGCGTCCAAAACCCGCTCGAGGCGAAGCGGGAGCTCCGCCTCGGGAATGCGCTGATCCAGCGGGTGCAGGGGCAGTCCGAGATCGAGGCGACGTACTACAACAATGTTGGAGTGCTCCTCAAGGAGGCCCGGGAGGTCGAAGCGGCGAGGGAAGCCCTGCGTCGGTCGATCGAGATCAAGCGCTCTCTCTACGGCGAACGTCACCTGGAGGTCGGGTATTCCCTTAGCAACCTCGGATCGTTGGATATTGAGGAGGGATACTACCAACGCTCGATCGAAAACTTCATCGTCGCCGTCGCCATTTTTCAAGAGACGCTCGGGCCTGTGCATTTTCAGACGGGAGCCGTGCTTAGCAACCTCGCGAACGCCTTTGCTCGCAGCGGTCAGTGGGTCGAAGCTGCGGAGAGGTACGAGGAGGTGGATGGGATCTTCCGCGCTTCTCCGGAGGTCTGGTCCGAGATCGGGCCCTACATACTGCCCGATCGAGGCGACTTCTACCGTCTCCGTCATGAGCTTGACGCCGCGGTGGAGGACTATCAGAAGGTCCTTCTCCTCCTCGGGCCGGCCGCGGAAGCAGAGATGCTCCCGGTGATTCGGGCCCGCGTTGGTCTCGCCAGTGTGGCCGCAAAGCGGGAGGATTGGGGGGCGGTCGAAGAGCAAGTGAGACACCTCCGCCCTCAGATGGCGGCAGAGGAGCCGGCTGGGTCGTCGGCGCTATCGCTCGCGGACGCTCTCGATCTCGAAGCCCTTCTCTCGGGGATGTCTGAGGGCGCTGAGGCGAGGACGGTGAGACACACGCGTGCGTTTGAGATTCGGAAGGCTAGGACGGCCGCGGGCTCTCCTCTCAGGAGTCGCGCACATCTGACCTATGGGCGTGCGCTCCTTGAGGTCGGAGAGCATGCTGGAGTCGCCGTTCATCTCACGGAGGCTCGCACGATCATCGAAGGGCTCGCCTCTGGGGGAGGTCCCGAGCGCATAACGCTGGAGCGGCTGTCGGGAGACTTGGCGCTCGCGTTGGGTCGAAGCGCAGAGGCCGTTGATCATTACCGAGAGGCGCTCGTGCTGCTGCAGGACTCGCGTGGCCGGGAGGACCTCGACCTAGCGCTAACCCGCTTCACTCTCGCGCGCGCTCTCATCCTCGCGGGGCCCAATGGGGATGAACCGCGAGAGCTGGCCGCCCAGGCGCTTGGGACTCTGAGCGCTCGTGGGAAGGACTGGAAAGATGAGGCTGAGGAGGTCGTTCTGTGGATGAGGGAGTCTACGCGTAAGTGAGAGGCCTGCTCTCGCCCTCTCCCCCGAGCCTTGGCTCGCATACGCTCCGGCGGAGCCTTCGTCGCGGCGGTCGCTCGAGCCCTGTGCGCCGAGAAGGGATGCGACCCGCAGGGCCTGGGCAGACTGGTAACCTCGTCTGGGCGGAGTGAACGTAGAGTCAGATAGTACGCTGGCGCTGGCGCCCGGGGACTCGCCCTCGATCAGTCGCGTGGCGCCGACCCCTGTCGATCAGCCGCACCAGATCGGCCGCTACCTCGTGATCCGGACCCTCGGCTCGGGGGCCATGGGGGTGGTCTACTCGGCGTACGACGAGGAGCTGGATCGCCGCGTCGCGATCAAGCTCCTCCGCACCGATCTCTACGGGACGATCCGGACCCGCGGCCTCTCGCGGATGCGACGCGAGGCCCAGGCGTTGGCCAAGCTCTCGCACCCCAACGTGGTCCAGGTCTACGACGTAGGCGAGTTTTGCAACCAGCTCTTCCTGGCGATGGAGTACGTCCGGGGCCGGACCCTCGGCGAGTGGCTCAAGGCCGAAGAGCCCGACCTGCGCGAGATCGTCGAGATCTTCCTCCAGGCGGGGCGGGGTCTCGCGGCGGCCCACGCTGCGGGGCTCGTCCACCGGGACTTCAAGCCAGACAACGTGATCGTCGGCGACGACGGTCGAGTTCGCGTGCTCGACTTCGGCGTCGCTCGGGCGGACGCTAGCGACGACGAGGAGGCTGACGCAGCGGCGGCGGCGGCGGCTCTCTACAGCTCGAGCGGCGCGAGCATGCGGTTTCGAGCGGAGCTGACCGAGGCTGGGATGATCATCGGCACGCCGGCCTACATGGCGCCGGAGCAGTTCGAGTCGCGGCCGACGGACGCGAGGACGGACATCTTCGGCTTCTCGGTCGCGCTCTACGAGGCGCTCTACGGTCATCGTCCCTTCCGCGGCGCAGGGGTCGAGGAGCTCAAGGTAGCGGTGCTCGCAGGGGAGTTGGCGGCGGCCTCGGACGAGCGGGGCGTTCCTGCGCGCATCCATCGGATCCTCGTCCGGGGTCTTCGGCCGAGCCCTAGCGATCGCTACCAGAGCATGGAGGAGCTGCTGGAGGAGCTCTCCTACGATCCCTCGGTCGCCCGACGGCGGATCGTCTTCATCGCCCTCATCACCCTCGCCGTAGTCGCGCTGCTCGCCGCGGCGATCTCGTTGACGCAGAGCAGCGACGCCCGCCCCTCCTGTGACGCGGCCGCGTCGGAGCTGGAGGAGCTCTACAACCCGGAGCGGCGCGCCCGCATCGGCGCGGGCATCCTCCGCTCGGCTGTGCCCTTCGCGGGGTCGACGTGGGAGCGGGTCGCCCCGCGCCTGGACGACTACGCGGCGGCCTGGTCGAGCGCTCGGCTCGACGCCTGCGAGGCGCATCGGCAGGGGCGACAGTCTCCCCGCCTCTTCGACCTGCGGACCGCCTGCCTGGACCAGCGCAGGGCAGGCTTCGCGGCGCTGCTGGAGGTCTTCGAGAGCGCGGACGACAGCACCATCCCGAAGCTCGCCGAGGCGGTGCTCGCCCTCCCGCGCCTGGAGCCCTGCGGCGACACGGAGGCCCTCACATCGGCGATCCCCCCGCCCGAGGACGCAGCCACGGCGGAGACCGTGCAGCGCCTGCGCGAGCGGCTGGCGGAGGTGAAGGCGTACGAGAGCGCAGGCCAGTACCAGCAGGCCGCGGGGGTGATCGACGCGCTGCAGGCGGAGGCCGACGCCTTGCCCTACGCGCCGATCAAGATCGAGGTGCTGCTCCGGCGGGGGATCCTGGCGATGTGGCAGTTTCAGTTCGAGGCCGCCGACGAGGCGCTCTCGGGGGCGTTCTACATGGCGATCGCGGTTGGCCACGATGTGGCCGCCGCAGACGCGATATCTCGCCGAATCTACATCCAGAGCAATCAAGATCCTGAGAGGCACACGGAGGCGAGACGCCTAGGCGCCGCGTTGATCATGCGTGTCCACGGAGACCGAGAGCTGGAGGCCACCTATTACAATAACGTAGGTGTGCTGGCGAAGGAGGCGGGCGAGACAGCGGCTGCACGGGTCGCCTATCAGAAGTCGCTCGTGATCAAGCGAGAACTCTACGGAGAGGCACATCTTGAGGTTGCCTACACGCTCAGCAACCTGGGCGCGCTCGACGTGGATGAAGGCTACTTTCAGCGGGCGACGGACCGCTTTGTGGCCGCCGTGGAGATCTTTCGCGAGACCCTCGGTCCAGAGCACTTTCAGACCGGGGCTCTCCTCAGCAACCTCGCCAACGTCTATGCGCGCAGTGGTCGTTGGGGCGAGGCGCTCGAGAGCTACGGGGCGATGGACGGGATCTTCGCCGCGTTTCCGGATGTTTGGTCGGAGATGGGGCCCTATATCCTCCCTGATCGAGGGGACTTTCATCTCCGTTGCCGTCGGCTTGACGCCGCCACGGAAGACTACAATGAGACGCTGCGGCTCCTCGGCGCCGCTGCCGAGGGCGAGGCGCTACCGGCCCTTCGTGCGCGGGTTGGGTTGGCGGCGATCGCCGCGGCGCGTGGCGAGGCGGTAGAGGCGTCGGAGCTGCTGTCGGAGCTGGGCTCGCGCTTGGAGAGCTCGGAGTCGGCAGGGTCGCTGGCGATCGCTGAGGCGTTTGAGCTCAAGGGCAGGCTCGCGACCCTCGCCGGTGAGGAGGAGGCTGCCCTGCTCGCCCATCGGCGTGCCCTCGAGATCCGGACGATGAGAACATCTGCGGGCACGCCCGCGCGCGCTCGCGCACTCCTGTCATTCGCCAGGGCCAACCTCGCTCTCGGTCGGACCAGCGAAGCCCAGGTCCACCTCGGCCGTGCGCGGGCGCTCCTCGCGGAGGAGCCGTCATTGGCGGGCTTGGACAAGTTCGCGCTAGAGCACTTGGCGGGTGCGGTCGCCCTGGCCGAAGGCGATCCAGAGGGCGCGATACGCTGGCTCCGAGGAGCAGTCGAGGTGCTCCAAGGCGAGCGTGAGGCGGACGACTTTGACCTCGCGCTCGCCAAATTCGATCTCGCCCGCGCGCTCGCCGGGACCGGCGAGGAGGACGAAGCCCGAGCGCTCGCCGAGGACGCGCTCGCATCCCTTCGACGTTGCGGTGATGGCTGGGCGGAGGAGGCCCGAGGGGTCGCGGCCTGGATCGACGGCGACCCCGCAAGCGGGGCCCTCCTCCGTCCTAGCTTATCTGAGAACTCGCTCCCGGATCCCACAGGAGGAGCCTGAAGCTTGGATGACGACATGGACGTCGTGCGACCCCGTGTGATGCGCGGGGTGGGCGCCTAGACACTTAGGCTCCGGCGAGCGAGGTCACTACGACGGGTTCGCGCGGGTCGCGATCTTCGCTGTCGGGTAGTCGTCGAAGTCGATGTCACCGTCGCCGTCGACGTCGATGCAGTCGGGCAAGACGCAGCCGATGTAGATGGTCCCGCCCGGGTCTTTCGTGTAGGCAGCCTTTCGTGGCTCAGAGAGGCAGATCGCGCCGTTCTCATCCCACATCGCCTCGATCTCCCAGCCCGATTCTTGAGTCTGGATGTCGAGATCATCGTAGAAGTCGACCGGAGTGCCTGGGACGGTGTGCGGGGTCCTGTCGCCGCAGTAGTCCCCAGGCTTCGCTCGGGCGCATGCATCGTGGTAGTACGCCAGGTCTTCGCCGCTGTAGGTCTGACTGGGGTCATATCCCCATAGTGCGCAGTCCGCCAGGATTCCGCCGACGCAGGCCAGCGTCATGCCATCGTTGGAGATGCGGTCCCAGGTCACCGGGTCCCATTGGCCCTGGAGGAGCACGGCTGGGTTGCCATCGGGGCAGAGTGGTTGCCAGAAGGCGAACTCTTCATCTCCAGGCATCCTCCACATCGCATGGAATGCCATGAGTTCGCTCCCAAGGCCGGTCTTGAGCGTCAGTAGATTGTCGAGCAAGAACTGGAGGTATGTCGGAATCTTGACCTCCAGGTCCTGGTAGTAGGCGATGTCCATAATGGACCCCTGGAGCTGCTTGCCGCCGATGAGCTTGCCGTTGAGGTAGGCTTGGAGCATGTTGCCCTCCATGTGCGGGTTCAGCAGGAGCTGGCCGTTGAGCCAAAACTGGAGGTACTGTAGCCATCCTGGGACAGCCTGGGTCCAAATACCGTTGAAGTTGATACCGTTGAAGTTGATACCGTTGAAGTTGATGCCGTTGAAGTTGATGCCGTTCTCGAAGGCGTCCCGCCCCTCGTCGGCGAGTGCATCATCGTAGTCGCCTACTTCATCGCACCCTGTAACCCCGACAGCGCACATCGCCGCTGAGACAAAAAGTGAGCACGCTCGCCTGCAAATTCCCCATTTCATAGAACGACCTCCATCCACGCAAACATCCTGCGGGGAGCGGCGATGGCGGTCAAGAGGTCTGCTACAGGGTAGGATGCAGAGTCTGCCCCTGTGGCTGGCGGAGATCTGCGGTTTGGACCGTCCGGACGATGTCGGTAAGGGTGAGATAGTGACACCGTCGTTGTGGAGAGTCGAAGCGGGCCGTTAGGAGACCTTCACAAAGGCGCGCAGCGTTTTGCACATGGGCGGATGGAGCGGATGGAGCGGACAGGTCGGATGGGGCGGCGCGTGCATCTGCAAGGCGGTCCACGGGGGGGAGGACCGCCGGGGCGGGTCAGACGCTTAACGTAGAGCGGGCGGGAGCGCCATCGGCCGCCCCCGCCCGTCCTCGCTCGCGGCTCGAGTCCGCGCGCTACTGCGGGTTGATCTGCTGGCTGAGGGCGATCCCGGTCATGTCGGAGTAGGTGTAGGGGCCGACGAGGCCGTCGACGACCGCGAGGATCTCGTAGGTGTCAGGGTCGACCTTGAAGGCCTTGTTGGCCTTGTCGACGACCCAGACGTTGCCCTCGAAGTCGATGCTGACGCCCCAGGGCTGCGAGCAGCCGGGGAGGGCGATGTTGTTCTTGACGTAGGTCTTGCTGTCGATGTCGAGCTGGACCAGGCGGCAGGGGTTGGAGCCTGCGCCCCAGACGTTGCCGTTGGCGTCGGCCATGATGCCGAGGACCCAGGAGCCGCCGGAGCCGGCGATGTTGGTCCAGGTGTTGGTCTCGTGGTCCCAGTGGTGGACGGACTGGTTGCAGGAGCCGCCCGCCCAGAGGTCGCCCTTGTAGTCCAGGGTCATGCCGTACTTGCAGCCGCCCTGGGGGTTGCCGAGGTTGGTGATCTCGTAGGTCTGGGCGTCGATCTTGAGCGAGGGCAGGGAGCCGAGGCCGACGAAGAAGAAGTCGCCAGCGGCGTTGACGGCCCCGCCGTAGGGGGAGTAGCCGGCGCCCCAGCCGGGCGAGGTGACCTCCTTGATGAGCGAGCCGTCGGTGCCGTCGCGGAGCTCGATGTGGGCCGTGCTCGCGCCGTCGCGCCAGCCGAACCACAGGTTGGGGGTCGGGTACTCGCAAGTGTCGGGGTCGGGCTTGGAGCCCTGCCAGGCGGTCGCCCGCGGGCCGGCGGTGTAGCCCGGCGAGTTGATCGTGATGCTCCAGTCGACGCACTCGTCGTCGCCGAAGGCGAGGATGTCGTTCGGACCGCTGGAGGTCGTGATCATCCCGTCGTTGTTCTTGTCGGGGCACTCCTCGGGGTTGCCGATGATCTTGGTGACGGCGCCAGGATCACGGCTGGAGACGGCGACGTCGCCCTGGAGGTTGACCGAGGTCCGCGAGGGCGAGCCGCCGGCGACCCGGTAGCGACCCTCTTCGACGGCGGTCTTGGTGTTGATCTTGGAGACCGTGCCCTGGGTCGAGTTGGCGATCCAGATGTAGGAGAGCACCTCCTCGTTGTTCATCCCCTCCTGCTCTTCGCAGGGCACCTTGGTGCAGGCGTTGGAGCAGAAGTCCTTGTCGAAGTCGTTGCCGTCGTCGCACTCCTCGCCCTCTTCGAGGAGGCCGTTGCCGCAAAACGGCTCCATGACCCCGGTCGTGCTCGTGGTCGTGTCGTCGGTCGTCGTGCCGTCGGTGGTTGTGGTGCCGACGGTGGTCGGATCGACGGTGGCCTCGGTGGTGGTCGTCGGGTCGGTCGTGGGATCCGAGGTCGCCGACTCCGACTCGGACGTCGAGGTCGTCGTCGAGGTGCCGGTGGCGGACATCGTCCCGCTCTCCGTGGCGGTGGCGGTTGCGGTTGCGGTTGCGGTTGCGGTTGCGGTAGCCGTCGCGGTCGTGCTCTCGGTCATCGTCGCGGCGGCCGACGTCGCCGAGTCGCTGTCGCCGGAGGTGCTGGTGTCATCGCCGTTGCAGGCGGCGAGGATCAATGCTCCCGCCGCAAGGGTGACGCGTAGATGTTGTCCAACCATTGTGTCTCGTCCTCGTAGGGTGTGGCTCAGGACTAGCAGGCCAGAGGTGCGCGGAGGATGCAAGGGGCAGGGGGCGGAGCGGAGCGTGCCGAGTAGCCAGAATCGAGCCTCGCTTCGGCCTACTGTGACAGGCCCAGCGTCCGATAGACTCGTCGTCGTGGAGTTCTCCATCCTCGCCCTGTCGATGGTCATGCCGTCGCTGCTGCTGCTCTGGTACTTCCACTCGCGGGACGCCTACCCAGAGCCAGCGTCGGTGGTCTGGCGCACCTTCGGCCTCGGGGTGCTGTCGGCGATCCCGGTCCTGATGTTCGCCCTGCCCATGGGCGAGCTCCTCGAGGGGATCACAGATCCGTTCCTGGCCGGCCTCTATGAGGCGTTCGTGCTCGCCTCGATCCCTGAGGAGGTATGCAAGCTGGCGGTGATCCTCTGGTATGCGCGCCGCCACTCGGCCTTCGACGAGCCGATGGACGGCTTGGTCTACGGAGTCGCGGCGTCGCTCGGCTTTGCGACCCTGGAGAACGTTCTCTATGTGGCCCAAGGGGGGCTTGGCGTGGCGATGCTGCGGGCGGTCACGTCGATCCCAGGGCACGCGACCTTCGGCGCGATCATGGGCTACTACGTCGGCCAGGCCCACTTCTCTCACGGTCGGACGCGGCCGCTGCTGCTCAAGGCGCTGCTCATCCCGATCCTCCTCCACGGGGTCTACGACGCGCCGCTGATGATCGCTCCGCGCGTCGAGGGGACGGCCGAGACGATCGGCGGGGCGCTCCTCCTCCTGGTGCCGTTCGTGTTGATCATCTCGGTGGTCGCGGCGCTGCGGATGTCGAGGGGGCTGCGGGCCCGTCAGCTGGCTGAGGGCCCCATGCCGCGGTCCGGCTCGGTCCCCCTGCCGACCTCTCCGACCTCGCCGTCGACCGGGAGGCGGGCGCTCGGCGTCCTCCTCGTGCTCGTCGGCGGGCTCCTGGCGACGGCGGGCGCGCTGATCGTTCTCGGCGTGATCCTGTCGCTCGTCAACGGTGTCGCCGAGGAGAAGGGGGCGGTGGTCGAGGTCCTGGTCGCCGGCCTCATCGCCGGTGTGCTGCCGGTGATCGGCGGCGTCATGCTCTTCCGCGGCGGGACGCGCCAGCTCAACGGCGGCGACCCGAGCGGGGCGTAGATCGCTGACCGTGAGCGCTCGCGAACGCTGAAGAAGAGCGAGCTCGCGAGCGATCGGGGCGCTGGAGCTATAGAGCCCGCGGTCGAGAGCCGAGGGCAGCTCAGCCCCCCTGAGCGGCGCTGAGATCGACGGCGACGAGCCAAAGGTCACCGGCCTCATCGCCGGCGAGGAGATCGGCGTCGGCGTCGCTGTCTTCGGCCAGCGCAGGGGCGAGCGCGAGGGCGCTGAAGGGGTGGCCGCTGCTCAAGGTGGCGAGGCAGCGCTCGTCGCCGAGCGACCAGAGTCGGAGGCTCCGATCGACGCCGACGCTGACGACGTGCTCGTCGTCGACAAAGCCGACGCCGACGACGGCCCCCGCGTGCGCCCGCAGGGTCGCCCGTTCGCGGCCGCGGCGGAGGCTCCAGAGGCGGAGGGTCCCGTCATCACCGGCCGAGAGAAGACGCTTGCCGTCCGGGCTGGTCGCGAGCGCTCGCACGGGACCCTCATGGCCGGCGAGGGTCATCAGCTCGCGCCCATCGGTCGGGTCCCAGGCGCGGATCATCCCGTCAGCGCCGGCCGAGAAGAGGCGGCCGGAGGGCGCATAGAGGCAGCTGTGCACCTCACCGCGGTGACCGCTCAGGGTCCGCAGCTCCTGGCCGGAGGCGAGCTCCCAGACCTTGAGGGTGGCGTCGTGGGAGGCGGAGGCGAGGTGGGCTCCGTCGGGGCTGAGGGCGCAGGCGGAGACCCACTTGTGGTGGCCGACGAGCGCGCGGGTCTGGAGCTGGCGGGCTGTGTCCCAGATCCGGATCGTGCGATCCGAGCCGGCGCTTATCAGGGTCTCGCCGGCGGCGCTGAGGGTGGCGCCGAGGACAGCGTGCTCATGGCCGGCGTAGACCCCCCGCGCCGCGCCGCTGCGGCGATCCCAGCGGCGGAGCGTCCCGTCAGCGCCGGCGCTGTAGAGAAGCTCGCGATCGATGAGGCAGGCGCGGATCGCCCCCTCGTGGGCGTCTGAGGCGTCGGGCCCGACGATCTCCTGGGCGCCCGCGGAGCCCGCGAGCCGCCAGCGGCGGATTGTGTGGTCCTTGCCGGCGCTGTGGAGGGTGGTGGCCGCCCGGTCGCCGAGGGCGACGGTGACCATCTTGGTGTGGCCGCGGAGCTCCCGGTGATCGCCGCCCCCCGAGAGATCCCAGAGCCGCAGGCTCCGATCGCGGGAGCTCGAGAGGAGGCGCTCCCCGCCGAGGAATCGACAGGAGGTGACCCAAGAGCCATGTCCGTGGAGCTCGTGCTCGACCGCGCCGTCGGCGAGCGACCAGACCCAGACCCGGTTGTCGTAGGAGCTGGCGGCGACCGAGCTCCCCGAGGGTCGGAAAGAGATCCCGCTGACCGCGTATTCAGGCCCGTGGAGGGTGCGCGCGAGGCTGAGGTCGGCGGTCGTCCAGAGCTTGACGCTCTTGTCGTGGGAGCCGGTCGCGACGGTGCGAGCGTCGGGGCTGAGGGCGATCGCGGTGCCGCCGAGCTCATGGGCGAGGACGCGGCCGCGCTCGCGGAGCTCGGCGCCGTCGCGGGCCCAGACGATGAGGAGGCCGTCGGCCCCGATCGATACGAGCGTTCCCCCGTCCGCGCTGATCGCGAGCCCCTCGATCCCGCCCCCATGACCGGCGTAGCGGCCGAGCTCGGCGCCTGTGCGGGGATCCCAGAGGAGCAGGAGACCGTCGTCGCTCGCGCTCAGGAGATGACCCTCGGGGGTGAAGGTGCAGGCGTTGACCGGGCCGCTGTGGCCGCAGAGGCTGAGATGCTCGGCCCCGGAGGGGACCCGCCAGAGCTTGAGGGTGGTGTCGGCAGAGGCCGAGGCGAGGAGCTGCTCATCGTCGCTGAGCGCGAGGTCGGTGATCGCCCCGACGTGGCCCTCGAGGAGCGTCGTCGCGCCCTCGCGGTGGTGTCGTGGGAGGCGGCGGCGGAGCGCCGGGAGCCGGTCGCCGAAGAGCTCGCGGAGCGTCGCGTCGGAGAAGCCGCGGTCGCTGAGCTCGCCCCAGAGGAGCGCTGGGAGGGCCTGCGGAGCGGCGCGGAGCGGCGCAGCGGCGGCGATGAGCGAGGAGCGGAGGGCGCTCAGGAGCCGTGCGCGGGCGGGATCGGGGTCGAGCGCGGCAGCCTCACCGAGGTCGGCGACGACGTGACCGAGTCCGTCGGCGGCGATCGTCGTCGCGAGGAGATCGGTGTCGGCGGCGAGGTCGGAGACCGCGGGCCAGTCGGCGCAGCCGATGGCGTGGCGGAGTCGATGACGACGGGAGTAGACGGCGCCGAGGGAGGGGAGCGCCCGGAGAATGCGTCGGTGCGCGGCGACCCGGAGCGCTTCGTCGAGGATGGGACGCAGCGCGCCGCGGAGGCCCGGGAGGAGGGCGATCGTCGTCGAACTCGTGGGCCGCAAAAGCGGCGCCAGGATCCCGAGCGGGGCCGCGGAGCCCCGGGCGTCGTGGATGTCCGCGAGGAGCTCGGCGAAGACCTCGGCGTCGAGCGGCTGGGCGGCGACGCAGAGGAGGGCGAGCGCCGCCGCGAGGGGTTCGCGGAGCTCCGCCGCGCAGCTGCGCGCGTCGGCGTCGGCGGCCAGGAGGGCGTCGAGGAGCGGGGCCGAGGATGTCGCGCCGAGGAGGAGCTGGCCGAGCGTGGCCGGGGTCGCCTGTCCTTCGTCGGGAGCGTCTTGGGCCTCCGCGGGGGCGGCGATCGAGCAGGTCTCGCGGTCTCCAAGGGCGGCGAGCCAGGGGCTTGAGCTCGTCGGCGGGTGAGAGGTGGCGATGACAAAGACGCCGCGCGGCAGCACGTGGGGGAGGAGGCGCGGGAGCGGGTTGTGGTGCTCCTCTGGGCCCTGCGCTCGCAGCTCGTCGAGCCTGTGGATGACGAGGAGGAGGGAGCGGCTCGGGGGAGCGAGGTGGCGCTTGCTCAGGCGGGAGAGGAGCTCGGGGAGGCGGCCGTGAAAGGGTGCGAGAGGATCTGCGAAGTCGGGAAAGCGGGCCTCGATCGCCGCCGCCAAGCGCTCGCGGAGGGCCTCGGGGCGATCTTCACCGTCATCGTCGGGCTCACCGTCACAGTCACCGTCAGCCCCGACACGGACCTCGACGATGACCTCACCGTCCTCCGCGAGCTCATCGAGCCAGGCTCGGAGCGTCGGCTCGAGATCCACCGTCGGCGGGGCGTCGATGAAGAGAAAGCCGCAGGGGCGGGTGACCTCGTCCATCCAGGAGTCGAGCTCCCCGCGGAGCGCCGACAGAGGTCGCGGCGCAGGTGTGGACTTCCCCGGCGCCGTAGGTTGGCTCTCTTCGCTCACAGCTCTGCTCCTAGGCTGATCGCCGACCGCTCGGGCCTGCGGCGCAGAGGATACTGCGTCGTCGACGGGGAGGCGAGGCAGGCCCAGGGACGCTATCTCGGGCGGGGCGACGGCCGGCGTCACGGGGCCCGGTGGCGGTCGCCGTCGCGGTCGTCGTCGCGTTCGTCATCGCGTTCGTCATCGCGGCGGTTCGCGGAGCTTCGCGGAGGGGCTCGCCGAGCGGGCGGCCCGCTGGGAGAGCCACGCCGCGCCGAGCATGATCGACCCGCCGAGGAGGAGCCGCGGGAGGTCGGTCTCTTCGCCGAAGAAGAGCAGCGCCGCCGCGATCCCGAGCGGGACCTTGAGGTTGTTCATCACCGCGAGGGTCGCCGGCGGGGTTCGGACGGCGCCGGCGTTCCAGGCGAAGAAGCCGACGCCGGAGGCGATGAGGCCGAGGTAGGCGAGGGCGGCGATCGCCGGGGCGTCGAGCTCGGCGAGCCCGGGCCATCCGCCGCGCAGGGTCGTGGCGATGCCGGTGATGACGAGCCCGCCGACCAGGAGGAGGACGTGGGCCTGGCGATCGCGGAGCTCCGGCCTGCGGATGCGCAGGCGTCGGTACTCGATCTGGCCGACGGCGAAGCAGAGGTTGGCGGCCTGGACGAGCGCGAAGCCGCGGAGCAGGTCGCCCGAGCCGAGGTCGCGCTCGCTTAGGAGGGCCGCGCCGCCCACCGCGAGGGCGGCGCAGAGGAGCCCGAGGGGCCGGATGCGGCGCTCTCGAAGATCGCTCCAGAGGACGACATAGATCGGCGTGAAGACGGTGAAGAGGGCGATCTGATGGGCGCCGAGGTGGGCGTAGGCGCTCAAGTAGAGGACGTACATCAGCCCGTATTGGACCGCGCCTGTCGCCAGGAGCTGGGCGGCGAGGGGACGCTCGCGGAGGGCCGGGCCGCCGACGAAGGGGGCGAAGAGGGCGACCGAGAGGAGCAGCCGCGCCCAGCCGACAAAGCCCGGGTCGAGGGCGGCGAGGCTCGTCTTGATGATGCCGAAGGAGAAGGCCCAGATGAGCGATGCGAGGAGTAGGTAGGGCATCGGTGGGGCTCTTCACAGGTCCGGGCCCGTGCTCGGAGCTCGTGCGCGTGATCATCGACGCTGAGACAAGCGGAGGGAGGATTCAGACGATTGGGGAGCCGTGACGGTCACTGCGCAGCCTCGCCTACGCTCGGTCAGCGCCCCCGCAACGCCGATACGATCCTCACCGCGGGTCGCCGCCCGGGCTTGCCGGGGGGCGGGCGTACCCGCGGTCGGCGGCCATCCTACGGCGTCAGAGTGCGCAGGGTGTCGACCGCGTGCACCGGCGCCATGTCGCCCGCCATCAGGTGGGCGATCGAGGAGTAGACCAGGCGTTGGGCGGCGACCCTGCTCTTGCCCTCAAAGACAGGCGAGGTGACGACGATGCTGTAGTGACCGCCGCCGCCCGAGACCTCGACGTCGGCGCCCTCGATCGCTGCGACGATGGAGTCGCGGATAGCGTCGGTGATGGAGCCTTTAAAGTCGGTCGGGTGTTCGCTCATGGCTCTGCTGTATAGCGGCCCGGCCGGGCCGCGGCAATCGCTGCGGTCCGCGACGGGGACCAGGACGGGGACCAGGACGGGGACCAGCACGGGGACCAGCACGGGGCGGAAGGCGCCCTCGTCCGGTCATTCGCCGATGATCTTGAGCTCGAGATCGAGGGTGACGCCGTGGACCTCGGCGACCTTCGCCCGGACGAGCTCGACGAGGGCGAGGAGGTCAGCGGCGGTGCAGGCCTGCCGCCGCTCGACGACCAGCCAGTTGGCGTGCTTGGGGCTGACGACGGCCCCGGCGACGCGCGTGCCCTTGAGCCCCGCAGCCTCGATGAGCCGACCTGCGTAGTCCCCAGGCGGGTTTTTGAAGGTCGAGCCGGAGTTGGAGACGCCGGTCGGCTCACGCTCGCGACGGCGGGCCCGGAGGCCCTGGACGTCGGCCTCGATCTCGGCGCGCGGTCGGGGCCTCAGCCCTAGGCTCGCGCCGATCACGATCTCGTCCGGGGGGAGGTCGGAGGCGCGGTAGCGAAAGCCGCAGGCGTCGTGATCGCGGCGGATGAGCGCGCCGTCGCGGCCCAGGGACCGGACCTCCGTGACCACGTCGGTGAACTCTCCGAGGTAGGTCCCGGCGTTCATCACCAGGCCGCCGCCGACGCTCCCCGGGACACCGCCGAGAAATTCGATCCCGCCGAGCTCCCAGGCGAGCGCCGCCTTCAGCAGCTTGCCGGTGCTCGCCCCGGCCTCGACCTCGATCCGGCCGGGGGCGCCCTCGGGGTCGGGGCGGGAGACCTCGCTGAGGTGGCCCAGGTTGACGACGATCCCGCGGACGCCGCGATCGCGGACCAGGAGGTTGGTCCCGGAGCCTACGAAGGTGACCGGGATCGCCCTGGCGTGGGCGCGCCCCAGGATCCGCTGGAGCGCGCTTATTCGCCGCGGACGGGCCCAGAGATCCGCCGGGCCGCCGAGGCGCAGGGTCGTGTGCCGCGACATCGGCTCGTCGACGCGGAGCTCGAGGTCGTCGGCGACGTCGCGGAGGTCGCCCAGGTGATCGAGGAGCGCAGCGCCCCGACCCTCACCCGCGCGCGCCTGGCTGACCGTCGAGCTCGTCACTCCGCCGCGGCCGTGTCGCTGAGGCGGAGCGCGAGCTCGTGCGAGACCCGGGTGATCGACCCGGCGCCAAGGGTGATGACAAGATCGCCGGCCCTCGCCAGGCCGTCGAGGTGCTCGCTGAGGGCCCCCAGCTCACAGACCAGCTCCACCGGCCGTGAGGGTCGACGGGCCTGGCAAAGCGCGACCATCCGCTCGATTGTGATGCCGTCGATTGGCGCCTCGCCGGCGGCGTAGATGTCCGTGAGGACGACGACGTCGGCGGCGTCCAGGCACTCCGCGAACTCCTCCATGTGGTCCCGGGTCCGGGTGTAGCGGTGGGGCTGGAAGACGGCGATGAGGCGGCGCTCGGCGTAGCTGTCGCGGGCGCCGCGGAGGGTCGCCGCGATCTCGGTCGGGTGGTGGCCGTAGTCGTCGACGACGAGAACACCGCGCCCCTCGCCGCGGACGGTGAAGCGGCGCTGGACCCCGTTGAAGTCGGCGAGCGCCCGCTGGCTGACGGCGGGCTCGAGGTTGAGGAAGTCGGCGACCGCGATCGTCGCGAGGGCGTTGAGGGCGTTGTGTCGCCCCGGCATGTGGAGCACGAACTCGCCGAGCTCGACGCCGTGGGCCCGGACCCGGAAGAGCGTGTTGTGGCCGTCGTGCCGGAGATCGGTGGCGACGTAGTCAGCCTTCGGATCAAAGCCGTAGGTGACGTAGCGCTTGCCGAGGCGCGGCAGCATGTCGGCGATCCGCGGGTCGTCGAGGCAGACCACGGCGAGGCCGTAGAAGGGGACCCGGTTGGCGAAGCCGACGAAGGCGTCGAGGAGCGTCGCGGTGTCGCCGTAGTGGTCGAGGTGCTCGTCGTCGATGTTGGTGATCACCGCGACCATCGGCGAGAGCATCAAGAAGGAGCCGTCGCTCTCGTCGGCCTCGACGACCATCAGATCGCTGGTGCCGAGGCGGGCGTTGGTGCCGAGGGCGTTGAGCTTGCCGCCGATGACGACGGTCGGGTCGACGCCGCCGGCGTGGAGGACGGTCGCGACCAGGCTGGTCGTGGTGGTCTTGCCGTGCGATCCGCCGATCGCGACCCCCTGCTTGAGGCGCATCAGCTCGGCGAGCATCTCAGCCCGCGGGATCACCGGGATCTTGCGGGCGTGGGCGGCGACGACCTCGGGGTTGCTCGGCGGGATGGCCGAGGAGATCACGACCACGTCGACCTCCGCGAGGTGGCTGGCCTCGTGACCGTGGTGGATGGTCGCGCCCATCGACGAGAGGCGACGGGTGATCTCGGAGTCGGCGAGGTCGGTGCCGGTGACCTCGTAGCCGAGGTTGATCAGGACCTCGGCGATCCCGCTCATGCCGATGCCGCCGATCCCGACGAAGTGGATGTGAGTGTCGCGCTTACGAAACATGCGGGCTAGATCGGGCGAAGTGCGGTGGACGGCGCCCTGGAGGGCGTCTAGCAGGGTTTGAGCGAAAACAAAACCACAAAGAGAGGAGCTGTGTCGGCTGGGCTCTGCGGTGCTTGTCGTCACGGGGGGAACGCTCGGGGTCTCGTGGATCATCCGCTCGCCCGCTCATCGGTTCTGGCGTCGGTGCTGGCGTCAGTCTTGGCGCGGCCTGCCGGTCGGCGCGCATGCGAGCGGGGCGCGTTGGCGTCGGCCTCGTTCTCGGCTATAGCCCCTGTGTGCGCGAAATCGACCCCGCTCTCGCCCGCGATTTTGCCCGCGCCCTCGGACCGTGGTTTGCGGCGCATCAGCGCGATCTGGAGTGGCGACGGACCCGCGACCCCTACTCGATCTGGGTGTCGGAGATCATGCTCCAACAGACCCGCGTCGACACGGTCCGCAGCTACTACACCGACTTTCTGAGGCGCTTCCCCGACGTCGGCACGCTCGCGGCGGCCGACGAGGAGAGCGTGCTCCAGGCCTGGAGCGGGCTCGGCTACTACCGCCGGGCGCGGCTCCTCCACCGCGGCGCCCGCTATGTCCACGGTGAGCTCGGCGGCGAGGTCCCGGCGACCGCGGAGGCCCTGCGCAAGGTGCCGGGGATCGGCCGCTACACCGCGGGAGCGATCGCCTCGATCGCGTTCGACCGGCCCGAGCCGCTGGTGGACGGCAACGTCGCCCGGGTGCTCTCGCGCCTCCTCGACATCGACGACCCCAAGCATCAGGGGGCGGACGCCGCGGTCCACTGGGGCTGGGCCCGGGCGATCCTCGAGGCCGGCTCGCCGCGGGTCCTGGCCCAGGCGCTGATGGAGCTCGGAGCGACGGTCTGCACCCCGCAAAACCCGCGCTGCGACGAGTGTCCGACGCGGGCCCTGTGCTCAGCGAAGGCGGCGGGGAGGCAGTCGCTCATCCCCGCGCCGAAGAAGAAGAGCGCGTCGACCGAGCACGAGCTGTGGGCGGTGGCGATCGCCCGCCGCGGCCGGATCCTGATGGAGCGGCGGCCGGCGCAGGGGCTCCTCGCGAGCCTCTGGTGTCTGCCCTTGCTGCCCAGGGCCGGCGGACGGACCCGCCCACGACCGGCGGAGATCCGGGCCGCGACCGGGATCCAGGTCCGGACGGTGAAGGGCGACGCCGAGGCTGAGCCGGTCCGCCACGTCTTCTCCCACCGGGTCTGGAAGCTCTGGCCCTGCACCGCGGCGGTCGTAGGCGACCTCGAGGCGCCCCCGGGGATGATGTGGATCGCCGCCGGAGAGCGCCCCTCGGGGGGGATCCCCCGGGTCACCGAGAAGATCCTCGCCCGCCTCGGCTACTGAGGAGGGCGATGGGTCCGGCGATGGGTCCGGCCCGAGCAGCCCGTGGCAAAGGTCCCGCTCGCTCTCCTTGCCCTCGTCGTCCCTCTCGGCTCAGCCAAAGCTCGCACTACGGCCCGGTACAGCGGCGTTTTGTCCACGCCAAGAGGACCGGCGATCGCGGCGCGAGAGCACACGGGACCGTCACCACGGGCTGGTCGCCCTGGGCGCTAGCCGTGAGATGACGCATGAAGAGCCCCCGCCCGGGGCTTTCAGCTTGCGCCCCTACCCCGGCAAAACGTAAGGCCTATCGACCCGAATGCGTGCCGGCCCCAAGTCCCGCGCCCGGGGAGATGGCTCAGACCGCGGCCCCGTCCGCGGACCCGCCCGCCAGCTCGCCGGTCTCGCCTCGCGGCGTCCGTGGACCATCGTCCTCTCGGCGCTGATCGTCGGCGCGCTCGGGCTCTGGTTCGCGCTCCAGCTAAGGGTCGACCAGGAGCTGCGGGTGCTGCTCCCGGAGGACGCCCTCTCGACCTCGCGGATCGACGCGCTCAGCGATCGACTCGGCAACCAGTCCGAGCTCTACGTGACCGTCCGGTCGCCCTCGAGGGAGGCGAGCCTCCAGTACGCGGAGAAGCTCGCCGAGGGCCTGCGCGCGCGGCCTGAGCTGCGCTACGCGCTCTTTCACCTCGACCGCTCCTTCTTCGAGCGCAACGCGCTCCTCTACGTCGACCTCGAGGATCTGCTCGACCTGCGCTGCCGCGTGATCGAACGGATCCGCGCTGAGGTGCGCAAGGAGATGGCGCTCTTCCCCGAGGACAACGAGGCCGCGGGCGACGTCGCGGCCGCAGACGCGGCCCTCAGCGAGAGCGAGCTGCGCGAGCGCTACCAGCTCGACACCCGCCTGCCCGAGTACTACGAGACCGAGACCGACGAGGGGGCGCTCTTCGTCATCAAGGCGCGGCCGCGGGAGCCGGACACCGACATCGCCTTCGCCCGCAGCCTCTTCGAGGAGGTCGAGGGGCTCGCGGCGAAGCTCGAGCCGGCGAGCTTTCACCCGGAGATGGAGGTCGGGATCGAGGGCTCCTACGCCGAGCAGAGCCGCCGCGCCGGCGGTCTCCAGGGGGACATCGTCCGCGGCTCGGCGATCGTCATCGGCCTCTTAATGCTGGTCTTGGCGATCTACTTTCGCGGGGCGCGGGCGGTGGTCCTGATCCTCCTGCCGCTCGTCCTCGCGGTGACCTCCGCCCTCGGGATCGCCCGCCTGATCTTCGGCGAGCTGAACCTCGTCTCGGCCTTCATCTTCATCATCCTCATAGGCCTAGGGATCGACTTTGGGATCCACGTGCTCGGCCGCTACCGCGACGAGCGGCGGCGGGGGTTGGGCCTCGACGAGGCCCTCGCCGTCACGCTGTCGACGACCAGCGTCTCGACCCTCGCGGGCGGGCTCTCCACCGCGCTCACCTGCTTCCTCCTGGTGATCGCCGACTTCCGCGGCTTCTCTCAGTTCGGGATCGTCGCCGGGATCGGCGTGCTCATGGCCCTGCTCGGGGCGCTCGTCGTTCTCCCCGCGCTGATCGTCATCATGGAGCGCGCGCGGCCCTGGCGGATCGCGGCCGACCCGGCGGCGGAGGCCGAGCTGCTCGCCGACGCAGCCCCGGTCGCGAGGGGGCGCGGTCCGGTCCCGTGGCTCGCGCTCCTGGTCCTCGCCGCGGGCTTGGGCGTCGCTGGGGTCGCGGCCTCGCACCTCGGCGAGCTCGAGTTTGAGTACGACCTCGGCCGCCTCGACGAGCCGGTGCGACCCAAGAAGAAGAAGGCGGCCAAGCAGGGGCACGAGCCCTACCGCAAGGCCGTCGGTCGCAAGACGACCCTCGCGCCTGCGGTCGCCCTCACCGACGATCTCGAGGCGTCCTACGATGTTCACCGTCAGCTCACGGCCCTGACGCGCCTCACCGAGGAGGAGGTCGAGCTCCTCGCCAGCGGCCAGGAGATCCCGCTGCCGCCGGAGTTTGACGGTTGTGGTCGTCCCCCCGCAGCGGACGGCGATGGGAGCGGCGAGGCCACGCCTGAGGGCGCCGACGGGAGCGGCGAGGAGGACGAGAGCGACAACGGCGACAACGACGACAACGACGACAACGACGACGAGGGGGTGATCGACGCCGACGAGGATGACCTCCAGGATCCGGCCTTCCTCGCCCTCGCCGAGCGGGCCCGCCTCCACCGCGCCGTCGATCCCGAGGTTCGTGAGCTGCTCCGCCGCTACCCCGGCGATCGACTGCGGGAGATGCACGACCGTCTCTACGACGCAGCGTCCGTCTTCTCCTTCGTCCCCGAGCTGCAAGAGGAGAAGCTCGCGGTGATCCGCGACATTCGCCAGCGGATCCGCGAGAAGTCCGGGGTCTTGAGCGACGCCGATCAGGAGCGCCTGAAGACGTGGGAGCCCTATCTCGAGGTCGACGCCCCGATCACCGCGGAGGCTCTCCCCGAGTGGGTCCGCCTCCAGTTCACGGACGAGGCGGGAGAGCTCGGCCGCTTCGTCGTCTTCTGGACCAAGGGCGGCAAGTCCGACTACCACAACTCCAAGCGGATCTACGACGCGTTCCTCGACCTCGAGGCGAGCTCGGGGCAGGTCCCGGTCACCGCTTCCTTCTTCGTGATCCCGGAGATCGTCGACACGATCCGCGGCGACGGTCCGGTGGTCTTGGGCCTCTCCGGCGGGGTTCTCTTCCTCGTCTCGCTGCTCCTCTTCCGCCGTGTAGGCGGCGCGCTCATCGTTCTAGGCACCGTCGCGTTGGCGCTGGTCTGGCTCGGCGGCCTCCTCTGGCTGCAGGACTGGAAGATCAACTTCTTCACCGTGATCGCCTTCCCGCTCCTCGTCGGTATGGGCCAAGACGACGCGATCCACATCCTCCACCGTCAACAGGAGGGCTCGCGCCTAGGCGTCGTCCTCCGCGAGACCGGGGGGGCTGTCCTGATGACGACGGTGACGACGGTGCTCGGCTACGGCGGAATGGTCTTCGCCGATCACCTCGGTCTCTACTCCCTCGGCTTCACCGCGGCCTCGGGGATGGTGCTCTGCTTTGTCGCCTCGGTCGCGGTTCTCCCGGCGGGGCTGAGGGTCGCCCGTTGGGTCCGCGGCGGCTGAGCCGTGGCTCGGCGCTGAGGCGGTGAGGGGCCGTCGCCCGTGTGCTCCGCTGGGATGACTTGGGGTAAGGTCGCGCCATGTCCACGAAGGGATCCTCGCGCTCACTCATCGCCGCCCGACCCCAGCTCCCGGTCGGAGCGCTCGTCAGCGTCGTCGCCGTTGTCGTCATCTCGGGCTGCTCGCCCTCGACCGAGCCCAAGAAGGCCGAGCTGGCGGCCTCCTCGGATCCCGCCGAGGGGGCCGCCGACGCGGTCAAGAGCCCGGCGCCGATCCTCGCGAAGGCGCCTGAAGAGGAGGCCGAGCGGGCGCCCGAGGAGCCCGCGGTCAAGCCGAGCGAAGGATCGCTGCCGCCGGTCGACGCCCGCATGGCGAAGGCGCTCGCGGAGGCGCTGCGCAGCGTTGAGGACGGCAGCGCCGCGCGTGCGGCCGCCGAGGGTCTGGCGGAGCTCGAGGCGCAGCGGATGCCGGAGTACCTGACGACCGCCCTCAAGGACTACGCCCGGGCCGCCCCGGAGCAGCGGTCGATGGTGGTCTCGCGGGAGATCGGCACCGAGGACGGACAGAAGGCCTGGGACAGCGCCTGCGCCGGCGGGATCGTCGTCTTTCAAGAGGTCGCGGTCGCGGCCCCCGAGGCGAAGGCTGGGATCCTCTTCGAGCGCTGTAACCTCGGCCGCTTCGGCCTCTTCGACGCGGAGGCCGCGGCCTCTGCGGATCCTTCGGCGCTCCTCTTGGCGACGATGGCCGCCGATCACCTCCAGAGCAACAGCTCGATGAGCGAGGATGAGGGCTACGCGATCACCAAGCTCACTGTCCCGCCCGGCGATGGGGGGGAGAGCGACCGGTGAGCGAGGTGTCGTGGAGCCGGCCGAAGCTCGCCGCGCTCGGCTTCCTCGGTCATGCGCCGGGGCTCAAGCTCGTCGCGCGCGCGCGCTTTTGCCGACGCTTCGTCCGGGTGAACCTCGTCGCGGTCAGCCTGACCCTCGCGGCGATGGCCGTCGCCGGTCTCTTGGCGCCGGCGGGCGCCGGCGGGCGCTGGGTCTTCGTCGTCTGGTTGGCGCTCCACTTCGCCTGGAGCACGATCCTGAGCGGTTGGATCCTCCGCGGCGAGCCCTTTGAGCCGGGCGCCTGACGCCGGCGTGGTCGCGCCGCATCGTCGGCGCCAGGTCGTCGCTAGTCGTTGGCCTTGAAGACCATCAGCGTGCCGTCGTGGAGGAGCGAAGCGCCGGTCATCGCCGGGCTCGGCGGCGCGTTCGGGCGGGTGAAGGGCTCGTAGGCGTCGTAGGGGTGGGTCGCCAAGAAGTCATCGCATTGGCCGCCGTAGTCGCGGAGCCGGATCGTGTCGGCGACGACGATGAAGCCCATGTAGGCCTTCATCAGCGACTCGTCGGCGATCCCGTCGCAGCCGCCGAGGAGGACTTGATGCCAGCCCGGGCTGCCCTCGGCGTCGAACCAGATCCCGCGGACGTCGGCGGGATCGGGCGCGTGCGGGCCCATCCAGTCCTCGTCGTCGTCACAGCAGGGGCCCTCCTCGACGAAGACCGCGGCCCCTTCGTCGGCGTCAAACTTGAAGGCCCAGAAGTCCTCGTCGCTGTAGAGGTAGACGGACTCGGCGGAGCTCGGCGCTTGGCCGAAGAGCAGCCCGTCGTTGATCGACACAGCCCCCTCCAGGTTCTGCTCGGTGGTCTCGTCGAAGATGTCCTGCCGATCGCCGCGGGCGATCCAGATCAGGCTCGAGAGGTCGAGCACGTGGTACTCCTTCTCGGTCAGGACGTAGGCCAGCCTCTTGCTGGCGACGTCAAAGGCCGCCTGGATCGGATCGTCGGGCATGAGGTCGACGCCGCCGTTGAGGGCGAGCGGTCGCGCCTCCCACTCATCGGCCCCCTCGGCCAGGATCCACACCCCGCAGGTGTTCTCGTCGGCGACGCAGGTCCACTCGCCCCACCCGCAGGCGTCGTCGCAGACCCGCTGCTCCTCACCACAGCCGCCGCCGCAGGCGGCTCCGGAGTCGACCTGGCCCGGCTCGCACTCGGGGTTCAGGTCGCAGCTCGGGGCGGCGGTCGTCGTGCCCGCGGTCGAGGTCGCGGTCGGATCCGTGGGAGAGGTCCCGCCCTCGCTCGTCCCCTCGGTGGCAGAGTCCTCTCCTGTGGTCGAGGAGGTGACCGACGTCGACGACGAGGTCTCCGCTGAGGTGGTCCCCTGGCTCGCGCTCGCCCCCGCCGAGCTCCCCTCCTGATCGCTGAAGCAGCCGCTCAGCGAGAGGACGACGAGCGCTCCGTGGGCCTGCCATGTCCGTCGAGCCATGTTGGCAGCCTAGCGCACTCGTCGCGATCGTCGCAGCGGGCAAGCGGTCGTGGGGACATTCTCGAGCGCCCCGGCCTCGCAGGTCTCTCCGGCGCAGGAGAGCGGTCGCTTGAGGACGTCGCAGGCGGAGGGTCGCGCGTCTCTCCGCGCCGGGCTCCCCTCGCTAGGCCCCGCTGCCCCCCGAAGACCCGCATCAACCCAAAGAGCGAGGCAGCCCGGCGGCTTGTCGGTTCTGGGGAAGGCGGCTAGAGTCGCCCCTCGATGAGGTGGTCCGAATCGCGCCCTCCGCAGCGAGCCCGGCTGCGCTCCTCCGGCCGCGGGGAGGCGGGGAGGCGATGAGCAACCCCCTCGTGCGGGCGATCGAGACCATCGGCGCGGTCTTCCGGTTCACGTTGCAGCTCGGACGCTGCATCCTCACCGGTCCGCGGTACTTCCGCGAGACGATCCGGGTGATGGAGCTGCTCGCCCGCCGCTGCCTCGTCCCGGTCGGGCTCGCGGTCGCGCCGGTCGCGGGGGTGATCGCCCTCCAGGGCGTCCAGGCCTTCCGCGAGTACGGGGTCGAGGGTCTCCTCTCGTCGATGCTCGCGACCTCAATCCTGCGCCAGTACAGCCCGACCCTCGCGTCGATCATGGTCGCGGCCCAGGCGGGCTCGTCGATCGCCGCGCGGATCGGGACGATGAAGGTCCGCGGTCAGATCGACGCCCTCGCGGTGATGTCGGTCGACCCGCTCCGCTACGTCGTCGTCCCTGGCCTCATCGCCTGCATGGTCGTCACCCCGCTGCTCAACGTGATCGCGACCTTCCTCGGGATCGTCAGCGGTTGGTTCTTCGCGGTGCCGGTCGCCGGGATCAACGACGGCGCCTTCTTCGACAACCTTTATTCGCAGGTCTCGCCGCTCGACCTCTGGATCGGCATGGGCAAGTGCGCGTTCTATGGCGCTGGCGTCGGCCTCATCGCCGGCTATGTCGGCATGGCGACCAGCGGCGGCGCTGCTGGGGTGGGCCGCGCCGCCAACCGCACCGTCGTCTACACGATCATCCTCATCCTCGTCGCCGACTTCGTGATCGGCACCCTCCTCCTGAACCAGGGGCTCTGAGCGGATGGGCGAGATCCGTACCTGGGTGGTCGAGTCGCTGGCGATGGTCCGCGACTTCGCCGTCTTCATGCGCCGCGCGCTCCGGGCCCAGATGCGGCCGCCGCCCTTCGGCGAGCTCGTCCGTCACGCCAGCGACGCTGGCGTCGGCAGCGTTCTCCTGGTCACGGTCCTCATCACCTTCACCGGCATGGGGCTGACGGTCCAGGGCTACAGCGCCTTCGCGAAGTTCGGCGGCGAGGACATGCTCGGCGCCTTCGTCGGCATCGGCGGGGTCCGGGAGCTCTACCCGGTGATGGCGGGGATCATCGTCGGCGCGCGGATCGGCGCGAACCTGGCCGCGAACCTGGCGACGATGCAGATCTCCGAGCAGGTCGAGGCCCTCGAGGTCATGGGCGTCGACCCGATGCACTTCCTCGTCGCTCCGCGCCTGTGGGCGGTGACCCTGATGGTCCCGGTGCTCTGCGCCTACGCGATCGCGATCGGCCTCGGCGCGAGCTACTTCGCCGCCGTCGCCCAGCTCGACCTCAACGGCGGGACCTTCATCGACCAGCTCCGGGCCAACGTCCAGTGGAGCGATCTGGCCGCGGGCGTGCTCAAGGGGCTCGTCTTCGGCTGGCTCGTCGCCTGCATCGCCTGCTTCCACGGCTACAGCGCGAAGAAGCGTGACGGCGCGGAGGGGGTCGGGATCGCGACCAACCGGTCGATCGTCCAGGCTGCGGTCGCGTGCATCGTCTTCAACATGATCCTCTCGGCGATCATGTACATCTGAGGGATCGCGGGCCCCTGCGCGGCCGTCGACGCCTGCGAGGCGATGGGGCTCGGCCGCGCGCGGCGCTCTCCACCTCTGGTCCGTCGCTGATGGTCGTGCTCGCGCTGCTCGATCGCCGACCCCGGGAGCACGGGCGTGGGGAGGCGGCGGTCCCGAGGGGGCGAACTTGGGCGACCAGAGGGGATCGTCGCCCGTAGCCCGAGGGGGGCGCCTTGACAGGTCTGAGGGGCCCTGCCTAGCGTCCCAAGGTGTCGCGCTGGCGCTTGGAGTTTGTCGCGGGGGATCAGCTCTATCTCCGGCGGGCGGTCGTGGTCGTCGGTCGCAGCGCCTCCTGCGACGTCGTGCTCGACGACCCTGCGGTCTCTCGTCGCCAGCTCCTCCTCCACGTCACGGCGGAGGGGGTGGTCTTGGCGAACGTCGGTCGACAGGGGGTCTCCTGCAACGGGGTCGAGATCGACGAGTCGGCCTTGGCCGGGGATGGCGACGCGATCGGGATCGGCGGCGAGCCCTTCGCGGTGCTCCGTCGGACGACGCTCGAGGGCGCGGAGAGCCGCTGGATCCTCCGCCTCGACGGAGGCCTCGCGCTCAAGCTGCGGCGCACGCCCTTCACCGTCGGCGGCGGTCCGACCGACGACCTCAGCGTCGACGGCTGGCCCGCGGGGGCGCTGACCCTGCACGACGTCGACACCGGGATCATCGTCGAGCTCGGGGCCGGATCGGAGGGGCTGCTGCGCGGCGGGGAGCGGGCCGCCTTCGACTCGGACGGCTTCGCCCGCGTCGCCGTCGGCGGCGTGATCCTCGTCGGCGGTCGACGCTTCTCGATCATCCAGGGGGACGCGCGGCTCGAGGGGAGCACGGAGATCGGCGGCACCCCGCCCCGCTCCGAGGTCCGCCTGGAGGCCTACAAGCGCGGCGGGGTGCTGAGCCTCGGTCGCGGCGGCGAGGCGACCGAGGTCTTCCTCGCGGAGCGGCGCTTCGCCCTCCTCCGGGCGCTCTTCGCCCCCGCAAAGCCGGCGGTCGCGGGGGACCTGATCGGCGTCGACGACCTCTGTGAGAGGATCTGGCCCGACGATCCGAGCAAGGACGAGAGCGACTTCAACGTCCTCCTCTACCGCGTGCGTCGGGATCTCCTGCGCGCGGGGATCGACGCCAGCGAGGTGATCGAGCGGGCCCGGGGTGCGGGGATGGTCCGCGCCCCGCTCGGGGAGAGCGCGCGGGTCGTCATCGTCTAGGAGGCCGCGGCAAGAGCCCCCGCGCCTCTCGCTCGCCCCGTCCGCCTCGGCTCCTCCAGAGCCTGCTCAAGAGCCCTGTACGTCAGCGCCTCGTCGAGGCCAAGAGGGCCGACGATCGCGACGCGAGCCCAGCCCGTCGTCTGCCGCGTCGCTTGGAGGTTGGCGCAGAGGAAAAGGAAGAGGCTCGCCCCGGACACGTCTTGGCGTGTCGTCGGGGCGAGCCTCTGGGAGGTCGACGCTAGAGCGGCAGGCAGCTCGGCAGCCCCTGAAACACCGGGTTGCCGGCGAGGGAGGGGAAGAGCCCGAGCAGCGCCGGTCGGTGGTTGTTCTTCGAGCTGTGGGAGCCGTCCTCGAGGATGCACAGGGGGACGTTGACGCCGTACTCCGCCGACACCTCGCTCACCCAGTTCATGGCGGTGCCGACCCGGTCGGGGCTCTTGGGGTCGATCGCCGGGTCCTCCTTCTCGCCGACGACATAGTAGACCGGGACGCTCTGCAGGGTCTGCTGGGCCGAGAGCGGATCGGGGACGATCGGGTTGGCGAGGGGCCAGGCGGAGTTTCCGGCGTAGGGCGCGAGGCCGCTCGGCCAGGCGATCGTGTCGTCCGGGAGGGCGACCCCCTGGGGGCTCATGATCGCCGCGCCGAGGAGCCTGTCGTCGTTGTGCATGACGTAGCGGTTGGTGAACTGTCCGCCGGCGCTGTGGCCGAGGAGGTAGAAGCGACCGTCGCCGAGGCCGACCTCGGAGTAGCGGTCGGCGATCAGCTCGATCCACTCGCCAGCGCCGATCTGATCGCCGAAGAGCCCGCGATACCCCCCCGCGGTCCCGGCGGTGTAGGTCGAGGTGTTGCCGAAGTTCCACTCCTCGAATTGGGGGACGATGACGATCATGTTGAGCTCGTCGGCGGCGGCGATCCAGCCGTCGTAGTTCAGGTAGAAGTTCGCGTTGCCCCGCGAGGTCGTGAAGGTCTCCCCCTCCTGGGCGTCGAGGGCCCAGCCCTCGTTGCTCGTGCCGTGGGCGACGATCATCAGCTCGGCGGTCTTCGGGTCGACGTTGGCCGGGACGTACTGCAGCCACTTGCCGTACGCATCGCTCTTCTCGGTGACGATCCCCGCCTCCGCCTGCGCGAGATCGGGGCGGACCGACTGGCAGAGCATCGAGTCGCCGAAGTCGCGGACGCCCGAGCTGCTCCCCTTGAGCACCTGGGTGGTGCCATCCTCGCCGTGAGAGGGGCAGGACCAGTCCTCCCCCGGCACGCCGATCCACAGGTCGTCGACCGGGTTCGAGCCGAGCCGGGTCACGGTGCCCCGGCGGCCGAGGCTCGCGCCGAACTGATCCCCCGCCTCGGGGATGCTGTCGAGGCTGCCCCGATCCTGATGGAGGAGCTCGGCCCCGGCCGAGCCGAGCTTCGCGTAGAGCCCGTTCCACACCTGGCCTGAGGGATAGTTGGTCGCGTAGAGGACGTGGGCGATGCCCGCGTCGCTGAGCTGGACGCCGTTGCGGACGATGTCCTCCCCCGGCGCGCCGATGGCCAGGGAGGCGCACTCCCGGTTTCCGGCAAAGTTCGCGCCGTTGAAGGTGCCCGTCGCGAGCGCCGCGCCGAAGTGGTCATTCGCCTCGGGCGTCTCGCCGAGCCCCGACGAGTGCTGATAGAAGACCTGGTCACCGTCGGCGTGGACTCCACTGTTTGAGCCGTAGAGCACGTGTACGGCGCCTGCGTCGACGATGTTGCCGTAGTTCTCGCGGGGGACGCCGACGATCAGGTCGTCAAATCCGTCACAGTTGACATCGCCCGTGGTGACGACCTCGCCGAAGAAGTCGCCGTGCTCCGCGACGCCGAGGACGCTCGCCGAGTTTTGGTGCCAGACCTGGGGGGTGAAGTCGTCGACGGCCATGTCCGCGCCGTAGAGCACCCAGACCTGTCCGGCGCTGAAGATGAACTGGCCGGGGTTTTGCGGGTCGTCGACCTCCGCTCCCGGGACGCCGATGACGAGATCGTCGAGCGTGTCGCCGTCGAGGCGGCCGACCGCGACGCTCGAGCCGAGGTTGGTCCAGGGGGCGCTCGGGACCCCAGCCGCGGCCGCTGTCGCCCCCTCGAGATCGATCCGCGTGCTGTTGGCGAGACCTCCGTGGATGTTGGGGATCCCGCCGAGGTTGGCGTCCATCCAGTACTTGCGGGCGATGTTGGGGTCGGCGGGCCCTGTGGGGTAGTAGGTGTAGTCCTGGGCGTCGCCCGTGCCCCAGAGGATCGCGACCAGCCCGCGCTCCCAACCGTAGTTGGGGAGCGCGACGACGCGGTCGAGCTCGCCGTCGCCGTCGAAGTCGCCGACGACGTCCTGATCGATCGCCGCGTTCGTGACGTCTTCGTGCCAGGGGCTCGCCTGCGCCGGGGAGGCGACGGCGAGCGCGATCAAGGGACAGGCGAGGAGGGCGACGACGCTGCCGGTGCTGCGCGTGCGCCGGTGTGGGCTGGCGCGCCGATGTCCGTTGAGGGGGAGGGAGGAGGGGTTCTTCGGGTCGAGAGTCTGCATGATGTCGCCTCTGAGGACCGCCCCGGGAGGCGGTCATCGTCGGGGGAGTTGCAGCTCCGGCGGAGAACGATTCAGGGCCCTCAGGTTTTTCTTCAGGGGGCGCTCGCGAGCCTCCGCGTCGCGGCGCTTCGTCGGTGGCCGACGCCATCGAGCCAACTCGCGCCTATGCCCTCCGGGGTACGCTCGCAGACATCGCCGCGGAGCCCCCTAAGAGGTGCTAGGAGCGCTCTGCGAGCCAGCGCTCGAGCTGGGTGATCCGCTCGTTGTTCTCTGGATCGTGGGCGTGGCAGTCGTCGAGCCCGTCGCGGGCCGCCTGCCGGGCGGCGCGGAGGTCCCCCTCGGCGAAGCGCAGGCGGGCGACGGTGATCCCAGTGCGACAGCCGTTGGCCTGCTCAGCGGGCTGCTCAGCGGCGATGGCGAGGGTCTTGTCTAGGAGGGCGCGCGCCTCTCCGAGGCGTCCCACGCCGATAAGGGCCTCGACCAGGGTCGAGCGGGCGTGGGTGAGGTGGGCCTGGCCCTCCGGGAGGAGCCGCTCGCGGGCGCTGACGCAGCGACGCAGGTGCGGGAGTCCCTCTTCGGGGCGGCCGAGGTTGACGAGGGCCATGCCTAGACCGTGGAGGACGCTGGCGATCAGGAGGTCGTCGTCCTCGGCGTCGCGACCCTCGTAGATCTCGAGCGCGCGGGCGTAGGCCTCGCGCGCCGCGGCGTCGTCAGCCTGGCGGAGGGCGAGGGAGCCCAGGTTGGCGAGGACCTTGGCGACGCCTGGATCGTCGGGGCCGAGGTTGTTCTCGCGGATCGACAGGGCGCGCTGGATGTTGTCCCGCGCTCGCTCGAGATCGCCTGCGAGCTTGTAGGCGACGGCGAGGTTGTTGTGCATCGCCGCGACGTCGTCGCTCTTGGGACCCTTGGACTGGATCCAGATCGCGAGGGCCCCCTCGTAGGCCCGGGCGGCGTCGAGGTAGCGGCCGGTGGTGATGAAGAGGTTGCCGTTGCTGTTGAGGCCGCGGGCGGTCAGGGGGTGGCTCGGGCCGAGCTCGGCGCGCCAGGTCGCGAGGGCCTCGCCGAGATGCTCGGTCGCGGCGTCGTGCTCGGCGAGGGTGAGCTCGGCGAGGCCGAGGCTGTCGAGGATCTCGGCCATCAGCAGCGGGTCGGGATCCGCCGCCCGACGGTGGAGCGCGAGGGCCTCGGTGTAGGCGTCGCGCGCGAGCGTGAGGTCGCCGGTCGACTCCAGGGCCTCGCCGCGGTTGAGCGCGAGCTTGGCCCGCGCCGCGTCGTCGCCGGTGTACTTGATCTTCGCCTCGGCGAGCCGGGCCCAGCGCTCGGCCTCCGCGTGCTTCGACTGGCGGTAGCCGATAACGTGGACCAGGCGCAGCGCGGCCGCCTGCGCGACCGAAAAGGAGCCGCAGGAGTCGGCGGTGTAGTAGGCATTCTCAAGGGCTTCTACGGCGTCTTTCGCCCGGCCGAGGTCGTCGAGGATCGTCCCCTCGGCGAGGGCGAACTCGGCGATCAAGGGGCAATACTCGGTCTCGGCGGCGCGCTGGGTCGGGGCGCCGTCGAGGGTCGCGAGGGCGTCGGCGAAGCGGCCGGCGCGGTCGAGCGCGAGGACGGTCGCGAGCTCGCCGCGGGAGGCCTCGATCGCGGCCTCCTGCGCCGGCGTCTCTGGGGGCTGGAAGGCGGCGGTGATGTAGTCGATGTCGGCGCAGCGCCCCAGGGAGGGGAGGGCGGCGACCGCCGAGGTCGCCCGCCGGCCGACCTCGACATCACCCCGGCCAAGGACCCCGACCAGGGCCGCAAATTCCTGGGCGCGACCGCCTAGGCAGCGCATCCTCGCGTCCATCAGCGCCTCGGACTGCTCCTTGTGGATCCGCGTGGCCTCGCAGGCCTCGCGACGGGCCCCCTGCCAGGCCCGCGAGTAGCGGTCGAGGCGCTCGAGCACCGCGTCGGCGGTGGTCTCGGGATCGGGGAGGGCGAGGCCGGCGATGGTCGTCCGGAGCGCGTCACGGGTCGCGGGATCCCAGGTTCTCTCGAGGGCGTCGCCGCCGTTGCAGATCGCGGGATCGGGGCGGGTCAGGAGGAAGGCCGAGAGGCCAGCGGCCGCCGTCAGGGCGAGGCCGAGGGCGGCGAAGCGCCGCCGACGTCGGCGTCGGTCGAGGTCGAGCGCCTGCAGGAGCGCGCCCATCGACGGCCACCGAAGCTCCCGGGGCCCGAGCCCGCGGATGATCGGGGCGTGGAGCCAGGCCGGGACCGGGCGTCCCCTCGGGCGGCTGCGAAGGTCCCGCGACTGGATATCCTGGAGGAGGCTCTCCGGATCGCCGCCCTTGAAGGGACGTTCGCCGTAGAGCGCCTCGTAGAGCGCCGCGCAGAAGCTGAACTGATCGCTGAGGGCGTCGGCCTGGGCCCCGGCGAGCAGCTCCGGGGCCATGTAGGCCGGCGTGCCGATCAGGGCCCCGGTCTGGGTCATCGTCTCGTCGAGCGCGGAGGTGTGCCCCGGCTCGGCGAGGCTCGCCTCGCTCGGCCGGGCGAGGCCGAAGTCGGCGACGCGGACCCGACCGTCCTCGCCTAGGAGCACGTTCGTCGGCTTGAAGTCGCGGTGTACGAGGTCGACCGCGTGGGCGGCTGCGACCCCGCGCCCGGCCTGGAGGAAGACGCGAAGGACGGTCTCCCAGTCGCGCGGGGAGGCGGCGAGCCAGGCGGCGAGGCTCGGTCCGTCGACCAGCTCCATGGCGATAAAGACATCGTCGCCGACGGTGCTCGACTCGTAGACGCCGACGACGTTGGGGTGGGCGAGGCGAGCCATCGCCTGCGCCTCGCGGAGGAGCCGGCGCTGCCGGAGCGGCGAGCGGGCCGTCGGTGAGACCAGCTTGATCGCGACGGGGCGCTGGAGGTCGTCGTCGATCGCCTCGTAGACGACGCCCATCGCCCCGGCGCCGAGCATCCGCAGGATCCGGAAGTGGCCGATCTGCTCGGGCAGGGGGGCGTCTGGGCGGAGCTTCGGACGGAGCGCGCCGACGGGCCCCGGCGAGGTTGTGCCGCTGCTATCGATAGATCGGTCATACCGCCGGTGAGCCTCGCCGCGCCACAGCCTCGCGTCCGCTCAACCGCCGGAGGAGGCCCACAGCGCGGTCGCGCTCGACCGGCGTAATGCCGGTGTCATGGTCGGCGCCGCGTCGCCTTTCTAGGTTGGCTCGGTGTCGATCGTGGACACGGACTAGGAGTAGAGATGAACGAGGCAATTTCGAGGATTCGCAGCGGTAGAGCGATCGCGCTCGTGGGCGAGGGGAGCAAGCTCGCGCTGGGCGGCGCGGCGAAGGGGCACAGCGCGGCGCTGGTGGAGTTCAGCGGAGCCGACGATCAGCTCTGGCACTTGGATCCCCTGGGGGGAGACGACGAGGGGTTCTTTCGGATCCGCAACCGGGCGAGCGGGCTGGTGCTCGACGTCTCCGGCTCGGCGAAGGAGAAGGGCGGCAAGGTCATCCTCTGGACGCCGCACGCCGGTCACAACCAGCAGTGGAGGGTGCAGTGGATGGCGGAGGGATGGTTCAGGATCCGGGCCCGGCACAGCGGGCTTGTGCTCGACGTCAAGGGCAACGACACGTCGCCGGGGAGCGTCGTCCACCAGTGGAGCTTTCACAGCGGCGAGAATCAGCGGTGGTCGGCCGGCAACAGCGTCGCCTACGGCGAGAAGATCGCCCTGCGCTCGACCCACGGCACGCAGCTCGGCGCCAAGAGCGACGGGAGCCTGATCCACCACGACGGGCCGATCAAGGGGTGGGAGCTCTTCACGGTGGTCCG
Organism: Polyangia bacterium; assembly: GCA_030424595.1. Classification (GTDB taxonomy): domain Bacteria; phylum Myxococcota_A; class Polyangia; order Nannocystales; family Nannocystaceae; genus JADJRG01. Next base: position 208,955 of record JAUHWG010000015.1, read on the forward strand.
CGGCGACGGGACTGCGGCCGGTCGTCTCGCCTACGGGGACACCGTCGCGCTGCGAACCTTCCACGGGACCTACCTCTCGGCCTCGCCTTCGGGGGGCCTCAACGCGACGGTCGAGCATATCAAGGGGTGGGAGCGCTTTACGGTCACCCGCGGCGACGGCTCGACCGCGCCGGGCCCCGTGACGACGGGGGAGGGCATCGCCCTCCGCAGCAGCCATGGCAAGTACGTGATGGCCGATGAGGACGGGTCGGTGAGCGCCCCGGTGGAGACGCCGAAGTCGTGGGAGCGTTGGCGGCTCGAGGTCGACACAGACGAGGCGCCGATCAAGTTCGAGTACGTCTACCGCCCGTCGAAGAGCGAGGACCTCTTCCTCGAGATCCCCGGTCTCAAGTGCATCCGCCCGGCGACCGGGATCAACGGGGACATCGCCGACTTCTTTACGGGGCTCGGCGTGGAGTTCCTCGCTCAGGGGCTCGCGACCTTCACCGTCGAGGGGGCGATCGTCGGCGTGGTGATGGGCGGCGCGGTGATCGGATCGGTCGAGCTGACCAAGTGGATCGACGAGGACCGCGACCCCGACGATCTCTACCTACGCCACAACGGGAGCAAGATCTGGCCCGATGGGAAGTACTCCTCGATCTCCGCGGGCGAGGTCCAGGACGTCAAGCGCAAGGTCGGCTTTCGCGGCACGTGCACGGTGCAGCTGATGGAATACGACAGCGGAAGCGGCGATGACCTGCTCGGGGCGATCTACGTCGACTCCGAGAAGATCGAGCTCGTCGACGGCGCGGCCGTGATCACGAGCTTCACCGGCAACCCCGACGAGGACGCGCTCTACGCTGTGCTCGCGATCGTCGGCCAGGGCTTGCCCTAGGGCGCTGGGGCTTCCCCGATCCGGACCGCCGTCCGCCGGCCGGTGATCGACGTCGACCGTCGGCCGGTGGGCGCAGGTCAGGATCGCAGCCCCAACGTCAGAGCAGGCACATGATCGGCTCGTGCCAGGCGATCTCGACCTGGGCCGTGGCCCGCTGCGGGTCGCTGACGGCGCGGACCTGAGAGCAGGGGACGCCGCGGGCGAGGAGAGCGGAGCGGACGGCCTCCGCCCGTCGCCCGGCGAGAGCCTCCAGCTCGGCGCTATCGCGGCTCCCGCGGACGAGGTAGACAGGCCAGCTCACGGGTCCGCGGAGATCGGCGAGGGCGGCATGTCGCCAGCGAAGCGCGAGGCGGTCGAGGTTCGCCAACGCTGCCTCCGTGAGCTCTGCGCTGCCGTTGGTGAAGCGAACATGGTCGGGCTCCGGCGGGTGGCAGGAGCGGTAGCGGTTGAACTCCTCGAGGGTGATCGGCGCAGGGAGGCAGGGCGCGGCGAAGGCGGCGATGGGATCGCTCGGCAGCGGCTCGGCGAGCGCGGGATCATCGGCGTAGGCGGCGAGCACCGCAGGATCCTCGACGAGGAGGATCGAGAGCTCCCCGTCGGCCGCCGGGGCGCGGCTGAGGAGCGACGCGGAGCGGCGGACCCGGAGGCGACGGAGCCCCGCCGACGCGTCGATGACGTCGAGGTGAGCGTCGCGCGGGGAGCCGCGGACGGAGACGACTCCGTCGTCGCGCACGCGCTCCACCTCGCCGCTGAGGGCCCATCGGCGGGCGTCGCTGCGGAGGTCGAGCGCGACCACGCCAGCTGCGCCCGCGACCAGCGCGAGCTCGCCGACCTGCCACCACCCGCGGCCCTCGGGGAGCTGACGACGGGCGAGGGTCGTCCCCCGCTCAGGATCGACGAGGAGGAGCTCCGGCGGGCTCGAAGCCTCGCCGCTCTCCCGGATGAAGCTCGTGGTCTCACCGCTGACCGTGACCTCCGCGTCGCTCGTGATCGTCCAGCGTTCGGCGAGGGTGATCGGATCGAGCGCTGACCAGCGCTCACCCGTCCGGATGATGACGATGGGCGGACGGTCGCGGATGATCGCCTCTCGGAGGGTCTGTCGATCGTCGGGGACGCCCGACCACCGGCGCTCGAGCGGTCCGCCTGCGTCGAGCCTCAGCGCCCGGGAGGCGCCGCTCGGAGCGACCTCGAGGATGACCCCGGTCCGCGCGCCGATCGTCAAAGTGGCCTCCGGATCGAGGGCGACATGGCTCGTCACAGCGCCGCTCGGCCGCTCGACGCGGACCAGCTCGAGCTGACCCTTTCGCCATCCAAGCAGCGTCACGCTCGCTCGGTCAGCGGCGACGAGTCGCGCTGATCGGTTGCACGCCGTGGCCTCGGCGAGCGCCTCCGTGAGTCCGTCGATCGCCGCGAGGGTCGCCCACGACCTCGCTTCGCGGACGCTGAGGGTGCACGCGTCAGCGAGCGAGATCACGGGGCCGAGCGCGGTGATGCTGCGGAGCTCGGGCGGGGCCGGCCGGGCGCTCGCGGCCCCGGTGAGGAGGTCGATGACCCTGATCGTGGAGCCCTGCTCGCCCGCGGCCACGACGACCTCGTCGGCGACGACGAGCGAGCGCCAGTGGAGCGAGCGTGGGGCGTCGCGCCAACGCAGCGCCCCGTCGTCGAGGTCAACGCGGACGATCGAACCGTCGGCGATGAAGACGACGCCGCGATCAACCTCCTGCACGGGGAGCGCCCGCGCCCGCCGATAGGCCCAGCGCAGCGGGTTCGGCGAGCTTCCGGCGAGCGCGTCCCAAGCGTCAGAGCCGGGGGCGAGCCGCAGAGCGTGGGGCGTTGCAGGCTCGCTGACGGGGGAGACGGAGGTCGGCGGCCGGTCCGGCGCGCAGGCGATCAGCGAGAGCGAGAGCGAGAGCGCCAGCGCCAGCGGACCGCGCCGTCGACGAGCTCTGCCGCGCTGACGCTCCGACGGTGGCATTGTCCCAGGATAGTTCGAAAGCTGGCGATCGAAGCTGCGGCGATGGGGTATGAGGCGCTAATTCGACGGCGCCGCGCGGGTCCGTCCGCCGCAGCGGTCTACCCGTCGCTGGGAGGCTTGTCCGGCTGGAGATCATCGGCGAACGCGGCGACCGAGCGGCGAGCGTCCGCGGGCACCTCGAGCGTCAAGGTCGGCCGATGGTTCGGCGGCGGGGCGATCGAGTCGAAGGCGACGAAGAGCTGTCCGGTCTCGACGTCGAACGAGAATTCCGCCAGGCGCTGGTACGACGCGGCGAACGGATAGTAGCTGCGGCCGATGAAGACGCCGCGCGGGGCGAGGATGACCTCGCCCCGTCGGTCTTGCCACCGGGCTCGGATCTGCTGCGGGTCGGCGAGGACCGCCTCCAGGTGCTGGTCCTGGAAGGCGCGGTTGAGGCGGAGGAGGATCCGCAGCGAGCCGACGCCGACGACGAGGCCGACGGCGATAAGGCCGATCCCTGGGACCAGGGCCTCGCTGACAAAGGTCACCATCCCGCCGATAAAGACGGCTGCGAAGCCCAGGATCATGACGATCGCGAGGAGGATGAGCTTGAGGAGGAGCATGACGATGGGTGCTCCAGCCGAGCGTATCAGCGGCGCTTGGGTCATGGCGGGTCCTCCAAGCGGGTCGGAGAGGAGCGCTCGCGCTCGGCCTCGAGACCTCTGATGAGATGTTCAGGGGGTGGTGAAGGGCGCGGCTTTCTTGCCCGCCCCCGGCGATGACGGTAAGGGCGAGTGTCGCTGGCATCCCCCTATGAGCTCCCTCGCCGCCAAGAGGCCGCAACGCCGCAAGCAGATCCGTCGCCGTGGACGACGGCCGGAGGCCCAGGGGCTCGGCGGCCTGATCGCGCGGGTCCGGGGTGACAACGCCAAGAGCGGTGCGAAGCCGGGGGGGCGCAGGCGCTCAGGCGGCGGCAACCGCAAGCGTGCGGTCGGCGGAGCTCGGGCGCCCAAGGCTGCGCTTAGGACCGCGACCTCCGCGGGTCGGCTGCGCCCGCTCGCCAAGCGCACGGGCTCGTTCATCGCCCGGCTCGCCCTCGCAGGCGGGCTCGCCTGGGGGCTCTTGGTCGGCGCCCAGCAGGGCTACGCCTACGTCACGACCTCGCCGCGCTTCGCCGCCGAGAACCTCCTCTTCGCGCCGACCGAGCACATCTCGTCGGAGCGGGTGGCGGAGCTGATGGGCCTGGAGCCCGGGACCAACCTCCTCGCGGTCGACACCGACGAGCTCGAGCGGCGGATCGCCGGCGAGCGCTGGGTCGACACTGTCGAGGTCCGCCGCGAATTTCCCGACACCCTCCGGGTCGAGGTGGTCGAGCACGTGCCCGCCGCGGTGCTCCTCGCCGACCGCTTCTACCTGATCGACGAGCTCGGCAAGCCCTTCAAGCGTCTGGGCCGCGGGGAGCGCGGCGACCTGCCGATCATCACCGGGATCTCCCGCGAGCTCCTCGACGAGCGCCAGGTCTGGGCGACGGCGATGATCCACCGCGCCCTCGAGGTGATGAAGACCTACGGGGCGGGCGAGGACAGGCCCGTGCTCGGCGAGATCAACGTCGGCGAGACCGGCGAGCTCACGGTGTACACCGCGGTCCAGCGGACAGAGCTCCGGCTCGGCCGCGACGGCTACGGCGAGCGGCTGGAGCGCTACGACGCCCTCCGGGCGGCGCTCGGCGAACGGGCGGAGCGCCTCGCGGTCGTCCACCTCGACGCGATCGCCGGCGGCGATCGGACCGAGCGGATCGTCGCCTCTTTCCTCACCTCGGAGGACGAGGCCGCAGTGCTAGGCCGCGGATCTGCAGCTCACTCGAGTGACGCGGCGACCCGTGATACGAGGAGTGCACACGCCGACACCCCGGCGAAGGACACCGCGACGAGCGGTGCCCACGCGGCGCCCGCGCGGCGCCCCTCGGGGTCGAAGCGAACCCGCAGGATCCCCCGCTACGAGTAGACGGAGCAGCGCATGGCCGAGGTCGGAGAAGTCATTGTCGGGCTGGATATTGGCACCACCAAGGTGGCCGCGATCATCGGAGAGGTGACCCCGAGCGGTCTCGAGATCATCGGGGTCGGCACGAGCCCCTCCGAAGGTCTGCGCCAGGGGGTGGTCGTCAACATCGAGGCGACCACCAACTCGATCGCCCAGGCGATCGCCGAGGCCGAGCAGATGGCGGCGGTCGACGTCCAGTCGGTCTACGTCGGGATCGCCGGCGGTCATGTCCGCGGCTTTCGCTCGCTCGGCCAGGTGTCGATGCGCAACCGCGAGGTCGGCGAGGCCGACGTCGCCCGCGTGCTGGAGCAGGCGAAGGCGGTCAACATCCCGCTCGATCGCCAGATCCTCCACACCCTCCCGCTCGAGTACATCATCGACGGACAGGGTCAGATCCGCGATCCGATCGGGATGAGCGGCGTCCGCATGGAGGTCCGCGCCCACGTGATCACGGCGGCGACGACCAGCGTCCAGAACATCATCAAGTGCTGCAACCGCGCCGGCCTCGACGTCATCGAGGTGGTCTTGGAGCCGCTCGCGAGCGCGATGGCGGTGCTCCACGAGGACGAGCGCGATCTCGGGGTCGCCGTCGTCGACATCGGCGGCGGGACCACGGACGTGGCGATCTACGCCGAGGGCACCAACGTCTACACCTCGGTGATCGTCATGGGCGGTCAGCGGGTGACCCAAGACATCGCCCACGGCCTCCACACCAGCGTCGCCGAGGCGGAGCAGATCAAGCGCAAGCACGGCTGCGCCCTCGTCTCGTTGGTCGACGGCGAGGAGCTGATCGAGGTCCCCGGCGTCGGTCCCCGGCCGCCGCGGGAGTTCCAGCGGCGCTTCCTCGCCGAGGTGATCGAGCCCCGCTTGGAGGAGATCCTCCTCCTCGCCCAGGAAGAGCTCGCCGCCAGCGGGATGATGGAGCTCGCCGGCAGCGGCATCGTCCTCACCGGGGGATCGGCGCTGATGGAGGGGATGCTCGAGATCACCGAGGACATCTTCCAGATGCCGGTGCGGGTCGGCGTCCCGGGCCAGGGCGGCAGCCGTCGCACCGGCCTCAACCTGGTGGAGAGCGGCTTTGCCGGGGTGATCCAAAACCCGAAGTTCGCGACCGGGGTCGGCCTCATCCTCTACGGTGCGACCCACGAGCCCCTCGAGGCGGCGGTCGACGCCGGCTTCCGCGGCGACCGGCGCCCTGGGATCGGCAAGCGCTTCACCTCCTGGGTCCGCGAGATGTTCTAGGCGGGCCCTTCGGGCGAGCGACCCGACCGGGGCCAGCGATAGGGGCGGTCCCCTTGACGCAGGCCCCTGGGGGAGGGCCCGCGCCGGTGCCCTCGATCGGGCCCCTCGATCGGGCCCCTCGATCGGGCCCTAGCGACAGGCGATCGCGACGTCGACGAGGGGCGCGAGCTCGGGCTTGTCGCCGCGGACCATCGAGATCACGTTGTCCGTCATCTCGCCGTCGGCGGGCGTGGGCTCGCCTCGCGTCGACAGGAGCCGCCAGTAGCCGTCGCTTCGCAGGAGCGAGTCGAGGACGCCGCCGGGCGTGGGGGAGAGCAGCTCACCGACGCGCACGTCGGTCTGCGGCTGCTGCGGGAAGAGCGGGGTAACGGGGTTTTCGTAGTCCATAGTTGTATCTCCGTCGCGCTCGGGTCAGCGCCCGAGGGGCGGCATGGGGATATTGACGCGGCGACCCAACGGACCTTCGCCGGGTCCCTAGATGAAAGTTCGGCCGGGCTCGCAGCCGGCCCAGAAGGGCCCTAATCGGGGGATAGAGGCGCGTTTGCTGGTGTTGCCCGTGTCACATTCCCGCCCGTGAAAGACCTTGCTCGGTGCGCAAGCTCTCGTCGCGCGGCGCCCGGGGGGGGTGGTCTCGCGACCCTGCTCAACGATCATGCGCCCGTTCTCCCCCGGATCCCGCCATGACCCAGCTCCACCACGTCATCTTCGTCGCGCCCTACTTCGGCCCCAACATGATCCGCTGCATCGAGGCACTCGCGGTGCTGGACGACGTGCGCCTCGGGATCATCTCGCACGAGCCGGCGGAGCGGCTGCCGCCGGCGCTGCGCGAGCGGATGGGCGGTCACTATCAGCTCGCCGACTCGCTCGATCCGGTCCAGCTCAGCGCGGCGGTCCGCGCCTTTCAGAAGGAGTGGGGTCGCGTCGATCGTCTCCTCGGCTACCTCGAGCAGATGCAGGTGCAGCTCGCGATCGCCCGCGACCGCTGCGGCGTCCCCGGGATGGGTGAGGCCGTCGCCCGCAACTTCCGCGAGAAGAACCGGATGAAGGCGGTGCTCCGCGACGCCGGTCTCCCGGTCGCTCGCCAGGCGCTGGTGACCTCCCTAGAGAGCGCGCGACGCTTCGCCGATGAGGTCGGCTACCCGGTCGTCCTCAAGCCGCCCGCCGGCGTCGGCTCGCGCGGGACGGTCCGCGTTGGCGACCTCGAGGAGATGCGGGCTGGGCTCGCCTCGCTCCTCGTCACGCCGTCGAACCCGGCGCAGGCGGAGGAGTTTATCCAGGGCTCGGAGCACACCTTTGAGACGGTGTCGATCCGCGGCGAGACGGTCTGGTCTTCGTCGAGCTACTACCTGCCGCGCCCCCTCGAGGTGCTCGAGAACCCGTGGATCCAGTACTGCGTGCTCCTCCCCCGCGAGCAGCTCGAGCCCCACGCGGCGAAGTTCCAGGCGACCAACGCCGCGGCCCTCGCGGCCCTCGGGGTCGAGACCGCGCTCAGCCACATGGAGTGGTTCATCCGCGCCGACGGCTCGCCTGTGATCTCCGAGGTCGGCGCGCGCCCGCCCGGCGTCCATCTGATGCCGATGATGGGCCACTGCCACGGCGTCGACATGTGGGCCAAGTGGGCCGTCTTGATGGTCCGCGGCGAGTTCTCGGTGCCAGAGCGCCGCTATGCCTGCGGGACCGCGTTCTTTCGCGGTCAAGGCCACGGTCAGGTGGTGCGCGCGGTCGAGGGCGTCGAGCTCGTCAACGAGGCGGTCGGCGGCCTGGTGGTCGACAGCCGTCTGCCGAGGATCGGCGACTTCAGGGCCTCCGGCTACGAAGGCGAGGGCTACGCGACGGTCCGCGCGGAGACGACGGGCGAGGTCGTCGACGCCCTGCGGAAGATGGTCCAGGGCGTCCGTGTGATCCTCGGCTGAGGCGCGATGCTCCCGGGATCGTCCGCGGTGACCGCAGGGTCGGCGATCTTCGCAGGGAGCCCCTGCGAGATCTGCCGGCGTCTCGTCATCCTCCGCGGGACGATGTCATCGTCGTAGGCGAGGAGCGTCCCTCGGGTCGGCGGAGCCCAGATCGACAGAAGGGTCGGGGGACGCCTCCCCTGCATCGCCGGCGGCAGGGCGGCCCGGCGCCTCGCCGAGGGCATCGCCTTCACGCTCCGCGCCGCCCCTCGGCACGGCCTTTGCTACTAGCCCGAGAGGATGACCGTCGATCCCAGCGCGCGCGCTATCATCGATCCACCGATGGGAACGCGCGCAGGTGTCGGAGATTGGGGTCTTCTCGCCGTGGCCGCCGGACTCGCGGGCTTGCTGGTGATCTCGTCGTTGTCGAGCTTCGTCGGCGCTCACGAGCTCAGCGAGACCCTCGTCCGCGGCGAAGGCGAGATGATCTACAACGCGATCCGCTCAGCTCTCCCAGACGACCGCGCGAGCGACGACGATCTGGCGTCGATCCTCGAGGCCGAGGGGGCCCGCGGTCTTCGCTATGTCGCGATCTTGGGGCGTGATGGCCGTGTGATCGCCGGCGCCGGCTCGCCCGCAGCGGAGCCGCTGCGCGAGCCTGAGGCCGGCGACCACGGGGTCGTCCGATGGCTCGAGGACAACCTCCGGGGGGAGCGGGCGTCGGTCCGCTTTGAGCGGCTCATGGGACCTCCGCAGGGCGTGTCTGCGCCGCGTCCCCCCCTCGGTGCACGACCGCGAATGCCGCCGCCGCGGGTGGTCATCGAGGTCGAGCCACAGCTCGCTCGCGCCTCGTTTCAGCGGGCGTTTCGCGACCTCCTGATCAGCCTCGCGGTCGCCCTCGCCTGGATCGTCGCCAGCGGGATCTTCTATCGTCTGCGTCGCCGCGCGCGTAAGGCGGAGGCGGACCTCTCCGAGCGCCGTCACCTCGCCGCGCTCGGGGAGATGTCCGCGGTGATCGCCCATGAGATCCGCAATCCGCTCGCCAGTCTTAAGGGACATGCACAGCTCCTCGAGGAGCAGCTCGCCGACAACGAGCGCCGGCAAGCGAAGGCCCGACGGATCGTCAACGAGGCGGTCCGTCTCGAGGAGCTGACCAAGAGCCTCCTCGACTTTGTCCGCGCCGGGAACCTCAAGGAGGGGGACTCCGATCCTCGCGGTCTCGCGATCCGAGCGGCGGAGATGGTCGACGCCGCGCGGGTCAACGTCGACGCTGGCGGGGCGCCCCCGGGCTGGCCCCTCGACGCCATGCGGATGGAGCAGGTCCTGGTCAACCTCCTGCGCAACGGGCTCCAGGCGAGCCCCGCGGGGGCCAGCGTCGACCTCCGGGTTGCCGCCGAGGACGGAGGGCTGGTCTTTGAGATCGCGGACCGCGGCAAGGGGATCCCCGAGGAGATGCGCGAGCGCCTCTTCGATCCCTTCGTCACCGGCAGGACCCAAGGGACAGGGCTCGGGCTCGCGGTCGTCCACCGGGTGACGGAGCGTCACGGGGGCGACGTGCGGGTCTGCGATCGCCCTGGCGGTGGGACGATCTTTCGGGTCTGGCTGCCGCAAAAGCGGCCGCGATCCCTAGCGAATGGAGAGCAGTGATGGCGCGCGTATTGGTTGTGGATGACGAGCCCGGGATCCGCGAGTTTCTCGCGGAGGCGCTCGGTGATGATGGCCATGAGGTCGACGAGGCAGACTCCGGAGAGGCCGCCTGGCGTCGTCTCGAGCGCGAGACGTTCGACGTCATGCTGACGGACCTGAAGATGCCGTGCATGGACGGGATGGCGCTCTTGCGGCGGGTCCGTGAGCGTCAGCCCGAGGTCGAGGTCATCGTCATCACCGCCCACGGGAACGTGGACAACGCGGTCGAGGCGATGCGCCTCGGCGCCTTTGACTACCTGCAGAAGCCTATCGGTTCTCTGGCGGAGCTGCGGATCCTCGTCCGCCGCGCCGCCGAGCGGCACAGCCTGCGGGCGCTCAAGGAGGCGCGCAGCCGCGACGCCGAGGGGGGCCCGGAGCTGAGCTACGGAGCGCCGGTGATGAGGCCGGTGATCGCCGCCCTCGAGAAGGTGGCGGCGACCGACGCGACCGTGCTCCTCGTCGGCGAGAGCGGCACCGGCAAGGAGGTCGCAGCCCAGGCGATCCACCGCTGGAGCCGTCGTGTGGAGGGACCCTTTATCGCGGTCAACTGCGCGGCGCTCTCCGAGCAGCTCCTCGAGAGCGAGCTCTTCGGCCACGAGAAGGGCGCCTTCACCGGGGCCCACGCCCGTCGGCGCGGCCGGATCGAGCTCGCCCAGGGCGGCACGTTCTTCCTCGACGAGGTCGGCGAGCTCGCGCCGAAGCTCCAGGCCAAGCTCCTGCGCGTGCTCCAGGAGCGGAGCTTTGAGCGGGTCGGCGGCGGCCAGACCGTCAAGGTCGACGTCCGCTGGATCGCCGCGACCAACCGCGACCTGCCGGCGATGATCGCCGCGGGGACGTTCCGCGAGGATCTCTTTCATCGCCTTGCGGTCTTCCCCGTGGTCCTCCCGCCCCTGCGCGAGCGCAAGGAGGACGTCGAGCCCCTCGCCGAGCGGCTCCTCGTCAAGGCCTGCGCCTCCCTCGGACGACGGCCGTTGGAGCTCGACGCGGGGGCCCGGGCGCTCCTGCATCGTGCGCGCTGGAGCGGCAACGTTCGTGAGCTCGCGAACGCCTTGGAGCGGGCGGCGATCCTCGCGGACGGCGACGCGGTGACGGCCCAGGATCTGGCGATCCCGGGGCTCAGCTGGGCTGGGGGCGGCGTCGGCCTCGGCGAGGACACGGCCGCGCCGGCCGTCGTCGACAACAGCGAGCCCCGCCTCCTCGCGGATGTCGAGCGGGAGACCATCGTCGCCGCGCTCCGCCACTTCGACGGCAACCGCACGCGCGCCGCCGAGGCCCTCGGGATCGGCGTGCGGACGATCTACGACAAGATCAAGAAGTACGGGCTCAGCGACTGATCTGAGGGGCGCCGAGCAGCTCCGCTCGGCGCCCTTGGGCTGCTAGCGCACCCCGAGGATCAGGGCCAGTCCATTGCCCTCGGTGGAGGAGCAGCCCGCCGTCGCGGTCCAGGTGCCGAGGCCGGTGTTGACCTTGTAGGAGCCGTCGGCGTCCTTCGACTGGTTGGAGTACGAGTAGAGGTAGTGGCGCTGGCAACCGCAGTTGAGGTGCCAATAGTTGCCGCTATGGTGATCGGAGCCCATCGTCGTGTTGCCGTTGCAGGTGCTGCCGTCCGCGGTCGAGAGGTTGAAGTCTCCGCCTCCGCCGATATTGTAATTGGAGAAGCCGACGAAGCCCGCGGCCGACGTGCCATTGTTCGCGGTCAGGGTCGTCGCGAAGTGAGCGTGCTTGTTGGCCATGGTCAGGGTTGCGTCGAAGGGCGGCTTGTCAAACTTGATCCAGACATCGCCGAGCTGGCGCCGGACGATGCCCTCGGTGCTCAGCCCAGAGAGGAGCGCCTTGAAGGCTCGATCGCGGTTGTAGGGCGCGTAGGCGAGGGGATCGCCGTTCAGGACCTCGGTGTCGCCGGTCGCGGGCTGCTGGTCGTCGCCGCCGCTCGTCGCCCAGAGGATCGTCCAGCCGCCACCGTCCGTCGTCATGTCGCAGGTGACCTCGTAGGAGGTATCGCCGCCGGCGTCGATGGTGTAGGTGCCTGAGGCCGCCTGCGGATCGGCGTCGAGGATCGCCTGGCAGGTGTCCGGGATCTGGCAGGTATTGTCGATGCATTGACCCTCAGCGCAGTCCGAGGAGTCCGCGCACGCGCCGTCGAGGGGGCAGGCGTCGCAGTCCGGGCCGCCGCAGTCGACGTCCGTCTCGGCGCCGTTGTTGACCCCGTCCTCGCAGCTCGGGACGGTGCACTCGGCGCTGCAACCATCGCCGTTCTCGACGTTGCCGTCATCGCACTCCTCGACCCCCTCGTGGAGGAGACCGTCGCCGCAGGCGGCGGCGAGGCAGGCGGTGAGGCAGGCGTCGGTGTCGACGTCGTTGCCGTCGTCGCACTCCTCGACGCCCTCGTAGACAACGCCGTCGCCGCAGACGGCGAGCTGGCAGGTGTTGAGGCAGAGGTCGGTGTTGATGTCGTTGCCGTCGTCGCACTCCTCGCCGTCATCGACGACGCCATCTCCACATACGCCGCCGGTGCTGCTGTCCGACTCGGTGGTGGTCGGGTCGGTGGTGGTCGGGTCGGTGGTGGTCGGGTCAGTGGTGGTCGGGTCAGTGGTGGTCGGGTCGGTGGTGGTCGGGTCAGTGGTGGTCGGGTCAGTGCTCGACGTCGTGGGATCCGTGGCCGTAGGAGCGGTAGAGCTCGACTCTGATGTGGTCGAGGTCGAGGTCGACGTGCTCGCGCTCGTATCGGTCGTTGCGGAGTCGTCTCCTGAGCAGCCGACGAGCGTAAGCATGCCGCCCAGGCTTAAGAGGGCGAATGTATGTGTCATCTTGAGTCCCATTGTCACGTTCTCCCGACCTATGAATGTGTCGCTATATCTTGATTATGGTCATGTGTGCCGATTGTCGACAACCGACAAGATCGCACGCATATACGACCGGGCGTCCGTCCGGTGGCTGGGCCTGCTCCCGCTCGACCCGAGGGGCCCGCTGAGACGGTGTTCTGAGCCGTTGACGGCGTCGCGATCGAGGCTTCGCTCAGGTCCGGAGACACTCGACCCCTGCATATAGAGGGCTCCTAGGTGAGCCGATCTGCTCTGCGCAGGTGTTGCCGGCTGTCGGCGATGGTGATGTCCACGCGGGACATGATCCTCGTCAGGACCAAAGCGGTCGAAGGCGCTCGATCCTAGCAGACCGCGGCAAGAGTACGCGCGCTCTCGCTGCCCCCGCACTAGCTCTCGGCTGCGCCGAAGGTTGCGGTAGAGGGCCGCGATTGCGACGCGAGAACACACGAGCCTTTCACAACAGGCTCCTCGCGTCGCGGGGCGAGCTCGTCGGGGACCGGCGGTGGAGAGGGTTCACGCACGGCTGCCAGAGAGCTCGGCGGTGGCGGCCTCAGTAGGGCCGCTCGCCGACGAAGTTCCCAGGCGGGTCGTAGTTGCAGACCCAGACCTCGCCCTGTGAACAGCGTGCAGAGGCGCAGCCGAGGCGCTGACTCGTACGCCAGACCACCTGGGTGTAATGACCGCACACGCCCTTGCAGCGGTTCTTCTTATAGCTGTAGTCGGCCGCCTCCGAGACCCAGCTGTCGACGACCTCCTGCGGGCTCGCCGAGGTGCCGTAGACGGCGTAGAGGTTCTCACCGTAGCGGCCGTCGCTTCGGTGCTGGAGCCCGCACTTATCGGCCGCGAGGCGTCGCGCCCAGTCCTCGGCGACGGTGGCGAGCTCCGAGGACCAGGTCAGGTCGGGGACGCCTAGCTCAGCGCGGGCACGGTTGTGGGCCGCGGTGATTCCGGCGACAGCAGCGGGCTCCGCGGGGCCCGCAGGTCCCTCGCGGGGCGGGGCCTGCCGAGGATCGGCGGCCGAGCCTCCATTCGAGCTAGTCTTGGCGGTGGTGCTCGAGGTCGGCGGCGATGCAGGGGCTTGGCTCGTCGTCGGTCGTGGCTGAGGCGACGGAGCGCCAGCGTCGGGGCCAGGGCCAGTCTTCGCGGCGCAGCCGAGGGCGATGGCGAGGCCGCCCAGGAGCCGAGGGAGCGGTCTGAGCAGGCGTCGGGGCATACACGGGGAGGATAGCGGAGCTCCCCGGGGCGTGGTGTCCTGGTCGACGGAGCGCGGTCGCGCCGTCGACGGGCGGTTGATGGTGTCCTCGGCGATGGAGCGCGCTGTCGCCGGTCACGAGTGCGCCGCGAGGTCGCGCTCGATCTCGTCGCGGGCCTCACGGAGGGCGTTCAGCCCGTCGATGTGTTCGCGGAGCTCCTCGGCGGCGTCGGTACCTTCGCTGGCGGCGAGCTGCAGCGCAGCGGAGGCGGCGTCATGGAGGGCGTCGGTCTGTCTCCGAAGGCGCGCCTTAGCGGCGTCGGCCGCGGCCTGCCCGTTGGGGTCGTCACCGCGCTTGCTCGCCAGCCGCTTCACCCGCGAGACCAGCGGCGCGCGCTTGAGGACGTCGAGCAGGACCGCCTCGGCTCCCTGGAGGAGAGCCGTGTCATCGCGGCCGAGGTTCGAGGCTAGCGTCGGGTCGCTGACGATCTCGTGGAGGTGGGCGTAGTCCTCGACAGCGCTGTCGATGAGCTCGCGGATCTCCGGGTGGATGTCCGCGGGGAGCTCCGCGAGCCCGCGGTCGATGGAGCGGGGCAGGGGCTTGGCGTCGGGGCTCTGCGCGGCGATGGCGAGGCGCTCCGCCAAGAGCCGGTTGCCGGCCTTCTCGGCCTCCTCGGAGCGGAACTCGGCGTCCTGGCGCGGGTGTAGGAGGAGCGTGTGGATCGTCGTGAAGACGAAGGCGCCGGCGCTGAAGTAGAGGGCGAGCTCGCCGAGCCAGGCGACGTAGGCCAGGTAGAGGAGGGCTGAGATCGAGGCCCAGCCCATGAGCTTTCGGACCAGCGTCTCGCGGCTGGTGTTGAAGATCGCCTGGACGAAGATCGCGGTGAGGAAGATCGCGATCGAGGCGATGCTGACGTGGACGGCGGCTCCGAGGACGCCGCCGCCGCTGACGATCGCCACGAGCGTCGCGCCCCCGACCGCGATAAAGAAGGAGTCCTTCAGCAGCTGGACCGCGAGGAGCCCCTCGCGGTCGATCTTCGCTGGTACTTTGGTCTCTCCCATCGCCGTCGGGGTCCCGGATTGTAGCGCGGAGAACGACGAGAGAGCGCAGCGTTCACGCCTGAGGTTCATCGCGCGGAGGACGCTCGCGGTCGTGGGCGGCGGCGCGCGGACGGGCTGCCGCTCATGGTAGGCGGCGGTGGAGGCGAGTCGTGTCCGCCTGCCCTCTGGACCACGTCGTCCCGATCTCGATCACGGGACAGGGGACGCTCGAGAACGGGGACGATGGTCGGTGGTAGGCTCACGCCGATGTCAGTGACCAGCAACCTGGCGGGTGTGGGTGCGCTCGCGCTCACAGCCCTCGTGCTCAGCGGCTGTGTCGGTGATGATGGCGTCGGCGTCGAGGGCGAGGGGACGACCGAGACCGCGTCGACCGGCGTCGATGAGAGCGAAGGCGGGAGCGGGAGCGAGAGCGCGGGTGAGAGTGAGACTGAGGGGGAGGCCGACATCTACGATCTCCTCGTCGCGATCCCTGGCATGTCGGCGGTCGAGCGCGAGACCGACGGCGACGCGCGCTTCTTTGAGCTGACCTACCAGGTGCCGATCGACCACGGGGATCCTGGCGCCGGGGAGTTCGGGATCACCATGACCTTGATCCATCGGCGCAAGGACGCGCCGATGGTGCTCTTCACCACCGGCTATCACAATTACTTCTACGATATCGAGGTCGAGCTCAGCCGCCTGGTCGGAGGCAACCAGCTCTCCCTAGAGAAGCGCTTCACCGGCGCGTCGAAGCCCGACGCGGACTGGACCAAGCTGAACGCGGCTCAGGTGGCGGCAGACGGGCACGCGGTCGTAGAGGCGCTCAAGGGCATCTACGGGGCGCCGTGGCTGCGCACCGGGGGGAGCCTCGGCGGTGAAGATGCCGTCTATCACCATTACTTCTATCCCGAGGACTTTGCCGGCGTCGTCTCCTATGTCGCGCCCTTCGTCCTCGGGCTCGCCGACGACCGCTTCGTCGATCACTTCGCGACGGCGGTCGATCAGGGGTGCCAAGCGACGCTCGAGGAGCTCCAGGCGCGGATGTTGGGCGAGGAGCGCGAGGCTCTCATCGCCGAGCTCGAGCAAGAGCTCGAGCTCGGCGAGATCACCCGCGTCGGCACCTACGACCGCGCCCTCCAGACGCTGGTCCTGGAGCTGCCCTGGAACGTCTGGCAGAGCTACGGAGCCCTGGCCTGCGCCTCCTTGCCCGCTGCGGACGATCCGGAGCTCGGCCCTGTGGAGCTCCTCGGCCTCCTCGATCAATACGTCGGCGTCTTCGGGGTGACAGACGCGAGGTTTGAGACCTTCGACGCCTACTCGTACCAGGCCTTCACCCAGCTAGGCCGCCCGGCTGTCCCGCTCGCCCACCTCGAGGGTCTCGTCGATCCAGACTACGTCGACCTCGAGACCGGTGCGCCGCCGCCAGGGGTCCCCTTGCCCTTTGACGCGGACTTCCTCCCGGCGATCCACAGCTGGGTGGCGACGGAGGCGACCGACATCGTCTTTATCTACGGCGATCTCGACCCCTGGTCCGCGGGCAAGATCGACGCCTCGGACAACCCGAGCGTCGCCTCCTACCACAACCCTGGCGGGCTCCACGGGACCAGCATGGCCCAGCTCAGCGCGGACGACCGGGCCGCGATCGAGGCGGAGATCGGCGAGTGGCTGGGCGCCGATCTAGGCCGCCTGGAGCCGCTGGGTGAGGGGACGAGGCCGGCCCTTCGGGTCCCGCGCTAGACCCTAGCGGCGCTACCAGACCTCGCAGCGGTCCTTCGGGCTCATCGGCGTCCCCTCGGCGCACTCGAAGGCGGCCGCGAAGTCGGGGCTCATCATCAAGGGGACGCTGGCCCGGAATTCCCCCGGCGAGTGCGGGTCCGTCGCTACCTGGACGCGGAGGTACTCGGGCGTGGCGACCGTGCACCAGACCTGGGCGAAGGAGACGAAGAAGAGCTGCTCGTTGGTCAGGCCGTCGACGTGGGGGGCAGCGTCGCCGCCGTTCTCCTCGGCCCACTTCTTGTAGGCTTGGTAGCCCTGCTTGACCCCGCCCATGTCGGCGGTGTTCTCCCCGAGGGTCAGCTTGCCGTCGACGTGGAGCCCGGGCTCCACCTCCTTCTCGGAGTAGGCCTTCTCGACGCAGGCGGTCCGCTCCTCAAACTTGGCGATCACGTCGTCGCCCCACCACTGCTTGAGCATGCCGTCGCCGTCGTACTTGCGGCCCTGATCGTCGAAGCCGTGGGTGAGCTCGTGGCCCATGACGACGCCGATCGCCCCGAAGTTCATCGCCATAGGGAAGTCCTTGTCAAAGAAGGGCGCCTGGAGGATCCCGGCGGGGAACCACATCTCGTTGCGGGTGCCGCTGTAGGAGGCGTTGACGACGGGTGGCCCTGCCCGCCACTCGTCGCGCTCGACCGGCTTGCCGACCTTGCTCGCGTGGTAGGCGAAGTCGAAGCGGTTCGAGGCGAGGATGTTGCCGAGGTGGTCGCCCTTGGTCACGACGAGGTCGCTGTAGTCGCGCCACTTGTCGGGGTAGCCGATCTTGTTATGGATCGCCTTGACCTTCGCCATCGCCCGCTCGCGGGTGGTGTCGTCCATCCAGGAGAGGCCCGGCAGGTTGGCCTCGAAGGCCCCCTCGATCCGGTTGATCAGGTCGAGGGCGATGCTCTTCGACTCGCCGGCGAAGGCCTTCTCGACGTAGAGGCGGCCGAGGGGGTGGGTGAAGGCGCTCTCGGTCGCCGAGGTGCAGCGCTTCCAGCGGGCCTCGTCGGCCTTCTGACCCCGGAGGGTCTTGCCGTAGAAGGCGAAATTCTCGGCGACGAAGTCCGCGGAGAGGTGGCTGGCGTTGCTGGTCAGCGTGTGCCACCGCAGGTAATTTTGCAGGGTCGCCGGCTTCGCCTTGGCGATCGCCTTGGCGGCGGCCTTGAGATAGTCGACCGAGTCGACGTTGATCTCGGTGATGTCCGGGTAGCCCATCGCCTCCGCGAAGACGGGCCAGAAGAGCCCGGGGGCGGCGGCCTCGATCCCCGAGCGGTCGATCTTGTTGTAGGTCCTGTCTGGATCACGACGCTCGACGCGGGTCATCTGCGCCTTGGCCAGGGTCGTCTCAAACTTGATCACGTCCTTGGCGGTCGCCTTGGCCGCGGCCTCGCTCTCGCCCAGGAGCGTGAACATCTTGGCGACGTGGACCTCATAGGCGGCGAGGAGCTCGGCCCGGCCCTTGTCGAGGTAGTAGTCCCGGTCGGGGAGCCCGAGGCCGCTCTGGTAGATGTGGGCGATGTTGAGCTTCGGGTTCTTGTCGTCGGGGCCGGCGTACATCCCGAAGAGGGGCTGGACGCCGTCGGGGTTGAGGGCGCCGGAGACCCGCATGAAGTCCTCCGCGCCCTGGATCTCGGCGATCTTTGCGAAGAGTGGATCGAGGGGCTTGGCCCTCGCGGCCTCGAGCGCCGCCTCGTCCATGCAGGTCGAGTAAAAGTCGCCGAGCTTGGTCTTCTCCGGATCGCCGGCGGGATCCTTGGCGGCGGCCTCGAGGATCTCGTGCATGATCGCGCGGTTGTTCTCGCGCAGGGCGCTGAAGCTGCGGCCCCAACGCGGCTTGTCGTCGGGGAGGGTGGTCTCGGCGATCCAGCCGCCGCAGGCGTACTGGTAGAAGTCCTCGCAGGGGGCGACGGAGGTGTCGAGCGCCGACTTCACGTCCTTGGCGATCTGCTCCTTGGAGATCCGAGGGGCCGCCTCTTTCACCTCTGGCTCGGCGGTCGGCGTCGCTGCGACGGCGGGCTCGGGCTTCTTCTCGGCGTCAGCGGTGCAGGCCGGGAGGAGGGTGGCGAAAGAGAGGAGGATGTGTGAGCCGCAGCGCATATCAAGATGGAGTGTCGCGAACGCGCTGTGGTTTCACGAAGCCCAAAAGTGACCGCAGGTGATCCTTCCGCCCTGTGGACGCAGAATGTCCTGAGAGGAAGCTCACCACATCGATGCGGAGCCCACCTCTCGATCGAATCGCGAAGTGCTCTCAGCCGGGGCGGGGAGCGATCGGCGACGGGGGATCGGCTGTGGATCGATCGATCGGATCCCTGCGATGATCCGGGCATGATCTGCCGTCGCTCGCTCGTCTTCGTCGCCGCCGCGGGCCTGCTCTTCGCCGGCTCGGCGAGGGCCGACCTGCCGCCGCCGGAGGATGTCGAGGTCTGCTCGACCCGCAAGGTCGGCGATGCCTGTGAGGCTGAGGGGGAGAGCGGCAAGTGTGTGACCCACAGCTGCTCGCGCCTCGACTACTCGGGGGGCGTGCCGCCGGAGAGCGTCACCTACGACTGTCTCCGCTGTGACACCTCCGGGGCCGCGGCATCGCCCGGGCCGAAGCCCGCGCCAAAGCCCGAGGGGACGACCCCGCAACCGTCGGACCCGACGCCCGCGCCGGAGGTGGTCGAGACCCCGGCGGAGAAGAGCTCGGACGCGGTCCCGGTCGAGTCGAAGGGGGCGTGCTCGGTCGCCCGCGGGAGCGCCCCGGGCTCGCTCGCGCTGATCCTCCTGGCGCTCGTCCGTCGTCGCCGTCGCCGGTGAGCTCGGCCAGGAGCGCGTGGCGAGTACCCTGGGCTGTCCAGCCCTCGCCCCTCCCTCGGCTCCGTGAAGACGGGCGCTGAGCCCGGGGACGGTAGCGTTCTGTCGAGGTCGAGCGGACCGGCGAGCGCGTTGCGAGAGCACCGGCGACCTCGTCGCGGAGTCCTAGGTGCGGGGGATCGCGGTCAGCAGGAGATCGTACTTGCCGGTGACGAAGACCTGGTGCCGGTGCTGGTTGAGGTAGCGGCGGTAGAAGGCGCTGTCCTTCAGGAGCAACGAGAGGTCCGGGCGACGGAAGTTTCGCATCCGGGCGCCGTAGATCTGCTCGCCGTCGACGTAGCGGCAGTTGGGCATCGCGATCAGGAGCCCGCCCTGCGGCCGGAGGCGATCGCGGACGAGGTGGCGGAGGAGCGCTCGGTCGCCCACGCCCGGGCTTTGCAGGGTGCCGAAGGCGAGGATCAGATCAAAGCGGCCGATCTCCAGGGTCGGCAGATCGTCGAGGTCGGCCTCGATGAAGGTCGCCTTCGCCGCGGAGAAGCGGCCGCGGGCGAGCTCCAGCGCGGAGGCGCTGTGATCGATGCCGACGAAGCTCCCGCGCTCGGCGAGCGCGGGCCGAAGCTGGCACAGGAGCTTGAACTCATCACCGCGGTTGATCCCGAGGCCGAGAACGCGGGCGTCGTCGGGCGGGGCGAGCCGGTCGAGGGCGTCGGCGACGTCGGCGACGAGGTGAGGCTCCTCGAGCTTGGAGATCCGCTGAAAGGGGCTATCACGGCCATAGCGCTCGGTCTGCGGCCCCTCTCGTCGCCAGCCCGGATCCTCTGCGAGCGGCTCCAGGCGGAGCTCCATCGAGCCGTCGCCGAGAGGTCTCGGGGTTCGCAGGCGCAGGTCGAGTCGCTCGGCGAGATCGAGCCAGACTTGCAGCGGTCGGTGGACGTAGACCTCGCCGTTTCGCTGGTAGCGCTCTCCCGCATAGCACCCGCGGCTATGGTCGGGATCCGGCACGCGCAGGGTGATCGTCGTCTCGCCTGCGGCGAGCCGCCGCCGAAGATCGGCGATGAGCTCGACCATCCCTCGAGCTTCGAGGGGCGAGCTGTCGGTGGCCTCGGTCATGGGGGCCGATGATACGTCGGCCTGCCGGTCGTCGTGCAATCGCCGCGCAGTCGTGCGATCGTCGTCCAGGGGCCGCCCGAGTCGACGTCCCAGCGCGTTGGTTCGCGGGGCTTCGTGGCGTTGTCACGCCGTCGGCCGACGCTGGCAAGATCGGGGGAGAGTGCCCGCTTGTCATCGCGATGTCGCGGGAGACGACTCGAGGATCGTCTTCAGCCGGGCATAGGCGACCCGCAGAGGTCGTTTGGCGAGGAGCTGCGCGACGGGTGTGAGGACCGCGAGCGGCCCAGGCAGCTCGAGCTCGCCGGACTCGGTCACTCGCGTCGATCCGCCGACAGCCTCGAACCGTCGCGTGCCGCGGTAGGGCGCCGCGCCCTCGATGGTCTCGATGGTGATGTGGTCAGGGGCTCGGTAGCTGGTGATGCGAAAGCGCCAGTCGAAGCGTCGACCGAAGCTGACCCGACTCTCTCGGAACGTCGCGCCGGAGGCGATCGGCCCCTCCAGGGTCACCGATCGGATCTCAGGCTGCCAGCGGGTCTCGTTGCGGAGATCGGTGACGAAGGCGAAGACCTCCGGGAGGGGACGGTGGATGATCACGGAGTGTGAGGTCTTCACGATGACTCCGAGCTCAGCAGGCGACCGCGAGCTGTGGGGCGCCGACCGGAAGACGGTGATGTTTTGCCCGGAGGTAGCGGAGCATCCCTCGCTCGCCGCGCGGCGTGGTCCAGAGGTGGTTGAGGGCGAAGAGCGGCCTCAATAGCGGCGAGAGGTAGCGGATGAGCGGCATGTTGACGGTCACCTGCCAGTCGAGTTCGACGCGGGTGCCGTCTTCGTCGCGGACGAGCTCGGCTCGCCAGATCCCGTCAAAGTCCCCCGTCGCGCGGACCTCGACCAGCTCGCCGGGCTCCAGGCGGAGGGCCTCGAGGATGAAGTCGAGCTTGTAGGGGAGAAAGCCGCGGGCCTTCGCGCGGACCTTGCCGCCGACGCAGGGGCGGGCGTAGGGGGCGAGGGGCGTGGCCTCGAGGTAGACGCCCGACCACCAGTCCTGGACGATCGACGCGTTGGCGAGCACTTCGTAGACCTGCTCCGGCGTGAAGCCTGGGATCGTCCACTGCTCACGGAAATGATAGGTGTTTGCGGGCATGAGCGTCTCCTCGGGGTTGGGCGGCGTTCTCGCCGGCCCTCGTGTTCGCTAGACACGAGCCCGCAGAGATCGATCACGGTCGTCAAAAAAAAAGACGACATCTGTGAGCAGGCCACCGCGAGGGTCGGCTCCTCGCCGGGCCGAGGGCGGCGAGCGATCGCCCGCGGGCGAGCGGTACCGTCCGCCAATCCCGGGGAGGGCCGCGCCAGCGCGCGAGAGCTCAGGTCGTGGACACCGGGAGCCTGCGTGCCAAGGCGGCCATCGCAAGACGACGAAGCCAGGAGTGCCGACGACTCCGGCGCGAGAGCACTCGGGATCCTCTCGACAGAGTCCTAGGGATCGACGAGGTGGAGCGCGACCGTGCCGCTGAAGGTCCCGCTGACGGCGATGTCGAGGTAGCCGTCCTCGTTGAGATCGCCGACGGCGAGGTCGAGCGGCCCGCCGGCGGTGGGGAGGCGGTCGACGCTCGGGAGCGCTTCGTTGAGCCCGCGGATGATCACGAGCTCCGAGGCGTCGAGGTCGACGGCGACCAGGTCGGGGGCTCCGTCAAAGTCGATGTCACCGGTCGCCGCCCCGTAGAGCTTGGCCCCGACCGGGAGGTAGTGGTTGGTAAAGGAGAGATCGTCGCCAGCGCCGCGGAGGATCGTCAGCTTCTGGTCCTCGTAGCTCGTCCCGACGATGTCGAGGAGGCCGTCATCGTTGAGGTCGGCGATCGCGATGTTGCGGATGTCCGGCCTGGCCGTGTGCTCTATCGCGGGCGAGAACCCCCCGAGACCATCCCCCGCCAGCACCGAGATCGTCCCGCTGAGGCGGTTGGCCGCGGCGATGTCGAGATCCCCGTCGCCGTCGAGATCCGCGAGCGCGACGTCATAGGGTTCCTCGCCGACGGGGTGGGCGGAGAGGACAGGGGGCATGTCGAGCTCGAGGATCGCGAGGGTTAGATCATCAGAGTCTTGGTTGGCGATGATCAGATCCTCATCGCCATCCCCGTCGACGTCGCCGCGGGCGAGCGATCTCGGCTTGCTGCCGACGGTCGTGCTCTGGGGGGTCGTGTAGGTCCGAGGGCCGTCAGCGCGGATCAGGGCCAAGGCGTTGAAGCCCTGGTCGGCGACGGCGATGGTGAGGGGGCTCGAGAGGTCGTGCGCGGTCGCGGTGATGCCCCGCGGTTGGACGAGCTGCGGCAGCTCCTCTGGAACGTCAAAGGTGCCGTCGCCGCGGCCGTAGCGGAGGATGACATCGCCGGTCACGTCGGCGATCGCGAGGTCGACATGCTCGTCCCGATCGAGATCGATGAGGGCGATGTCGACCGGCTGGCCGCCGAGCTTGAGCGGATCCAGCTGCGTCAGGCAGAGCTCTGCCGGCGTGGCGACGCCATCGCCACAGCTCGCCATCTCGCCGGTGGTGGTGGTGGTGGTGGCGGTCGTCGAGGCGGTCGTCGAAGCGGTCGCGGAGCCTGCGCTCCCGCTCGTCTCGACATCGGTCGACTCGCCGGCGGACGTCCCCCCTGTCGAGGTCGACGTGGTGGACGAGCCGGTCGCGCTCTCGCCTGTCGCGGTCGCCGCTGACTCGCCGGTGCACGACGCCAGGGCGATCGCGAAGGGGAGGAGCGCGGCGAGTCGTCTCGGGCCGCGAGCTACGGCTCGTCGAGGGGTCTCCATCGCCCACAGCATACTCGATGCCAGGAATAGGCGCCCTTCGTCGTGACTCGCGGCCTCCTAGGGAGCGCCAGGAGTCTTGGCCAGGTACTCTTGGGTCGAGAGCCGTCGACCGTCGGATGAGCGCCGCACCAGCTCCTGCGCCGCCTCGCGGCCGATGTACCGATAGTGCCACGGCTCGTATTTGTATCCCGTGCTCTCCTCAGCGCCCTCTGGGTACGAGAGGATCCAGCCGTACTCGTGGGCGTGGGCGTCGAGAAATTCGTCGATCGGTCGGTCACCGGTGAGCCGCTGCCAGCCGATCGCGAGGTCGGCGGTCGTGCCGAGCTGGTGCTCGCTGAAGCCTGCTCGGGCCGACGAGCGAGTCGCCTCTGCACAGCCGAGGTTGCGAGCCTCGGAGCGGAAGATCGAGCACTGCAACGCGAAGGGCCGGTAGCCGGAGCGGATGTTGATCCGCACCCCGGTTTGCGCGTAGGCTGCGTCCGAAAGCTCGACGAAGGCGTCGGACGCCGCCTTGCGCAGGAGGTTCGGCGGAGAGCCGCTCTCGATCACATAGGGCAGCCGCAGGGCGATGAGGTCATCCGGTGACCAGCTAGGCCGTAGGCCGTGACGGCGGTCGACGGGCGTGAGGAGATCGTCTCCGTCGAGGTCTCCGCCGACGCACTGGCGATCGCACTCATCCCTGTCGTCGTTCGAGTCGTCGTTCGAGTCGTCGTTCGAGTCGTCGTTCGTCGAGTCGTCGGCCCCCTCTTCGTCTCTCGTCTGCGTGAGAGAGCTCGTCACCTCGCCTTCACTGCGCGGGGCGTCGGCCCCCTCTTCGTCTCTCGCCCGCGTGAGAGCGCTCGTCACTTCGCCTTCACCGCGCGGGGCGTCGACCTCCGTGTGGTCTCCGTTCTTCGGCGTCTGATCACGCGGCGCGTTGTCGGCCGAGGATCCTCCGCTCGGATTCGAGTCATGGCTGTAGGTCGGCGCGGGAGTCGGGTCGGGAGCGCTCGATGCAGCACCCCGCACGGCGGCCCGTGAGGAGGTCAGCGTCTCCGCACGCACGTCTGAGACGGACCCGGTCGCGGGCGGCCTCGATGCACGGTCGGCGTCGCTATCGCAGCCCAAGCCGAAGATCGGCCCGAAGACCATGCAGCAGAGGACGCCGAATACCAGCCCCCACAGCGGCATCAAGGGCGTTGGAGCTTGGGCCTGGCCTGATGCCCGTGGTCGCCATCTCCGCCCCGATGAAGGCCGTGTCGCCGGCCGTCTCGCGCAAGCTCTCGGGACATCGCCTTCGTCCTGTCCTCTCACTGAGCTCGCGCGAGGGCGTGGGAGGGGTCTCACTGGCAGCGTGTAGTAGCTCCCCCCAGCGCCTAGCAGCCCGTGGCAGAAGTCCCGCGCACTCTCGCTTGCCCTCGTCGCCCCTCTCGGCCTCGCCGCAAATTGCGGTACGGCCCGGTACAGCGGCGCTTCGTCGAAGCCAAGAAGGCCGACGATTGTGGCGCGAGAGCACACGGGACCTTCGCCACGGGCTGCTCGTGCCGTACAGCTCGCCGACGCTGTCGCATGATCGTCTGCTGGCTTGGATGGCGGGCTCTCCGTTCCCATCGGCGCTCGGCTTCGACCGTCGGACATCCTCCACACCATAGCGCCGATTCCAAGCCTGCCGCGAGGTCGCTCAGTGTTGGTCATCCTCGACGCTCGGCGCTAGAACGCTAGGTCGGCGATGAGCGCCGCGCGAGGGCACGCAGGGCTCTCACCACAGCCCTGGTCCTCGTAGGCTCGCTCGGTCTCGACCAGGCCGGGCCAATGAGCCCGGAACGCACCTCCGACCACAGCCTGATGTCTCGGCGTGGAGACGCGGCCAGCGGACCCGTCACGAGCCGTTCGTCCGGTCTCGATCTTCGCTCAGTAGACTGCATGCGCTGGTCTATCTGGTTTGTAGGTGATCCTCTACCGTTGGGTGATGAAGTTTGGATGGAATCGGTGGGTGGTAGCTACGGTGGTGTTTGGGCTCGGTGCGGGGTGTGGTGACGACTCGGTCGGCACGAGCGAGAGCACGACAACCGCGACGACGACGATGACGACGGACCCTACAATGACGGGGACCACGACGGGAGGCATGGGAACGGACACGATGATGACCGATCCCGGGAGTAGCGGGATTACGGAGAGCGGATCCGGCGCAGAGACTACGGGGGTCGTACCCGACCCCTTCTGCGGCGACGGCAACGTCGACGACGGCGAGGAGTGCGATGATGGGGAAGCAAACGACAACAATGGGGCATGCACCGTCGCGTGCATCTTGCCGGTGTGCGGAGATGGCTATATCCAGGGAGACGAGGCCTGCGACGATGGCAACGACGCGAACGATGACGCCTGCCTCGCCACCTGCGTCGAGAACACCTGTGGTGACGGCTTTGTAGGCCCCGGTGAAGCCTGTGATGCTCCGGAGGATCCGCTCTGCACCGACGCCTGCGCCCTCGCCAGCTGCGGCGACGGTGTTACTCAGCCGGGTGAAGAGTGCGACGATGCCAACGATGATGACACCGATGCCTGTCTGACCACCTGTATTGCCGCGAGCTGCGGCGATGGTTTTGTCCAGAGTGACGTGGAGCTTTGCGACGATGGAAATGACGACAACAGCGACGAGTGTACGACTCTATGCCAGGCAGCGGCTTGTGACGACGGCCTGAAGAGCGGAGATGAGAGTGACGTTGACTGCGGCGGAGCATGCGACGCCTGCGATGACGGCCTCGCCTGCACTGAGGGGAGTGACTGCAATAGCTATGTTTGCGACGCCGGAGTCTGCGTCCTTGGCGATAGCTGCCTCGGGATCAAGACCGTCAGCCCCGACGCCCCGAGCGGGCTCTACAGCATTGACATCGACGGT
>JAUHWG010000016.1 GCA_030424595.1 Polyangia bacterium
GAAGGCCGCGAAGAAGGCGACCAAGAAGAAGGCCGCGAAGAAGGCGACCAAGAAGAAGGCCGCGAAGAAGGCGACCAAGAAGAAGGCCGCGAAGAAGGCGACCAAGAAGAAGGCTGCCAAGAAGGCGACCAAGAAGAAGGCCGCGAAGAAGGCGACCAAGAAGAAGGCCGCGAAGAAGGCGACCAAGAAGAAGGCCGCGAAGAAGGCGACCAAGAAGAAGGCCGCGAAGAAGGCGACCAAGAAGAAGGCTGCCAAGAAGGCGCCGAAGAAGAAGGCTGCCAAGAAGAAGGCTGCCAAGAAGAAGGCTGCCAAGAAGGCGCCCGCCAAGAAGAAGGCGACCAAGAAGAAGACCAAGAAGACCTCGCGCGCGAAGAAGGCCTCCTAGGCAACTTCACATCGCACTACAGGGATTCCGCCGTTGGTGCTTCACCGCGGCGGTTCCTTTTTAAGGGCTGTGATCTCTCCGCGTCGGTCCGTTGAGGACGGCCTGCGGGTCAGCTCTGGCCTTCGGAGCAGGGACCATGGTCCCCGCGGTCCCAAGGCTGAGCTGGTCGCGTCGCAGGGGGGAGCGCTCAGAAGTTGTCGATCGCCTTCGCGAAGGCCCGCAGGTTGGCGTAGCCGCGGGGACCTCCGAAGAGGATCGTCGCCTCCTCGTCCCTCGCGTCGAGCGCGAGGAGCAGGGAGTCGGCGAGGGCGGGTCGCAGGTGAGTCGTCGGACCGGCGCCGTCGACCCGGAGCCATCGGCGCTCGAGGCTGCCGCTGAACGGACGGCCTGTCCCGTCGAAGGCCGGGACGATCGTCGTCATGTCGAGCTCGCGGGCGACGGCGAGGGTCGAAGGCGGCTCCCACAGTCCCTCTGCCTCCCAGACGACGTGCAGACCTTCGGCGGCCCGCTCGGCGACGAAGCGGCGGAGGCGGGCGCGGTAGATCCCGCCCGGGGTGAAGCTCGCCGGCGTGCGCAGGACCACGGTGGTGCTCTCCATCGCGGTCGCGCAGCGGAGCGTCGACTCCCAGGCGCCGCGGACCTCGGGGGTGTCCTGGAGGTGACCGAAGGCGCGTGGATCTCCCGGTAGGCTCCGCGAGCCGAGGTCGCGGAGGCCGTCGGTCGGGCCGTGACTGACGAGGTGCCAGACGTAGGGGTAGACCTCCGCGTTGGGGTGGAGCTCGCGGAAGCGAGAGCGGAGCTTCGTCGCTCCTGCGGCCCGAGGGGGGTTCACGAGGGTCGAGCGGAGGATCACGAGATCGACCGGATCGTCCGAACGTGCGGCTCGAAGTGCCCTCTCGTCGGCGATGATGATCCCGAGTCTTGGTGCTGCCATGAGAGCCCGCAAGCTAGTGCGCGCGCCCGGCGTTGACAAGCTCGGCGTGGGACGTGGTAAGAGCGCGACGATGGAGCTCTTCATTGACACGGCGGACGTCCAGGAGATCCGGGAGGCCGCCGAACTAGGCGTTCTCGACGGGGTCACCACCAACCCCACCCTGATCGCAGCGACCGGGAGGCCGCTGCGGGCCTGCCTCGAGGAGATCTGCAGCATCGTCCCGGGGCCGGTGAGCGGCGAGGTCCTGTCGACGACCTTTGACGAGATGCTCGCCGAGGCGCGGGAGCTCGCTCAGGTCGCGCCGAACATCGTCGTCAAGATCCCTCTCATCCGCGATGGGCTCCGGGTGGTCAAGATCCTCACAGACGAGGGGATCAAGACCAACGTCACGCTCTGCTTCTCGCCGCTCCAGGCGATGCTCGCGGCCAAGGCGGGGGCGACCTACATCTCTCCTTTTGTCGGTCGTCTTGACGACGTCGGCCACGAGGGCATGGAGACGGTGGAGCAGATCCTCGAGATCTACGGCAACTACGGCTACGAGACCAAGGTGCTCGTCGCCTCGGTCCGCTCTCCGCTGCACGTGCTGACGGCGCTGCGGATGGGGGCGGACGTCGCGACGATCCCCTTCAAGGTCATCGGCCAGCTGATCAAGCACCCGCTGACGGACATCGGCCTGGCCCGCTTTGTCGCCGACGCGGCGAAGATCCCGAGCGCCGACGCATCGGCCTCCTAGCTCGGGGGGCAGGCGATGCGTGGCATTCGCCAGCACGTAAACCCGCTCGGGCTCTCCTTCATGGAGGTCCGAGCCAAGCCCCTCGTGCGCCCCGAGGCGCTCCCTGCCTCCGCTCCCGTGGAGGTCGAGCTCGGCTGTGCGGACGCGGACTTCTCGTTCGAGCTCGCGGCCGTGCACCCTGAGTGGTGGGTGATCGGCCTCGAGATCCGCGAGCAGGTGCTGGACCGAAACCGCGTCCGCGCCGACGCGGAGGCGGTTGCCAACCTGTCCTTTGGGTACGTCAACCTGAACGTCGACATCGACCAGGTCTTCGCCCCGCGCTCGGTGGATCGCTTCCACCTGCTCTTCCCCGATCCGTGGTTCAAGTCGCGGCATCGCAAGCGCCGCGTGATCGAGCCCTGGCTCCTCAACGTGCTCTGTCGTCAGCTCAAGCCCGGCGGCGAGTTCCACTTCGCGAGCGACATCTTTGAGCTCGCGCTCGCGGCGATGGCCGAGATCGAAGATCCCCGGCATGAGCACCTCGGGCTCCGGAATCTGGCGGGTGCCTGGTCGTTCTGGCGAGGCAACCCCTTTGACGCAGCGAGTCGTCGTGAGAGGACGACGCGACGCCGAGGGCAGCGGGTCTGGCGAATGCGCTACGTCGTCCCCTGAGCTCGGGCAGCCGGAGCCCGCCCGCGGTGGCGAGCCACGCACCCCGGCGAGAACGTCCAGGCTCGTCGGCCTCTAGCTCGAACCTGCGGCGCTCGGCCCGATCGGGGCGCCGCGCCTCGGCTGCTAGGGGCTCATCAATTGTTCGAGCGAGGGAGGCGGGATCGCCCCCTCGAGAGCGAGGCAATTGTCGAACTTCGAGAGCGCCGGTTGGATCGCCTCAGCGATCGGATCGTTCGCCGGGTCCTCGGGCGATGCGGCGGGATCGATGCCTGCAGCCTCGCCGGCGACCTTCGCCGCCTCGTCGACCCGCTCGGCGACGACGTCGGCGCAGCTGCAGTAGCTCAGCGCCTCCTTGCGCGCGTCGTCGTCAGCGCAGGCCTCGGTGGCGCGGTCGAGCTGCCAGCGGAGGAAGCGATGCCGACAGTCGAGGGAGGGGAACTCCGCCACCCAGACGCAACCGCACAGCGCCTCATCGCGCTTGACCTTGATGGCCTCGCCGCAGACCCCCTGCATGTACGCGTCCTCCTCGCGGAGGCGATCGTCGAAGTCCTTCGCGCCCCCGAGGATCGCTCCCATGAGGGGCGGCAGGATCAGCCAAGCGATCAGGGCGACCACGGGCAGACCCAGGAGCGCGCCGGAGAGAAAGCCGGAGAGGCGCGAGCGCGGCGGGTCATCGAGATCTGCGAGCATCGGCATGGCGAACGGCTGAAGCATAGCGCGAGAGGGCCGCGGGAACGCCGCATGAGCGTCTCCGGGGGTGCTTAGGGGGCCCTTGGAGCGGATCAGGCAGGACTCCCCGCTCGGGCGACGGGCGAAAGAGGGCTTGTGAAGCAGCGGTGCGCGTTAGATACTGCCCACTCGCACGCTTTTACCGATCACCGAAAGCGCTCCGCATGCCGGCCATGCTGACTCCCTATCGGCTCATTTCTCCATTCCTCGCCACGGCTCTCGTGGTTCTTCCTGTTTCTCAAGCGCAGGCCGAAGCCTATGCACAAGCCGCGGAGCCGGCCGGGGACGAGGCGACCCCAGATGCCACTGTTGGAGGGGATGCATCCCCCGCAGGGGCTCCGGCGGAAGGCGCGGAAGGCACCCCTGAGGAGGGGGCCGATGGTGCGACCGACGAGGGCGCAGAAGGCACGCCCGAGGAGGCCGCGGAGCCCGAGCCCGAGCCCGAACCTGAACCGGAGGTTGCTCCAGCGCCGGTCGTGCCCGAGGGCCCACAGCGTCCTGCCGAGCCGATGATCGCGGGCAAGTCCGCCAAGGGTAAGGGGATGATGATCGCAGGCGGCGTGCTGCTCGCGGGCGGCATCGCCGGGACGATCGCGTCGATCTTTCTGACGAGCTGTCCCGAGCCGGCGAACACGGTGGGCTGCAAGTACGAGCCGCATCGCACGCTCGCGGTCCCGATCGCGGCCTCCGGCGCGCTGGTCGGTGGGCTCCTGCTGGCGGTCGGCGTCGGCTACGGCGTCCGCTACAAGCGCTGGCAGCGGTGGAAGCCCGAGGACGAGAAGGTGATCAAGCAGAGCGCGCTTGTGCCGACGATGACACCGGGCGGCGCCGGTCTCGGCTACGTCGGTCGCTTCTAGCGAGCGTCTGCGCGTGTTCGGCTCCGGTCGCCTAGAGGGCGATCGCGAGCTGGACGCAGACGAGCATCAGCACTGCGCCGAGGATCCACCGAGGGATCCTCTCTTCGATGGAGCTGACGTGCTCCATCGTCGAGCGTGCGAAGTGCCTCCGCCGACGGAGCCCCAAGCTCAGGCGCGTTGATCGGGCGAGATAGTCCATGGATCGAGCGTGGATCGGGCTCAGGCCTTCGACCATGGGCGTTCCCGGGGCTCGTGGCGTGCCTGTCAGCCCGAGGACGAGGTGCCGGCGGATCCGGTGGGGTCGACCCTCAGGACGACTCCAATTGTGCAGATGTCGCAAGGAACAGGTCTGATAGGGCAAGCGCACGGGCCTTGATCGCGGCGACGGATGACCGGCGAAGGGCGCTGATCAGGGCGATCGCGGCGGCACCGGCCTGAAGTGCGGCGGCGGCGCTGCGTTCGTCGAGCCCGCCGATCGCGACCACCGGGTGAGCGCTGAGCTCGGACGCGCGGCGCAGGGTCGCGAGACCGACCGAAGGATCCGCGCCGACCTTGCTCCTTGTCGGGAAGATCGGGCCAAAGCCGATGTAGTCGACAGGCAGGTTCGCGGCCTCGGAGACCTGCTCTAGCGAGTGGGTCGAGAGGCCGATGATGAGCGCTCTCCCCGTCTCCTCCGCCGCTCTGCGGATCCCCTCGACGCGCCGGAGGCGAGCGTGCGCGGTGTTCTCTCCGAGGTCTTCCTGGCCGACGTGGACACCGTGGACGCCGGGGATCGTGAGCGCCGCGTCGACATCATCGTTCACGATCAGGTGAACCCCCGCTTCACGGCAGCGCGGGGCGAGCTCCCTGAGGAGCTGACATCGCTCCTCGTGGCTCGCCGACTTGGCGCGGAGCTGGAGCGCGCAGGGTCCTGGCCCCCCGGGGAGATCGCCGAGGAGGGCGCTCGCGTAGGCGACCGCGTCGACGCCCTCAGGGGCGGGGAGATCGGCGATCGCGTAGAGACCGGCGATTCGGACGCTCGGGGAGGTGGCCTCGCACATGGCTTCATCCTATCTTCTCGGGCGATGGCGCGCGCCCCCGACCCCTCGGCTCCGATCGAAGATGCACCTCCTGCCTGGGATCCCAGCGCGGAGGTCCGCCCCGAGATCGTCAGCGATCGACCCTTTCGCCTGGTCTCGTCGATGACCCCCGCGGGCGGGCAGCCGCAGGCGATCGAGGAGCTGGTCGCGGGCCTTCGCCGCGGCGACAAGCATCAGGCGCTCCTCGGCATCACCGGCAGCGGGAAGACGTTCACGATCGCGAACGTGATCGATCAGGTGCAGCGGCCGACGCTGCTCCTCGCCCACAACAAGACCCTCGCGGCCCAGCTCTACGGCGAGATCAAGGCGCTCTTCCCCGACAACGCGGTCGAGTACTTCGTCTCCTACTACGACTACTACCAGCCAGAGGCGTACATCCCGTCGACGGATACCTTTATTGAGAAGGACTCGAACATCAACGAGCAGATCGATCGGATGCGTCACGCGGCGACCTACGCCCTCCTGAGCCGACGCGACGTGATCATCGTCGCCAGCGTCTCGTGCATCTACGGTATCGGCGCGGCGTCGGCCTACTCGAACATGGTGGCCCGGATCGCCGTCGGCCAGGAGCTCGATCGCGACGAGCTCCTGCGGCGCCTGGTCGACATGCAGTACAAGCGCAACGACGTCGACTTTCATCGCGGCACGTTTCGCGTGCGCGGGGACGTCGTCGAGGTGTTCCCGGCGTACGAAGATGACACCGCCGTCCGGATCGAATTCTTCGGCGATGAGGTCGAGGCGATCCGCGAGATCGACGCGCTGCGGGGGGTCCCGCGGGGGACGATGCAGAGGGTCGCGATCTTCCCGGCGAGCCACTACGTCACCCCTGCCGAGGAGATGCGCAAGGCGATCGGCACGATCCGCGACGAGCTCCAGCACCGCCTCCCAGAGCTCAAGGAGCAGCTCAAGCTGGTCGAGGCCCAGCGGCTGGAGCAGCGGACGATGTTTGACCTCGAGATGCTCGAGGAGATGGGCTTTTGCTCGGGGATCGAGAACTACTCGAGGCACCTGACCGGGAGGAAGCCCGGCGAGGCCCCGCCGACGCTGATCGACTACTTTGCCGACGACTTCTTGATGATCGTCGACGAGTCGCACCAGATGATCCCGCAGATCGGCGCGATGTATAAGGGCGACCGATCGCGCAAGACGACGCTGGTCGAGCACGGCTTTCGCATGCCCTCCGCGCTCGACAACCGACCGCTCCAGTTTCACGAGTGGGAGGAGCGGATCGGCCAGACGATCTTCATGAGCGCGACGCCGGGGGAGTACGAGCTGGCGAAGACCGAGGGCGTGGTGGTCGAGCAGGTGATCCGACCGACGGGCCTCATCGACCCGGAGATCGAGGTCCGGCCGATCTCCGGGCAGGTCGACGATCTCCTCGACGAGATCAAGGCGCGGGTCGGCAAGGGCGAGCGTGTGCTTGTGACGACGCTGACCAAGCGGATGGCAGAGGACCTGACCGAGTACTACGCGGACCTCGGCGTGCGGGTCCGCTACCTCCACTCCGACGTGGACACCCTCGAGCGGATCGCGCTGCTCCGTGACCTCCGTCGCGGTGAGTACGATGTGCTCGTCGGCATCAACCTCCTCCGCGAGGGGCTCGATCTGCCAGAGGTGAGCCTCGTCGCGATCCTCGACGCCGACAAGGAGGGGTTCCTGCGGGAGAAGCGGAGCCTGATCCAGACCTGCGGACGGGCGGCGCGCAACCTTCACGGTCGCGTGATCATGTACGCCGATCGGATCACCAAGAGCATGAAGTTCTGCATCGACGAGACCGCTCGGCGACGGGCGATCCAGCAGGCCTACAACGAGGAGCACGGGATCACCCCGCGCTCGACGACGGCGGCGATAAACCCCCTCGAGGCCGATGAGAAGGTCGAGGCGAAGGCGACCGGCCGCGGCGGAAAGGGGAAGGGGAAGGGGAAGATCGATCCGACGCCCATCGGCCTCGGTGAGATCCCGGACGGCGAGCTGCTCCCGGCGGAGCTGACCGAGCGGATCGAAGAGCTGCGGGGGACCATGGGCGAGCTGGCCAAGGAGCTCCGCTACGAGGAGGCGGCGCGGGTGCGGGATCGTGTGCGGGTGCTCGAGGCGCGCTTGCTCGAGGTCGCCAGCTAGATCGCTCGAAGGTGTGGGGAGGTGCGCCGGATTGTCTGGCGTAGAGGACAGTTTGGCCGGTCCGAGCACGACCGTCCTGTATTTAGGACGCCCTCTGCGTGTGGGTCCTGGGCGCTGAGCCTGCTCTGCTGTGGCATTGTTTCGCCATGGCGATGGACGGCAGTGCGAACCTGGCATCCTACGACCCTCGGGAGTACGAAGAGCGGCGCTACATGGCCGAGCTCGGGCAGAGGATCAAGCGCCTCCGGGAGCAGCGCGACCTGACGCAGCTCTCGCTCGCGCAGGTCTCGGCCGTCGCCGCAGACATGATCTCGCGCCTCGAGAACGGTCACTATCAGTCACCTGGGCTGCGGACGCTCCTCCGACTCGCGGACGGGCTTGGGGTCCCGGTCAGCGAGCTCCTGCCGGCGGATGTGTCGGATCCGCGCCCCGGTCGAGAGAGCTCGCAGAGGCTCCGTCTGGCGGCGCTGCTAAAGCGAGCGGCACCTGAGGACCTCGGTCTCCTGGCGGACCTCGTCGAGGCTGTCGTCGCCCGCGCGCGCTAGGCCGCGGTAGCGGGTGGAGACGTCGTGAATTGAAGAAGAGGGGCCGTGCTCTCGCACAGGCCCCTCTTGACGATCACGCTCGCCGTCACGGCCGCGGCCACGCTCACGGCCGCGCGTCGCGGTTACGCGCGCTCGATCATCAAGGCGATGCCTTGACCCCCGCCGATGCAGGCGGAGCCGATCGCGTAGCGGCCCTCGCGGCGACGCAGCTCGTGGACGAGGTGCGCTGTGATCCGCGCTCCAGAGGCCGCGAGGGGGTGGCCGAGGGCGATCGCGCCGCCGTCGACGTTGACCTTGGCGCGGTCGAGGCCGAGCTCCTTCTCGCATGCGAGGTACTGCGGCGCGAAGGCCTCGTTGATCTCGACGAGGTCGACGTCGCTGAGGGCGACGCCTGTGCGCTCGACGACGCCGCGGATCGCCGGGACGGGGCCTATGCCCATGATCGTCGGGTCGACGCCGGCGACGTGGTAGGCGACGAGCCGCGCGAGAGGGGTGAGACCGTGCTTCTTGACGGCCTCCTCG
The DNA here is from genome assembly GCA_030424595.1 of Polyangia bacterium. GTDB lineage: Bacteria > Myxococcota_A > Polyangia > Nannocystales > Nannocystaceae > JADJRG01. Next base: position 8,554 of record JAUHWG010000016.1, read on the forward strand.
GTGGCGAGGATCAGCGCGCCCGCGCCGTCGCAGATGCCTGAGGCGTTGCCTGCGGTGACGACTCCGTCCTTCTTGAAGGCGGTGTTGAGCTTGGCCATGCCCTCGAGGGTGGAGTTGGCCCGCGGGTGCTCGTCGACCTCGAAGGTCGTGACGCCCTTGCGGGTCTTGATCTCGATCGGCGCCATCTCAGCGGTGAAGCGACCGGCCTCCTGGGCGGCGGCCCAGGTCTGCTGGCTGCGGAGCGCGTACTCGTCGCACGCCTCGCGGCTGATGCCGTACTTCTCGGCGAGGTTCTCGGCGGTGATCGCCATCGGACAGCCGCAGTGGCTGTCGACGAGCGACGACCAGAGCGTGTCCTCGAGCTTGATGTCGCTGCCGAGGCGGGTGCCCCAGCGGACGTCACGGGCGGCGTAGGGCGCCTGGCTCATGCTCTCGGCGCCGCCGGTGAGGACGACCTCGGCCTCGCCGGTGAGGATGTCCTGGGCGCCGTTGATGACCGACTGGAAGCCGGAGCCGCAGAGGCGGTTGATCGTCAGCGCGGGGACTTCGATCGGGACCCCCGACTTGAGGCCGATATGGCGCGCGAGATAGATCGCGTCGGTCGAGGTCTGGGCGACGTTGCCGACGCAGACGGCGTCGACGATCGAGGGGTCGACACCGCCGGCCTCGAGGGCTGCCTTCGCGGCGAGCACACCGAGGTCGGTGGCGCTGTGCTTCTTGAGCGTCCCGCCGAAGGTGCCGAAGGGCGTACGCTTGGCGGCGACGATGTAGATGGCGCGTGATAGGGGCTTTTTCGTCATCGTAGTCCGGGCTCTGTTCCCGCATCGGACGCGTCGCTCGGCCCCCAGGAGCGGGTATGAGGGGGCCTATTGCGCTCACGGTGGTGGCCGTGGGCAGAGCGCTCGCGAGGTTGGCGTGCAGTATGCGAGGGCTGTGTGCGGTGGGGGGACGAGCGGATGTCGTCATGAATTGCGCTTCCTCACGGTTTGGGCTTCAATCGGTCGCCGTTGCCCGTTCTCCTCCACTCGTCGGTTCTCTTCGCGGTGCTCGCCGCTGCCCCGACTCCGTCCTCCGCCGAGGCTTCGCAGAGCGCGTCGTCGTCGGCGGCTCGTGCGGACGAAGAGGTCCAGAGCGGGACGAGCGAAGAGACCGACGGTGCGCGGCCGCGGGCGCGAGGACTTCGCCGCTATCTCGAGCGTGAGGTCGCGCGCTCGCATCACTTTCTCGACCACGGAGTGCTCGCGCCGGAGGTCGGCCTCGGCTCGCCGCACATCTACCGCGTCGGCCTGCGGATAGGGCTCTTCGATCACCTGACCCTTGGGGCAACCATGCACTGGTTGCCCGGGGAGCAGGTCCCGGCCTGGTCCCCGCTGGTCGCGGTCGCGTTCTATCGAGGTCGTGTGCTCGAACTCGGGGCGCACTACTCGCGGCTGCTCTACCCGCCGCCGGTCGCCGATCTCGACCCGGAGACGATCTCGTTTCAGCGGCGGGCGGACCTCCTGCTCGGATCGCTGTCGCTCTCGCAGGCTTGGTTCTCCGCCGGCGTCGACGTCGGCTGGGCCCGCGGCCTGGAGGCGGACCTGCTGCCCGAGTCGGGGGATGAGCTCAACCAGACGCCGGTTCGCCGCGATCGCCTGGCGGCGGGGATGCACCTGCGGGTCGGCAATCGCCGCTGGGGGGTCAACGGCAAGCTCTCCTATCCCTTCCTCGCGGCCGAGGTGGCGATCGATCTCCGCTTTGGGCTCTTCGAGCGGCGGCCGAAGGCCCGCTTCTGGGCGTTCTGATCCGGTCGCGCTTCGCTCGCAGGCTTAGCGGCTCGCCGGCTCCTCGTCGCTCGGGTCGGTCGGGAGGCGGGGCAGGGCGTCTCGCAGGCGCCTGGTGGTCCCGTGCTTGGGGTCGCCGAGGAGCTGCTCTGGGGCTCCACGCTCGACGATCCGGCCCTCGTCCAGGACCAGCGCCTCGTCGATCCAGCCGCAGAGGAGCGAGAGGTCGTGGGTGATCAAGAGAACGCCGAGGCCGCGTTGGACCCTGGCTGCGAGACGGCGGATGATGTCGACGGCGAGGGGCCGATCGAGCGCGCTCGTGATCTCATCGGCGATCAGCAGCGCGGGATCACAGGCGAGCGCTCGGGCGAGGGCGACGCGCTGCCGCTGACCGCCGCTGAGGGCCGTCGGCCTGCGCTCGAGGCTCGCGCGCCCTAGGCCTAGCTCCTCCGCGAGCGCCAGCAGTTGATCCGAGCTCGCGGGCCAGGCGGGCTTCTTGTTGAGGAGGCGGGCCTCGTTGATCGACGCGCGGGCGCTCAGCCGGGGATCGAGCGCCCGCAGAGGATCTTGCCAGCACAGCTGCAGCCGTTCGCGGAGGCCTCGCCATGCGCTCCGCGGAGCGCCGACCAGCTCTCGGCCCTGGTAGCGCAGCGAGCCCCCCTGCGCGCGGCTGAGGCCGACGAGGGTCCTCGCGATCGTCGACTTCCCCGCGCCCGAGAGGCCGATGATCGCGACGGCGCGGCCTGGATGGAGGAGCAGGTTCAGGCCGCGTACGATCTCCCTGCCGTCGACGCTGACGCTGAGGTCGCTGGCGACCAGCGCTCCGTCTGGCGCCAGCGGGCTCACCGGTGTCCCCCGCCGAGGCTCACCGCCAGCTCCTGCTCACGGTGACGGGCTACGTCGACGAGTCGCCGCGTCGCCGCGGCCTGGGGCTCCCGGAGGAGGTCGCTCGCCCGGCCGGACTCCACCGCTCGGCCGCGGTCCAGGACGAGGAGCCTGGGGCAGCGCGACGCCACCTCGGCGAGATCATGGCTGACGAGGATGAGCGAGAGGCCGCTCTGCGCAGCGGCCCTGTCGAGCGCCGCGAGAACCAGCGCTCCGTTGACCGTGTCGAGGTTCGCGGTCGGCTCATCGGCGAGGAGCACCTCGGGCCGGCCGGCGAGGGCGAGGGCGAGGGCTGTGCGCTGGGCTTCGCCGCCGCTCAGCTGATGGGGGAAGGCGCGGCCGATCGACGGGTCGAGGCCTACCTTGGAGAGGGATGCGCTCCGGCTCTGCGTCGACGATCCGCTGCCGCATCGCTCTTCGACCTCCGCGAGCTGGGCCTCGATCCTGCGGGTGGGGTCGAGGCTGCTGGCCGCGGACTGTGAGAGGAGTCCGAGTCCTCCTCTGCGGATCACCGCTAGCTTTGCGGGCTCGCCGAGGTCGTAGCGTCGACCGCGAAGGAGGAGGTGTCCCTCGGCCCGCAGCGGCCGCGGCAGGAGGCCGACCAGGGCGGCGAGGAGGAGGCTCTTGCCCGATCCAGAGGCCCCGACGACGCCGAGCTGCTCCCCTTCGGCGAGGCTGATCGAGACGCTCCCAAGGAGGCGGTCTGGGCTGGCGGCGGCGGTGCGGATGCACGTGACTTCTGTCGCGAAGTGACTCACCGGTTCCATGTCCTAAGGGCCATTTGCCCGCCGTCGGCGGACTTCGTGACGGAGGCCGCAGGACAATGTCACACAGTTGGAACATTCGCGCCATCGCGTTGAAATGAACCCCGACCATCCTTCGCGTGTCTGATGTTCTCTGGCTTTGAACCTGCGCGTCGCGACCAGGTCTTCGAGCGCCGACGTGGTGTCTCGTACCTCCTCGCCATCGCCATTTACCTCGCAGCAGGTGGATACGGCCTGTTTCTCCACCACGAGAAGGGGAAGCAGGTCGACGTCCTCTTAGAGCCCGAGATCAAGGATTTCGTCGCCGAAGAGGTGGACGAGCCTGAGCCGGAGATCGAGGAGGAGGAGGCCCCGCCGCCGCCGCCCGAGGCTCCGCCGCCGCCCAAGCCCAAGAAGAAGGCGCCGCCCAAGCCGGCGCCCAAGCTCCCCGATGCGATCCCTGACGGGCCGCCGGCGGAGCAGGACACGGCCCGCTCCGACAAGGAGTACGGGACCGGGGCAGGCGGGACGGGGACGGCCAAGACGCCGCCCAAGCCGAAGGCCGAGAAGCCGAAGCCCAAGGTCGAGAAGCCGAAGCCGAAGTCCGAGCCGAAGGCGAAGATCGATCCGACCAAGCCGATCGACCGTCCCGAGCGCTCGACCCCGCCGAAGCCCGACGCCGGCAACAAGACCCCCGAGTACCCCAAAGAGCTCCGCGATCAGGGCGTTGAGGGCCAGATCGTCGTCAAGCTCCACATCTCCAACGACGGCAGCGTCAAGGGGATGAAGATCCTGCGCAAGACCTCCACGGCGACCGGCGACGAGGCGAAGAAGAAGGCCGAGAAGCTCTTCCTCAAGTCGGTCGTCGCCGCCGTCAAGACCTGGAAATACACGCCCTGCAAGTATCAGGGGCAGGCGATCTCGGTATGGATCCCGGTCACTGTCCCCTTCAAGCTCAAAGCCGGCTGAGCCGCATAGGAAGCAAGAATCATGGAAATGTCGCTCGTTGAAATCTGGCAGAGCATGGGCTTCATGGCCCGCTTCGTGGCGGTGTCCCTGGTGGTGATGGGCCTCTCGGCGTTGGCCGTGAGCATCGAACGCCTGCTCGTTCTCCGTCGCATCGGTCGTGAGTCGAACCTCTTCGCCGGCAAGGCCCGGGCGCTGATCGACGCCGACGAGATCGACGCGCTCGTCGACCTCGCCAAGGCGATGCCGCGCAACCCCCTGGCCCGGCTGACGGTCGTCGGTCTGACGACCTTCGAGCAGAACCGCCGCAACACCGGGCTGAACGCCGCCGAGGCGACCCGTCGTGAGCTCGGCCGCAAGCTCGAGGAGTACAGCCAGGAGGCTCGCCGCGGCATGAGCCTGCTCGCCTCGGTCGGCTCCACCGCGCCCTTCATCGGCCTCTTCGGCACGGTCATGGGCATCATCACCGCCTTCCAGGGGATCGCGTCCTCGGGCGGCGGCGGCATCGGTGCGGTCTCGGCCGGTATCGCCGAGGCGCTGATCGTGACCGCGGTCGGCCTCGCCGTCGCGATCGCGGCGGTGCTCATCTTCAACTACCTCAGCGGTCGCTTTGACCGCCTCGACATGAGCATGCAGCACTCCGCAGGGGAGCTGCTCGACTACCTGGAGGGGGGCGCCAATGGGAGCGGCGATTGACACAGGCAAGCCCTCCAAGGGTCCCAAGCCGTCGATCAACGTCACCCCGCTCGTCGACGTAGTCCTCGTCCTCCTGATCATCTTCATGGTGATCATCCCGAACATGCAGGACGGCAAGCCGATCGAGCTCGTCGACGTGTTCAACCCGGACAAGGACGCAGAGGACAAGCTCGAGCCCCTGACGGTGACGATCGACAAGGACGAGGTGCTCACGGTCGGCGAGGCCGACATGTCCCGTGAGGCGGCGATCGCCGAGCTCAAGGCGGTCTACGCCGCGACGCCGAAGCGGCGGATGATCCTCCGCGGCGACGCTCGCCTCCGCTTCGTCGTCCTCCGCGGGCTCTTCAAGGACATCCAAGACATCGGCTTTAGCGGCGTCTCGCTCGAGGTCGCCGGCAAGCGCGAGTGGACCCAGGAGGAGGGCTGACATGGGTATGGAGCTCTCATCAGGCGGTTTTGGCAAGAAGGCTCGGGTCAAGCCCGAGATGAACGTCACGCCGCTCGTCGACGTAGTCCTCGTCCTCCTGATCATCTTCATGGTCCTGGCGCCGGTGCTCTCGAAGAGCTTCTGGGTCCGCCTTCCGCCGAAGGACACGATCGAGGAGCAGCTCGACGCGAGCAACGATCCGAACACGCCGCTGGTGCTGTCGATCGGCGTCGACGGCGGGGCCTCGATCAACAAGATCGACGTGCCCCACGACGAGCTGACCCGGAAGCTGATCCGGATGTTCAACGCCCGCCCGGACAACGCGCTCTACCTCGACGCGGCCGACGACGCCCCCTACGGCGCGGTGCTCTCGGGGATCGACCTCTCCAAGGCCGCGCAGGCCCATCCGATCGTCATCCTCACCAAGAAGATGGACCCGTGAGGGCGGCGGCGACCTAGCGACGATCTGGCGACGACAGCGAAGACAAGGTCCTCCGGGACACCAACGCGTAGCTCGCAAGAGGCGACGATTTAGACATGCGATGTGACATTGGAAACGGTCTCCCCAGCGGAGACCGACAGGGATCGTCTAGCCTCGCCCTCCTGGCGATCTTCGCCCTGGCCCTGCCGGGGACGGCGATGGCGGGCGCAGAGCCGGGCGGTCGCGGCTACGAAGGGCCGTCGCAGATCGGCGAGGAGACCCCGCCGGTCGCCCCCAGCGAGCCCGGCGACGGCGCGGAGGGGGATTCACCCGGCGCGGTCGAAGCTCCCGACGGCGACGACGGCTTCGCGGTCGAGGATGAGAGCGAAGGCGCGGCCGAGGAGCCCGCCCCCGCAGAGCCTCCCGCGGCCGAGGAAGAAGAAGAAGAAGAAGAAGAAGAGTGCGACGACGGCTTTTGCATCGAGGATCTCACCGAGGATGAGGAGGCGCTGGCGAAGGAGCTCGAGGTCCCCAAGGTCGCGGTCAAGGGCCCGACCGGACAGGTCCGCGGGCGGATCCTCGACTCCACCGACGGCACGCCGCTGATCGGCGCCAAGGTGACGGCGGTCGGCACCAAGTACACGACCAAGAGCGACTTCGACGGCAACTACGAGCTCCTCCTCCCGCCTGGCGTCTACGAGGTCCGGGTCTGGTACGACGCCTACGAGGGGGTCACGGTCGCCAACGTCTCGGTCGAGGCGGACGAGCAGGAGACGATCAACCGCGAGCTGACGCCGATCCCTGGGATGGCCCAGACCGTCCTCGTCGAGACCGAGATCAACCAGGAGAGCGCCGCCGGCAAGCTGGTCGAGCGCAAGCGGTCGACCAGCGCCCGCGACATCATGAGCCGCGACGACATCAAGAAGTCGGGCGGCGGGGCGACCACCGCGGTCGCCCGGCGGATCGTCTCGGCGACGGTCATCGACGGCCGCTACCTCTTCGTCCGCGGCCTCGGCCATCGCTACGGCAACACCCTCTTCGACGGCGCGCGGGTGCCGAGCCCCGATCCGAACCGCCGCTCGGTCCCGCTCGACATCTTTCCTTCGGGGGCCCTCTCGGCGATCAACGTCCAGAAGACGGCGACGCCCGACGTGCCCGCCGACTTCGCCGGCGGCTCGGTCCAGCTCGAGAGCCGGCAGCCGCCGGAGGAGTTCTCCGCCTCGATCTCGGCGAACCTGGGGCTCAACACGGCGACCCTCGGCCGCGACGGCCTGAGCGCGGATCGCTTCGCCGGCGATCGCTTCGCCTTCGGCAACCTCGGCCGCGGCCTGCCCTCCGCCTTCGACACCTCCGATCGGATCAACCTGACCGAGCAGCGCCCCGGCACTCTGGAGAGCGTCTGGAGCAACGCCGACATCGAGCGCTTCGGCGAGGCGATGCCCTCGACCAAGACCGAGGTCAAGCCCCACGTCGGCATGCCCAACTTCGGCGCCAGCGCGTCGGTCGGCACGACCTTCAAGCCATGGGGGACGAAGCTCGGCTTCCTCGCCGCGGCCCAGTACTCCAACAGCCAGCAGACCCTGCGCGAGACCGTGCGGATCTACGGCGGGGCCGAGGGCGCCGAGGGGACCAGCAACGACCGCTTTATCCCGCTCGATCTCAACACGCCGCGGGTCGACTACCGCGGCCTGAAGACCACCTACAACACCGCTTGGTCCGCCCTCACGCTGCTCAAGTGGCGGCTCAGCGAGAACCACAGGATCGACCTCAGCGGCTTCTACACCCGGGACGCCGACCTCCAGGTCCGCCAGCTCGACGGCCTCGCCCGCTCGACCAACCAAGAGACGCCGGTCCGCAACGTCCGCCACCGCTACCAGATGCGCTCGGTCGCCTTTACCCGCCTCGGCGGGCGGCATGAGTTCCCCTCGGCGCGGGGGCTGAAGATGGACTGGTTTGGCTCCTACGCCCAGGCGAGCCTCGACGATCCGCTCCTGCGCGACGTGCTCTACCGGCAGGAGGGCGACGGCTACCGCGTCGACGACACCGAGGCGATCCGCTTTCAGTACTTCAAGCTCGTCGACAACAGCGCGACGGGGGCGGTCAACTTCACCGCCCCCTTCAAGCAGTGGGGGCAGCTCGACTCTGCCTTCAAGTTCGGCGGCTGGGTCGAGGGCAAGCGGCGCAACTTCGCGACCCGCTCCTTCGAGTACGCGGTCCAGGACGACTTCCGCGAGACGCGTCCCGGCGGCACCGGCAACATCCTGACGCCGGAGAGCATCGGCGGCGGCGCCAACATGGCCAACGGCGGCGACGCGCCCTTCTTCATCCGCGAGTTCACCCGGGCGAAGGACAGCTACACCGCGAGCCAGGGGATCTACGCCGGCTACGCGATGATCGACCTGCCGCTCGTCCGCTGGATGCGCGTCGTCGGCGGCGCGCGCTTCGAGGCGAGCGATATCAAGGTCCGGCCCTACGATCGCTTCGGCCGGCCGATCGAGGAGGAGGACAACGCCAACGTCGTCGACCGCGACATCCTCCCCTCGGCGGCCCTGATCTTCCCGGTCGGCAACGACAGGACCGGCGACATGAACGTCCGGCTCTCGGGGGCGAAGACCCTGGCCCGCCCCGAGTTCCGCGAGCTCGCGCCCTTCGTCTTCACCGACTTTGTCGGCGGCTTCAACGTCTTCGGCACGCCGAGCCTCCAGAGCACGAAGGTCTGGAACGCGGATCTTCGCTGGGAGTGGTTCCCCTCGGCGAACGAGGTGGTCGCGGTCTCGGCCTTCTACAAGTACTTTGACGCGCCGATCGAGCGGGTGATCGGCAACTCCTCGTCGCCGCTGCAGACCTACCGCAACGCCAAGTCGGCGCAGAACATCGGCGCCGAGCTCGAGCTGCGCAAGAACTTCGAGTTCGTCCATCGCTCGCTGCGGGACGTCTCGCTCGGGGCGAACTTCGCCTACATCCACTCGCGGGTCGAGTACCCCGACGAGCTCAACATGGACGGCTTCGACTTCTCGGGCCCGGCGCGGCCGATGGAGGGGCAGTCGCCCTTCGTCATCAACACCTACCTCGCCTACGACAACGAGGACCTGGGGACCAACGTCCGCCTCCTCTACAACACCTTCGGCCGGCGGATCGCCTTCGTCGGCGGTCAGGGCCTGCCGCACATCTACGAGCTGCCGGTGCACAGCGTCGACCTGACCTATCTCCAGAGGTTGCACAAGGGGCTCGGGCTCTCGGTCGGCGCCTACAACCTGCTCAACTGGCGCCGTCGCTTCGTCCAGGGCGACGAGGGCGCCGTCACCTACAACACGCTGCACGGGCTGACCTTCACCGTCGGCCTCCGCTACGACATCTGACCTGAAGATGACTCTTTGAACATGTTGCGTGGCTGTCACCGATCTGGGGATCGCCCGTCACAGTCAGAGAGTATTCAGCACTCACCACTGCGCTGGTGGCAAAGGGAACAGCTATGAAGACGCACAATCTCCTGACCTCTACGATGGTTTCTGCGCTGATCGGGCTCACGGCTTGCGCCGGCGACGACCCGATGGACACAGGCAACGACAGCGGCAATCCTGTCGACGGCGAGGTCCGCGGCCCGATCGAGGAGGACACCGTCTGGTCCGAGGACATGGTCATCGACGGGATCGTCACGGTGAAGGGCGGCGCTGTCCTGACCATCGAGCCCGGCGTCGTCGTCCGCGGCAAGAACGGCAGCGCGCTGGTCGTCGCCCAGGGCTCGCGGCTTGAGGCCGTCGGCACCGCCGATGAGCCGATCGTCTTCACCTCCAGCCAGGCCGAGGGCTCCCGCGCCCGCGGTGACTGGGGCGGAATCGTACTCCTCGGCGAGGCGTCGACCAACCTCATGGGTGGGATCGGGATCGCCGAGGGCCTCGAGGATCAGCCGAACTACGGCGGCGGGGACAGCCCCGACGACGGCGGCTCCTGCGGCTCGCTCTCCTACGTCCGCGTCGAGTACGCCGGCTTCGAGCTGACGACCGACAACGAGCTCAACGGCGTCACCTTCTACGCCTGCGGCTCGGGGACCACGGTCGATCACCTCCAGGTCCACATGGGCGAGGACGACGGGATCGAGATGTTCGGCGGCGCCTGGTCGGGCTCGCACATCCTCATCACCGGCGCGGGCGATGACTCGGTCGACATCGACCAGGGCTGGTCCGGCCAGCTCCAGTACGTGGTCATCCAGCAGGATCCCGGCACCGGCAACTTCGCCTTCGAGATCTCCAACCAGGAGGCGAACCGCGACGCGGAGCCGCGGACCGCCCCGAGGATCGCGAACGTCACCGCGATCGGCGGCTCGGGCTCGAAGAGCGGCGGCCTCAAGCTCAAGGAGGGCACCGCTGGCGAGTTCTACAACACGATCGTCACCGGCTTTAACAACGCCGGCGTCGAGCTCACCGAGGAGCAGACCGAGGCGCAGGCGGACGCCGGAAACATCGTGATCGAGAACTCGCTCTTCTCCGAGAACGCCCGCAGCGGGGGCGACCTCTACGTCGTCTCCGACGGCTCGACGTTCGACCTTCAGGGGCTCGTCGAGGCGGAGAGCAACGGCAACCTCTTCGACGTCGACCCGATGCTCGGCAGCACCGCCTGGGGCAGCCCCGACTTCGCCCCCGCGGCGGACTCGCCGGTGCACAACGGCGTGACCCCGCCCTCCGGCTTTGCGGCGGCCGCCTACATCGGTGCGGTGGAGTCGAGCGAATCCGACTGGACCCTGGGCTGGACCTCCTACGCGACCAACTAGGCCCTCTTCAGCGCTGATGACGAGCACAGGCCACGCCTCGGGACGCTCGGTCCCTGCGATCGAGCCTCGGCTGGCGAAGCCGGGGGATCTGCTAGGACCGCGGGTGGTCGCGGCGGCCTGTGTCCTTTGCGTGCTCGTCGGCGGTTTGGTCTCGGTATTGGCCGTCGAAAGGGCTGGCGCGGCCGAGGCGGCCGAGGCGGCCGAGGCGGTCGAGGAGAGCGTCTCCGGGGTCGACGGGGTCGACGACGACGCTCCTCTGCGGGGCGCTTCGCCGAGCTTGACGGCGATCGGAGAGGCCGTCGTCGCCGGTCTCGCGGCCGAGGATCGCGACGCCTTGGCGGGGCTTCTGGTCGACCGCCGCGACTTTGAGGGGCGACTCTTCGAGGCCCTCAGCAACCATCCGGCGGCGGCGCAGATGGGCCCCGCGCTCCTCTGGGACATGCAGACGCGGGAGGGCGCCGATGAGCTCGACCGCGCCCTGCGCGAGTACGGGGGCCGTCCGCTCACGCTCCGCTCGGTCGAGGCCTTGGCGGTCGAGCGCCGGCAGGGGATCGTGATCCACCGCCGGCCCCGTCTGCGCGTCGTCGACAGCTCGAACGGCGAGGTGTTCAGCCTGCAGATCCTCGGATCGGTGATCGAGCATGTCGCCAGCGGCAGCTTTGTCTTGCTGACCTACAGGGTCCGCGAGGGCTCCTAGTGTCTGTCTTTTGGGTCATGTATTTTCACGGGCGGGTTGTGACCGGGATGTTTCTCGGGCGTGACCCTGACGGCAACGCGAGCCGCTAGATAGAGAAGACGCGCCGTCGTCGTCGGCGCGGCTAGGGAGACCGATGGCAGCTACGATCCTCATCGTCGACGACGAGCCCGATCTCGTCGACACGCTCCGCTTCAGCCTGGAGCGCGAGGGCTACGGGGTCTTGAGCGCCAACGACGGTCCGAGGGCGCTGGAGCTGATCCGCGGTCGGCCCGCGCCGGACCTGGTCCTCCTCGATCTCATGCTGCCGACCCTCTCAGGGACCGAGGTTTGCCGGCGGATGAGGATGGCGGAGGAGACCCGGTCGCTGCCGGTGATCATGGTCAGCGCCCGCGGAGACGAGATCGATCGCGTCGTCGCCTTTGAGCTCGGCGTCGACGACTACGTGGTCAAGCCCTTCAGCGTCCGCGAGCTCCTGCTCCGGGTGCGCGCGATCCTCGGGCGGCATCTCGTCGAGGAGACGGTGCGCTCGGGCGAGCTTGTCTGTGAGCGTCTGCGGATCGATCTCGACGGGCACTGGGCCTGGGTCGATGGTCACGAGGTCGAGCTCACGGCCCTTGAGTTTCGCCTCCTCGCCGCGCTGGTCTCGCGGCGCGGGCGGGTCCAGACCCGCGACTCCCTGCTCGTCGAGGTCTGGGGGTCGGAGGTCGAGGTCACCACCCGGACCGTCGACACCCATGTCCAGCGCTTGCGTCGCAAGCTGGACCCCGTGGGCCACTACATCGAGACGCTGCGCGGCGTCGGCTACCGCTTCCTCGCCTCGGATGAGCCCGCCCATGGGGTCTCGCGCTACGCACCCGGCTTGGGCGGCGCTGCGGCGAGCTCGCGTTAGGGGGATCGGGTGGGCTACGCCCCCCGGCCTAGGCGGCGCTGCGGCGAGCTCGCGTTAGGGGGATCGGGTGGGCTACGCCCCCCGGCCTGGGCGGCGCTGCGGCGAGCTCGCGCTCGGGGGGGAAGCTGGCTCCGGTGGGCGACGCACCCGGTCTGGGTGGCGCTGCGAGCTCGCGCTTGGATGGGGTGGGCGACGGGCCCGGCTTGGGCGGTGCTGCCCACCGCTTCGGGGCCGGCGGGGACCCTCGCCAGTGGGGCCTTGGGGCCTCCTAGCGGCGCCGGCAGAGGTCCCCGCGCACTGGGAGACCATCGCTGCTGAGGATGAAGTAGGCCGGGATCACGGGCTTTGCGGGCTCTGCTGGCTTGGGTTTGGCCGGCTTGGGTTTGGCCGGCTTGGGCTTGGCCGGGGGGCTGGGCGTGGGTGCTTCGGCCGCGCCCTCTCCCGCCGACGAGCTGCCCGCATCCTGAGGACCCGCGCCTTCGGGAGCCGCCGCGCTGGTCTCCGCGCCGGGCTCCACCGCGGTGTCGGTCGCGTCGTCGCTCTCCCAACCGTCGTCGCCGTCGCCCGCGGTCCCAGTCTCCCCGCTCGCGCCGCTCTCCTCGGTCTCCCAGTCGTCCTCGTCCTCCCAGCCGCCCTCCTCTTCCCAGCCTCCGTTGTCGACGACAGCGTCGCTGGCCCGCATGAACTCGGGGTTGGGCTCCTGCGAGCGGTAGGTGATCGTGACCTTCTGCCTACGGCGACCGTCGGGGCGGGTGATGATGGTCTTGCTCGGGAGCGTGTGGCCGTCGACCGTATGGGGCGCCTCGTGGAGCGCCGACCAGAGCCAGATCGTCGTCCGAGCGTCGATCCTCCGCGACAGGGTCGCGCCGGCGGGCCACCACTCGCCGTTATGCCAGGCGAAGCGCAGCTCCTCCTCGAGGTCGCCGCTGCGCAGCGTCAGGACCTCGTGCGCCGTCTTGCGATCCCAGCGCTGGTCGACGATCTCGATCGGGTCCGGGAGGAGCGGCGCGCCGCCGAGGACGAGGGCGATGAGCTCGCTCGGCGCCATCGACACCCCGAGGAGCTCCTCGATCGCGCAGGGGGAGGGGGGGCCGCTGTAGAAGCCGGGCGGGAGGCCGTCGCCGGAGGTGTAGCGGAGCGAATAGCCGTCCTCGTGGAAGGCGAGCGAGACCAGCTCTTTGCCCGAGATCTGGATCTGGCCGTTGAAGCGCTCTGGCCGTTGGGCGAGGAGCATCAGGTTGCCGGCGATCGACCGGTTGAGCCGGATCTTCGCCGAAGAGACGCGTATCCCGTCGAGGGTCGGCCGGGCCGCGCTGAGGAGCTCGTGGGACTCCGGGCCGGCGTTGAGCGAGTAGGGCGGACGGGTCCGCTTTCCCCGGCATCCGCCGAGCGCCGAGGAGGAGGCGACGAAGAGTGATGCCGCGAGGAGGCGGGTAGCGAGGGCTCTGGATCGCACGCGAGCGAACCTTAGCGGCTTTCGCCCGAGGTGCCCAGCCGGCCCCGCGGTGACGTGATCTGCGCCTCGGTCGGGCTTGGGGCGACGAATTCGCGAGTTCACGAGCTCACGAGCGGACGCACTCATGAGCACGTCTGTCGCTGTGGAGGAAAAAATGGAGCCCGACCCCGCACGGGCGGCTTGGGTCTCGACATGCGCCTCACCGCCGAGGCCCACGCACGTGCGGGGTCAAGCTCCAAAGGTTGCGATCCTCGGGACGGGTCCCAGGTCGAAACCTACCCACTCCCTCTACCAGGACCGGATGAAAGGCGACACCTATCGTCGATCCGTGTGCTCGCCGGTCTTCGGGTCGTGACCTCGTCGTCGGTTGAGGTCACGGCCTGAGCCGCCGTCGGCAGGGGCGGGAGACGTCCCGTCCGAGGGGTCGTCGTCGCTAGCCGTTGTCGGTGTTGTCGGTGTTGTCGGTGCTGTCCGCGTTCTTCGCGTTCTTCGCGTTGTCCGCGTTCTTCGCGTTCTTCGCGTTCTTCGCGTCCTTGTCCTTCCTCGCCGGGGCGGATCCCACAGCCTGAAGGGTGGTCGCCCCGTCGACGGCGAGGTAGGGCTTGAGCTTGTTGAAGGTCTTGCGACCGATCCCCTTGATCCTCATCAGGTGGGTGATCTCGCCGAAGTCCTTGGAGGCCCGGTAGGCCAGCACCTTCTTGGCGATCGAGGGGCCGATCCCGGGGAGGAGGTCGAGCTGGCTCTCCGTCGCGGTGTTGATGTTGATCTGGCCGGAGAGCTCGGGCGCCGCGGCAGCGGGGCTTGCGAGGGCGAGGGAAGCGAACAGCGCAGCGCCGCAGAGGAGTGATTGAATGAGCTTGTGCATGGTGTGGGTCCTTGTCGTGGTTGCGGGTCCATCCCGCTGGGCCCTGTCTTCGCAAGGGCCATGACACAGGAAACCTCTGTAATAATTTCAGACACTTAGAGTGCATTGTCGGGCGACCTGCGGTCGCCGGTGGGCGGTCTTTGGACCGCCGAGGCGGGACATGTCCGGAGGGGAGGACAGCCGCGACGTCGAAGTATGCATATGCAGCGGCGGGGGACCTATAGTGTGTGTATGCGCATGCACGGAGCGCTCGTCTGCGGCGGGGTCCTCCCGCTCGTCTTCGCCTGTAGCTCGGGGGTCGTCGAGGTCGACTCGGGGAGCGGCTCGGCGAGCGCGCCGACATCGGCCTCGGCGGGTGAGACCGCGGGGACTTCAGGGTCGGCGACGGGCGGCGACTCCGAGACCGACGGGACCGAGAGCAGCGGGATCAGCGGGACGAGCGGGACGAGCGGGACCGACGAGAGCGGCTCCTCGCCGGGGGTCGACCTCGCGTTGACCTCGATCGAGCTCGCGCCAGGGTCTCCTAGGGTCGGCGACGAGGTGTGGATCTCGGCCTCGATCAAGAACCACGGCGCGGATGATCTCGAGCTCCCTGTGCGCCTCGGCTTTGCGATCGACGGGGTGCCCCGCGCCGAGCTCGCGCGGGAGATCCTAAGCTTGGGCGCGGGGCAAGAGGTCGAGATGGCAGCGGCCCTGCCGTGGACCCCGGAGGAGAGCGGCGTCGTCGAGGTCGCAGCCGTCGTCGACGCCGACGCGATGATCGACGAGGCCGACGAGGCCGACAACTTCATGGCCGTCGAGGTGACCGTCGGCGGCGGCGCAGCCCAGCTCTGTCGGACGATCGACAGTTGGGCCGAGAGCGCGCCCGTCGTCGACGGGGAGCGTGGTTCCCATCCGCTCCCGTCGCTCGCCCACGACGGGTGGTTCTACGTCCACACCCAGCGAGGGGACGGCGGCGATCGGATCCTCTACGCCGCCAAGCCCGACGCCGACGGTGTGCTCGGGCCCTGGCAGGTCGCCTCGTCGGATCACGGGGGCGGCCCCCACGGCTTCACCGCGGTCGACGTCGCCGGGGACGTGCTTCACTTCCGCAACGGTCACATCGCCCGCTACAAGCTCAGCGAGGGGGTGATGGACGGTGACGTCGAGCTCCTCGAAGACGACGTCGAGACCGCCTTTGGCGGTCGCAAGTACGTCTGGGACAGCGCCGTCTACGTCGAGATAAGCGAGACGCAGCGCTTCCTCATCCACCTGGGCGGCTTCTCGTTCGCGGGCTACACCTACCGGCCTGACGTCTTTCGCAGCGCCGTGCCGGTCGAGCCCGCCTTCGCGGAGACGGGCCTGGAGCACCCGAGCTCGCGACCGGGCAAGGCGGCTGTCTTCGCCCCTGAGGGGGCTGGGCTCGCCTATCTCTACACTGGCGCCGGCGGCGGCGATGGGCTCTGGCGGGGGACGGTCGACGGGGCCGGTGAGATCAGCGGCTGGGACTCGCTCGGCGATCTTCCCCAGGGGACAGACAATGGGCGCGGCGATCTCTTCATCGCCGGGCGCTCGCTCTTCGTGATCCGCGGCGCGGCCGTCTTCCGGTCGAACCTGGGAGATGAGGGGGCGCTCTCCGAGTGGGTCCCGCAGGCGTCGCTGCCGACCCCGCAGATCGACGTGAGCTGGGGGGACGGGCACACCGAGGGCGCGGCCTACGGGCTCATCGGTGACCACGTGCACGTCATGGGGCCCAAGCGGGTCTACACCGCCCGCCTCGGGGCGAGCGCCTGTGACCGCTAGGCCCCCTGCATGGTCTCGATGACAGGCTCAGCCCCACTCGGCGCGGATGTACGCGAGGATGTCGGCGACCTCTTGGTCGCTGAGGTTCGCGCGGAAGCTCGGCATCGCACCTTCGCCGTCGAGGACGATGGTGACGATCTCGGAGTCAGACTCGTGCTTCGCGTGCTCGGCGAGGCTCGGGTAGCTGAGGGCGTCGTTCCCGCTGCCGTCGGCCATATGACAGCTCGCGCAGTTGTTGTCGTAGGCGAGCTTGCCGTTGGCGGTGTCGCCCGAGAGCTCGAGGATCGTCTCGGTGTCGGGGTTCTCCTCGCTGCAGGCGGGGGCGAAGGTGAGGATGGCGGCGGCGATGAAGATACGGCGCATTGTTCTCTCTCGGGGCAGAGTTGGCGGTCTTCGTGGACCGCTTCGGGGGGAGGATACCGGATGGCCCCTTCGCGGACAGGCGAAAATTCGGGGGGTGAGGGCCCTCTTGTGGGGGCCTGAGGCGGTCTCGACGGGGGAGCGCGAACTCCCTAGGATCCGCAGATGGTCGAGCCCTCGCCTATCCCTCGGTCGCGCTATTTCGCCTCTCTGGCGTTGACCGCACCGCTTGCGCTCACTTTCGCCTGCGCTGGCGGCGAAGCGGAGACAGAGACGACGAGCGCGAGCGCGACCGCGACGCAAGGGATGGGCTCGGAGGGGACATCGAGCGGGGAGACGGTGACCGAGGGGAGCGTGTCGGCGACGACGGACGAGACGACGGCGACGACGGGGACGACTGGCGAGACGACGGGGACGACGGGGACGACGACCGAGACGACTGAGACGACCGCGACGACGCTCCCGACGGACACCCTGGAGACGACCCAGACGACCACGGAGGGCACGACCACCGGAGGTGTCGGCGGCTGCTCCTCGGACGACCCCGCGCCGGGTCTTTGGTGCCCCGCGCCGGGCGTCTCCTGGCAGTGGCAGATCGACGGTGAGGCGATCGACACGTCGATCGATGTCGATATGTACGACATCGATCTCTTCGAGGTCACCGACGCTGAGCTGGCCACGCTCAAGGCCGACGGGCGCGTCGTGATCTGCTACTTCAGCGCCGGCTCCTACGAGGAGTGGCGCGACGACGCCGACGATTTTCCGATGGCCGCGCTCGGCGATCCGCTCGACGGCTGGCCGGGGGAGCGCTGGCTCGACGTCCGCGATCCTGGCGTTCGCACGGTCCAGGCCGCTCGCCTCGATCTCGCGGCGGAGCGCGGCTGCGACGGGGTTGAGCCCGACAACGTCGACGGCTACGCCAACACGAGCGGCTTTCCGCTCAAGGGCGCCGATCAGATCGACTACAACCTCTGGCTCGCGACCGAGGCCCACGCCCGGGGTCTGTCGATCGGCCTGAAGAACGACCTCGATCAGGTCGGCGATCTGCTCGACGCCTTTGACTGGGCGCTCAACGAGGAGTGCGCGGCGTACGATGAGTGCGCGCTCCTGAGCCCCTTCATCGACAGCGGGAAGGCCGTCTTCAACGTCGAGTATGTCGACGACAAGGCGGAGGGGGCGAACCTCGCGGCGGCGGTCTGCGGCGACGCCCTCGGGCTCGGCTTCTCGACGTTGATCAAGGAGTGGGAGCTGGGACCTTGGCGCCTCCCGTGTGCGTAGGGTTGATCCCGTCGCGACCTCGAGGGGGCCCGGCGAAGGACCAGACGAAGGACCAGACGAAGGACGCACGCGGAGGACCAGGCGAAAGACCACGCGGAGGCCCAGGCGAAAGACCCAGGTGGAGGACCACGCGCAAGACCCAGACGGAGGCCCCTCGCTAGGAGCTGGGAGTGCGGCCGATCGGTCCTGTGACGGTTGAGAGGCCTGCTCGATGGCGCCCCCGCAGACCTCGGCCGGCGGCCCAGGCGGAGATCCTGCGACGCGCCTCGGCGCAGCTTGGCGAGCCGCGGTGCGCTTGAGCGCGGCCCCTGGTCGTGGTCGAGCTTGGGCCGGAGAGAGACGCACGCTGTGCGCGGGAGCGACCCTGGCTCAGGCCTGCGAAGGGTGATTGACTGCGGTCCAGGAGAGTCGATGCCGGAGATCAACCGCGAAGCCCTAGAAGAATTCCAGAGCCTGCGCCCCGACGAGGGGCTCGGAGGCGTCGCCTTCGACGACGACGCGAAGACGGCCCCGGTCGACAACGGCATCTCGAAGATCCGCTTCTTCGAGCCCGATCTCCTCGGCGACAGCGTGACCCCCTACCTGCGAGCGGAGCCCTCGAAGGTGGTGGATCCTGCCCCTCGAAGCGGTCTCTTCCCCGCCGAGGCGGCGCGAGGCGACGACGTCCCGGGCTTCGCCAAGCGCCTGACGACGGTGATCGAGGAGCTCCGCGACTATCTCCAGCCTGAGCCCGGGACGATCCCGGAGGTGCGTACGCGTTTCCAGCTCAACGCGATCACGGGCGGACGGATCGCCGGGTTCACGGCGGAGGTGCTCGCCGCCGTCGACGAGCTCTTCCCCGGCCATGATGGTCGTCGAGAGCCGGCCCTCTACGCGGTCCACACCTCGATCTTCGACCTCTACAGCCGCGAGCTCCGCTTCGACCAGGTCGAGATCAACGGCTACGGCTCCTACGGTCATGACGCGGCCTTCGTCCACGCGTGGGAGCTGCGCCTCGATCAGCTCGGGGGGGTCGACGAGCGCCTGCTCGGCGAGGCCGAGGTCGCGGCGCTCGACCGCGAGCGGGCGCAGCTCCAGGCGGAGCTCGACGCGGTCTTCCGCGACAAGTACGTCTACAACAGCGACAAGATGTTCGAGGTCAACGCCGAGGTCTCGATCGGCCTCTGCCTGATCGACGTCGAGCGTCGCCAGCGGGTCTCCGAGGTCGAGTCGACCCGCTCTTCGTTGGTCCCGGCCTTTGAGCTGCTCAACCTCGAGGTCGACGGCGTGTCGCGCTCGGTCTACTTCGACGTGCTCGAGGACAGCTACTACTTCGACGGCAGCGATGAGATCGTCGACGGGGCGGTGATCGCCTCGATCCAGCGGACGCCGCTGGCGGCAGACGCCCCGCTGACCTTTCGTCGGGCCAACTCGGGCGAGCATCTGCGCAAGAACTTTCGCTTCGACTGGAACCGCGACGGGTACGTCGCGAAGGCCAAGATCGACTGGGTGAGCTGGGCCGGGCACTGCAACGACAAGTCCAACCTCGAGGCCCACGGCGTCGTCGTCCCGGCCGGAGACGCCGGGATCCACGAGTACGACTCCGCGGCGGGCTCGCGGGCCCACTACACCCGCGATCTGCTCAACGAGTTCCTGCTCAGCCTCTCCGAGCTCGACTCGCGGATGGTGAACCCCCGCAGCGGCCGTCAGGAGAGCCTGTCTCGCGATGAGTTCGCCGGCGCTCGCGATGACGATCGCCCGGACCGGATCGTCCTCGGCCCGAAGCTGACGATCCCCTTCCGCGACCGCCCCAACCGGCTCGAGATCACCAGGATCGTTGCCGAGGGCCGGAGCTACACCGCAGACGAGGTCTTCCGGCCGCAGCTGATCGCCGAGGACGGTCGCTCCGCCGCGGAGAACCCGCTCTACCTCAGCACCGAGGAGGGCGATCGGGTGACGCTCGACCTCGCCGGCGCGGTCGTCCACCTCGCCCTCGAGCTCCAGGTCTTCGATCCCAGCGGCTACCCGACGATGATGGGTCGCGAGGTCGTCCTCGACTTCGCCGACCCGCCGGAGGAGCCGGTCTTCATCGACACGGTCATGAAGAGCGCCGGCGATCGGGAGATCTACGAGATCCGCCTCGACCTCAAGGGGCGGCGCTGGCTCGCCCAGCTCGTGCGGATGGAGCTGGCTCCGGGCGGGCGGACGTACCGTCCGGTCGACGTCGGCGAGCCGCTCGTCCGAGACTTCGACATCTCCGGCCTCCGCGGCCAGCGCGAGGTGAGCCTCGACGATCCCGCGCTCTACATGCCCTTTATCAAGGAGGCGCTGCAGACCGGCCGCAATTTCACCTCGGAGACGGCGGACGGCGCGGGGGTGTGGAACGGCCGGACCAAGCGGCTCGCGCAGGGGACCGAGTGGCGCGACGATGAGAGCCGCTGGGCCAAGATCACGCTCGACGTGGAGGCCCGCTACGGCGGCAACCAGGGGGCGTTCCTCGTCAAGCACCGCCCTGACGGCAAGCCCGACTACTACGTGCCGCTCGCGCTGCCCTTTGACTTCGCCTGGCGGACGGACGTCGCCGTCGCGCCGATCCTCGGCGACAGCGTCAACGTCAAGGCCCGTGAGCGGGGGGTCGTGAGCGACGTCGGCGGTCGCTACACGGCGGAGGCGCTGACCGAGATCATGGAGCTCCTCTGCGCCTCGTTCTCGGGTCATCGCTACCTGATCCGCCATCAGGGCCGGCGCTACACCTTCGCCGACGAGGCCGCCTGGGAGGCCGCCTGCGCGGCGCTGGAGGGCCTGCGCCAACGGGCGTTGGGGCTCGGCGAGGCCCCGCCGCCGACGATCGAGGTCTCTGTGCTCAAGGTCAGCGGCTCGGTCGAGCGCAAGGGCTTTGTCCAGCACGAGGTCGTCGCCGAGGCGGACGGTACGGTGCGGATCGTGCTCGACACTCGCCTCGGCGACGCCGACCTCTACGTCCGGGTCGGCGGCCCGTCGACGCCGATCGACGGCGGCTACACGCTCCTCTCGGACAACTCTGGCCTAGCGCGGGACACCATCGAGGTGGCGGACGTGACCGCCGGGACGAGCATCGGCATCGCCGTCCACGGCTACAAGGGGTCGGACTACGAGCTCGAGGTCTTCGCCCCGCGCTACGGCGAGGCGGAGCCGGGGCCGGAGCCGGTCGATCAGCGGATGACCGGGGTGGTCGAGTCCGGCGAGATCGACACCCTGGCGCCGATCTCGATCGAGCTCGACACGACCCTAGACGTCCAGCTCTCGGGCTCGGGGGACGCCGATGTGTACGTCGGGATCGGCGCGGCGCCGAGCGTCGAGAGCTACGACTGGCGGCTCTACGGGGCGACCACCAACGAGCGCGGGAAGCTCCCGGTGCGCAAGGGCGACGTGGTCCACGTGATGGTCCACGGCTACGGTCCTCGCTCCGAGTATGACCTCGTGGTCCGCTCGCTCTAGGCGAGCTCGCCGGGGCTGGCCGAGCGAGCCGCCTGGGAGGTCGTCGACAGGGCCGCTTGACCGCGGGTGTGCGGGGGTGCTTCGCTCCTCGTATGCCCAGCCCCCGTCGAACCCTCCGGGCTCTGAAGAGCGTCGCCGCGAGCACCGTCCGGGTGGCGAGGCGGCGCCGTCGGGGGCAGCGGGTCTCGCCGCGCTGGAGCTTCCTCTACGCGGTCGGCGTCGACTACCTCCGGGCGGGCTTCGCCTACCTCGAGAACCTCTCGCACGCGGACTACCGGCGGGAGATGGAGGCGATGACGGTCCCCGATCCGGTCGAGCGTCGGGTCGAGATCTCCGCGGTGACGATCGCCGGCCGCGCGGTGGAGGTCCTGCGGCCGCGGGGCGTCGCGGCGGAGCGGACGATCCTCTACCTCCACGGCGGCTCCTATCACTACGGCTCGGCGCTGACCCACCGGCCGATCACCCTCCGCCTCGCGCTCGCGGCGAGCGCTGAGGTGTTGGTCGTCGACTACCGCCTCGCGCCGGAGCACCCCTATCCGGCGGGGCTCGAGGACGCGGTCGCGGTCTACGAGGCGATCGTCCAGGGCCGAGCCCGGCCTGGTTCGCTGGTGATCGCTGGCGACTCGGCGGGGGGCGGTCTCACGGGCGCGCTGATCCTCGCGCTTCGAGAGCGGGGGATCGCCAAGCCGGCGGGCGCGGCGATGATCTGTCCCTGGGTCGACCTCGCGGTCCGCGACGGGAGCATGATCCGCAACGCCGAGCTCGACTGGCTCGACCATCGGACCATCGACGAGCTGGCCAGGGGCTACGCCGCCGGCGCGTCCTTCGAGGATCCGCTGCTCTCGCCGATCCGGGGGATCGCCGAGGGGGATCCGAGCGCCTTGCCGCCGATCCTGGTCCAGGTCGGCTCCCTCGAGCTGCTCGTCGATCAGGCGGTCGACTTCGCCGAGCAGGCCCGGGCTGCGGGGGTCGACGTAGCCCTCCGGGTGTGGGAGGACATGGTCCATGACTGGCACCTCTTCGCCAGCTTCGATCGCCAGGGCATGGCCGCCATCGAAGAGATCGCCGCCTTCGCGGTGAGGGTCACAGACTGAGCTCCGAGGGGTCGCTCGCCGCCATGAGTTCACCGGAGAAGAGAGACCTCGGCCGTCGCGAGCTCCTCGCGGGGATCAGCGCGAGCGCGGTCGTGGCCTGCGCCCCGGCGCCCGCGGTGATCCGCAGCGAGGTGAGCGGCCCTGGGATCTTCGACGGGGTCTTCGCCGGCGACGTCGGCGAGGACTGGGCGATGGTCTGGGGCCGCAGCGACAGGCCGGCGCAGATGGTGGTGGAGTGGAGCGCGGCCGGTCGTCGGGGGGAGATCCTCGGCCCGGTGGTCGGCGAGGACTCTTCCTTCACCGGCGTCACCCGGCTCCTCGATCTTCCCTCGGGCGCGGCGGTCGACTACGCGGTGCGCTTTGTCGAGGTCCACGGCCGCGGCGCCTCGGCGCCGCGCTCTGGTCATCTGCGGACGGCGCCCCGCGAGCGGCGGGCGATCGAGCTGCTCTGGGGCGGCGACACCTGCGGCCAGGGCTTTGGCGTCGGCGAGCCGGAGGGACCCCACGAGGTCGGCTCGGTCGGCATGCGGACCTACGCGAGCATGGCCGCCCACAGCCCGGACCTGATGATCCACTGCGGCGATCTGATCTACGCCGACAATCCGATCCCGAGCGCGGTGCGCCTCCCGGACGGCACGGTCTGGCGCAACCTCACCGCGCCGGATCGCGGCAAGGTGGCGGAGAGCCTAGAGGAGTTCCGCGCCGCCTACCGCTACAACTTTCTCGACCGCAGCTTCTCCGAGTTCCACCGCGGGGTCGCGACGATCTTCGCCTGGGATGACCACGAGGTGCTCAACAATTGGTACCCGGGCGAGGTGCTCCTGGACGACATGCGCTACCGCGAGCGCCGGGTCGACGTCCTCGCCCAACGGGCGAAGCAGGCCTTCCGCGAGCACACCGCGATCGCGGGGCCGTCGATCCACCGACAGATCCGCTACGGGCCGCTCCTCGATCTCTTCGTCGTCGACATGCGCTCCTTTCGCGGGCCGAACACCCCGGGCCGGGAGGTCCGCGCCGGGTCGACGACGCGCTTCATGGGCGGCGAACAGCTCGCCTGGTTGGCTGAGGGCCTGCGATCGTCGCGGGCGCAGTGGAAGATCATCGTCGCCGACATGCCGCTCGGGCTGGTGGTCGCCGACGGCCGCGCGATCGAGGCGCTGGCCAACGGCGTGGAGGGGCCGCCGCGGGGTCGCGAGCTCGAGCTCGCGTCGCTGCTCGGCCAGCTGCGGCGCGACGGGGTGGGCAACATCGTCTGGGTGACCGCCGATGTGCACTACACCGCGGCGCATCGCTATGATCCCTCTGCGGCCAGGTTTGGCGACTTTGACCCCTTCTGGGAGTTCGTCTCTGGGCCCTTGCACGCGGGGACCTTCGGGCCGAACGAGCTCGACCCGACCTTCGGCCCGGAGCTCCGCTACATCAAGGCGCCGCCCCCGGGCGAGGGGAACCTCCCCCCCTCGGCGGGCTACCAGTTCTTCGGCCAGATCGAGATCGCCGCGAGCGGCGTCCTGAAGGTGACGCTGCGCGACCGCGAGGACAGGGCGCTGTGGTCGATCGACCTGCCCCCGGACGAGCGGCTCTGAGCCCTCGCGGGCTGCTAGGTGCAAAGTGCTGGTGTCGCCCGCCCTGTGGTCCCGGTCACGCCCAGAATGCCCTAGTGGCCGTGCTAGGCTCCCGCTTATGGCTTTTTTACATACCTTCAATCTACGGCTTTCTACCCTGGCGTTGGGCTTGGCCGTGGCGACGGCGAGCGCCGGCTGTGTGATCGTCACAGACGACAGCGCGAGCGACAGCAACGCGAGCTCCGGGACGACCGAGGCCACCGAGGCGACCTCCGGAGACACGAGCGGCGAGAGCGAGAGCGAGTCGGCCACGGGCGGCAGCGAGAGCGAGTCGAGCACGGGCGACACGACGGGCGACACCACCGGCGACACGACGGGCGACACGACGGGCGACACGACGGGCGACACCACCGGCGACACGACGGGCGACACGACGGGCGACACGACGGGCGACACGACGGGCGACACGACGGGCGACACGACGGGCGACACCACCGGCGGGGTCGATCCCGGCTTTGACCCCAAGGACATGGGCGTGCAGATGTGCGGCGACCCGCTCACGCAGGACCCCTACGACACCATCGGCCTGGGACCCCAGATCAAGGGCGACGTCCTCTTCATCGAGGTCGCCTACAGCGGCGGCTGTGCGGAGCACGACTTCGGCCTGTGCTGGGACGGCGGGTTCCTGGAGTCGGATCCTGTCCAGGTCAACGTGGTCATCCCCCACGACGGAAACGGCGACGCCTGCGAGGCCTACCCGATGGAGCAGCTCCAGTTCGACCTCAGCGAGCTCAAGGCCGCTTGGCAGGAGGCGTACAAGCAGGACAGCGGGACGATCCACATCAACGTCGAAGGTTGGGAGAAGACCGTCGAGTACTTCTTCTAGGGCGGATCGTCCTGGGGCGAGGGACGCCTCGCAGGTCTGATCTGCGAGGCGAGCCCGCCGCGGGCGGAGATGCACGCCGCCCACGCCCGACGACCTCATGGGGTCATCGGCGAGGAGCTGGCTACGCGAGGGCCTCGATCTCGGCGAGGTGATCCGCGACGTGGAGCACGTGCAGGCGCTCGTACTCCTCTTTGCTCAGCTCGCCGAAGATAAAGTGAGGCTTGGTCGCGGCCTGGTCGGCGGCGGCGAAGCGCTCGAGCGAGGCGATGAGGGCGGTGATCGCCCGCCGTCCGTCGCCCACCCGATCGACCTCGGGCGCGCCGGGGATCGACGCGTCGGTGCGGTGCCCGAGGTGACCGCGGCGGAGGAAGCGTTGGCCGACCCAGCTGCCGATCGTCTTGCGGATGAGCGCCGGCCGGAGCTTGGGGAAGCCGTCGAGCGAGTAGTCGACGCTCTGGCGGCAGTGGACCATGATCTGATGGAGGGACCAGGGTCCCTTGGTGTCGATGTTCGGCGCCGACGCGAGCTCCCGCAGGCGGGTGATCGCCTCGCCGACCGAGTTCATGGGCTGAGGCTCGATCATCCCGGGGAGCGTACACGCCCGGGGACAGATCGCAATCCGTCGGGCCGCTCCGGACCTGTCGCAAAATGGCCGGTCGGCGGCGGGGCGCTCGCCGAGACCGGGCTCCCCCTGGGCTGCGGTGAAGGACAGCCTCTCGCGGAGCCATGGTCGCTCCGCCTAGAGCCGGACAAAACGGGGCCACAGGGGGCCGTACCGCGACTTCTGGTCGAGGCGAGCGCAGCGGCGAGGGGGACGAGAGACGAGGGGGACGAGGGGGGCAAGCGAGGGCGGGCCGGCCCCGCATGTGGGCCTGCTAGGGGGCCTGCTAGGGGGCCTGCGTGGGCTCCCAGACGCAGCGAAAGCCGATATCGGCCCGCCTGTCCCGAAGCTCGACCGCCTCGCGTCCGCCGACCCGGAGCTCCTCATCGTCGATCGACCAGAAGCTGCCGCCGCGGAGCACCCGCTCGTCGGCGTCGCCGCTCTGGGTCCACTCCCAGACGTTGCCGGCGAGATCCTCGAGGTACCAACGACCACGACCGCGACGGTAGGAGCCGACTTTGGCGGTGCCGTGGTGGCCGTCGCGGCGATCGAAGAGGTTCTCGTTCTTCGAGCACTCGCGGCCGCAGGCGTTGACCAGCTCGGGGTCGGGATCGTCCTCGCCCCAGGCGTAGGAGCGCTGCTGATCGCCGCCGCGGGCGGCCCACTCCCACTCGGCCTCGGTCGGCAGACGGCCGCCCTGGGCCCGGCAGTAGCTCTCGGCCTGGTGCCAGCTCACGCAGTTCACCGGGTGTTTGCGTCGCCCGGTCTTCGAGCCGTTGCAGAGGCCGCTCCGCTGCTCCCGCTCGGCGTCACTGATCTCGGCCCAGTCGACGGTCGTCGGCGCCTGCGAGCATGCGCCGGCTCGGGCGCAGCGGCTGTACTCGGCGACCGTGACCTCGTGGATCCCGATGCAGAGCCCGTCGACGCTCTGATTGCCGCCCCAGCTGCCCCACTCGCCGCTGCTGCTCGGGGTGAAGATGCCGCCCTCGACCTCGACCGAGCCGCGGGGGCAGCGGCCCTTGGCGGAGCGCTCGGCGTCTTTCTCTCCGCGCTGGGTGCCCTCGCTCGGAGAGATCGCCTCGACCTCGATCCGCAGGAGCGCGCCGCAGCCCTCGGGCGGTCGGTTGTCGCTGTAGCCGCTGCAGGCCGCCGGATCGCCGTCCGATCGGCGAAAGCCGCGGGCGTGGGTCGAGCTGACCCCGCCGCCCGCACCCTCGCCGACGCCGCCAGGGAGGCCCACTTCGGCCCCGGCCTTGACCCCGGCCCCGCTCGCCGAGGTCAGCTTGAAGGCCCCGACGCTGAGGTTGGTGACGACGTGGGTCGCTCCGTCGCAGCGACCCTCGAGGGCGTCGGCGTCGAGCGCCTCGATCAGGCCCCCGCCCTCGGCCTCGTAGGCGCCGACGTAGGTCATCGCCAGGCTGAGGGCGCCGTGGCGCTCGAGCTCCGCCTCGAGGCGGGCGGCGCCGAGCGGGATCTTGGCGTAGAGCTCGTCGGCGGAGCGGATCGAGGAGTTGTCGACCTTCTGCTGGACGCCGGAGAAGGCGTAGCGTCCGCGGGCGTGGCAGCGGCGGAGCACCTCCATCTCGCAGCCCTCGTAGCGGACGACGACCAGGTGATCGCCGCGGAGCACCTGGGACTCGAGGGCGCCCCGCTCGGCGGAGGGCCACTCGATGATCAGCGGGCGGTCGTGGCTCTTGGCGACGCCGCAGCGGGCCTGGCCGGTGGCTCCCGCGAGATCCTGGGTCGGCGCCAGGTGAGACGCGAGGTTTCCGCGCGAGCGTCCGCAGGCCGCCGCGAGGGCGACCGCGCAGAGGCCAAGGCCGAAGAGGAGCGGCCGGGCCGAGCAGGCGACGCGTGCGACTCTCACCACGGTCTCGAAGGCTACACCAGATCGCGCAGGGGCGGCGCGGCGCCGGCTCCAAAGCCCCGGCCTCGTGTCAGCGATCACGGTCGTCGCGGACCGCGGCGACCACCCGTGCGAGGGTCGCTGCGTCGTGATCGGCGCCGCCGACCCAGCGCAGGGCGCCGTCACCGTCGAGGACATAGGTGCTCGGCAGGCCGTCGATGCGGAAGCGGGCGGCGAGGACGTTGCCGACGTCGTGGATGACCGGCATGGTCAGGCCGTACTCGGCGGCCATCCTGATCGTCAGGTCGCGGCGCTCATCCTCGCCTATCGCGACGACCTGGAGGCTGGGATCGCGCTTCGCCAGCTTCACCAGCGCGGGCAGGGAGCGGCGGCAGGGGGCGCAGTAGCTGGCGAAGAACTCGACGACGATGACATCGCCGCGCAGCTCCTCGGAGGAGACCCTGCGGCCGTCGATCGCCTCTCGCTCGAAGTTGGGCGCGGGCGCGCTGAAGAGCGAGCTCGGCAGGGAGGGCGGCGGCGTGCGGGCGCAGGCGAAGGGGAGCGCAGAGGTGATCGTCAGGGCGAAGGCCGCGAGCCTCGCGACCTTCGGCGCCAGCGTTGGACGGTCTCGCGCGGCGATCGGGGCCCGCTCGTCTGGCGTTTGATCGGGTGCGTCCATGGTGCCTTCAGGTCCGCGGCGCAGGGGTCGCCGCGGATCCTCGAGGTCGGACGATAGCAGCGGTCGGCGACGGTCTGGCCCGGGAAACCTGACGCTTGGACACCGGGGGCGAGAACGGCCCTTCGTGATAGTGTCGCCGGCGATCCCATGCTCCTCGGCACTGCTCTACGGTTCCTCGACGACGCGAAGTACACCCAGGTCCCGCCGGAGCTGGCCGTCGACGTCGGCTGGCTCTGGCTGATCCTCGCCTCCGCGCTCCTCTTCTGGCTCTGGACCCGGGCAGAGTCGGTGCGCCGCTCGATCCTCTCGCTCGAAGATCCGCGGACGATGGCGGTCCTCCGGATCGGCTTCGCGATCATGACGATCCAGTGCTTCTGGAACATGAAGCCCTACTGGCGGATGCTCTGGAGCGACGAGGGGATCTTCCTGATGGAGGAGGCCCGCGAGCGCCTCGGTCGGACCTCGCTCAGCGGCTGGAGCAGCGAGGACGGCTTCTACGACTGGTGGGCGATCGCCAAGTTCTTCTGGAGCAAGTACTCGTTCTTCTTCTTCAAGGGCTCGCCCGAGTTCGTCACCGCCTACATGTACGCCTTCGCCGGTGTCCTCCTGCTCTACGCGGCGGGCGTCGCCTCGCGGATCACCGGCGTCCTGTCGATGGTGATGATGTGCTCGATCTACAACCGGAAC
This sequence comes from Polyangia bacterium, assembly GCA_030424595.1. Taxonomy (GTDB): domain Bacteria; phylum Myxococcota_A; class Polyangia; order Nannocystales; family Nannocystaceae; genus JADJRG01. The sequence goes on from JAUHWG010000016.1 coordinate 37,361, forward strand.
TCGCTCTACTTAGAGGGCACCGACACGGTGTACCGGGTCTTCTGGATCCTCCTCATCTTCTGCAAGACGGGCCACGCCTGGAGCTTCGACAACTGGCTGCGCTGCCGGATCCTCCGCCGCCGCGGCAAGCTCCAGGAGATCGGTGAGCCGCCGGATCCGGGCAAGGCGCCGATCTACCGCCTGATCCCCGCCTGGCCCCGCTACTTGATGATGGCCCAGCTGGTCGGGATCTACACCCAGACCGGCGTCGTCAAGACCGGCTCGGTCTGGGCCCGCGGGGACGCGCTCTACTACGCGCTGAACATGGACCACTTCTACCGCTTCGAGGTCTACACCCAGCAGCTCTCGGCGGTGTTCTCGACCAACATCTTCAAGTGGATGACCTACGTCACCCACTGGTGGGAGGCGGGCTTTGGCGTGCTCGCCCTCGGCATGTTCCTCAAGTTCGGCCTCGATCACCGCGAGGACGGCTGGTACCAGGAGATGGAGCGTCGGCGCGGGCGGATGTGGCTCGGCCGCCTGGCGTTGATCGGCGCCTACGCGGCGCTCTACAAGATCTTCCACGACGCCTACCCCTACTGCATCAACATCGGCAACAACCCGGTCCAGGCCCAGGTCGACGCTCGGGTCGCGGAGGGGCTCGGGCTCATCAACGCGATCTTCCTGGTCTATCTGCCGCTCTTGATCGTGATCTGGTGCGCGCTGCGGCGCTGGCCTATCCGCCTCTGGGGGCCGCGCAAGGTCGGCCCTGTGACGATCCCTGGCCTGCGGATCGATCAGCGCTGGGTCTACAGGTGGTTCCTCGGCCGCCGCACCTGGCTCACCCTAGGCCTCTGTTTTCACGGGATCCTCATCCTGTTTATGAACATCGGCATGTTCCCCTTCATCATGCTGATGACCTACGCAGCGTGGTTTAAGGGGGAGGAGTTCGCCGCCGCCGGGAGCTGGCTCTTGCGTCAGCTTCGCAAGGTCCGCTGGCTCGCGTGGATGGCCCCGGAGCGCGCAGATCGGCTGATGATCGCGGCCCAGCCGACCTCGACCGTGCCCCTGCGCGGACGTCGACTGCCGGACGCGCTCGTGCTCCTGTCGGCGGGGATCGGCGTCTGTCTCGTGATCTACCGGATCACCGCCGAGGAGCTCGATAAGGAGCTGCTCACCGACTACACCTACCTCTGGATCGGCGGCACCTTCGCGGTCGCCGCGATCTTCCGCTTCATCGGCCGTAGGGGCCCCTCGGTGACCCTCTGGAACGGCGGACCCGCGCTCGCCTACGGGACCCTCGGGAGGACCTTGGCCTTGGCCGCGACCCTCTGGCACGGCTCGGCGGTCACCTTCACCCTCTTCCCGAGCTACCCGATCTTCGCCAAGTGGCGGGGCCAGGGGCGGGCGATCTTCTCCAAGTGGACCTCGGGGAGCGGGACCAGCCAGAGCTGGCGGATGTTCGCCCCCAACCCGCCGCGGGCGAACAGCTTCATGAAGACGGTGGTCGTCGAGCCCGACGGCGATCGCTGGGATCTGCGCAACAACTCCTACACCTACCGCCCCTTCCCGTGGATCTGGAACGATCGGATGCGGAAGATGCACCGGCGGATGGTCGGCAAGGGCAAGTGGTACCTGAAGTACTGGAGCGCCTATCACTGCCGCGAGTGGTTGCTGGCGACCGGCGTCTACCCGACCAAGATCGAGGTGTTCAAGATCGTCACCCGGATCCCCTCGCCGGAGCAGGTCGCGAAGAAGGGCTGGTATCGGCCGCGGGATCTGCCGGCGAAGGAGACGCTGGTCGAGACCCACCGCTGCCCGAAGGAGGGCCTGCCGATCTACATGAAGGAGCGCTACGGCCTCGAGGTCACCGACGAGGACCGGCAGCGCGCCGAGAAGGAGGCCGAGCGCCAGGCGCGGGGCGTCGAGAACCGGAAGAAGGCCTGGGAGCGGCGGCGGGACTTCGGCGGCGAGGGGCCGACCAAGCCGAGCGCCGTCGGGATCTCCGCGCGCAAGGCTCGATCCGTGCTCGGTCGGTCCGGCCGAGGCGGAGGCGGTGGCTGACCCGGGATCCAGCCCGGGCGACGCTCCGCAGCCTTCGGGCGCGGGACGCAGCGATCGGCCCGGGGGCGGGCTCGGGCTCGGGCTCGGCGGGGAGCCGCGAAGATCCCCGGCAGTCGAGGACTCTGAGGGGGAGGCAGGCGCGGGCTCGGGGGATCCGCTCGCGCTCACGCTCCTCCACGGGGCGCCGCCTCGCGGGGCCGAGACCGTCGACGGCGGAGCCTGGGCCTACGGGCGCACGGGCTTCGCCCTCGTCAGCCTCTTCGTCGCCTATCACGTCCTCGCGCTGCTCCTCCACGTGACGCCGCACGGGGGCCTGGCGAAGCGGGCCAAGGAGACGATCGGCTACGGGATCAAGACCGGCGCCTACATCCGCGCGACCTCGAACATCCAGAGCTGGTCGATGTTCGCCCCCAACCCGCACCGCTCGAACGTCTTCGTCCGCGTTCTCGCCGAGGATCAGGCGGGCAAGATCTGGGACCTCGGCCACGACATGCACGGCCGTCGCCGCTACCCCTACGTGTTCTACGACCGGATGGCGAAGATCAACCGGCGCCTCGCCGACCGCGGCGCCTATCTCGAGCCCTACGCCGCCTGGGCCTGTCGCGAGTGGGAGCGGACCCACGGCGGCGAGCCGGCCCGGCGGGTCCACCTGGTCAAGATCTCCTCGAGGGTGCCGCCGCCGGAGGAGGTCGTCCCGGCGCCGGAGACGATCCGCCCGTCGTGGACGACGATCGGCCACGACCCGCTCCGCCTCGAGCTCAAGCGCGAGCCGCTCAAGGTCCTTGAGTGCGCGATGCTCCGCGAGGGGCAGCTCTCCCCCGAGCGACGGGCGCAGCTCGGCCTGCCGAGGGCCCCGGAGGGCCACTACAGGCCGGTGAGGGAGCGCGGGTTGGAGCGTGCGGCCCTGAAGGAGAGCGCGCAGGAGAGCGCGCCGGAGAAGGGCGGCGAAGGGGAGTGATCGTGGCCTATGCGGCGCTCTTCGAGGCGGCGAAGCGGCGCCCGCCGGTCGACGTCTCGGCGGACAGCGGCGCGGGGACCCTGGCGATCTTCGGCCTGGTTCTCCTCCCCGTCCTCTTCTTCGCGCTTCGGCCGGCGCTGTGGCGGCGGCTGTGGCGGACCCGGATCGACCCGCGACCGGCGGCGCTGATGCGGATCGCCTTCGGCGTCGTCGTCCTCTGGAGCCTCGTCGATCTCCTGCCCTCGGTGAGCATGCTCTTCACCGACGAGGGCCTGTGGCCGACCGCCCTCGCCCGCAAGCGCTACGGCGGCCTGCTCTCCGAGGTCTGGGATCCCGAGGGGGGCTTCGCCAGCGCCTGGGACCTCTGCAGGGCGGTCTTCCGCCGCTTCTCGGTCTTTCACCTGCGCTCGGACCCGCCCTTCGTCTTCGCCGTCTACGGCCTGACGATCGCCTCGGTCGTCGGCCTCATCGTCGGCTGGCGGACCCGGCTGATGACGATCGGCGCCTGGCTCCTGATCAACACGGTCTACGGCTACAGCCCGATCTTTTACACCGGCGGGGACACGGTGATCCGGGTCTTCCTCTTCCTGGGGATCTTCCTCCGCTGGGGCGAGGCCTACTCGCTCGACGGGTGGCGACGTCGGCGTCGGGCGATCCTCCGCGAAGGGGTCCGAGCGCTGCCTGGGCCGTCGCTGATCCCGGCGTGGCCGGTGCGCCTGATGATGCTCCAGCTGGCGATCATCTACGGGGCCACAGGCGCGCTCAAGAGCGGGATCACGTGGTTCGACGGGACGGCGCTCTACTACGCGCTCAACCTCGACCACTTCTACCGTCACCCGGTCCAGATCCCCTTCGTCGCGCTCCTCCAATGGAGCGGGATCCTGCCCCTCCTGACCTGGATCACGCGGCTCTGGGAGACGCTCTTCCCGCTCGTGCTGGTCGGCCTCGGGCTCCAGGCGTTCGAGCGTGAGCGCGGGCAGACGCGGCTGTGGGGGGATGCACCGCGGCTGCGCCGGTACCTCTCCTACGCCTGCGTCGCCGGATTCTTCGTCCTCGTGGCCTACCTAGGCGCCCTCGCGACGGCCTACTACTACGACGTCGAGCTCTCGCCCTGGCCGACGGTCGACCGGATGACGATGGCGAGGTTCGTCCAGGCGGCGGCGCTCCTCCTGCCGGGGCTGGTGATCGGCGCCTTCCTGTGGATCCGTCGCTCCGCGCCCCGTCTCCACGCCTGGCTCCTGACCTGGGTGTTGGGGCGGCGGCTCTGGCTCGGGGCTGGGGTCGGCCTCCACCTCGGCATCGAGCTCCTGATGAACGTCGGGACCTTCGTCCAGGTCATGCTCGCGATCTACCCGCTGTGGCTCCGCGGCGCCGAGGTCGACGCGCTCTGGCGCTGGGTCGGGACGCGGGCCCTTCCGCCTGGGCAGGGGGGAGCGCCCGCCCGTCGCGGGCTTGGCGGGTGGCTACGGGCGCCGGCGCGGCGCCTGCGATACCGCGAGGAGCGGCCCTGTTTTGTCGTCCTCCACGGCGATGACGAGGGGTCGATCCGCCGGGCCGCGCTGCTGCGCTGCTGGGACCTCGCCGGGCGCCTCCGCTTTGAGCCTGTGGCAGGAGAGCTGGCCGGCGATAGGCTGCGCCTCCGCACGCCAGACGGGCTCGACCTCGTCGACGGTCGCGCGGGCGCGAAGCTCTGTCGTCTCCTGCCTGGCCTGTGGATCGCCGCGCCGCTCAGCCTCCTCCCAGGGCTGGGGCCGGTGCTCGGCGGCCTCGCGCTCAGGGTCTTGGGCCAAGGGCGGGCGAGCGGGGCCGACGGCGAGGGGGTGCAAACGTGAGCCATCCTCGGGGCGTGACGGGCGTGACTGGCGTGACCGGCGTGACCGGCGTGACGGGCGTGACGGGCGTGACCGGCGTGACGGGCGTGACGGGCGTGACGGGCGTGACGGGCGTGACCGGCGTGACGGGCGTGACGGGCGTGACGGGCGTGACCGGGAGCATGCGCCGCGGGGCTGCGCCGCGGGGCTGCGCCTAGGCGAAGGCGCGGGCGGCTGCGCGACGCGGGGTGAGAGCCTAGGGCGCGAGGGCGCCCGTAGGCGTCGCGGCTAGACCGGGGTCTTCCAGGCCGCGATCACGGCCGACGCCTCGCCGATCTTGACCCGCGACTGCTCGCCAGACCGGAGGTGCTTTAGGGTGATCTCGCCGGCCGCGAGCTCATCCTCGCCGAGGATCGCCGCGATGGGAGCGTTGACCCCGTCGCTGTCGGCGTAGCCGAGCTGCTTGCCGAGCTTGGCTTTTTCGGGGAACACCTCGACCCGCAGCCCCTGCGCCCGCAGCCCGTGGGCGACGCCGACGATGCTCGCCAGGTCGACGTCCATCCAGCACAGGAGCACGTCGGGGCCGACGCGGATCTCCTCGGCCCTGAACATGGCGCGCTCCTCCATGACCACGAGGATCCGCTCGAGCCCGAGGGAGAAGCCGACCGAGGGCACCTGCTTTTTGCCCTTGGCGTCGAACATGCCGATCAGGCCGTCGTAGCGGCCGCCGCCGCCGAGCGACCCCTGGAGATCGGCGACCGTGATCTCGAAGATCGCGCCGGTGTAGTAGGAGAGGCCGCGGGCGAGCTCCGGGGCGAAGCGGACGTAGGTCCCGGCGGGGGTCCGCTGGAGCAGCTCGCCGAGCTGTCGAAGCTCGTCGAGGGCGGCTGTGCCCTCACCGTCGAGCTTGGTCCGCAGGAGCTCAACGCCCTCCGCGAGGCCGACGCCCTCCGCGAGGCCAACGCGAGCCCCCTCCGCGCTGCCGACCAGGACGAGGCTGAGGAGCGTCGTCGCCGACTCCTCCGAGACCCCGCGCTCGGCCAGCTCCTTCTTCACCCCGTCCTCGCCGATCTTGTCGAGCTTGTCGACGGCGACCAGCGCAGAGCCCTCGAGATCGAGGTCGATCCCCGCGGCGCGGATCATCGCCCGCAGCACCTCACGGTGGTTGATGTTGATCGTGAAGTCCTCGAACCCGAGCGTGACGAGCACCTCGGCCACGGCCGCGCAGACCTCGGCCTCGGCGACCAGCGAGGTGGTCCCGGTGATGTCGACGTCGCACTGGTAGAACTCGCGAAAGCGCCCGCGCCCGGGCCTGTCGGCCCGCCAGACCGGCTGGATCTGGTAGCGCTTGAAGAACTTCGGCAGGTTGTAGCTGGTGTTGCCGACCACCCGCGCCAGCGGCACGGTCAGGTCGTAGCGCAGCCCCTGATCGGCGAGGTCCGCCTCGGTCACCGGGTCGAGCTCGAGCGCCCGGCTCAGGTTGTCGCGGCGGTGGAGCAGGCGATAGAGGAGCTGGTCCCCCTCGTCGCCGTACTTGCCGAGGAGGGTCGAGAGGTTCTCGATCGTCGGCGTCTCCAGGGGGACAAAGCCGTAGCGCTCGTAGACCTGACGGACGCGGTCGATGACATAGGCGCGGCGGCCGATGTCCGCGGGGAGGAAGTCCCGGGTCCCGCTCGGCGGCTTGGTGCTGACCTTCTGCTTCTTCTTTCCAGATCCCATGACCGCTCTCGCCTTCGTCTCGCTGCCTGCGCCTCGGCCTAGCTCGCCGCGTCGTCGTCGTCGTCGTCGTCGTCGTCGTCGTCCCCGAGATCCTGCGCCGGCAGAAGGGCGATCGTCAGCGGCTCATCGTCGATCGTGTCCTCGGCCTGGATCGCGATCCCGCCCGGGATAGGCCCCGTGACGATCTCGAGGGCGAGGGTCTCGCTGGCGATCAGCTCGCGGAGCTCGTCGTCGGCGAGGGTCGCCGCGAGCACGCCCTCGGCAGAGCTCTGGGCGAAGAGGATGATCCGCTGGCTGACCTCAAAGTCAGCCTGCTTGCGGAGGTTCTGCACGCGGTTGACGACCTCGCGGGCGAAGCCCTCGCGGACAAGCTCGGGCGGCGCCTCGAGGTCGAGCATGACCGTGACGTCGCCCTCGCTGGCGACCGCCCGTCCGGCCCTGGGCTCACGGATGAGGAGGATGTCGTCGCCGCTCAGGCTCTCCCCCTCGATCTCGACGGCCCCGCCGGCGGCGAGGGTGCGCAGGGCCTCGCCGTCCAGCTCGGCGACCCCGGCGGCGACGGCCTTCATCCGCTTGCCGAGGCGCCTGCCCAGCACCTTAAAGTTGGCCTTCGCCTTGAGGGTGACGAGATCGGCGTCGTCGCTCGTCAGCTCGATCGTCTTGACGTTGAGCTCGCCGAGGATGTCGGCCTCGAAGTGGCGCAGCGCCGCGGCGACCTCGTCGGAGTGGACGGCGACGGTCAGGGTCGGCAGCGGCCGGCGGACGGCGACGCCCTCCTTCTCGCGCAGCGCCTGGGCGACCGCGACGGTGGCGCGGACGTGGGCGACCGCGGCCTCGAGCGCGGGATCCCGCAGCGACGGGTCGACGCTCGGGAAGTCGCAGAGGTGGACGCTCTCCTCGGAGCCGAGGCCGGTGTCGACCATCAGCCGCTGATAGATCAGCTCGCTGAAGAAGGGCAGGACCGGGGCCATCGCCGTCGCCACCGTGACGAGGGCGCGGAAGAGCGTGCCGTAGGCCTCGGCCTTGTCGCGGTCCTCGGCGCTCGCGACCGCGTCATCGCTGGCGTCGCCGGCCTGCTTGGCCCGCCAGTAGCGACGCCTGCCGCGGCGGATGTACCAGTTGTTGAGGTCATCGCAGAGGCGCACGTAGGCCGGGACGATGTTCCACAGGGCGTACTGTTCGTACTCCTGGGTCAGCTCGCCGACCAACCCCTGCACCCGCGAGAGGATCCAGCGGTCGAGGTCGCCGCTCGGGCGCAGCTCCAGGTCGGCGGCGCTCGGCCGCCAACCGTCGGCGGCGGCGTAGGTGGTCAGGAAGTTGTAGGCGTTCCACAGCGGCAGGATCGCGACCCGGACCATGTCGCGGACGCACTCGCCCGTGGTGTCCTTGGCGTGCTTGCCGAAGCGCATCGGCTCGGCGCGGACCACCTGCGACGAGATCAGGTAGGCGCGCAGCGCATCGGCGCCGTAGTTGTTGATCACCAGCGTCGGATCCGGATAGTTCTTCAGCCGCTTCGACATCTTCTTGCCGTCAGCGGCGAGGATCAGGCCGTTGACGATGACGTTGCGGAACGCCGGGCGGTCGAAGAGCGCGGACGAGAGGACGTGCAGCGTGTAGAACCAGCCGCGGGTCTGGTCGAGCCCCTCGGCGATGAAGTCCGCCGGCATGTTGTTCTCGACGTAGTCCTTCTTGGCCGGGTCGAAGGGGTAGTGGTTTTGCGCATAGGGCATCGACCCCGACTCGAACCAGCAGTCGAAGACCTCGGGGATCCGGCGCATGGTCCCGCCCGCCTTCGACGGCCAGGTGATCGGATCGATCGTCTCCCGGTGGAGATCGTTGATCGTCCCCGGGCCTAGACCTGCGCGCTCCTCGAGCTCGGCGACCGAGCCGATGCAGATCATGTCGCTCGGGTCCCGGTCGCAGCGCCAGATCGGCAGCGGCGTCCCCCAGTAGCGGTTGCGGCTGAGGTTCCAGTCGCGGGCGTTTTCGAGCCAGTTGCCGAAGCGACCGCTGCCGACGTGGTCCGGGACCCAGCGGATCTGGGAGTTGAGCTCGACCAGGCGCTCGCGGCTCTGCTCGACCGCCATGAACCAGGTCGAGATCGCCATGTAAAGGAGGGGCTCGTCGGTCCGGTAGCAGTGGGGGTAGGCGTGGACGATGACGTCGCGGTCGACCAGCTTCTCCTCGCGCTGGAGGCGGTCGATGATCCCCTTGTCGGCGTCCTTGGCGAAGAGCCCGGCGAACTCGCCGACGCTCTCGTCAAAGATCCCGTTGAGGTTGAGGGGGTTGATGAGGGGCAGCCCCTCCGCCTTGCCGACGGCGTAGTCGTCCTCGCCGAAGGCCGGCGCCTGGTGGACGATCCCGGTGCCGCTGTCGGTGGTGACGTAGTCGGCCCCGACCACGCGGAAGGCCCAGCGCGAGCCGTCCTCGCGCTGGCGGTAGTCGGCGAAGAAGGGCAGCAGCGGCGCGTAGGGCCGGCCGATCAGCTCCGCGCCCTGGAGCCGGGCGAGCTCCTCGGTCGCGCCGACGCGGTCGCGGGCCTGGTAGTCGGCGAGGCGTCCGGGCTCGATGTAGGCGATCTCGCCGGTCTCGACGACGCGGATCTTGACGTACTCGACCTCGGGGTGGACGGCGAGGGCGAGGTTGCTCGGCAGGGTCCAGGGGGTCGTCGTCCAGGCCCAGAGGTAGGCGCCCTCCTCGTCCTCCAGGGCGAAGCGGACGGTCAGGCTCGGGTCCTGCCGGCGCTTGTGGCCCTCTTTGCGGGTGACGGGGTCCTTCTCCTGCGGGCCCTGGGCGACCTCGAAGTTGCTCAGCGGGGTGCCCAGCGCCGGCGAGACCGGCTGGACCCGGTAGCCCTCGTAGATCAGCGACTTGTCCCAGAGCTGGCGGAAGACCCACCAGACGCTCTCCATGAAGGACGCGTCCATGGTCTTGTAGTCGTCCTCAAAGTCGACCCAGCGGCCCATCCGCTTGACGACGGTCTCCCACTCCTTGGTGAAGCGGAGGACCCCTGCGCGGCAGGCCGCGTTGAACTTGGGCACCCCGTAGGCGTCGATCTCCGCCCGCCCGTGGACGCCGAGCTCGTTCTCGATGAGGTTCTCGATCGGCAGGCCGTGGCAGTCCCAGCCGAAGCGGCGCTCGACGTAGCGGCCGCGCATCGTCCAAAAGCGGGGGACCACGTCCTTGATCGTCCCCGCCAGGAGGTGGCCGTAGTGGGGGAGCCCGGTGGCGAAGGGCGGCCCGTCGTAGAAGACGAAGGCCTCGCGCTCGTCGTCCTCGCCGCGGCGCAGCGCCCGGGCCTCGATCCCGCGGCTGCGCCACAGCTCGAGGATCTCCTCCTCGATCGCCGGCAGGTCGAGCTGCCCTGTGGGGGGGCGGAGCTGGCGTGGGGTCGCAGAGGCGGGCTTGTGGGGGCTGGAATCCGACATGGGGCCTCGGGCGCCGACGATCTCGCCGGTCGCACAGGTGGGGAGTTGACCCGCGGGGCCCGCGAGGGTCAAGCCGGAAAAGTCGGAGCGGGTCGGCTAGACCCCCGCCTACGCGTGCTACGGCGATGCACGGCCCCGTCCGGTTTTGTTTCGCGGCGCCTGCGGAGAATTCGCATGGGTGGGGGCTGGGTTCGGGCAGCGCTGGGTGCCTCCCATCATTGTCGGGAGGGGGGGGTAGACGGTATGCTGCAAGCTATCGTTTGCCTGGAGACCCCATGAAGAAGATCTGCTCCGCATTTGGCCTCGGATGTGGCCTCGCCCTCGCTCTCCTCTCGACCGCGTGTAATGGCGATGATGCTGGCACCTCAGCGACGGGAGACCCCTTCGCCGTCTATCCCTTCGAGGACGAGTGGCGTGAGGTCGTCAATACGTCGTTCCCGCTCGACACGGTGAAGACGATCACCATCGGTCGTCGCGAGTTCAGCGACAACTTCGCCAGCCGCGGCGACATCGAGGTCCTCTTCGACCAGGACACCGAGACCATCATCGTCGAGATGCGCAAGTACGCGATGCAGGGCGACCAAGCGGAGGCCGAAGAGGCGTTCAGCAAGCTCTCGCTGTGGGCCTACTCCTCCTCCGGCAACCCCGATCAGCCGAGCCAGATGGACGAGGCGGACAACTGCGTCGAGGGGTGGCAGGACGGCTGCAAGATCTACGTCTACTACGACGGCCTCAGCCAGCCGGTCCGCTCCGGCGCGGACTTCCGGGTCCACCTGCCGCGGGGGTACCGCAACCTCCTCAACGTCGAGACTGAGGACAACACCAGCGAGGACGCCTACAAGCAGCGCGGCGACATCACGATCAAGGATCTCTGCGGCAGCGCCACCCTGAGGATGGAGAACGGCGTCGCCAAGGTTCGGATGTGCCCCGAGCTCGAGGAGGGACCGACCTGCTCCGCCGACCAGATCGCGAACTGCGAGGCGATGAACTGGGACGCCAACTGCGGCTGCACCGACTTCGGCCAGCTCAAGATCACCTCGCTCGATCCCTACGCCGGCAACATCACGGTCGACTTCCCGGCGGGGCTCTGGGCCAACGTGTCGATGGAGAACACCGTCGCTGGCAGCGAGTGCCTCGCGAGCTTCGACAATTGCAACGACGGGAGCTGCGTCCTCGATCAGTCGGCGGAGAACCTCGCCAAGGGCAAGGCCGAGTACAACTACCCGGGCGAGCCCGCGACCCCGGGCGTCGGCTACGCCTTCAACCTCGAGGCGAACGGCTGCGAGACCGTCTTCTACGTCGACGAGCCTGACGACTATGTGCTCGGCGAGATGGAGTCGCCCAAGAGCGAGCAGCGCGGCAACCTCAGCGTCTGCACGGGCTGCCTCGCGGACCTCTAGAAGACTCCCGCGTTCGTAGACAAGCCGCCCCCCTCGGAGGGCGGCTTTGCTACGTCCGGGGCGCGATCGCGAGCCAGATCGGTAGGCCTGCGCTGCCCAGCTCCTCAGGCCTTGGCGGGGCGCGCGGCGGGGGCGTACGCTCCGCCGATGAACATGTCTCATTGGTCTGGTTGTTGTGTGGGCGGAGCGGTGGCCCTCTTGGTCTTCGCCGCGGGCGGGTGCACGACAGGATGCGTCGACGACGGCGTCGCCTGGACGCAGAAGACCGACGCTTGCGTCGGCTCTGCGACGGACTCTGCGACGGACTCTGCGACGACCGGAGAGACGGACTCGGCGAGCGCGTCCGCGACGGAGACGGCGACGGCGACGGCGACGGAGACCGCGAGCGCGGGCTCGATGAGCGCGACGGCGACGATGGGCTCGATGAGCGCGTCGGCGACGGAGACCGACTCCGCGACGGAGACGGCGTCGGCGTCGGCGTCGGCGACCGATCCCACCGACGGGGGGGACAGCTGGTGTCTTGACGGGGACATGGACGGTTTTGGAGATCCTGAGATGTGTATCCCCTCGGTCCCGGGGGAGGACCCGCCGGACGGCTACGTGCCCAACGACGGCGACTGCGACGACACTGACCCCTTCACCTTCGTAGGCGCCGCTGAGCTGGACGATCCAGAGGCATGCATGCGCGACGAGGATGACGACGGCTGGGGCGACGACGCGCCAGGAAACCCCGACGTCGTCCCCGGCCTGGACTGCGACGACGGCGACTCGGCGACCTTCCCCGGCGCCGCGCCGCTGGACGATCCGGAGGCCTGCATGACCGACTTTGACGACGACGACTGGGGCGACGACGACCCAGACGCCCCAGGCGCGGTCCCCGGCTCCGACTGCGACGACGAGGACGGCTCGACCTATCCGGGCGCCGCCGAGGTCGAGGACCCGGAGGCCTGCATGCGCGACGAGGATGATGATGGTTGGGGGGACACCAGCGTGCCGCCCGGCGTCGTCGTCGGCTCGGACTGCTACGACTCGAGCGCCGATCTGAACCCGGGCAACACCGTGCTCATGAGCGTGCTCGACAACGGCGCGGGCGAGATCGGCGAGGTCGACCCCGCTACCGGTCAGGTGAGCGTCTACGGCGCGGTCGACCTCAGCAACTACGGCAACCTCTGGTCGGTGATCTCGACCGCGGTGAACCCCGCGGACGGCGTCGTCTTCGGCACCAACTCCGCCCAGCAGCGCCTGATCACCTTCGACTATTGCAGCGGCGATGAGCCGGTCAACCTGATGCAGCACGGCCTGACGATCTGCGGGATCGCCTTTAACGACGCGGGCGACTTCTACGGGATCGACGGGGGCAACGACGCGATCGTGACCTTTGATCCCGGGACCGGCGAGGTCACGGACTCCAAGCCGCTCACCCTCGACGGAGATCCCGTCAACATCAGCGCCTGCGGTATGGCCTACGACTGCGTCTCGACGCGAATGCTGATCTCCGACGGGACCGGTTCGCGGATCCTCAGCGTCGATCCGACCGACGGCACCACCACCGTCGTCGCCGACCTCAACGGCGGCGCCTGGGGCTCCGTCGGCCTCGAGTTCGACCCCGTGAGCAAGGACGTCTTCACCAACAACGGGACGACCTTCTATCAGATCAAGATCGACGGCTCGGACGACTTCACCCAGCTGCCAGACCTCTCGCAGGGGCTAAACGACCTCGGCTACGGCCCGGTCTGCAACTGAGTTAGGGGCCCGCGGGCGCTCGTCTGGATCCTGGCCAGGCGAGCTGCGAGTTCGCCGCGCAGGGGTCCGAAAGCTCCGCCCCAATTCGCCACGGGGTGCGCGAGCGAGCCCCGCGTCCTGCGGTCAACATCCTGTGTCCTCTCGGCTTCAGGAGAACGGTCTTGAGCGGTCTCTAGCGCGGGTTCTGCTCGAAGGGGGAGCGAGCGCGCGAGACCCTCGCCACGCCCCGCTCGGGGCCGCCTCTCGGCGGTGTTCGAGGGGGCGATGTTCGTCGCGCGAGAGCAGCCGGGACTCGGGCCGCGGCCTGCTAGGATCGCCGCCACATGGACGAGATCGACGAGCCGACTAGCATCGACGGGACGATCCTCGTCGTCGACGACGAGCGCAATATCCGTCGGACCCTGCGCATGGTGCTCGAGGGGGAGGGGGCGACCGTCATCGACGCGGCGACGGCCGAAGAGGCGCTCAAGCTCCTGAGCCGCCACGGCTACGGCGGACATGTGGGGGTCGACGGGACGCCGGTCGACATGGTCCTCGCCGACGTGCTCCTGCCGGGGATCTCCGGCCTGGAGCTCCTAGAGCGGCTGCGGGCGCTGGGCGGCGGCTCACCGGCGCTGCCGGTGATCCTGATCAGCGGACACGCGACGGTCTCGGACGCGGTCAGGGCGACCCGGCTCGGCGCCTTCGACTTCTTCGAGAAGCCGCTGACCCGCGATCGGGTGATCGTCGGGGTCCGCAACGCGCTGCGGCAGGCGGGCGTCGAGCGCGAGCTGAGGGCGCTTCGGGGGCGGAGCCGAGGCGAGATCATCGGCGACTCGCCGGCGATGCAGGCGCTCCTGCGCCAGGTCGAGAAGGTCGGCCCGACCCGAGCCCGAGTGCTCATCGAGGGGGAGAGCGGCACCGGCAAGGAGCTGGTCGCACGGGCGATCCACGACGCTAGCGATCGCGCCGAGCGGGCCTTCGTCAAGGTGAACTGCGCGGCGATCCCCCGAGAGCTGATCGAGAGCGAGCTCTTCGGCCACGAGCGGGGCTCCTTCACCGGCGCCACCGGGCAAAAGCGGGGCCTCTTCGAGGTCGCCGACGCCGGGACGATCTTCCTCGACGAGATCGGCGACATGGACCTCGGCGCCCAGGCCAAGGTGCTGCGGGTGCTCCAGAGCGGCGAGCTGATGCGGGTCGGCGGCGAGCGGCCGGTCAAGATCGACGTCCGGGTCTTGGCGGCGACCCACCGCAACCTCAAGGAGCTGGTCTCCAGCGGCGAGTTCCGCGAGGACCTCTACTTCCGCCTCGCGGTCGTGCCCCTGGTGGTGCCGCCGCTGCGCGAGCGGAGCGGCGACATCGGCCTCCTCTGCCAGCACTACATCGAGGTCGCCTGCGAGGAGAACGGGCTCTCGGTGAAGAACCTCGCCCCGGAGGCGATCACGGCCCTCGCCGGCTATGTTTGGCCCGGCAACGTCCGCGAGCTCCGGAACTTGATGGAGCGCCTGGCGATCCTCACCGAGGGGGACGTGCTGGTCGGGGATCTACCGCCGGAGATCCGCGGCTCGGCCGAGGATGAGGGGCCGAAGGGGCCGCTCGAGACGATGATCGCTCAGCTCAGCGACGGCGCTGTGCCCTCTGGGATCTCGCTGCGTGACTTTCGCGAGGCGGTCGAGCGCGCCTTCATCCGTCAGCGCCTCATCGAGCAGGGCTGGAACGTCTCGCGGACCGCGGAGGGCCTCGGCGTCGAGCGGACGCACCTCCACAAGAAGATGAAGCTCCTCGGGATCGTCCGCGGGGTCTGATGCGATCGTCGCCCGAGCGAGGTGCGCGGGGCGAGAGCGAGGGGCGAGGGGCGAGGGTCGAGGGCGAGGGGCGAGAGCGAGGGAGAAGGATCTCAGCGGGCGAAGTTTACCCGTAGCGGTCGCCCGTCGAGCTCGTGGTCGTTGAGGGTGAGGGCAGCCTCGGCGGCGAGCACCGTCGTGAACGTGACGTAGGCGAAGCCGCTCCCGTCCTTCGACTCTCGGCGGATGATCCGCAGGCGATCGACCTCTCCGAACGCGCCGAAGAGCTCACGGAGGGACTCCGCGGCGGTGTCCTGGGCGAAGCCGCCAACGTAGAGGGTGGTTCTCATCGCCGCCTCGCAACGTACCAAAGGGATCGCTGTCGTCACTAGGAGACAGTGGCCGAAAGTCAGCGGGAGATCCTTGGCCGGTCGAGCGACGTTGGGGCGGTCGATGGGGCTCTCCGCGCCCTGAGCCGGCGCTGACGCTGTGACCTCCTCAACCCGGCGCCTCGGGGATCACCCGCGCATCCGGTCACGTTCGCGTTTGCGGGCGATCGCCTCGGCGATGAGGGTGCCGAGGTTGCTCCGGTGACGCCACCAGATCAGGAGGGTGAGGCCGAGGGCGAGGACCTTGTAGGGCTCAGGGCTCGGGGTGAGGACGATGAAGAGCGTCGCAGCGTTGACCGCGGTCAACGAGCCCAGGGCCGAGACCCGGGTGAGGACCAGGGTCTGGACGTAGAGGACCGCGGCGATCACCCCCGCGGCCGGGACCAGGGCGGCGAAGACCCCGAGGGCGCAGGCGACCCCCTTGCCGCCGCGAAAGCCGAGGTAGACGGGGAAGATGTGGCCGAGGGTCGCGGCCGCGCCGACACAGGCGAGCGCCGGCTCCGGCTCCGGCAGCGCGCCCAGGGCGTTCGCCCCAGCGGCGAGCGTGACCGGCGCGAAGGCCTTGAGGACGTCGAGGGCGAAGACCGCGAGGCCCCACTTGCGACCAAGCGCGCGAACCGCGTTCGTCGCGCCGATGTTGCCCGAGCCGATCTTCCGGATATCGACGCCGCGGGCGCGGCCGATCATCAGGCCAAAGGGGATCGCCGCCACGAGGTAGGCGAAGGCGCACCAGGCGAGCGCGCTCTGTCCTAGGCCTGCATCCACGCCGCGCAGGATAACCGGAGCGAGGCCGCTCATGAAAGGGCCAGCTCCAGCTGCCGTGCTTGGCGGCTTCTTGTCGTCTCGGCGGGCCCTGGGAGGCCGTGGCAAGAGCACGTGCGTGCTCCGGTGGCCCTGGTCGGCTCCCGGTCGGCGCCGGTCGGCTCCGGTCGGCTCTGGCGAAACCCGCGTTGCTGCCCGTCACAGCGGTATTTCGTCGAAGCCGAGGGACGAGCGGGCCGCGAGAGCCACGGGACTCTCACGACCCTCACGACCCTCACGACCCTCACGACCCTCACGACCTCCTAATTGCTGTAGCGGCAGTCGCGGATGCAGGTCTTGTTGTGCCGCGTGGCGGCCTGCTGGAGGTCCGCGGGCTTGAAGTCGTCGTGGAGCACCTCGGCCTCGAGCTCCCAGTCGGTCCGCATGTAGTAGCGGGCGGCGAGGCCGAGGAGGTCGAAGTCGAAGCGTTCGCGGAGGGCGACGGCGTTGCGGCGCAGCTCGTAGGCGCCGACCCGCTGGCGATCCGCGGAGGCGACGAAGGTCGTCTGGTTGCCGCTCTCGCTGACGAAGGAGTAGCGCTGGGGGAACACGGCCGCGAGCGTGTTGCGGTCGTGCGGGTACATCTTGGTCGCGTTGTGGAGGTTGGCGACGACGACCCCCCGCGGGCTCAGGCGATCGAGGCAGGCCCGGTAGAACTCTGCGGTCTTGAGGTGGTAGGGGACGAACACCCCGCGGAACGCGTCGAGGATGATCATGTCCCAGCGGACATCTTTCTTCGCGGCCTCCTCGAGGAAGAGGCGGCCGTCGGCGACGTGGCAGCGGTAGCGAGGGTCATCGCGGGGGACGTCGAAGTAGCGCTGGGCGAGGCGCACGACCTCGGGGTCGATGTCGATCGCGTCGATCTCGACCTCCGGGAAGCGGTCGCGGAGGTAGTTGGAGATCTGCCCGCCGCCGAGGCCCAGCATCAGCACCCGCTTGGGCGCAGGTTGGAGGAGAAAGCCGGCCATCATCGTCCGCGAGTAGTCGAGGTCGAGGCTGCGCGGGCGGCTGATGTCGACCCGAGACTCGATGTACTGGACCCCCTCGTCGCTGACGAAGTACATCGTCCGCAGGGAGCCCCGCTGACCGACGCGGATGTGGTTGAAGCGCGAGCGGGCCTCCTCCAGGATCGTCTCGCCGGTGTCCTCGGCGCGGAGGAGCGCGGGCAGCCCCAGGGCGAGGGCGCCGCTCCCCGCGGCCAGACCGCGGAGGAAGCGCCGCCGTTGTTGGGCGAGGTGCCGAGGAGGTCGCGGGGGCATGGGCGGAGCCTACCGCAGTCGCCCGTGGGCCTGGGCGAGGCCCATGACACTCCGTCACGGCGCTCCGCCCGGCTGTGACGAACGATCACGGGCGGGGCCTCGCCGGGGCCGCCTCTGTTGAATGGTTGCCCTGGGCCTGACTCTTGCAGTATCGGCGAGGGGCTCGGCAGTCTCGATGATCTCTCCCCCTCGCACCTCTGCTCCCGTTCGCCTCCCCCGCTCCCAGGCGCGGACCTGCCTGCGTCCCCTTCGGAGTCGGGCTCGGGGTCGGGGTCTGGGCTTGGGCCTGGGGCTGGGCCTTGGTCTGTGCCTGAGCCTGGCGCTCGTTGCCCCCTCCTCCGCCTCGGCCAACCCTGGCCTCGAGGGGTCGCGCAACCTCGCCCTCGGGGGGGCGACGCGGGCCTCTGCGACGGGAGCCTCGGCCTACTACACCAACCCCGCGGCGATGAGCATGAGCCGGAGCATCGAGATCGCGACCGACTACCAGGCGGCGATCGAGCGCAACAGCCACGGCTTCGGCATCGCCGCGGTCGACTCGATGAACAGCCCCCGCGTCGCCCTCGGTCTCGGCTACTCGACGATGATCGGGGTGCCCAAGGTCGGCTTTCAAGAGCTCGGCGCGGAGTCCGGCCGCGAGCTGAAGATGAACCATCGAGCCCAGGAGGTCGGGCTCGGGCTCAGCATCATCATCATCAAGAACTGGCTGGTGGTCGGCGTCAAGCCGAAGTACCAGAACTCGAGCCTGCGCTTCGTCGACAACGACGAGATCCGCCGCGACGCGCAGCCGACCCACCACGCCTTCGGCGTCGACGTCGGCGCGAGCATGTCGATCCTCGGCTGGGTCAACCTCGCCGTCGTCGGCTACAACCTCAGCGGGCCGAAGGAGCCGGCCTACACCGCCGACACCGGGCCCAAGCTCGACCCCTTTGAGCTCGAGCCGGGGAGCTTTGATCCGAAGCACCTGCCGCGGATCTCGGACTATCCGCGGGGCTTCGCCCACGGCATCGCCGTGCTGCCCTTCCGCAGCCTCCGCCTGAGCATCAATTTCGACGGGGCCTACGACGTCACCACCTACGCGGCCGACGACAAGTTCATCCGCAAGACCTACGGCGGGAGCGGCGAGTACATCCTCGGCAAGCTGGCGCTCCGCCTCGGCGGCGGCTGGGACAGCCGCGGCCGCGGCTCGGAGGACGATCGCGGCTACATCAGCGCGGGTCTAGGCGTGGTCAAGGAGGCGACGCCCGGCAAGGTGGGGCTGGTGGCGACCGTCGGCTTTCGCCGCGATCTGAGCGGGCTGACCCCAGAGACGTACCTCGGGGCGAACATCGGCCTGCGCTTCAACCCCGGCTTTTGATCGGCCTAGCGTCGGTCGAGAGAGTGCCCCGGACGGGCGCAGACGCTCCTTGGTGCTGAATCGTCCTCCGCTGCGCGTCACCCGCGAACAGATTTTTGGGAACCTTGTCGAACGCCAGCACTCTGATGGAGAGTGACCGACGTGAGTACGGGCGGTGCGACGGCCAAAGAGGGCGACAGGGGCTCCGCCTCTGACGAGGCCGGCGGCGTCACCATCGACGCCAAGACCGCCCAGCGGATGGAGCAGGATCGGCGCGACAAGATCCTCGTCCGCCGCCTCAAGGCGGGCGATGAGCGGGCCTTTCAAGAGCTGGTCCAGACCTACCAAAATCGGGTCTTCGGCCTGGTCTTCCGCATGATCGGCAACCGCCAGGAGGCGGAGGATCTGGCCCAGGACGTCTTCCTGACGGTCTACAAGGCGATCGGGTCGTACCGCGGCGAGGGTCGCTTCTACACCTGGCTCTACCGGGTCGCCAGCAACACCTGTAAGAACAGGATCAAGTACCTCAAGGGGCGCCACTTCAACACGCGGGTGGACGTCGACGACAACACCGAGGCGCAGATGCCCTCGCGGGAGGGCGGCGCCCTGCACAGCCTGCAGAGCCAGGTGCCCGGTCCTGAGGCGATGATCCAGGGGCAACGCCTGCAGCGAGCGATCCAGCGCGAGCTCGCCAACCTCGACGAGGAGCACCGGCTCCTGATCGTCCTCCGGGACATCGAGGGGCTCCCCTACGCCGACATCATGCGGATCACCGGCCTGCCGGCGGGGACCGTGAAGTCACGGCTGCATCGCGCGCGGGTCGCCCTCAAAGAGCGGATGAAGTCCTATCTGCGCTGACCCCCTGGGCAGCCCTGGTGACACGACCTACGCTACCCAAGCCGACGAGCACCACCGTTCCTCACTGTCCCTCACCCCCTCACCTCCTGAGCACCGACCATGGCCCAAAGCGAGACCAACAGCGCAGAAGAGCTGATGACCGCCTATCTCGACCATGAGATGGACGCGGAGGAGAGCGAGGCGTTTGAGGCGATGTTCGCCGACTCGCCGGAGACCCAAGAGGAGCTGAGCGACCTCCGGCAGGTGCTCCAGCTGGTCCAGGGGCTCCCCGAGGTCGAGGCGCCGCCGGACTTCTTCGAGAAGGTCGCCAAGAAGATCCGCCGGAGAAAGCTCCTCGACGGCGAGATCCCGCTCTTCATCACGGTCTCGTTCCAGGTCCTCAGCGTGATGGTCGTCCTGGTGATCGCGGCGGTCTACACGATGATCCACCTCGACCGCGATCCGGCGGCGAAGCTCGAGAAGGACCCGAAGGCCGCGGTGGCTGAGGTCGAGGGCGACGCCGAGATCCGAGGCGAGCCCGGAGATGAGGCGCTCCCTGAGGGGTCGCCGGCCCCGGGCGCAGCTCCGCCAGGATCGTCGCCGCCGTCGTCGGCTGACTGATCGAACAGTCCGCGGGGGTCGGACGAGAGACCGACGCTCGACATAGGCTGGTGTAGGTGCGCATCGCGAGCGCATTGTCGATTGCACTGTCAAGTGCATTGATCGGTGACCAGCCTGCATGCGATAACTCCAGGGTCCCATGCCCCGCGAAGTCACCGTGGTCGATGCCAATCTCGGCAACCTGGATAGCGTGGAACGCGCGATGGTCCAGGTGGGGGCCGCAGTCGTCGTCACGGGCGATCCTGACCGGATCGCGGCGGCGCGCATGTTGGTCTTCCCCGGTCAGGGCGCGTTTGGCGAGGTCACAAACGAGATCGTCGACGGCGCGCTCGGTGCGGCGATTCGTGTGGTCATCGGTCGTGGCGATCCCTACCTCGGGATCTGCGTCGGCATGCAGCTCCTCTTCGAAGACAGCGAGGAGAACGGCGGCCAGCGAGGCCTCGGCGTCCTCCCCGGGCATGTCCGCCGCTTCCCCTCGGGGATGACCTCCTTCCCCGGGACGCGGCCGCTGAAGATCCCCCACGTCGGCTGGAACGACGTCCACCCGATCGACGAGCACTTCTACTTCTCCCACAGCTACTACGTCGACGGCGTCGATCCGAACGACGTGATGTGGACGACCCGCTACGGGACCCTCGAGTTCCCGGCGGCGATCTCCCACAACAACATCATCGGCTGCCAGTTCCACCCGGAGAAGAGCCAGTGGGCTGGGCTGCGCTTCCTCCGCTCGTTCATCCTCGGGGGCCGGGGATGATCATCATCCCGGCCGTCGATCTCCGCGGAGGCCAGGCTGTTCGCCTCGCGGAGGGAGATCCAGGGCGGATGACCGTCTACAGCGACGCCCCGCTTGAGCTCGTCGACCAGTTCGCGGCCGCGGGGGCCCGGAGGATCCATGTCGTCGACCTCGACGGTGCGCTCGCTGGGGGGACCGGCCAGGGGGAGCTCGTCCGGGCGATGATCGCCCGCGCCCACGGGCGCGGGGTCGAGATCGAGGTCGGCGGCGGGATCCGCAGCGAGGCGGCGATCGAGGCCATGCTCGAGGCCGGGGCAGATCTCGTGATCATCGGCACGCTCGCGGTCCGCGAGCCGGAGCTGGTCGCAGACCTCTGCCGTCGCCACCCCGGGCGGCTCGTGATCGCGATCGACGCTCGTGACGGGATCGTCGCCACCCACGGCTGGACCTCGCAGAGCGAGCTGCGGGCGGCGGATCTCGCGAGCGACGCGGAGACCTGGGGCGCCGGGGCCCTGCTCTTCACCGACATCGCCCGTGACGGCCTCCAGGGAGGACCGAACGTAGAGGCGACCGCTCGGCTCCAGGCGGAGCTCTCGATCCCGGTGATCGCCAGCGGTGGTGTTGGCTCCCTCGCCGACCTGACAGCGCTCCGCGACGCGGGCGTCCAGGCGGTCGTGCTCGGGAGGGCCCTCTACGAGGGCTCCGTAGTCCTGGAGGAGGCGCTCGGGCGATGCTGAAGCGACGAATTATCCCCTGCCTGGACATCAAGGACGGACGGGTCGTCAAGGGGGTCCACTTCGTCGGCCTCCGCGACGGCGGTGACCCGGTCGAGGCCTGCCGGGCCTACGACGCCCAAGGTGCGGACGAGATCTGCATGCTCGACATCACGGCGACCGTCGAGGGGCGGGCGACCTTCGTCGACGTCGTCCGCCGGGTCGCCCGTCAGACCTTCGCGCCGCTGACCGTCGGCGGCGGGATCCGCCGCGAGGCGGACGTGCGCAGGCTGATGGTCGCCGGCGCCGACAAGGTCGCGATCAACTCGGCGATCGTCACAAACCCCAGGCTCATCAGCGAGCTCGCGGCCCGCTACGGCTCGCAGTGCATCGTCGCCGCGGTCGACGTAAGGCGGATGCCCGCGCGGCCCGGGGACGTCGAGCCGCTCTACGAGGTGGTGATCCACGGCGGTCGTCGCTCGACCGGTCTGGACGCGATCCGCTGGTGCGAAGAGGTCGCAGAGCTCGGCGCTGGGGAGATCATGCTGACGAGCATGGACCGCGACGGCACCCGCGACGGCTACGACCTTTGGATCACCCGCGAGATCTCCAGGCGCGTGCCGATCCCGGTGATCGCCAGCGGCGGCGTCGGCTCCCTCGAGCACCTGCGCGAGGGGCTCGCCGACGCGGAGGGCTGCGCTGGCGCTGACGCTGCGCTGGCCGCCTCGATCTTCCACTTTGGCCTCTTCACGATCGGCGAGGCGAAGGCCTATCTCCAGGAAAAGGGAGTGCCGGTCCGTCCCCCCGAGCCCAGCCGCTTCGCCTCGCACGTGTGACGCCATGGACGCCCCGCGGATCTGGTCGGCGCTCAAGCCCGACGAGCGCGGCCTCGTCACCGCGGTCGTTCAGCACGCGGAGAGCGGCCAGGTGCTGATGGTGGCGATGGTCAACCAGGAGGCGCTGGCGCGGACGCTCGAGCGGCGACGGGTCACCTTCTGGAGCCGCTCGCGGAGCTGCCTCTGGGAGAAGGGGGAGAGCTCGAAGAACACGCTCGATCTCGTCGAGCTCTGGGTCGACTGCGACGGCGACGCGCTGGTGATCCGAGCCCTGCCCCGCGGCCCGACCTGTCACACCGGGCGGGCGAGCTGCTTCTATCGGGTCGCGACCGGCACGGTCGACGACGAGCTGCGGGTCGTCGATGACGGTCCGCCCTCGGCGATGTCGATCTTGGATCGTTTGACGGAGGTGATCGAGGATCGGAAGGCGGGGCGGGGTACGACCAACCCCGACGGCAAGAGCTACGTCCGCAGCCTGATCGAGCGGGGACCTGCGGCGATCTCGGCGAAGATCGAAGAGGAGGCGGGGGAGCTCATCGAGGCCCTCTGCGCCCAGGCTGAGGATCTAGAGCACATCAAGGCCGAGGCCGCGGACCTGCTCTTCCACACGATGGTGGGGCTCGCGGCGAAGGGGCTCGACATCGCCGCTGTCCGCGACGTCCTCGGCGAGCGCCTCGGCCTCAGCGGGATCGACGAGAAGGCCCGGCGCCGCGCGAGCTCCTAGGAGCTGGTGGCGTTCCCGGGGCGGGTTGAGGCCCGCCCTCCGACGGCTCCGATCTTCTCGAGGAAAGGCCTCGATCGACATCGTGGTTTAGCGGCGAAGGGGGGAGATGGCTTAATGGGTTTCGAAACGGGCAAGTCGGCACGGGGCAAGTCTGCTCCTATCTGCTCCGCCCGTTCTTTGCGAACGACGCCTCCCCGGTCCTGAACAAAGGCCCGGGGAGGCCCGAGACAGCGGGTCTTCGCCGTTCGCGACTAGCGAGGACCCCGACGAGAGCACGCCCGCCTCGGACCCCAGCGCGGTCGTCTCGACCTCGACTCAAGAGTTCGCGGAGGCGGTGGACCGACGGCCGCGCTGGCGGCTGTGGCCGGCGGCGATCTCCGCGGTGATCCGCTCGCGGAGGGTGGGGTTGGTCAGGGTCTTGTGGGCCTCGCTCAGGCAGGCGAAGACGTCGGTCGCACGGTCTCGGAGGTGAGCGAAGCCCTGGCGGGCGAGGGCGTCGGGGTGGAACTTCGCCCCCTGTCCCCGCCACGCGCGGCGGATCTCCTCGCGGCTTGCGGTCAGCGGCACGCCGAGGAGGTCGAAGGGGTGCGCGCCGACGGCGATCCTCGCCTCGAGCTCGCCGAGCTCCGCCATGAAGGTGGCGGCGTGGGCCTCTGGGGTGAGCTCCTCGGCCTCGGCGCGCTTGCTCAGCGAGGGCTGCGAGCCGGTGGGCGCCCCCCAGCCGCGGAGGGCCCTGGAGCCGACGCGGAGCATCTGGCAGGCCCAGAGGGTGTAGATGAGCTGGGCGATCCGGGTCGGCGGCGGATCGCCGAGGCGGAGCAGATGGTTGAGCCGCGAGCCCTGCTGGAGGGGCGCGAGGACGGCCTCGTCGGTGGGTCGGAAGCCGAACTGAGCGCGGTAGCGGGCGAGCGAGGAGCTCGCGCGGAGAGGCCCTTGCGCGGCCGCGCCCATCTCGGTGAAGACTCGGCCCTCGTCGTAGTGGGTGCCGACGCCGGCGAGGATCAGCTCGAGCACGTTCACCGGCGCGATCAGGTCGCGACGGATGTCGCTGAGATCCTCGTGAGGGATGATCCGCACCCGCCCTTTGCGGAGCGAGAAGCAGTCGACCAGCTTGCGCGCGCACTGGAGCCGGAGGGCGAGGCCGAGGGCGTTCGCGTCGATCCAGCCCTTGCGGACCAGGACCTGGCCGAGCCGCTCGCTCGGGTCGCGCTCGTGGAGCGCGCGGCCGCACCGGGCCGCGGTGATCAGCCGACGCTCGACGAGGATCTGGCCGAGGCGATCGCGGGGGCTCTCCCAGTCGGTGAAGAGGGGCATGCCGCCGCGGAGCCAGATCGTCCGTCGCGCCGGGTGGGGTAGCTCCTGCGGCAGGGTGACCATGCCGGTGAAG
The DNA here is from genome assembly GCA_030424595.1 of Polyangia bacterium. Lineage (GTDB taxonomy): Bacteria > Myxococcota_A > Polyangia > Nannocystales > Nannocystaceae > JADJRG01. The sequence goes on from JAUHWG010000016.1 coordinate 61,859, forward strand.
CGCTGACGGAGGAGCGCGAACATCAGCCGGGGGAGGCCGATCCGGCTCAGCTCGGCCGCTTGGGCTCCAGACGAAGACGCCATCATCCAAGGTCTATCCCGAATCGCGCATTCCGTCACCTCGTCGGGGGGCCCTCCTCGTCGCCCTCCCTCGCTCTTGCCGTTTGCCGTCGCTGTGGCCCCCCAGGACCGCTGGCGAGGGTCCGCGCGCTCGCGCGTGCCCCGGACCGACCGGGCAGTGGGCGCTCAGCACGGCCGCCGACCGGAGCCGCCCCTGTCCGGCCACCGCCCGCAGGCTGCCGCCCGTAGACCTGGCGAACATCGCGAACATGGCGAACATCGCGAACATCGCGAACATCGCGATCGCAGATGATGGGCCCGGGTCTGCGGGGGCGTGTCCGGGGCATGCGCGAGCGCGCGGGACTTTTGCCGCCGTCTGCTAGCCCTCGGGGGCGTCGTCCTGCTACGTTTTCGGCGGCATGAGCATCTCCTTTACGGTCGGACCTCATCGCATCCGCTTCGCCGGCAGGACCGACATCGGGCTGGTCCGCGCGCACAACGAGGACAGCCTCCTGGTCCCCTCGGAGATGGCGATGACCGTGGTCTCGGACGGCATGGGTGGCCACGCCGCCGGCGATGTCGCCTCGCGGATCACGGTGGAGACCCTCGACGAGTTCTACCGGGCGACCGCCAAGTCGTCGCCTCCGTCCTGGCCTATCCGCCTGCCGATGCTGGACGTCGAGCGGGCGCGGATGGCCACCGGGATCAAGCTCGCGAACGCGAAGATCTTCGAGACCGCGTCAGCCGACTCGGCCAAGAAGGGCATGGGCTGCACCGTCGTCGCCGCCTTCTTCTCGCAGGGGCGCTTCTACGTCGGCCACGTCGGCGACAGCCGGGTCTACCGGATCCGCGAGCAGCGGATCCAGATGATCACCGAGGATCACTCGCTGGAGAACGACTTCATGCGGATGCGGGAGATGACGGCGGAGGAGATGGGCGACTTCCCGCAGAAGAACGTCGTCGTCCGCGCCCTCGGGCTCGCGGAGCAGGTCGCGGTCGACGTGATCATCGACGAGTACCGCACCGGCGATCTCTTCCTGCTCTGCTCCGACGGGCTGAGCGGGATGCTCACCGATCCCGAGATGCTCGAGATCATCATGAGCAAGGAGAGCCTCGACTCGGGCTGCTCACAGCTCATCCGCGCCGCCAACGACAACGGCGGCAACGACAACATCACGGCGGCGCTCGTCCGCATCGAGCGGCCCTGATCGGCGTCGGCGAGTCGGCCGAGAGGTCGGCTGCTCGAAGCCATCCGCGCGGTCGACGATAGGGCCGGAGCGAGAGGAGCACCGCGGTGTGCGTCCGCGGTGATCGGCGGTGATCGGCGGTGATCGGCGGTGATCGGCGGTGATCGGCGGTGATCGGCGTTGTCGAGTCGTCCGCGAGGTCGACCCGGGCTGCCCGCAGCCATCCACGCAAGGCCGAAACGAGAGGAGCGCCGGGGTGTGCGTCCGCGTCGAGCCGTGATCGGCGTGATCGGCGTGGTCGCGTGGTTGTGTCGCCGATGTCGCCCCGGTCTAGCCGCCTCGGAGCGAGCTAGCCCCGAGGCGTGAGGCGACCCGCTCCGCGAGGGCGAGCGCAGCGGTGAGCCCCGGCGACTCGATCCCGAGGAGGTGCAGGCAGCCGGCAGGCTCCTCGAGGATGACGAAGTCTCGCTCCTCTAGCTCGTCCGGTGGTCGCAGCTTCGGCCGGATGCCGCAGCCGTCGTAGCGCAGGCGCTCCGGATCGACAGGTCCGAGGAGCTCCTCCGCGGCCCGGAGAAAGGCGCTGTGCTTCTCCGGCGCGGGCGAAAAGTCGTCGCGATCGTCGACGTAGTGCGCGTCCGGCCCGAGGCGCACCCCACCGTCGAGCTCGAGGGTCAGGTGGACGCCGAGGCCGGCGGCGCCGCGCCGGCGGACCGGGTAGATCAGCCGGCGGTAGCGGCCGCGGGCGCCGGAGAGGCGGAAGTAGTCGCCGCGGCAGGGGTAGATCGGTCGGTCACGGACGCCGACCATCGCCGCGAGCCGGTCGGCCTCGAGGCCCGCGGAGTTGACGACGACGCTAGCGAGCAGCCGATCTTCGCCGCTCTCGACGACGACTCCCGAGCTCGTCGCGCGCAGCCCGGTGATGGTCGTCCCCATCGCGAAGACTGCGCCGCGAAGCTCCGCCGCCGCGCGGAGCGAGCGCGTGAGCCCGTGGGGATCGACGATCCCGGTCTTCGGGCAGAGGAGCGCGCCTGCGCAGGGGGGCATCGACGGCTCGAGCGCGGCGACAGCTCTCCCGTCGATCAGCTCTATCCCGGTCGCTCCTGCGGCCGTCGCGTTCTTCGCCAACGCCTCGAGGTCGCCGAGGTCCCCTGGCCGCCGGGCGACGATGAGCTTGCCCGTCCGCGCATGCGCGACCCCTTCGCGCGCGCACCACTCGTAGAGGAGCGCCTGTCCGCGAAGGCAGCTCTCTGCCTTGATGGATCCCGGCGGGTAGTAGAGCCCGCTGTGGATCACCCCGCTGTTGCGGCTGGTGACGCCGCTCCCCTCCTTGAGGGAGCGCTCGATCACGAGGACCGAGCGCGCGGGCCCGCTGAGGGCGGCCGCGATCGCCGTGCCGACGACGCCTGCGCCGATGATGACCACGTCAAAGCCGTCGCTGCCGACATCGCGCCCCACCTGCAGATTGTCGCACCTCCTTGTCAGCGTCGCCGCCGAGGGGCTAGAACCTGCGGGCGATGGAACTCCACATCACCACCCACACCTTCAAGCGCGACGGCGAGTGGGAGACCATCGACTCGATCTGGAACAGCCCCTTCTTCTACTGGAAGCGGAGCGGGCTGCGGGTGACCCCGGCGGTGCCGCTCCAGATCAAGGTCCTGGGGTCGGTGGTCGCCGACTCGGACGAGGGCTGGATCAACGTCGGCGGGTTCTCGGCGATGTTCCTCCAGTCGATCCAGGCGCGGGGGGCCAAGGGCCAGAGCATCCGCGTCGAGGTCGGCGAAGAGATCTCCGAAGAGTAGCCCTTCTGAGGTCCAAAAACGCGCTTCGCCCGCAGTCCAGGTCCACAGAGGAGCCGGGCTACGGGCGTCGCAGGTCCCGGGTCGTCCCGGGCGAAGGCGGGCCTTCTCAAGGAGGAGGCTCGGGCCTCTCGGGCCTCTCGGCCTAGTTGGCCTAGTTGGCCTTCTTCTCGGGCTCCTGGTACCAGGCGAGCGGCTTGATCAGGCTCTGGGCCTCCTCGAGGGTGAGGCGGACGCCCTTGTCGCTGAACCAGAGGTCGTTGGAGACCAGCGGGCTGCGGCGCTGGGCGATGAAGAGGATCGGATCGCCGGCGCGGGTGTAGCCGAGCTGGACGATCGCGTTCTCAAGCCAGCGGCCACCGTTCGGGAAGGAGTACTCGCGCGTGAGGCTGTAGAAGCCCTCGTGCGGGAGCTTCACCAGGGTGCTGGCCCAGCCGAAGTCCGGGTTGGGGACCTTGATCCCCGGCATCTGGAATCGCCACTGATTGTTGGTGTTCTGGACGGGAAGCAGGACCGAGGCCGGCGCAAACTCGCCGTCCGTACGGATCAGGATCAGCATTCCCGGCTGCACCTGCGGCTCGTGGCCGGGGAGGGCTTTGGTGGTCTTGAAGATCCCGGGCAGGTAGTTCGACGCCATAGTCGGGAGACACTACCGGAGACGGGGGGCCCGGGGAAGGCCCGGCGGGAGGCTATCGCGGCGTAGTGGCTCCGCTCGGGGCGGGTTTCCTCTCACCGGGCCCCGGCGCGACCCCTGCGCGAGTGGACCTCGGGTCGGGATCGCTGGGGGCTGCGATCCACGCTTGTCACGCGACCGCCCCAGTGTGTTAGGACTGCGCAGCTACCGTGTCTGATTCCGTCATCGTTGTAAGCGGGGACGGCCCGGAAACCCGGGTCGCGTTGATCGAAAACGGCATCCTCAGCGAGCTCTACATCGAGCGAGAGCGCGAGCGGGGGACCGTTGGGAATGTCTACAAAGGAAAGGTTCTCCGGGTGCTCCCGGGGATGCAGGCGGCGTTCGTCGACATCGGCGAGGAGAAGGCAGCCTTCCTCTACGCCGGCGATATCGCCACAAAGAGCAGCACCGGCGACCAGTCGGTCGGCGACGACGAGGGGATGCCGAGACGCACCGGCAAGCCGGCGAACATCGCCGACCTCGTCCGTCCTGGCCAAGAGATCCTCGTCCAGGTCGTAAAAGACCCGATCTCGAGCAAGGGCGCTCGGATCACGACCTACATCTCCCTGCCGGGCCGGAACGTCGTCTTCATGCCGACGGTCAGCCACATCGGCATTTCCAGGCGGATCGCGGCGGACCGCGATCGCAAGCGACTCCGTCGCCTCGTCGACCAGATGCGCCCGCAGGGCGCTGGCTTCATCGTCCGGACCGTCGCCGAGCACGCCTCGAACGGCCAGGTCCGCGCCGACATGGACTACCTCCTCCGGCTCTGGGCGAACATCGAGGTGAACGAGCGGATGCACCGGGCGCCGGTGGTGCTCTATCGCGACCTCAACCTGATGCTCCGGGTGGTCCGCGATCATCTCTCGCCCGAGCTCGATCGCGTGATCGTCGACGACCGGGTCGAGCACGAGCGCCTCGTCCGCTTCGTCTCGACGTTCATGCCGGACTACGTCAGCAAGATCGAGCTCTACTCGGGTCGTGAGCCGATCTTCGACGGCTACGGGATCGAGGGGGAGATCAACCGCGCCCTCGAGCGCAAGGTCCCGCTCAAGAGCGGCGGCTCCCTGATCTTCGACCAGGGCGAGGCCCTGACCGCGATCGACGTCAACACCGGCAAGTTCGTCGGCTCCAAGGGGAAGACCCTCGAGGAGACGATCACGCAGACCAACATGGAGGCGGCCGGCGAGATCGCCGATCAGCTCCGCCTGCGCAACCTCGGCGGCCTGGTGATCATCGACTTCATCGACATGGACAAGGAGTCCAACCGGCGCAAGGTCTACCGCAAGCTCCAGGAGAGCCTGCGCCGCGATCGTGCCAAGGCCCACATCACCAAGATCTCGGAGATGGGCCTCGTCGAGATGAGCCGGAAGCGGACCAAGGAGAGCCTGCTCCGCCTCCTGACCGCGCCCTGCGACACCTGCAAGGGCAAGGGCTACACGAAGAGCGCGTCGAGCATCTGCTACGAGATCCTCCGCGAGGTTCGCCGTGAGGCGAAGCACCTCAGCGGCGACACGATCGTCGTCAACGCCTCGCCAGCGGTGGCGGCGGTGATGAACGGTCCGGAGACCGTAGCGGTCGACAATATGGTCAAGCGGGTCCAGAAGGGGATCGAGATCAATCCTCGCCGCGACTTCCATATCGAGCACTACGAGATCCGCTCTCGCAACAAGATGCAGAGCTGAGCCAGAGGCGCTAGCCTGCGGGGAGAGGCGAGATGTCGACGATCGAGTACGAGGATGAGAATGACGAGCGGCGCAGAGCCGAGCGTTTCCCGATCAACTACGAGTTCTCGAGCCTCCCGCCGGGATCGGTGATCCACGTCTCGAACATCAGCGAGACGGGGGGGTTCATCCAGAGCCGCCAGCGCCTGCCGAAGGGGACCACCGTCGATCTGCGCTTCACCGTGCTCCTGGACGATCCCGTGGTGATCGCCGCGACCGGCCGCGTGGTCTATCACGGCGACGATCCGCGGGGGATGGGCGTCGAGTTCAGCGATGTCTCGCCCGAGATGGCGCTCCGCCTCGCCGACGTCGTCTCCCAAGCCCGTGCGGCCGCCGCGGACGAGAGCCAGCAGGCCCTGCGAATTCGCGAGCTGACCGCGGAGGAGCTGGCGATGCTCGAGGACGACGACGACGACGACGACGACGACCCGTCGGCGTCGATGACCTCGGAGCTCAGCCTCTCGTCGATCCAGGAGATTCCGGAATTCGGCGTCGGTGAGCCGTCTGAGGAGCCGGAGCCCGAGTACGAGGACTTCTAGGCGACGCTCCTCATCCCTGAGCGCGAGGGGTTGATACGCCTCACGCCGGCTCAGGGGCCCGATCGCGCGCGGTGGAGATCCCGGATCGCCGATTGCCGGCGGCGAAAAACCCAGCCATAGTTGCCCTGTGTCGATCGGTAAGCGCCTCCTGGACCTCGCGCGTGCGAACGTCAGCGACTTTCGCACGACCTTCCGCGGAGGCTCTGATCTCTTCGAGGGGCTGACCGAGGAGGAGCGCCAGGCGCTCGACGATGAGCTGGCGAAGGACACCGTCGGGGCGAAGGCAGGCCGCAGCGCCCGCCGAGTCCGCGACGTCGCCGAAGACGCGTGGGAGCGGGCCTACGAGGCGGCGCAGGCGAAGGCCGGGAACATGCCCGCCGGCGCCGACCCGGTCGAGCAGCGGCTGCGTTGGTACAAGACCCTCGAGCTCGAGCCCGGCGCGGACTTCGACACGATCCGCAAGTCCTACCGGCGGCTGGTGAAGATGTATCACCCGGACCGGTTCGCCCAGGACCCCGAGAAGTACAAGGCGGCCACGGAGGTCGCCCGCAAGATCACAGAGGCCTACGACGGTCTCTCGGCGCTTCACGGTCGTTAGGGTCGCCCAGGTCATCCTGGACGATGTCGATGGGGCCTGAACCGTTCGCAGCGCAGCGTCGGCGAGGGATCCCGGGATAGGTAGATGGCGGCCGCGGACGCTGGTACCTTTCGCGCCCGCATGTCACGCGCTGAGTCGACACTCCGAAGGACGATGGCCTCGCAGGCCGATCGTCACGCCCTCTACGAACAGGCCGTGCAGGATCCGGAGCGAGATGTCCGCTTCTTCTCCAGGGTCTATCGCCGTCTTCGCGGCCGCGACGCGCTCCGCCTGCGGGAGGACTTTTGCGGGACGGCGGCGCTCTGTCACGCGTGGGCGCAGAGCATGCCCGAGCGGACAGCCGTGGGCGTCGATCTCTGCCAGGAGACGATGGACTGGGGCACGCGCCGGTGGATCGAGCCGGCCGGTGAAGAGGTCGCGAGCCGGATCGCCCTCGTCCACGGCGACGTCCGCGAGCCCCGCGGTCCAAAGGCGGATCTCGCCTGCGGCCTGAACTTCTCCTACAACTGCTTCAAGACCCGGGCGGAGCTCCGCGAGTACTTTGAGGCCGCTCGCGCCGGCCTCGACAAGGAGGGGCTCTTCTTCATCGATCTTCTCGGCGGCATGGAGTCGATGATCGAGGGGGTCACCGACAACGATCAGGGCGACTTCATCTATCGCTGGGAGCAGGCGCGCTTCAACGCCCGGACCCACGAGCTGCTCTGCTACATCCACTTCGTCTTCCCCGACGGGTCTGAGATCCGCCGCGCCTACACCTACGACTGGCGCCTGTGGACCGCCCCGGAGCTGCGCGAGCTGCTCCTCGAGGCAGGCTTCTCCAAGGTCCACTTCTACTGGGAGAAGACCGACCGCGAGGGCGACGGTACGGGGGTGTTCTACGAGCCCTCGTTCGTCGAGAACCAAGAGATCTGGTGGACCTACATGGCCGCCGAGGCCTGATACCCGATGCCTGAGGTCCGAACTCTGAGGAGATTCGCGATGCGTCACAAGAAGAAGCAAAACAGGATGCACCGGCCCAAGACGATGGCGCAGGAGGCCGACCGTCACGAGCTCTACCAGCGGGCCGTGCAGTCGCCGGACGCCGACGTGGAGTTCTTCACCGATCGCTTCGAGCAGCTCCGCAATCGGCCGGCGCTCCGCCTGCGGGAGGACTTCTGCGGCACAGCCCTGCTGGCGACGACGTGGTGCATGAGCGACCCCGAGCGGACAGCGGTCGGCGTCGACCTCGACGGCGCGACCCTCGGCTGGGGCCGCGAGCGGAACATCGACCCGGTCCGCGAGGAGCTCGGCGACAGGCTAGAGCTCATCGAGGGGGATGTTCGCGAGGCCGAGGCCGCGCCCGTCGACATCACCTGCGCGATGAACTTCTCCTACTGCGTCTTCACCACCCGTGAGGCGCTGCGCGGCTACTTCGAGGCGGCGCGGCGGGGTCTCAAGGAGGACGGCATCTTCATCGCCGAGCTCTACGGCGGCACCGAGGCGATCGACATCCTCGAGGAGGAGCGCGAGCTCGACGGCTTCACCTACGTCTGGGATCAGGAGCGCTACAACCCGCTCGATCACTCGACGACCTGCCACATTCACTTCGACTTCGACGACGGCTCGCGGATCGAGAAGGCCTTCACCTACGAGTGGCGCCTGTGGACGATCCCCGAGCTGCGCGAGCTCCTCCTAGAGGCGGGCTTCGCCGATGTCCGGGTGTTCTGGGAGGAGGTCGAGGCCGACGAGGACGACGACGAGGACGACGAGGACGCGATGATGTCGGGCACCGGCGAGTACGTCGAGGTGACCGAGCTCGACGAGAATCAAGAGTCGTGGCTCGTCTACCTGGTCGCGCTCGCCTGAGCACGGTCCTGCAGGAGCCGGCGAACGCCCGCCGAGGGGGCTCCCTGGGTGGGCTCTCTTCTGGGCGCTCGCGGGGCTGTCCCGCGAGCGCTTTGCTCGGCCCAGACGGCTCGAGGGAGCTTTGCCCGTATATCGGGGCGATTATCCGCGTCGACGATGAACGCTCGCCTGAGTACGGTCCTGGTGGAGCCGGCGAACGCCCACCGCGGGGACTCTCCTGGGTGGGCTTTCTTCTGGGAGCTCGCTCGGCCCAGACCGTTCACCGTCGATGCCGACGATCGCCCGGCCGCGACGCTCGCGGAGGCTACTCCGCGGCGCTCAGGCTGAGGTCGAGCGTCGCGACGAGATCGTGGGTGTCGGCCTGGGTGATCCGGGCGTCGACGATCTCGCCAGCCGCGACGCTGCCGTCGGTGAGGATCACCTTGCCGTCGATCCCCGGGGCCTGTCCCTCGTGCCGTCCGTCGAGCAGGTGCTCGCTCTCCTCGCTGATCCCGTCGATCATCACCGGGAGGATCTTGCCGATCATCGCCTGGTGCTTGCGGGCGCGGATCTCGTCCTGGAGCTCCAAGAGGGCGAGGCGGCGCTCGTCGGCGATGTCCGGGTCGACGCGGCCGGGGAGGAGCGCAGCGGCGGTGCCGTCCTCCTTCGACCAGGGGAAGACCCCGAGGTGGTCGATCTCTCCCTCCTCGACGAAATCGTAGAGGCGGCGGAAGGCGTCCTCGGTCTCGCCGGGGTGGCCGACGAGCAACGTTGTGCGGAGGTAGATGTAGTTCGACTGCGCCCGCAGGCGATCGACCATGGTCCGCACGACCTTCTCTGTGTAGCCGCGACGCATCCGCCGGAGGACCTCGGTGTCGACGTGCTGGAGCGGCACGTCGATGTAGGAGGCGACCTTCGGGTGGTGGGCGATCTGCTGGATAAGGCCGTCGGTGACGGTGGTCGGGAAGGCGTAGTGGAGCCGGATCCACCGCAGCAGGTCGATCCCGCCGAGCGCGTCGAGCAGGCTCTCGAGGGTCGGCTTGCCGTCGATGTCGGTGCCGTAGGTGGTGAGGTCCTGGGCGACGAGGCAGATCTCGCGGGTGCCCTGGGCGACGAGGTGCTCGACCTCGGCGACGAGGGAGGCGACGCTGCGGCTGCGCTGTGGCCCGCGGAGCTTGGGGATGATGCAGAACGCGCAGGGACGGTCACAGCCCTCGGCGATCTTGACGTAGGCGGCGTGCGGCCGGCCGCTCACCTGGCGCAGCGTGTTGTGATCGTAGAGGTAGGAGCGGCGGCTCAGGGGCGTGACCGCCATGCGACCCGCGCTACCCTCGAGCACCTTCTCGAGCCCGAGCATGTCGGCGGAGCCGAGGATGTGGTCCACCTCCGGGATCTCGCGCGCGAGCTCGTCGGGGTAGCGCTGACTCAGGCAGCCGGTGACGACGAGGCTCTTGCGCGGCCCGGTCTTCTTCGCCTGCGCGAGCTCCAGGATCGTGTCGATCGACTCCTCTTTGGCGTCGTCGATGAAGCCGCAGGTGTTGACGACGAGGGTGTCGGCGTCCTCGGCGTTGTCGACCAGCTGATGACCGCGGGCGCGGACGAGGCCGAGCATCACTTCGGTGTCGACCTGGTTCTTCGGACAACCGAGGGAGACGAAGTAGACCTTCTTGGGGCTTTGCTCGGGCTCAGGCATGGCGCGGGCGGATGGGAGCATGCCCGCGCCATGCGGTCAACCGGCGACGCCGGGCGAAGCCCTCGGCCAAGCCGCGGCTCGGCCTCTCCTCGGTCCTCCGCGGCGAACCGGCGGCGAACCGGCGGCTAACCGGCGGTCTTGCCGCGGGCGGCCTGGAGAAGCTCCGCGGGCACCTCTCCGGTCCGCTGGAAGCTGCGCATGTGGAGGATCGGGCGCGAGCCGACGGTGGCGACGGTCTCGCCGCCGACGAGCTCGAGGTACTTGCGGGGCTCAAAGCCGTCGAGGCCGTCATCGTCCGCGGCGATGCGATCGAGGACGTCCATCAAGGCGTCGATGCTGTTCATCTTCATGAACGGGCAGGTGGCGCAGCCCCCCGCGGTCGAGCAGCCCTCGCCGCCGGCCACGCCCGGGACCACCGGCAGCTCGCTGTCGCCGGTGATCGCGATCGCCTCGCTCGCTACGGGGAAGATGATCTCGACCGTGATCTGCGGGTGGGCGGCGAGGGTCGGCCGGAGATCGTGGACGATCGCCGTGACCATCCCGGCCTCGGTCCCGAGGATGAAGCGCAGGCGCTGCTCGTCCGCCGCGGCCCCGGCCTCTGCGACCTTCCCGCGGATGTAGCGGAGGATGTCCGAGGTCGAGCCGACGACGCCCTGGCCGCGCTGGCTCGCCGCCAAGGCGAGGCCGAACATCTCGCCGGGCACCTCGAGGTGGGCCGTGATGTGGGTGTCCGGCCCGTACTCCGCCTGGATCCGCTCGACGACCTGGGCGCCGAACATGTGGTGGACCACGCAGTTTCCGGCCTCGAAGTAGTGGAAGCGCTCGCGCAGGGCGGCGATCGAGCCGCGGCTGTGGCCGGGGTGGATCGCGGCGATCTCCGGGTCGGTCATCGCCCCGATCGCCTCGAGCATCCGCGCCAAGTTCTCGCCCATGTAGGTGTCCGGGCCGAACCAAACGTGGGCCTCGGGCTCCTGGGCGAAGGTCTGGAGGATCGTCTGCAGGACGTTCGACGAGGTGCAGGTGATCGTCGGCACCTTGAGGTGGGCGTGCGCCTTGGTCCGCAGGCTCGTGTTGATGTAGACGACGTGGATCGAGTTCGGCGTCGCCGCGGCCCGCTCGAGATAGGCGCCGTAGGCGAGCGCCTCCGCGGACTCTGCGAGGGAGCAGCCGATCGCCTCGGCGCGGACGCGATAGACCCCGACATCGCCGTGGCCCGCGGCGTCGAGCATCGCCCGGACGTTCTCCGCCATGAAGTCGACGCCGAGGACGGCGACGTTCGCCGCTCCGTTCTCGGCCATCGCGATCGCCCGATCCGCCATCACCAGCGAGTCCGAGATGTGGATGTTGGGCCACTGCGTCCCGTAGAGGATCCCCTGCAGCTCCGGGTCCATGTAGAAGTGGGCGACGACCCCGCTGCGGGTGGCCTCGAGGCGATCGCGGAGGGCCCGGAGTGTGTCCGGGTCGGGATCAAAGAAGTCGGCCTGGGCCTCCGCGAACGCCCCTTGAGCGGAGATCGTGTCGGCCCGCAGGAGCAGCGCAGGGAAGCTGGTCATGGGCCGAGAAAGGTAGCAGGCCCAGGCGAAAGTCGACACGCCAGGGCGCCCCGGAGGGTCGGGCCCGGCGTGATCGACCTCTACTTTTTCATCTTCATCTTCTTGCAGGAGCCGCCGGCCTTGGCGAAGCCCGCCTCGCGGAGCTCCCGTCCAGTCGGCCCCGCCCCGAGGGCGATCCGCGCGGCCTGGCCGTGTCCGGGCCCGAGGATGTCGCGGAGGTAGGCCTTGTGCTCAAACGTGTCCGAGTGCTCCGGCGTGTGGCACTCCTGGCAGACCTCGACGGGGGTCGCCCTGCTGATGGCGTTCGCCTTGCCGCCGAGCTCGGGCTCCTCGATGTGAACGCTCCCCGGCCCGTGGCACTGCTCACACTGGACGTCCTGGAGGTCTTGATTCTCGACGACCTCGGATCCGCCTGGCTTGCGGAAGCCGGTGACGTGGCAGCCGACACAGCTCAGGTCGAACTGCTTGTTGTCCTCGACCAGGGTCGCGTAGGCGCCGGCGTGGCGGGTCGTCTTCCAGAACTCGTAGGCCTCGTCGTGGCAGGCCTCGCACTCCTCCATGCCGACATAGCGTGGATCGCCCTCCGCCGGCTCCGGGGCGGTGACGCCGGCGAAGCGGGCCCTGTTCTGGTCGGCGACCCAGGCGTCGTAGGCGCTGAGGGCGGCGGCGGCCCGGTCGTCGCTCGGCAGCTTGCACGTGACCTTGACCTGATCAAAGACCGCGACCGGACCGCTCGCGGCCCCATCGCCGGAGAGATCGCTCTTGAGGCGGTCGCGCTCCCCCTCGAGGTTGCGGATGAAGCTCGGGTCGGCGTCTGGGGCGTCCTTGAACTTCGCGAGGCGCTCTTCGACCCGGGCTAGCTCCTCCTTGAGGGCCTCCTCGGTCGGCGTCACCGTCCAGCTCTGCGGGCTCGGGAGGCCGCCCTTGCCGGGCTTGGCGTCGATCGTCAGCCGCAGGTGGGAGAGGGTCTGGGCCTGCTCGCCGGGCTCCAGGAGCCAGGTCTCGCCGACCTTGGCGGCGGGCGAGCCCACCCGGGTACGCTCGCCGGTCGGGACGAGGCCGACGACCGCGACGTCGATCCCCGGGACCTCACCGAGGAGGTCCTCGATCGTCGGTCGCGCCGCGTGGAGCTGGACGACGACGAGATCCGCCCCCGCGCTCCGCATGGCCGCGATCTCCTCCGTCAGCGCCTGCTTGAGCGGGAGGAGTCCCGGCAGGGCGTCGGCTCCCGGCGCGGCCGGGTCGATCACCGTCGTGACGCCGATCTTTCCCCCGGCGGCGCTGACGAGGCGATGGCCCATAAGCCCGAGGGGCTCGCGCTTGTCAGCCCCGAGGTTGGCGAGGGTCCGCGGCAGGGACCAGCGTTGCAGCGCCTCGGGGCCCTTCGGCGACGAGAGGTCGGTCGGTCCGAGGCCGGAGACCAGGCGCTCGCCGAGGGCGGCGAAGCGGGTCTGGAGCAGCGTGGCGCGCTCGTCTGCCTGGTTCCAGGCGGCCTCGTCGGTCGGCGCTTCCGGGCCCTCCGGGGAGGGATAGAGGAAGGAGCCCGGCTCGATCACGACGCGGCTCTCCGGCGTCGAGTTCGCCTCGATGTAGCCGAAGGCGTAGTTGATGCCGCCGAGGGGCTCGGTCGTGCAGCCGCAGGGGGCGATCGTCCCGAGGACGCGACCAAAGACGAAGAGGTCGACGACTTGGCGCTCCTCGGTCGCCTCTGCGGTCGAGGGCGGGGTCGGATCGCCGGACGAGGGGGGATCGCATGCCCCACAGGCGGCGCCCAGTGTGAGGAGGGTCGCGGCCGCGGTCATCGCCAGCCACTGCATCGTCTCGTTGATCGGCGTGCGCATCAGCTAGTCTGCTCGTCGTGTTGGGGTCGTGGCTCGCTTGTGGCCGCCTCAACAGCTCCGATCCCACAGGGTCGGAACCAACGACGGGAGGATGCACCGAGGCGGTCGCGTCGTCGACCCCCGTCGGCTTGACCGCGCATCCTCGGGCAGTTAGTTTCTCGCCCCCTGTTGACCCGTCAGCAACTCGCAAGGTTTTAAAGACATCATGGCCGTCCGGATCAGGCTCGCCCGCATGGGCTCGAAGAAAAAACCCTACTACCGCATCGTCGCGGCTGACTCCCACAGCCCGCGCGACGGCCGCTTCCTCGATCGGATCGGCACGTACAACCCGATGATCGAAGAGATCGTCATCAGCGATGAGCGCCTGAACTACTGGAGCGGTGTCGGTGCCAAGCCGACCACGACCGTGGCGCGCTTGATTCGCAAGCATCGCAAGGCCGCCGCTCCGGCGCCGGTGTGAGCGCGTCCATACGCCGCTGAGAGCCCCTCTGGGCGGCGGCTTTTGCCGAGGCGGCTCGGGTGTGAAATGCTCTCGGCGTAGGTCTTTGGCCCTACGTCCCCGCACGCGCTCTTCACTTCCCGCTCCTGCCCCGGAGGCCTTCCATGCGCTCCCCCGACCCCAATATTTCCCTTAAAGACCTCGTTACGTTCCTCGCGCGGGCCCTCGTCGACAAGCCCGATGAGGTCCACGTGACCGAGATCGCAGGCGAGCAGACCGTCGTTCTCGAGCTCCGCGTCGCTCGAGAGGACCTCGGCAAGGTGATCGGAAAGCAAGGTCGCACCGTGAAGGCGATGCGCTCGATCCTCAGCGCCGCCTCCGCCAAGCTGCGCAAGCGTGCAGAGCTCGAGATCCTCGAATAGATCCGCCAGGCGATGACTGAGAGCAAACACACGCTTGTGGTCGCTCAAGTCACCGCCCCCCACGGGATTCGCGGCGGTCTTCGGGCCAAGCTCCACGATCCGAAGTCGACCAGTCTCGCGGTCGGTCGTCCCGTCCAGCTCGGAGAGGGGGGCCCGACCGCGGTGATCGAGTCGGTGAGCCCTGTGCCGGGACGTGACTTCGTCCGCCTCCAGCTCGGCGGGGTTCGCTCCCGCGACGAAGCCGAGGCGCTGCGCGGGTGTGACCTGATCATGGATCGCTCGCTCCTCCCCCCGCTGGAGGAGGACGAGTTCTACCTCGCGGATGCCGTCGGTATCGCGGTCGAGCGCCTCGTCGACGGCGCAGTCCAGCCGCTCGGGACCGTCGTCGCTCTGACGAGCAACGGCGCCCAGGATCTCTTCGAGGTCGAGTGGAGCGCCTCCTCCGGCAAGCGCAAGCGCTGGCTGATGCCCGTGGTGCCGCACTTCATCGAGTCCCTCGACGCTGAGCGTCTCCGCGTGACCCTGCCGATAGGCCTCCTCCCGGCGGAGCTCGAGCCTGAGCAGGACGAGAGCGGGCCGGGCCCCGACGGAGCTCTGTGAGCGCTGGCCTCACCTTCGAGGTCTTCACCCTCTTTCCGGCGGCGATCGAGAGCTTCCTCGCCGGGGGGCTGATCGGCAAG
Source organism: Polyangia bacterium (assembly GCA_030424595.1). GTDB lineage: Bacteria > Myxococcota_A > Polyangia > Nannocystales > Nannocystaceae > JADJRG01. Next base: position 76,887 of record JAUHWG010000016.1, read on the forward strand.
GCGCTGACGCAGGAGCTGGTCGCGGTGCACTGCACCGATTACCGGGACTTCACCCACGACCGCCACCGGACGGTCGACGACACGCCCTACGGCGGTGGCGCTGGGATGGTCATCAAGATCGAGCCCGTGGTCGCCGCGCTCGAGGCTGTGACCGAGGAACGGGGGCCGATGCACCGGATCCTCGTGACCCCCTCGGCGCCCCGCTTCGATCAGCGCGCTGCGGAGCGCCTCGCCAAACTGCCGCGGATAGGCCTCCTCTGCGGTCGCTACGAGGGGATCGACGATCGCGTGCGTGAGTCCTACGTCGACGAGTGTCTCTCGATCGGGGACTTTGTCCTCAACGGGGGGGAGGTCGCGGCGCTGACGATCATCGAGGCTGTCGCCCGCCTCCGCGAAGGGGTCTTGGGAAACCCGGACTCGGTGGTCGGTGAGAGCTTCACCCTCGCGGATCACGGCCCATGGCTCGAGCACCCGCACTACACCCGACCTGTCGCCTACCGCGGGCACGAGGTGCCGAAGGTGCTCATGAGCGGCGATCATCGGGCGATCGGCCAATGGCGCGCCGAAGAGGCGTGTCGCCGGACCTGGGCCCTCCGCCCCGATCTTCGCCCGCGCCAGAGCGTCGGGGAGCGTCTCGCCTGCGTCGCGATCTTGCCCGGCCAGGCTCAGGACGTGCTGGGAGATCTCCTCAGGTGTCTTCGCCAAAAAACCGATCTCCCGCTCGCCGTCATCTGCAAGCGCGGGGCCGTCGAGGGCGCGGAGCTGGTCGAGCTTCGAGCGCGCGACCTGAAGGAACTCCGCCGCAGGGTTCGACGCTCGCGGCAGCAGGCTCCGCAGGTTGTGGCTTTGGTCGACGGGAGGAGCGGTCCTGGGTGTGTTGACGAGCCGAGCCTCCTCCTCGATCTCCTCGAGATCCGCGCCGGCGAGGAGGGGGGTCGTCCGCTCGTTCTCCTTGTCAGCCTGGGGGAGGAGCTCCCACAGGGTGTTGATGCGGTTTTCGCGCCGTTGTCCAGCTCACCGCTCCAAGAAGGATTAGAGCTTGCACAGAGCGCGCAGATGATCGAATCTTCGCAGCCCAAGACGGCTACGGGCGTAGCTACGCTCGTCGCCGCAGCGATCCGCCGGTTGCGGCACCCTCAGTCTCCTTAGATAGAAGACAGACGCCAGCACCGCGGCTCCTCCAAGCTCCCTCTTCGATAACGAGCATCCTCGCCATGAGCCACCACCACCCGATCATCGCCGCCATCGAGAACTCCTACGATCGCAAGGACATCCCCGAGTTTCGTTCGGGCGACACGATCCGCGTCCACGCTCGGATCTCCGAGGGTGGCAAGGAGCGCATCCAGGTCTTCCAGGGGGTGTGCATCCGCCGGAAGCACAACGGTGCGCGCAGCTGCTTCACCGTCCGCAAGATCTCCCACGGGATCGGCGTCGAGCGTGTGTGGCCTGTGAACTCGCCGCGGGTCACGAAGATCGAGCTCGTCAGCCGCGGCCGCGTCCGCCGGGCCAAGCTCTACTACCTCCGCAGCCTCCGCGGTAATGCCGCCCGTATTCGCGAGAAGATCGGTGACTACCCCAGCAACGTCGCCGCTGGCATCAGCAAGGCGACCAACAGCTAGTTCACCGTCGAGAGCCTCCTGTTGTAGTCTGGGGGCGAGATGAGTGAACGATCCACGCGTGAGCGTGGGCTAGCCGCTGAAGATGAGGCCGCGCGATTCCTAGAATCTCGCGGCCTCTCTGTCGTTGAGCGCAACGTTGAGCTAGCCGGCGGTGAGCTGGACCTGATCGCCCTGCTGCCGCGGGGGGAGACCGGTGGCGAGAGGGACGCCGATACGGTCGTGTTCGTCGAAGTTCGGAGCCGAGCTGACGCTCGCGCTGGTTCGCCGCTGGAGACGATCAATCGTCGCAAGCGGGCGCGGGTGCGGAGGACGGCGACTGCGTGGCTCGTCGCCCGGGATCTCTGGGAGAAGGTCGCGGTCCGCTTCGACGTGGTCGGGATTACCTATGGGACAGGTGATGCGGCCGCGGCGGGGAGCGAGTTCGCGGGTGAGCGCGACCAGGCCTGCGAGAACGAGGAAGCCCCGCGGATCCAGTGGATCCCCGGGGCCTTCGACGTCGACGACGCCTGAACGAGAGCGAGGGCGCTACATATCGCCGGCGGTCGCAGTGGCGGTGGCGGTCTCACCTGCGGTCGGGTCGACGGCCTCGTCGTCGCCGCACATGATCTTGCCGTCGGCGCAATCGGTAGCGAGCGCGTCGACGGTCGCGTCGGAGATGTCGTCCTCGCAGACGCAGAGACGCTCGCAGCAGAACTCGCCGAGCTGCTGGATGATCACGCACTTGAACGCGCCGTCACAGGAGGTGTCGTCGGAGAGCACCTTCTCGGTGGGTCCTCCGTCAGCACAGTCCGCGTCGTCCTCGCAGCGCTTGGAGCACATCGAACGCTGCAGAACGTACGTCAGCGAGAGCTCGCACTTGCTGTTGACGCAGTCGAAGCGCGTCACGCTCGGGTCGGCGGCGTTGCACTCATCGGCGCTCGCGCAGGAGGTCTCCGGCGCTTTGGACTCGTCCGCGTAGATGCAGAGCAGGTCGTTGCAGCTGAGGGCCGGGAACGTCACGAGCTTGCTGTCCGGCGGCTCAACGCTGCCGTGGTTGCAAGGAGCACCGACGTCGGCTTGGGGACAACCCCCGAGCAGCGGAATCAAAAGGATGGCACCCGCGAGCTGTGCGGCGCTGCGGAGAGAAACGGGCATGCGGATCGCTGGCATGGAGGTCTCGCCTGGAGAGGTTGAGAACGGAAGGGAGCTGTAGGCCCGTGAGGGTCCGGAGCTGGGCTCCGGCTCGCTCGTAGAGAGTACCTGAAGGTAGGGACCGAGTGCGACCGTACTGAAGTCGCATCGTACACCGACAGGCCCTAGGGTCAAGGGTCGATCCAAGGATGTACGGGGGTATCTGCGGCCCGGTTTCGACCCTTTGCATCGGCGCCTGAGGAGGGGGCTTGGGGGTCTGGTGACATGGGTCGCCAGATCTCCACGGGAGAGATCCTCGCGTGGTCTCGTCGTCACGGATCTGGGAGGAATCGAGCTGTAATGAAAATCACAAAAATGATGCCGTCGGGAGGCCAAATTCTTCGCTACGCCGTAGATCCAAAGCCCTGCGACTGCGTTGAAGCTGGGCTGATGCGGCCCGGCGATCGCGGGATCGCTCCTCCTGCAGCAATGTCTGGTTTGATGACGAGAAGAGCCGTCCGCGGGGCCTACCCGAGGGCCGGCACGGGATCTGAGCGGGGATCGGCGCCGCAGCGTTGCCTTCGTTTGCCCGCGCTCAGGGCCCTTGCGGGGCGTCGAAGTCCGCTGGTAATGTCCATGGCCTCTAAGAAGGCAATGCCAGGCATTGCTGATGGCCACGGTGGCAAGAGATCAGCGCCCGAAACGCAACGGATGCCAGAGGCCCTCACGATGAACCCTCTCCTCTCCGTCGAGGACGCAGCGACAGCATGAAACCGCTCAGACTCTCGTCTCTTCTCTCCCTTCCCCTCTGTGCGGCGCTCTCTCTCTACGCCGTCACCTCTGACGCAGCTCCGCCGCCGCCGCCTTCGGGCAAGCAGCTTCCGCCGCCGCCGTCAGGGGACACCCCGCCGCCGCCGCCTGGCGGGGATGTGCCTCCGCCGACCGCTGGTGTGCCGTCTGGCCCTCCGCCGAGCGCGGCCGCCACCGGCGTGCTCAAAGAGGCAGAGGAGCAGTACAAGGGGGACAAATTCCTCGAGGCTGCCAAGACCTTCCAGGCGGTCGCCAGCGGGGCGACCCCCGGCGACGTGTCCCGAGGTCAGTTCTGGCTCGGCAAGTCGCTCTACAAGCTCGAGTACTACGCTCCCTCGCTCGCGGTCTTCTCGGAGATCGTCGCGGCCGGGCCGAGCCACCCGTACCACAAGCTGACGCTGCCCTGGCTCGCCTCGCTCTCGCAGGAGCTGCCCGAAGGAGCAGGTGTTCTCGAGAAGGTCGGCACCTACAAGCCGGCTGACCTCGAGGACAGCGCCTTCGATGAGGTCCGCGACGAGCTGTACTACCTGCTCGGCCGCTTCTTCTACCAGAAGGGCGACCTCGGCCAGTCGATCGCCCTCCTCGGGCAGGTCCCCGACAACAGCGAGTACTTCATCCCGGCCCAGTTCTTCCTCGGCGTCGCCGAGACCCGCGAGTACCACGGGGCCGAGGCTGTCAACGCCTTCAAGGAGGTTCTCCGCAAGAACATCCAGCTCAAGGAGGCCGCGGAGAAGGACAAGAGCAAGAAGAAGAAGGAGCTCAAGGCCAAGGCCAAGGTCGATCGCAAGCGCCGCAAGGAGGCGAAGAAGTCGGGCAAGCCCTACGTCGAGAGCGTCTCGTACGACGAGGAGATGCAGCGCTTCGAGGAGCGTGCCAACCTCGCCCTCGGCTACATCTTCTACCAGGTCGGCAAGTTCCCGACGGCGAACAAGTACTTCGACAAGATCCCGCTGGAGTCGCCCTACTGGCTCGACTCGATCCTGTCGACCGCGTGGTCGGAGTTCCGTCTCGTCGAGGTCGAGCCGGATCAGGCGAACCTCCACTACCAGCGTACGCTCGGGTACATCCACACCCTGAACGCGCCGTTCTTCTACGACTACCTCTACCCGGAGTCGGTCATCCTCAAGGCGGTGACGTACTACTTCAACTGTCGCTACGGACCGGCGAAGCGCGCGGTTGAGGAGTTCAACCGCCGCTACCCGAAGACCCGCGACGACCTGAAGCAGCTCCTCTCGCAGGCGCCCGAGGACTTCGCCCTCTATGACCTCAGCGTCAAGATCCGCCAGGGCGAGTCGGGCCTCGATCCCTTCGTCGAGGAGGTCGCCCAGAAGACCCTCCAAGACAAGACGATCGAGAAGACCTACGCCTACGTCGCGGAACTCGAGCGGGAGCTCGAGGTCTTCGAGGCCGGGAGCAACGACTTCAAGGCCAGCTCCCTCGGCGATCGGATCAGCGAGGACATCGACACCGCGCTGTCACAGGCCAAGGAGACGACTGGAGCGCTCGCCCGCCAGCGTCTCACGCAGCAGATCAACGAGATCAACGCCCTCGAGCGCGAGGCGATCAAGATCGAGTACGAGATCCTCAACCGCATCAAGGCAGGCGGTGAGGGCACTCCGACCGAGAGGCGGCCCGACAAGCCGAAGATCGACTCGGAGCACGAGATCTACAACTACAACGGCGAGTACTGGAAAGACGAGCTCGGTTACTACAACTACAAGGTCACCAGCCTCTGCACAGAGGAGTGATCATCGCCACCACAGGGGGCCCGCGCGCGGCCCCCTGCGTGCGTTCGACGCCCGCCCAGAGTGGCAGGCCGCAAGAGAGGTATAGGGGTCCATGAACACGTCGCAGAGCAAGCTGAAGTCCCGCCGGATCGGTTTCTTCACCAGCATCGCCCTCGTCGCCGCGCTCTTCACCGGCGGCTCGAGCGTCGCCAACGCGGAAGAAGCGGACGGGGAAAAGAAGAGCAGCGTCAAGTACAGCCGCTCGTCGAGCAAGGTTAAGGCCAAAGAGAACCTGGACACGAAGTTCAAGGAAGAGCAGGAGAAGCAGAAGAAGGCTGACACCCGCAAGGTCTCGATGATCGCGGGCACCGACTTCGCGAAGAAGCGCGAGGCGGTCAAGCAGGAGATCGCTGACCAGCAGATCGAGCAGCTCAAGCGTCTTCTCAACGCCACGGATCCGACGGATCCAGAGTACGCCGATCTCCTCTTCCGCCTCTCGGACCACTTCCTCGAGAAGAAGGCCTACTTCGAACTCCAGTCGGGCTCGCTCTACGAGCAGGTCTTCGCCGCCGAGGAGAAGGGCCAGAAGAGCAAGGCGAAGCAGCTCAAGGCGAAGCAGAAGGCCTTCGACAAGAAGGCCAAGGAGGCCAGCGGCCAGGCGGTCAAGCTCTACAAGGCGCTCGTGATGTCGCCGGCGCTGTCGAAGTACAAGCGCATCGACGAGGCCCTCTACTTCTACGCCTTCGAGCTCGGTCAGCTCGGGCGTGAGGCGGAGATGAAGGACGCCTACGTCAAGCTGATTCAGGACTACCCGAACAGCCAGTACATCCCGAACGCGTATCTCTCGTTCGCCGACTACTACTTCAACAAGAACCAGATCGGCGACGCGCTGCGGCTCTACGAGAAGGTCATCACCTTCAAGGACAGCCCGGTCTACGCCTACGCCCTCTACAAGATGGGCTGGTGTCACCTCAACCCGGTCGGCACCGCCGAGCCGCGCTACGACCTCAGCCTGCAATACTTCGTCAACACGGTGAAGGCGACGATCGAAGGCCGCGCCGGCTCGGAGGGCAACGCCCAGCAGCTCCGCCGCGACGCCCGTCGAGACATGGTCCAGGCCTACGCTCAGGTCGGCAAGGTCACCAAGGCCTACGAGTTCTTCAAGCAGATCGGCGACGGTCCCAAGAAGGACGAGAGCATGTCGCGGAAGATGATGGAGCTGCTCGCAGTCCGTTACTTCGGCGGCGGTTTCTACACGGAGTCGACCTACATCTACAAGCAGCTCCAGGAGACCTTCCCGGAGGACCCGCAGACCTGTGAGTGGCAGGGCCGGATCGTCATCAACGCCCTGGCGACCGACAACAAGGACGTCCAGTGGCAGGAGACCGACAAGCTCGGCACCTACTGGGACAAGTTCCGCGACGGCAAATTCAAGAAGTCGATCAAGCGGAAGTGTCGTGACGAGACCCTCGACACGATGAAGCAGATGGCGACGGTCTGGCACGACGAGGCCGAGAAGACCAAGAACGCCGACACCTACGCCCTCGCAGAGCAGGCCTACGAGAGCTTCCTTCGCACCTTCCCGAAGGACAAGGAGCGCTACGAGATCCAGCTCTACTACGCTGAGCTCCTGTGGGCCCGCGGAGAGGCCCTGGTCGAGAAGAAGGAGACCAAGGACGACGGGCTCAAGAAGTTCCGCCGTGCGCACGAGGAGTTCGTCAAGGTCCTCGAGATCGACCCCTCCGGAAAGTACACGCAGGACGCCGCCTACGCGCAGATGCTGGCGATGAAGAACGCCCTCGAGTACGACGAGACCGGCGGTCAGTCGAAAGCCTGCAAGACCAACTCGGAGGGCGTCTGCGTCTACGACGACAAGGTCAAGAAGAAGAAGGTCAAGAAGAGCAAGGACGCCAAGGTCAACGCCGAGGACTACTCAGAGACTGAGTACACCGACGACGAGAAGGCGATGCTCTCCGCGTACGAGATCTATCAGAAGTACGTGAAGAAGAAGGACGACAAGGAGCTGCCCAAGATCATGTATCACCGGGCGAAGCTCATGATGATCCACAACAAGTTCAAGGAGGCCAAGCCCCTCACGGAGGAGATCGTCGTCAAGTTTGACGGCAGCATCTACGCCGCGTGGTGTGCCGAGATGCTCCTGGACATCTTGACGATCAACTGGACCAAGGAGGGCAACACGCCGGAGGAGCAGATCAAGGCCTCGGACGACCTCGAGAACTGGGCGAAGAAGTTCCAGACCCTCAAGGTCTACAAGCACGAGGAGGCGGACGAGCTCCGCAAGGCGATCCCGCGGCTCCTGGCCGGTATCGGCTGGAAGAAGGGGATGACCTACCTCGAGGCTGGGCGTGCCGGTGACCCCGAGGGCTACCGGAAGTGCGCTGAGCAGTTCATCGCCATCTACAACGAGTACGGCGACGAGCACGACAAGGCCGACACGCTCATCTGGAACGCGGCCCAGTGCTACGAGGCATCCTTCCTCTTGGGACAGGCTGTCCGCTTCCGCAAGATCCTCCTCGAGAAGTTCCCGGAGAGCGAGCACTACAAGCCGACCCTGCAGTACCTCGGCGGGAACTACCAGGCGATCGCGATGTACGAGAAGGCGGCCGAGCGCTACGAGGCCTACGCCGAGAAGTACATCAAGGAGAGCGACGCTCCGTCGGCGCTGCAAAACGCCTACCTCTACCGTCTCGGCCTCGGCCAGACCGATGAGGCGGAGACGAACCTCCGGAAGTACGAGAACCTCTACAAGAAGAAGGACCCGAAGAAGGCCGCGACGATCTTCTGGTCCCGTCACGACATCCTCAAGTCGGACGACGAGAAGCTCAAGCACGCGCAGGCCTACCTCAAGACCTACGCGAAGTCCGGCGGTAACGATCGACAGATCGTCGCCGAGGGGGTCATCGGCCAGATCCTCTGGCGTCAGTCCTGCGAGAAGGGGCTGCTCTACGACTCCTGCCTCTCGATCCAGCGGAAGACTGCTGTCGCCGGTGAGAAGGCTCGTCAGCGGGCCAAGGAGCTCAAGCGCAAGGCCAAGAAGGCCAAGCAGAAGAGCGGCGGTAGCGGCAAGAAGAAGGTCGACATCCCCAAGTACTGCGGTAGCGCGACGTCGGGCATCATCACGGTGTACCCGCGCAACAAGAAGAAGGCCGCAGAGGCGCAGAAGCACTTCGCGACGGTCGTCAAGCTCAGCCGCAACAAGGTCGACATTCCCGACGATGATCGCGGCCGGATCGAGGACTATCGCAACGCTATCGCGATGGCCCAGGTCTACGCGGCTGACCAGGACTACGAGGAGTACCTGACCCTCGAGATGCCGGGCGGTCTCAACTTCAACGTCGAGGAGTACAAGAAGGACTCCGGGCTGCCGAAGTGGGAGCGTGAGTACAAGGAGCAGGTCAAGAAGCGCGACGAGTCGGTCAAGCGGCTCACCGAGTGGAAGACCAAGAAGGAGGGGCTCGGCGCCAAGCTCGTGAAGGCCTACGACGGCATCGTCGAGGCTAAGCAGAGCCCGCACTGGATGCTCGCGGCGGCGGCTCGCTCGGCGATGGTCTCGCAGAACTTCGCCGACCAGCTCTACCGTGCAGAGGTTCCCTCCTCGTTCAAGACCGAGGAGGAGTACTTCGCCTACTGTGACGCGCTGGGTGACATGGCCGGGCCGATCCAGGAGTCGGCGGTCCAGAAGTTCACCTACTGCCTCGATCGCTCGACGCAGTACCAGTTCTTCAACGAGTTCTCGCGACTCTGCGAGGACGAGCTCCAGCAGCGTGACCCTGACAAGTACCCCGCGACCAACGAGATCTTCGGCGACTCGATCTACACGGACAGCCGTCCGGATATCGTCGACGTCCAGCTCGACCTCGAGGGTGAGAAGCGCAAGGTCAACCTCGGCGGCAAGAAGAAGACAGAAGAGAAGAAGGAAGAGGGCGCCGGCGAGTCCAGCCTCTAGGCCTGACGACCGAAAGACGGAGACAAGACCATGCACAAGATGAGCAAGATTCTCAGCATTGGCCTCCTGGCGGTCGCCTTGAGCGCTTGTAAGGGCAAGGAGACGACGACGACGCCGGAGACCGGAGAGACTGCGGGTAAGGGCAGCGCGGCGGCGGCAGATCCGACCAAGGCCTCCGCCGAGGCGAAGGCCGACTTCGAGGCTGCGGTCAAGAAGTACAACTCGGCGAAGGCTGACGGGAAGCTCAGCGACGCTGAGTGTGAGTCGACGGCGGGGGCCTTCACGAAGGTCTACAAGGACCACGGCGTGCAGATGGCGATCGCGTACTTCAACGCGGGCGCGGTCTGGGACGAGTGCGGCAAGGCGGACAAGGCCGAGCCGATCTACGCCGAGGTCGTGAAGAAGGCGCCGAAGTTCGACCTCGCCTACAACAACCTCGGGGTCATCTACTGGAAGAAGGGGCAGACCGACAAGGCGTTGGACCTCTTCAAGAAGGGCGTCGAGAACAACAAGAAGGTCGCCCGAGCGGCTCGCAACAACGTCGCGGGCCTAGCGCGCAACCAGTACATCAAGACCCTCGACGTCAACACCTTCAACGAGGCACAGCGGTCGATCCAGGGGGTTCTGGCGCTCGACTCGGGCAACCAGGCGGCCTACGAGAACCTGGCGCGCCTCTACTACGATCGCGGGATCCGCAAGGACAAGTCCTACCTCGTTCTCGCGAACCTGGTCATCACCCAGGCGCTGCGGGTGTTCAAGGACGACAACCGCGAGAGCGCGGACATCCTGAACATCTCTGGTCTCCTGATGATGGAGCGCAACAACCAGGTTGACGCGCTCAAGGCGTTCAAGGAGGCCGTTCGGGTCGAGGCGAACCACACCCAGGCCAACCTGAACATCGCCTTCATCTCGATCCGCTTCCGCGACTACGCCCAGGCGGAGAAGAGCCTGCAGATCGCCCTCAAGGACAAGAAGCAGAAGGGGAACATCGAGGCGTGGCTCGCCCTCGGGGTCGCACAGCGTGGCTTGAAGAAGTTCAAGGAGGCCGAGAAGGCGTACAACCAGGCCGCCAAGCTGCAGAGCAAGGACCCGCGCCCCTGGTACAACCTCGGGATCCTGAACCAGGAGCATCTCGCCACCACCGATGACATCGACGAGGCGGGGACGAAGAAGTACTTCAACGTCGCGAGGAAGCACTACGACAAGTTCCTCCAGCTCGCGGGGAGCGACGCTTCCTACAAGGACAAGGTCCTCGACGTGAAGGACCGGCTCGTGACCATCGACGAGACCTTTGAGAACTTCAAGGTCATGGCCGAGCTGATGAAGAAGGCCAAGGAGATGGAGGAGCTGCAGAAGAAGCAGGACGCTGAGGAGCGCGAGCGCCTCCTCAAGCTCGAGCAGCAGGCGATGGAGGCCGAGAAGGCCGCCGAGGGGGGCGCCGCGCCCGCCGAAGAGCCGGCTGCCGACAAGAAGTAGCTCCCATCGAGCTCGAACCCCGGATACGGGCGGCCGCAAGGTCGCCCGTTCTTCGTGGTTGCTGTCCTCGGAGTCGACGAAGGTGTCTCCTTCGACGACATCGCCCGCGAGATCTGCGCGGTGGGGGCGGAGATCTTATCGAGCCCTGCGGGTGTTCAATTGTGGCGCGTACGGTCCCGTAGGCGGTTTACAAGGTGCGTGGAGCGGGGCTAGGATTCTGTGTGCTGAGCCCTCGACTAGCCGGGGGCCGGGGAGTTCTGTGATGCGTATCGGTTTCGCCACCTTTGTCTCGATCCTTCTGATGTCGACCTCCGCCTGGGCTGCGCCCGCTGGGGGAGACGCTGATGCCTCGGCCAACCGCGGACAGCAGGGAGGCACGACGGTCTACGACTTCGACGACGACAACGTCGACGGTGAGCTGCTCTCCCCCGACGGTGCGAACATCTCGTCGCGAAGCGGGACGAAGCACGCGAGCCTGATCACGATCCGGCCACACTTCATCCCCGAGCTTATCCGCATGGCAAACGACGTTTAGTCGGCGGTCAGGCCACGCTCGTGCGCTGTGAGCAGGCACACAAGATTTATTCGGCGATTTTTCGCGAACCCGGGAACCTCAGCCTGACTTGCCTGTCTGTTCCGGCGTAACGCTGGACCGAGGACTCAAACATGTCCACCAAGACCCTCGCAATCAAGATCTTCTACGGCGATCAGCTCGTCGACACCCAGACCCTCGACCAAGACGTCATCAAGATCGGCAAGCTGAAGAGCAGCCATCTTTGCCTCGACGACGAGGCCGTCGCCCGGATGCACGCCGTGATCGAGGTCTCGGGCGACGAGGTCCGGATCATCGATCTCGGATCGTCCTCTGGGACCCTGCTCAACGGTCAGCGGGTCGACAAGAACGCTCCGCTCAACGACAACGATGTCCTCGAGTTTGGGCCCTATCGCGTCGAGGTCGGCTTCGTCGTGCCGCAGCCGGTCGCGGCTCCGGTCGCGGCAGCTCCGGTCGCGGGGGCAGCAGCCGTCGCAGCCGCGCCGATGATGGCCGCGGCAGCGCCGATGCCCGCGAGGGCGCCGATCCAGATCGATGCCAGCGAGTTTGAGGTTCAGAACGGTAGTCGCGTCGCCGAGGTGGTGGCGATGTACGGGACGACCGTTCTCGACGTCCAGCACGTCGGTCAGATCAAGAACAAGCGCTCGCAGGCGCCGCTCTGGCTCGCGATCGGCGGAGCGATGATGCTCGGCGGCATCGGCCTCTTCGGCTACGAGGTGTCGCAGGACTGGGAGACCTACAACGCACAGGTCATCGAGGCGAGCTCGACCGGCGGTGTGATGCCGACGCGCCCCGGAACCGGCCTTGGCGGTCTTGGCGTTGCCCTCGCGCTCCTCGGCCTCATCCCGTTTGGCATGGGGATGACGCGCATGGGGGACTTCGTCTCCCGCGACTTCACCATCGGCGAGGGACACGGCGCCTCCTTCCACGTGCCGCCCGCGGGTCTTCCTAGCCCCGCTGGCTTCCCGCTGGTCCGCGGCTCGGACCACGACTTCACCCTCAACTTCACCCAGGGGATGAACGGCGAGGTCACCCTCGACGGCCAGACGGTGCCCTTGGCTCAGCTCGTGAGCTCGGGTCGTGCCGCTGCGGCCGGGTCGCACTACAGCTTCCCGCTTCCCCCCGGAGCGAGCTGCCGCGTCGGCTACAACGACGTCACCTTCTATATCAACTCGGTCGCGCCCGGTGCGGTGATCGCCACCTCGTCCGACAGCGACAAGCCGTTCTGGTTCTACAACGCCGGCTCGCTCGCCGTGATCGGCTCGATGATCTTCCTCTCGCAGCTCATCCCCGCCGACGCGCAGGACCTGAGCATGGACGAGATGATGGAGGACAACCGCTTCGTCGGGTACTTGAACCAGCCCGACAAGCCCCCGGAGGAGGAGGAGCCGCCGCCGGAGGATCAGGACAACTCGGACGACGAGGCCGGCGGTCAGGGCCAGCGCCACAAGGGCGAAGAGGGCAAGATGGGCAAGCCGACCTCGAAGTCGAAGTCCGGCCTCTACGCGATGAAGGGCCCGAAGGACGCCATCCCGCAGATGGCCCGTAACTTCGACCCGGAGATGGCAGCTCGCCAGGCCGGTATCCTCGGCGTCATGAGCCAGCAGAGCGGCTCGTTCCTCGCATCGCCCTACGGCGGCGCGTTCGCGGTCGGCAACGACGACTCCGACGTCTGGGGTGGTCTGACGGGCAGCGAGGTCGGCGAGGCCTACGGCGTCGGCGGTCTCGGCCTGGTCGGCACCGGTCGCGGCGGCGGTGGTACCGGCGAGGGCACCATCGGCCTCGGCAACACCGGCCTCATCGGTAAGGGGGGCGGCGGTGGGTCGGGCTCCGGCTACGGCCGAGGCTCCGGCGCGGGCTTCGGCGGCCGCGGCAAGCGGGTCCCGCAGGTCCGTCAGGCGAAGGCGACGGTCCAGGGCGCCCTCGACAAGGACATCATCCGCCGGATCGTCCGCGCGCACATCAACGAGGTCCGGCACTGCTACAACCAGGGGCTGGCCAAGGATCAGAACCTCAAGGGTCGCGTCGCGGTGCAGTTCACCATCGGCGGCACCGGCAAGGTCCCGACCGCGGTCGTCGCCTCGTCGACGGTCAAGGACGCCTCGGTCGGCAACTGCATCGCCAAGGCGGTGCGGCGCTGGAAGTTCCCGAAGCCCCAGGGCGGCGGCAGCGTCATCGTCACCTACCCGTTCGTCCTCGAGGCCGGCTGATCCGGCTTGGGCTCGACGAGCAGATCGCTCCAGCAGCGGTCACGAGGGCGCGGCTTCGGCCGGGCCCTCGCCCGTTCTCGGCCCCTGTTCAAGCGATCTCGCCGTAGGGGGAGATCCCTGTGAAGAACCTGCCGTTGTGGGATCTGCCCCCACAAGGGCCGAAGGCCGCTTGTCACCAGGAGATGCGGCCGCTACTATGCCCGAACTTCGCGCCTGGAAGGTCTGACATGCGTCGCAGCCTAATCGTCGCTCTACTCCTCGCCTCCACGGCACTCTCTACTCCCGCTTGTAAGCTTGCGAGCCGCGCCCGTGTGCAGTCGATCAAGCTGATGAACGAGGGGATTGAGTTCTCCAAGAAGAACAACTCCTCCGCCGCCGAGAAGGCGCTGCAGGACGCGATCAAGGCGGATCCCACTCACGCAGCAGCCCATCACTCCTTGGGCGTCGTCTACCGCAAGCAGACGAAGTGGATCGACGCTGAAAAGTCGTTCCAAGGCGCGATCGAGAACATGCAGGACGAGCCCAATGGCAAGTACTGGTATGATCTCGGCGCCGTTCAGGCGGCCCAGGGAGAGGCAGACGGGGTCACCACGCAGGAGCGTGAGTCCAAGTTTACCGCGGCGATCGCCTCCTTCCAGGAGGCTCTGAAGCTCAACCCGCGTCTCTACAAGGCCCACTTTCGGACGGGGCAGCTCTACGAGAAGCTCGATCAGCCCGAGAAGGCTGACACGGAGTTCCGCAAGACGATCGAGCTCAAGCCAGAGTTCAGCCCCGCATTCGTCGAGCTGGGGAACATGTACATCGACTACGGCCACGCCAACGTCGCTATGAGCATTCTCCAGATGGGGACCCAGGTCAACGAGACCGACGCTCGGATGTGGAACGGCCTCGGCCGTGCCCATCTCTCGCTGAACCAGCCCAAGGATGCGATCGACGCCTTCACCAAGGCAAAGGCGATCGATCCAGACTTGGTCGACGCTCTCTACGGCCTGGGGATGGCGTACGCCGATCTCCGGCAGCGTTCCGAGGCCAAAGAGAACCTCGAACTCTTCCTCGGGAAGGCCGGGGACGCACCAGAGCACGTCGTCAAGGCCGCGCGCGACACCATGGCGCGCATGGACGACGTCATTTAGCCCTTTTCCGCCCACCTCATCGGGGGATCCCTGTTCTGGGGTCCCTCGTGTCTATGGAGTGTGCTGGTACACCAGCGCCCAATACTTTCCCCGCGTGGCCCTGCGCAGTTGAGCCCCCTCCGTGACGAGTTCACGGGATGGGCTGCTGGGTGGTGCTGCGCGTTGATGCTGGCGCCAGGAGCGTGGTATATCCGCGGTCTCCTAGAGCGTGGGAATTCCCCAAAATTGCTCAACAAATAGGGTCCCCCGATGGAACTTTCGAAGCGCATCAAGTCACGACTCAGCGAGGCCAAGGACTGGAGCAACGTGCTGGACCAATTGGAGTCCGAAGCCAGCGCTGCAGGAGATGCAGCGGCTCAGTCGCAAGCGTTCTTTGACCTTGGACGTGTTTACGAAGGCGTGCTCCTCGATCGCGCGCGCGCCATGCAGTGCTTTCAGAAGGCATTCAAGCTCGATCAGAAGAATCTGATCGCGCTCCAGTACGCCCGCGAGATCTATCACCGGATGGCGCACCTCGAGATGGTGACCCGGCTGATGAAGCTCGAGCTCAAGGCGAACCGCGACCCGTCCCGCGCGTCGCACCTCAACTACAGCTACGGCTCCGCGCTGCTGAACCTGAACAAGATCGATCAGGCCAGCAAGTTCCTCGAGGTCGCTTCGAACAGCCCCGGTGCCGACAGCACCGTCCAGGATCGCTTTCAGGAGACGCTCTACGATCGCGGCAATTGGGAGTTCGCGCTCACCAACATCAACAACCAGATCTCCGCGTTGACGGGCCAGGCGGACCCGTTGGCGGCCGATGTGGCCAAGCGCGGTGAGCCGTTGTCGACACTGTACATGAAGGGGGCTCGGATCCTTCAGCAGGAGTCGCCGCAGGATCAGCGGCTCCTCCCCTACCTGTTCAAGGCGCTCGACGCGAGCCCCTCGACCGAAGAGCCGGGCTTTGTCGCCGAGACGATGCTCGCCGCTGGCGGTCACCTGCAGCACATCCAGAAGCTTCAGGACCGACGGGCGAGCCTCGTCGATGAGGTTCCCGAGAAGGTCAACCTTCTCCGCAACTTCGCCGCAGTGTGGCAGGTCCGCCTGAACAACATCGAGATGGCGGCGTACTTCTACCGTCAGGCGCTCGAGTACACCTACACCCACGGTGAGTCCACGCTCGCCGACGACCGGGGTTTCCCTTGGCACGTCGGCGCGTTCTACATCCTCAAGGGGCAGTCGGAGCAGCGCCAGGCGACGGACGGGCTCGTCGATCTCGCGGCTCGCGGGCTCGCGGTGATCGCCGACGCCCAAGATGCGGCGATGATCGCTGTCGCCGCGGCGGAGCTCGCTTGGCGATACGGCAACGATATTGACACGGCGCGACATCTCTTCAGCCAGGCGCTCGAGTTCGCTGGGAAGAACCCGGCGCTCCTCGAGTTCGCTGCAAGCCATGGCCCACTAGCGAGCCAGCCCTCTGGGCCGAGCGCGGACGAGGTTGCGGCGGCAGAGGCGGCGGCAGCAGAGGCGGCGGCAGCAGAGGCGGCGGCAGCGGAGGCGGCGGCAGCGGAGGCGGCGGCAGCAGAGGCGGCGGCAGCGGAGGCGGCGGCGGCAGAGGCGGCGGCAGCAGAGGCGGCGGCAGCAGAGGCGGCGGCGGCAGAGGCGGCGGCAGCAGAGGCGGCGGCAGCAGAGGCGGCGGCGGCAGAGGCGGCGGCAGCAGAGGCGGCGGCAGCAGAGGCGGCGGCAGCAGAGGCGGCGGCAGCAGAGGCGGCGGCAGAGGCTGAAGCAGCAGCAGAGGTCGATGAATCCGAAGGCGTCGAGGAGGGCGCGCCCGCCGAGGTTGAGGAGGCAGAGGCCGTAGAGGCAGCCGCTGTCGAGGAGACCGCGGACGTCGAAGAGGCAGAGGCTGTCGAAGAGGCAGAGGCTGTCGAAGAGGCGGAGGCCGTCGAAGAGGCGGAGGCTGTCGAAGAGGCAGAGGCTGTCGAAGAGGCGGAGGCCGTCGAAGAGGCAGAGGCCGTCGAAGAGGCAGAGGCTGCCGAAGAGACGACGGCGGTTGAAGAGACGGCGGAGGTCGCAGCGAGCGGCGAGTACGGCGGCGAGAGCTTCACCGCTGACGAGATCGAGATCCTCAAGGCCGCCGAGGAGGCGGCCGCAGCAGGTGGATCCCGGGCGATCGACGCTTGGCGTGATGCTGTGCATCGTCTCTCGGGCAAGCGCTATCCGAAGGCGCAGCTCCGCGAGTGCTATGTCGAGGCCGGCAAGTGGAGCAACGTCGCCGACCTGCTCAAGGACGACATCAAGAACCTCGACGACAGCGACCCCGACAAGCGGGCCGCCTACTGGGAGCTCATCAAGGTCTACGATGAGCACCTGCGTCAGCCCGGTCTTGTCGTCACGAGCCTCTCGGCGCTCGAGAAGCTGCTCGACGAGCAGGGCGACACGGAGGCGCTGCTCAGGGTCGTCGAGACCCAGCAGAGCCAGTTCGAGAAGATGAAGCGTTGGCCGGATCTGATCAGCCGTATTCGGCGTCGGGCCGAGCTGACGGAGGATCCCGCGGCCCAGGCGAGCCTGCACCTTGAGGCAGGTACTCTCTTCCTCGACAAGTTCAACAACCAGGCTGAGGCGATCAAGAGCTTCGAAGCTGTTCTCGAGTGTGACGAGAACAACCCGACCGCGATCACCAAGCTGAAGGAGCTCTACGCTCGTCGACGTGACTGGGAGAAGATGGTCGGCATCCAGCAGAAGGAGCTGGTGCTGATCGAGGATCCTGAGGAGCGGATGACGCAGCTCCTCGTGATCGCGCGGACCGCCGCGAAGAAGATCAAGAAGAACGCGCTCTCGATCTCGCTCTGGAAGCAGGTGCTCGAGAACGACGCGATGAACATGGAGGCGCTCACCCAGCTAGAGGCGCTCCTCGAGCGCGAGAAGTCGTGGGATGAGCTGGCTCAGGTGTTGAGCACGCTCACCGAGGTCGAGAGCGACGAGCAGAAGCGTTCACAGCGGCTTATCAAGCTCGGCCAGCTCTACGGTGACAAGGTCAACGACAACCCGGCGGCGATCAAGGCGTGGGAGCAGCTCTACGAGCTCGACCCCGGGAATCGTCGCGCTCAGGATGCGCTCAAGAAGCTCTACCTGGCGGAGGGGGCGCTCGACAGCCTCGAGGAGTTCTACGCCAAGCAGGACAAGTGGGGCGAGTTCGTCCGGGTCCTCGAGCGCGAGGCGGACGGTGCAGAAGGTGACTCTCGCACCAACCTCCTGATCAAGATCTCGGACCTCTATCGCGAGCGCCTAAGCAAGGCGGATCGGGCGACGAAGGCACTTGAGAAGGCGCTCGAGCACGACGACAACAGCCTCGCGGCGGCCGAGCGTCTGATCGACCTCTACGAGGAGGCGGCGGACGAGCGAAACATCGCCATGCCGCTGCAGGTGAAGCTCGCGCACACGGAGGAGCCGCACGACCGTCAGGTGCTCCTCCGCCGCCTCGCAGACCTCGCGGAGCGGATCTCTGCGGACCAGGAGGGGGCCTACGGCTACTTCCGGCAGGCCTTCAAGGAGGACCACACCGCCGACGATATTCGGGCGCAGCTCGGGCGCCTCGCCGAGGAGACGGGCCTCTGGTCGGCGCTGGTCGAGTCGCTCGAGGAGGCGATCGAGAAGTTCGGCGACGAGCCGGAGAGCATCCCCTTGCGTCTCACGGTCGCCGAGGTCTACGAGACCCGGCTCGAGGACCACGACTCGGCCCTCGCGGCCAACCAGGCGATCCTCGCGATCAACCCGGAGGAGCCGACCGCGCTCACCTCTCTCGAGCGCCTCTACCTTGCGCTCGGTCGTGAGGTCGACCTTCTCGAGATCCTCGGCGTCAAGCTCTCGCTGGCGGAGGACGACGATGAGCGTCGCTCCATCCAGGGCCGGGTGGGTACGATCCAGGAGCGTCTCGGCAACAACGACGAGGCGATCGCCGCCTACGAGGCTGTGCTCGCGACCGGTGTTGAGGATCCCGAGGCCCTCGCGGCGCTCGATCGGATGTACCTCAACCTCGAGCGTTGGCCTGAGCTTTCGGACATCATCCGCCGCGAGCTCGCGATCACCGAGGATGAGGCCGTCGTCGACACGGCGAACTTCCTCCTGCGGCTCGGAATTATCTATCAGGACAAGCTGGAAGAGCCGGTCGCGGCGATCGACCTCTACCGCCAGGTGCTCAACACGGACCCCTACAACGAGGACGCGCGTACGCGGCTCGAGGGGTGGCTCAGCGACGATGAGCTGAAGATCTCCGTCGCGGGGATCCTGCTGCCGGTCTATGAGGTCCTCGAGAACTGGCCGCGCCAGGTCGAGTGCCTCGAGAACCAGCTCGCCGCCGAGGAACTCCCGTCGCAGCAGGTCAGCTTGCTGCTCCGTATCGGAGTGCTCCTCGCCGGACCGATGGGCGACGCGACGAAGGCCTTTGAGGCCTACAGCCGCGCCTTCCACATCGACCCGGAGAGCGAGCAGGCTCAGGACGAGCTCGAGAAGATCGCTACGATCGAGGAGCGCTTTGAGGATCTCGCGGCCCTCTACGAGGGGGCGATCTCTGCGGACCTCTCGTCGAGCCTGCTCCGAGGGCTCCTGATGAAGCTCGCCGACCTCTACGATGAGCGTCTCGGCGACGCTGAGAAGGCGACCGAGTACTACAAGCGTGCGCTCGACGTGGACCCCGACAACGTCGGTGCCCTCGACGCGCTAGAGAAGCTCTACGGTCGCGCGGAGAACTGGGGCGAGCTCCTCGACGTCTACCGCAACAAGGTCGTCCTCTCGAACGACATGGACCAGCGCCAGGAGCTCCGCTTCCGGATCGCGACGATCCAGGACGAGCGGCTCGGCAAGCCGACCGAGGCGATCACGACCTTCAACGAGATTCTCGCGGACGACTACGAGAACCTTCGGTCGCTCCTCGCGCTCGACCGCCTCTACCTGGGGCAGGAGATGTGGATCGAGCTCTCGGAGAACCTCGAGCGTCAGCTGACGATGGCTCAGGAGGCAGAGGAGCTGATCACGCTCAACCTCCGCCTCGGTGAGCTCCGCCTGGTGCGCCTCGAGCAGCCGGGTCTCGCGGTCGAGAACTACCGCCGGGTCTTCGAGTTCGATCCCGGCAACGAGGTCGCGCTCGCGGCCATGGAACAGCTCCTCGAGAACGAGGACGAGCAGCTGACGGTCGCCAAGATCTTGGAGCCGATCTACCGCACGGCGAACCAGTGGCCGCGGTTGATCCAGACCTACGAGATCATGGTCAAGCACTCCGGGGATCCTGCCGAGAAGATCGGGCTCCTCCACGGCATCGCCGAGCTGCATCAGATCATCGGTGATGAGCAGGCTGCGTTCAACGCCCTCGGTCGGGCCTACCGCGCCGATCCGTCGAGCGAGGAGTCGCAGGGGCGCATCGAGAACCTCGCCCGGCAGATGGGCTCCTACGCGGAGCTGGTCAGCCTCTACGAGGACTCGATCCCCGACATCCTGGACGACGGGCTGGGGATCCTGATCCTCTTCAAGGTCGCCCAGATCTACGAGGGGGTGCTCGACAACGCGGCCCAGGCGGCCGCGGCGTACGACCGGATCCTCGGGATCGATCCCGCGAACTTCGCCGCGATCGACGCGCTCATCGAGCTCCACCGTCGGACCAACAACTTCGACTCCCTCGTCGAGGCGGTCGTCCGCAAGGCGGACATGGTCGAGAGCATGGACGACCGCAAGGCGCTCCTCCTCTACGCGGCCAATGTTCGCGAGTCGGTGATGGAGAACCCCGCCGGGGCGATCGAGCTCTATCAGCAGGTGCTCGGGATCGACGACTCGGATCTGACCGCGCTGGACGCCCTCGAGAAGCTCTACGTACAGACCGAGTCGTGGGTTGACCTGAAGGACATCTACCGCCGCAAGGTCGAGCTATCGGCGACCGAGCCGGAGGTTCAGCGGCAGGTCCTCCACGTGCTCGGCCAGGTGTACGAGCAGCGCCTCTCGGACTTCGAGCTGGCGATGGACACCTACCGCCAGGTCCTCGACCTCGAGCCGCACGACTACGACGCGATCCTGGCGCTGGATCGTCTCTACGGTCAGGCGGAGCGCTGGCCCGACCAGCTCCAGATCCTCCAGCGCGCCGTGGAGCTGAACGGCGAGCGGGAGGCCCAGATCGAGTATCGCTTCCGGATCGGCAACCTCTGGGAGAGCAAGCTGATGGACACCGTCCAGGCCGTCGAGGCCTACCGCGACGTCCTCGAGCTCGCCGCCGATCACGAGGGGACGATCGAGGCGCTCGGCCGGATCGTCCACGGCGACAACCAGCCGATGCTCGCCGCTGAGGTGCTCGCACCGCTCTACGATCAGCTCGCAGAGTGGGAGAAGCTCGTCGACATCTACGATGTGATGGCGAGGAACACCGACGATCCGCAGGCGAAGATCGATCGACTGCACCAGATCGCGGCGATCTACGAGCGTCAGCTCCAGGTCTACGAGAGCGCCTTCGACGCCTACGCCCGCGCTCTCGCGGTCGAGCCGACGCACGCGGAGACCTTGGAGCAGCTCGGTCGCCTCGCAGAGGTGACCAGCGAGTGGGAGCGCCTCAGCGAGCTCTTCTCGGACCAGGCTGAGAACGTCCTCGACCCGACCGTGAAGGTCGACATGCACCTGCGGGTCGCGGCGATCCAGGAGAGCAGCCTGGGGAACATCGAAGAGGCGATCAGCCGCTACCAGATGATCCTCGAGCTCGAGCCGGAGAGCGAGGCTGCGGTGGCTGAGCTCGATCGCGTCTACACCAGCCTCGAGCGCTGGGAGGACCTGGTCGAGATCCTTCGCCGTCAGGCGATGACCTCAGACGACGAGAACGAGGCGATCGAGCATCAGTTCCGGATGGCCCAGATCTACCAGATGAACATGAGCGACCTGCCTCATGCCATCGAGGTCTATCGCGAGATCCTCAACATCAACCCCGATCACAGCGCGACTCTCGGCTCGCTCGAGATGATCTTCGCTGAGGGCGACCATCAACAAGAGATCGCGGAGATCCTGGAGCCGCTCTACTACGCCGCTGAGCGTTGGGACGCGCTGGTGAAGCTCGGCGAGGTGAAGCTCGGCGTGACCGCCGACGCGGTCGACCGGATGGGCATCATCCAGAACGTCGCCGAGATCTGCGAGCGACGTCTCGGTGATGCGGGGCAGGCCTTCTACTGGTGGCTGCGCGCCTACATGGACGACCCGCTCAACCCGCAGGTCAACGAAGAGATGACCCGCCTGGCGGAGATCACCCAGGAGTGGGCCTACATCGTCGATGTCGGCGATCAGGTGCTCGAGGTCGAGGGGGTCTCCGACGAGGTCAGCCTCGCGGTGCTCGCCCGCTCTGGTCGCGTGCTCGACCAGCACTTGCAGGATTCGGCGCGGGCGATCGACGCCTACGTCCGGGTCCGCGGCTACGATCCCGATCATCAGGAGGCGCTCGCCGCCCTCGACCGCATCTACAGCCAGTCGGCGATGTGGGACGAGCTGGTGGAGGTGCTGCAAAAGCGCATCGAGAACACGATGGACGCGGAGGTCCTGATCGACCTCCACACCCGCCTGGCCGGGGCCTACGACCGCTACCTCGGTCGTCCAGAGGACGCGATCGCGTCCTACAACCAGGTCCTGGAGCTCGACCCCAACAGCCGCGTCGGGCTGGAGAGCCTCGAGGCGCTCTACCTCAACCATCAGCGCTGGTCGGACCTCTACGACAACTATCAGCGGATGGTCGACACGGCCAACACCGACGAGGAGATGGCCGGCTGCTACCAGCGGATGGCGAAGCTCGCCTCGGAGTGCCTCGACCGGGAGCTCGACTCCGTCGACCTCTGGGGCCGCGTGCTCGACCTCCGCGGTGAGGACGCGCTCGCGCTCGGCGAGCTCGCAGCGCTCCATGAGCGCTCCAACCGTTGGGAGGAGTACGTCGAGATCCTCGAGCGCCAGGTCTATGTCCTTGAGGACAGAGACCCGAAGGTCGCGGTCTTCCAGTCCCTCGGCCGGACCTACGGCGAGAAGCTGGACAACGAGCGAAAGTCGATCGACGCCTGGCTCTCAGCGCTCGACCTCGACGACGCCAACGTCGACACGCTCTACGCTCTGCACACGATCTACGAGCGAAACGAGTCGTGGGTCGAGTTCACGGACATCCTCCGCCGCCTGATCGCGGTCGGACCGGCTGTCCTCGACATCGAGCAGATCCGCGACTACTACGCGCAGCTCGGCCGCATCGAGGGCGAGTACTTGATGCAGACGGACGCGGCGATCGAGGCCTGGCACAAGGTCCTCGACCTCGACCCGTCGAACATGGAGGCGCTCGCCGCCTTGGAGCAGCTCTACTCGAGCCAGGCTCGCTGGCAGGAGGTCATCAAGGTCCTCGAGCGCAAGACCAACGTCGTCGGCGATGACGAGTCGAAGATCGACGTCCTGATGCAGATCGCTCAGATCTGGGAGGAGCAGCTCGACGACAAGCTGCAGGCCTCTGGCGCCTACATGGAGATCCAGGAGATCGAGCCGCTCCACGTCGCCGCCGGCGATGCGCTGGAGAACATCTACCGCGTCAGCGAGGACTGGGGCTCGCTCTCCGAGCTCCTCATCACGCGGGCGGAGATTTCGCCGGATCCGAAGGTCAAGGTGGCGAGCCTGCAGGGCGCCGCCAAGGTCTTCGAGAGCGAGATCGGCGACCTCGACAACGCCTTCATGGTCCTCCAGGCGGCGTTCAACGTCGACTACTCCGACGAGAAGACCTCCCGCGAGCTCGAGCGTCTGGCGACAGCCGCTGGCAAGTGGGGCGACCTCCTCAACGAGTACAACGGCATCGTCACCCAGATCCCTGACCCGCTCGAGCGCTGTGAGCTCTGGGTCAAGATCGGCCGCTGGTACGGGGAGCACCTCGACCGTCCGGACTACGGGATCCAGTCGCTGCAGAAGGCGCTCGCGCTCAACCCTGAGAGCGTCAACGCCCTCCGCGAGCTGGTGAGCTTCTACCGCCGAGACAACCAGGCGAAGGAGCTCGGCGAGACGCTCGAGCGCCTCGTGCCCCTGGAGGTCGAGCCCGAGATCAAGGCGAAGGCCCTCCAGGACCTCGCTGAGGTCAGGGAGACCGGCCTTAGCAAGGTCGGCGGCGCGATCGAGGCCTACCGGCAGATCCTCGAGGTCGACCCGGACAGCGTCGTCGCGCTCGACAACCTCGCGCGCCTCTACGAGAGCGAGGGCAAGGCGCCCGAGCTCGTCGAGGTGCTCGACAAGCGGGCTGAGCTGATGCTCGACGACCCGTCGGGGGCGATCGTCCTCCGCAAGCGGATAGGTCAGGTCCAGGACACTGCCCTCAACGATCCGCAGGCTGCGATCGCGACCTACCGCGACATCCTCGGCGTCGAGCCCACGGATCGGGACGCGCTCGTCGCCCTCGAGCGGCTCTACCTCGCGGGCAACCAGATCCCCGAGTACCTCGAGATCCTCGAGGCTCAGCTGGACGCGACCACCGAGACGGGCGAGCAGATCGCCATCTACGACAAGATGGCGCGGGCGCTCGTCGAACTCGCCGACGACCCGCTTCGGGCGACCGAGGTCCTGGAGAAGATCCTCCTCCTCGATCAGAACCGGGACGTCACCTACCGCGAGCTCGCGGATCTCTACGGCAAGCTCGAGAAGTGGAGCGAGCTGGTCGAGACCTACCGGCGTCACGTCGACGCCGCGCAGGACAACCTCGCGAAGATCGAGCTCCTCCAGGCGATGGCGGAGGTCTACGAGAAGCAGATCCAGGACGTGGATCGGGCCATCGAGACCTACAGCGAGATCCTAGAGCTCGACCCGAACAACCTGGGCGCGGCGGTCAAGCTCAGCCGCCTCCAAGAGCGGATCGAGGACTGGCCCGCGGTCATCAAGACCTTGGAGCTGCTGGTCACGCTCTCCAAGGAGCCGAACGACCAGGTCGAGAACCTCACCCGCATGGGTCAGGTCTTCCTCAACAAGCTCAGCGAGCCTGACCAGGCCGAGATGCGCCTGACCCAGGCGTTGGAGATCGAGCCCGGGCATGTCCCCGCGCTGGTCGGCCTCGCGGAGCTCTACAAGTCGCGCTACGACTGGCTGAAGGCCGCGCGGAACCTTGAGAGCGCCGCGGACTACTCGACCAACAAGCTCGAGAAGACGAACCTGGCCGCTGAGGCAGGCTTCATCTACTACGAGGAGCTCGACGACCGGAGCAAGGCGACCTCGCTCTTCGCGAAGGTGCTCGAGCTCGACCCGGAGCATGTCCGCTCCGGCAAGATCCTCGGCCAGATCTACTACGAGGATAAGAACTACGCCGGGGCCGACCCGATCTTCGACATGCTGACCCGTAAGGTCGAGGTGCTCGAGCTCGACGATCGCGGCGAGCGTGACCTCTTCCTCCAGGCCGCGGTCACGGCCCGCTCGGTGGAGCGCGGCGACAAGGCGCTCAAGCAGTACAAGCGGGCGTACGACCTCGACTCGACCGACCGCGAGGTGCTCAGCGGCATGGCCGACCTGCTCTTCGAGCGGGAGGACTGGGACCGGGCGTTCAAGCTCTACCAGACCATCCTCGTCCAGCACCGCGACAGCCAGAGCCCGGCGGACACCGTCCTGGTGTACTTCCGACTCGGCACCATCAAGCGCAAGCAGAACGAGGCTCGCAAGGCGCTCAACTACCTTGAGAAGGCCCTCGAGATCGACCCGCACGACGCCGACACGCTCCGCGCGGTGGTCGAGCTTCAGACCGAGTCGAACGACTGGGAGGGCGTCATCCAGGCGAAGCGGGCGCTCGTCGACACCGTCGATGAGGACCGCAAGGTCGAGATCTACAAGGAGATCGGCCAGCTCTACAGCGAGAAGCTCAACAACTGGCGCAAGTCCTCGCAGGCGTACCAAAGCGCCCTCGAGCTGCGCCCGACCGACTTCCCGCTGCTCCACACGCTGCTCGACATCTACACGAAGAAGAGCCAGTGGGATGACGCGCTCAGCATCATCGACCGGATCATCGAGATCGAGACCAGCCCGATCCGGCGCTCGCGCTACCACTACACCGCGGCGGTGCTCCTCCGCGACTCGGTGGGCGCGCACGACGAGGCGATCGACCGCTTCAACCGGGTCCTCGACGACGACC
The DNA here is from genome assembly GCA_030424595.1 of Polyangia bacterium. GTDB lineage: Bacteria > Myxococcota_A > Polyangia > Nannocystales > Nannocystaceae > JADJRG01. The sequence goes on from JAUHWG010000016.1 coordinate 102,608, forward strand.
CGTCCTTCCTCAAGGCGTTCCAGGCCATCGACTCGATGGTCACGCAGAGCAAGGACTGGAAGACCCTCGAGCGCTCCTACCGGAAGATGCTCAAGCGCCTGCCGAAGGGCGAGGAGGAGATGGCCCTCAAGATCACTCTGTGGAGCAACCTCGCAGAGATCTACCGGACCCGCCTCCTCGACTTCAAGGCAGCCGCGGCCGCCTTCGAGGTCGCCAACAAGCTGGATCCGCAGAACGTCGACCGGCACTACATGCTGGCCGAACTCTACGAGCGGCTCCTGCAGGATCACCCGAACGACTACGTCAATCAGGCGGTCCAGCAGCACCAGATCCTGATCGCTCGCGAGCCCTTCCGCTACGAGAGCTACCACGCGCTCTTCAACATCTACTCGCGCTCGAAGCAGGTCGACAAGGCCTTCTGCGTCGCGCGGACGCTCGCCTTCCTCAAGCAGGCGAACAACGAAGAGCAGACGATCTTCGATCGTTACAACAACCCCGAGTTCCAGCAGGCGCGTCAGCGTCTGAGCGAGGAGACGCTGCGTCGCCACGTCTTCCCGTCCGACGAGGATCCCTTCCTCACCGGCATCTTGGGGATGATCGCTCCGGCCCTCGCGGCCTGGCAGGCCAAGCCCCTGCCGCCCGCGTTCAAGTCGGAGGAGCGGATCGACATCACGACGGATCCGCAGCTCATCTCGCGCCTCGCGAAGTACGTCATGAACGTGCTCAACGTCGGTCAGCCGGACCTCTACCTCCGGCCGAGCGAGCCCGGCGATCTGATGCTGATGAACTGCGTCCGCGAGCGCCGGGTCTTCCCGACGATGGTGGTCTTCGCCAACCTCCTCCGGGGCAAGAACGAGAAGCACCTCGCCTTCGCCATGGGGCGGCACATGATGGACCTCTACCTGCCGCACTACGCCTACGTCGCCCTCGACCGGTCGCCGCAGCGGCTCAAGCAGATGTTCATGACCTGCATGCACATCTGCGGGATGCCGGTCGGCGGCAACACCAACGAGCTCAACGCCTACGCGCGTGAGATCGTCGGTCGCCTCTCGGCGGGCGCGGTCGACCAGATGCGCAGCCTCATGCGGAAGTTCGTCGACGCCGGCGGCTCCGCCGACGTGAAGAAGTGGGCCGCGGCCACGGAGATCGCCGGCTACCGCGTCGGCCTCCTCCTCTGCAACGACATGCAGGTGGCGGCCCATGTCATCTCGCAGGAGGCCGCGACCTTCGGTGCGACGATGACCCCGAAGGACAAGATCCGCGAGCTGGTGCTCTACAGCCTCAGCGAGGACTACTTCAAGGCGCGCCGCAGCATCGGCATGCAGGTCGCGTAGGTCTCTAGGCCTAGGGATCGACGAGGGCGGGTTCGCGGCGCGGACCCGCCCTTTTCATTTGGTTGAGGTGGTTCGCCGCCCTCTGCGGCGCCGAGCTGCCCTTTGCGGCACGACGTTGCTGTCCGCGCGCAACTGCGTGGTGGCGATGACGCCTCAGCGCGCGATAGGGGCGCTACGCACGGGATCGCGACGGCGTACGAGGTCGCGACCGCGGGGAGGCGAGGTCGCCCGGGCGCGTGGGCAGACCGACCGCGCCTAGAAGGTCGTGTGATTGTCCGAGGACCGCAGCGTGACGACCTCGCGGATGCCGGTGACCGCGTAGACCTGGAGCGCATCTCGCTTGCCCTTGACGGTCACGGGCTTGCGCGGCTCGACGAGCACGCCTTCACCGACGAGCTCGCGGGTCGAGTCGCTGAGGAGGATCTCGCCGGGGCGGGCCAGGCCGCACAGCCGCGAGGCGATGTTCACCGCGTCGCCGATGACCGTGTACTGGAGGGTCCGCGAGGAGCCGATGGCGCCGGCGATGACCGAGCCGGAGTTGATGCCGATGCCGATCCTGATCCGCTCGAGGCCACGATCCGCGCGGAGGCGGTTGAACTCCTCGAGCGCCCGCATCATGTCGAGGGCGCAGCGGATGCTCCGAAGCGAGGCGTCGGGGAGCTCGACCGGCGCGCCGAAGAGGCCGATGATCTCGTCGCCGACGTACTTGTCGAGCGTCCCGCCGTGGCGGAAGAGAACGTCGACCATCACCTCGAAGTACTCGTTGAGGGTGTTGACCATCTCCTCCGGAGAGTGGCGCTCGCTCATCGAGGTGAAGCCGCGGATGTCGGCGAAGAGCATCGTCACGTCGCGGCGAGAGCCGCCCTGATCGAGGTGGAGCTGGCCCGAGACGATCTGATCGACGAGGTTCGGCGAGAGGAGCCGCTGGAACTGGACCCGGGTCGCCGCCTCGCTCTCGATGTTCTTCGCGAGCCGGTGGTTCTCGATCGCGATCGCCGCTTGGGTGGCGATTCCGGAGAAGAGGAGGAGATCCTTCTCGGTGAAGGCGCCGGTCGCCAGCATCGAGTCCATGTGCATGGCGCCGAGGAGCGTATCGTTGAAGACCAGCGGCACGCACATGGTCGAGCGGATGCCCTGCATGATGATGCTCTTGGCCGCCTTGAAGCGCTCGTCGACCAGGGCGTCGGAGGAGAGCACCGCACGCTTCTTGGTCTTGACCTCGTCGAGGATGCTCTTCGAGAGCTTGATCTCCTCGTCTCGCTTCTGCCGGACGAAGCGCGGCTCGAGCTCATCGGCGTCGGCGTCGTAGAGGAGGATGACGGCTCGGTCAGCGCGGATGAGCTGGAAGGCCTCGTCGACGATCTTCTGGAGGAGTGAGTCGAGATCCGTGCTCAGCGAGAGCTTTTGCGAGAGCTCGTGGGCGATCCGAAGCTTCTCGTAGTCCGACCGGAGGATCGCCTGATCGGTGATCTCGTTCGCCGGGAGGAAGCGCGCGTTCGCGGAGATGCTCGACTGGACCTGGCTCTGCACCTGGTCTGCCATCATCGTCACCCGCTTGAGCGGGAGCTTCTCCTGGGGAGTGTCCTCGACGAAGCGATAGGTCGTGTTGCCGAGGGAGATGTGGTCTCCCGAGGACATGACGGACTCGCTGACCCGCTCTCCGTTGACGTAGGTCCCGTTGAGCGAGCCGACATCGCGGATGACATAGCCGCCGTCGGGGCCGAGCGTGATCCGGCTGTGCTCTTTCGAGACGATCCGGTCGAGCACCTGAATTGAGTTATCAGGATGTCGTCCAAGCGTGTTGAACGACGACAGGATGTGCTCGACCGGGTGGTCGCCGCCGATCAGGATGAGCTTGGCCGCCATCGATGCTGCGTGATCGTAGGGTAGCCGACCCCCGGGGATCAACCGCAGGGAGACGATGGTTGATGGGTCGAAGGCGCCCGTGTGATTGAGGACGTGCGCGCGGGGTGTCTGTGGTCGCGCATCACTCGCTCGGACACCTCGGATCTTCGACGCGCGACTCTGGCCATGAAGACCGGGGATCGTCGCGGACCGGAGACGGGGACGCTTGGAGTATGATGGTCGCTACCTGGCGGGCGCTGTGCACCTCCTACCCGCATATGTGGCTCTAGAGCGATACGCGCTCGGCCGGCTGGTCGTTGTGACCGGAGACGCGGACCTCAGTGGTTGCCGTCGTCTCTTGGCTGCGGGGGCGAAGCGAGTCTGCGTCGTCGGCGACGGTGTTCGTGGGGAGCCAGGGATCGAGGTTCATCCGGCTTGCTATCCATTGCCGCTCCGAGATGCGAGCGTCGACATCGTTCTCTCAACGCTCTCGAAGGTTGAGATCTCCGTACTCGAAGAGAGTCGTCGGGTGTTGCGCCCGGGCGGAGTCCTGGCGTTGGCGCTCACGAGCGCGGATGACGAGCTAGAGCGAGCGGTTGGAGCCGCGCTGGAACCACGATTCGCCGCCGTTGAATGGCTTGCGCTCTCTCCCTGGCGAGGGATGACGATCTCTCCCGTGAAGCCCGCTGAGGGCGGGGAGCGTCGACGTGCGCTCTTCTTGGACGAGCTCGCCCAAGGCTCCTCGAAGCCGGACTCGCTGCTGGTGATCGCCTCGCTCGGAGAGTCGCTCGGCGGTGATGAGTGCGTCCTGATGGCCTTGCCCGAGGGCGAAGAGGCCGATGCGACGGCAGAGCCGGTCGCGGGGCGGGCAGGGAGCGCGGCGTCGCCGAGCGCCGGAGGGTCGTCCGAGGCGAGCGCAGCGGTCGATGAGGGCCTAGCAACTCGAGAGCGTTCGTTGGCTGCCCGCGAGGAGGCTCTCCGGCGGCGAGAGGCGGAGGCGGAGGCGGCTTCGAGCTCTGCTGAGGAGCTGGCCCAACGCAGCGCTGCTTTGTTGGAGCGAGAGGCGGCGGCGGCCGAGCGAGAGGCGGCACTCGAGCTCCGGGTGGCCGCGGCAGCACAGCGAGAGGCGGAGGCGGAGGCAGCAGCGGAGGCGGAGGCAGCAGCGGCGGCGGTCGAAGCCGCCGCGGTCGAGCGAGAGTCTTCGGCGGCAGCGGCAGAGACAGCGGAGCGAGAGGCAGCAGCAGCGGTCGAAGCAGCGGTGGCTCGAGAGGTCGCGGCAGCACAGCGAGAGGCGGCGGCGGAGGAGCTGCGCGCGAGGCTAGCGGAGCGCGAAGCGGAGCTCGAGAGTCAGAGGCCGGAGAGCTCGGGGGCGGCCGAAGATGCTGAGAGGCTGCGCGCTGAGCTGGCAGAGCTACGCTCCGCTGGCGAAGAGGCCGAAGAGCTACGGGCGGAGCTGAGGGAGCTGCGGTCCAAGAGCTCGGCGGCGAGGGTCGAGGAGGAGAAGCTGCGCGCGGCGCTGGCGGAGAGGGACGCGGAGCTGAGGGAGCTGCGGTCCAAGAGCTCGGCGGCGAGCGAGGAGGAGGAGAAGCTGCGCGCGGCCCTAGCGGAGCGGGGGGCGGAGCTGAGGGAGCTGCGGGCCACGATCTCCGGGCCGGGCGAGGACGTCGAAGAGCTTCGCGCGGCGCTAGCGGCGAGGGATGCGGAGCTCTCGCGGCTGCATGACGGCGTTGGCTCGAGCGAGGTGGCGGAGGAGCTGCGGGCCGCGCTGGCGGATCGCGACGCTGAGATCGCCAGGCTGCGAAGCGGAGGCGCGACGTCCAGCGAGAGCGGCGAGGGCGGTCGGGTCGGGGCCGACGTCGCCCTCGATCGCGATCGACTTCGTGAGGAGCTCGCGCGGCGGAGCAGCGCGCTCGAGGCGAGCGAGGAGAAGCTCTGGCAGGCGAACGAGACGGCCCAAAAGGAGCGGATCGAGAACGTCCGCCTGGTCTCCGAGGTCGACCGGCTGCGCGAGCAGGTCGAGCGAGGCCGGGGGGTCGAGCGCGACCGGCTCAAGGAGATCGAGTCTCTCGGCCATGAGCTGCGTCGCCTAGAGGTCGCCCATGCGGAGCTCCAGGGGCTCTTGGAGGGCAAGACCCAGCGGGTCCGGCAGCTCGAGGATGCGGCCCGTGGTGTCGGCGCGGCGGTCGACACAGACGTCGAGGGCATGCGCCGAGAGCTACGGACAGCGCTCACGGATCTCGAGCGCGCACGGTCGCGTGAGCAGGCCGGGGCGGAGCTCGCCCGTCGTCGTGAGCGCGAGGTCGCGGACGCGCAAGAGACGATCTCGCAGCTCCGCCGGGCGGTCGATGACTACGCCGCGACAGCGGCGAACCTCCGCGGCGAGCTGGTCGTCATTCAGGTCGAGGTCGAACAGCTCCAGACCCTCGTGCCGACGCTGCACTCCCAGGTCGCGGGCCTGCGGAAGAAGTTGGCGGCGCGCGAGGATGAGTCGGCCGCGCTCCAGGCAAAGCTGGAGTCTGCCGCCGACGAGCAACAACACCTCCGCAAGCGCCTCCGCGAGCGCAAGCGCAGCCAGGAGGCGTTGGCGGCGACGCACGAGCGTGTGGTCGCGGAGGCCGAGGGGCTGCGGGCGGGGCTCGAGGCGGTCAAGCTCGTCCGGGTGCAGCTCGACGCTGTGGCGCTCGAGGGAGGCGACGATGACACGACCGGGCTCCGCAATCAGCTCGCGGCGCAGGCTCAGCGCTTCGCCGACGAGCTCGCGCGGATCGAGCTCCGCCGCGATGAGATCCTGAAGGCCGCGAAGGTCCGCCTCGAGCGTGCGGAGCTCGAGGCCCATGTCCGAGCGGAGGAGCAGGAGTTCCTCCTCTTTCGCGTCGACGCGAGCGAGCAGCGGATCTGGGAGATGACCGACGCCGCCGATCGCAACGCGGCGCGGCTCGCCGCCGGCTTGGCGCAGTACGCCAAGCAGAAGGAGCAGCTCGAAGACCTGGTGCACGAGCTCGAGGTCACCCGCGACCTGCTCGCCGAGGCAGAGTCGAGGGTCGCGGAGCTCGAGCGGAGCGTTGCGAGCGAGCGGGCGCGGCTCGCCCGCCAGGGGCTGGATGGCGGCGGTGATGGCCAGTCTCTCGACGAGCTGCTCGGTACGGGGTCGCCCCGGTCGCACTCCGATGCTGGCGCATCGGTGACGGTCGACGCGGTCTTCGCCGAGGCCGAGTTTGAGGATCCGCTGCACCTCGACGATGAGCTTCTGCGGATGACCGACGCGATCCTCGACGGTGACGCGCAGTTCGTCCAGACGATGGTCACGCCGCGCTCGGACGACGAGTACGATCGCGAGCTCGAGGAGATCCTCGCGGGCGGGGACGATCTCGAGTCGATGCCCTCGCTGGGCCTCGGCGGTCCTGTCGACGACGAGCTGCTGCGCGACGTTGAGGCGGCGATGGCGAGCTCACGGGCCGTCCGCCAGGTCGCGGATCTAGAGGTCGAGCCCGAGGTCGACACGCTGGGCTGGGGTGACTCGGAGGGCGACAACGATGACACCGGGATCATCATCGAGATGCTCGACGATGAGGCTTGGCCCGGGGAGTGGGGGGAGGGCGGCGGCGTCGGCTCTGCGCCGGCGCTCTTGAGCACCGAGACCGGGACCACGGACGACTACATCGACATCGATCTCTTTGATGTCGGGGGGCCGAGCCCGTCTGACGGAGGCGTGGTCGACATCGAGATCGATCTGCAAGGTGAGGTCGGTGTCGACGTCGACGTCGACGTTGACGTCGCCGCCGATGATGCCGCTGACGCCGGGATCATGATCGACCTGGTCAGCGATGACACACCGGAGAGCGCTTGGCCTGGTGATGACACGACGGCCGCGGAGATCATCCTCGACGAGGACGTCGGTGACGTCGGTGACGTCGGTGACGTCGAGGACGATGCGAGCGGTGCGGGGGTGGAGGGCGAAGAGCTCGACGCCTTCAGCGGGGAGAGGACGCCCGTGGAGGAGGCCGCCGGCGTCGACAATGTCGAAGAGGCCACCGACCTCGACGCTCCTCTGTTGCCGCCACCTCCGGTCATCGGCGGTGGAGATCTCGAGCTCGGCGCCGCGGCCCTGCGCGCGCTCTCAGGCGCGTCGCAGCGCACCGAAGAGCTCGACGACTCGCTGGACGACGGCGACGATGTCTTCGGCGATGCGTTCGATCTCGAGGTGCCGATCCTGGTGCGACACCCTGGACGGTCGACGTCGGAGGTGCTCGGTGACGCGGTCGATCCTGGCGACTCGGACGTCCTCGGGGCGCTCGCGATCGGAGATGAGCCGGGCGATCCTCAGGGCTCCGTCGCGGCGGAGAGCGGCGGGGCTCTCGGCGACGTGGAGGAGGTCGACGAAGGACTCGACGAAGGACTCGTCGCGCCGATCATCGCGCTCGAGGATCCGCCGGCGGAGATCGACGTAGAGGTAGAGTTCGACTCTGGAGACGCCGCCTCGAGACCTGCGCTCCAGGATCAGATCGTCGAGATCGATCTCGGCGAGCCTGTCCGACAGGCCGCTCTCCCGGAGGTCGAGGTCGAGGTCGAGGTCGACCTCGCGGGCCTCGAAGAGGTCGAGATCGACGTGACGGTCGTCGATCCGCGACGACCCCGGGACGCTGAGGACGAGCTGGAGATCGACATCGACATCATCGACATCGACATGGAGGAGGTCGAGGAGGTCGAGGAGGTCGAGGAGGTCGAGGAGGTCGAGGACGACGCCGAGGACGAGCTTCTCCGGGGCGCGAGCCTCTTCGAGGCGGGGACCGAGGATGAGCCGGCGGTGGGGATCCCCACCGAGGATGAGCACGGCCACGCGCGGGTCGGCATCCCCGAGGACGACGAGCCCAGCCTTGACCTCGCGCCGGTCGGAGTCCCCGAGGACGACGACGAAGACTTCTGATCCTCAAGAGAGGCCCGCAGAGCCGGGGCTAGCGGGGGGGGCGCCATGCGCGCGAGGTGTTCTCAGGGAGGGTCTTGACGAAGAGAGAGGAAGCCTCTAGCCTCCCGGACCCGACGCGAGGGTGGCGGAATTGGTAGACGCGCACGGTTCAGGTCCGTGTGTCCTTTGGATGTGAGGGTTCGAGTCCCTCTCCTCGCACAAGCCAGACAACGACGAGAGCGCCCCGGATATCCGCGGCGCTCTTGTTGTTCTCGGAGTTGTTCTCGGGGTCGACGTCAGGCGACGGGCCCTGCTCGGACGGATCCGTGCTCGGCCCGAGCGAGCACCCGGAGCCGGCTCGGGCTGGATCTGCAGGACGGTCAGAGGACTCGGATCGACGAGACCTTGATGCTCGGTCCGCTCATGTGGATCCCGAAGCCGCCGCCCTCGATCTCGCCCTCGACCTCGACCTTGTCGCCGGCTGAGGCCTTGCCGTGCTTGCTGAGGCGGTAGGTCCCGGACGAAGTGGTGAGCTCAAAAAAGCCGCCCTCGAGGTCGTTTTTGCGGACAGTGCCGGTGAACGTAGCCATGGGGCGGAGTGTACTGCACTCGCCCGGCGGTGCTAGACAAGGACGGTGCCCGGAGCGTGGAATCAGCCGGAGAGGCCGCGAAACGTGCCTGAGCGCTTCGATGTGAGCCGCGCTCGGGGCACCGTAGGCGCCGCTGCTGGGCCCCGCGACGCTCCGACGAGCGCGGGGCGAGACCACGCCGGGGGTTCTGGGCGCTCCCTGGAGCGCGGGCGGAGCGGACGGAGGCCGGTCCTGTGGCTCCTCGGCGGGCTCGACCCGACCGGGGGAGCTGGGATCCTGCGGGATGTCTGGACCGCGCGGGCGCTCCTCCCGGAGGTGGAGGTGGGCGCTGTCGTCAGCGCCTGGACCTGGCAGGGGGCGGGCGCCCCGGCGCGGGCGGAGGCGAGGGCGCTCGGTCGGATCGCCGAGGAGCTCGCCGCCCTCCCGCGCCCAGACGCGATCAAGGTGGGGCTGGTCCCGGCGAGCCTCGTCGCCGCCGGCCTCGTCCAGCTCCTACTGGAGGCGTCGGCGGCTGCGCCGATCATCGTCGATCCGGTGCTCGTCGCCACGGACGGGGGGGAGCTCGGCGCCGGGCCCAGTGAGCTGCTCAGCCTCGGTCGGATCGCCGCGCTCGTGACCCCGAACCTCGGGGAGGCTGCTGCGCTGGCCGGAGTCGGCGAGGGTCGGGGCCCGGAGGAGCTACTTGGCCGCCTCGGCGGACGCACGGGGCTCGCCGGTCCGGCATGGCTGCTGAAGGGGGGGCACTCAGGGAGCGCCGACGAGGTGGTCGATCACCTCTGGGAGCGCGGCGAGCTGCGAGCGTTCCGTCGTCCTCGGCGCGCAGGTCCAGATCCTCGGGGGACGGGGTGCGCTCTGGCGACGGCGATCGCGGTGGGCCTCGCGAGGCGCGCGGCCTCTGGCGGGGACGAGGCTCCGCTCGCGGCCTCCGTCGGAGAGGCCATCGCCTGGCTCGATCGGGCGCGGCAGCGCTGGCGCCGGGGTCGCGATGGTCAGGCCCACCTCCCGGTCGGCTCCGCGGCGGCGCTCAGGGGTACGCCCTCGTCCTCGCGAGGTTGACGCTCTCGAGCGACTCCAGCTCCTGGAGCCGGGCTGCGCCAGCGCTGGAGACCACGGTGTCGGCGAGGTTGAGGCGGACGAGCTGCGAGAGCCCGACGATCGTGTCGATCGAGCGATCTGTGACGAGCGTGGCGTCGAGGCGGAGCTCGCGGAGAGAGCCGAGGGAGCTGAGGTGGGCGACGCCGGCGTCGACGACGTCCGTGTGGTCGAGCTCGAGCACGCGGAGCTTGCCCAGGCCCTTGAGGTTCGCGAGGCCGCGGTTGGTCACCCTCGTGTGGTGGAGGATGAGGCGCTCCAGCTGCGGCATATCCGCGACCGCGGTGAGGGTCGCGTCGGAGATCGATGTGCCGCCGAGCTCGAGCACCTCGAGGGCGTGGAGCTTGCCGAGCTGGGGTGCGATCCGATCATCGATCTCGGCGCTGCGGAGGATGAGCTTGCGCAGACCTGTGAGTTCGCCGAGGCCGCGAAGGGCGGGGTCGCTCAGCTCACCGGGCTCGATCTCAAGCTCCAGCTCGCGGAGCCCCTCGATCCCTGCGAGCGCGGCGAAGCCAGCCTGCCCCGGGTCTTGACCGTGGAAGGTGAGGGCCTCCAGCGCCGCGAACTCGCCGAGGTTCTCCTCGGAGGGTGAGGCGATCCGCGAGCTGAGGATCTCTAGTCGGCGCAGGTCCTTGACGTGGCGGAGGGAGCGGAGCCCGTTGTCCCCGAGGTTGGGACAGGCGCAGGTGAAGCTCGTCAGCGGCAGCTCGCGAAAGTAGAGCGGGGTCTTGTCGTTGAAGGTGCTGCCCCGCAGATCGACGACGGAGAGGTGCCCCAGGCCCTTGACCTGGTTGAGCGAGAAATTGCCGATGTCGGTGTCGCGGAGGACGAGCTCCCGCAGGCGGTCGGCCTTGGCGACCTTGAGCATCGTCTTGTGGCTCGCCCAGGGCCCGTGGAGCTCGACGGCCCGGAGGCTGCGGATGAGCCCGAAGAGCTCCGCGAGGGGGGAGTCGGGGGCGAGCTCGCGGAGGGCGAGGCGCTCGATCTCGAGGCCGCGGAGCATCCCGTGGGACTCGCTGCCGGGGGTCACCCGGGTGAGCCGCAGGGTCCTCAGGGCGGGGAGGGAGAGGAGTCGGCCCATCGTCACCCCGTCGAGAACGAGGTCGACCAGCTCGAGCTCGTCGAGGGCGGCGAAGGAGTCGAGCCCCGCGTGGACGGCGGCCTGGCACCCGGAGATCCGTAGGCGACGGAGGTTCGGGAGGCGGGCGGCGAGGCGTCGGAGGTCGAGCCCTTCGCAGGGGGTCGATCCATCGTCGGTCGCCGCGAAATCGACCCGATCGGCGTCTCCGAGCGCGAGGTCGAGGTCGAGGATCGTCGCGAGATCCGTGAAGGCGTCGAGCTCGTGAGCGCTGTGCACCCGCAGTCGTTCGCCGGGGACCCGCAGCGGCGCTGCCGCGGGCGTGGTGACCTCCTCCCGAACCGGCGGGGCGACGCTCGCGGCGGAGGCGGGGGGCGGAGGCGGCGTCTCACCACAACCACACATCAGAGCGAGGGCGGTGGACGCGGCCAGTCTCGGGAGGACCTGCATGGTCGGCGCCCACCCTGGCGCGGGGGACCCGCGGCCGCAAGTCCTCAGCGCGGGTCGGCCTCCGGGAGCGTCACCCCGAGGGCTCGGCAGGCGTTGGCCGTGGTCTGCGCGGCGATCTCCTCGGTCGTCACTCCGCGGGCGGAGGCGAGCGCTGCGGCGACGTCGATCAGGAAGGCCGGCTCGTTCCTCGCGGGTCGGCGGCCAAACGGAGTTTGATCGGGGCTGTCGGTCTCGATCAGGAGCTGGCTCGAGGGGACGGCCGCGGCGCTGCGCAGAGGTCGTCGCGCGCCTGGCAGGGTGATGGAGCCGGCGAAGGAGATGAAGTGTCCCGCCCCGCAGAGTCGGGAGGCGATCTCGGCGCTGCCGGAGAAGGCGTGGAGGAGCGCCGGTGGGCTGGGCTCTGCGAGGAGTCGTTCGACCATCACGCCGTGGGCCCGGACGCAGTGGATGAGGAGCGGGAGTCCGGTCCTGCGTGTCGCCCGGAGGTGGGCCTCGAAGACCGCGACTTGGCGCTCATGGGCGGCGATGCCCGGTTGGCGGCGGAAGTCGAGGCCGCACTCGCCGATCGCGACGAGGCTCGGCGGCCCGGCCTCGAGGGCGTCCAGGAGCCTGCTTTCGAGGTCCTGATCATTGTTCTGGGAAAGATCGCCGAGGGCGTGAGGGTGGACTCCGAAAGCAGTGTGAAAGCGCACGCTTGGCGTTTCCGCGCCCAGCGCGTTCGCCGCTGCGACCGTTCGAGGCCACGATCGGGGCTCCATCCCGGGGATCAGGATCGCTGCGATTTCTGCATCCTGGGCGCGTATGGCCGCGGATCGCTGTTCCTCGGCGCCGCCGAAGCGGGGTAGGTCTAAGTGCGCGTGAGTGTCAAAAAGTCGCATGCTCGAAGACGCTTCGCGTCATTGACGCAGTTGGAGCCTTTTTGTACAACCCATGCCGCGTTGCCCGTGAAAACGGGCCCAAAAACGTCCAGGAACATCCATGACGACACTCTCCAGAATTGAGCGCGTCCTCCGCCACGACGGCATCGTCGCGGTTCTCGACTTGACCGCGGAGCAGGCGCAGGCCGGCGACTGCTCGTGGGTCGGCGAGGATCGCTGGAAGCCGATCGTCCTCGAGGCGGTCCGTCTCCGTCAGATCGCCGGCGAACCCTCCGTCCGCGTGCTCGTTGGCGAGCACGCTGTCCTCGTCTCCGGCGATGACCGCCACGTCGTCGGCGTGGTCTTTATCAAGGGCCATCCCGTGGTCAAGTCGGTGGTGCGGATGGTCCGTCAGCTCCTCCGCGCTGGCGCCCCCGCGGCCAAGCCCGCTCCCGCGCCTGCTGCGGCAGCTCCGGCCCCGACCCAGGCGGTTCCGGCTCCGGTCGTGACCCCCGCACCGGCACCCGCAGCGCCGGCACCCGCGGCGCCGACTCCGGCCCCGGTGGCCGCGCCGAGCGCGTCGGTCTCGGTCTCCTCGTCCTCGTAGGGCGCGGAGCGACCGTGACCGTCGAGCAACCTGCGCTTCGGGAGCGTCTTCAGGCGCGCCTTCTTGGGGCGCTCGGCGAGGGACGTCTGCTGACCGAGGCGTCGGATCTCGCCTACTACGGCAGCGATCGCTGCCGCGGTGGGTGGCCAGTCAGGGCCCTCGTGATCGTCCTCCCCCGGACGATCGAGGAGATCCAGGCGACGGTTCGGATCTGCGCGGAGTTCGGCGTCCCGATCGTCCCCTCGGGCGGGAGAACCGGCCTCGCAGGCGCGGCGACCGCGACCGACGGTGAGGTCGTCCTCTCCCTGGGGCGGATGAACCGTGTCCTCGAGGTCGACCGGGACGCGCGAACCCTGCGCTGTGAGGCGGGGGTGACGCTCCAGGCTGCCCAGGAGGCGGCGGCGGCGGTCGGTCTCATGTACCCGGTGGACTACGCCGCCAAGGGCAGCGCCCACGTCGGCGGGAGCCTCGCGACCAACGCCGGGGGGGTCAAGGTGCTCCGCTACGGACTCACCCGCGACTGGGTCTCGGGGATGCGGGTCGTGCTCGCCTCCGGTGAGGTGCTCGACCTCGGCGGCGCCCTGGTCAAGAACAACACCGGCTACGATCTCCGACAGCTCTTCATCGGCTCGGAGGGGACGCTCGGGGTGATCGCCGAGGTGACGCTTCGCCTCTGCTCGCCGCCGGCGGCGACGATCGTCGCCCTCGCGGCGGTCCCCAACGATCAGGCCCTCTTGGGCCTCTTTGGCCGTCTCCGACGGGCACCGCTGACCCTCTCGGCCTTCGAGTGTCTGGACCACGGCTGCATCGAGCGGGTCCGTGAGCACCGCGGCGGGGCGGACGCTCCCTTCGCAGAGCCGCATGCGGTCTACGCGCTTGTCGAGGTTGAGGCGGCCGATGCGGCTGAGGCGGCGGTCGAGGCGACCCGCGACGCGCTCATGGAGGCGCTCGGAGAGGCGCAGGAGGACGAGCTGATCGCCGACGCGGTGCTCGCCCAGACGCCGGCTCAGGGCCGCGGTCTGTGGGCCCTGCGCGAGGACATCAGCGAGTCCCTCCACGCCTACTCACCTTTTAAGGCAGACGTCGCCCTCCCGGTGGCGGAGGTCGCCGCGTTCTTGCGGAGCTTCAGAGCGCGCGTCGCGGCTCGGTTGCCGGAGATCCCCGCGTTGGTCTTCGGCCACGTCGGCGACGGCAACCTCCACCTCAACCTCCTGCGCCCGCCAGCGCTCGAGCTCGAGGCCTTCCTCGCGCGCTGTCACAGCTTTGAGGACGAGCTCTTCGGCCTCGTCCGCGACCATCGCGGGAGCATCTCGGCGGAGCACGGGATCGGCCTCCTCAAGCGCGATCACCTCCACTACAGCCGCTCGCCGACCGAGCTGGCGTTGATGCGCGGTATCAAGGCGGTCTTGGATCCCGCCGGTCTGCTCAACCCGGGCAAGATCTTCCGCCTCGACGGAGCGGGCCAGGCCTCCTCTTAGGTCTTGTAGGTCTGGCTGCGGGCTCGCTCGCTCGGGCTCGGAGAGACGAAGCCCCCTAGTGGGGAGCCGTCGCGCCGTCGTGAGCGGCCCCGGGTCGCTTCGCCGTCACCTCGATGACCTTCGCCTCCTGCTCCGGCGAGAGCGGATGGTTGAGGATCACGTCGACCTTCGCCCGCGAGCGGTCATCACCGACGACGGAGGCCTCGACACGGTACTGCTGGCCGCCGATGAAGAGGCGAGCGGCGCCGTTGTACCAGCTCCAGAGGGTGACACCGTCGGCGGGGCTTCGGGTCGCCGGCGCCCGGGGGATCTCGAGGCCGACGAGCGCAAGAGCCTCCTGCCAGGTGAGCGCGCCCTCTCCGGGCAGACCCGTGAAGGCGACCCTCGCGGAGAGGCCATCCTCGTAGTCGACGGTGACCGAGCCGAAGGTGCCGGTCTTGTCGGCGTAGGTCTGGCTGACGAACTTGCAGCCGAAGAAGATCCGCTTGGGGGCGAAGCGGACGCAGGAGTCCTTGGTAAATCCCTTGCCGGGGGGATCGCCGAGCATCGCCTCGACGTCCTGGGGGACCTGGCCGAGGAGGCTGGAGAGGGGCAGGGCGACGTCGTCGCGGACGATCGCGTCGGAGGTGTCGCGGGTCAGCCCCGGCTGAGCCTCTCCGGCGTGGCCGGCTTGGCCGGCGCTGACGCCGGGTGTGCCGCCGCGCTCCCCCATACAGCCGGGGATGAGCGCGGAGATGAGCAAGGCGGCCAGCGGAGCGCGACAGGAAAGGGCGCTGGGGGGCGACACTACGGGCATGGAGCCATGATACGCTGCGCGCGTGCGAGCCTGGCGGAATTGGTAGACGCGCTGGATTTAGGTTCCAGTACCCCAGGGTGTGTCGGTTCGAGTCCGACGGTTCGCAGCTCATTTTTCGGCGTCAAGGACAGGAAGGGCGATGTCCGCGCCCGGCGATCGGGGATCTCCCGAGGTCAATCTTGACGTCACGTCAGCTTTGACGGTACGCACCGCAACCGTGATCCGCACCCTTCTTCATCGCGCCGCCGTCCGCACTCTCGATGTTGTGATCGACAGGGGGCAGACCTCCAAGCGCGCCCCCGTTCGAGCCGCGGCGGGCGCCCTCGATCGTCTTCGGGGGGTCGTCGGCCTCGACGAGATCCCCGCGAGGACGCCGCTG
Source organism: Polyangia bacterium (assembly GCA_030424595.1). Taxonomy (GTDB): domain Bacteria; phylum Myxococcota_A; class Polyangia; order Nannocystales; family Nannocystaceae; genus JADJRG01. The sequence goes on from JAUHWG010000016.1 coordinate 118,017, forward strand.
CCCGATCTCGACGGTGGCCACCCGGATCGACCGATGTGGAAGTCCGATCAGGAGAAGCTGCGCCGCTACCAGATCGATCACGGGATCATCAAGGCGGAGGATGACGGCGACGAGGCTGAGGCTGAGGCCGCCGCGCCGAAGGCTGCGGTCACGATCTACTACCGCCGCGGTTGCCCCTACTCCCGCGCCGCGCTCGACCTCCTGCGCGAGCGTGAGGTCGACTTCAACGACGTCGACATGACCGACGACCAGAGCCTCCAGGCCCACGTCGCTCGTCTGACGGGCCGCAAGACCTCGCCACAGCTCGTGATCCACGACGAGCCGATCGGCGGCTTTGATGAGCTCCGCGAGCTGGTCTACGCCAACGCCCTCGAGGCGATGATCGCCGGCGACGCAGTCGATGAGGGCGACGATGCGGGGGAGGTCGACGAGGTGATCGACGCGGCCTTCCTCGACGAGGCGACGGAGATCACGACCGCTGAGGTCCGTCAGCGCTTTGACGAGGGGTCGCCGCTCCTCCTCCTCGACGTCCGCCGCGAGGACGAGTGGAGGGCGACGGGGGTGATCCCCGGCGCCGTGATGATCACGCTCAGCGAGCTCGAGGCCAGGGCCTCTGAGCTCGACACGAAGGGCCTGTGGATCGTCTACTGCCGCTCGGGCAAACGATCCCTGACCGCTCGTGAGCTCCTCCGCGCCAACGGGATCGCTGGGGCGCTCAGCATGAGCGGGGGGATCCTCCAGTGGGTCGCCGCCGACGGGCCGACCGTGCCGCCTGAGGAGGCCGTCCGTCCGAAGCCGAAGAAGCGGATCAAGCTCGCCGTGCTCCACCCCGAGCGCTCGCCCTTTGAGGAGCTCGAGCTGGGCGATGTCGGCGATGTCGGCGAAGAGCGCCTTGAGGGCAAGGAGCTGGTCGCCCGGGTGCTCGAGGTGCTCGACGAGGTCAGGCCGATGGTCCAGTCCGACGGCGGCGATATCGAGCTTCTCGACGTCCAGGGGGACATCGTCTCGGTCAAGCTCACCGGAAACTGCATCGGCTGCCCGAGCTCACAGGCGACCCTCAAGCAGGGGATCGAGCGCCGGCTGCTCCAGCGCATACCCCAGCTCAAGGGGATCTCTTCGCCGCAGCTCCAGGCCTGACGAGGCCTGCCGAGGCCTGCCGAGGCCTGCCGAGGCCTGCCCAGGCGCTGGCCGCCTCGGACACGCTGGCCGCCGTCGCTGGGGCGAGACGGTCGTCCGCGCGCGCGCGTGTTCGGGCTTCGGGCGGTCGTGGGCGACGGCGGGTCGTCCTGTGATGTCGATCCTGCGCCAACTCCGCAGCCGTTGTTTTTGTTGCGTATGGGGCCGTAGGGGGCGTAGATATCAACTCGCAAGTTCACTGACAGGAGTGTCAGTGACAAGACCGTCAGCCGAACTCAGCCGACTTTCTGGACGAAGAGAACCCTATGGCGACCACCACCGAACACCGCAGCTCCCTCCTCAACATCGTCTCGCAGCCTGTCGTTCAGTCGCTGCTCGAGGACGCAGAGCGGCGGATCTCCGAAGAGGAGGGCGTCTCGTTCCGCAGCCTGAACATGCAGTTCAAGAAGCCGGTGGAGAACGACTTCACCGCGGATCAGCGGCCGCACACGACGCTGCTCTTCGGCGGCCTCACCTTCCGCCACGAGCACCTTCTTAAGGGCGTGTTCGAGTCGCTCGGCTACAAGACCGGCGTCGTCCCGACCGCCAACGTCAACGCCTTCCAGCTCGGCAAGGAGTACGGCAACAACGGTCAGTGCAACCCGACGTACTTCACCGTCGGCAACCTGGTCCAGTATCTCCAGCACCTGCGCGACGACAAGGGCATGTCGGTGCAGGAGATCATCGACAGCCACATCTTCCTGACCGCTGGCGCCTGCGGCCCCTGTCGCTTCGGCATGTACGAGGCGGAGTATCGCCTGGCGCTGCGCAACTCCGGCTTTGACGGCTTCCGCGTCATGCTCTTCCAGCAAAAGGGCGGCCTGAGCCAGGGCGACGTCGAGGCCGGTCTCAAGATGGACCTCGACTTCTTCGCCGGGATGGTCAACGCCTTCAACTGCGGCGACATCCTCAACGAGGTCGCCCACGCGATCCGTGCCTACGAGGTCGAGCCGGGGGCGACGGACGCGGCGCTCGCCGAGGCGACCGAGTACATGAACCGGGTCTTCCGCACCCGCAAGCCGGCGGAGCTGAGCGGCTGGGCCGCGGACACGCTCAAGGCGCGTGCCGGCGACACCGCCTTCGGCAACGTCGAGAAGATCGTCAAGTTCCTCGACATGCTCAGCACCGAGGACCTGACCTCCGCGCTGCGGACCTGTCGCGACCGCTTCGACGAGGTCGAGGTCGATCGCCTCCAGCCCAAGCCGGTCGTCAAGATCACCGGCGAGTTCTGGGCCCAGACCACCGAGGGCGACGGCAACTTCAACATGTTCCGCTTCCTCAACGCCGAGGGCGCTGAGGTGATCGCGGAGCCGATCGCGACCTGGATCGCCTACCTGCTCTGGCAGACCAAGATCAAGTCGAAGGACCGCCGCGACCTCGTCGAGGACGGCGAGGACATCAAGTGGTTCGAGTTCAAGCGCCGCGCCCAGTACGAGGCGAACCGCCTGAAGAAGACCGCGATGATCGGCGTCGCCGACAGGATCTTCCGCCGCGAGTACAAGCGGATGGTCGACGCGCTCGGGCATATCGCCCACGAGATCGTCGACATGGAGGAGCTCGAGGAACTCGCCCACGAGTTCTATCACACGCGCTCGGAGGGCGGCGAAGGCCACCTCGAGGTCGCGAAGAACATCTATTACTCGACCAAGTACATCGCCCACATGGTGCTGAGCCTCAAGCCCTTCGGCTGCATGCCCAGCACCCAGTCGGACGGCGCCCAGTCGGCCGTGGTCAACCGCTTCCGCGACATGATCTTCCTGCCGATCGAGACCTCGGGCGAGGGCGAGATCAACGCGCACAGCCGGGTCCAGATGGCGCTCGGCGAGGCCAAGGCCAAGGCCAAGCGGGAGTTCGCGGAGGTCCTGGACGGCCTCGGCTTCAGCCACGAGGAGCTCCGCGCCTACGTCGACGCTCACCCCGAGATGAAGCGGCCGATGTACCAGTTCCCGCGCGACACGCCGCGGGTCGTCGGCACCTCGGCTCACTTCGCGATCCACACCGCCAAGCGGATGGTCGCGGACGGCATCAAGCCCCAGCGCTCCGCTGAGGCCGCGCAGTAAGCCGCAGGTTGGGCGCGTCCGGAGAGCTCCGCGGCGCGCCCGATCTCTATCTAGAGTCCACTCGCCCTAGCCCCTAGCCCTAGCGCTCCCAGTCTTCGCGAAGCAGGAGAATCACCATGCCTCAGCACAAGTTCCTCGCCGGTTTTGATCTTGGCTCGACCACCGTCAAGGCGGTCATCGTCGACGCCGAAACGGATGAGATCGTCTGGAAAGACTACCAGCGCCACGACTCCAAGCAGGCGCTCCGGGCGATGATGATGCTCAAGCAGATGGAGGCCGAGGTGCCCGGCTTTGAGAAGGGCACCGCGCGCCTCTTTATGACCGGCTCCGGCGGCGCCAACGTCGGCCGTTGGATCGGCGCCAAGTTCGTCCAGGAGGTCAACGCGGTCTCCCTCGCGGTCGAGAAGCAGCACCCCGAGGTGATGTCGGTGGTCGAGCTCGGCGGACAGGACGCGAAGATCATCATCTTCAAGGAGGACCCCGAGAGCGGCCGCAAGAAGAAGATCCCGTCGATGAACGACAAGTGCGCCGGCGGGACTGGAGCGGTGATCGACAAGATCAACGCCAAGCTCAAGATCCCGGCGGAGCAGCTCTCTGCGCAGACCTACCACGGGCACAAGCTCCACCCCGTCGCCGGCAAGTGCGGCGTCTTCGCGGAGACCGACATCAACGGCCTGCAGAAGCTCGGCGTCCCCGCGGACGAGCTGATGGCCTCGCTCTTCGAGTCGATCATCCAGCAAAACCTCGCGGTCCTGACCCGCGGCCATACGCTGATGCCCCACGTCCTCCTCCTCGGCGGGCCGAACACCTACATCAAGGGCATGGTCGAGTGCTGGAAGGCCAACATCCCGCCGATCTGGGAGGAGCGCGGCGTCGAGCTCCCGCCCTGCGACGACCCGGCGGATCTGATCTTCGTCCCCGACAACGCCCAGTACTACGCGGCGATCGGCGCGGTCGAGTACGGCAAGTCCGAGGACGACCACGTCGGCGTCTACACCGGCACCGAGAAGCTCGAGTGGTACCTGACCGAGGGCCAGCTCATCGAGAAGAAGAAGGCGGGGGGCGCCGGCCTCTCGAAGAACCCGGAGGAGCTCGAGAGCTTCCTTGAGGAGTACAAGCCGGCCCGCTTCGAGCCCAAGCCCTTCACCCCCGAGACGACGATCCGCGCCTACATCGGCATCGACGGCGGCTCGACCTCTTCCAAGGCGGTTCTCCTCAGCGAGAGCGGCGAGATCCTCCGCAAGGTCTATCAGCTCTCCAAGGGCAACCCGATCGTCGACACCAAGGAGCTCCTCGCGGATCTCCGGCAGCAGGTCGAGTCGGAGAGCTGCGAGCTCGAGATCCTCGGCGTCGGCACCACGGGCTACGCCAAGGACATCCTCAACGACGTGCTCCGGGCCGACGCGGCGATCGTCGAGACCGTCGCCCACTGTGAGAGCGCGCTCCACTTCTACGACGACGTCGACGTCGTCTGCGACGTCGGCGGCCAGGACATCAAGATCATCATCTTGAAGAACGGCAAGGTCAAAGACTTCAAGCTCAACACCCAGTGCTCGGCGGGCAACGGCTACTTCCTCCAGAGCACGGCGGCGGGCTTTGGCCACGACGTCCGCGACTACGCCGGCCTCGCCTTCGCGGCGAAGGCGATGCCGAGCTTCGGCTACGGCTGCGCCGTCTTCATGCAGTCGGACATCGTCGACTTCCAGCGCCAAGGGTGGGCGCCGGAGGAGATCATGGCCGGCCTCGCGAACGTGCTGCCGAAGAACATCTGGCTCTACGTCTCGCAGATCCCGAACCTCGCCAAGCTCGGCACCCGCTTCGTCCTCCAGGGCGGCACGCAGCACAACCTCGCGGCCGTGAAGTCCCAGGTCGACTTCATCCAGGAGCGCTTCCAGGCCAAGGGCATGGAGGCCGACGTCATCGTCCATAAGTACTGCGGCGAGTCGGGGGCGATCGGCGCGGCCCTCGAGGTCCGACGTCTCCACCAGGATCTCGGCCATCAGACCGAGTGGATCGGGATGGACAAGATCGACACCATCTCCTTCAGCCAGAAGCGCGATGAGTCGACCCGCTGCTACTTCTGCAAGAACAAGTGCCTGCGCACCTTCATCGACGTCGACATCGAGATCGAGGCGAAGGAGGCCGAGCAGCGCCTGGCCCTCGGCCAGCTCCTCCAGATCCGCAAGAAGGAGGAGACGCCCGCGGAGGTCGTCGGGACCAAGCGCCTGATCATCGCCACCTGTGAGAAGGGCGAGGTCGAGGACATCGAGTCGATGAAGAAGATCAAGAAGGGGCTCGACTCCTTCAAGCGCGACTTCCCGAACCTCGCGGCCTTCTCCGCGAAGGCCATCTGGAAGGCGCAGAACCCCGAGCTCGTCGCCGACGATCCGGAGTGCCTCGGCCTCGGCCTGCCGGAGGAGCTCGATCTTCCGCCGCGGCTCGCCGAGCATCAGGAGAAGGTCAACGGCCTCCTCCGCAAGATCAACCACTCGCCGAAGGTCAGCGGCCTCCTGAGCCGCGCCGTCGAGCGGGTCGAGAAGCTCGCCGACGCGGTCGAGGTCGCCGCGCCGCTGCGTGGCGTCGCCGCCCCGGCCAAGGCCCGCCTCGAGGAGAAGAAGCGTCGGGCCGAGATCCTCGCCCGCCGCGAGAAGCTCCGGATCGGCATCCCGCGGGTGCTCAACCAGTACTCGCAAAACCCCTTCTTCTCGGCCTACTTCGAGGCGCTGGGGATCCCCGCGCGCAACCTCGTCTACTCCGACTTCACGACGGAGGAGCTCTACAAGGAGGGGGCGAAGCGCGGGGCTATCGACCCCTGCTTCCCGTCGAAGGTGTGCATCGCCCACATGCACAACCTCCTCGAGGTGAAGCACAAGAAGCGCCCGCTCGACTTCATCGTCTTCCCCCAGGTGGACTCGATGGAGACCTGGATCACCGGCACGGTCGGCGCTCGCGCCTGCCCGACCGTGGTCGGCTCGGCGGACACGACGAAGGCGGCCTTCATGAAGGAGTCCGACATCTTCGCCGACAAGGGCACCAAGCTGATCGTCCCCTTCGTCCAGATGGCGGAGGAGAAGCTGTGCAAGCGGCAGATGTTCGAGTACTTCCGCGAGGTGCTCGGCCTCTCCGAGGAGGAGAACGGCCGCGCCGTCGACGAGGGCTTCCGCTGTCAGAAGCGCTTCTACGAGGATCTGCGGGCCCGCGGTCGCGCCGTCATCGAGGAGCTCGAGCGGGAGAACCGGATCGGCATCGTCCTCTTGGCTCGCCCCTACCACAACGATCCGGGGATGAACCACGAGATCCCGGACGAGCTGCAGAAGCTCGGCTACCCGGTGCTGACGATCCACTCCCTGCCGATCGACGACGACTTCGTCCGGCCGCTCTTCCAGGCGGACATCGACGCGGGGCACATCCAGGACCCCTACGACATCTCCGATGTCTGGAAGAACAGCTACTCGGAGAACACCAACCAGAAGGTGTGGGCGGCCAAGCTGACCGCCCGTCATCCGAACCTGGTCGCGCTCGAGCTGTCGAGCTTCAAGTGCGGGCACGACGCGCCGATCTACACGGTGATCGAGGAGATCGTCGAGAACTCGGGCACCCCCTACTTCTCGTTCAAGGACGTCGACGAGAACAAGCCGACGGGGTCGATCAAGATCCGCGTCGAGACCATCGGCTACTTCCTCAAGCGCTACCAGCAGGAGCTCTCCCGTGACGTTGGCAAGCGGGTGCGGGTCAAGGAGCGGATGGCGGAGTACCAGGCGGAGCTGCTCGCCCGGATCGAGGCGGCGCAGGCCAAGCTCGAGGCGGACAAGGCCCTGACCCCGGACGTGCTGATCGAGGCCGCGGGGCTGCGGCCGCGCGGGGCCACAGTGGCCGCGGACTCGCCACCGCCCGCCGAGTAGGCGACGCGAGGAGCCTCAAGGAGGGCTAGGCGGGCTAGGCGGGCGGGGGAGACCCCGCCCGTTTCTCTTTCCAAATGGTTGTGATCGGGGCCTCGGCCCTCGTGGTGAGAGAGCAGGAGCCTCAGGTTCGGCTGTGTTGTCGATGAGGTAGAGCTCAAGCTCGGGGAGCCGCCCTCGGGCTCATGCACGCACGGCAGCTCGGGGTCGGGCGCTGCTGCACACACGAGTGCCCCCGCCGCTCGGCTCCGCAGGTCCTGGCGGAGACGGAGGCGATGACGCCGAGCGAGAGCAGGAGGCTCTCGGCTCGAGCTCAGCCCTTGCCGAGCGGCAGGTAGGGCGGGGGACGGATCTGGCGGAGCTTCGCCGAGGGCTGTGAGACGAGCGAGACGAGGATGAACCCCGTCGGCAAGAGCACCATCAGCTCCGGGAAGACGCGGCCAAAGCCACAGGCGACGCCGGCGAGGGCGAGCACCGAGAAGAGGACGGTCGACGGCTTCTTCCCGCCGAGGCCGATCTTCCGGACGCGGAGGTTGGCGACCATCAGGAAGGCGCCGAAGAGCATGCCCCAGGGGAGGAAGGACCAGATCTCGGCGGAGAGGGCGAGGTCGCCGAAGGCCCGGCCCTCAGCGAAGAGGTCGCGGCCGCTCAGCGGGTTGTCGGGCCCTGCGTACTTGAGCAGGGTGAGGAGCCACGCGGCCAAGGTCCCGGCGGCGATCGTCGTCGGGAAGCCGAAGAAGAGCCCCTTGAAGCGGGGCTCGTCGACGATGACGTTGAAGCGCGCGAGGCGGAAGGTGCAGGCGAAGACCCAGGCCGTCGAGGCGGCGGAGACCAGGAGATGGCCGCTGCCGCTGGCGAAGGGCAGGTTCGGCGTCGACGTCAGGGCGGTGTAGACGAGGAAGGCCGGGGCGACGCCGAAGTTGAAGAAGTCGGCGAAGGAGTCCATCTGGACCCCGAACTCGCTGGTCGCCTTGAGGAGGCGCGCGACAAAGCCGTCGGCGCGGTCGAGGAAGGTCGCCCAGATGATGAGCCACCCCGAGAGAACGTAGGATCCCTGGGTCGCGGCGACGATCGCCACCAAGCCGAAGAACATCGCCAGGCCAGTGACGATGTTCGGTGCGATGTAGCGGAGGGGCGTGCGCCCCGTATCGTCAGCCATGAGCGGAACCTAGCTCGCCTGGCCCTGGGGACCGAGGACGGCGGAGATCCGGAGGAGGACCTCGTCGGGGGAGCCGACGCCGTCGACGCGGCGGAGGAGGCCCCGCTCAGCGTAGTAGGGGATCACCGGCGCGGTGTCGCGGTGATACTTGTCGAGCCGAGCCTCACAGGCGGCGGCCGTGTCGTCCTTGCGCTGGACGAGGCGGTCGGCGATCTCCGCCGGAGGGGGCTTGAACTTGAGGTGGTAGATGGTGCCGGTCTCGGGGTCGCTGCGACGGCCGGTGATCCGATCGACGATAAGCTCGTCCGGGACCTCGAGCAGGACGACGGCGTCGAGCTCGACGTTGGCCGCCTTGAGCGCGGTGTCGAGGGCCGCGGCCTGGGGCTGAGTGCGGGGGAAGCCGTCGAGCATGAAGCCCTTGCTGCAATCCGGGGCGGCGATCCGCTCGATGATCATGCCGATGACCACCTCGTCGGGGACGAGGTCTCCCGCCTTCATGTAGCGATCCGCGGTCTTGCCGAGCTCGGTGCCGGCCTTCACCGCGCCGCGGAGCATGTCGCCGGACGAGATGTGGGGGATCGCGTAGGTGTTGACCAGATTGGCGGCCTGGGTGCCTTTGCCGGCGCCGGGGGGGCCGATGAGGATCATGCGCATGGGCGTCGTCTCCTGCCTCTACGTGCGCGCTCGCACGTACGTACGGTGGCGGAGCATCGCACGGGGCCGCGCATCGCCGCAAGCTGTGTGCGAAGGCGATGCCCGCCACCCTGCGCGCCGTCGTTGCGCCGCTGGAGGTCGCGGCCGCGAGAGCCTCAGCTCCTGCGTCGGCGCCTGAGGAGGCCGAGGAGGACGCCGAAGCTCATCAACGCCGGGACGCCGCCGCGGCCCGCCGCGTCGCCTCGGCAGCCGCATCCGCTGGCGTCGTCGATGTTGCCGGTGGTCGCCGAGTCCGTGCCTGTGCCGGTGTCGCCGGTGCCCGCCGAGGCGCTGGCGGAGGCCGATCCTCCGCTGGCCGACGCGCTGGTGCCGCTGGCGGAGTCGCCGGTGCCACCGGTGCCGCTGTTCGAGTCGCCGGTGCCGCTGGCGGTGCCGGACGTCGTCGGACCGCTCGTCCCCGCTGTGCCGCCGGTCGTCTCGCCGTCGGTGCCGCCTGAGGAGGAGCTGGTGCCACCGGTGCCGGTCGTCCCGTCCGAGTCGGTGCCGCCGGTGCCGACGCCGGTGTCGTCGGTGGTGCCGTCGGTGCCGCTCGTGCCTCCTGTGCCGTCGGTGGTGCCGGTCGAGTCTCCTCCGGTGGTGCCGATCATCATGTCGCAGGCGTCGCCGATCCCGTCCTCATCGTCGTCGACCTGGTCGGGGTTGGCGAGGTCGGGGCAGTTGTCGCAGGTGTCGCCGACGCCGTCCTCGTCGCTGTCGATCTGGTCGACGTTGGCGTCGTCGGGGCAGTTGTCGTCGGCGAAGCAGATCCCGTCATCGTCGAAGTCCTCGCCGTCGACGAAGGGCTTGCAGGGCGGCCCATTGAAGCAGGCGATGCCGCTGACCTTGGTGGTCAGGTCGTCGAAGTCGTCGTCGCCGCCCTGGATCAGATCCTCCCAGGCGAAGTAGTAGGTCCGCGGAGTCTCGGTGCTCTCGTAGATGATCAGATGAATGAACGGGTTCATCTGGTTGGCGTCGGGGTTCCAGCCGACCTCGCTAAAGAAGATGTTGTAGATCGAGTTGGGGTCGTCGACGTTGGCGCAGGCGCCGGTCGCCTCGAAGAAGCCGATCTCGCCGCCGAGGTACTTGGGGTCGGCCTTGATCGAGATGGTCTTCTCGGTGCCGACGCCGTCGTTGCAGCCGAGGATCTCGTAGAGCTCGTCGGTCTTCGGCTTCTCGCCGGTGACGTTGTACCAGCCGAAGGAATTCTTATAGCCGGCGTTGCGCTGGAGCACCTCGAAGCTGAGGGCGCAGGCGGGGAGGAACGCCTGGGGCTCGATCGCCGCGTCGTCGAGGGCGCTGATCTGCTCCCCCAGCGAGTTGAAGAGGTTTTGCAGGCTGGCCCCGACCGGGATCGTCTTGTTGTTCGGCTGCTGGAGCGCCTGCGCTTCGCCGGCGAAGCTCAGCGCTGAGAGCACCGCGACCGATCCAAAAACCCACCCACGACCACTTGAAACCAACATCTGTCTATTGTCGGTGAGCCCCCGAGGCCGCGCAATCGACGGCTTGGGCGCGTCTGTGGCCGGTCTCCCAGCGCGGAGTCGAGAGAGGCCCAGGGGCCTGCGGGTGTGACCTTCCCTGCGGGGCTGAGCCCGCGCGGAGGATGACGTCGGCGGCTTTGCGGGCTACAAACCGGCGATCATGAGTGTTGAACGAATCGCCGCGATCGATGACTTCTGGGTCCGCGAGTTTGCGTTCTATCTGAACGAGCACCGCAACCCGCTCAACCGCCTGACGCACCTCTTCGGGATCCCGATCCTCTTGGTGACGGGGCTGGTCGGCCTCTTCACCGCGAACTGGGACCTCCTCATCGGCGGCCAGATCTTCGGCTGGGCGCTCCAGCTCCTGGGGCACCGGATCGAGGGCAACCGGCCGGCGCTCCTCGAGCGCAAGATCTCGTTCGTGATGGGGCCCTTGATGGTGCTGGTCGAGCTTCTGGAGCGTCTCGGCGTCCGCTTTCGCTTCGCCGCGAGGGCGCGGGTGGCCGTCGGCGTCGACTAGCGCTGCGGTCTAGACTCTGGGCCCTCGTCTGTCCTCGCTGGCGCCTCTCGGCCGCGACAGCGCTCGCAGGGGGGCGGGGGCAAGCGGCTCGCGCCGGGAGAGGCTCGCCGGAGCGCGCGTCGAGGGCGGGGCGAGGCGAGGGGCGAGGCGAGGCGAGGCGAGGCGAGGCCGATTCGGCAGGAGAGCTCCGGCGGAGCTCATCCCAGCTCGAGCACGTGGGGGTCGAGGTGTACCCTCGGACGATGTCGTCGCACCTCCGCGCACTCGCTGTAGCGTCACTCTTCGCGATCGCGATCGCGACCGGCTCCTTCGCCGGTGAGGCCCGCGCGGATGAGGGCCAGTGGATGCCGGAGCAGATCTCAGCGCTGGACCACGGCTCCCTGCGCGAACGCGGGCTCGAGCGGACCGCCGAAGAGCTCTGGGATCCGGCGGGGGGCGGCCTCATGCGCGGTGCGGTCAACCTGAGCGGTTGTTCGGCCTCCTTCGTCTCGGCGGAGGGGCTGGTGCTCACCAACCATCACTGCGCCTACGCGGCCCTGCAGGCGGCGTCGACCGTCGAGCGTGATCTCCTGAAGGACGGCTTCTTGGCGAAGGATCGCTCCGCGGAGGAGCCGGCGAAGGGGCGGACGGTGAGGATCGTCGAGCGGATCGACGATGTCAGCGAGGCCGTGCTCGCGGCTGCGGCTGGGGCGAGCGACGATCGTGCGCGGGCGAGGGCTGTCCGGGCTAAGCGGCGCGAGCTGGTCCGGGCCTGCGACGCAGAGGCGCCGGGGCGTCGTTGCGCGGTCTCTTCGTTCTTCGGCGGCTCGCAGTACCGGCTCACGGCCTACCTGGAGCTCGAGGACGTGCGCCTGGTCTACGCGCCGCCCTCGTCGATCGGTGAGTTTGGCGGTGAGGTCGACAACTGGATGTGGCCGCGACACACCGGCGACTTCGCGATCCTCCGGGCCTACGCGGGACCGGAGGGCGAGCCGCGGGCGTACTCGGAGGACAACGTCCCCTATCGTCCGAAGCACTGGCTCAAGGTCGCGGAGGAGGGCGTCCGCGAGGGGGACTTTGTCGCGATCCTCGGCTACCCGGGCCTGACCACCCGCTACCTCTGGTTCACCGAGCTGGTCCGGCGGATGGAGCAGGACCTGCCGACGAAGATCGACCTCTACGGCGAGTGGATCGCGATCGCCGAGGAGCTCGGGAGCGCCGATCCGGAGGTCGCGATCAAGGTCGCGTCGACCAAGAAGAGCTTGGCCAACGTCCACAAGAACTCCCGCGGGATGCTCGAGGGCGTGTCGCGGATGGGGCTCATCGATCGTCGTCGTGGCGAGGAGGAGCGCCTCGCAGAGGTCGACAAGGCGCGGGTTCTCGACGCGCTGCGGCAGGAGACCGCGGGGATGCGTCGGAGCTTCCTCCGGGACTTTCTCCGCGGGCGGGTGGCGCACGGCCCGACGATGGTCGACGCCGCCGTCGACATCGTCCGCTGGGCCCGCGAGCGGGGCAAGCCCGAGGATGAGCGCGCCGAGGGGTACCTCGACCGCGACCGCGACCAGCTCTGGAGCGGGATCCTGCGGCGGGTCCGTGATCACGACGTCCGCCTCGAGGCGCACCTGCTCGGGGCGGTGCTCGCCCGCGCGGCCGAGCTGCCGGCGGAGAGCCAGGGCGAGGCCCTCCGCGGGCTGATCGCCGGCAAGAGCGGGGGGCGAGCGGTCTTCCTGCCGACGACCGAGCGGCTCCTGCGGAGCACCAAGCTGGCGGACGAGACGACGCTGAAAGAGCTCTTCGACGGGGCAGATCCGGCGGCGCTGCGGCGGTCGAAGGATCCGCTCCTCCGCCTGGCGAACGCGCTGGCGGACGAGCTCGAGGACTACGACGACGAGCGAGATCGGCGCGCGGGCGCCCTCCTGGAGCTGAAGCCCGCCTACTTTGAGCTGCTCCGCAGCGTCCGCCAGGGTCCGCTCTACCCGGACGCCAACGGTACGCTGAGGATCAGCGTCGCCACGGTCCGCGGCTACGAGCCGCGCGACGGTCTCATCGCCGCGGCGATGACGACGCTGCGCGGGCAGATCGCGAAGCTCACCGGGGAGGTCCCCTTCACGCTGCCCGAGCGCGTGCTCGCCAAGGTCGACGGCGCGGCGGAGAGCTACTGGGCGGACCCTGTGGAGAAGGACCTGGTTCTCTGCCTGCTCAGCGATGGCGACACCACCGGCGGCAACTCAGGCTCGGCGGTGATCAACGGGCGCGGCGAGGTCATCGGCCTCAACTTCGACCGGGTCTGGGAGAACATCGCCGGCGATGTCGCCTACGACGAGGGCCGCTCGCGCAACATCATCGTCGACCTCCGCTACCTCTTCTGGCTCCTCGATGAGGTCGAGGACGGCGGCGCCCTGCTCGACGAGCTCGGCGTCGGTGAGCATCGCGGCGCCAAGCGTCGGCAGCAGGTCGAGGACGCGGAGCAGCCCAAGTCGGCGGTGTCGGTGATCCGCAGCGATGTCGAGGACAGGGCGAAGGTCGAGCTCTCGGCGAGCGCCAAGGCGGGCTGTGGCTGCACCGTCGGCGAGCAGGACCGTCGAGGTCTCGAGCTGTGGACCCTCGCGCTGCTGGTCGGACTCATCGCTCGGCGACGACCTGTGCGCTGAGGACGTCGGCGCCGGGAGATCACTCCGCGCTCTCCCGCTCCGCGCTGCAGCGCCCGCGGTCGCGGCGAAACGCTTGCGTTGCGCTCCCTTGTCGGCGCGCCGTGAGAGCGGCGGGCGTTGACGAGCGTGACCCGGTCGATCCGAGGCCCGTTGGCCGCGCGTGAGGAGGAAGGCTCGTCCGTCGTCCTTCGAGCGTCCGCTCGACCGCGCGATCATGCGCATATGCATGTGCATCAAAGGACAGATCTTCATCGCTCGATGCTCACCTGCGCGCGGCGACATGTACTGCCGTGTGCTCGCGGAGAGGGGTCCTGGCAGCTGTTGCTGCCCCGGCTTCCTGGTATGGTGCAATCCGCGTTCGCCTTGTTAGTAGGCGAGCTATTGCACTGATATCGCATCGAGGGACCGATGGCACAGAATCCTCCGAGTTCGACTGGCTCTAATGACAGCGCTGTCCTCGAGCAGTCGCTCGACGTGGCAATGGCGGCGCTCCGCAATTCCCCTGCCCAGTGGTCGATCTGGGATCGGGCCGAGCGGCTCAGCGTGACCCTTCAGCGGACCGATGACGTCGCGGACCTCTACCGCGAGGTGCTCGCCGGCGAATTGACCGCCGATGTCGCCTTGAAGGTAGGCGAGCGGGCCGCCCACTTCCATGAAGAGTGGGCCGGGGACGACTCGGGGGCGATGATCACGGTCCTCCAGAAGGTCCTCTCGCTCGATCCGGGCGCGATCTGGGCCTTTGACCAGCTTACGGCGGTGCTCACCCTCGCCGGTCGATGGGACGATCTCCTCGCCCTCTACGATCGGGCGCTGACCGCGACCAACGATCGCGATCGACGGATGATGATCCTCGACGAGGCCGCCGGCATCGCCAAGGACTTCGCCGGTCAGGTGACCCGTGCGATCCGCTACATGCAGCAGCTTGTGCCGCTGCGCCCGGAGGACAACCAGCTGGCGGCCTCCCTCGAGCGTCTCCTCGAGCGAGAGGGGCGCTGGCAGGATCTGATCGACCTCTGGCGTGAGCGCGGGAGCCTGCTCGGTCAGGACGCGCCCGCGGGTCTGCGGATCCAGATCGCGACATGCTTCGTCGACCGCCTCGGGCGCCCGTCGGAGGCGCTGGTCGAGCTCCAGGATCTGCTCGACGAGCACCCCGGCGATCGCGGCGGGCGTCTGCTCCTCGAGCGGATCCTCGTCGACGAGAGCACCCCCGAGACCGTCCGTGACGGCGCCCTCGACCGCCTCTCTCAGCTCTACGAGGACGCCGACCTCCCCGATGAGGTGATCCGGATCCTCAAGGTCGCCCTCGGCTTCGCCGACAGGGAGCGCTCGCTTATCCTCCACCGTGAGCTCGGCGAGCGCGAGGTGGCCCTCCACCGCGAGGTCGCGGCGATGGAGCACTACGCGGCGATCCTCGCGATCGACCCGAGCCTCGAAGAGGACCACCGAGAGCTCCGCCATCTCAGCGAGCGGACCGCCGAGCGCGGCGCCTACGTCAACGCCCTGGTCGCCGCTGCGGACGCGGCGAAGACGGACTCGCGGCGCATCGCGCTCCTCCTCGAGGCCGCCGATGCGAGCCGCGATCAGCTCGGCGATCAGCCCCAGGCGATCGAGCTCTTCACGCGGATCCTCGGCGAGTCGTCGCTGAGCGACGATGTTCTCCACGAGGTGGCCCATGATCTCGCCCAGCTCCTCGGCAAGGCCGAGCGCTTCGGCGAGCGGATGGAGGTGCTCGAGCGCCTAGCCTCGGTCGAGCCCGAGGTCGCGCTGCGGACGGCGATCCTGGGCGAGGTCGCCGAGATCGCCGCCTCCCTCGGCAACCGGGAGAAGGCGCTCGCTGCCTGGCGTCAGCGCCTCGAGCTCAACGGCGACGACGACCGTGAGGCCCTCGACGCGATCGTCGATCTGATCGCAGAGGAGGGGTCCGGTGAGACGCTGATCACCGCCCTCGAGCGACGGGCGAACGCCGGCGTCGCCGCCCACCAGCGCCTCGCGGACCTCTCGCGGGTCGCCCGGATCTACGACAAGGATCTGAGCCGCCCGGGCAACGCGATCGAGGTCTGGTCGCAGATTCAGGAGGAGTTCGGCGAGGACGAGACCAACGTCGAGTCGCTCGCGGCGCTCCTGGCGGAGGTCAAGCGTTGGCCGGAGCTCGCCAGCTTGCTCGACCGCGCCGCGGACCGCGAGGTCGACAAGGTCGCGGATCTCGCGTCGCGCCTCGGCTCGGTCTACCAGGCCCACCTCGGCGAGCTCGAGCGGGCGATGGCCTGCTTCGCCCGGGCGATCGAGGCCGACCCGGCGCACGAGGGGGCTCGCGCGGGGCTAAGAGAGCTGCTCAACCACGATCAGAGCTGCGCCGGCGCCGTCGATGCGCTGGTCAAGCTCTACCGCCGCCGAGATGAGCACGCAGAGCTCGCGGGGCTCGTCGAGTTCCGCCTCGCGGTGAGCTCAGACCCCGCGGTCAAAGCGGCGATCCTCCATGAGACCGCCAAGATCCAAGAGGAGCACCTAGGCGACGCCGGCGTGGCCATGACGATGGTCCAACGGGCGTTCGCCCTGGCGCCGCTCGAGCAGAGCTACGAGGACGACTTTGTCCGCCTCTTCAGCGCCGCGGAGGAGTGGCGCGCGGGGGCTGACGGCTACAAGGCCGCGATCGAGGCGCTGCCCGAGGGGAGCGAGGGCAGGCTCGTCGTCCTCCGCACCCGCGAGGCCGGGCTCCTGGAGGAGCGGCTGCGAGAGTCGACGGCCGCGCTCGCCTCGTGGCGCGCTGTCGTGGCGGTGAACGCCGACGATCGTGCCGCCGTCACCGGGGTGATCCGGACCGCGACGCGGATCGGCTACTGGGATCCGATCGCCGATGACACCGTCGCCTACATGCGCTCGACGGGCGCCTTCGACGATGAGCTCGTGACCATGGTCGAGGCCTCAGCGGAGGACAAGTTCGCCTGGGATCCGATCGCGAAGAGCTACGAGCGCGCCGTCGGCGAGCAGCTCGGCGAGCAGCCTGGCCTCGCGGCTGCGCTGCTCGCCCGGGTCGGCGCCTGGCACCGCGATCATCGCAACGACCCGGAGGCGGCGAAGCTCGCCCTCAGCCGCTCGCTGGAGGCGGTCCCCGGTCATATCGGTCGCCTCGAGGCGCTCGTCGAGCTGATGCGCAGCGACGCGAACGCGGCGCTGATCGAGACGCTCCTGACCCTCGCGGGTCGTCGCGACGACAACTGTGACGAGCTCTACGAGGCGGCGGAGATCGCCCTCGACATCCTCGGCGACCAGCCGAAGACCCGGGAGATCCTGACGACGCTCCGCGATCGGGCGGCGGCGCTGTGGGGTCGCGGCGCGGAGAGCAGCGGCTCGGTCGCGGTCGCGGAGTGCGTCGAGATGGCGATCGGCAAGCTCGCAGGGCTCGCCGAGAGCCGCGGTGATCTGGCCGAGGCGATCACCCTCCTCGCGCGGGGCGCTAGCCTCCCCTTCGAGGCCGAGGTCTCCCTGAGCATGCGTCGCAAGGCGGCGGCGCTCTGTGTGGGGACCGGCGACCGGAGCCAGGCGATCGACCTCTACAGCGCGGTGATCGAGGAGACCCCAGAGGATCTCGAGACCGTCCGCAAGCTGTCGGCGTTGATCGAGGCGGAGGAGCGCTACCCGGAGCTCTTGGTGCTCCGTCAGCACGAGCTGGCCCGCACCGACGACGCGGAGCGGCGGCTCCAGCTGCGCCTCGACCTCGCCAAGATCGTCGGCATTCTCGAGGTCCGCGGCGGTCGCGTCGAAGCGCTGAAGACCAACCTCGACGAGGAGCCCGCGCACGATCCGTCGCTGGCCGCCCTGACCGAGATCCTCACGGAGAAGGGGGAGTTCGGCCACCTCGCCGACTTCCTCGGCACCCTCGCGGAGCGCCTCGAGGGCTCGGGAGACACGGCCCGCGGAGCGCGGCTCTGGGCCCAGGTCGCCGAGCTCGCGGAGGATCGTCTGGACGATCTGCGCCGCTCGATCACCGCCCATGAGCGGGTCGCGAAGCTCGAGGAGAGCGCGGTCGCGTTCGACGCCCTGGCCCGCCTCCACATCCACCTGGAGGAGCCGGCCGCGGCGGTGCCGTGGATCCAGCGGCGTATCGAGCACGCTAGCGATGACGAGCGGACGGGCTTGACGATCCAGCTCGCCGAGGCTCAGGTCGCGGCCTCGCAGGTCGACGACGCGGTCGCGGTCCTCGCCGAGGCGACGGCGGCCGACCCGAAGGTCGCCGCGACCCGCGATCTCCTCGCCGACCTCTACCGGACGATCGGCTCGTGGGAGCCGCTGGCGGAGCACCTCCTCCGCGCCGCCGAGAACACAGAGGACCATACGCTGGCGCTCTCCTTCCTCCGCGAGGCCGCCGAGATCTACACCAAGAGGCTGGGCGCGCTCGACCGGGCGATCCCCGTCTTCGAGCACCTGTGCGGGCTCGACCCCAGCGACCGCGAGACCCGCGTGCTCTGGGTCGACGGTCTCCTGGAGGCCGGTCGGATCGACGAGGCGCGGAGCCTCTTGGAGGAGCAGATCGCCGAGTTTGGCCGGCGACGATCGGCCGAGCGGGCGGGCCTCCACTATCGCCTGGCGCGGATCCTCCGCGAGCAGGGCCGGCCGAACGAGGCGATGGCCCAGCTCGACCGAGCGGCGCCGATGGCCCCCGCGCACCTCGGCATCCTCCGCATGTTGGCGGAGGTGTCCTACGAGGCAGGCGAGACTGTACGGGCCGAGCGGGCCTTCAGGGCGCTGCTCCTGGCGATCCGCCGGCATCCGGAGGACGAGAACGCGGAGGGCATCGCCGAGGTCCAGTACGAGCTCAGCCGCCTCGCGGCGGCGCGGGGCCAGGATGTCCAGGCCCGCGAGCTCAACGAGTCGGCGATCGCTGTGGCGATGCGCGGCGGGATCGAGGCCAAGAAGCTCCAGCGAGCGCTCAAGGCCCACGGCGATCACAAGCAGCTCGGAGACCTCCTGGAGGTCCGACTGCGCGAGGTGGTCGAGGACGCAGAGCGCGGTGAGATCCTCGCCGAGCTGGCGAACCTCCGGGAGCACGACGGCAAGCACGAGGACGCCTTCGAGCTCCGCCTCAAGGCCCTCGCCGATGACCCGGGCAACGCTGCGCTGCTCCAGCGCACGCACGAGCAGGCCGTCGAGCTCGGCGCGCTCAGCCGCTACGTCGACGTGCTCCAGGCGCTGGTCGAGAAGCGGAGGCGCAAGGAGGACGCGGTCCTCGCGGCGAACCTCTGGCTTCGCCTGGCGGAGATCGCCGAGCTCGAGCTCAAGGACTACGAGCGTGCCGCGGCCGCCTACGCGAGCGCCGAGGAGACCGGCGAGCGGCTGGTCGAGGTCTGGATCGGCCTCGCTCGGATCGCGGCTGTCCAAGGGGACATGGATCGGCAGGCGGCCCTCTTCGAGAAGATCGCCGCGCTCCCGCCGGAGTCGATGACCCCGGAGAACCGGGCCCAGGCGGCCTATGGTCTCGCCGAGCTGCGGCTCGCCGACAGCGAGACCCGCGACGCGGGGGTCGAGGCCCTCGCGGCGGCGCTCGCCCACGACGGTCGCTATGATCTCGGGGAGCCGATCCTCCGCCGGGCTCGCGCTGTCGACCCGCACAACGAGGCGATCGCCTCGCTCTTCGAGAAGACCCTGCGCCAGCTCGACGATGCGGGCCCGCTCCTGGACTTCCTCTCCGAGCAGGCGGAGGTCGACGAGGCGGACCCGAGCATCGCCCACGAGGCCGCCGAGCTGGCCCTCGCCGCCGGCGAGGAGGAGCGGGCAGAGGCCCTCCTGGCGCGGACGATCGAGCTCGCCCGCGAGCGGCTCGACGCGAGCAGCCACCACGGCTGGGCGCTCCTCACCCTCGCCCAGCGTCGTCGTGACAGCGGCGATCTCGAGGGGGCGGTCGGCTACCTCCACGACGCGTCGGAGGTCGGCGAGATAGGCGAGGTCTTCGCGATGGGGCTGAGCCTCGCGGCGATGGCCGTCGCCGCGGAGAACCTCGACCTCGGGGCGGATCTCTACGAGGAGCTGCTGGAGAAGGACCGGTCGAACCGCGACGTCTGGGCGCCGCTGATGCAGCTCTACCGCGAGCTCGACGAGGACCGGAAGCTCCAGCGGCTGGTCGAGGACACCCTCGACACGCTGACGGACCCGGGGGAGCGCAACAGCATGCGGATGGAGCTGGCGCGGGCCCTGGCCGAGCGGACAGGCTCCGAGACCGACGCGGTCCGCCTGCTCCGCGACGTCCTCTCGGAGGACCCGAGCAACGCGGAGGGCGAGGCCCTCTTGGCGGAGATCTTCGAGCGGACCGGCTACGACGCCGAGCTCTCGGAGCTGCTCCAGCAGCAGCTGAGCAGCGCCCTCGAGCGTGGCGACACGGAGGTGCTCGTCACCGTCGCCCTGCGGCTCGGCGAGCTCCTCCGGGCGAGCCACCTCGACGAGGCGGTCGCCACCTATCGCCAGGCGCTGGAGGCGGCCCCGAACGACAAGCGCCTGATCGAGGCGCTGCTCTCGCTCCTCGGCGAGGATCATGATCCGCAGGAGAAGGTCGAGCTCAAGGAGCGGCTGGCGGCGACCGCCACCGGCGAGGCCGCGGTCGCCTTGGCCTTTGAGGTCGCGGAGCTCTGGGAGTCGCTCGACGACTCAGCGGCGGCCATGCGCGTGCTCCAGCGGGCCTACGAGGCGGAGAGCGACAGCGAGAAGCTCCGCGCTGAGCTCGAGAGCCGCTATCGCGCGGGCGAAGACTGGGAGCACCTCGCGGCGCACCTGGCCTTCGCGGCTGAGCGGGAGGCGTCGCCGGAGCAGGCGGCGGCGATCATCCGCGAGGTGGCGGAGATCCGGGCCGAGCATCTCGGCGATCAGAGCGGGGCGATCGCGGCGATCCGTCAGGCCTCGGGCCGGAGCCCGCAGGATCTCGAGCTCATCCGCGAGCTCGCGACGATGCTCGCGGACGCCGGTGAGCACGAGTCGGCGATCGCCGAGCTGAGCCACGCGATCGACTGGCTGCCGATGAGCGACGAGACGATGCTGGGTCTGCTCAAGGAGCGGGCGGAGCATCGGACCTTGATCGAGGACGAGGCCGGCGCGGTCAGGGACCTGGAGCAGGCCTACGGTCTCGCAGGGGCGTCGATGGTCGGCGAGCTGATGGCCGCGCTCGAGTCGCTCCGCGCTGGGGCAGCCCGCCGCGGAGACCTCGAGGCCGAGCGGCAAGCGACGCTCCGGCTCGTCGACATCCTCAGCGCGGAGGGGGGCGCCGATCAGGCCCGCCTGACCCTGGCGCAGTGGGCCGAGCGGGCGCCGAAGGACGTCGAGGTGCTCCGGCGGCTGCTGGTCCTCGACACCGACGCCGATCGCTGGGACGCGGTGATCGAGACCTGCAACCGCCTGATCGACGCGGAGGAGGGCGAGTCGCAGGTCGACGCAGGTCTCCGCCTGGTCGAGGCCTGTGAGAAGGCGGAGCGTTCCGGCGACGCTCGGGTCGGCCTGGAGCGGGTCTACGAGGCGAACCCGGACAACCACCTGATCCGGACCCACCTCAAGAAGATCTACGAGGAGGCGGAGGACTACGCGAAGATCGCCCAGATCCTCATCGCCGAGGCGAGGGCGGTCGACGACGAAGAGGAGCGCTTCTTGATGCTCCGTCAGGCGGGCGAGCTCCTCCTCGATGAGGACAGCGAGGCTGCGGCCGTCGCCCTCAAGCAGGCCCTCGAGCTGCGGCCGACGGACCAGGCGGTCAACCTCCTCCTGGTCGAGGCCTACAGCGAGGCCGGCGATCACGCCCAAGCGGGGGAGATCCTCGACGCCGCGATCGAGGCGATGCGCGGGCGCAGGTCGCCGGAGCTGTGTGTGCTCCAGTACCACAAGGCCAAGGTGGCCCACGCGATGGGAGATAAGCCGGAGGAGCTGCAGCTCCTCAAGGAGGCCTATCACAGCGATCGCAACAACGGGGACGTCGCCATCGAGCTCGCCGACCTGGCGGAGGAGATGGAGGACTACGACCTGGCGATCAGGGTGCTGCGGAGCATCGCCCTGATGGAGGCCGCGCCGATCACCAGGGCGGTCGCCTATCTCCGCCAGGGCTTCATCGCCGACAAGCGCGGGGATCGGCAGAAGGCGGTCCTCTGGGGTCGGAAGGCGCTGATGGAGGATCCGAACTGCCAGGACGCGACGGACTTCCTCCAGCGGATCGGCGAACTCTAGGCGCCACCACATAGCCGCGAGGGCGGGGTTCGACGGGGCAGGGTCCGCGTCGGGCCCCGCCGCGTTTGGGCGGGCGCCGGTGCGGTCTTTCGCTAGCTGCGCTTTGGCCCTAGACTGGCGGAGGGAAAACACCCAGGAGGAGCTAGCGATGCCGACGTACACGACTGATGACCAGGTGAAGATCGCCTACCGAGTCGAGGGCTCGGAGGGCGGGCGCAACGTTCTCTTTGTCCACGGCTGGATGATGAACGGCCACGTCTACGATGATCTGCTCGCGCGCCTGGACACCAGCGCACTCCGCTGCGTGATCCCAGATCAGCGCGGCGCCGGCGAGTCCGACAAGCCCGAGAGCGGCTACTCGATCGCCCGCTACGCCGCCGACATCATCGGCCTGATCGCCGAGCTCTCCCTCGATCGCGTCGTTCTCGTCGCCCACTCGATGGGCGGACAGATCGCGCAGATGGTCGCGGCCAAGATCCCCGATCAGATCGCCGGCGTCGTTCTCATCAACACTGTCCCCGCCTCGGGGATCCCGCTGCCCGAGGACGCCCAGGGGCTCTTCCGCGGCGCCGCCAGCCGCGAGCCGCAGGCGACGATCCTCGGGATGGCCTGCAAGGAGCTGGACGAGGCGAGCACGGAGCGCCTCCTCGGGCTCGGCGCCACGGTCTCCGCCCCCTGCATCGCTGAGAGCTTCGACGCCTGGATGAACGGCGGCTTCGCGGATCAGCTCGGGTCGATCACCGCGCCGACCCTGGTGATCGCGACCGACGATCCCTTCTTGCCGCACGACTTCCTCCGCGCGGCCGTCGTCGGCCCGATCGCGAACGCTCGCATGGCCATCATCGCCGGCCCCGGCCACTACCCCCAGGTCGAGCGCCCGGCGGAGACCGCCGCTGTCGTCGAGGGCTTCTTCGCCGGTCTCGGCCTCGGCGCGGCTGCGGCCCAGAGCGCCTCCTAGCCGCCCGCGTCTGCGGTCGATCAGGCCTCTCCCGCTCGACGTCGCAGCCTCCCTCGGCGGGTCGACCATTCTCGGCGGAGCCGAGGAGCCGGGGCTGGCGGGCGCTCATCGGGCTGGGGGTCGAGGACTCCCGGCCCGAGCTGCTCGAGTATGCTGTCTCCGTGCGGGCCCTCCTCGGCTGGCTCTTCCTGTCTCTCTGGATCCTGTGCGCGGTCGTCAGCGGCGGCTGCGCGCCGTGGACGGCCGCCGGCTATCGCGACAAGGCCCCGCGCTCAGAGGCCCCCTTGCCGGCTCGCGCGCGGATCTTCTTGGTCGCCGGTGGGGTCGACGTCGCCAACTTCGCCGCCGAGGTCGTCGAGCAGCGGGCGCTGTGGCGGCAGCGCGGCTTCAGCGACGAAGAGATCGTCTGCTACTACGCGCGGCCGACCCGGTCGGGGTTTCGCGGCGATCGTCGCCAGTACCGGGGGCTCTTCGCCGAGCTGGACGGCTGTTACCTCGCGTCGACCGAGCTGCTCCGCGAGCACCTGCGGATCGCCGCGTCTCAGTCGCCGCCGTTCCTCTATCTCTACATCTCGAGCCACGGGATCGCCGGCCTCGTCGAGGAGGGCAGCGGGCTCGCGCCGGACGAGCGGGCGCTCCTCGATCGCTACGTCATCCAGCTGGGCGAGGGGCCAGGCTATGGGATCTACCCGGAGCCGATCCTCGAGGCCTATCGTCAGGGTCGAGCGAGCGAAGAGCTGCTGTGGACGCCGGCCGTGCTCGCGGAGGCGCTCTCTAGCTTCGCCGCGGAGATCCCCAAGATCGTCGTCCTCCAGGGCTGCCACAGCGGCGGCTTTCTCTACGAGCCGCGGCGGCGGGGCGCGGCGATCCGGGGGATCCCCAACCTCACGGTGATCGCCTCGGCTCGCTTCGATCGGACCAGCTTCGGCTGCGATCCTGGCCCCGACATGACCTACTTTGGCTCGCTTCTTATCGACCTGCTCGGTCGGACAGAGAAGGACGAAGGGCCGGCGGAGATCGACTGGTTTGAGCTCTTTGTCCAGCTCGCCCGGGGGGTCGCAGCGCTCGAGCGCCGTGAGGGCGTGACCGCGTCGCTGCCGGTCTACTTTGGGGCTGGCGCGGCCGTGGAGGCTCCGGCGAGCGGAGGTTAGGCGTGCTCGCGGAGCCAGGCGACCACGCGCTGGCTGAGCATCTTGCCCGCAGGATCGCCGCCGATCTCGTCGAGCGCCTTGCGGGCGCCGGCGATCGCCTCGTCGGTGCGCTTGGCGAGGAGGGTCACGCGGGCGAGGGCGAAGCGGGCCTCGGCCCGCTGGTAGCCGGGCACGGAGGGCTCACCGCGGAGCTCGAGGGCGCGGCGACAGGTCCGCAGGGCTCGGCCGAGCTCGCCCTTGGCGGCCCAGCTCTCACAGAGCGCGAGGGTGGCGCGGGCGACCGCAGGGTGGTTTGTCCCCATCGTCGACTCGAGGGCGTCGACCGCCTGTTGATGATGCTCCAGGGCCTCGTCGAGGCGTCCGGCGTCGGCGAGGGCGCGGCCGAGATCGGCGCGGATCGAGGCGCCGAGGAGCCGGCCGTAGGAGCCCTCGATGGTCTCTGCGGTCGTCGCCGCGTTCTCGAAGCGGACGATCGCAGCGTCGGTGTTGCCGCGGGCGGACTCGGCGAGGCCGAGGCTGTGCTGCGCGCGGGCGTCACGACGGCGGTCCCCCAGCCTGCGGACGGCGGCGGTCAGGCGCGGCGGCAGGTTGTCGGCGTCGTCGTGGCGCTGAAGGTCGACCTCGAGAACGCGGACGAGGATCGTCAGGCTGTCGATCGCGACCTCGTCGTGGCGGCTGGCCTCGGCGTGCCAGAGCGCCTCGCGGAGGCTGCGGACGGCGCCCTCGAAGTCACCGCGGAGCTGCTCGAGCTCCCCCTTGAGGAGGAAAGCCTCGGCCCGGACCGCGAAGTTGTCGCCGTGCCCCGCCTCGGTGCTCACCTGTCTGGCGATCGCCAGGCCCTCGTCGACGCGGCCGAGCCAGGCGGTCGCGCGGGCGCGGTCGAGGTCGCTGCGCAGGCGGGCGCTGAGCTCGACGAGCTCCGCGTCGTCGGGGGCGTCGACCCGGACCTGCAGCGAGCTCGGGTCGGAGCAGGGGGTCAGGCCGAGGAGCGCGTGGGCGGCCGGGACGGCGTGACCCTGGTCCTCGGGGGCGAGCTCGCCGAGCCCGTCCGCGAGGGCGCCGAGGGGGCCGAGGCGACGGGCGAGGCACTCGTGCTGGCGGTCGACGTAGGGGTTGCGGGTCTCGCCGCGGAGGTGGTCGAGGGTGCAGACGGAGCGCAGCGTCTCGGCGATGTCGACGGTCATCTCGTCGAGCAGATCGTCGACGCGCCGCCAGGTCTGGTTGGCGTCGGCGAGCCCTGAGGTGGCGAAGCGTTCTTCGAGCTCGCGCTCGCGGGCGGGGCCGTAGGCCGCGAAGAGGGGGGCCGCGGCCTCGTCGGCGGAGCAGGAGGCGGAGTCGAGCAGCCTCCCCTCGTCGACCTCGCGGAACTGGACGAAGGCGAAGGCGCCGATCAGGAGCGCGGCGGTGAGGACCATCGCCGCCTTGAGCCAGCTCTGCTGCGGCCTGCCGGGGTTGTCCGAGAGCTCGGCGAGGAGCGCGTCCATCGACGGGTAGCGGGCGCCCGGGTGGACCGAGAGGCCGCGCAGGAGGATGTTCCGCAGCCAGAGCGGGACCTCGCTGTCCTTGGGGGCGTCGACGATCTCGCCGTTGATCACCGCCTTGCGGACCCGGGCGACGGTGTCACCGCGGAAGGGTCGCTCGCCGTAGAGCCCCTCGTAGAGCGCCACGCAGTAGGAGAACTGGTCGGTGCGGGCGTCGACCTGAAGGTTGAGATACTGCTCCGGCGCCATGTAGGCCGGCGTCCCCGCCATGCCGCCGGTCCGGGTGAGGCGAAGGTTGAAGACCGACGAGCTCTGGCTCGACAGGGACTTGATCGCGTCGGCGAAGGTGTCGGGTCGCTCGGGGTGTCCGCTGTCGGCGCGGGCGAGGCCGAAGTCGACGACCCGGACCCGGCCGTCGCGGCCCATCAGGACGTTGTCGGGCTTGAAGTCACGGTGGATGATCCCGGCCTTGTGCGCCGCCGCGAGGCCGCGCCCCGCCTGGAGGAAGAGGGCGAGGACGTCGGGCCAGGGCTTGAAGAGGGCCTCGGGCTCGTCGCCGATCGGCTCCGGCGGCTGCCGCATCCACTTCGTCAGGGTCATCCCCTTGACGTATTCCATGGCGATGAAGATCTGCTCGTCGACGGTGCCGACGTCGTAGATCGCGACCACGTTCGGGTGCGAGAGCTTGGCCAGCGCCTTCGCCTCGCGGAGGAGGCGGGCCCGCGCGGTCGAGCTCGAGCTCGACTGCGAGACCTGGGCGTGGAGGACCTTGAGGGCGACGCGACGGTCGAGGTCGGGATCGTAGGTCGCGTAGACCTCGCCCATGCCGCCCGAGCCGAGGAGCTTGAGCACCGTGAAGCGGCCGATCTGCGACGGGATATCGGAGCGCTCCTCCGGGGTCGCGCCAGCCTTCGCCGCTCGCTCCTCGGGGGTGTCGCCGTCGTCGCCGTTCCCGTTGCCCCTCTCCGCCGCGCTCGGCTGGACCGGCGACGGCGGCGGGACGCGCATGGGGTCGAGGGCTCG
Source organism: Polyangia bacterium (assembly GCA_030424595.1). GTDB lineage: Bacteria > Myxococcota_A > Polyangia > Nannocystales > Nannocystaceae > JADJRG01. The sequence goes on from JAUHWG010000016.1 coordinate 144,438, forward strand.
GATCGCGATCGGCGGGGTGGCCTCGAGCGACCGATCGATCACGTCGGGGATCCCGCTTCCGAGGCCCCTCGCGGGGGTCCGCTTGATCCGCGGCGCGGCGGCCTCGGCAGACCCAGGGGGCTCCGTTGTGTCGGGGCTGTCCGAAGCGCCAGGGTGTGTCGAGGCGTCGGCGTCCCCGGGCGCCGGGGCGTCGCCTCCGTCACGGGGGTCTTCTCCGCCCGGCCTCACGCTTATGAAGCCAGGCGTCGCCGGTCCGCGGAGCTCACCGGCGGATGCGGATGCGGATGCGGATGCGGATGCGGATGCGGGTGCGGGGGCGGCTGCCGGCGCCGGGGAAGAAGCCGCGTTCAGCTCTGGGGTCGCGGTCAGGTCCTCGGCGGCGGCTCCGGCCCCGACCGGTGCATGGGCGGCCTCGGCTCTTGGCCCGAGCTCAGGGCTCAGGCTCGGCTCTGCGCCCACAGGGAGCTCAGACGGGGTCTCCTTCGGCTGCGCGCGGACGGGCTCGGCGAGCTCAGACGGGGTCTCCTTCGGCTGCGCGCGGACGGGCTCGGCGAGCTCCGACGCCTCCTCGCCGGCGTCCTGCGTCGTCGGCTCAGTCGTCACCGACTCGGCGGGAGCGGGGGCGGCCGCGGGATCCGGGGTATGAGCCGGGGCCTTGGCGGCGCTGCGTCGGAGCACCGGCAGGGGGCCGAGCGTCGAGCGTGACTTCGGCTGCGGGAGGTCGCGGAGGGCCTTGAGTATCCCCAGTGAGGGCCGTGGCGCGTCTTGATCCGCGCCCTCGCTGCCGCCTGTCGCCACCGCGGCATCGTACCACGCGGCCCCCGAAGGGAGGCTCGGTCGACCCCCGCCAAGCGGCCCTAGCAGCAGCTCGTCGGGGCCTCGCGGGCGCTCACGGTGGGTCGGTGAAGCGCCGCTTCGCCGGTGGGCCGCGCCGCCGAGCGGTCCCGCAATTGCGCTGGATCCGGGGGCGGGACGAAGCACGGGCGCGCGGATCTTCGTTAGGGCCGGCTGACGCGCTTGACAGGTCCGATCTGACACCTCCGCCTTGTTGGGTGTCCAGCGCTGATGCACACTCGGCCCATGCCGAAGTTGAAGGTAACCCTCGTCTCCCTAGCCGCGGTCGGTGCTTGTGCGTTCGGCGCGTGGACGCTGGGAGCCTGTGTCTTTGGCGATCAAGAGGCCGCGGGCGCGGAGCATCTCGCCAACCATGTCTGGCTCGAGCGTCTGCCGACCGACGAGCGCGACATGATCACCCACTTCCTCGCGATCGACAGCCGCGACGGTCGCTTCGGCCTCGTCGGTCGCTCGTCGACCTGGCGCCACGTCATCGAGGTCTTCAAGTGGAGCCGCGAGAACGACCGCCTGACCCTCCTCTTCCCCCAAGAGCGGACCCGGGCGAGCTTTAACGTCCGCACCTGGGAGTGCAAGGGCGAGGCGCCGGCGCCCTTCGAGCTCTGCCTCGAGCTCGCCCGCGGCGATCGTTCGGTCGTCCTCTACAGCCGGCATGACTGGGTCGTCGAGCCCCACGACTTCATCGCCGACAGCTCCGAGGCGGTCGCCGAGCTCGTCGCCGACAACGCAGAGCTGCGCCCCCTCGCCTCCTCGCTGGGGGCGGCTCGGTCGGACGTGGCCGCGATGGTCGAGGCGGACGACATCGCCGAGGCCAGCGACGCCGCCGCGTGGGCGCTCCTCGGCGAGCGCTGAGCCGCATGCATGGTCGAGGTTGAACTCTACGGGCTCCCCCGCCTCTACGCGGGCGGGGAGCGCTGTCAGGTCCCCGCCGGGACGCTGCGCGAGGTCCTCCTCGCGGTCGAGGCCCGCTTTCCCGGCCTCGCGCCGGCGATGCTCCAGGGCGGCGCGGTGACCGAGCTCGTCCGGGTGGCCCTCGACGGTCGCGAGATGATCGAGTCGGCCGACTATCCCCTGGGCGAGGGCGCGGTCCTCGTCCTCGTCTCGGCCCAGGCGGGGGGCTAGCTCGGTGGGGATCTTCGGCCGGATTCTCAAGGTCAGGCTCGCGGGCGATCGCCTCGAGTGCGAGCACGTCCCCCTGGATCCTGAGGTCCACCGCGCCTTTGTCGGCGGGGTGGGCCTCGGCGCCTATCTCCTCTGGCGCTTCGCCCCCGCCGGGGTCGACCCGCTCGCCCCCGAGGCCCCGCTTATCATCGCCCTGGCGCCGCTCCTCGGGACCCCGCTGACGACGACGGCGAAGCTGGCCGTGGTCTGCAAGAGCCCGCTGACCGGGCGGATCTCCGACGGGCTCTCCTCCTCAAGCTTCGCCCTCGCGGCGAAGCGGCTCGGCGTCGACGCGATCGTCATCGTCGGCGCGCTCGATCGGCTCTCGACCGTCCACCTGAACGAGGAGCTCCACCGCTGTCGTCTCGAGCCCGCGGCGGCGTTGTCTGGGGCCTCGCCCGCGGAGGTCGGCGAGGCCTTCGCGGGGGCCCACGTCGCGGCGATCGGCGAGGCCGGAGAGCGCCGGGTCCGCTTCGCGTCGCTCGCGAACGATGGACGTCACGCGGGACGTGGCGGGGCCGGGGCGATCCTCGGCGCGAAGCAGGTCAAGGCGATCACCGTCCGGGGCGACGCGATCGCGACGGTGGCCGATGGCGAGGCGATGCGCGAGCGGGCCCGCGACCTCGCCCGTCGCAGCCGAGGGGCGGCGACCGACAAGTATCGCCGCCTCGGCACGGTCTCCAACCTGGAGACCTTCGACCGCCTGCGGATCCTCCCGGCCCGCAACTTCCAGGCGGTGTCGATCGGCCGCAAGCGGGCCCGCAAGCTCTCCCCCGAGGGCCTCGGCGCGCAGGGGGGGCATGTCCGCGCCGGCTGTGCGGGCTGCACGATCGGCTGCGACCACCGCTTTGGCGGCACTCGCCTCGAGTACGAGAGCCTCTTCGCCCTCGGGCCGCTGTGCGGGGTCGAGGCGCCCGAGCTGGTGCTCGCGGCGGCGGCGGCCTGTGATCGCCTCGGCCTCGACACCATCTCTACCGGCGGAACGATCGCCTTCGCGATGGAGTGTGCAGCGCGCGGGCTCGTGCCCTGGTCGCTGCGCTTCGGCGACGACCTGGTCCCGTGGATCGAGCGGATCGCCGCCCGTGAGGGGATCGGCGACAGGCTCGCGGAGGGCAGCCGTCGCCTCGCGGCGTCGATAGGCCAGGGCAGCGAGCGCTTCGCCTGTCACGTGAAGGGGCTCGAGCTACCCGGCTACGAGCCGAGGACGATGCAGACGATGGCGCTCGGCCTCGCGGTCGCGGCCCGGGGCGCCGATCACAACCGCAGCGGCGCCTACCAGGCCGACCTCCGCCCCGGCGTCGATCGTTTCGCCGCCGACCTCGAGGAGACCCCGCCGCGGGTGATCGAGACCGAGGATCACGCGGCGCTCCTCGACTCGCTGATCCTCTGCAAGTTCCTCCGGGGGGCGATCGCCGATCCCTGGGTCGAGGGGGCGGAGCTGCTGGCGATGGCCGCAGGGATCGACCTCAGCGGCGCCGAGCTCCGGGCCGCGATCCGTCGGATCGTCGGCCTTCGTCACCTCTTTAATCGTCGCGAGGGCTGGACGATCGCCGAGGACACGCTCCCCGAGCGCTTCCTCAGCGAGCCCCTGGAGGACGGCGAGGTCGTCTCCCGCGAGCTCCTGCAGGGGATGGTCGCCGGGTACTATCGCGCCCGCGGCTACGGTGCGGACGGCGCCCTCGGCGGCGCTCAGCTCGAGCGTCTGCAGCTCGGCCGATGGCTAGAGATGGAGCCCTAGCGGGCCGTGGCAAAAGTCCCGCGCGGTCTCGCTTGCCTCGCCCGAAGCTCTCCTCGGCAGGGTCTGTGACACTGTCGTCACGTGGCATCGCTGCGGCCTCCTCGGTCTTTTTCGAGAACCGTCGATCGCACCTTGTCAGACGGCGGGCGCTCGGTTAGGTCACCGGCGTGCAGGTCGAGATGATCAGCGACGGGATCCGGATCGAGGTCCGCTCCTCCTACCTACCGGCTCGTTCACTTCCTCGCGATCAACGCTTCGCGTTCGCGTACACCGTGCGGATCTCGAACGAGGGTGAGGACGCAGCTCAGCTCCGACGTCGCCACTGGATCATCACCGACGCGATCGGCGAGACCCGTGAGGTCGAGGGTGAGGGCGTCGTCGGTGCGCAGCCGATGCTCAACCCCGGCGAGTCTTTTGAGTACACCAGCGCCTGCGTGCTCGGGACTCCCCACGGCTCGATGAAGGGGTCCTACATGATGCTCCGCCCGGACGGTCGTTGCTTTGAGGCGCTGGTCGATCCCTTCGTCCTCGCCGATCCGGCGGCGATGAACTGAGCGGGGTGATCTCCGCGGATGACCGCCCGGTCGCACATGTTCTGGCGCAGCCGCGTGATCGCCCGTGTAGCCGCGAATACGCGCTGATCTCGCGCGACCTTGAGCGTTCGTGGCAGGTCTTCGCGGCGAGCTTGCCGGTGCTCGCATAGGGTGATATTTCGGCGATTCTATGAAGAACGTCGTTGGATTTTCTCAGGCCAAGAGCCTTATTTTCCCTGTCTTCGCGGCGCTCGGGCTGGCCCTCGGCGGCTGTGCCGGCGACGACATGGGGTCGACGGACACGGACGACACGACCGCGTCGACGACGAACCCCTCGACGGACTCCGAGAGTTCGGAGTCGGCGACCACGAGCGACAGCGAGACCGGCTCGACCAGCGACGGCACCGACACCGATCCGACGACGACCACGGGCGGGGCGGTCGACTACGAGGCTGACATCCAGCCGATCTGGGACGCCCGCTGCGTCGCCGGCTGCCACTCCGCGGGCGGCTCGAAGCCCGACGTTCCGCTCGGCCCCGGCGAATCGCACGGCACCCTCGTCGGCAAGCCCTCGATCCAGCTCCCGTCGATGAACATGGTCGAGCCCGAGGACAAGGACAACAGCTACCTCTGGCACAAGCTCAACAACGCTCAGGCGGACGTCGGCGGCAGCGGCAGCTCGATGCCCCTCGGCGGCATGCTCGACGCGGGCGATCTGGCCAAGGTCGAGAGCTGGATCGACGGCGGCGCTGGGATGTAGGTCCTGTCGTTGACGGTGCCGAGCTCCTGGACGGAGCCGGCACGTCGCGGACCGTGCTCACAGATCGCACGGGTCGCGTATCGGGCGAAGACTGGACGCTAGCGGGCGTCGCGTCTTCGCCCGCGCGCGTTTGTGGAGCGCGCTCCGGGGATCTCCGACGTTCCGGTCGGCATGTTTGTGGCGCGGCCCACGGGTATTGCTCTGCTCAAAAATTTCGCTTGCGACGACAGTTGCCACGGGTGCCGCGTCGCTGGCACCTTCGAGGCGCCTACTCCCTTTCTCTGTATTTTCTGCTCCTGCATTCTTCTGCATTCGATTTTGAGGAACACAATGATCAAACACCTCTCGCGGGCCCTCACTTGCCTCTTCGTCGGCGCGGCCCTGACCGCCTGTGCCGGTGACGACACCGGCGACTCCGACACCGATCCGACGACCACAGCCTCGACGAGCCCGACCTCCTCGACGAGCGAGACCGGCACGACCGGTGAGACCGGCACGACGACGGATCCGACGACGACAGACCCGACGACGACGGACCCGACGACGACGGACCCGACGACGACGGACCCGACGACGACAGACCCGACGACGACGGACCCGACGACGACGACGACGGACCCGACGACGACGACGGACCCGACGACGACGACCGATCCGACGGACACGGACACGGACACGGACACGGTCGGGACCACGACCGACGGCGGCATGGGCTTCGCCGCGGATGTCTACCCGATCATCTCGGCGAGCTGTAGCTGCCACCTAAACGGTCCCAAGGCGGGCCTCGAGATGCCAGACGCCGCGACCGCCTACGCGAACCTCGTCGACGTCGCCTCGACCCAGGCTCCCGACCGTCTCCGCGTCGCGCCGGGGATGCCGGGGGAGAGCTACATCATCAACAAGATCGAGGGCTCCCACCTGGACGTCGGCGGCAAGGGCAATCAGATGCCCCCTGGCGGCCCGCTCTCGGCCGACAAGATCATGGCCTTCAAGGACTGGATCGCCGAGGGCGCGATGCCGTAGTCGCCTGGGCTGTGGGCTGTGGGCTGTGGGCCCACGCCCTCGTCCGAAGCTCCGCGGAGGGATCCATCGCCGGTCTCTCCGCGGATTTTTCGTGGGCGCTTCAATTCCTCGGGTTGAAGGGTCATCCTCGGGGCGGACGTGCAGATCAGGACCCGACGACGTGGCGCCCCCGAGACGTCGCCGAAGCTCGCTCGGCGCTCCGTCGGCCGGGGCGGCGCGTCGTCTCGGCGGACGAGCGGACAGACGAAGGAGACGCTCCTCAGCCCTCTCCGCGCCGGGCTCTTCGTGGCCGTGACCGTGACCCTGGCGCTCAGCTCGGCCTGCGCAGGGGACGACGAGGCCATGAGCGAGGGCACGGGTGAGTCGAGCTCCAGCGGGGGCGCTGTGTCGACGAGCGGCGCTGCGACGGGCGGCTCGACGATGACTGGATCCGCGAGCGTCACCGTCGGGGGATCGTCGACGGGCGAGTCGAGCTCGACGGGGACGACCGCGGTGACCGACACGGACCCGACGAGCGCTACGGACCCGACGAGCGCTACGGGCACGGGCGCCACGGACGGGACTGTCGGCACGGGCGCCACGGACGGGACTGTCGGCACGGGCGGCACGGGCGCCACGGACGGCACGGAGGGGACGACGGGCGCGGACGGGACCGAGGGCTCCACCACGGAGCCGAGCACGGGGAGCGACGGGTCGACCGGCGGCGACGGGCTCTCGTTCGCGGCGGAGATCTTCCCGCTCATCGCCCTCCACTGCTCATGTCACAAGGTCAGCTATCCCGACGCGGAGACGACGTATGCAGCCCTCGTTGAGCAGCCGTCGATGGGGGTCCCAGAGCTGACCTTGGTGGTCCCCTACGACGTCGAGGCGAGCTACCTCCTAAACAAGCTCCGGGACACCCAGCTCGAGGTCGGAGGTCTTGGGGCGCAAATGCCGCCAAAGCAGCCGCTCAGCCCAGAGGAGCTCGATCTCTTCGACCTGTGGGTCTTCGAGGGGGCGGCGCCTTGAGATCTGCCCCGGAGGCGATGAGCTCTCGTGACCTCGGCGCGGGGCGATGTTCGGGCGCGGAGCGAGCTGGGTCCGAGGCGCGGCGCAGGACCGGTTGCGTTGCCCTGAGCCGCAGGCTGGGGGTTGAGCGCGAAGGTTGGAGCTCCGGAGCACTCGACGCCTGTGGTGACTTGACTCCTCGGTGAAAAGGGGGCAGCCTCCGTCCTCCCCGGTCTACGGGGGAGAATTCGCTATGGCTCAGGTCTGTCAGGTCACCGGTAAGCGCCCTCTCACGGGCATGAACGTCTCCCACTCGCACATCCGCACCAAGAAGCGGTCGAGCCCCAACCTGCACCAGAAGCGCTTCTGGGTGCCGACGGAGAACCGCTTCGTCAGCCTCCGGGTGAGCGCCCACGGGATGCGGATCATCAGCAAGCGCGGCATCGAGTCCGTGCTTCGCGACATCCGCGCTCGCGGCGTCAAGGTCTGAGCCCGACGGGCTCCGAGCGATACCCCGCGTGCCATCAGGGCCCGCGGGGAGTTCGTGTTTAAGGCCGACGGTTCTCTGGATCGACGGCTCCCCGTGCGGTGCCCTCTGGTACGGCGGGCACGGCGGGTACACAGGGCTCCGAGCGGCTTGGCGGCGCTCTGCGACCCAGGACCCGACGTCCAGGCCGGGTCGCGTTGTGATGAGCGGGCCTCGCGGGTCGGGCGACCTGAGCCTACTCGCCGATGATCTTGATCAGGACCCGCTTGCGTCGACGGCCGTCGAACTCGCCGTAGAAGATCTGCTCCCAGGGCCCGAAGTCGAGCTTCCCCTCGGTGATCGCGACGACGACCTCGCGGCCCATCACCTGCCGCTTGAGGTGCGCGTCGCCGTTGTCCTCGCCGGTCAGGTTGTGGCGATAGTGATCGGTCGGCGCGTGCGGTGCGAGCCCCTCGAGCCAGCGATCGTAGTCGTGGAGGAGCCCGCGCTCGTCGTCGTTGATGTAGACGCTCGCCGTGATGTGCATCGCGTTGACCAGGCAGAGGCCCTCCTGGACGCCGCTCTTGGCCAGCGCCGCCTCGACCTTGGGGGTGATGTTGATGTAGGCGCGGCGGGACTCGGCGCAGATCCAGAGCTCTTCACGGTAGGACTTCATCGCCGGAGGATGCCACGGCGACGCTCCGGCGAGGTCTCGGGCGAAGCCCCTGGGCCCGCGCGACATCCCGGGTCGCGGCGCGGTGAGGCCGGCGCTCGTGGGGGTCGCCCCGCGAAGGACCCGCAGCTCAGCGGCGGCGTCGCCAGTGGGGCATCGACCCGTGCGGCGCGTGGAAGTACTTCACCGGCGAGACGAAGCGGAAGTTGGTCACCCGGCTGGTGTAGACGCAGGCGTAGGCGTCGACCTGGTCGCCGAAGCGGCTGGTGTCCTTGCGCGAGGCGAAGAGCGAGCCCCAGTACTTGTTGAAGGCGCCGTCGATCTCGCCGATCCGCCGGCGCAGGGTGTCGGCGGTCTCCTCCTCGTACTTGCGCAGGCGCTCGAAGCGATGGCGGAGCTGGTTGCGGGCCTCGTCCAGGGCTGCGTCGGCGGTCGCGTGCTCGACCCCGGTCTTGACCAGCTCGGCGGCGGTCATCCGCGAGAGCAGGCGGGCGAGGTAGCGCAGGGCGGTGATCTCGTCGGTCAGCTTGATCTGGAGCTGCGAGAGGTGCTGGATCTCTTCGAGGGTGATCTGGCGGGCGTAGCGGACCTCGAGGTCGTGCTCGAGGTCGTCGATGATCAGCGCCGTCCGCCAACCGGAGCTCTTCTTCGAGCGGACGATGTCGCCGTAGATGTGGTCGCCGACGTAGAGCACCTCGTCGGCGTGGACCCCCATCGCCCTCTGTAGGCCGGCCTGGTTGCCGCCCTGGTAGATCCGGCCGCGGCGGGGCTCGGCGACCGGAGCACCGATCGGCTGACCCTGGATGTCGAGCTCCTGGAAGGGCTCCTGCTTGGTGAAGAAGCCGGGCTTGCGCGAGCCGACGACGATCCAGTCGAAGTAGGAGTGCCAGGTCTCGTAGGTCGAGAGCTGATCGCCGAGGAGGCAGGTGAGGACCGCGTCGGAGTAGGGATAGAACGAGTTGGTCAGGAGGAAGAGGCGCTTGCCGGCGGAGCGGAACTTGTGGAGCGTCGCCCCGAGCTCCGGGTCGACCTCAAAGAAGCGCGACGGATCGGCCATGATCTGGCCCTTGATCGAGTTGTCCTGGTGCGAGAGGTCGATGCACTCGCGGACGTCGTTCCACGCCTGGTTGTAGGTGGGCAGCGGCGTCTCCGACCAGAGGCTTGGGGCGCTGTCGATGAGGTCGACGATCTCGGCGAAGAGGTTGACCTCTGGCAGCGAGAAGAGGGTGTCGACCGGGGCGAAGCGCTCATGCTCCATGCCGAGGCGCTGGGCCCGGTAGAGCGCCTTCCGCTCGGGCCGCGAGAGCAGGCGCTTGCCGTGGTAGGCGGTGCCGACGTAGCCGTGACGGTCCATCTTGACGACGTTGCCGTAGGTCTTGTCGACCATGAGCCCGCGGATCGCGAACTCTGGATCGGCGCGGATCGTCTGGAGCTGCTCCGGGTAGCCGCGGGCGAGCAGCTTGGCGACGGTGGTGTCGAGCGAGAGCCGCTCGAGCTCCGCCTGGCGGTAGATCGCCAGGGTGTAGTCCATGTCAAAGCCGACCGCGAGGATCCGCTCAAAGGCGAGATCACGGTTGGTGAAGATCCGCGAGGTGTAGGGGGCTTCGACGTCGAGGTCGGCGTCGAAGAGGAGCCTACGGAGCGGTTGGGGGAGCCCAGCGTCGATGGACATGCGGACCGACGAGCCTAGCACCCTGATCTCTCACCGGCCCCCGGGCTCCGAGGTGCATTCCCGCGCAGGGATCCGCTCAAGCGCGATCGCGATCGCATCGACAATCGCCCTCATCAGGCTGTCTTTTACCGCGCGATTGTAAACACTGTGAGTTACTACGGTGTCTAGAATTGTCCCCTGGCGTACATGATTGCATCACTTCGTAGGCTGGCGTACCGTGCATCCCCCCTGAGAAGTGCCCGTGCAGAACACCATCACAAAAGACGAGAAGCGCGCCCTTTGGTACCTGCGGAAGATACCGCTGCTCGAAAACATCCCCCCCGAGCGCCTCGCTGAGCTCGCCGGGCAGGTCGAGATCCGCGAGATCAAGCGTCGCCAGGTCATCTACCTCCCGGGGGATCCGGGCGACCGGGTGTTCTTCATCAACGGCGGACGGGTGAAGTGCTCCAAGGTCTCCCGTGACGGCAAGGAGCTGACCCTCGCCTACCGCGGCGCCGGCGAGCTCTTCGGCGAGCTCTGCGTCTTCGACGGGGTCCCCCGCGAGGAGATGGCGGAGGCGATGAAGAACGCGATCATCACCGAGCTACCGCGCGAGCTCTTTCATGAGCTGCTGATGTCGGACACGGCCTTCACGTTCCGCTTCGCGACGGTGGTCGGGCAGCGTCGACGGCAGATGGAGACGAAGCTCGAGCACCTGGTCTTCCGCGACGTCCACGCGAAGCTGGCGGCGCTGCTGATCGAGCTGGCCGGGCAGTACGGGGTGGAGTGCGAGCAAGGGGTGCAGATCGGGCTGAAGATCACGCATCAGGAGATGGCGAACCTGATCGGGTCGACGCGGGAGACGATCTCGTTGACCCTGGCTCAGTTCAAGAAGCGGCACTTGCTCGATCTGCTCGGGCGTACGGTGGTGCTCATCGATCAGGACGGGCTTCAGGCGATGACCTGAGCGCTCTTCGTCTTGCGGCTTTCGGTCGTTTGCCGCCTCTGCGAGGACGGGCCCTCGGCCCGCGGTCTGGCGGCGATCAGTACTCGAGGCAGAAGCCGAAGGAGGTCGACTGCTGGGGCTCGACGGAGGCGTTGTAGGCCTCGCCGACGAAGCGGGTTCGGTCGCCTTCGGCGCTGGCGATGGAGTTCCAGTTGTTGACCAGGGCGCCGGGGAGGTCGAGGAGGGCGTACCAGGTGATCGCCGCGCCGCTGGTGTTGGTGATCGTGACGGTGTCGCACTCGCCGGCGGGCCACATCGAGTCGACGTTGATCATGACCTCGATGCCCTCGGGGGCGTCGGGCTCGTCGCCGCCGGAGTCGCCGGAGTCGCCGGAGTCGCCGGAGTCGCCGGAGTCGCCGGAATCGCTGGCATTACCGTCGGAGTCCGAGCCGCCCGAGCCGTCGCTGCTGCCGTCGGAGTCGGTGTCGGAGCCCGAGCCGCTGTCGTCCGGAAGCTCTGCGATCTCCCCGGTCCGCAGGCGGAAGTAGGGCGAGCGGACGAGGGCGAGGACCAGGCTGTCGAGGCGCCCCTCGGACTCGGTGAAGGCGTCCAGGAGCTCGTCGCGGGCGCAGGCGAGGTCGCCGGGGTCGGCGGTGCCGAGGACGAAGCGCGACCATTGATCGACATAGCAGGCGTGGACCTCTTCGCTGGCGGCGAGGAGCCCGGCGAGCTCGGCGACGCCCGTGAAGGTGCCGTCGGAGCTGGCGGTGTGGAGGATCTCGCCGGAGTCGTCGATCGGGTGGACACCGTCGAGCACGCGGTGACGGCCGACCGCGTCGAAGCCCTCGAAGGCGAAGCCCAGGGGATCGATGAGCTGATGACAGCCAGCGCAGGTCGCGTCCTCGGAGTGCTGCGAGTAGCGCTCGCGGGTGCTGAGATCGGGGTCGACCGGCGGCGGCGAAGCGTCGACCGAGGGGGGCGGCGGCGGCATGTGCTGGCAGAGGAAGCGCTCGCGGACGAGGAGGCCGCGGTGGATCGGCGACGATGAGGTCGGCAGCGCGTGGGTGGTCAGGGTCGCGCCGTGGGTGAGGATCCCGGCGCCAGCGCCCTTGCTCCGCTCGACCCGGATGAACCCCTCGGGATCGGCGTCGCCGCTGGCGGACTGACCGTAGTAGGTCGCGAGCTCGGGGGTCATGAAGCTGGTCGAGCTGGTCAGCAGATCGCTGAGGCTGCCGCCGCCGGCGAAGACGTCGGCGACGAAGCGGTGGGCCTCGCCCTTCATCGCCGCGCGGATGCTCTCGTCGAGCTCGGGGTAGAGCATCGGGTCGCGGGTGACGAGGTCGAGGCGATCGAGGCCGAGCCACTCGTCGGCGAAGCGGAGGACGTTGGCCTCGGCGCGGGGGTCGGCGAGGAGGCGCTCGGCCTCGGCCTCCAAGACCTCGGGATCGGCGATGCTGCCGTCGTCGGCGAGGGCCCGCAGGGAGGCGTCCGGGGCCGCGCCGAGGATCAGGTAGGAGAGCTCGCTGGCCAGCTCATGCGGGGTGAGGGCGTAGTTGCCGTCGCCGGTCGCCTGCCCGAGCTCGGTGCGGTAGAGGAAGCCCGGCGCCTGGAGGATCGCGGCGGTGGTCCAGCGGATCCCCTCGGCGAAGCCGTCCTCCTCGGCGACCTCCGAGTAGAGGCCGAGGTAGCGGCTGCGCTCGGCGTCCGTGAGCGGCCGGCGGAAGGCGCGTCCGCCGAAGTCGTCGATGAAGTCCGCAGCGCAGGCCTCTTCGCCGTCTCCGACCGGATCGCAGGGGAGGTGGCTGTTGAGGTCGGTGACGAGCACGTCGGCCATCGTCTCGGCGGCCTCGCGGTACTGCTCGGCGAGGAGCCCCGAGACCTTGAGGGCGGCGGCGTTGTTGGTGTAGCCGTCGACGACGTTGTCGGGGGCGAAGCTCACGCCGAGCTCGACGGGGGCGCCGAGGAGGTCGTCGACGCTCTGCTTGTACTCGCGGTGGTCGAGGCGGCGGACCCGACGGGCGCCGGCGCCGTTGGCATCGCAGGTGAGCGCGTCCTCCTCCTCGTCGCAGGCGTAGGTCCCGGTCGCGCGGGCCACCCACTGCTCGAGCGCGGCGAACTCGGGGTTGTCGCGGGTCAGGATCTCGCCGCCCTTGTGGCCGTCGGCGTGCTCGTTGCTCGGCTTGAGCAGGAAGAGGGAGCTGTCGCCGATGAGCTCGCGGGCGAGCGGCAGGGTCACCTCCATGTTGTGCTCGATGTAGCCCTCCTGGTCGTCGCCCCAGAGGACCATCCGCGAGTCCTTGGCCAGGCCCTCGGCGTTGTGACAGCCCGCGCAGCGGGTCGAGAGCACCGGGCCCCAGACGTGGCGCTCGAAGTACTCCTGGTCGGAGGGGCAGCTCGTGGTCTCGTCCTCGTCGCCGCCGTTGCAGCCGGCGAGCGCCGCCGCGGCGAAGCCTAGGCTGAGGAGCAGCGCGCGACCGCGGAGCGGGCGGCGGGGACGGCTGCTCGTCGGATCGCCAGGGGGGGTGCTGAGCGAGGTCATGGTCTTCATCGTCGTGGCCTTGTGCTTGGGCGTAGGGAGATCGTCGGGGTCAGGCGCTCAGGCCCGAGAGGGGGCCGGTGCCGTAGGCGGGGTCGCCGAAGCTCTCGTTGGTCAGGCCCATCGCCTGGCAGATCGAGACGAGGAGCTTGCCGTGGGACTCGCCGGGGAAGCTGAGGTGCCGCCCGGGGCTCAGGTAGCCGCCGGCGCCCCCGGCGAGGACGAAGGGCACGCCCTTGCAGACGTGGGCTCGGCTGTCGCCCATCTCCTTGGCCCAGAGGACCAGCGTGTTGTCGAGCATCGTCCCGTCGCCGCCGGGCTCCGGGGTCGCCGCGAGCTTGCCGACGAAGTACGCGAACTGCTCGGCGAACCACCGCTCGGCGGCGACGAAGTTGGCGACGCCGGCGACGTTGGAGTCGTCGATGTGGGAGAGGGAGTGGTGGCCGTCGCTGATCCCGAGCCAGGACGGGACCATCGGCGAGACCGTGTGCGACCACTGGATCGAGGCGACCCGGGTCATGTCGCAGGCGAGCGCCGTGGCGAGGAGGTCCATCTGCACCTTGCCGACGTCGGGGAAGGCGCTGTTGTCGTAGGGGGAGAGCGCGGCGGGGGCGTCCGGGAGGGCGCAGCCGAGGCCGCCGCCGGCGAGGCCCTGCTCGACCTGCGCGAGCGCCTCGAGGTGGGCATCGAGCTTGGGGCGCTCCTCCGCGCCGAGTCGGCGCCGCAGATCGCCGGCCTCGTCCACCAGGAGGTCGACGACCCGCGCGCGCCGGGCCTTGATCTTGGCCGCGGCATCGTCTCCGCCGACGAAGTCGCCGAAGAGCCGGCTGTAGACGTGGGCGGGGTCGTCGTCGGGGGTGACGAATTGCCCGGGGGCGCTGTAGCTCATCCGCGTCTGGTTGTTGCCGCCCCAGGCGGAGGTCTGGACGCCGAGCTCCAGGGAGGCGAAGCGGGTCGGGGCGGCGAGCTCCTTGGCGACGTACTGATCGAGGGACATCCCCCCGGACTCGTGGCCCACAGCGCCCTTGGCGGTCAGCATCGCCGCCATCCCGCCCTCGTGGTTGTCGGCGCCGAAGAAGTCGAGGCCGCTGACGATCGTGAGCTGGTCGCGGATCTCCTCGAGCGGCTCCAGGATCGATCCGGGCGCGAAGGTGAAGTCCGCCTCGCCGCCGCCGGGGGTCCAGTGGGCGGGGACGGTCCCGTTCGGCGAGAAGAAGACGACCAGGCGCGTCGCGGTGCCGCCCCCGGCTGCGCGAGAGGAGCGCGGCCTGGCGAGGAGGTCGACGAAGGGGGCTGCGACGAGGCCGATGCCGAGGCCCCGGATGAGTTCACGCCTACCGAAGGTTCGAGCCATGTCGTGGAGGTGACAGGGCGCCCTGCGAACGGATGAAAAAAAGTGAGGAGGGGCGAGGAGGCGGTTGACGGGGCGCGATATCGTGGGCCCGCGCCCACGGTCAGGCTGCGTCCACGGTCAGGCTGCGTCCACGGTCAGGCTGCGTCCACGGTCAGGCTGCGTCCACAGGCCGCGTCCACGGTCAGGCTGCGTCCACGGTCAGGCTGCGCCCCGGTCAGGCTCGCGCCCCGAGTCAGGCCGTGCCCGCGATCCGATCGCATCTGCACTGGCTGAGGCCCGGCTAGGCTGCCAAATTCCGAGCGCAGCTTGAGGCGGGGCGAGAGGGCTTCGATGTGGCGCTCGGCGGGCGCGCGAGCGCTCACTTCGCGGGGGCGTGGCTGATCTGCCGGTATGCAGCGCTGGGTGAAATCGCCGACCGGTCGCCTAGCGGACCATGATCATCCCCTGCTTGTCCTTGACGAGGCCGCCGTTCGGGCAGTCGTCATAGTAGGTGTCGAACCGGTCATGCCTCAGCCCGAAGTCGGCGTTGTTCGCGTTCTTGTCGCGGAGCCAAAACGTATCGGCCTTCAGGGTGTTGCCGATAAAGGTGAACATGGTCGGGCCTCCGACTGGCTGGCATTGCCCCTTCACCGCGCCGACATACGTCGTCTCGATCCCGGCGACGCCGAAGGTCGGGACGAGGTCGGCGGGGACCCCTAGCCGATAGACGTACTCGCCCCAGGCCTTTCCCCCGTCGTAGCTGCCGATCAGGATCTCCGTGAACTCGAAGGGGTGGAGGTGAAACCCGAGGGAGTAGGGGACCTGATCGTCGTTGACGTCGCCGGTCTGGGCCTGCCAGCCGAAGGAGCCCGCGGCCCCCGCGGGGGCGGAGCGTCCGGCGAGGAGCCAGCCGCCGCCCGCTGTCTCGAGATCGCAGTAGACCTCGACGGGCTCCAATCCGCTCGGGTTTTGCAGCTCGTAGACGCCGCTCTCCTGCGGCATGCCTTCCGCCTTCAAGAGCTCCAGGAGGGCGTCGCAGCTGGTCACCGGGAAGTCGGCCTCGTCGTCGCCGGTGGTCGAGCCTGTCGAGGTGGAGCCCGTGGTGGTGGTGATCGTGGTGGCCGCGGAGGTGGAGCTCATCGTGGTCGACGTCTCGCCGGTCGTCGTCGAGGTCGTCGAGGTCGTCGAGGTCGTCGAGGTCGTCGCGGTGGCGGAGGTGGAGCTCTCAAAGGTCGTCGACGAGCCCGCGCTGGAGCCCGACTCGGTCACTGAGGTCGGCGGATACTCGTCGTAGCTCGGCGACAGGAGGATGCACCCCTGCAGCGCGGGGCCGAGGAGCGAGGCGAGGGCGAGGTCGCGGGCTAGCCCTCGCGGACGCCGCGACTCGGCGCCTTTGTGATCTGAGAGTCCCATCCGTCGGATCCAGAGTGTGGGATCCAGAGCGCCCGATCAAGGGAGGCGAGGAGCCCTCGGGCGCCGCCAGGTCGCGCAGCGGTGAAGCTCAATGCGGGTCTCCTGACCTGTTCTAGCGGCCAGGAGATGCGGTCTTGTCCCTCCCCGCCGGGGGCGGGGGCTTTCACCCTCAGGGGGCGCAGGTGTTCGCGCCAAGCCTCCGACCCGAGGGTGTCGGGGGGCGCTAGTGAGCGGCCTCGAGGCCGCGGCGAATCCCCTCGGCGTAGCTCGAGCGAGGAAATCGGCGGAGGAAGTCTTCGCTCGCCCGGTCGGCGGCCTTGTCCTTGCCGAGCTGGCGGAGGGCGTCGATCTGGCCGCGGAGGGCCTCCTCTGCCATCGCCCCGGAGGGCGCGCTGCGGAGGTAGGCGCGGAAGGCCTGGAGCGCCTTCGCCGGGCTGTGCAGAGGGCCGAGGTAGAGCTGTCCGAGGGAGGCCTGCGCCGTCCGGGCGATCGAGGTCGAGCCGTGCTCGCGGATCAGGCGGCGGTAGGTCCTTGCGGCCCCGCGGTAGTCCGCCGCTCCCCGCAGGCGCTGGGCATCCCCGAGGAGCTCCCGCGGATCGCTCGCGACGGGGCGTCGCTCCGAGCTGTCCGTGTCTGTCGGGCTCTCGCCGTCGATCGTCGCGTCGATCGTCGCGTCGAGCGTCGCGTCGGTCGGCGCCTCGTCCTGGCCCTCGTCCTGGCCCTCGTCCTGGCCCGCGTCCTGGCCCGCTTCGCCGGCGGACTCGTCCGCGACGGACCCCTCGGGGCCGAGGCTCGGACTCCCGAGCACGTCCCCTTCCGCCAGGAGACGTGCTTCGCCGTCGACCTCGACGAGGAGGGAGCCCCGCTCGACCTTCAGCTCCCATGCGCTCTCGGTGCGGGTGATCGTCGCGACGCCGGCCGAGTCGCCGAGGAGCGCGACGCCGGCGACGCGGACAAAGACGATGCCGACCTCCGGGGCCGCCAACTCGATCTCGACCTCGACGCGACCTCGATCGAGCACCAGGGCGGAGCTGCGGAGGGTGAGCTTGGCCGCGGCGCTAGGCGGCATCGGGGGCTCCGCTGACGTCGGCTCTGCCTGGGCGCAGGCCCGGAGCTGGCCGGGGACTCCGACGCAGGCGCCCGCGCCCAGCTCGAGCGGGCCGCCGCCGAGGGCGAGGGGGCCTGCGCCTTCGAGGGGACGCCCTGCGCGGCTCGCAGGCCCCCGCAGCAGCGAGAGCGCGGGCTTCGCGGGGACGGTCGGCGAGGGAGCGGCTGCGGCGATCTGTGCCGGCCTTGTCGAGATGTCCTCGGGGACATCTTTTGGCGGGGAGGCGAGGAGGAGCCAGCTCGCCGCCGCCGCGAGGCCGGTGGTCAGCCCGCCGAGGAGGACGATCGGGCGCCACCGCGGGCGCTCGGGGGTCTCGGCGGCGCCCTGGGTCGGGGCGGCGAGATAGCGAGCGACGGCCGCGGCGATCAGGGCTTCGTCGTCGTCGCTGCCGGCGGGCGCTGGCCGGTGGGCGCGGGCGCGGAGCTCTCGGAGCAGCTCCTGCTCGGCCCGGGCCGCGTCTCCCTCGGCTCGGTGCTCGCGGACGAACTCAGCCTCGGCGCGCGAGGCCTCGCCGACCGCCTCGGAGTCCGCCAGCCGTCGCCAGCGGAGGTCCTCTTGGGTGTCATCGGTGCTGCGGCTTCGGCTCATCGGGGCCTCACTTTCTGCTGGGGGCCGAGGTTGAGATCGCGGCGGATGTGGCGACGGATCGTCGCCATCGCCTTGAGCACCCGCGACTTGACGGTCGGCACAGGGGCGCCGGTGAGGGCGGCGATCTCGGGGATGGTGTGCTCCATGGCGTGGCGGAGGAGGAGCGCCTCGCGTTGGTTGTCGGGGAGGAGGTCGAGGTAGTCGTCGACCGCCCGCGGCAGGTGCTCGCAGAGGCGGGCGTCGGGCTCCCGTGGATCCGAGAGGTGATGCTCGTCGAGCTCGACGGTCGAGACCCGACGGCGGCGCTTGAGGGTCCGGAGGCTCACGCGGATGGTGATCCTCCGCGCCCAGGCCTCGAGCGGACCGTGGCCGGCGTAGTTACCCGCGGACTGGAGGAGCTCGACCAGCGCCGCCTGGCAGAGGTCGTCGGCGTCGCTGCCGGGCCCGACGAGGCCGCGGACGACCCGTCGGACGACGGGCAAGAGCCGGCGGGCGAAGGCGGTCGCCGCCTCGGGATCGGCAGCGCCGACAGAGCTCGCCAGCGCCCGCTCCTCGGCGAAGGGAGCGACGCCCGGGGGCTGGGCGACCGCGCGGAGCTGCGCGGCGGCCTCTGGCTCGGCGAACATGTCTTCTCTGGGTGGCACGGAGGATCGCGAGTGGTTGAAGAAAAGATCCGGCCGCTGGCCCCGCGCTGGGGGTGGCTCCGCTAGCGGACGTAGATGAGGCCCGCTTGGACGCTCGCGCCGACCGTCGACGGGGCCGCGACCGGAGCGCTGCCGGCGGGGGTCTTCGCCACCAGGTCGAGGTTGCGCAGCCAGAGGTCGAGGCCCGCGGTCAGCGAGAGGCCGAAGCCGCGGCCGAGGTAGACGCCGGCGGTGGTCGCAGGACCGGCGCTGACCCGCACGCCGGCGCCCCGCAGGGCCTGCGAGCTCTCGACCGGCCACCAGGCGAGCGCTTCGCCCCGCACCGCGAGGGCCGGCTCGATGAAGGCGCGACGCTGCGCTCCCAGGGTCGCGCGGTAGCCGAGGCGGAGGCCGAGCCCGCCGCGGCCGAGGCGGAGGCGGGCCCCGTCGTAGCGGGCGTCGCCGAGGGTCGGGGTCAGGACACCGTGCAGCAGCCACGAGGCGCCCAAGGTCAGGGCGAGGCCGCGGGCGCCGAGGAGGCCGACGCTCAGATCGACACCGTTGCCCCAGGGGAGCGCGGAGGCGTAGCTCGAGCCTGCATAGCCGAGGCCGAGGAGGAGCCGCGCACGCGTGCGCTGAACCTCGCCTGGCACAGGCTCCTCGGGTGCCTCGGTCGCGGCCGGATCCGCGTCGGCTGCGGGCTCTGCCTGGCGCCCGGGGAGGGGCACCTCTTCCATGTCCGGCGGCGGGTCGCTCTTTGTCAGGGAGGTGGCGAGCCCGCGGATCACGACGCCGAGGATCTCTTGGGTCTCGACCGGCTCCTCGGAGAGGGTCAGCGCCCGCATGTAGAGGCGCTCGGGATCATCGAGGAGGAGGTAGAGGGTCGCCTCGCCGGAGGCGGGGCGCTCGAGCCAGAAGACCGCCTCCGCGCCGGCCTCGATCCGCCCGCGGGCCCAGCCCAGGTGTCCGCGGAGGCCGTCGCCTGCGCTGCGGAGCTCGACCTCCGGGGTGATCGCGAGGTCTGTCAGGTGGCCCCGCAGGGTGAGCTCGGTGGGCGCCGCCTGGAGCTCGTCGTCCGCGGAGATCGCGAGGACGATCCGGGTCGCCGCTCGATCACCAGGGGTTGGGGCCGACCCCGCATCGCCCTCTGCGGCGTCGTCGTCTGTCGTCGTCGTCGTCGTCGTCGACGTCGTCGTCGTCGGCGCGGAGACGGTCGCCGGTTCGGCGAGGACGAGGGCGAGCGTGAGGGGGTGTCGGAGGAGGGCGAGCATCGTGATCGCCGCGTTCTTGGCTCAGCAGGTGAAGCAGGCGCCGACGACCGTCGACGCTCCCGCCTCGAGCGTCGTGTTGTTCGAGGAGGCGATCCCCCGCCACTCCGACACAGAGTCGCCGATCGCGGTCGAGGTGTGGTTCCACCGGGTGTCGACGACAGCCTCGTCTGGGGTCAGCTCGACCAGCACCCACCACTCTTGGCGGCTCTCGGCGTCGTTGGTCAGCATCAGCTCGTAGCAGGAGCCGGACTCCCAGTCGCTCATCAAGGTGCGGTCGATCGAGAGCCCCGATGCGGCGTCGAGGATGTCGAGGGCGCAGCGTCCGGTCGCAGGCTCGCTGAGCGGCTCGCTGAGGTCCAGGACCTCGCCCTCGCCGCGACAGCCGAGGCCGAGGCCGAGGCTCGCGAGGAAGAGGAGCCCGGCGAGCTTGTCGACTTCCACAGAGGCCTCGTAGCCCAGGATTCGGCGGCGACGCAACCACGGGCCCCGACGACGAGCCATCGCCCCGTGCGCGGCCGTAGCTCGGGTGTGCGATAATGCGCGCCCTGTCGTCGCGCTCGCCTTGGGCGGTCATCGCTCGCCGCTGCGCGAGGAGCGGTCAATCTTTCGCCTTCCGTCGCCGGACACTCTGTTATCCACGGCCCATGTCGAAAGAACAGCGGCCGATCACCAAGCTCCTCTGCGCCAACCGAGGGGAGATCGCGATCCGGGTCTTTCGCGCGGCGACCGAGCTCGGGATCCGCACCGTCGCGATCTTCAGCCACGAAGATCGGGTGCACCTCCACCGCTACAAGGCGGACGAGGCCTACATGTTGCCGCGGGATCGGAGCCCCGTCGGCGCCTATCTGAGCGTCGACTCGGTTCTCGCGATCGCCCGCGCGAACGGGGTCGACGCGATCCACCCGGGCTACGGCTTCCTCGCCGAGAACCCGAGCTTCGCCCGCGCCTGCGCGGACGCGGGGATCACCTTCGTCGGCCCCGAGGCGCGGATCCTAGAGTCCTTCGGCGACAAGACGACCGCTCGGTCGCTGGCGATCGAGTGCGGGGTCCCGGTGGTCCCCGGCAGCGACGGCCCCGTCGCCACGATCGAGGCGGCCCGTGCCTTCGTCGCCGAGCACGGCTACCCGATCATCATCAAGGCGGCGATGGGCGGCGGCGGCCGGGGGATGCGGGTCGTCCGCGGCCAAGGCGAGCTCGCCGAGGCCTTCTCGCGGGCGGCGTCCGAGGCCCAGTCGGCCTTCGGCGACGGCACCGTCTTTATCGAGCGCTTCGTCGAGGAGCCGCGGCACATCGAGATCCAGCTCCTCGGCGATCTCCACGGCGACGTCGTCCACCTCTTCGAGCGGGACTGCTCGGTCCAGCGCCGCCACCAAAAGGTGATCGAGATGGCGCCGGCGCTCCGCCTCGCCCCGGAGGTCCGCGAGGCGCTCTACAGGGACGCGCTCCGGCTCGCCGAGCACGTCGGCTACCAAAACGCCGGAACCGCGGAGTTCCTGGTGGACCGCGAGGGGCGCCACTACTTCATCGAGATCAACCCCCGGATCCAGGTCGAGCACACGGTCACCGAGGAGATCACGGGGATCGATCTCGTCCAGTCGCAGATCCGGATCGCCGGCGGTGAGACCCTGGAGGAGCTCGGCCTCGTCCAGGGAGCGCTCTCCCACTACGGTCACGCGATCCAGTGCCGGGTGACGACGGAGGACGCCAAGGAGGGCTTTCGCCCGGACACCGGGCGGATCGAGGCCTTTCGCTCGGCGAGCGGGATGGGGATCCGACTCGACGGCGGCTCGGGCTACGCGGGCGCTGTCATCTCGCCCCACTACGACTCGCTCCTGGTCAAGGTGACCGCCAAGGCGCTGACCTTCGCCTCGGCGACGCAGAAGCTCCAGCGCGCGCTCGCGGAGTTCCGCGTCCGCGGGGTCAAGACCAACATCCCCTTCCTGCAAAAGGTCCTCGCCCACCCGGACTTCACCTCGGGCGCTGTGACCACCGGCTTTGTCGACCGAAGCCCAGAGCTCTTCACCTTCGCCCGCCGCCGCAACCGGGCCCAGCGGCTCCTCCGCTTCTTGGCCGAGGTCGCCGTCAACGGGCCGACGACGCCGTGGGCGAGCAAGAGCCCGCCGGCCCGGGTCCAGCCGGAGATCCCCCAGCCGCCGCTCGGCGAGCCTGTCCCCAAGGGCTGGCGTGACGTGCTCCTCGCGGAGGGCCCCGAGGGCTTCGCCGCCGCGGTCCGCGGGCATCGCGGGCTCCTGATCACCGACACCACCTGGCGCGACGCTCACCAGTCGCTCTTGGCGACCCGGGTCCGCACCGGGGACATCGCCGCGATCGCGCCGATCACCTCGCACCTGATGGCGCCGGCCTTCTCGATGGAGATGTGGGGCGGGGCGACCTTTGACGTCGCCCTCCGCTTCCTCCGCGAGTGCCCCTGGGATCGCCTGGACCAGCTCCGGGCGCTGGTCCCCAACATCCCCTTCCAGATGCTCCTGCGCGGGGCGAACGCGGTCGGCTACACCAACTACCCCGACAACGTGGTCAAGCGCTTCGTCCGCGACGCGGCGAGCCACGGGATCGACGTCTTCCGGATCTTCGACTGCCTCAACTACGCTGAGAACCTCAAGCTCGGGATCGACGCCGTCGGCGAGGCCGGCGGGGTCATCGAGGCCTCGCTCTGCTACACCGGCGACGTCGCCGACGCCTCGCGGACCAAGTACTCGCTGCAGTACTACGTCGATCTCGCGGGGACCCTGGTGGAGCTCGGCACCCACGTGCTCGCGATCAAGGACATGGCCGGGCTGCTCAAGCCGCGGGCGGCGACGCTGCTGGTCCGGACGCTCCGCGAGGCCTTCCCGCAGGTGCCGATCCACGTCCACACCCACGACACCGCCGGCACCGGCGTCGCGTCGATGATCGCGGCCGCCGAGGCCGGCGCGGACGTGGTCGACGCGGCCTCCTCGGCGATGTCGGGGATGACCTCTCAGCCCGCCCTCGGGGCGATCGTCGCCGGGGTCGCCGGCGGTCCCCGGGACACCGGCCTCGAGATCGGCACGCTCCAGCCGATCAACACCTACTGGGAGCAGCTGCGCGGCGTCTACGCGCCCTTCGAGAGCGGCCTCCACTCGGGCTCGGCCGACGTCTACCTCCACGAGATGCCGGGGGGGCAGTACACCAACCTCCAGTTCCAGGCGGGCGCCCTCGGCCTCGCCCACCGCTGGCCGGCGATCAAGCGGGCCTACGCCGCGGCGAACCGGCTCCTCGGCGATCTGATCAAGGTGACGCCCTCGTCCAAGGTGGTCGGCGATCTCGCCCAGTTCATGGTCCAAAACGACCTCGACGAGGCCGCGGTGCTGGAGCAGGCGGAGACCCTCTCGTTCCCGAAGAGCGTCGTCGACTTCTTCATCGGCAACCTCGGGATCCCCTACGGCGGCTTCCCGGAGCCGCTGCGGACCCGGGTCCTGCGCGGGCGGGAGCCGGTGCTCGGGCGGCCCGGCGCGAGCCTGCCCCCGCTCGACTTCGACGCCCTCCGGGTCGCCCTGGAGGAGGAGCACGGGAAGCAGCTGCGCGACGTCGACGTCACGTCGGCGGCGATCTACCCGGCGGTGTTCCGCGAGTACCTCGAGTTCCGCGCCCGCTACAGCGACGTCTCCAAGCTGCCGACCCGGGCCTACTTCGCGCCGCTCGGGATCGACGAGGAGCTCAGCGTCGAGATCGAGACCGGCAAGACCCTGATCGTCCGCCTGATGGCGATAGGCGAACTCTCCGACGACGGCCACCGCGAGGTCTACTTCGAGCTCAACGGCCAGCCCCGCTCGCTGCGGGTCGCCGACGCAGCCGCGTCGACGACGATCGTCACGCGGGAGCGGGCCGACGCCGCCGATCGGGCGTCGATCGCCGCGCCGATGCCCGGGGCTGTGGTCGAGGTCCGGGTGGCCAACGGCGCGGAGGTGAGGGCCGGAGAGGCGATGGTCGTGCTCTCGGCGATGAAGATGGAGACCGTCGTCGCTGCGCCCCACGCCGGTGTTGTCGGCCGGGTTGCGGTCGCGGTCGGCGATGTCGTGGACGGCGGCGATCTCCTGCTGATGGTCAAGCCGGCCGAGTAGGGGAGCTCGCCCGCTCGCCCACGCGTCCGCTCGTTCGCCGGTCGCCCCGCTCGTTCGTGCGCCCGAACACGGCGAGCGGTCGACGGGCGTCGGCGCGGCCCCTGTCGCCGTCGGGGGCTAGGCCGAAGGCTCAGCCGAGCGTCCAGATCTCGCGGCCGGTCTTGAGCACTCGCTTTGAGATGTTGAACTCGTCAGCGCCCTCGGACTCGGCGATCGCCCGCAGCTCTGCGGTGTCTCCCTCGCTGCCGTCGCAGAAGCCGACCGGGCGGGGATTGTTGGGCTGCACCAGCTGAACCTTGAACTCGCCGCGGTCCCAGCGGGTCTGTGTCTCATTGCTGTAGGGATGGATCATGGGGCTCGCAGGGTACGGGATCGCCGGACGGCTTTCACCCTCACGGGCCTGTCGGGCCGCGAGCGCGCGGGAGGATCCGCCGGGGGGTGCCCTTGATCGGCCCCAGGCTCCCGTGTCGAGCATCTTCGGCGTGACAGAGACACATGGTCGTGGGGGACAATTTTTTCTTACCGCGCCGGGGGCGACCGCTGCGCTCTCGTGGTGAGCGCTCGGGTCGTCGTGATCCTCGCGTCGGTGGGATGCGTCGGTTGGATGCGTCGGTGGGATGCGTCGGTGGGATGCGTCGGTGGGATGCGTCGGTGGGATGCGTCGGTGGGATGCGTCGGTGGGATGCGTCGGTGGGATGCGTCGGTGGGATGCGTCGGTGGGATGCGTCGGTTGGATGCGTCGGTTGGATGCGTCGTTGTGTTCGGCTCGAGAGGTCGAGGGGTCGAGGTGGCGAAGCGGCGAAGTGGCGAAGTGGCGAAGTGGCGAAGTGGCGAAGTGGCGGAGCGCCGTCTCCTCCGCTCACCCGCCGGTGGCACGTTCGTTCATCTCAACCCTGCTCGAGCTAGCCCCTCCGTCTGGGTGCTGGCGGATGGCTCGATGATGAGCCGAGCGCCTCCCTCTTTGTAGATGTCCGCTGATTTGCCCGGCTCGCGGGCACGCAGCTCCGCGAGCGGATGCGCGAAGGTGCTAGGTTCAATGTGTCTCTTAGAACATATGTTTGTGAGGCGTTCAACGGGATCTTAAGGCCTGCAAAGACTGTACGATGGGCCTATGGGATGGATGGCGATGGGGCATAAGAACGTTCTTGGTGGTTGTGTCGTGCTCGCGGGGGCTCTCGCGCTCTTCGGCTGTGGCGATGACGGGGGGACCAGCGAGGGGTCGAGCCAGTCGGGGAACTCAGGGTCTGACACCGGGACGACTGAGACGACGGCGACGAGCCAGGGCTCAAACTCATCGACCGAGGCGACGACAGACAACAGCGGCACGGCCTCGGAGTCGATGAGCGGGACGATGACGGAGGGGACCACGGAGGGCACCACGACCGCGGCGACGGCGACGACCGAGACGACGATGACCACCGGCGAGACGACCGGCGGGATGACGACGATGGGCGTCACCGGGGCGACGACCGAGGACACCGAGGGGATGACGATGGGCACCACGGAGGGGACGACGGGTGGCACAGAGGGGACGACGGGCGACACGGAGGGGACGACGGGCGACACGGACGGGACTACGGGCGGGACCACGGGCGGCAACATCGAGCCGCCGGAGTGGCTGCTCAGCATCAACAATCAGACCCGCTACCTGCAGAAGGTCAGCATCATCGACGCGACCACGGAGGATCTCTGCAAGCTGCCGAACGGCACCTCCTATCCCTCGCTGACCTTCGCCCGGAGCAACGTCCTCTACGCCTCCGCCGGCGGCACGGCGCTCGACATCATCGACCCCTGCACCTGCGACGTCACCCCGGTAGGCCCCTACGGCGGCGGGATCTCCGGGGTCAACGGCATCACCTCCGACCAGAGCGTCGACCTCTACGGGGTCGCCAGCACCAACGACGTGACGATCGCGATCGACACGATGTCGGGGGTCGCGACCGTCGTCGGCGCGCTCGGGGTCAACTTCGGCACCGGCGGCGCGACCTGGTCGGACGCGCTGAAGGGGCTCTACGCGATCAACGGCAGCACCGACTACCTCTACACGGTCGATCCGAAGAGCGGCAAGGCGACGCCGCTGGTCAAGCTGAACTTCAACTTCGGCACCGTCGGCATCGAGCTGCACCCCGGCAACGGGACGATCTACGCCTGCAGCAGCGGGCCCGACCTCTACACGGTCGACCAGAAGAACGGCAACGTGAAGTCGGTCGGGAAGATGGCGCAGACCACCTGCTCCAACCTCGCGGCGCCCTACAAGCCCGTGGAGTGCATCGGCGACTAGGACCGGAGATAGAGTGCGACGCGCCGCGATGAGCACGTGCAGCGACACGGAGCTGATCACCGCCTGGCGGGCTGGCGACAGGTCGGCGGGCAGCGTTCTCTTTGATCGCCACTTCGGCTGCATCTGCCGCTTCTTCCGCAACAAGGTCCAGCGCGACGTCGAGGAGCTGGTCCAGAAGACCTTCATGGGGGCGGTCGAGGGTCGTGATCGCTTCCGCGAGGAGGCCTCCTTTCGCACCTATCTCTTCGCGATCGCCCACAACGTTCTCCGGTCCCACCTGCGCAAGCTGGGCCGGGTGCGGGAGGTCGTCGACGTCGACAGCCAGTCGCTCGTCGACCTCGGCGGCAGCCCCTCGGCCCTCTTGGCGGCCAAGGGGGAGCAGCAGCTGCTCCTCCACGGACTGCGGCGGATCCCGCTGGAGTCGCAGGTGCTCCTCGAGCTCTACTACTGGGAGAGGCTCACGATCCGCGAGGTCGGGGTCTTCCTCGGGGTGTCCGAGGAGACCGGCCGAAACCGACTGAGGAAGGCGCGGCGGCTCCTCGTGAAGGCGATCCACGAGCTCGAGGCGTCACCGTCGATGATCGAGAGCACGGTCTCCAACCTCGACGCGTGGGCGGCCGACATCCGGGAGAAGCATGATGTCAGCGCCGAGGCTCCGGGCGAGGGCGGAGGCGACGACGAGAGCGGCGATCCATGAGCGAGCTCCGTGAGGGCAGCAGCGCTGGCGACGAAGCTGCCGCCCCGCGAAGCCTCCAAACCCGCCGGGCATGGC
This sequence comes from Polyangia bacterium, assembly GCA_030424595.1. Taxonomy (GTDB): domain Bacteria; phylum Myxococcota_A; class Polyangia; order Nannocystales; family Nannocystaceae; genus JADJRG01. The sequence continues at coordinate 171,253 of JAUHWG010000016.1, forward strand.
CTCACCCGAGCGGGCCGCGAGGGCGACCCCCGGCGGTCGCCCTCAGGCCGCTGCCGCTGCCGCTGCCTCTGGGCGCCCCGCCGCAGAGCAACGGGACGCTCTCCCCAGCCTCCTAGAGCCGACCGACGTACTGGAAGGGGAAGCGGCGGGCGTTGACCTGGGTCTCGACGAAGCGGATCGTCCCGGTCTGGCTGCGCAGGGCCATGGTCTGGAGGTGGAGGTAGTCGCCGATCCGGCGGACCCCCTTCAGGAGGTGACCGGTGGTGACGCCGGTGGCGACGAAGATGACGTCGCCGCGGACGAGGTCGTTCATCTCCATGATCTTGTCGGGATCCTTGAGGAAGCCCATCTTCAGCGCCCGCTCGCGCTCCTCGTCGGTGCGGAAGCGGAGCTGGCCGAAGAACTCACCCTCGAGGGAGAGGAGCGCCGCCGCGGCGAGCACTCCCTCCGGGGCGCCGCCGGTGCCGATGACCATGTCGACGCCGCTCTTGGGGATGCAGGTGGCGACCGCCGGGGCGACGTCACCGTCGGTGATCAGCATGATCCGCGCGCCGGCGTCCCGGAGCTCCTGGACGATCGACGCGTGGCGGGGGCGGTCGAGGACGACGACGGTCATCTCGTCGGTGCGGCGACCCTTGGCGGCCGCCAGCGCCCGCAGGTTCTCCGTCGGCGACATCTCCAGGTGGACCACGCCCTTGCCCTCGGGCCCGGTCGCGATCTTGTACATGTAGGTGTCGGGGGCGTTGAGCAGGTCGCCCTTCTTCGCGACCGCGAGAACGGCCATCGCCCCGGGCCCGCCGGAGGCGCAGAGGTTGGTCCCCTCGAGGGGGTCGACGGCGATGTCGACCTCGGGCAGGTCGGGGTCCGCAGGTCCGACCTTCTCGCCGATGTAGAGCATCGGCGCCTCGTCGCGCTCGCCCTCGCCGATGACGATGGTCCCGCGGGCGTTGACCCGCTCGAAGGCCTCGCGCATCGCCGTGACAGCGCGCTGGTCGGCGCCTTCGCCGTCACCGCGGCCGATCATCGACGAGGAGGCGATCGCGGCGGCTTCGGTGACGCGTGCATATTCGAGAACGAGGGTGCGGTCCATGGTCTTCTCTCCTGGCGATTGGCGGTCTTGCTCTGCGGGCTCAATCGGGCTTGTTGGGTCCGTCGGGGTCGGTCGCGGGCGTGTTGCCCAGCGCTGCTCGGTCGGCGGCGATCGCCGCGGCGAGGCGCTCGAAGAGGGGCGGCGGGAAGGCGACCGCGCGGCCCGTTCTCGGGTTCATGCAGCAGTGGCCGGTCGTCGCCCGGAGGACCGGGATGGTCGTCTCGAGCCCCGCGCGGTCGCCGGGCTCGACCGTCATCCGGTAGCCGAAGACCAGGCGGGCGCGGCTCTGCTCGATGAGCCCGGCGCGGAGCGTGAGAAGGTCGTCGAAGCGCGCGGGCGCGGTGTAGCGGACGTTGAGCTCGGTCACCGGGACCGCGAAGCCGGCGGCCTCGACCTCGGCGTAGACCGTGTCCCGCGCCCGCAGGTACTCGATCCGCGCGTGCTCGAGGTAGCGGATGTAGGAGCCGTGGTAGACGACGCCCATCGCGTCGGTGTCGGCGTAGAGGATCCGCACCTTGGCGATGAGCGGAAGGTGCTCCGGGAGGTCCAGGCGTTGCTTTCGCCGGCTCATCCGTCGTCCTCGAGATCGCGGAGGATCCGCAGGCGTCGCGGCGGGTCGGGGAGGTCGGCGAAGGCGCGGAGATCGGCGAGGGCGGCGACCATGTCCGCCTCGCGGGCGGGCTCGGTGAGCATGATCAGCGGCACCAGGTCGGAGCCCTGGGGCTCATCCTGGTGCATGTACTTGATGCTGACCCCGTGGGCGCCGAGGCAGGTCGCGACCCGGCCGAGCACGCCCGGGCGGTTGGGCGCGTCGACGCAGATGTAGTTCTCGTGGACGAGGTCGTCCAGGGGCGCCGGCTCCGAGGCGCTGGCCTGGACTCGAGCGCCGGCCGGGAGCGAGTCCCCGGGCTGCCTCGCGAGGAGGAGACGGGCGACCTCGATGATGTCGGAGAGGACGGCGACGCCGGTCGGCATCATCCCCGCGCCGCGGCCGTAGTAGAGGCTGGAGCCCAGCCCCTGCGAGCGGACCTGGCAGGCGTTGTAGGAGCCGCGTACGCCGGCGAGAACGTGCCCCTTGGGGACCAGCGTCGGGTGGACCCGAAGCCGCGGCGGACCCTCCTCGGCTTCGACAGCGCCGGCGCCGGCCTCGACCGCTTCACCGCGGTCGGCGATCGCCAGGCTCTTGATCACGTAGCCGAGGTCATCGGCGGTGCGGATGTCGAGGGCGGTGATCGACTCGATCCCCTCTGTGAGGATCGCGGCCGGGTCGACCCGGCGGCCGAAGGCGACCTGGGCGAGGAGCGTGAGCTTGTGCGCCGCATCGCCGCCGCCGACGTCGAGGGTCGGATCGGCCTCGGCGTAGCCGGCCTCCTGGGCCATCCGCAGGGCCTCGGCGTAGGCGAGGCCGCGCCGGCTCATCGCGTCGAGGATGAAGTTGGCGGTGCCGTTTAGGATCCCGCAGACGCCGTCGATCCTGTCGGAGGCGAGCCCCTCGCGGAGGGCGCGGAGGAGGGGGATCCCGCCGGCGACCGAGCCCTCGAAGAAGACCCCGAGCCCGCCCTTCTCGGCGGCGGCGAAGATCTCCGCGCCGCGCTCGGCGAGGACCGCCTTGTTGGCGGTGACGACCTGCTTGCCCGCGGCGAGGGCGTCGAGGATGTAGGTGAGGGCGGGCTCGATGCCGCCGATCAGCTCGACGATCACGTCGATCTCGGGGTCGCCCAGCAGCAGGGCGGCGTCTGTGGTCAAGAGGCCAGGTTCGACGTCGATCTCGCGCGGGCGGTCGAGGTCGCGGACGAGCACCCGCTTGACGACGACCGTCGCGCCCAGGCGGGCCTCGATCGCCGCTCGATTGTCGGCGAGGAGGCGGAGGCAGCCGGCGCCGACGTTGCCGAGGCCGAGCACCCCGAGGACGATCCTTCGCATAGCACGCGGACACTAACGAGCGCCGACGACGACGGTCAACGGCGGCGCCCGTCGGCGCAGGGACGCCCTCTCGGCGCAGTCGCGGCGCAGCGGCCCGGCGGCGCCTCCCGGCGGGGAACGGTCGCAAGCTCACGGCCAGGGCGGAGCCGCGGGGCCCGGAGGATCATCGTCGCGGTGCTCGCGCGAGGGCCCTCGTCGGGCGCTCAGGACGGGCGCTGCGCCGGAGGATGAACCATTGTCCGCACGCCGCCCTTTGGCTACCCTCGCCGCCGATGAGCACCATCGTCCATGTCCACGCCCGCGAGATCCTCGACTCCCGGGGCAACCCGACCGTCGAGGTCGAGGTCCACACTGAGCTCGGCAATGTCGGCCGCGCCGCGGTCCCCTCCGGCGCGAGCACCGGGGAGCACGAGGCCCACGAGCTCCGCGACGGCGACAAGGGGCGTTACGTCGGCAAGGGGGTCCTGGGGGCGGTGGTCAACGTCAACACCCGCCTAGCGGAGGCGGTCGAGGGGCTCGACGCGGTCGATCAGGTGACGCTCGACCGAGCCCTCCTCGAGGCTGACGGCTCGACCAACAAGGCCAACCTCGGCGCCAACGCGATCCTCGGGGTCTCCCTCGCGGCCGCCCGCGCGGCCTCCTACGACGTCGGCCTGCCCCTCTATCGCTACCTCGGCGGACCCCTGGCGCGGACGCTGCCGGTGCCGCTGATGAACGTGATCAACGGGGGGGCCCACGCCGACAACAACCTCGACTTCCAGGAGTCGATGATCGTCCCCCACGGCTTTGACAGCTTCCCCGAGGCGCTGCGCGCCGGCGTCGAGGTCTTCCACGCGCTGAAGAAGATCCTCAAGGACCAGGGCAAGTCGACCTCGGTCGGCGACGAGGGCGGCTTCGCCCCGGACATGGCCAGCAACGCCGAGGCGCTCGGCACCCTGACCCGCGCGATCGAGGCCGCCGGCTACCGTCCTGGGGAGCAGATCAGCCTCGCCCTCGACGTCGCCGCCTCGGAGTTCTTCGACAAGAAGGAGGGGGTCTACGTCCTGAGCGGGGAGGGCGGTCGTCGCCTCGACTCGGGCGCGCTCGTCGACCTCTACGCCGAGCTCGCCGGGCGCTTCCCGCTGGCCTCGATCGAGGACGGGATGGACGAGAACGACTGGGACGGCTGGAGGGCGCTGACCGAGCGGATCGGCGATCGGGTCCAGCTCGTCGGCGACGATCTCTTCGTCACCAACCCGATCCGCCTGCAGAAGGGGATCGACCTCGGGGTCGCCAACGCGCTCCTGGTCAAGGTCAACCAGATAGGCACGCTCACGGAGACGCTGGAGGCGGTCAAGCTCGCCCATCGCAGCGGCTATCGCTGCGTGATCTCCCACCGCAGCGGCGAGACCGGCGACACGTTCATCGCCGATCTCGCGGTCGGCTGTGAGTCGGGGCAGATCAAGACGGGGTCGGCGTCGCGCTCGGACCGGGTCGAGAAGTACAACCAGCTCCTGCGGATCGTCGAAGAGCTCGGTGACGACGCCCACTACCCCGGAAGGAGCCTCTTCTCCGGGGCCTGAGGGCTCGCTCCCAGGTTCTCGCGCTCTCGCCCCGGGCGGCGCACAAGCCTCAGCCCTCGGGCTCTCCTCTGGTTCTGCTAGGCTGCTCGCCAATGCTCTCTGGACTCACTCATCTGGCGGTGGCGCTCGGGCTCGGGCTCGGGCTCTCGCCGGCCGCGGGCGGGCCTGGAGGCGAGCCTCCGAGCGCGTCCGGGGCGAGCGCGTCCGGGGCGAGCGCGTCCGGGGCGAGCGCGTCCGGGGAGAGCGCGTCCGGGGAGAGCGCGTCCGGGGAGAGCGCGTCCGGGGAGAGCCCGTCGACGGGGAGTCCGGGCGCCTCGAAGAGCGCCGCGCCGAAGAGCGCCGCGCCGAAGAGCACCGCCCCGAAGAACACCGCGCCGAAGAGCGCCGCCTCGCAGGTGCCCGACCTAGCCCCGGATCAGGCGCTCGAGGTGGTCCTGGAGTGCGGGCTGCGTCTCCTGGTCGCCCGCGATCGGACCCTGCCGGTCGCCTCGGTCGTCCTCGCCGTGGAGAGCGGCCCCGAGGACGATCCGGAGGAGTATCCGGGGCTGGTCCACGCCCTCGCCTACTACCTGCTCCAGGGGAACCGCGAGCTGCGGCCGGGAGAGTCGATCGACACCGTGCACGCGGGCGGAGGCGTCGCCAGCATGGCGATCGGCCTCTCGCAGGTGCGCTACGAGAGCATCATCCCGGCCTCGCGCCTCGAGGAGGTGCTCTGGATCGAGTCGCAGCGCCTGCGCTTCCCGATCATCCGCGACACGATCTGGAAGAAGACGATCGGCTGGGCCGCCGGGGACAGCCGACGCCCGGGGATCCTGCCGCCGGCAGCCTTGGCCGCGGTCCACCGGACGCCTGGGCTTGGGCACGACAGTCGGCGACCCGGCTCGTCGATGGCGTCGCTGAGCGACGGCGCCCTGGCGTCGCAGCTCCGGACTCGCTTTAACTACGCACGGGCGACCCTCGTCGTCGTCGCCCCGAACGAGCCGCGCGAGGTGCTGGCGATGGTCCAGCCGCTCTTCGCCGATCTCCCGGGGACCCAGCGCAAGGTCATGCGTCGACTCCCCGGCGCGCGAGCTGTGAGCGCGGATTCACAGACGCCGCCAGCGGCCGTCGACCCTGCCCCAGCTGAGGATCCTGCCGCCGCTGGCGGGACGCCGGAGGTCGGAGATGCAGCGAGCCCCGCGGATACGGCAGCCCCGGACCCGGCCGCCGATGAGGGCAGCGGTGCCCCGGCGACGAGCGATGCCCCCGAGCCCGCGACCCCCGGCGCTGCCGGCGATGACGCGACGAGCCCCGACCCGGCGGAGACGCCCGCGGAGCCGGCGGTCGTGGAGCCCGATCCGGAGGTCGTCCCGGTCGGTCCGCACAAGCTGCCGATCTACGCCTGGTCGGTCCCCGGTGATCCCGCCTCCAACGCCTGGGCGACCGCGTTCTGTCGGACGCTCAACCGGCAGCGGCGGGGGCGAGGGGAGCCGAAGGCTCTGCGGGTGAGCTGCGCGATCGACAGCGACCCGCGGCGCAGCGCCATGCTGATCCAGGTGGTGGGGGCGGAGGAGCCGCTCGTGACCCTGCGCGAGCGGATCGCCCGGCTCGTCAGCGGTCGCGATCGGGGGCTGCTGCGGGCTCAGGCCAAGTCCCTCGCGAGCGAGCTCCGCTTCGTCGCCCATCGCCCGCTGGGGCTCGCCCGCCAGCTCGCGATCACGGCGGACGACGACGTCGGCCAGACGCCGGTCGCGAGACCGATCGAGGAGCTCACCGGCGTCACCCCCCTGGGCGACGTCGCCAGCCTCGAGGAGGTCTTTCCGGCGCTCCTTCACCTCGGAGAGGCGGTGGTCCTCGTCCGCCCCGAGACCGAGGGGAAGGGCAAGAAGATCAAGACAGACCAGCGCCCCGGAGACGGCCCGGGAAATGGCAAGAAGATCCCCGGCGAAGGGAGCGGAACATGATCACCCGCCGCGCCCTGATGGTCATCGCAGGCACGGCCGGGCTCGGGCTCAGCCTCGGCGCCTGCAAGCGCCGCGAGATGCCCAAGGTCGAGCTCCTCGACGAGGACGGGACGCCGCCCGAGACCGAGGCGATCAGCGCTCTCGCCCCGCCTTGGCCGCCCGCCGAGCGGGTCGTCCTGAGCAACGACCTCCTAGTCCACTGGCTCACCGAGGAGGCCTCGCCGGCGATCCACCTCCGGCTGCTCCTGCCGACCCACGGACAGGAGGAGCTCCCCCGCGGAGCAGCGGCGGTCGTCGCCGAGGCCGTCGCGATCGAGCTGCGGCGCTGGACGCAGCGCTACGGGACCACGGTCGAGCTCGCCTCGCGGGTGGATCGCTACGAGATCGCGGTCCACGGCCAGGGCAGCAAGATGGACGCGATCGTCGCAGGCCTCGGCCGGGTCGTCGCGATCCAGGAGCCCGAGGGGCTGCTCGTCCGGGCGCGGGACGCCGTCGCCGCGGGGCTGCCGGCGCTCGACGCCGAGGTGCTCGCCCTGACCGCGCTCGTCGGGATCCTCGACGACCGTGACCCCGCCCGCGAGCGCCTGTCCAAAGAGACAGTCGCGGCGCTGGAGCCCAAGGAGATGATCGCTGCCTGGGAGGCGCTCGTCGATCCGAAGCGGTCGATGCTGGTGGTCCACGCGGGGCGTCCTGTCGACGAGCGGTCGATGACCCGGCTGGCGAAGGCCTGGAGCCGCGGCGGGATCCTGAGCGGGATCGGCAAGGCCGACGAGCAGGCGATCGCGCGCCTCCGACCTGCCCCCCAGGGTCGCGCTGTCCGGGGCAAGGAAGCGGAGCGGAGCGGCAGCGAGTGGCGCCTGCGGGGCTCGCCGAAGGCCCCGCTCCACCTCCTGGAGCTCGCGCCTGAGGAGCGGGGCTCGCTGCTGGTGCTCGGGCGGATCATGCCGCTGCCGACGGTCGAGGATCGGGCCCGGGCCCGGCTCGCCCAGCGGATCCTCCAGGAGGAGGTCGACGCTCGCCTGACGATCGTCGGCGATCGCGGCCTCTTCGTCGTCAAGGCTCAGATCCGCAACGGGCCGCCGCCGAGCGACGAGAGCTCCGGCAAGGACGCCAAGAAGAAGGACAAGAAGAAGGACAAGGACAAGGACAAGGACGCGCCGAAGGATCCGCGCGCGGCCTACCTCGTCGACGTCCTCGACGAGACCCGCGAGTTTCTCCGGGCGCGGGCGCCGAGGCTCCGCCTAGCGCAGGCGGCGGAGCTCTGGCTCGGGGCGAGGATGGTCCAGGCGAGCCTGACCGGCGAGGACTGGACCGCGCTTTGGAGCGAGTCGATCGACCTCTCCATGAACGAGGGGGAGATCGGCGGGGCGTTGGCCCGCGACGCCCAGGCGATGTTGGCGATCGATCCCGAAGAGCTCGCGGAGTTCTCGCGCAAGTGGCTCGACTTCGACGGCGGTGAGCCTGGTTGGGCCTGGGTCGCCGCCAGCAGCGAGCCCGACATCGCCAAGGCGCTGGGCCAGATCGCCAAGGTCACGCCGCTCGGCGACGGCGTCTGAGCTCGTCTCTGGGGAGGAGGGGTCGAGGCTCGCCGGCGCTGGTCGACGGCGGCTGACATGGGTGGCCTCAACCGCGTCGCAAGGCGCCCCAGCGGCGCGAAGACGACGCCCTGGACGCCCAAAATCTACAGTCATGGGTCGCGCTGGCGGTGGTTCACCTGACCGAACAGGAAGGTGTGCAGGGGCTCCTCCCTATCGCCGCAGAGCTGGCGATCGACGACAGGCCACCGACGCGATCGCGAAGTCGGCTATCCTCGCCGGCGATGGAGACACGCCCCTACCCGGACTTCGAGCTCGAGGAGCGCACCTACAGCGGTGAGACCAGGCCGGTCTTCCGTCGGGGCGAAGGTCCAGCCGTGATCGTCATGCACGAGGTGCCGGGGCTCTACCCGGCGGTCGCAGACTTCGGTCGCCTCGTCGCCGAGGCCGGGTTTACCGTCTACATGCCCTCGCTCCTGGGCGCCCCCGGACGCCCCTTCGGCCCGGGATACGTCCTCTCGAGCATCACCCGCGCCTGCATCGCCCGCGAGTTCACGGTCTTCGCGACGCGGGAGCGCTCGCCGATCACCGACTGGCTGCGGGAGCTCGCCCGGGACGCGCACGGGGAGTGCGGCGGGCCGGGGGTCGGCGCGGTCGGCATGTGCCTCACCGGCGGCTTCGCCCTGGCGATGATGGTCGACGATCGCATGCTCGCGCCGGTGCTCAGCCAACCCTCTCTGCCCTTCGGCATCCTCCCCCGGCAACGCCGCGATCTCGGCGTCGACGACGAGACGCTGGCGCGGATCCGCGAGCGCACGGCCGCTGGGGCCTGCGTGATGGGCCTCCGCTTCACCCACGATCGGATGGTCCCGCCGGAGCGCTTTCATCGGCTCCGCGAGGAGCTCGGCGACGCCTTCCTCGCGGTCGAGATCGACTCCGCCCCAGGCAACCCCCACGGCATCCCAGGGCGCGCCCACTCGGTGCTGACGCGGGACCTCGTCGAGTCGCCGGAGCACCCGACCTACGCGGCCCGCGAGCGGATGATGGCCTTCTTGAAGGAGCGCCTGCGACCGGTCTAGAGGCCCGATAGGCCGAGGCTGGCGGAGCGCTCCGCCGTCGGAGGCTCCGGGTTCGCCAGCCCAGCGCGCCCGGTCGTACGCCGATGGGCGATGCGCTTCGCTCTGCGCCCGGGTGTTCTTCGTCGCAGGTCGTACGCCGGTGGGCGGCGCCCCTCGCTGTGTGGAGGTGTCAGCGCTCCGCACCGGGTTGTCCGTCGGCGAAGCCCTCTCGTCCTCGCTCGGCGGACGCGTCAGCCCTCCGCCCCAGGTCGATCGCCGAAGAGCTCGGCCCAGCGGTGGACGACCGGCGCGGGCGATCGGCTCATCGACAGACCTGGCGCCCGCAGACGGACGCTGAGCTGCCGCTTCGCCGGGATCACGAGCATCGTGTGGACGACCGCTTCGTCGATCCGGACCGCCTCGCCGAGGGCCCACAGCGGCTCCAAGCGCAGCGAGAGCTCCCGCGCCGCGACCGTCTGCTCGATCCTCCGGTAGCGAGAGCAGGCCTGCGGCGCCGCCCGTTCGCGCAGGTGGTTGGTCGCCGCGAGGATCTCGGGGCCGAGGCGCGATCCCTCGCTGGCCGTCCGAACCCCGACCCCCGCAGCCTCGACCTCGATGACGCGGGCGGGCGGGCGTCCGCCGGCCTTGGCGACCTTGGCGGGCTCGACGAGGTGGACGATGTAGGAGCCCGCGTGCTCGCTCGCCTCGATCCGGCGGATGACATCGTCCGCCGTGCTCCGGCCGTCGCCGTCGACGTCGCGGGCGCTCATCGCCGAGCGGAGGAGGAGGTTGGCGGGGGCAAAGCCGGCGGCGGCCTCGGTCAAGCTCGCCGCTCCGTCGCCATAGCCCATGTTGAAGAGGCCCGTCACGCCGGCCCCGTTGATGCACGAGAGGCAGCCGATGTAGCCCGCGAACGCCACCGAGACCACCGGCTGCTCCTCCGCCGAGCTCGGCTCGTAGGCGATGATCACCTGACTCTCCAGGAGGGCCGGATCGGCGGCCCAGTCGAGGTTGCGGACTACCGCCAGCTCGCCCTTGAGCTCCGGGTCGGTGACCGTCGCCGAGCCCCACGCCGACACCGAGGAGCAGCCGATCGCGACGAGGTCGGTCATCGTGTTGACGAGGAGAAGATCGTCGACCGTCAGCGCCCTGCCGAGGCCGCGGCTGTGGGCGCCGCCCGACGCCTCCATCCCCGCGATCACCCCTCTCGCCTCGTCGCGGAGCCGAGCGTCGATCACACCGGTCTTGGCCAAGCTGGCCGAGGCGACGCCGAAGGTCGCCTTCGGGATCGCGCCTAGGGCGTAGTCGTCGACGACCTTGACGATGGCCTCGCGCAGGAGGGAGCCGTGGGCGTAGCCCATCTCGTAGGGGCTCCCCCAGACGTGCAGGACCCGCTGCCCGTCGATCGTGCGCAGCGTGCCGTGGACCGCGTCGTCTTCGCCTCCGCCAATCGGCGCGTCTGCCTCTTCCACCAGGTCGCCCGGGGCTCGGGGCCCCTTGTCGAGGCTCGGGCTGGCGGCGGCCGGTAGTGCGCCCGTCGCCCGCGCGCTGAGCTCAGCGTCCGCAGGGATGTCGGCCCCCGGGTTGCGGTGACAGGCGCTGGCGAGCGCGGCCACGAGCACGCCGACGCCGAGCGCGTAGTCCCGAGCACGGAGGCCCCGTCCGTGACCGGATCGAAGCTCCGGGGAGGGCGGACGCGCGCCGGCTGGGGGGAGGTTGGCGGCATTTTCAGCGTTCGCGGCGTTCATGGCTCCACTCCTCAACCCCTGAGGGGCGCCGGTCGTTCCGACCCCCAGCCCTGCGGTCCCCAGCCCTGCGGTCCCCAGCTCATCTGCGACAAGCAGGGACTCCAGCCCGCATTGTAGCTCGTCGGTCCTTCCCCCGAGCGCCGCTCCACCGTTACGTTGTTGCCTCCGTGCTCGTCCGCCCAGATCTCGAGGCCCTCCTCCGAGCGCTCGTCCTCCTCGTCGCCGTCACCTCGTGCGGTCGGGGAGGAGAGGGCTCAGCGACCACCGCAGCCGCTGACGCAGCCGCTGACGCAGCCGCTGACGCAGCCCCGGCCCCGGCCGTCGACGCCGCGCTCCATGAGCGATGCGCCCGCTCGGTCGGGCATGTCGCGGGGCTCGTCCGCGGTGACATCGAGCTGGGTGCGATAAGCCCCCGAGAGGCCGCCATCATCGCCGCTGCGGAGGCGATGAGCGTCGCCAGCTGCGAGAGCGAAGGCCTCACGCGCGCCCAAGAAGAGTGCGTGCTCGCGGCCCAGAGCGCCCAGGACCTGGGCGACGTCCGTGAATGCCCGGCGATCTCCCAGCGGAGGCCGAGCTGGTTGCGACTTCCGCCGACGGAGGCGGAGCAGGAGGCCCTCCGCCAGGCCCTTGAGGAGCAGCTCCAGGAGCGGGCTCGAGCCGAAGAGAAGGACTCGTCCCAGGGTTCACCCGAGGGGTCGCCCTAGCCCTGAAATAAGCGCTGGTGTGAGGTGCCCTCACAAGCCCGCGTAGAACCCCTGATGACAGGGATTTCGCGCTCAGACCACGGGGACGACGTAGCCCACGGCGATAAAGACCAGGGACACGGTCACCTTCGACTCGCCGATCCCGAAGAGCTCCGACGCCGCCGCGCGCCAGGCCTTGGCCAAGGCCCTGAGGCTGCGGGCTCGCTCCTCCGCCGACTCCAGCGTCGCCGGCTTGTCGTGGGAGAAGCCGAAGACCTCGACGCTCGTCGCCACACCGCCGGGCTCGTCGACGACGACCCGTTGGAGGATCCCCTGCTGGAGCTCCCCGTCCAGCAGCCGCGCGAAGGGCAGGTCATGCTCGATCCGCGCGGTCGCGGGTCGCGAGCCGCGGCTGAGCGCTGTCCGCAGCTCCTCGTGATCGCTGAGCATCCGCAGGAACTCCTCGACCCGCGCCGCCGCCCAACCATCGTCGCGGCTGGGCACAGCCCGCGCCGCCGACTCGATCAGCGCCTCTCTGCGGAGAACGAAGTCCTCGTAGAAGTCGACCTCCCGCAGCAGCGCCCGGAAGGCAGCGCCCCAGAGCCCGGCCGTGCTCTCGCTGATCGTCAGCGCCTCGCCGACGGTCTTCTTGTCGTCGCCGAGGAGGTTCGCGAGGCGCAGGAGGGGCCCGTCCGTCGGCGCGAAGGCGATCGGCATGTTGAGCCCGAGCTCGGTCGGCTGCGCCGCCATCGGATCGCCGGTCACCACCTTTAGCGGGGTCAGCCAGGCGCTCTCGCCGTGGGAGTAGACCAGCTGATCGGGCTCGATCTCCCCTTCTCCTAGGGCGCAGAGGAGGAGCGCCGAGAGCCTCGCCGGGATCGTCCGCGCCCGCTCGGAGGGCGGATCGACGAGCATGTAGAGCCCCTGCCGCGCGCGGGTGAGGGCGACGTAGAGCAGGCAGAAGCTCTCAAAGGCGAGGCGGTTGATGTGCTGCTCGAACATCGGCGCCAGGTCGGGGAAGGTGCTCCACATGTCCTTAGACACATGTCTGGCGATCCGCGAGATCGGCCCGGCGTCGCCGTCGCGCTCGTAGACGACCTTGAGGCTGCGGGTCGCGGCGATCTCGGCCTCCAGCTCCGGGAGGATGACGATGTCGAACTCGAGCCCCTTCGACTGGTGGACGGTCATCACCTGGACGGTCGACTCCGCCGGGTCGGCGACCGCCCGCGACTCGACCATGTTGATGAACTCGTCGATCCGCGAGTAGCTGCGGGCGTCGAAGAGCTGGGCTAGGTGGATGAGCTGCATGCAGCGTCGGTACTGCCGCTCGTCGGTCGCGCTGGCGATCGATCGGACCCAGCCCTGGATCGTCCGCGCGAGGCCGTCGTCGGCGATCCTCCGGCGGAGCCGCCCGGCGATCGCCCGCCTGTGACCTATCGTCTGCGCCGGGGTCTCCTTCTCGACGAGGCCGATGACAGGCCCCAGCGGCGAGGTCTCGACGTTGAAGGCGGCGACGGTGTGGTCGGGGTGCTCGACCGTCCGCAGGAGGTCGAGGATGACGTTGACCGCCGGCGCGTCGGTGAGGGGTCCGCCGCCGCGGCCGGTCGCCGGGATCCGCCGCCGGGTCGGCCCGAGCTCGTAGAGCACCCGCGAGACCGCCGCGTTGGTCCGGCACAGGACGCCGATCCGCTTGGCCTCGCGGTGCCGCAGGTAGAGGTCGGAGACCAGGTCCGCCGCCTTCTGCAGGCGCAGCGTCGTCCGCTTCGCCCCGTCCTCGGCCCGCTCCACCGTCCGCAGCTCGACATAGCCCGGGAGCTCGGTCTTGGCGGTCGAGTGGGTCTCAAACTCCGAGACCCAGTTGCGGGCGGCGTCGACGAAGCGGTGCAGCGCCGGGTTCGTCGGCAGGTTGGCGAAGACCTGGTTGACCGTCTCGATCACCGGCGGCGCCGACCGGAATGAGGTCGAGAGGGTCTGCCGCTCGATCACCGAGACCCCGCCGGGGCGGGCGAGGAGATCGCCTATCCGCGAGAGGACCTCCGGGCAGGCGTCGCGCCAGCCGTAGATCGACTGCTTGACGTCGCCGACGCAGAAGAAGGAGCGCTCGTCGGCCTGGTAGGAGACGACCTCGTCGACGATCGGCCGCAGCGCGTTCCACTGCTGGATGTTTGTGTCCTGCATCTCGTCGAGGAGGACGTGCTGCAGGCGAGCGTCGATGCGAAAGCAGATGTCGTCGAGCTGACCGTTGAACTCCGCCTGGGCGAGCGCCGCCGTCAGGTCGGCGAAGGTGACCACCTTGTTGCGGTACTTGGCCCGGCGGTAGCAGCTGTCGAAGAGCTGGAGGAGCTCGTAGGTCGCCCCGGTCTGGGTGATGATCCGCATCCGGAAGACCGCGTGGGCGTGGCGCAGGAGGTCGCGATAGGCGGCGACGACGTGGTCTTCGAGCTCGTTGCGGTAGTAGGTCAGGGTCCCGGTCGCGACCGCCTTGGCGAGCCCCTTGGAGAAGAACTCCTTCCAGTCGTCGGAGGAGTTGGAGCGGCAGCGTTCGACCCGCTCGCAGTCCGCCGCGTGGCCGCTGACGGTCCGCTTGGGGCCGCTCGGGATCGCCGACCGGAGGTTGCCGATCGCGACGTCGAGCTCCTCGTCGGTGAGCATCCGCGACGGCGGGACCGCCGACCAGGCCCCTGGATCCGCCTCCCGGTAGAGCTCGTAGAGGCCGCCGACCGTGCCGTCGATCGTCTCGGTCACGGCGCGCTCGGAGGAGCCCTCGGTGAGCGACGCGAGGATCTCGATGATCGCCTCCTGGTCGCCCTCGTCGAGCATCATCCGGATCGCCTCGCGCCTAAGCCGGACGTCCTCGTCCTGGTCGGCGATCCGGGCGTCCGCCGGCAGCCCGAGCTCGAAGGCGAAGCAGCGGACGATCGTCCCGAAGAACGAGTCCAGGGTGCGGATCTGGAGGCGGTGGAGGTTGTGGGCGAGGATCGCCAGGAGATCGAGCACCCGATCCTTGGCGAGCGGGCCGAGCTCGGTGTGCTGGCCGAGCTCGAGCCGCTTCTTGCGGCTGAGCGCCCCCTCGGCTAAGCGGTTCAGGATCCGGTCCCGGATCTCCCCGGCCGCCGCGCGGGTGAAGGTCGAGGCGAGGATCGACGAGGGCGCCGCGCCCCGCGAGAGGATCTTGATGTAGCGGTTGGTGAGCTGGAAGGTCTTGCCCGAGCCCGCCGAGGCGAGGATGCTGACGTGGGTCAGCGGCACCGGCTTGCGCCTCTTGTCGACCGCGCTCACCCCTCGGCCTCCGCGCCCATCATCTCCTCGTCGCCGCCGCCGAAGACGCCGGTCTGGCAGATGTTGGAGAAGTCGTCCTGGTAGTGGCCGGGGTAGTCGTCGGCCATCTCAAAGCGGCCAGCCCGGACGTCGCGGACGATCCCGCGGGCGACCTCGATCGCCTCTTCGAGGTCGAAGTGGGTCCAGCGGGCGACGTGGATCGCGACGTCTTCTGGCTTTTTAGGCAGGTTCATGTAGGCGAGCTTGACCTCGCCGTCGTAGCCGTGCTGACCGGCGAGGTGGCGGTAGAGCGGGAGCTGGAGGTCATCCCAGGTCCGCCCCGAGTCGCGACGGCGGGCGCCGCTGGCCTGGTGGGTCGCCTCCGGTCGCTTGCCGGACTCGCTGGTCTTGTAGTCGACGATCATCCAGGCGCCGGTGTGGAGGTTGCGATCGATCCGGTCGATCTTCCCCTTGATCCGCATCGGCTCCTCGCCGGGCACCTCGATAAAGGAGGCCTCGGGCAGCTCCCACTCGCAGTGCTCGATCCTCCAGCCGTCGGCGCGGTGGCGGGCCTGGTGGAGCGAGAAGGCGTGGAGGCGGGCGCGGAGGCGGGCGAGCTGGATCCGGATCGCCGGCAGCGGCTTGCGGCCGAAGGCCTCCCTGGCGGACTGCTCCAGGGCGTCGTCGAGGTAGAGGGCGATCTCGTTGGGGTCGGCGCTGTCGGAGATGCTCGGGTCCTCGCCGAAGTGCTGGAGCACCTCGTGGGCGATGTTGCCGAACTGGATCGCGTTGAGCTCGACGCCCGCGTCTTCGACCACCCGCAGCCGCTTGATGTACTTCAGGTAGTAGCGGTAGGGGCAGCGCAGGTACCAGCCGAACTCGGTCACCGACATCGCCTCGCGGGCGGGCGGCAGATCCGGCGGCTCCGGGACCTTGAAGCGCGAGACGGATCCCGCCGGCGGCGCGCCGCGGGGCAGGGCCCAGCGCCGCGCGCTCTCGTGGTCGCAGAGGCGGATGATCCGCGAGGGGAGCTCGGTCCGCTTGCCGGCGAGGAGGAGGCGGCTCGGCGTCAGCGGCTCACCGTCCGCCGCGGCCCTCCCGGCCACCAACGTGCAGTGCTTGCGGGAGCGGCGGATCGCCTCCAGGAGGTAGGCGTCGCGGGCGTAGCGGCGGCTGTTGCAGAGGAGGCCGAGCTGGCTGCGGAGGCCGTCCGGGAGGAACGCGTCGGCGAGCACGGCCTGGGGGATCGACCCGTCGTTGAAGCCGGCGATGACCATCGCCGGCGCCGGATCGTGGTGCAGCTCGAGCCAGCCGAGCATCTCGACCTGACCGCTGCGGGGATCGTCGGCGACCCGCATGCCCGCCGCCTGGGCGAGGACGAGGCGGACCGCGGTGGTCCCGTCGACCTCCGGCTGGAGATCGGCGGCGGCGCTGGTGAAGGAGCCGAGCGCCTTGGCGATCTCGAGGCAGGACGCGGCCGCCCGCTGCTCGGAGAGGTGCCGAGTGTTGGTCTCGATCGCCCCGTAGGCGGTCCGCAGGACCTCGAGGATCGGCTCGAACCAGTCGGTGAGCGGGCGCCGATTGCCGGCGAGGGGGACGAAGAGGCCGTGCACCCCCTCGTAGAGGAGCTGGAGCCGACGCCGGGTCTTGCGATCGCCGAGCCAGGGGCCCGAGGCGCCCTCGGAGAGGTGCTCCGCGTAGTACTTGTCCAGGAGCGTGAGCCACTCGGTCCGCCGGTCGTCCGGGATCTCCTCCTCTTCGGGCTCCTCTGTAGGGACTGGGCTCTCGCCGGCCGCCGCCGAAGCTCCCGCGGTCCCCGAGGTTGAGACCGTGTCGACGATCATCGCGCCGTCGGCGACGACCTTCATCCCGTTCGCGGCGAGGTCGGACTCCTGTCCCTCGGGCCAGAGATCGATCGCGGCGCTCGAGGATCCGCTCGCGCGGATCTCCGAAGGGGCGTCCAGGAGATCACCTGCGGGGTCGCGCTCCGGGTCGGCCGTGTCGGCCGTGTCGGTCGTGTCGGTCGCGTGGTCCGCCGCGTGGTCTGCCGCGTGGTCCGCCGCGTGGTCCGCCGCGTGGTCTGCCGCGTGGTCCGCCGCGTGGTCCTCGAGAGACAGCTCCTGAGCCGCGCCCTCGCCCGAGGCCCCGAGGGGCCAGAGGTCGATCTCGCCAGCGGTCTCCTCCGTGGCCGCAGCGACGAGCCCGTCGGCCGTCCCTTCGACCCCCTCGGCGTCCGCCGCTCGCTCTGCCCCAGCGGCCTCCTCCGCCGCCTCGACCGCCTCCGCTCGGGCGTTCTTGACGAAGCGCTCGACCCAGGCCTCGACGTCCGGGTGGCGGACGAGCGCGGCGAAGTTCGAGAAGCGCGGCTCCCGGAGCCACTCGATCCCCGCCGAGAGCAGGCGATAGGGCCGCGAGCGCAGCACCGGCTTGCCTCGCGGATCGTGGACGACGAGGTCCGCCCACTCGCCGGCCTGGGCCATCGGCTCCCCCAGGCTCTCGTCGCCGAGGCCGATCGTGATCTCCTCCGGCGGAAAGGCCCCGGCGAAGTCGGCGATCTGCTCGACCACAGCCTGGGCCTGATCCGCGGGTCGATCGCAGATGATGATCCGATCGTCGGCGACCGAGATCTCGTGGTCCTGCCAGAAGTTGAGCTCGACGCAGCCGTGCTCGTCGAACCCCTCGGCCATCTCCTCCGGGGCGTGGATGAGGGCGTGGGCCCGCTCGCCGAAGCCGGCGACGACGTTGCGCTGGAGCTGGTTGAGCTCGACGACGCCGATCAGGACCAGCTCCTCGTCGTCGCCGACCTCGAACTCCGCGAGGGCCTGCATCCGCCGCTCGTGGGGGTCGACCTTGTCGACGCTCCTGAGCCTGTCGCGGTAGCGCCCGTAGAGCTGCGCGAGCACCTGCCAGCGATCGGCCTCGCTCTCCAGCTGGAGCCGCATCGCCGCCCGCGCGACCTCGCCGAAGGTGATCAGCTCGCCGGCCAGCTCCTGCGAGATCTCCCCGATCTGGAGGGCGAGCTCGTGCCACGCGGGCCAATCGTAGTAGTCCGGCTGGCTCGGGATCAGCGGCCGGATCAGGGGCGCGCTCGCCTCGCGGAGAACGTGCATCCAGGCGAGCGAGCACTCGAGCTCGGCCGCGGTCGTCGCGTTCGGCGGCATGATGACGTCGACCATCGACCCCGGGGTCATCACCTGCGGCGGGATCAGCCGCAGCTTCTGCTCCTTGCAGGCGCCGATCAGGGTGCGCAGGAGGAGGCGTCCGGCTCGTCCGCCGGGGAGAACACATTTGACATCGCGCAGGTCACAGCGGTCCGCAGCAGCGTGCCGCTGGACCAGCCATGCCGCGGCCGCCGGGAGGAGCGGCTGGTGCCAATCGAGCCATCGACGTTGCATCGTCGTCCGTCCCCGTACGCGCTGCGAAATCGCCCGGGGAGGTGGGTACGCTATGCAATCGCCCGCGCGCGCGCAAGGGCCCGATCGCCTTTTTCGCCTGCGCAGCGCCTCTATTCGCGGCGTTCTCGGCGCAGCGCCGATCCGCGGGAGCCTCCGCGGGCGAGGTCGATCGCGATCCGCTCGCAGCTTCGCCCGCGCCGTGCGCGGTCGATCCCAGCGCGCGACTTCGCCGCCTCCGTGACCTGCGGGCGCGCCCGCGGCAGACTGCCGGGGCCCACGACCGCCGCCGATGTTCACCGCCCTCCTCGCAGCCGCGGCCATGCTCCTGACGCTGGCCCTGCCGACCTTCCCGGACGGGCTCAGCCCGGCGATCGTCGCCTTCCTCGGGATGGTCGGGCTCGCGGGGATCGGCGGCGGCCTGCGCTCCCACGCAGCCCGCGCTCAGCTCGTCTTCTTCCTCCCCTGGCTGGTCGCCCTCCTGGTCGCCTTCTTCGTCGGGGTGCTCCGCGGCGCGCCGATGATGCAGGCGATGGAGGACGCCCTGCCCTACGTCCTCTTCGTCCTCGGGCTGACCGCGGGCCGGGGAGCGGGGGCGCCTCGGCTGATCCTCGCCGCGATCTTCGGCGTCGCCCTCTTCGACGGTCTCGTCTCCCTGTGGCGGATGCCGAGCTTTGATCTCAGCGTCGTCCGCTCGACCTACACCTCACACAAGGTGATCGCGGGGCACCTGCTCATTGGCATCACCATCGCCTCGCTCCTGCGCCTCCTGACCCCGCCCGCGCGGAGCCTGCGACGGCGCTTCTTCGCCGTCGCCGGGGCCCTGCTGGTGGTCGCGGTCATCGCCACGGTGAGCCGCGGCATGCTCCTCGGCCTCTCGGTCGGCCTGGTCGCCGCCGTCTACCTCCGTCGCCCGGTCGGCGGGCTCAGCCTCAGCCTCTTCGCCGCCCTCGTCGGGGCTGTCTTCGCGGGCACCTTCTGGGAGCTCGGCGAGCAGTACCTCCGGCTCGGCTCGTCGGCGACCGTCGACGGTCGGGTCCGCGAGATCAACCTCTGCCTCGAGGTGTTCCTCCAGCGCCCGGCCCTCGGCGCCGGCCTCGGCGACGAGATCCTCGTCGACGGTTTCTACGTCTCCTACGTCCACAACCTCGTCGCCTATCACCTGTGGAAGTTCGGGATGTTCGGCTCCGCCCTGCTGACGATCCCCTTCGTCCCCCTCGTCCGCCAGGCCCTGCGCGCGCCGCCTCACCTGCGGCCGACGATCGTCGGCGGCGCCCTGAGCATCGGCCTCTACCTGGTCACCGCCGCCTCCTACAAGAGCTACTTCCTGGTGCCGATGATCGGCCTGAGCGTCGGCGCCGTCCTGTCGATGCTGGTGAGCGAGCGCGAGCGGACCCAGGGTAGGGCGCGGAGCCTCGAGCCCTCCGACCCGTCCGGCTCGCCCTAGTCGCCCGCAGAGCCCCGCGGCGATCGCTGGGTCGATCCCGGCGAGGCTCTGCCGGCGTTGGCCGAGGGCTCCAACGCGGAGGACCCCGCGACGCGAGGTCGACGTTCTCCGACCACCAGGGTTGGCCGAGAGCTCCAACGGCGAAGGACCCCGCGACGCGAGGTCGACGAGGCCCGAGCACCGGCGAGGAGCGCTAGCTTCGGCGGCGGCGGAGGAAGCCGAGGGACGCGAGGGCGAGGAGGCCCGCCCCGAGCGGGCTCCCGCCTTCGCTGCGACAGGCGCAGCTGCCATCGTCGTCAAAGCCGCCCGTCGAGCTCGACGCCGAGTCCTCGGTGCCGGTCGAGCTGTTGCTCTCGCTGTTGCTCTCCGAGCCGTGGCAGTCCTGGCGAGCCTTGACGACCCCAGGATCGACCTTCAGGGCCCCGAGGAGCATGTCGATGAGCTGGGTGTTGTCGACCTCGACCTGCGGCGCCCCTGCGGGCGGGATGACCTCGACACGATGGGCCCAGGGCATCTCCTCAGGCATCTCGGGCCAGGTCTGCTGGAAGTTCCCGGGGACGACAAAGCCGCCCGGGAGCTGCCACTCGGGGCTCCCGGAGCAGGGGAACCACTGGGTCGCGATCATCGAGCTCTGGTCGAAGTCCGGGAGGTCCGGGTTCTCGTGGAAGAAGGGATCCTCGGTCATCTCCGCCGCCGACATCGTCGTGTAGAGGCGGGTCAGGTAGGGCCAGGTGTCGAGGAGCTCGACCGCGTGGACGCCAGGCTCGATGATCCGCTCGAGCAGGTCCGCGCTGAACTCTGCGGGATCGTAGGCGTCGCTGTCGATCAGCCCCTCGTAGCAGTCGAGGCACGAGTAGAACTCGCCCTCCTCGACCCCGTCGGGGACAGGCAAGTACTGGTAGAGGAGCCCCTGGAGGAGCGGATGGTTGTAGGTGCAGCGGGCCCCGTTGCACTCGATGAGCCCCTGATCCGCGAGCGCGTCGACCACCGCGATCGGCTTGAGCTCGGTGAAGACGGTGTGATCCCACTTGTCGCTGAGGAGCCCGTCGGGGCTGACGACCGAGCTCGCCCCAGCGTACTCGGTGACGAAGGCCCGACCGTTCGCCGGCTCGCTGTCGACGGCGAGGCTGACGACCTCTTTGTAGTTCGCGCCGAGCATGCTCCAGTCGAGCTGGGCCTCGTTGAGGGTGACGTGGTGGTAGTTGCTCGGGCCGACCCGCCCCTTGGCGCCGAGGAAGAGCGTGCGGATGTCCATGTTGTCCTGGGCGGCGATCCGCGTGAGCTTGATCGGGACGCAGGGCTCGTTGCCGGGGTAGCGCAGGCTGACCGGGTGGATCTCGTCGATACCTGCCCCCTGGGTCAGCTTGAAGGCGGCGAAGATGTAGCCGTCGTCGATGTACTCCTGGAGGATCGGCTCAGCCGCGGGGTCCTGGTAGTAGCCAGCGTCGCCGAGCCAGGTCATCACCACGTCCGCGTTCTCGCCCTGGAGAACGACGACGTCGAAGGCGCCGACCGTCGCCCGCAGGAGGATCTCCGGCGGCGGGGGGATGTCGCCGGAGGTCGACCCAGTACCGCCGCTGGCGCTGTCGCCCGCGGAGGATCCTCCGGTCGCGCCGCCGCTACAAGTGTCGTAGCCGCCGCCGCTGTAGCTCTCGTCGTAGCCGCAAAACTCGGCCTGGGAGACGAAGCCGTAGACCGGCACGGTCGCGTTCAGGAGGTTGATGAAGAACTGCTGCGACGCGACCGAGAACTCGGGGATGTCGGTCATCGGCACGATCCAGCCGAACTTCTCCGCGTCGGTCTCGGGATCGTATTGGATCTGGATATGGGCCTCGGTGTGATCCTCGGCGAGGACGAAGACGATCGTCTCGCCGGTCTGATCGACCGGCATGTTGTTCTGCGACTGATCGCAGAAGGTCCCCCCGCACGCGTCGGCCTCGGCGGGGGCCGTGGCGAGCGGGAGAGCGACGAGGGCCAGGGCGGAGGCGAGACGGAGCGGGCGCGCTAGGCTAATCATCGAATGAGGGTATCAGAGTCCCTGGAGGGCTGCAGTCCGACGAATCGACGGAAGCGGGCGACGGGCGACGAGGGCCGCGGAAGTGAGCGTCCCCCGAGCGGACGAGCGGCCCGTGCTCCGGCGATCGCCGCGGGGGGGCGGGGGCGTGGGCGTGGGCGTGGGCGTGGGCGTGGCGTGGGCGTGGGCAGGGGAAGCGAAGAGCGTGGAGTCGGACCGTACCTGCGCCCGGCCGCACCCGCGCCGCACCTCGGTCGACGCCGGTCTCTGCAGACGCTCCGCAGACCTCTTGCCCGGCCTTAGAACCCCCGAGCGAGCGCGAGGTCGAGGACTGCTCCGCGCTGACGATAGCAGCGTCGGCTCCGGCAACGGGGCCTGGCGCTGGTGATGTACTCTCGCTGCGTGCAGCCGCTCGCGGTCGTCATCCTCACCCTCGACGAGGAGCTCAACCTGCCGAAGGCGCTCGCCTCGGTCGGCCAGCGAGCGCCGGTGGTGGTCGTCGACTCCGGCTCGACAGACGGCACCCAGGAGATCGCCCGCGAGGCCGGTGCAGAGCTCATCGAACACGCCTTCGTCGACTACGCCAGCCAGCGCAATTTCGCGATCACGGCGCTCGCCGAGCGCTTTGAGTGGGTCCTCTTCCTCGACGCCGACGAGGAGCTGACGCCGGCGCTGTGGGAGGAGCTGGGCGCGGCGATCGCCGACCCGACGCTCGACGGCGCCTATCTCCGGCTCGAGCTCTGGGTGCTCGGCCATCGCCTCACCCACGGCGAGTACTCGGACGCGATGGTCCTCCGGCTGATGCGGCCGACGCTCGCTCGCTTTCGCCGCTCGAGCAACGAGCGGGTCGACGACCGCGACATGCGGGTCAAGGTGCTGCAAAACCGCCTGATCCACCGCGACGCCAAGCCCCTCATCGACCTCTTCCAAAAGCACCTCGGCTACGCCCAGCGCGAGGCCCAGCACTACCTCGACAACGCCGCGAGCTCCAACCTCGAGGGCTTCAACCTGCGGACCCGCGCTGGGCGTAGGGTCGGGCTGTGGTGGGCCTACAACCGCCTGCCGCTCTTCGTCCGGCCGCTGCTCTTCCACGGCCGCGCCCTCGTCAAGGGCGCCTGGCGCGACGGGCTCCCGGGGCTGATGCACGCGGGGATGCACGCCCTGTGGTACCCGATGCTGATCGACCTCCTGATCTACGAGGCCAAGCGCGAGGGCCGGGCCTCGCGCGACGCCGACCGACGAGCTGGCACTTGAGTCAGTCGGCTGCGAGCACGGCTACATCAGCACGCCGGGCGGCTTCTCGCCGGGGACCGGCGGGATCCCCTCGTCGCCGAGCCGCTGACGGATGTTGTTCTCGATCGTCATCGACAGGGCCGAGAGCGGGAGGCCGTTGTAGAACATCGTGAAGGGGTCCTCCAGCACCCGCCCGACCTCGGAGATCAGGGCGAAGGCGAGGCAGACCAGGAGGTTGAGCGGGATCATCGCCCAGCCCAGCTCCTCCGCGAGGGAGAGGGGGAAGAGCGCCCCGTAGGCGGTGATCAGGCGCTCGGCGATGAGCCCGTAGGCCCGGGGCATCGGCGTCTTCTTGATCCGCTCGCAGCCGCCCTGGACGTCGAGCAGCGTCGCCAAGGTCCCGTCGAAGGACTGGAGGCGCCGCTCGTCGATCACGCCGGCGGCCGTCGCCGCGGTGAGCTCCTCCAGCTGGCGAAAGAGGATCGCGTGGGTCGGGCTCGACTCGGCGCGGAGCGCCTCGCGGGTGTCGGCGTCGACCAGGCGGAGGATGTGCTCGTCGACCCAGGGATCCTGCTGTCTCAGGAGACAGCGGAGCAGGTGGACATAGGCCGCGTGTCGGCGGACGATCCGCCCCGCGAGCTCACCCGCGCCGAGGTAGCACAGCGCCTGCGAGGTCAGGTGTCGGCTCGAGTTGACGAGCTGGCCCCAGAGCTTGCGGCCCTCCCACCAGCGCTCGTAGGCCGAGTTGGTCCTGAACGAGGCGAAGATGCCGAGGGCCGCGCCCATGACCAGGACCGGCGTCGTCGGGATCAGGAGGTGGCCGATGTCGACGTACTTGTGGAGGATCGTGATGATCGTCCCGGTCGCCGTGAAGAAGAGGGCGTTCTTCCACTGCCACTGGAGGAGTCGGAAAACCGAACCATTGGTCGCGACGATCATCGCCGGTCACGGTACACGATCCGCGGCGACGGAGACCCCGATCCCAGCTCGCCGGGCGCTCACCGGAGGCGCGGCTTGCCGCAGGTGATCAGGCTGTTCTCCAGGCGCTCCTGGTGGCAGACGTCGAGGCCTGCGCGGACGAAGGCCTCACGCCAGCCGACGATCGAGAGGCGGGTCATCTCGACGCCGAGATCTACGGGCCATCGCCGGCTCTCCTCGTGCTCCTCGAAGAAGTCGACGACGCAGGCGAAGCGGCCCTCGGGGGTCAAGAGGCGGCGGACCTCGGCGAGGGCGCCGTCCAGGTCCGGGAGGTAGTAGAGCGCCTCCATCGAGAAGATCGCCTGAAAGGAGCCCCCCTCGAGCTTGGGGCTCGGGAACTCGCCCAGGAGGAAGCTCGCGTTGGCCAGCCCCTCCGACATCCTCGTCGCCAGGCTGACCATCTCCTCGGCGAGGTCGAGCCCGACCGCGCTCACGCTCGGGTCGACCGCGGCGGCCCAGCGGACCGTGTAGCCGTTGCCACAGCCGATATCGAGGTAGCGATCGCCGGCGCCGACCTCGAGCCAGTCGAAGCCGCGACGGGCGAAGGGTCCGTGGCGATTCTCCATGCCCTCAGCGCGACCGCCCAGCGCCCACTCGTCAAAGACCCTCTGAACACGCGCGGTCTGCGGATCACCGTCTTGCATGGCGCGGACTCTACCAACAAGCGGCGCCCGGGACGACGGTGCTGCCCCCGTGAATCCGCCGCGGGGCGGCCTCTATCGCCGCGCCAGCCGAGGCCAGTGCCGCTACACTGTCGCCCGCGTGCCACTCGTCCCCGAGTCCGAGCGTCGCTCTGTGACCTCGTCGCTGATCCGCCCGCGACTGCGGGGCGTCGCCGATATCTTCGCCGCCGCGATCGCGATCCCGGCGATCCTGATCCTGGTCGATCACGCGAGCCCTGGCACCCCGACCCTGATCGCCGCGGTCTACGGCCTCTGTCTCGTGATCCTCCTGGTCGGCAGCGCGATCTACCACCGCCCTGGCTGGTCGCTGCGGACCGGGCTCATCCTCCGCAAGATCGATCATGCGAACATCTACTTGATGATCGCCGGCTCTGCGACGCCGATCGTCGCGACCCTGATCCCCGGTCCCGGGCGCACGATCCTGATCGCGATGTGGATCTCGGCGGCGCTCGGGATCGTCAAGACCTTCCTCTGGCCGCGGGCGCCGAGACAGCTCAGCTCGCTGATCTACACGATCATCGGCTGCATCCCCGTCCCCTTCGCCTTTCAGATCGGCGACGCGGTCGGCGACGAGGCGCTGCGGATCCTCGCCATCGGCGGCGCCTCCTTCCTCCTCGGCGGCATCGTCTACGCCCGCCGGTGGCCGAACCCCGACCCCTTTGTCTTCGGCTACCACGAGATCTTTCACCTCTTCGTCTTCGCCGGGGCGGGGCTCCACTACTCGGTGATCTGGGACCTGGTCGCCTAGCGCGGCGAGGTGTCCTGCGCCCTCTCCTGACCTCGTCTGCGCTCTGGTCGTCGCGAGAACGTTCGTAGAGCCCGGCTGCGCGCAGACATCCGCCGGAGCGCTCGCTCTCGCCCCTTCCATAGCCCTGATCCGTCCTCTGTTCGCGATGAGGACACCGCACGCAGCGACGCTCGACCGACCGCTGAGGTCGTGGGCGCTATCATCGGTCGGTGGCTGAAGGCGAGGGACACGTGACCGGAGAGGGCAGCGAGGGGGCGCTCGACGGCGAGGCCACGATCGCCGCCGAGGTCGCGAACACCCCGAGCATGCTCTACGCGATCGCTGGGGCGCCGCCGCGGAGCATCGGCCGCTTCACGATCATCCGTGAGCTCGGCGCCGGGAGCATGGGCACCGTCTACATGGCCTACGACGATGAGCTCGACCGGCGAGTGGCGATCAAGGTGATCCACACCGGCGGAGCTCGAGGAAAGGAGAGGGCGAAGGAGAGGGCGAAGGAGAAGGCCCAAGAGAGAGCTGCGCTGATGGAGGCGCGAGTCCGCCGCGAGGCGATGGCCTTAGCCCGCCTCTCCCACCCCAACGTCGTCCAGATCTACGAGGTCGGCGAGGCCCCCACCGTCGGCGAGAACGGCGAGCCGATCTCGGACCAGAGCCAGATCTACCTGGCGATGGAGTACGTCGAGGGCGTCACCCTCAAGGCCTGGCTGCGGGCGCAGGAGCATGACTGGCGCAGCGCCGTCAGCCTGGTCTCACAGGCAGGTCATGGGTTGGCCGCGGCCCACCGAGCGGGGCTCATCCACCGCGACTTCAAGCCCGACAACGTCATCATCGGCGACGACGGTCGGGTCCGCGTGCTCGACTTCGGCCTCGCCCGACCGCACGTCCACGACGACGAAGCGCTCGACGTCGGCGAGGCGAGGGCGCCGACGACGATCCCTGGCGATGCAGGCCAAGGGGGGACCGCCGAGCGCCTGCGCGAGAGCCCACGCTACAGCGACAGCGGCGCCTCTTTGACCCGGACCGGGACGCTCATCGGGACCCCGCGCTACATGTCCCCGGAGCAGCTCTACCGCCAGACCGCCGACGCCCGCAGCGACATCTTCTCCTTCTCGCTCGTCCTCTACGAGGCCCTCTATCGCCAGTACCCCTTCCCGGCGAAGGACGTCCGCGGGATCATCCTCCGGGTCAGCAGCGGCGAGGTCGAGCCGCCGCCGCGGGATACCCCGGTGCCGACGTGGATCCACCGCGTGCTCCTGCGCGGCCTCCAGATCGAGCCCGCGGATCGCTTCGCGTCGATGGACGAGTTCCTGATCGCCCTCCGCCGCGACCCGACCCAGGCGCGACGACAGGCCGTCGCGACGGCCCTGACGATCGCGGCGCTCGGCGGCGCAGCCCTGGCCTGGAACCTCGAGACCCCGCCCTTGGGCCCCTGCACCGGCGTCCGCTCGGCCCTCGTCGGGGTCTGGGACGAGGAGCGCTCCGAGGCGCTCCGAGGCGCCTTCGCCAGCACCGACGCCCCCTACGCCCAGGCCGCCTACGAGCGGGCCGGGGCGGCGCTCGACGAGTACGCGGAGCGCTGGGGGACGCAGCGCCAAGAGGTCTGTGAGGCCCACGCCGGCGGGCTCTCCTCGGACACCCGCTTTGACCGACAGATCGCGTGCTTGGGCCGTCGCCTCGCCGGCGTCGACGCGCTCGCGGGCGTGCTCATCGACGGCGGCGGCCAGGCGATCTCCCACGCCGACGAGATGGTCGCGGCCCTCGCCCCGCTCGAACCCTGCGTCGACGCAGAGGCGTACACCGGCGACCTCGCCCCCCCGGAGGATCCCCAGAAGGCCGCCGATGTCGAGGCGATCCGCAGCAGCCTCGAGCGGGTGCGGACCCTCGACCTCGCCGGTCACTACACGACCGCGGCGAACGACGCGATGGTCCTCCTGAGCGCCGCGGAGTCGACGGGCTATGAGCCCGTGATCGCCGAGGTGCGCTACTGGAACGGTCTCCTCCAGGGCCGGGTCGGCGACATCGAGCAGGCCGAGGCGACCCTCTCCCAGACCTTGGCCCGGAGCTTCGCGCTCGGCCACGAGGTGCTCGCCGCGGACACCTCGCTCGCCATCCTGAGCGTCATCGACGAGGCCGGGCGATACGACGAGGCCCTGCGCTGGGCGCCCTACGCCGAGGCCCTGCTAGCGCGCGCAGGCGCGGGCGAGGACCAGGACACCGCCCTCCAGGTGACGATCGCCAAGATCGAGCTTCACCACGGCGACTACCAGGCGGCGACAGATCGGCTGAGGCGCGCGCTCGCCGAGACCACCGCGGACGTAAGCCCCGATCACCCCGATGTCGTCCCGATCTATGCGGCGCTCGCCAAGGTCCACCAGGAGCGGCATGAGCTCGACCTCGCCCTGCCGCTGCTGGAGCGCGCGCTGGGGATCGTAGAGGACAACCTCGGCCCCGAACACCCGCGCTGCGCGACGATCCTGGACGACCTCGGCGGGGTGCTCGGCATGCAGGGTCGCTACCCGGAGGCAGAGCTCCAGCTCCGGCGAGCCCTCGCGCTGCGGGAGCGAGCCCTCGGCCCGGACCACCTCTTGGTCGGCGAGACCCTCAACAACCTGGGGCTGGTTCTCAGCAACCTCGGGCGCGACGAGCTCGCGGAGCAGACCTTCCTCCGGGCGATCTCGGTGATCGAGGGCGCGGCGGGCCCTGAGCATCCGAGCCTCGGCTATCCGCTCAACGGCCTGGCGGTCA
The DNA here is from genome assembly GCA_030424595.1 of Polyangia bacterium. Taxonomy (GTDB): domain Bacteria; phylum Myxococcota_A; class Polyangia; order Nannocystales; family Nannocystaceae; genus JADJRG01. Next base: position 199,290 of record JAUHWG010000016.1, read on the forward strand.
TGCGCCTGGGGCAGGATCGCTGCGCCGAGGCGATCCCGCTGCTGGAGCGGGCCCTCGCGATCAACCGCCTCACGCTCCAGCCCGACCACAAGGCGCTCGCCTTCCCGATCCTCAACATCGCCGCCTGCAACGCGATGCTCGAGCGTCACGAGGAGGCGGCCGAAGGCTACTCGCGGGGCCTAGAGCTGCTGCTCCCGATCACCGGCGAGAACAATGAGAGCGTCGCCAGGATCCACCGCGATCTCGGCGGCGAGCTCCTCGCCCTCGGACGCTTCAGCGCCGCCGTCGGCGAGCTCGCCCGCAGCCTCGCGATCTTCGAGACCCTCGCCGATGAGCGTCTCGTCGACGATCGGGCGGAGGCCGCCTTCCTCCTCGCCCGCGCGCTCGTCGGCGATCGTCCGCGGGACCGGGAGGTCCGCCGCCGGGCGCGGGAGCTCGCCGCGACCGCCCTCGAAGCGCTCGACCCCGCGACCGAAGAGGGCGCCGAGGGCGTCGCGGAGGTCCGAGCCTGGCTGAAAGAGAACCGGGGCTAGCCCTGCGTGTGCGGGCAGCCCCCGCGCCTTCGCCAGCTCGCTGGATCCCGGGCCCCCGACGCCGAAGCTCGCGCGCTGCACGGGCAGAGCGGAGCCGGTGGGCCGACGACGGGCGAGCGCGGCGCGAGGGGATGTAGACGTCGTCCCCCAGGAAGGCGGAGCTGCGGTGAGCAAGCGCTCCGAAGCTCGGAGGCCGGCGGAGATACGACCTTGCTCAGGGGACAGCCGCGTAGCGACCGGCGTCGGCAGGGAGCTCGTTGGCGCTCGGCGTCGTCCAGAGATCACCCTCGAGCAAGCCGAGCTGATCGGCGATCGCGGAGTTCGGCGAGGCGACCATGCGCAGCGCGAGCTGGGCGGTCTCCAGCGCGGAGGGGTGGACCTCTGCGGCGCCGTAGACCGCCTCGAGCGCGCTCTGGGCCATCCGCAGCCCGGCGCACTCGATGCACTGCTCGAGGAGGGCGCGGACCTGGTCGCGGGGGATCGCGCGGGTCTCGACGGTGCGCCGCCAGAAGCCCTCGATCGCCGGCTGGACCGCGTCGAGCGAGACCCCGTAGGCCGACCACGACGACCACGAGACCAAGAAGGCCTGGATCACCCCGCCGATGTCCCAGCGCGCGTCACCGACGTCGGCGAGCTCCCAGTCGACGAAGCGGAGGCTGTGCCGACCCTCACCCTCGCGGACGAGCAGGCAATTGTCCCACTTGAGATCGCCGTGGACCAGCGTGTCCCGGCGCCAGCGACCGGCGACCCGGCGGATCGTCGCGAGAAACTCAGGATGTCCGCAGAGCCAGGTGAGCAGCTCCGAGCCGGCCTCGCCGAACCAGCCGCGGAACCACTCGGGCTCGTCGGCCGCGGTGAAGATCCAGGGCAAGGTGCCGGGGAAGGTCTCGTCGTCGACCTCACCGCGCAGACGTCGGCCGTGCTCGGACTGGTAGACCGCGAGGCCGTCCGCCAGGAGGATGCCGATCTCCGGGGTGAAGGCGCGATCGCGGAGAAAGTGCTGATGGAGGGTCTCGCTCTCGCCGGCCAGCTCGACCACGAGAACCCCGTTGGCCTCGTCGTAGTCGACGAAGCGGGGCATGAGCTGGGCCAGCGGCGCGAGGCGGAGGTCGTCATGGGCCCGCCAGTAGCAGAGCGCTTCGCGGCGGAGGGTCTTGGCCCCGTCCTCCTCCTTGGCCTGCTTGACGAAGTAGCCGGGGTGGTTGGGCCGGAGGATCTTGAAATTGCGGTTTCGCCGGATCGAAGGGTTCACCACCAGCGCCGCTGCGGACGTCGGCGGGACGACGCCGCGCTCGACGAGGTAGGCGACGATGTTCGACGGCGAGAGGTCCAAGGGCTGCTCCGGAGGTGAACGCGTGGAGTACGGGCGCTGCGGGCGAGTCCGCGCATTCCCCTACAACATACATCAAAACGCCTTCGAAGCTAGATCTCCGGCCGGTTCACCGGCCAGGTCGCCGGCCAGGTCGCCAGCCAGGTCGCCGGCCAGGTCGCCGGCCAGGTCGCCGGCCAGGTCGCCAGGCAGGTCGCCGGCCAGGTCGCTGGCCGCCGTCGCGAACCAGGACCGCCGTCCAGCGACCTCACGCCGAAGAGCGCCAGGAACCGCCGACTTCGCGCCTCAGCTCGCGTCCCAGGCGAGCCAGATCAGCAGCTCGTGGTTGCCCTTCTGGCCGGTGATCGGCGAGTTGCAGACCCTCTTCACATGGAGGCCCAGCTCACGAGCGGCCCTCTCGACGGTCTCCTGGGCCCAACGGCGGGCCGCCGGGTTGCGGACGATCCCGCCCTTGCCGATCCCCTCGCGGCCGACCTCAAATTGCGGCTTGATCAGGGCGACGATGTCCGCGCGCGCGGCCAAGTAGGGGGGCAACGATGGGAGCACCTTCGTCAGCGAGATAAAGGAGCAGTCGATGACGACCAGATCGATCGGCTCGGGGATCGTCTCCCGGGCCATCGTCCGGATGTTCTGCCGCTCGATGTTGATCACCCGCGGATCCTGGGCGAGGCGCCAGGCGAGCTGGCCGTAGCCGACGTCGACGGCGTAGACCCGGACGACCCCCGCCTGGAGCAGACAGTCGGTGAAGCCCCCGGTCGAGGCGCCGACGTCCATCGCGATCCGACCCTCGACCTCGAGGCCCGGCTCCCCCTCGAGGCCGACCGCGGAGAAGCTGTCGAGGGCGCCCCGGAGCTTGAGGCCGCCGCGGGAGGCGAAGCTGTGCTCGTCGCCCTTGACCCGCAGCGCCGCGTCGACTGCGACCGCCGTGCCGGGCTTGCTCTCCGCGTGGTCGCCGACGATCACCCGCCCGGCGATGATCAGCGCCTGCGCGCGAGTTCGGGACTCGCAGAGGCCGCGGGCGACGAGGAGCTTGTCGAGGCGCTCCTTGCCGGGCCTCTTCGTCGCCCTCTTCGCCTTCGTCGCCCTCGTCGTGTTCGTCTCCCCACACTCCGCGGTCGGGCGGGACGGGGTCTGCGCGGACTTCGCGACGGCCATCCAAGCAGTGTCCTCGCCCCGCCTCCCCCCGTCAAAGTCGCGGTACTCTCGCGCGGTGCTCGGACCCCTCCTGGCCTACGCCCCGCCCGCTAGCGGCTGGGAGGCGGCGCTCACCTGGCTGTCGATGCCCCAGGAGCCGCAGCTCCGCCTGCTCCTGGCCGTCTGCGCCGCTGGGGCGGTCGGCGGTCTCGTCGAGCGCTCCCTGGCGAAGGGCCGGGAGCGCGGTCAGCCGGGGGGAGCGGCGAGCGCCCCTCCACAGCGCCGCTAGGCCCCGACGAGAACAGGCGTGAGCCGCCTCGCAGGAGGTTTTTTCGGGCCCCGACAATTCATGCTTGCCGAGCCCCCGATCGATCCGGTAGCTTGCCGGGCCCAAACCCATGGGGCTGTAGCTCAGCTGGGAGAGCGGTGCGTTCGCAATGCACAGGTCAGGGGTTCGATCCCCCTCAGCTCCAACAAACAATCGGCGACCCACGCGATCGCCGCTTCAGAGCCCGAGAGACCGCAAGGCCCTCTCGGGCTCTTGTTTTTGGCGGGGTCGAGCTCCGACGCGGCGGTCGATTCGGGGTCCGAATCAGCCTCGGGGCGGGTCCTCCCGCGGGTGACCTCTGGTACCCTGAGGCGGCGACGAAAACGCCCCCGTCATCTAGGCGCACCAACAGGCTTGCGACAGCCTAGCCCCAAATGTAACGATGGCGGGGTTTCGCGACCCCTAGCGCCCTCCGGCCGCTCGACCTTCGGTTCATGTACAAGCTCTTCAGGCGCTCCCACTACCCGGGGAATTTCGAGGTTCACATGGCCGGCGCCTGTGACACCGGTATGTCGCGTGAGCACAACGAGGACGCGATCGCCCTCGTGCCCGACGACGGCCGCGGCTACTACCTCGCGATCGTCTGCGACGGGATGGGCGGGCACAACGCTGGCGAGATCGCCTCGGCGATCGCCGTCAACACGGTGACCAACTACATCGACGCGAACTTCCGCCTCCTGGGCCCGCGCGAGCTCCTCTATCACGCCTTTGTTCTCGCCTCGCAGCGGATCACCCAGCACACGCAGGACGATCCCGACACCCACGGCATGGGCTGCACCGCGGTGATGGTGATGGGCGTCCGCGAGAAGATGTGGGTCGCCCACTCCGGCGACTCGCGGGCCTACCTGGTCGACAAGCGGGCGGCGACGCCGATCACCCTCGACCACACGATGGTCCAGGAGCTGGTGACCAAGGGCGTGATCACCAAGGAGCAGGCGGCGGTCCACCCCTACCGCGGACGGATCTCCCGCTGCCTCGGCCACGGCAAGTCGAAGGGGGTCCCCGACATCAACGCCGGGCTGATCGCGATCGGCGACAACATCCTCCTGTGCAGCGACGGCCTCAGCGACGTCGTCGATCCGCCGGAGATCCACGAGATCATCGCCCGTCACAGCGCCGAGAACGCTGTGCGCGAGCTGGTCGCCGCCGCCAACGATCAGGGCGGCCCCGACAACATCTCCGCGGTCCTCCTCCGCCGGACGCTGTAGTCAGGCCCGCCTCGCCGGAGCTCGCCGCCCCGCGAGACCGACGGGAGAGCCGGTGGAGCGGGGCCGATCGCGACCTTCCGCGAGATCGCCCTCATTTCCGGTATATCCACACTATCGGGGACAGCTCGGACAGCTCGGAGAGCTCGGAGAGCTCGGACAGCTCGGGGATCGAGGCGCGCAGCCGGCGACGACGCGCATCGGCGGCCGCGTCTGCGGGCAGAGGGCGCTTCGCCCCGCAGATGCTGGCGAGCGGCGGCGGACGATCGCCGCAGCGACGCCGCCCGGGGCTGCGAGCCCGCGCCCGCCGTGCTCCCCTGGCCCTCCTCGCTCTCCTCGTCGTCGGCCTGCTGGGGCTCGCCGCCCCGGCCCAGGCGAGGCCCGCGATCCCCCCTGGGCGTGAGGCCGAGATCGTCGCCCTCGTCGCCCCCTACAGGTTTGACGAGCCTATCCGCGGGTCCTGGAGCCTGCGCTCGATCAACACCGAGGTGTCGACGATCCACATCTGGCTCGCCGGTCCGGGCGACGTCGCCGCCCACGTCACCCTCGATCACCCGGACTACGCCCCTGCGGTGGCCGAGCGGCTGGGCGCGTTCTCGCTGACGATCGTCGACGCGCCCTCCGGCAGCGACGAGGCGATCACGGCCCTCCGCGCGGCGATCGTCGCCGCTGACGACGGGACCTTCTGGCGCGAGTCGAAGGCCCCAGGCGGCGGCAGCTCGCCGGTGACGTTGGACGTCGACGATGATCGCGATCGTGGGCGCTTCGCCAGCGCCGGCTGGTCGGCGCTGCTCGACGGTCTTGTGATCCTCGGGGCCCTCGCCCTCGCCCTCGCGGCGCTCCTCGCTCGGGCGCTCCTCGATCTCACCGATCGGCGCGTCCGCGTCCGGCTGGTCATGGCCCTCGCGGCGATCACGGCCGTCGCCGCCGGCCTTCGGCTCGCCCTCTCGCCGGTCGTCGGCCTCACGGCCTGGCCTTTTCTTCGGATGCCCTTCATCGCCGAGCGGATCTACGAGGGGCCGGTCTGGGCCATCCTCGCACCGGGCCCGCTCTGGCTCAGCGACGCGATCACAGGCTCGACCTTCGCCCTCGCCCTCGCCGCGCCGCTGGCGATCTTCCTCCACGCGCGCCACCTCCTCGCCTCGAGCCGGGCGGCCCTGATCGCCGCGGGGCTCCTCGCCCTCCTCCCGCTCCACATCCGCTTCTCCCACAGCGACGTCGTCTTCATCGCCTCGATCACGATCTCGTCCCTGACCTTCGCCCTCCTCCACAGCGCCGCCCGCGAGAGCGATCGACGAGCGGCACTCCTCGCGTTCATCCTCCTGGGCCCGCCGCTCGCCCTGACCTTCCTCATGCGGCCGCTGAACATCCTCTACGCGCCGCTCCTCCTCGGAGCGTTGGCGGTGCACGAGGGGATCGGTTCGCGGCCGAAGCCGGCGATCAGCCGTCGCCGCCAGCTCGGGATCGGCGCGCTGATCCTCGGGGTCACGGCCCTCGTCGGCGTGCCCGCGCTCCTCGGCGACTACCCCGATCAGGTCCGCGAAGGGCTGAGCCTGGACACCGTCGTCCACGCCCTTCGGGTGCTCGTCAGCCCCCGCGACAACGCCCTCCTAAACCTGCGGATGACACCGCCTGCGCTGCCGCTGCTCGCGATCTTCGGCGCTTGGCAGCTCTGGCGCCGGGGTCGTCGGCGGCTGCTCGCCTTCCTCGGGCTTTGGCTGCTCGCCTTCCTCGCCGCCCACGCCTACGTGGTCCCCCGCGAGCCGATGATGCAGGCCCGCTATCACCTCCACCTGGTGATCCCCTTCGTCTACCTGGCGAGCGTCGGCCTCCTCGCCGCCGCTCGAGCGAGCGTCGGCGAGCGCTGGCCCTGGCGCGCAGCCCTCGGCCTCGGGCTCCTCTCGCTGCTGGGGGCCCCGCTGATCCACAGCGGCTTCATCCGCGACGTCGATCTCAACCAAGTCGACGAGTGGCGCTGGGTCCACGAGCAGCGGCTGACGATCCCAGCCGGCTGCACGATCGTCGAGTACATCCCCGAGCAGGTGGGCGGCCGCTTCGCCCGGGTCGGGAGCTACACGGAGGCGGGAGCCGCCTACAACCGCTGGACGAACGTCGGCTACACCGGCGCAGACGAGCTCGGCGAGCCTCCCCTGGCGGACCTCCTCAGCTCGCCGCCGGAGTGCCTCTACGTCTACGAGGGCCTGCCCTGCGCCGCGTTCAAGCCGATCGGCTCGGCGATGGCGGCGGCCTGCGCCGATCTTCGCGGACGCCTCGACCTCGAGGAGGTCGCACGTCATCATCGGAGCTCCCGCGCCTATGACGAGAACCTGAGCAGGGGCCTCGTCGCCGGCGAAGAGCTCGTCTTTCGCCTCTTCCGCCACCGCTCAGGGCCTCGCAGCTCGCCCTCCGCGGACGGTGAGCTGTCCCGCTGAGGGACACCGAGCAGTCCCGGGGCTCGCGCTTCCGAGGCCGGCGGCTCCGAGGCGACCTCGCCCAGCGCCCTCGCGTCGCGAGCGTCGGCCTCTCGGCTCCGACGAAATGCCGCTGTGCCGGGCTCTTGCGCGAGCTCTGGCGCGGCCGAGAGCGACAGGCTCGGGACGATCGTCGACCGTCGTGACCGAGCCTGTCGTGACCGAGCCCGCCAGCGAGCCCGATCCGCCGCGAAGGACACGAAGGACTAGATCGTGACGTTGAGGGTCGCAGCCGCGTCGTAGCCGCAGATCGAGCCCTTGTAGCTGATGCTCGCCGCACCGCCGCCGGCCGAGAACGATCCGGTCATGTCGATCTCGCAGGAGCCGTCGACGCTGCCCGACCAGACCAGATCACCGACGTAGGAGTAGGTGAGGTTCGAGGTCGTGTCGGTCGTGTCGGCCGTCAGCGCGTAGTCGAGGGTGCCGTCGATGGTCAGGCTGCCGTCCGAGCACTTCTTGAAGTCCGCCTCGTAGTTGAACTCGACGTTGGAGCCGACGTTGGAGGCGTCAAAGTAGTAGTTGCCGTTGTAGTTGACCGAGCCCGAGCCGGTGCAGTCGTAGTCGTAGTTGACCGAGACGGCATTGCCCGCGCGGAAGACCGGATCCTCGTCTGGGGCCACCGCACCGGCGCTTTGAGCCGAGCTGGCTCCGGTCCCGAGCACGGCGTTGGTCTGGGCCCAGCCCGTGCGAGCGTCCTCCTCCGAGCCGACGGGGCCGGCGCAGCCGACGAGGAGGGCAGAGGAGGCGAGAGAGGCGAGTAGTAGACGATTGCGCATGGACGGATTCTCCTTTTGAGCGGCGCCAAGATACCACGCATTGGACGCTCGATTGAGGCTCCGCCCTCGGGCGAGATTGACCCTCTGCCACCCCCCAGGACGCCGTGCCCGGCGGCCCGGGGACCGCCGGAATTGCGCTTGTCTGCGCGCCCTGCTACTAGCCTCGGCGTCCCATGCCAAGCCTGCCGATCCCCCGCTTCGACCTCGTCGGCCGCCGCCAACGCCTCCCTCTCCTCAAGGCGATGTGCGAGCGCGTGCTCGTATGCGACGGCGCGATGGGGACGATGCTCCAGGGGTACGACCTGACGATGGAGGACTTCGCCGGCCAGGAGGGCTGCAACGAGATCCTCGTCGAGACCCGCCCCGACGTGATCAAAGAGATCCACCGGGCCTACTTCGCGGCCGGTGCGGACTGCGTCGAGACCAACACCTTCGGCGCGACCCGCCTCGTTCTCGACGAGTACGACATCGGCGACAGGGCCTACGAGCTCAACCGCCAGGCCGCCGCGATCGCCCGCGAGGTGGCCGACGAGCTGAGCACGCCGGAGCGGCCGCGCTTCGTCCTCGGCGCCTGCGGGCCGACGACCCGCCTGGTCTCGCTCGGCCACATCAGCTTCGACGAGCTCCTCGCCAACTACCAGGAGCAGATCGGCGGCCTGGTCGACGGCGGCGCCGACGGCATCCTGATCGAGACCACCCAGGACATCCTCCAGGTTAAGTGCGCCGTGATCGCGGCCTCCCGCGCCCTCGCCGAGCGCGACAAGGAGCTGCCGGTGCTCGTCCAGTTGACGATGGAGACCACCGGGACGATGCTCGTCGGCACCGATCTGAGCGGCGCGATCGCGACGATCGAGGCCCTCCCGGTCGACGTCATCGGCCTGAATTGTGCGACCGGGCCCGACCTTATGGTCGAGCACGTCCGCCTCCTCGGCAAGACCACGACCCGGCTGATCTCGGTCCAGCCGAACGCTGGCCTGCCGCAGAACGTCGACGGCAGGGCGGTCTACCACCTCACCCCGCGCGAGCTCGCCAACTACCATCGCCGCTTCGCCGGCGAGTTCGGGGCCTCGCTCATCGGCGGCTGCTGCGGGACCACCCCCGAGCACACCGTCGAGATCGCGGCCACGGCCGCCGGGCTGCCGGTCCCCCCTCCGCGCCCCGAGACCTACGCGGCCCACCTCGCCAGCCTCTACTCCTCCTGCCCCATAGGCCAGGACACAGGCCCCCTCCTCGTCGGCGAGCGGACCAACGCCAACGGCTCGAAGATGTTCCGCAAGCTCCTGCTCAAAGAGGACTGGGACGGGATCGTCGAGCTCGCGAAGGGCCAGGTCGCCGAGGGGGCGCACGTGCTCGACGTCTGCGTCGCCTACGTCGGCCGCGACGAGGTCCGCGACATGACCGAGGTGCTCACCCGCCTGGTCAAGACGGTGACGATCCCGATCATGATCGACACCACCCAGGTCGACGTGCTCGAGGCCTCGCTGAAGCTTATCGGCGGCCGACCGATCATCAACTCGATCAACCTCGAGGACGGCGAGGGCAAGTTCGACACGATCGCCCGCCTCGCCCGGGAGTACGGCGCAGCCCTGGTCGCCCTGACGATCGACGAGGAGGGGATGGCCAAGGACGCCGCCTCCAAGCTCGCGGTCGCCAAGCGGATGCGCGATCTGGCGGTCGACCGCCACGGCCTGCGCGAGGCGGACCTGGTCTTCGACCCGCTGACCTTCACGATCGCCCAGGGCGAGGAGGACAGCCGCAAGCTCGGCCTCGAGACCTTGGACGGGATCGCGGCGATCAAGCGGGAGATGCCGGAGGCCTGGACGATCCTCGGCCTCTCCAACATCTCCTTCGGGCTCAAGCCCTACCCGCGGCAGATCCTGAACTCGGTCTACCTGGGCGAGGCCAGGGAGCGCGGGCTCGACGCGGCGATCCTCAACGCCAAGAAGATCATCCCGACCCACAAGCTCGACGACGATGACCTCACGGTCACGAGCGATCTGATCTACGACAGGCGGCGCCCGGCCGACGGCTACGACCCGCTCTTCGCCTTCATCGAGCGCTTCACCGGGGTCCGCCGCCACGAGGCCGACCCCGACCAAGAGGCCGCGCTGCCGCTCCCCGAGCGGATCAAGCGGCGGATCATCGACGGCAACCGGGTCAAGATCGAGCCGCTCCTCGACGATGCCTTGAAGTCGTACCCGGCGCTCGAGATCATCAACCGATTCCTCCTCGACGGGATGAAGGTCGTCGGCGAGCTCTTCGGCGCGGGGAAGATGCAGCTCCCCTTCGTTCTCCAGTCGGCGGAGACGATGAAGGCGGCGGTCCGCCACCTGGAGCCGCACCTTGACAAGGTCGCCGGCCCGCGCAAGGGCTGTATGGTCCTGGCGACGGTCAAGGGCGACGTCCACGACATCGGCAAGAACCTGGTCGACATCATCCTCTCGAACAACGGCTACGAGGTCGTCAACCTCGGGATCAAGCAGCCGATCGACGCGATCCTGGCGGCCGCGGCGGAGCACAAGCCTGAGGTCATCGGCATGTCCGGGCTCCTCGTCAAGTCGACCGTGGTGATGAAGGAGAACCTCCAGCGGATGCGCGAGCTGGGGATGAACACCGCGGTTCTCTGCGGCGGCGCGGCCCTGACCCGCGGCTACGTCGACTTCGACCTCCAGGCGGCCTACTCCGGGGTGACCAAGGAGGAGCAGATCGCGGCGGGGGAGGTGGCCGCTGCCGGGGAGGCGCCGAGCGACGACGCCTCGCAGCGTCAGGCTCCGCCGGCCCAGGCCCAGGCCCGGGTCTTCTACGCGAAGGACGCCTTTGAGGGGCTCTCGCTGATGGACGAGCTGTGCGGCCATGTCCCCGCCGACAAGATCACCCTGACCGCGCCGAAGCGGCGCCGAGCCTATCGCCACAACACCCACGCCGAGTGGGAGGAGCACCTGCGCAAGGCGATGACCACCTATGTCCGGCCGAAGATCAAGCCGGCGTCGCGGATCCCCAAGCCGCCCTTTTGGGGCTCGCGGGTGGTCGGCTCAGAGGAGCTCGACCTCGGCGAGATCTTCCGCTACATCAACAAGAAGGCGCTCTTCGTCGGCCAGTGGCAGTACCGCCGCGGCTCCCTGAGCGAGTCCGAGTACAACGCCCTCATCGAGCGTGAGGCCGAGGTCAAGTTCCGGAGCTGGTGCGAGCGGGCGGCGAACGACAAGCTCCTGGCGCCGCAGGTCGTCTACGGCTACTTCCCCTGCCAAGCCGACCACAACGATCTGATCATCTACGACCCCGAGGACAAGCGAGAGCCGCTGCGGATCACCTTCCCGCGGCAGCTCGACAAGAAGACGCTGTGCATCGCCGACTTCTTCCGCACGGTCCAGTCGAAGGAGCGCGACGTGATCGCGATGACCGTGGTGACGATGGGCGCCTGCGCGACGGAGCTCTGCCAGGAGCTCTTCGCGGCCGATCGCTACGACGACTATCTCCACTTCTACGGGCTCGGGGTCGAGTCGGCGGAGGGGCTCGCGGAGCTCTGGCACAAGCGAGTCCGCCGCGAGATGGACATCGCCCACAGCGACTCCACCGACATCAAGGGGCTCTTCGGGCAGAAGTACCAGGGGTCGCGCTACTCCTTCGGGTATCCCGCCTGCCCCCGGCTCGAGGATCAGGTGGCGGTGTTCGACCTGCTCGGACCGGAGCGGATCGGTGTCAACCTGACGGAGGGCTTTCAGCTGGTCCCCGAGCAGTCGACGAGCGCGATCATCGTCCACCATACGGACGCGAAGTACTTCAACATCTAGCGGCGAAGGCCGTGGCCGCGCGCTCGCCTGAGCCGGACCTGTCGGCGGGTTGTCGCGGCTTGCCGGCGCTGGCGTGGCGGCGAAGAGAGCTCGCGGAGCACGACGCGCAGTGCGAGCGCCGGGTCGGCGTCCCGTCGGCGGCTTCTACGACCAGCCGTCCGCGGCGAAGAGTGCTCGTCAGCGACGAAGAGCATCCGCCAGCGGCGACGAGGAGCATCGGGCGGCGGATAGGAGCATCCGCCCGCGGCGAGGACCATCCGCCCGCGGCGAGGACCAGCCGACCGCACCGAGGATCACTCGTCGGCGGAGACGAGGCCGATACGGATGGCGTGGCGGACCATGCCGGCGACGTTGTGGGTCTCGAGCTTGGTCATGATCCGCGAGCGGTGGCCCTCGACGGTCTTGACGCTGAGGCTGAGGAGCTGGGCGATGTCCGGGCTCGACTTGCCCTCGGCGACGAGGGTGAGCACCTGGCGTTCGCGGTTGGTCAGGCCGTCGCTCGGCTCGCTCTTCTTCGGCGCGGCGGCGCGGCGGCTCTCCTGGAGGAGGATCTTGGCGATCGCCGGGCTGAAGAAGGCCTCGCCCTTGGCGAGGGCGACGATCGCCGAGACGAGGTCGCTGAGCCCGGACCCCTTGACCAGGTAGCCGTTGGCGCCGGCCCGGATCGCGGGGCGGACGTACTCCTCGGAGGAGTGCATCGAGAGGATCAACACCTGCGTGTCCTTGAAGCGCTCGCGGACGAGGCGGGTGGCGTCGACGCCGTTGAGCTCCGGCATCCCGAGGTCCATGACGATGACGTCGGGCCTGTGGACGCCGACGGCCTCGACGGCCGCGCGGCCGTTGCCGACCTCTGCGACGACGTCGATGTCATCGCGGACGCTGAGGAGCGCGCGGAGGCCCTCACGGACGATGGTGTGATCCTCCGCGAGAATTACCCGGATCGGCGCGTTGCTGGCGGTCATCGAGTCCGGAGGGTAGCACGGGCGCCAGACCGCCCCGGTCGCCTCGTCGAGGGCGGGGGCGGCCAGGGTGCGGCCTCGTGCGCAGAGCTGGGGGGTGCCCCGGGGGATCGCGGGCGCGGGCGAGCGCGACCGTCATCGCTCGCTGCGGCGCATCGTCGCGCGCGGCTGCGGGTCCGGCGGCCAGCTCTGTGCATGTCTGGGGTCGGCGGCCGCGGACATGCCTCCGGACTCCGCGTATCGTCGAGCCGTGCACAGCTCCACCGCGAAATCGCCTCCGACGCGGCGACGATCGCCGGACCTCTCGCGGCGGGGCCACGGCCTCTCCGCCCGGCTCCTGCTGCCGATCCTCGCCGGCACGCTAGCCTCGGCCCTCGCCTGCGGCGACACCGATCCGATGACGGACCCCGACCTCGGACCGCCGGCGGGTAACCCCGACGGCGGCTGCGAGGTGCCGAGCGAGGCGGCGCCGGTCGACACCTCGACCCCGCGGACGGTCATCGGCGACGGCACACCGGCGAGCTGCACCGGCGACGCCTTCGTCGACGCGGTCGCGGGCGGGGGGATCATCACCTTTGACTGCGGCCCTGAGCCCGTGACGATCACCCTTGAGCGGACCGCCAAGATCGTCAACGACACCGGCCCGGAGATCGTCATCGACGGCGGCGGTCTGGTCACCCTCTCGGGCGGCGGCGCGGTGCGGATCCTCTACCAAAACACCTGCGACCAGGAGCAGGTCTGGACCACGCCGCACTGCGACGATCAGGACCACCCGCGCCTGACCGTACAGAACCTGACCTTCATCGACGGTCAGGCGGAGGGCGAGGGTGGCGACGACGAGGGGCTCAAGGGCGGCGGCGCGATCTTTGTCCGCGGCGGTCGGCTCAAGGTGATCAACTCGCGCTTCTTCGGCAACCGCTGCGACGAGGTCGGGCCGGACGTCGGCGGCGGCGCGATCCGGGCCTTCGACCAGCACCAGGACAGGCCAGTCCACATCGCCAACAGCACCTTCGGCGGCGCCGAGGCGGGGCTCGGCAACGCCTGCTCCAACGGCGGCGCGCTCAGCAGCATCGGCGTCTCCTACACCGTCACCAACAGCCTCTTCATCGGCAACGAGGCCCTCGGCGACGGCGCCAACCCGGCCAAGGCCGGCACCCCAGGAGGGGGCAGCGGCGGCGCCATCTACAACGACGGCAACACCTTCACCCTGTCGCTGTGCGGCGTCGAGATCACCGACAACCACGCCAACGAGGGCGGCGGGGCGATCTTCTTCGTCAGCAACGACCGCAGCGGCTCGCTCGTGATCGACCGCTCCGTGCTCCGCCGCAACCCTAGCGACGGCTTTGAGACCGCGGGCTTTCCCGGGATCTTCGTCCAGGCCGACGGCGACCCGAAGGTGACCGACTCGGTCATCGAATAGGCAGCTCCGAGGGGTCGCTTGCCCAGGCACCCCCGGGGCGCAGGGGCAGGGGCAGGCAGGGGCAGGCAGGGGCAGGGGCAGGGGAGCCTTGGTTTGTGCTCGCTCGGGCGCGCGCAGATCGAGGCGAGGCGGGGTAGGCTGGCCGTCGTGGCCGACAACAAGCGCAAGAGCGCTCTGCTCGTCGTCGTCGGGCTCGTCGTCGCGGTGCTCCTCTGGATCTTCGGCCGCTCGGGTGCGGAGGTCGGCGATCCAGACGGGGCCACGGCGGACGCGAGCGCTGAGCGGGGCCTCGTCGGTAGAGAGCTCCACGGGGCCACCGCGGGGGGGGACGAGGGCGCGCCGCTCGGTCCGCGCTCGCGCCTCGCGGGCCATGTGCTCGACCTCGAGGATGTGCCGATCGCTGACGCTCAGGTCTGCGTCGCCCTGCCTGAGCTGAGCACAGCGCTCGGCTGGCTCCCCCGCTGCGTCAACGCGGACGGCGACGGGCATTTTTTGATCGAGCCGCTCGCCCCCGGCCAACACCGCCTGATCGCCTCCGCGCGGGGTTTTATTCTGCCGCCGATCCCGTCGATGCGCGGACCCGTCGGCGTGACGACGAGGGTCGGCCCCGGCGAGGCCCGCGACGATCTGGTGCTCCGGCTCCGGCCGGGCGGCGCCGAGGTCCGCGGGGTGGTCCGCGATATCACCGGCGGGACGGTCGAGGAGGCCCTGGTCTGGACCGACTCCGCGGCGACCCACAGCGACGATGAGGGGCGCTTCTCCCTCTGGCTCGACACCCGCTCCTTCGTCGAGATCGAGGTCCGCGCCGAGGGCTACGCCCGCGCCGGTCTGGTCGAGTTCAGACCTGCGGGGCGGGTGCTGGAGGTGCTCCTCCGCCCTGAGATCATCCTCTCCGGGCGGGTGATCGCCGCCGAGAGCGGGGCTCCGGTCGCCGACGTCCCGGTGGTCGCGAGCGAGCCGGGCATGCTCTCCTACAGCGGTAGCTTCTCGACCGAGCCGCAGGTCCGCACCGGCGAGGACGGGCGCTTCACCTTCTCCGGCCTCGGACCCGGGCGCTACAAGCCGCAGGTCCACGCCGGCTCCTGGCGAGGGCAGGCGAGCGAGAGCGTTCTCCTGGTGATCGGCGAGAGCCCCGCGGAGGTGGAGATCAAGGTCTACCCCGCGCGCCGCGTCGAGGGCCGTCTCCTCCGCCGCGTGAGTCGAACGCCGTGCTCGGAAGGGGGGCTCGTGGTCTATGACGCCGCCGGGGCGATCGTCGATCGGGCGCAGGCCGACGCCGACGGGGCGATCGCGCTGGGCGGCCTCCTGCCGGGGCCCTACGACCTGGAGCTTCGCTGCGCCCAGGGGGAGGCCCCGCTCGCGCCGCTCGCCGTCGACCTCCACGGCGACGATCTGCTCGGCGCGCTCTGGGAGGCCGAGGAGCTGAGCGGGCGATCGATCCGCGGCCGGGTGGTCGACGCTGACGGGCGCGGCGTGGCGATGGCCTACGTCGGCGGTGAATTGCGAGACCCCGCGGATCCCGACGATCCCGGCGCTCACGCGGCCGCCCTCGCCGGGACCCACGCGGTGACCGACGTCGACGGTGCCTTCGAGATCCACCACCTGCCCGCCGGCGGCTACGAGTTCTACAGGGTCCAGGCCGAGGGGATGGCCGACCCCGTCGACACGCCGAAGGTCACGCTGCCGAGCGATCGCGACGTCGACGATCTCCTGATCACCCTCCCCCGCGCGGGCGCGCTCCAGGTCCGCGTCCAGGACTCGAGCGGCGCGCCGGTGACCTCCGCGTCGATCAAGGTCTCCCGTGTTGGCGGCGGAGGGAGCAACCTCCGAGGGATGCCCGACGGCGTCTGGAAGCTCGACCCGACCACCCCTGGGATCTACCAGGTCAAGCTTCACCGCCCCGGCGTCGGCGGCAGGGCTGGCCCCGACGATCCCAGCAACGATGACCCAGGCGAGGAGGTCGAGGTCGTCCCTGGGCGGACGTCGACGCTCACCCTCGTGACCGCGCGCCGCGACAGGAGCATCCGCGGGATCGTCCGCAGCCGCGACGGGGACAGGATCGCCGACGCCTCCGTATGGGCGACCGGGGCCTCGACCTTCATCGACTGGGGCGGTCGCGCTCGCCACCCCGAGATCGCCCGTACGGTCAGCGACATCGACGGCGAGTTCGTCTTGGAGGGGCTCGAGGAGGGCACCTACACCGTGCACGCCCGCGACGGGGTCGGCGTCGAGGAGTCGATCGCCGGGGTCGAGAGCGGCAGCGCGAGCGTCGCCTTCGCCTTGGCCGAGGGCGGATCGATCGCGGGCCGGGTCCAGGTGCGGGGGGGTGAACCGCCGGCGAGCTTCTCGATCTCCGTACAACCGGCGGACGGCGGCCGCGGCCGCAAAGAGGAGTTCCTCCGCACCGGCGGCGCCTGGCGGATCGCCGACCTCCCCCCGGGCGAGGTCGCGATCGAGGTCCAATGCGCCGAGGGGACCGCGGGTCAAAGGGCGACGATCCCCGAGGGGGGCGAGGTCAACGGGATCACCCTCGAGCTCGCCGCTCGCGGGGCCCTCCGCGGTCGTCTCCTCGACGCCGACACCGGCGCCCCGGTCAGCGGCTACATGGCCACGGTCCAGAGCGCCGACGGCCGCGCTGGAGCGGCCAGCCTCGACCCCGCGGGCCAGCGCTACAGCGCCGAGGACGGCAGCTTCGAGCTCCAGCAAGTCCCGAGCGGCGACGTCATCCTCCACCTCTGGCCCGGCAAAGCGCGCCTCCAGGGCTACGCCAACCACGAGGAGCGCATCCTCATCCGCCCCGGCGGCATGACCGACGCGGGGGCGATCAAGGTCAAGCGGCGGGGGACCGCCGACGCGCCGAAGACGGGCGAGGATGGGAAGGGCGAAGAGCCGAGCGACGCGCCGAAGACGGGCGAGGATGGGAAGGGCGAAGAGCCGAGCGACGCGCCGAAGACGGGCGAGCGCTGACGCCTCGCCAGGAGGAGGCCGCGGATCGGAGGCTGCGGATCGGAGGCTGCGGATCGGCGGCCGCGGACCGGCGGCCGCGGATCGGCGGCCGCCGGTCCCGGTGACGCGCTAGCGGAGCGGAGCGTGACCGCTAGCGGCCCACAGCGGGTCGAGTACACCTGCGCCCGCTACTTCGGGACGCCGCAGATCCCGATGTCCTCATTGCCAGGCGGGGCATAGCCCTCCTCGTACCAAGGGATGCACTCCTGGGTGTCGCCGGGGCAGGTGTTGGTCTCGGATGTGTCACAGAAGGGGGAGCAGCAGCCGGCGCCCTTGCAGTCCTGGACGTACTCGGGGGGCAGGCAGTAGAGGCCAGGGTCGCAGGCGTTGGCGAACTCGCAGGGGTCGCCGTAGACGCCGGCCTCACCTGAAGCGTCGAGGACACAGACAAAGAGACTGTCAGTCGGGAGGCAGGTCTCGCCGTTCGGGCAGTCCTGGATGAGCGGGTCGCAGTGTGGGAGGCACAGGATCAAGCTCCCGTCGCCAGTAATTGCGCAACGGAAGCCGGGGTCGCAGGTGGGCTCCTCGTAGCTCCCCTCGCAGAAGGCGATGCAAACGCCCTCATTGGTCTCGACGTCGACGTCCCAGCACATCGAGGCCTTGGCGCAGTTGTCGACACCGCTGACACCTCCGCCCTCAGGGGAGCAGACCTCGCCGGGCTGTTGCGGGTCGGGGTCGAGAGGCGAGCACTTGGTCGCGTTCCAGGAGCTTCCTCCGTCGTTGGCCCAGGGCATGCACTTCTCGCCCGCGGGGCAATCCTGACCGAACATGTCGCACGACTCCAGAGTCGAGCCCTCGTCGCCGCACCCGAGGAAGGTACAGCCGGTGTCGGTGTCGCTGGCGGTCCCTGTGGTGTCAGTGGGATCCGTGGTGCTCGGCGAGGTCGTCAGGCCCGACGTGGTCGTGGCCCCGGATCCTGCCGTCGTACCCTGGGTGTCACCGGCCGTACCGGTCGTGCCGGTGCTGCCCTTCGAGGTCGACGACGCGGTGGCGTTCGGATCGTCCTTGCCTGAGCAGCCGGACAAGATCACCGTCGCGGCGATGAGCCCAGGAAGAATCGTCGTGATGTTCATGGTCGTCCCAGGTCGCCTCGTTTGAGGGTATCAGACCGGCAGCGTGGATGAGGGGGCCGTAGCCGCGGGAGATGCTCGACGGGCGAAGAGCCGAGCGACGCGCCGAAGACGGGCGAGGATCGCTGACGCCTCGCCACCTGGCGTCATCGCCCCGCGGTCCGGCGCGCTTGCCCAACGCAGCCGCGGCGAATACCCTTCTTCTATGCTGTCGACGACGCTCCTCGGGCTCTTCTTGGCTCAAGCGCCGACGACCGCCGCCGCGCCCCCCTCTGGCGCCGCGCAGCCGCCCGCCACCGTCTCGGAGCGAGATCTCGGCAGGTCATTTCGTCTCAAGTCGGAGCACTTCCTCAGCTGGCGCGCGGTGCTTCGGCCGATCAAGGGCTGGACCGTCGAGCCCGTCGATGTCTGGCGCGTCGAGCTCTCGCCGACCGCCCCGAGGTTCTCCAAGCTCGCGCTCAGCGTCGAGACGATCAAGGCCGAGGAGAGCCCGGCGATCATCCACCCGCGGCTCGAGTACGTCGTCGACAGGGATCTTCGGCTCGGGCTCGACGTCCCTGTCCTCGTCGCGTCGGCGGTGACCCGGGCGCTCCTCCCGGTCGGGCGGATCGTCGGCGCTCGGCCGGCGCTGAGCCTGCGCGGTCGTTTCTAAGGACAGAGAGGAGCCCGTGATCCCCGGATGCGGGCAACGGGCGAACCTCGCTGGACCGAGCCTACCGGACCCTGGTCGCAGAACCTCGTCCGCGTCGCTGATCGCGTCAAGCGACGATCAGCGCTGAGTCGTCGCCATCACCGGCGACCGAGACCCGCGGCAACGTCGCTGTCACCACCGTGCCTTCGCCCGGCGTCGAGTCGATCACCAGCTCGCCGCCGAGGAGCTCCGCCCGCTCGCGCATACCGACGAGCCCGTGGCTGCGGCTGGCGGCGATCGCCTCGTCGACGACGAAGCCGCGGCCGTCGTCGCGGATCGTCAGGCGCACTCGCTCCGCCTCGGCGATCAGCTCGACCCTGGCGGCGCGGGCCTTGGCGTGCCGGGCGATGTTGGTCAGGGACTCCTGGATCAGGCGGTAGATCGTGCTCTCGAGGGCTGGCGTCAGGACCCGATCGTCGAGCTCGACGCGGACCTCGATCTCTAGATGACCGTCCTCGCGGAGATCGTCGCAGAGGCGGTCGATCGCCGAGGGCAGGCCGACGTCGTCGAGGATCGCCGGCCCGAGCATCGTCACCGCCCGGCGGATCTCCTCTAGGGTCGCGTCGGTGATCGTCTGGGTCTTGCCCGCGAGGCGGGCGACCACCTCGGGGCTCTCGCTGCTCTGGGCGATCAGCTGGAGGTGGATCCGGATCGCCGTCAGGGCCTGGCCCGCAGAGTCGTGGAGCTCGCGGGCGATCACCCGACGCTCGGCCTCCTGGAGCGCGACCGCGCGGGCGGAGAGCGCCCGCAGGTGCTCCTCCTTGCGCCGCAGCGCCTCGTAGGCGTCGCGGAGCTCCGACGAGCGCTCGGCGACCTGGAGCTCGAGGGTCGCGTTGAGCTCCTCGAGCGCGGCGCGGGCCCCCCCCAGGCGATCGATGAGGGCGCCGATCCGCGACTGGGCGCGACCGATCGCGCGCATCGGCAACCAGTAGACCAGAGCGCCGAGGCCGAGGCCGAGGACGCCGAAGCCCAGGAGGAGGCCGAGGGCGCCGCGGATCGGCGGCCGCGGGTCGGCGGCGACCCAGACGTCGGCGACGACATCACCGTGGAGGGTCAGCGGCGCCGAGACCCACAGCGCCCGAACATCGGTCGGCCGGTCGAGCCCGAGCTCGAAGTCGAGGTCCACAGGCCGTCCTTGGCGGTCGACGACGGCGATCGTCAGGAGCCCCGCAGAGGCGGCGATCTCTTCCATGTGGGTGAGGAGCTTGGCCGAGCCGTAGCGCCAGAGGACCGGCCGCTCCTCCACCTCGCGACGCAGCTCGCGGGCGACCTGCTTGGCCCTCGCCTCAGCCTCGACGCCGAGCTCGCGCAGGGCCAAGGCGAGGTAGGCGAGCGGCGCGACGGTCGAGACGACGAGGGCGAGGAGCACCGAGAGGGGCAGGAGGCGGAGGCCGAGGGTGCGCCGGAGCGCGAGGCTCGAGCTGGCCCCGCGGCCAGGCGAAGAGACCTCGGCGCTCGACGCTCGCGGTGTGGGCTTCGCCATCGTCCTACGGTGCCCCTCTCGCGCCCGCGCCCGCGCCCGCGCCCGAACTCTGTGAGGCGGCCGTCAGCGGCACGTAGCCGCGCTGGCGGATCAGCGCCTGGCCGTCGCTCGAGCGGATGAACTCGACGAACTCTGCGGCGAGCCCGGCGGGCTGCTCGACGCTGACAAAGGAGAGGTCCTTGGCGAAGGGGTAGCGGCCCGAGCGGAGGTTCGCCTCGGTCGGCCTCACGCCGTCGAGCTCGAGCACCCGGAGGGCGAGCGCCTGGGTCTGGGTCGCGCCGACGTCGAGGAGACCGATCGAGCCCGGCGTGCTCACGAGCGCCTCGTACATCGCCCGATCGTTGTAGACGACCCGCCAGCGCTCCTGGCGATAGGCGGCGTCGTTGACCGCCGCAAACTCGGGCAGCGCACGGTCGACCGCCTCGTGGCTCGAGTCGCCGCGCTCGCGCTGGAGGACGACGATCGGCGCGTCGTTCTCCCAGCGCCGGCGCTCCCCAGCGTAGACGTCGACGAGCTCGCGACGGCTGAGCCCCGGCTCCGGCACGTCGAGGTTGGCGACCGCAGCGACGGCGACCCTCGCGTAGGGGATGACGACCAGGCCGAGCCCGTCCTCTGCGGGCCTGAGGGGTCGCGAGACCAGGCCGAGGTCGACGACCCCGTCGCTCACCGCACGGACCCCGCCGGTCGAGCCGACGCTCTCAAAGACGATGACCCGCTTGCTCGGAAAGCGGCGCATGAAGGCCTCCGCGATCTCGCGTGTGAGGGGCAGGTTGGAGCCCGACCCCGCCAGGCGGATCACCTGCTGGTCGCTGTCGAGCTCGGCGCTCGCCTCGGCGCCGGCCTTCTCTAGCGTTCCCCAATCCCCCTCTCCAGCCTGAGCGCGCCAGGGCGGGGTCGCGTCGAGGTCGCCGACCACCGCGGCGGCGATGAGCACGACCGCCGCGAGGACGCCGACGACCGCCGCCCATAGGGCGACGACCCCGGAGGATCGGGCGAGACCGCCTGTCCGCGGCACCTCTTCCGCCCCGAGCATCGCCGCCTCACGATACCAGCCGGAGTCCGCCGCCGACACGCCCTCTGCCTTGACTCCGGTGTCGCGCCCCATGCCGTGACCCTCGGCCCTAGAAGCCGAACTCCGCGAAGACCCGCAGCCCCCGACCGGCGCCGTTCACCGAAGAGCCGTGGTAGCGATAGGCGGCGTTGGTGACGTTCTCAAAGACCATCGAGATCAGCGCCCGCCGGCCCCAGCGATAGCCGGCGCGGAGGTCGAGGACGGCGAAGCCCGGGGTGCCGCCGATCGGGATCCGGACGTCGGACATGTCCGAGAGGGCGAGGCGGGTCTGGGCCCGGGCCCAGCGCAGGCCAGCCCCGGAGAAGACGCCGAGCTTGCGCGAGCGCCAGGTGAACTCGGCGGCGCCGTTGAGCGGCGGGACGCGGGAGAGCGGGAGCCGCGAGGGCGATCCGCCGGCGACCGGGTTTGGACCCTCGCCCCAGGCGTAGGCGATCGTCGTCCGGAGGCCGAACCCCTTGGGCAGGATCACCCGGATCACCCCGTCAAAGCCGCGGATCAGCGCCTCGTCCTCGAGGTTGACCAGCTGAAAGACGGTCTGCGACGCGCCGCAGCCGGCGGAGCCCGGGGGGCAGCTGTCCACCTGCACCGGCGCGCGGGCGACCATGTCGGTGATCCTCGACTGGAAGGCGAAGGCCGCCGCCTCGATCCACGGTGAGGTGATCTTAAAGCCCGTCTCCAGCGAGAGCGCCCGCTCGGGGTTGAGCTCTGCGTTCTCGAGCTGGAAGCCCGGTCCGGTCTGCTGTCGGCTCGTCAGGTCGTCGAGGTTGGGCGCCCGAAACCCCTGGTCGACGTTGACCAGCACCCGCAGCCAGTCGCTCAGGCGGACGCCGGCGCCGACCGATCCGACCGGGGTCACCCAGCGCCGATCGACGCCCGCCGAGGACGACTCCGCGTCGCCCTCCGCCCTCGCCAGCGCCGCCGCCACCCGACCGCCGGCGCGCAGCTCTAGGCGCTCCCACAGCTCCGCCTGCCCCTCGACGTAGAGCCCGGCGCTCAGGTAGCGCGAGCCGTCGAGGTATTGGCCGCGGCTTTGCGGGCTGGTGATGCCGACGTCGGAGAAGACGTTCCAGGCCTTGGAGCGGATCGTGTCGAAGTAGAGCTCGCCGCCGTAGCTGGCGCCGACGCGGAGCCAGGGCGCCGGGGCGAAGCGGCGGGTGTGTAGGCGGCCGCTGCCGCCGACGGTGTAGACATCGTCGCGGCCGTCGTTGCGGGTGCTCGTCGACGGCCGATCATGGTGCCGACGCTCGTGCTGGTTTTGGAACGAGAGGGTGAAGCGCCCCCGCTCCGCCAGCGCCGACTTGGTCTGGAGATCCGCGGCGGCGTAGACCAGCGTGCGAAACTGTTCGTCGTAGGTCAGGCACTCGTTCTCCGGGGCGGTCGCGGGCGGACAACGGTCGGTCCGCGGCGCGTCGAACTGGCGATAGTCGTAGTAGCCGAGGGTCAGGCGCAGCTTGTCGCTCTGCTGCCAGACCAGGCGCCCGTCGGCGGTCAGCTCCTTGAAGCCGGTGCCTAGCTGGGTGACGCCATCGTCGGCGAAGCGGGGCGACATCACCGGATCGCCCGTCGTCGGCGAGCGGATCGGCCCCGCGGTCTTGAGCTGGCCGACGTCGCGGTAGCCGACCCCGCCGATGAAGCCGAGCTTGCCCTTGTAGCCGAGCTCGATCTGACCGCGACCGCCGAGCTCGCCGTCGGCGGTGCCGCTGCGGAGGCTGACCTTCGGGCTCACCGTCCAGGCCTTGTCCCCGAGCGCCATCGACGGCTGGATCGGCGTCGTCAGGAGGGCGCCGCCCATCGCGTCGGAGCCGTAGCGGGTCGAGGCCGCGCCGCGGACCACCTCGAGGCGCTGGATCGTCCGCGAGTCGATCGTGAAGAAGTACTGGTTGGGGCCCTGGCGGAAGGTGCTGTTGTTGAGCCGGATCCCGTCGAACATCATGATCGTCTGCTGACCGGTGAGGCCGCGGACATAGGGGGATCCCTGGCTGTGCGCCGTCTGCTGGACGTAGACCCCGGGCTCGTAGCGCAGCGCGTCGGGGGCCGATCGCGGCAGCCGCTCCTCGATGTCGCGGCGCCGGACGACCGAGGAGGCCCGCTCATCGTTCGTCGAGCGTGCGGCCTGGACGACGATGGTCCGCCGGTTCTCGCCGGCCTCGTCGTCGTCGATCTCGGGCCCGTCGCCGGTCCCGTCGTCGGCAGGGTTGTCGGGCTCGTCGTCGGTCCCGTCGTCGGTCCCGTCGTCGGTCCCGTCGTCGGCAGGGTTGTCGACCTGCGCCCCTGGCTCGTCGGCGCCTCGGCGTCCCTCATCGGATGCAGCAGCTCCGCCCCCCTCGCCGCTCGATCCGTCGCCGACCGTCGGCGAAGCGCGGGCCGGCGACGCGCCGACCAACGACGCCGCCACAGCGGCGACGGTGAGGATCCGGGAGACCATGGGGAGGGGGAGAATGTCACGGTCGGACCCTGATCCCAGCGCCGATCACCCCGCTGCGACGGCGGTGAGCGGGAGCGGACCGCGGCACAGGGGGAACCCCTTATCATCCGCGCGGGGGGGCAGGGGAGTTCCCCCTAGCCTCCCCTGTCCCCCCCAGGGGGCCCCCGCTGCGCGCAGTCGAGCTTACTCCTCGCCGGTCCGCGTCAGCGCTCAGAGCCCGCGATCGGGCCGGGCGGCGGCGGCTCGCGGAGCACCTCCAGGAGCTGCGCCTCGGGGGTCCCCGCGTCGGGCTCTTCGCAGTAGCCCCATTGGACATGTGGCGGCAAGGACATGAGGATCGACTCGGTCCGACCGCCGGTCTTGATCCCGAAGATCGTCCCCCGATCAAAGAGGAGGTTGAACTCGACGTAGCGGCCGCGGCGGAGCTCCTGCCAGCGCCGCTGCTCCGCGGTCCAGGGGGTCGCGATCCGGCGGTCGACGATCGGCAGGTAGCCCTCGAGGAAAGCGTCGCCGCCGGCCTTCAGGAACTCCAGGAGCTGGAGGTCATGCCCGTCGATCGCGGGGTCGACGTTGACGTAGTCGAAGAAGATCCCGCCGACCCCGCGCCGCTCGCCGCGGTGCTTGAGGAAGAAGTAGCGGTCGCACCAGTCGCGCCAGGCCGGGTAGTCCGCGATCCCGGGGAACGCCTCGCAGTAGCGCTGCCAGGCCCGGTGGAAGCACTCCTTGTCCTCAGCGTGGAAGTAGTAGGGCGTCAGGTCTCCGCCGCCGCCGACCCAGCGGCGGTCGCCGTGCTCGATGTAGCGGAAGTTGGCGTGGGTCGTCGGCAGGTGCGGGTTGGTCGGGTGGAAGACGAGCGAGACGCCGGTGGCGAAGAAGCTGCTGCCCGAGCCGTGGAGCTGGGCGGCGAAGTCCGGGCTGAGCTCGCCGTAGACGGCCGAGACGTTGACGCCGGCCTTCTCAAAGACATCGCCGCGGAGAACCCGGCTCTCGCCGCCGCCGCCCGCCTCGCGGACCCAGGGGTCGTGGACGAAGGTCGCGCCCTCGCCGTGCTCGCGCTCGATCGCCTCGATAGCCTCGCAGATCCTGTCCTGGATCCCGCTCACGGTCGCCTGCGCCCGGGCCTGGATCGCTGTCAGCTCGCCGTTTCCATGCATCGCCGGAGAATACGCCAGGCGGTGGCCGCTCCGCCGCGGGTTTTGCCACGCCCGCGGCGGACCGCGGATGAGAAGTCTCCTCGACCCCGCGTCGCCGCGGGCTGCTACGCTCAGCGCCGTGCTCTCCGGACCCGCCATCACCGTCGAGCGGCTCAGCGACGCCGTCGCCGGCCTCGCCGGTCTCGTCGGCTTCTCGCTGATCCCGATGTTCGGCGCCTGGCTCCGCCTCCTCCTCCGCTTCCTCGAGAGCGAGGGGCTCGGCCTCGGCCGCCGCCGCCGCTTCGCCGGCTGGACCCTGCTGCGGGCGATCCTCCTCAGCGTCGTCGTCACCTTCTTGGCGATCAACTGGCAGCGCGCCGCCGCCGAGCTGCGCGAGGTCCGGGTCGAGGCGCCCGTGGTCGGACCGACGCTCGCGGGGCTGGCGATCGGCGTCGCCTTCTGGGCCGTCTACGCCCTCGGCCTCCGCCTCATCCGCTCGGACTGGCGCCGCGCTCGGACCCAGCGTCGGCTCGGCGGTCTCCTCCGCTGAGCCCGGAGAGCGGGTCGAGGGCCGCAAGAGGGCCGCAAGAGGGCCGCTACTGGCACTTCGACTCGCGCTCGATCCAGTAGCGGAGATCGACATAGGCCGGGTCCTCTGGGGAGCCGAACTTGTCGTGCCCGCCGTGGACCACCCCGCCCGCGTCCTCCGCGAGGGGCTTGAGCAGGAGGAGGCTCTCGCTCGGCGCCGCGAGGTCGACATAGCCGGCCTTGACGACGTTGCGCATCGTCGCGAGGGAGCCGAGCTCACAGCCGCCGACCTCGATCCACTTCGGCGCCTCCTCGGGCTTCGGCTTGCTCGTGAAGTGACAGGGGTAGCAGCGATCGCGCCAGGCGTAGACCTTGTTGCGGAAGACCGCCTCCAAGGTCAGCTCGTCGCAGTCCCCGGGATCCTCGAACTCCAGCGGCGGCTCCTCGGCGCCGCAGGGGGCGGGTCCCTCCTCGCCCTCGCCGCAGGGATCGTCGAGCTCGCCGCAGCTGTCGCAGGCGGCCGCCGCCTCGATCCACGCGAGGAAGCCGGCGTGCTCCTCCGCGATCAGCTCCTCGGTGACCAGCCCCTCCGGGGTCGCCCTGCCGATCCAGTCGAGGATCACGCTCTCGCTCGGCGCCGAGAGGTCGACCAGGCCGCGCTCGGTCATGCAGCCCAGGGTCGCGCAGGGGGTCTCGCGGACGAAGCTCGACAGGTCGATCCCCGCGAGGTGGCACTGGTTGCAGCTCTTCGGGCGCTCGGTCGCGAGGAGAGGCTCGATCCGCTTGGTGTAGAGCGCGTCGACGTCGGCGGGGTCGCAGAGCTCACCGGTCTCACCGGTCGAGGTCGACTCGCCCGCGCTCGTGGTCGTCGGACCGCTCGCGTCCGAGCCAAACTCGCCGCTCGTCGAGCTCGCGGTGGCGGTGGCCTCCCCGCCTGTCGGGTCTGCCCCGCTCGGCCCCGCCCCGGGGCTGCAGGCCAGACCTGTGACCGCCGTGACGCCGATGCCGACGCTGACGACGACCCTGACGGCGACCCTGGAGAACGTTCCGGAGAACGTTCCGGAGAACGTCCCGGAGAACGTTCCGGAGAACGTCCCGGAGAACGCGCCCAAGAGGCTCCCTCGGGGGGGCTCGCGGAGCCCAACGAAAGGACGTCGCACCATGATCGAGACCATCATCGCACCGAGCACCGCCGGCCCGGTGCGCCTCGAAGACCCTACGCCCCTGCTCCTCCGTCGGATCGGCCTCGCGGAGGACGCGGCCGCGCAGGCGCCGAGCTCTAGCCCCGTGGTTTCGCGCCGAGCGCGCTACCGCGCGGATCGAGACCTCGACGCGCGGACGCTCAGACGAGCCGGGTGACCCCAGGCGGGGACGCTCCACGCCCTTTTGTCGTGGACCCGAGGGATCCCGCGTGATACACGGGTTCGTGGTCGGCTGAGCCGAGGTCGCTGGTTTGTCCAGCACCGGCGGAGCCGAAGTGTCGATGTGAACCCTTTCCCTGGTGCAGACCAGCGAGAGGCCGCCTGAGACCCCCTCGCTAGGGGATCTCGCCGGGCCGAGCAGAGAACCGCTGACTTCGCCGCAGGAAATTTCGTGTCCAATCTCGAGGCTTTTCTCCCCCTCTTGGAGCCTGAAGCGCTCTCGCACCTGACCTCTCCGAAGGCCTACGCCGCCGGCACCGAGCTCTTTGAGCGGGGCAAGGTGTCCGACCTGGTCTTCGACGGAGAGGTCCTGCGGGGCAAGGTGCTCGGCTCCCAGCCGGTCCCGCACACGGCGACGCTGAAGCACGGGAAGGGCGAAGTCCCGCTTCTCGCGCGCTGCACCTGCCCGACCTTCACTGACGGCTGGGAGAAGGTCTGCCACCACTCGGTCGCGCTCGGCCTGACCTTCCGCCGCGACTATCTCGCGGGCGGCGAGATCACGATGGCCCACAACCCGTGGGTCGAGGACGTGATCGCCGACCCGCAGAGCCGCCGCCGCTACCAGATCGACTACCGCAGGGGGCGCTGGCACGTGAACGTCTTCCGCGGCGGGGCGAGTGCGGTCGACCGGACAAACTCGCGCAGGAGCAAGAGCCAGGGGCTCGCGCCTGGCGACCAGATGATCCAGAACTACATCGACTGGGAGACCGACGAGGCCGAGGACGGGACCCACATCCTCGACGACGTCGCCCTCGCGGGGATGCTCTACTTCGCCCGCAACGCGTCCGTCAGCCTCAAGGGGGTCGGCCGCCTGCGCTTCGTCGGCGAGCCCCTGGCCCTGCGGGTCCGCGCCGAGCCGCGCAAGGGCTCGGCGACGATCGACCTCCACGCGTTCTTGGAGGAGCCGATCCGCGGCCGCACCTTCGAGGTCGAGGAGGGCCGCGTGATCGCCGGGGCGCCGACGTGGTTCCTCGTCCTCACCACCGGCGAGCTCTTCCTGATCCCGGACACCCCGCCGTGGGTGCTCGCCGCGGTCGCCCGCCAGCCCAAGATCGTCATGGACAGCCGGGTCAGCGCCGATCAGATGGACACCCTCTCGGATCAGCTGATGACCGTCGGCATCCCGCGCAAGGACCTCTTCGCGCTGGCCTCCGACTCCCGCGAGATCGACGTGATCATCGCCACGATCGAGGGCGACGCCACCCGGATCAAGGTCCGCCTCGCCGCCCGCTACCAAGACGTCACGATCGAGATCCAGGGCACCGACCCGGAGTCGCCCCGCTACGCCGCCCACCTCGACGGCGGTCAGTCGGTCTCCTTCTACCGCGACCTCGCCGCAGAGGCCGAGGCTCGCCAGGTCCTGACCAACCTCGGCCTGCGCGACGTCGAGGGCGACGACGGCTTCATCGCCAACGGCGACGCCGCGGTCGAGTTTATGATCGTCGGCATCCCCCTCCTCCCCGAGGCCTGGGACAAGCGGGTCCCGGCGCTGCCGAAGATCCGCTCGAACTCGCCGTCGCCGAAGGTCTCGGTGTCGAACCGCGAGGGCTCGGTGCTCGACATCGAGGCGGTCGTCGAGATCGACGGCGAGGACGGGCTCATCTCCTTCCGCGACCTCCTCCGCTGGCTCCACGACGGTCGCCGCTGGGTCACCCTCGCCGACGGCTCGGTCGCCAAGCTCGACCCGAAGATCCTGGAGCCTATCGCCGAGGCCGCCGACGCGATCGACTTCGACAAGGTCGGCCACGCGGAGCTCTCCACCCTCGAGCTCGGCACGCTCTCGCGCCTCCTGACCGCGGTCCCCACCGCCGCGGTCGCCAAGGAGGTCAAGCAGCTGATGTCGAACATGACCGGCAAGAAGTCGTCGAGGGCGCCGCGCAAGGCGAAGGCGCTCACCGCCAAGCTCCGCGACTACCAGCGCTCTGGTTTTGCCTGGATGTGGCAGCTCCACAAGAACCGGATGACCGGCATCCTCGCCGACGACATGGGCCTCGGAAAGACGGTCCAGGCGATCGCCCTCCTGACCAAGGCCAAAGAGGAGGAGGGCCCAGCCCCGACCCTGATCGTCTGCCCGACCTCGGTCGTCTCGGTGTGGAAGCAGGAGGTCGCCAAGTGGGCGCCGAGCCTGTCGATCCTGATGTGGTACGGCCCCGACCGCGCGGAGAACCGCCGCCTCCTCAAGAAGCGGGACATCACGGTCACCTCCTACGCGCTCCTGCGCCGGGACATCGACGAGCTGTCGAAGATCCCCTTCCGCTACGTGATCCTCGACGAGGCCCAGTACATCAAGAACTGGACCACCTCGACCGCCAAGTCGGCGCGGATGCTCAAGGCGGAGCATCGCCTCGCCCTCTCCGGCACGCCGGTCGAGAACCACCTCGCGGATCTCTGGGCGATCTTCGACTTCCTCGCCCCGGGCTTCCTGGGCAAACTCAGCGAGTTCCAAAAGACCTTCGTCCGGCCGATCGAGGACGGCGACCGCGGCGCCCTGGAGGCGCTGCGGGCCCGAATTCGCCCCTTCATCATGCGCCGGCGCAAGGAGGACGTGGCCAAGGAGCTGCCGCCGAAGACCGAGCAGACGCTCTTCGTCAACATGGGCCGGACCCAGCTCGGCCTCTACAACCGGATCCTCAAGGCCGCCCGCTCCGAGATCATGGGCAGGATCGACGAGGTCGGCCTCGAGAAGTCGCAGATGACGATCCTCGCGGCGCTCACCCGCCTGCGCCAGATCTGCTGCGATCCGAAGCTGCTCGGCCTGCCGGACATGGCGACCCTGCCGGGCTCGGCCAAGCTCGACGCCTTCAAGGAGCTGATCGCCGACGCGATCGGCTCCGGCTCCAAGGTGCTGGTCTTCTCCCAGTTCGTCGAGATGCAGAAGATCATCGGCGCGGCGCTGGAGGAGATGAAGATCGAGTACCTCTGGCTCCACGGCGGGACCAAGAACCGCGAGGAGCTGGTCAAGACCTTCCAGACCAAGTACGGGCCGCCGGTCTTCCTGATCTCGCTGAAGGCGGGCGGCAGCGGCCTCACCCTCACCGAGGCCGACACGGTCATCCACTACGATCCCTGGTGGAACCCGGCGGTCGAGGACCAGGCGACCGACCGCGCCCACCGTATCGGTCAGGAGAAGCCGGTGAACGTGTACCGGCTCGTCTGCGAGGACACGGTCGAGCAGAAGATGGTCGAGCTCGGGATGCGCAAGCGGGAGGTCGCTGAGAGCGCGCTCGGGCGCGATACGACCGGCGGGAAGAAGCTGACGATGGACGATGTCGAGGCGCTGCTGAAGTCGCCGACGCTGGCGTCTGACTGAGCGGGGCCCTCTTCAGGGGTCGGCTGGTCGCAGCTCGGGCAGCTCGGGTTGCGGTCGGCTCTCCGTGGGTGAAGGCTCACCTCGGGCTTTGCGAGGGCGGTGCTGGTGATGCGGTCGGCCTTCCGTGGGTGAAGGCTCACCTCGGGCTTTGCGAGGGCGGAGCTCGGGGGCTGTAGGCGGGCGGGCGAGGGGCGAGAGGAGGGTCCCTCGCGACGCGGGTCCTCCCATGCCACGTGCTCGCCACGGGACAGGCTGAGCTGCTTGAAGAGACAGGGTACGCGTGTCTCCGCGCGAGGCACGGGTCCTCCCGCTGCGTCCCACCCTCGCCCCTCGCTCGCCCGAGGAAGTCTGTCGGGGCTCCGCTTGGTGGTTCGGAGGGGAGGGAGCTTGGTGGTTCGGAGGGAGGGAGCTTGGTGGTTCGGAGGGGAGGGAGCTTGGTGGTTCGGAGGGGCTCCGCTTGGTGGTTCGGAGGGGCTCCGCTTGGTGGTTCGGAGGGGAGGGAGCTTGGTGGTTCGGAGGGAGGGAGCTTGGTGGTTCGGAGGGGAGG